>NZ_JBVISR010000001.1:0-1074740 GCF_055575415.1 Streptomyces sp. NPDC034099 | reverse complement strand
GTTGATAGGCCGGATCTGGAAGCACCGTGAGGTGTGGAGGTGACCGGTACTAATAGGCCGAGGGCTTGTCCTCAGTTGCTCGCGTCCACTGTGTTGGTTCTGAAACCACGAACAATCAGACCGTGTTGGTCACCGGTTGGTTGTCTGTTTCATAGTGTTTCGGTGGTCATAGCGTAGGGGAAACGCCCGGTTACATTTCGAACCCGGAAGCTAAGCCTTACAGCGCCGATGGTACTGCAGGGGGGACCCTGTGGGAGAGTAGGACGCCGCCGAACAATTATTGCGAGGAAACCCCGCACCGGGAACGGTGCGGGGTTTTCTGCGTTTAGGGTCCCTGTATGCGCTACGACCTGGTTATCTTCGACAACGACGGTGTTCTCGTCGACAGTGAGCCGATCTCCAATCGGCTGCTTGCCGGCTATCTCACCGAGCTGGGGCACCCGACGTCCTACGAGGACTCGCTGCGGGACTACATGGGGGCCGCCATGCACCGCGTGCACGACCTCGTCTTGGAGCGGACGGGACGGAGTTTGCCCGCGGACTTCGACGACGTGTTTCACGGGCGGGTGTTCGCCGCCTTCGAGCGGGAGCTGGAGCCGGTTCCCGGAGCCGTCGGGGTGCTGGAGAAGCTGGCCGCGGACGGGGTGGCGTACTGCGTGGCCTCGTCCGGGAGTCATGAGCGGATTCGGGTGGGGCACCGGAAGACCGGGCTGGACCGGTGGTTCGAGGACGAGCGGATCTTCAGTTCCCAGGATGTGGGGCGGGGGAAGCCGGCGCCGGATCTGTTCCTGCACGCGGCGGAGCGGATGGGAGTGGCGCCGGAGCGATGTGTCGTGGTCGAGGACAGTCCGCTCGGTGTGCGGGCCGCAGTCGCGGCCGGTATGGACGTGTACGGGTTCACCGCGATGACGCCCGCCGACAGGCTCGTCGGGGCGACTCGGCTCTTCGGTGACATGGGGGAGTTGGTGGATCTGCTGCGCGGCTGACGCCTGACATTTGTCATGCGCTGTTCCGGACGGTTGTTTCTACTGCGGGCCCCTGCCCGGCCGCGAAGCTGAATGCATGACCAAGCCTCGCAAGTCTCGGACCTTCGTGTCGCTGCTCCTGGACGTGGGAGTACCCGTCGGGTCGTACTACCTGCTGAAGGGCGCGTTCGGGCTGGGCGCGGTCGCGGCGCTGGGCTGGAGCAGTGTCGTGCCGGTGCTGCGGACCGGGTGGGGCGTGCTGAGGGAGCGGGAGGTGAACGCGCTGCCGCTGCTCATCCTGCTGGCCAACCTGGCCGGGCTGCTGCTCAGCTTCGGAACGGGCGACGCCCGGCTGATGCTCGTCAAGGACAGCGCGATCACCAGCCTGGTGGGGTTCGCTCTGCTGGGGTCGGTGGTGCTCGGGCGGCCGATGATGACGGCGACGCTCAAGCCGTGGCTGGTCAAGGGGGACGCGGTCCGTGAGGCGGCCTGGGGGAGGCTGCGGCGGGAGTCGTCGGCGTTCAGGCGGGCGGAGCTGCGGTTCTCGGCGGTGTGGGGCGTCGCCTTCGTCGGCGAGTGCGGGCTGCGGGTCGTGGGGGTCTACACGCTGCCTGTCGACACGATGGTGTGGCTCGGGACGGTCGTCATGATCGTCACGATGGTCGTGGCGTTCGTGGTGAGCGGTGCGCTGGGGGCGGGGCCCATGGTCCACATGATCGGATCCGCCGTCGGCGAGGCCGACTCGGCCGACCTGGGCGACACGGTCCTGGAAGCTGAGAAGAATTCATCTTTGGTTGGATCTACCCACGGGTAAGTCGGGGCCCTACGCTCGCCGCCATGACTGATGTGCTGCGGCGCGGCAGGGCCTCGCTCGCGTTCGGCTTCTTCGCCCAAGGGGTCGCCTTCGCGCTGCTGGTGACGCGCATCCCGGCCATCCAGGACCGGTACGGCGTCTCCGACGCGCTGCTGCCCGCCTTCCTCGCCGCCGTGCCGATCCTGGCCGGTGTCGGGAGTGTGGTGAGCGAGCGCCTGGTGCGGCGGGTGCGGCCGAGCCGGCTGCTGCGCTGGTCCCAGCCGGTGGTGCTGCTGGCGCTGCTCGGCGTCGGGGCGGGGGACCGGGTGGCGGTGCTGGCCGTCGCCCTGGCCGTCTTCGGCCTGGCCGTGGGCGCGCTGGACGCCTCGATGAACATGCTCGGGGTGAGCCTGCAACGGGCGTACGGGCGCAGCATCATGCTCGGGTTCCACGCGGCGTACAGCCTGGGCGGGATTCTGGGGGCCTCGCTGGCGTGGGCGGGCGCGCACTGGGACCTGGCGCTGTGGGTGTCGTATCTGCCGGTCGTGGTGCTGCTGTTGCCGGCCGCGCTGGTGGGGAGCCGGTGGTACGTCGACGGGGAACGGGCCGGGGCGGAGGGCACGGGCGCGGGCGGGACCGGAGCCGGTGGCGTCGGCTTCAAGGTGCTGTTGCCGCTGTGCCTGGTGATGACGTTCGCGTACATCGGGGACTCGACCGTCTCCAACTGGAGCGCCAAGTACCTCCAGGACGTGCTGGGGAGTTCGGAGCAGCTGGCCACCGTGCCGTACAACGTCTACATGGTGACCACGCTGGTGGGGCGGGCCGTCGGGGACTTCGGGGTGCGGCGGTTCGGCGCCGTGGCGGTGGTGCGGGGCGGGGCGGTCGTCGCGGCGGGCGGGTTCGCCGTGGTGGCGTCGGCGCCGGGGGCCTGGGTGGGGATGCTCGGGTTCACACTGCTGGGTCTCGGGCTGTGTGTGCTGGTGCCGCAGACGTTCGCGGCGGCGGGGCGGCTGGCGGCGGAGAAGGACGGTCGTCCGGGGGCGTCCGACGCCGCGGTGGCGCGGCTCAATGTGTTCAACTACGTCGGTTTCCTGATCGGTTCGCCGCTGGTGGGGGCGCTGGGGGACGCCTGGAGTTATCGCGGGGCGATGCTCGTGCCGATGGTGTTGGTGCTGGTGACGGTCGTGTACGCCAGGTCGTTCGAGGCTCGACCGGACCGATACGGTGGCGGTCATGAGCGGCCGCGCACAGCTGATGTGGGACGAGGCAGTAACGGGCTATGACTTTGGACCGGAGCATCCGATGGACCCGGTCCGGCTCGCCCTGACCCGGAGTCTGGTCGGTGCCCTCGGGCTCGACCGGGAGGTGGAGGTCGTCGCGGCGCGACCGGCCGGGGAGTCGACGCTGCGGCTCGTCCACCGCGAGGACTACATCGACGCGGTGAAGGCGGCGTCGGCCGACCCGGGATCGGCGGACGGGTCGTACGGGCTCGGGACGATCGACGATCCGGCCTTCGCGGGGATGCACGAGGTGGCCGCGCTGATCGCCGGGCAGTCGGTGGGGGCGGCGGAGGCGGTGTGGCGGGGGGAGGCGCTGCACGCGGTGAACTTCGCGGGCGGGCTGCACCACGCCATGCCGGGCGCGGCGTCCGGGTTCTGCGTGTACAACGACGCGGCGCTGGCCATCGCGCGGCTGCTGGAGCTGGGGGCCGAGCGGGTCGCGTACGTGGACGTCGACGTGCATCACGGGGACGGGGTGCAGGCGGCGTTCTGGGAGGACCCGCGGGTGCTGACGGTGTCGCTGCACGAGCATCCGGCGACGCTGTTCCCGCAGACCGGGTGGCCGGAGGAGACGGGGGCGGACTGCGCCGAGGGGTCGGCCGTGAACGTCGCGCTGCCGGCGGGGACCGGGGACGCGGGGTGGCTGCGGGCGTTCCACGCGGTGGTGCCGGAGGTGCTCGCGGAGTTCCGGCCGCAGGTGCTGGTGACGCAGCACGGTGCCGATACGCACTTCGAGGATCCGCTGGCGCATCTGGCGGTGTCGCTGGACGCGCAGCGGGCGGTGCAGGTGGCGTGTCATGACCTCGCGCACGAGTACGCCGAGGGGCGGTGGGTGGCGCTCGGCGGGGGTGGATACGCGGTGGTGGAGGTGGTGCCGCGGTCGTGGACCCACCTGGTGGGGATCGCGGCGGGGCGGCCGGTGGAGCCGGAGACGGTGATTCCGGAGGGGTGGCGGCAGGAGGTGTTCGCGCGGACGCGGCAGCTGGGGCCGCAGCGGATGACCGATGGGCGGTGGCCGGTGTCGTACGCCTCGTGGGAGACGGGGTACGACCCTGCGGATCGGTTGGACCAGGCGGTGTGGGCGGCTCGGCGGGCGGTGTATCCGTTGCGGGGGTTGTTGGCGTAGGGGTGGTTCCTCGGGGGCGGATTCCTGGTTGCCCGGCGATGGTGCTGGGCGGGGGTGGGTGCGCAGCCCGGCGTTGCGGGGTGCCTCCCCCACTCCCGGCTTCGCTCGAGCGGGAGATGCCCCCACCGCCCACCCGTGCCGCCTGGGGGTACCTCCCAGGCCGTTCAGGCACTGGGGGAGGCACGATTGCCCGCAGCTGGGGGGCGGGTGTTACGCCGACCGTGCGTAGGTTTTTCCGTTTCCTCTTCCCCGCGCGGGAAGACCCGGCAGCATCGGGGGTGTGCTGACCCGTGGAGCTCTTCGGGCTCATCTTCTTGATGTTCGGCTGGCCGGGGCGGTGGCGACCTCACGGGAGGTGAGTCTGCGGAGATACCGGTTGTTCGCCGCGCGGGATCCCCGGGTGCTGCTCGGGATCGATCCGTTGCGGGCCTGGGGGCCACTGGAGCTGCTGGGACTGATGGCGGAGAGGTGCGGGGTTTCGGCCGATCCGCGCGACACCTCGGGTCAGGACGTGATCGACCCGGACCGGACCCTCGCGGCGCTGGACGCCTTCGCCGACCGGCTCGCGGCGGTCGCCGGGCGTCGTGCCCCGGTGCTGCTCGGCACCGGGCATCCGCATCGACTGCTCGGTTTCTACGTCGCCTTGGCCGAGGCGCTGTCGGCGGCGGGATGTGCTGTCCTCACCCCGGCGCAGGGTCGCTCTGTCGACATAACGACCCGGTTCGGTCTACGCACGTACCTCCTCGACTACGTCCGTGGAGTCGCGTTGGTGCGGGAGCCCGGTGCCGGGCGCGCCGGTGGTGAGCCCGGCGCACACACGCACTCGCCGCTGCCGGTCCGGGCCGCGCTGGCTGCCGCGGCGGAGGGGGGCGGGCCGCTGCCCGAGTTGGTGATCGGGGACCACGGGTGGGTCTGCGGAGCAGGTCAGCTGGGGTTCGAGGCCATCGGTCCGGCCGATACGGACGATCCCGCGCTCTTCGTCGGTCAGGCCGAGGGGTTCGTGTCCGTCGCCGTTCCACTTGATGACGCTGTGCGGTCTGAGTACTACCGACCGCTTACCCGCTACGTACTCAATCGGGCGTGTCTGTCACGGTAGGGAAGCGATGGGTGCACCTCTTCCCCATTCGCATCACCCGCCCCTACATTGGGGAGTGAGCACGCAGCGACGAAGAGTCACCGGAAGGGGAAGCCGGTGGCCGTCGAGTGCGGAAGGTTCAGGTGTGTCATGGTTGCAACGGGCGAAAGGCCTCTGAACGAGGTTCAGTTCCTTACCGTGGCGGAAGTCGCCTCGGTGATGCGCGTGTCCAAGATGACCGTGTACCGGTTGGTGCACAGCGGTCATCTGCCCGCGATCCGGGTGGGACGGTCGTTCCGTGTCCCGGAGCAAGCGGTTCACGAGTACCTCCGCGAGAGCTACGTGGGGGTGGAAACGGCCTGACGGCCCTCGATTACAACCTCAGCGCTCGGACCGGTAGGCTGGCCCCTCGTAGGTCGTGTGGGCCCATGGCGCTCACCAACCGAGTGATGAGAAGTGAGCGAGGATAGTCGTGGGCTCTGTTATCAAGAAGCGGCGCAAGCGGATGGCCAAGAAGAAGCACCGCAAGCTGCTGAAGCGCACGCGCGTTCAGCGTCGCAACAAGAAGTAAGCGACGCTGCGCCGTCAGCGTGTCCTGTGGCCCCCCACCGCATCCGGTGGGGGGCCACAGTCGTGTTTTCGTCATCTGCCGCGTCCGTCGGTCATCACCGGGCAACACCTACCGGCTAAGTTGGCCGCAGCAGGGCTGGAGCAGGCGGAAGGAAGGCGCTGATCTTGGGCAAGGTCGTGCTCGTCACCGGAGTGGCCCGGCAGCTGGGCGGGCGGTTCGTCCGGCGCGTCCAGCGTGATCCCGAGGTGGAGCGGGTGATCGGCGTGGACGCCGTCGCGCCCGAGCACCATCTGGGCGGCGCGGAGTTCGTCCAGGCGGACATCCGGCAGTCGGCCATCGGCCGGGTGCTCGCCGAGACGCGGGCGGACACGGTCGTGCACCTGGACGTGACGGGGACGCCGCTGGGCAGCGGCAGCCGCACGTCGGTGAAGGAGACCAACGTCATCGGCACCATGCAGCTGCTCGGCGCCTGCCAGAAGTCGCCGACGGTACGGCGGCTGGTGGTGAAGTCCAGTACGAACGTCTATGGGTCCGCCCCGCGCGATCCGGCCGTCTGCACCGAGACCACCACGCCCAAGTCCCTGCCCAGCGGCGGCTTCGCCAAGGACGCGGTCGAGGTCGAGGGGTACGTGCGGGGCTTCGCGCGCCGGCGGCCGGACGTGTCGGTGACCGTGCTGCGGTTCGCCAACATCCTCGGCCCGGCCGCGGACACGCCGCTCGCCTCGTACCTCGGACTGCCGGTGCTGCCGACGGTGTTCGGCTACGACCCGCGGCTGCAGTTCGTGCACGAGGACGACGTGATCGAGGTGCTGCGGCTCTGCTCGCACGAGCCCCGGCGGTCCACGCTGAACAGCGGGACGTTCAACATCGCCGGTGACGGTGTGCTGCTGCTCTCCCAGTGCTCGCGGCGCCTCGGCCGCCCCACGGTGCCGTTGCTGCTGCCCGCGGTCACCTGGGCGGGCTCGCTCGTGCGTACGCTGGGGATGACGGACTTCTCCCCCGAGCAGATCCGGCTGCTCACCCACGGTCGGGTGGTGGACACCACGCAGATGCGCGAGACGCTGGGCTTCAGGCCGAAGTACTCGACGGCCGGGGCGTTCGCGGACTTCGCCCGCGGCCGCGGTGCCGGGCTGCTGCCGCCCGAGGCCCTCGCGGGGGCCGTCGACCGGATCGCGGAGCTGTCCCTGCGGGGCAGCGGTCACCTCCCGACGCAGAGCGCCAACTGAGGAGCGCATCAACGATGGCGGACGCCAAGGTCATTCCGTTCGACGACGACCGGTCGCGGGGGAGCCGCGGCGCGGGGAGCCGGCGCAGGGGCGGTTCGGCGGAGTCGGCACCGGCGGGCGACGAGGGGCAGGTGGGTGAGGTGCAGGCGCTGCCCGTACGGGGCACCGCCGCCGAGGACACCGCCTCCGAGCCGGACGCGTCGCCCGCGGCCCCGCCGACGGTGGAGGACGGCGGTGCGGACGGCGGCCTGGAGCGGCGCGTCGCGGCCGGCCTGTCCTTCCTGCGCCGCCGGCTCACCGGGGACTACGCGGTCGACGACTTCGGCTACGACGCCGAGCTGACCGACCAGGTGCTGATGTCCCTGCTGCGGCCGATGTACGAGAAGTACTTCCGGGTCGAGGTGAAGGGCGTGGAGAACATCCCGGCCGAGGGCGGTGCGCTGATCGTCGCCAACCACTCCGGGACGCTGCCGCTGGACGGGCTGATGATGCAGGTCGCCGTGCACGACCACCATCCGGCCGACCGGCACCTGCGGCTGCTGGCGGCGGACCTGGTGTTCGTGCTGCCGGTGGTCAACGAGCTGGCACGCAAGCTGGGCCACACCCTGGCCTGCGCGGAGGACGCCGAACGGCTGCTGGCGCAGGGCGAGCTGGTCGGGGTGATGCCGGAGGGCTTCAAGGGCATCGGCAAGCCGTTCGGCGAGCGCTACAAGCTCCAGCGGTTCGGGCGGGGCGGCTTCGTGTCCACGGCCCTGCGGCAGGGTGCGCCGATCGTTCCGTGCTCGATCGTCGGGGCGGAGGAGATCTACCCGATGATCGGCAACTCCAAGACCCTGGCGCGGCTGCTGGGCTTCCCGTACTTCCCGCTCACGCCGACCTTCCCCTGGCTCGGACCGCTGGGTGCGGTGCCGCTGCCCACGAAGTGGACGATCCAGTTCGGCGAGCCGATCCCGACGGACGGCTACGCGCCGGAGGCGGCCGAGGACCCCGTGCTGATGTTCAACCTGACCGACCAGGTGAGGGAACAGATCCAGCACACCCTCTACAAGTTGCTGGTACAGCGGAGGTCGGTGTTCTTCTGAGGCGGAGCGGGGTGTGATGGCGGGGTGCGGTGAGCCGGCGGACGGAGTCCGGCGCAGCCGGTCGAAGCCCGCGAAGCGGTGCGAGACCGGCGGTGTGGATGGGCTCCAGCACACCCTCTACAAGCTGCTGGTGCAGCGGAGGTCGGTGTTCTTCTGAGGTGCGACGCGCGGGCTGCGTGATGGTGGGGCGCCCCTGGTACCGGGGCGCCCCACCGCTCAGTCCGCGTCCTCCGCCTCGATGCCCAGGCCGGGCAGGAGGCCCGGGAGGAGGGGCGGGAGGGTGACGTCCGGCTCCGTGGGCGGGGTGTGGCCGCCCGCGGGTGGGGAGGCGGTGCCGCTGTCGTCCTTCGGCGGGTCGAGCAGGCCGCCGGTGCCGCCGCCGAGCAGGCCGTCGCTCTCGTCGCCGGAGTCGGCGGACTCGCTGGGCCGGCCGGACTGGGAACGCCCGCGCTCGGACGTGCCGCCGTCCCCGGTGCGGGGCGGCGAGGAGTGAGCGGAGCCGGGGGTGTCGGTGGTCGTCGAGCCGGAACCGCCGGGGCGGCCGCCGTCCCCGCTGTCGTCGTCCTCGGTGGGCGGCTTGGGCAGCATGGACTCCAGCGGAGCCACGTCGTCGTCTATGGCGTCGAACACCGACGACACCTGCTCACTGACGTCGCCGAGCTGCACGGGCAGCCGCTCGCGCAGTGCTCCCCAGGTCTCCCGGTGGGACTGGGAGAAGGCGGAGAGGGCCTGCATGGGCGCCAGCGAGTCCGGGTCGAGGGCGTAGGCCGCGCTGAGCAGACGGTGGCCCTCGGAGGCGTCGTGCTGCATGCCGGACAGGGCGCGGCGGACCTCGCCGAGGGACTCGTGGTCGAGGGGGCCGCTGCGGCCGCGCTCCATCAGCCGGCGTGCCTCGCTGAGCCGGGTCGAGGCGAGGTCCAGGTAGGCCCGGCCCCGCTCGTCGTTGCCGTCGGCGAGGCCGAGGCGGAAGTCCTCTATGCCGCGCTTGAGGCCGTAGAGCGAGTCGCCGGGCAGGGCGTCCGAACTGGCGGCGGCGACTCCGCCGAAGGCTCCGGCGGCCACGCTCACGCTCAGTCCGCCCGCGGTGAGGCCCTTGGCCAGCCGCGAGCGGGGCCGGAACCTGCTCAGCGGAGCGGCCCGATGGGTGCCGCGCGCCCGGCGCTGCTCCGGTACCGACGTGTCCGCCGCCCCGCCGCTCGCGGTGCCCTCCTGCAGCATGGCCTCGAAGGCGGCCACGAGCTGGGCCCGCTGGACGACCTTGACCTCGGGGTCCAGCTGGGGCCGGGGCAGCGTCTCCAGACCATGGGCGAGGGTCACCAGATGACCCTGCTCGGTCGGTTCCGCGCTGGCCCCGGCGGTCGCCGGCCCTCCGGACTGCTCGGCCGCCGTCCCGGAGTCCGACTGCTCCTCCAGGGCCTGGGCGAAGGCGTTCGCCCGCCGGTGTGCCGATACGTTCGCGATCACTGGCGGCACCTCCTCTCGTCATCACGGTCGACTCCCCAGGGGGTCCTGAGGGTTGCACGCCCTGACCGGATCCATCCGATCGGGTGATCGGAGTCGGCCAGGGAGTGACCACAGGGAGCCTGCATCCCGCACAACGAGCGGCGCGGTACTTGGGTTACGGACGGTGGGTGCTCGGACCGCGGACTCAACAGACCCTCACCGATGGTGACTTGGAGAATGCGAAGGGTGAGCGCCCTCGGTGGGCGTCTCTCAGCGGGCGTCGTCCGGGAGCAGGCGGGCGAGGGTCCGCACGGCCCGGTACTGGAGCGTCTTGATGGCGCCCTCGTTCTTGCCCATGACGCGGGCGGTCTCGGCGACCGAGAGGCCCTGGAGGAAGCGCAGGGTCACGCACTCCTGCTGTTGCGGGTTGAGCCGTCGTACGGCCTCCAGCAGGGCGGCGTTGGAGAGCGACTCGAGGACGGAGTCCTCGGGGGAGCGCTCGACCTCGTTGGCGTCGAGCATCTCGCCGGTGGTGACCTCGAGGCGGAAGCGGCTGGACTTGAAGTGGTCGGCGACCAGGTTGCGGGCGATGGTCACGAGCCAGGCGCCGAAGTCACGCCCCTGCCAGGTGAAGGTGCCGATGCGCCGCAGGGCCCGCAGAAAGGTCTCACTGGTGAGGTCCTCGGCGGTGGCCTTGCCGCCCACGCGGTAGTAGATGTAGCGGTACACGGTGTCGCTGTACTGGTCGTAGAGCCGGCCGAAGGCGTCGGCCTCGCCGGCCTGGGCCCGCTCGACCAGCTCCATCATGCGGGCGCTGTCGCTGTCCGCGGCGGGGCGGCGGTGGGTGGTGGCGGCGGCCCCGGACGAGGACGACCGCGCGCGTCTGCCGACGGCGGCGCTTCCTTCGGCCAGTGCGTAGCACGGACCGGCGGGCGCGGCGGCCGCGGCGAGGGCGGGGACGGCGTACGCGGTGGGGACGAAGCCGCGCAACAGGTCATGGGCTGATTTGACCGTTGCGCGCAGCGTAGCCAGGCCCGAGGCGTCAACCCCGACGTGTGGGTACACGGGACTCCCAGAGGCAGAGCTTCCATCACGTGCAGTACGGAACCATTCACCCGTCGTAGCGAAGGTGGGGTACCGGAATGCGTCTGAGGAGAATAACGCTTCGTGCAGGCACTGCTACGCCGAGTTGCTCAAATCATCGATTACGTCGCTTCTGTGCCCGATTGACGCTCGATCAGCTGCGCCAGAATGATCGCTTGGTGACCGGAACGGTTCGAATTCCGGGTGACTACAGAGCGTGTTGTGGTCGATGTGGGTTCGGGGGACTGGAGAGACCGCGCTGGGGGTACGTCATCCCGATTGGGCCGACGGCCGGATCAGCGGCGTCGGCGGTGCAGCGCGATGGCCGCCGCGGTGCCGCCCGCCACGGCGCCGACGCCCGCGGCCGCGGGGATGCCGACCTTGGCCGCCTTGCGGCCGGTGCGGTAGTCGCGCAGGCGCCACTCCAGCTCGCGGGCGTGCTTGCGCAGCTTTGAGTCCGGGTTGATGGCGTACGGGTGTCCGACCAGGGACAGCATCGGGATGTCGTTGTGGGAGTCGCTGTAGGCGGCGCAGCGGGACAGGTCCAGGGCCTCCGCCGCCGCCAGGGCGCGTACCGCCTCCGCCTTCGCGGGGCCGTGCAGCGGCTCGCCGACCAGCTTGCCCGTGTAGACGCCGCCGATCGACTCGGCGACCGTGCCGAGCGCGCCGGTCAGGCCCAGGCGGCGGGCGATCACCTGGGCGATCTCCACCGGCGCCGCCGTGACCAGCCAGACCTTCTGCCCGGCGTCCAGGTGGGCCTGGGCGAGGGCGCGGGTGCCGGGCCAGATGCGCTCGGCCATGTACTCGTCGTAGATCTCCTCGCCGATCGACTTCAGCTCGGAGACGCGGTGGCCCTTGACGATCGACAGCGCGGAGTCGCGGGCGTCCTGCATGTGCTCCGGGTCCTCGAACCCGGCCAGCCGGAACCATGCCTGCTGCCAGGCGAAGCGGGCGAGGTCGCGGGTCTCGAAGAACTTCCGCTTGTACAGGCCCCGGCCGAAGTGGAAGATCGCGGCGCCCTGCATCACGGTGTTGTCGAGGTCGAAGAAGGCGGCCGCCCGCTCGTCGCCGTGCACCGGGAACTCCGGTTCCGCGGCGCCGCTGCCGGGAGCGGCTTCCCGTGTTCTCTCTGCGGTCTCGGCGGCCTCCGCGGACTTGCGCGCCGCCTCCGCCGAGGCCTCGCCTGCCAACACGCTCCGCGCCGTGGCGGAGCGCCTACGGGGAGTGAGCCATCGAAGAGCGGCCATGCCCGTGAGCATAGCCAGTCTGTTCGGATGCTTCGGAGTCGAGAGGTTCGCGGGCCGTGAACTCTGGGCGACCGTGCCGTTAAAGGGCATCGGGCCCGGGGTTCGCCCGCGCGCGCGAGAATGGCCGGCATGAGCCCCCTCTTCCGCCGGAAGCCCGCGCAGTCCCCTGAGCACTCCGAGAACCATCTCGTCACCCTCATCCGCAAACCCGGCTGCCATCTGTGTGATGACGCACAGCTCGTCGTCGAGAAGGTCTGCGCCGAGCTCGGTGTCCCCTGGGAGGGGAAGGACATCACCGAGGACCGTGGGCTCCACGACCAGTACTGGGAACAGATTCCGGTCGTGCTGATCGACGGCCGGCAGCACACCTTCTGGCGTGTGAACGAGGAACGGCTGCGCAAGGCACTGACCGATCAGTACAAGTAGTCCGTATGGTCGCTTAGGATCGATGGCGACCAGGTCTCGGGGGCGTTGATCGTGAGGAGTGTGTGCGGCTTTGCCCCCGATGAGTGAGGAGCGAGGGCGTGTACGCGCCGGTTCCCGTCCCGTGCGCCGGGGGCGCGTGACCCCGGTCACGTTGGCCGGGCAAATCGGACACCATCTTTGTGCACGCGTTCACAAAGACATAGCCTGCATTCGACGGGGCGGTCATGTAGGGACGTATGACCGCCTACAGCCCCGCTCTACCCGCAGGAGCACCGTGGCAACTGGCCGAGCACACCGACCGGCGACCCGCAGCCGAGGGATTCCCGAGGCCACCGTCGCCAGGCTTCCGTTGTACCTCCGCGCACTGACCGCGCTCTCCGAGCGCTCGGTGCCCACGGTCTCGTCCGAGGAGCTGGCGGCCGCCGCGGGGGTCAACTCCGCGAAGCTGCGCAAGGACTTCTCCTACCTCGGCTCCTACGGGACGCGGGGCGTCGGCTACGACGTCGAGTATCTCGTCTACCAGATCTCCCGCGAACTCGGCCTGACCCAGGACTGGCCGGTTGTGATCGTAGGAATCGGTAACCTCGGCGCCGCGCTCGCCAACTACGGCGGCTTCGCCTCCCGCGGTTTCCGGGTCGCCGCGCTCATCGACGCCGACCCGGGGATGGCCGGAAAGCCCGTCGCCGGCATCCCGGTGCAGCACACCGACGAGCTGGAGAAGATCATCCAGGACGACGGTGTATCCATCGGCGTGATCGCGACCCCCGCCGGCGCCGCCCAGCAGGTCTGCGACCGCCTCGTGGCCGCCGGTGTCACCTCCATCCTGAACTTCGCGCCGACCGTGCTGAACGTCCCCGAGGGCGTCGACGTGCGCAAGGTCGACCTCTCCATCGAGCTGCAGATCCTCGCCTTCCACGAGCAGCGCAAGGCGGGCGAGGTGGCCATGGGCGACGCCGGTGCCGTGCCGCCCGTCGCCGCCCGCAAGCAGCAGCCCTCCACCGACCAGGGACCCGACGGGGACGTACCCGCCGTGATGCCGGCATGAGCCTCCTCGTCGTCGGGCTGAGCCACCGCAGCGCCCCGGTCAGCGTGCTGGAGCGGGCCTCGCTGAACGCGGACGCCCAGTTCAAGCTGCTCCAGGACACGGTCGCCGCCGAACCGGCCGCCGAGGCCGCGCTGCTGGCCACCTGCAACCGCATCGAGCTGTACGCCGACGTCGACAAGTTCCACGCCGGTGTCGCCGAGCTGTCCACGCTGCTCGCCCAGCACAGCGGGGTCGGCCTGGAGGAGCTCACTCCCCATCTCTATGTGCACTACGAGGACCGGGCCGTCCACCACCTGTTCTCGGTGGCCTGCGGGCTCGACTCGATGGTGGTCGGCGAGGGGCAGATCCTCGGCCAGATAAAGGACTCGCTGGCCCGCGCCCAGGACCTGCACACCGCCGGACGGCTCCTGAACGACCTGTTCCAGCAGGCCCTGCGGGTCGGCAAGCGCGCCCACTCCGAGACCGGCATCGACCGCGCCGGACAGTCCCTGGTCACCTTCGGCCTGGAGCAGCTGTCCGCCGGAGCCGACGTCCAGCAGTGGGCCCGGGGCAAGAAGGCCCTGGTCATCGGCGCCGGTTCGATGTCCTCGCTGGCCGCCGCCACGCTGGCGCGGTCCGGGGTCGCCGAGATCGTGGTCGCCAACCGCACCTTCGAGCGCGCCGAGCGGCTCGCACAGATCCTTTCCGAGGGCGACGACACGGACGTGCTGGCCCGCGCGGTACCGATGGACTCGGTGCCGGTCGAGCTGACACGTGCCGACGTGGCCGTCTCCTGCACCGGTGCGACCGGACTGGTCCTCACGGCCGACGCCGTGGCCGCCACCGTGGCGGGCCGCACCGGCGCGCCCGCCGTCGAGTCCGACGTAGCGGCCGACGCCGGTTCCGCCGGTGTACGGGGGGAGCGGCAGGGTGCGGAAACGCCACTGCCGGGCCCCGGTACCACGGCCGGCGGCGACGAGAACTGCCCCCTGGACCTGTCCTCCGTCCCGTCCGGCTTCTCCGTCATGGGCGAGGCCGCCGTGGCCGGCATGGACGCCGCGACGCTGGAGCAGCACGGGGCGTGGGCCGCGGGCGGCACGGCGGTGGACCGGCCGCGCGAGACGGGCCGGACCGGTCCGGAGGCGGAGGCCGAGCTGATCGGCGCGCTCGCCGCGACCGCGACGCGCGTCGGCCGCATCCCCGAGCGCCGCCGCCCCGAGCCGGTCGCCGACGTGCCGCGCCCCGAGCCCGTGCTCTTCCTGCTCGACCTCGCCATGCCGCGCGACGTCGACGCCGCCGTGCACCGGCTGGCCGGGGTGCGCCTGGTGGACATCGAGTCGCTCGCGGACGCCTCCGCCGACGCGCCGATGGCCGCCGACGTGGACATGGTCCGCCGGATCGTCGCCGACGAGGTCGCCGCCTTCGGCGCCGCCCAGCGCGCCGCGCACATCACGCCCACCGTGGTCGCGCTGCGCAGCATGGCCGCGGACGTGGTGGCCGGTGAGATCGCCCGCCTGGAAGGGCGGCTGCCGGGGCTCGACGACAAGCACCGCGCCGAGATCACCCAGACCGTCAAGCGGGTGGTCGACAAGCTCCTGCACGCACCGACGGTGCGGGTCAAGCAGCTCGCCGCCGAACCCGGCGGTGCCGGGTACGCGGACGCGCTGCGCACCCTGTTCGACCTCGACCAGGAGACGGTGGCCTCCGTCTCCCGCGCCGGGAACAGCACCACTGAGAAGAACCGAGGGCCGGCATGACTGAGAAGGCACTGAGGCTGGGGACGAGGCGGAGCAAGCTCGCCATGGCCCAGTCCGGCCAGGTGGCGGACGCCGTGAGCCAGGTGACCGGTCGGCCCGTTGAGCTGGTCGAGATCACCACGTACGGCGACACGTCGCGCGAGCACCTGGCGCAGATCGGCGGCACGGGCGTGTTCGTCGCCGCGCTGCGGGACGCGCTGCTGCGGGGAGAGGTGGACTTCGCGGTTCACTCGCTCAAGGACCTCCCCACCGCGCAGCACGAGGGCCTGGTCGTGGCCGCGGTCCCGGAGCGCGAGGACCCGCGGGACGTGGTCGTCGCCCGGGACGCGCGCAAGCTGACCGACCTCCCGCGCGGGGCGCGCATCGGTACCGGGGCGCCGCGCCGCATGGCGCAGCTGAACGCGTACGCCCGCACCCACGGGATGGAGATCGAGACGGTCCCGATCCGGGGCAACGTCGACACGCGCATCGGATACGTCCGCAGCGGTGAGCTGGACGCGGTCGTGCTGGCCGCCGCCGGGCTCAACCGGGTGGGGCGCATCGACGAGGTGACCGACTTCCTGTCGGTCGACACGGTTCTGCCCGCCCCCGGCCAGGGGGCACTGGCGATCGAGTGCGCGGCGGACAACGCCTCACTGATCGCCGCGCTCGCCGAGCTCGACGACCCGTTCACGCGGGCCGCCGTCACGGCCGAGCGGTCCCTGCTCGCCGCCCTGGAGGCCGGCTGCAGCGCCCCGGTGGGCGCGCTGGCCGACCTTCTGGCCGACGGGCAGATTGTCAAGGAAATGCGCCTGCGCGGCGTCGTCGGCACGACCGACGGCTCGACGCTGGTGCAGCTGTCCACCACCGGTCCCGTGCCCGAGACGCACGAGGCGGCGCTGGCGCTCGGTCGCGAACTCGCCACCGAGATGCTCGCCCAGGGCGCGGCCGGTCTGATGGGGGAGCGAGCACAGTGAGCCCCACCACCCTTCCCGCCGGTCCTGAACACGGGCACGTCACCTTCCTCGGTGCCGGACCCGGAGATCCGGGACTGCTGACTCTGCGCGCCGTCGAGGCGCTGGCGCACGCGGACGTCCTCGTCGCCGAGCACGAGGTGCTCGACGTCGTACGCACGCATGCGAGGCAGGGCGTGTCGGAAGTGCACACGGATACCGATCCGTCGGATCCGGGCACAGGCGCGCCCCAGCTGACGGTTGTTGACGGTGCGTCAACGATCGTCGGCGCCCCCGCTGTGCGGGATGCCGCACATCTTGTCATGGAGGCCGCGCGGGGCGGCAGGCGGGTCGTGCGTGCGGTGACCGGGGACCCCGGGCTCGACGCGTACGCCGCCGAGGAGATGCTGGCGTGTGCCGCCGCCGGGGTGCCCTTCGAGGTGGTCCCCGGTGTCGCGAACGCCGTCGGTGTGCCCGCGTACGCCGGTGTGCCGCTGCGGGACGCGGAGGGCGCCGACGTACGGTTCGTGGACGCCCGTACGGCGTCGGACCGCTGCTGGACCGAGGTGGGCGCCTCCGACGGCACGGTGGTCGTGTCGACGACGCTGGACTCGGTGGCCGCGGCGGCCGGCGAGCTGGTGTCGGCGGGCCGCAAGCCGGACACCCCGCTGACGGTGACGATCGCCGGTACGACGACGCGGCAGCGCACCTGGACGGCGACGCTCGGCACGGTCGCCCAGACGCTGAAGCAGGCGAAGGTGCTGCCGTCCCCGGACGGCGGCCGCCCGGTGATAGCCGTGGTCGGCGAGCGCTCCGCCCCCGCCCGGCGCGACCAGCTGTCGTGGTTCGAGTCCAAGCCGCTGTTCGGCTGGAAGGTCCTCGTACCGCGTACGAAGGAGCAGGCGGCGTCGCTCTCCGACCAGCTGCGGTCCTACGGGGCCGTCCCCAGCGAGGTCCCGACCATCGCGGTGGAACCGCCGCGCACCCCGCAACAGATGGAGCGGGCGGTCAAGGGCCTGGTGACGGGCCGCTACGAGTGGATCGCGTTCACGTCGGTCAACGCGGTGAAGGCGGTCCGCGAGAAGTTCGAGGAGTACGGCCTCGACGCCCGCGCCTTCGCCGGCATCAAGGTCGCGGCCGTGGGCGAGCAGACGGCGAACGCCCTGATCGCCTTCGGTGTGAAGCCGGACCTGGTGCCGAGCGGCGAGCAGTCGGCCGCCGGTCTCCTGGAGGACTGGCCGCCCTACGACCCGGTGTTCGACCCGATCGACCGCGTCTTCCTGCCGCGGGCGGACATCGCCACGGAGACGCTCGTCGCCGGTCTGATCGAGCTGGGCTGGGAGGTCGACGACGTCACCGCCTACCGCACGGTGCGCGCCTCGCCGCCCCCGGCCACGACCCGGGAGGCCATCAAGGGCGGCGGCTTCGACGCGGTGCTCTTCACCTCGTCGTCCACGGTCCGCAACCTGGTCGGCATCGCGGGCAAGCCGCACAACGTCACGGTGATCGCCTGCATCGGCCCGGCGACGGCCAAGACGGCCGAGGAGCACGGGCTGCGCGTCGACGTCATGGCGCCGGAGCCGTCCGTCCTCAAGCTGGCGGAGGCCCTGGCCGACTTCGGTCTGCGGCGCCGGGCGGCGGCGTTGGAGGCGGGGGACCCGGTGACCCGGCCGAGCGAGCGGAGGCCGGGGTCACGGAGACGGCGGTCTTCGACCTGAAAGTGACGTGGGGCGCCCTGTACGGGGCGCCCCACCGTCGTTTTACCGGACGGGCAGCGGACGGTGCAGTCCCGCCAGGTCCACCGGCGGCGCCGGTGGCAGTGGTCCCGGGCGGGACGGTGGGTGGGCCTGGAAGGACTGGAAGAGGTAGGTGAGGAGGCGGCGGGCGGCGGGGAGGGCCGTTTCGGGGGGCTGGGCGGCCAGGCCGCTCACCGCGAGGAGAAGCAGGGGGATGTCGGCCGGGTCGAAGTCCTCGCGGAGCTGGCCGGCGTCGCGGGCGCGCCGGACCAGGAGGGACAGGCGCTCCTCGGCGACGGCGCGTTCCCGGTCGTAGTCCAGGGCCTCGGGGAAACCGGCGATGAAGACCGTCTCGAAACCGCGGTCGGTGACCACCGTGGTGCATACCCTTTCGAGGAGGGTGTACAGGCCGTGGCCCGGGTCGGGGTCCGCCATGGCCTCCTCGAACACCGTCGCGCACACGGCCAGCTGGTCCTCGAAGGCGGCGGTGACGAGCGCCGAGCGGGTGGGGAAGCGGCGGTAGAGGGTGGCCACGCCGACACCGGCCCGGCGGGCGACCGCGCTCATCGGGGCGTCCACACCCTGGGCGGAGAACACCTCGCGCGCCGCCTCCAGGACGCGTTCGCGGTTGCGGCGGGCGTCTGCGCGCAGCTCCGCCGGGGCTTCTCCGGCCGCCGGAGCGGGCGGCTTGTGAGAGGGCTGGTCAGGCATGTTTCTCACTTCCGGGTAAGTGGAGGGCCTCGTCCACTTATGGCTCTAGCGTGAGCCTAGCAGCGGACGCGGACCTCGCCTCCGCGCTTCCCGGACGCGAAATGGATCACGAGACATGGGTGAGATGAAGGCGGTTCTCTTCGACCGCTACGGGCCCCCCGAGGTGCTCTACGTCGGACGGCGGCCGGTGCCGGCCATCGGCCCCGACGAGGTGCTGGTGCGGGTGCGTGCCGCCGCGGTCAACGGCGGTGACCTCCACGTCCGGACCGGAAAGGTGCGCCTGGTGACCGGGCGGGCCTTCCCCAAGGGGTGCGGCATCGACTTCGCGGGGGAGGTGGCCGAGGTCGGGGCCTCGGTGCGCGGGGTGCGGGTGGGGGAGCGGGTGTGGGGGCTGCTGGGGCGGCGCACCGGCAGCATGGCCGAGTACGTCGCCGTCGGCCGGCGGCACATCGCGACCGCGCCCGGGAACCTCACCCCGGAGGAAGCGGTCTCGCTGATCGCGGGCGCGACCACGGCGCTGACCGCGCTGCGGGACAAGGCCGCGTTGCAGCCCGGTGAGCGGCTCCTCGTGCGGGGCGGCAGCGGGGGTGTGGGCAGCGTCGCCGTGCAGGTCGGCAGGCTGCTGGGCGCCCATGTCGTCGCGCTCGCGGGCGGGCGGAACCTCGACTTCGTGCGGGGGCTGGGGGCCGAGGAGGCGCTGGACCACCGCAGGACTCCGCCGGCCACCCTCGGCCGCTTCGACGTCGTCCTCGACACCGTCGGCACCGAGCAGGCCCGGGTGCGACGGCTGCTGGCGCCGGGCGGGCGGATGGTCGCCGTCACCGTCGACTTCGACCGGCCGCTCGCGGGGATCGCCACGGTGCTCGGTTCCGCCGTGCACGGCAAGGGGCGCATCCGCTTCTTCAGCGGCAATCCCGACAGCGCGCTGCTCGCCGAGGCCGCCCGGCTCGCCGAGCGGGGCGACCTCGTCCCCGTCGTCGACACCGTCCACCCGCTCGACCGGGTCGCCGACGCCCAACGGGCCCTGGAGGCCGGGGGCGTTCGGGGCAAGCACGTCGTGCGGGTCGCCGGGCCGGCCCCGGCGGCCGCCACGCCCTAGTCGGACTCCAGCAGCTCCTTGAGCCTCGCCAGGTCTGCGGTGACCATGTCCGCGTCGCGCTCGAAGTCGGCGTCGGTCGTCCCAGGCTGCCGGCGGAGGGTGAACACCACCTCGCTCCCGGTGCCGTCGGCGATCACGCGGACCGGGTTGTAAACGGTCTCCCCGGAGGGCAGCGTGACGTGGTGGTCGAGCACCCCCAGGTCGTTGCGCGGGGTGAAGGTCACCGTGACCCGGCCCAGGGGAGAGGAGTCCGCGATCCATTCGTCCGCGATCCGCTCGATGGACCTGCCGAGACCGTGGGCCCACGCGGGCAGGTTGGCCGGGTCCGAGGCGTAGGCGTAGACGTCGGACGCGGTGCGGTCGATGTGGACGCCGAGGTGGCGCGACTCCTTGCCGGTGCTGTTCATGCCGGTGACGCTAGCGGGCCGCCACCGCCGTTGCCTTGAAGGAATCGGACACGGAACCGGGCGCCCCCCCGGTGGTGCCGGTCAGTGGTGCCAGGCCCGGCCGCCCGTGTTGCGGATGAAGCGCTGGAGCACCTTCATGGTGGTCAGGTACTCCTCGTCGGAGATTCCGGCGTGGCGTTCCGTCCACAGGTCGTCCTGGAGGGCGGCTGCCTTCTCGAAGAACGTCCTGCCCTCCGGAGTCAGGGAGAGCAGGCCGTCGGAGGCGGTCTCGGTGATCCAGCCCGCCGCGATCGTCGCGTCGATCTCCGACTCCATCGCCTCCGGGCCCGCGTCGAGGTAGTTCCGCAGGAGGCCGGAGACCTCGGCGCGGGTCTTCGGGGTGTCGGCACGGCCGACCTGGGCGAGGACCCACCACTGTGACTGGGTCGTGCCGAGCTCGGCCAGGGCCGCCCGGGTCCGGGTGACGACGGCCTTGTACGCCGCCCAGCTCCAGTAGCCGATGGGCTGGCGGATCAGTTCGGCGTCGCCGTGTGAGTAGTCCATGGCGCCGACCGTAGAAGCTGAAGTCCGGTTGAGGTCAAGCGTTGTCCGGGGCCGGCCCGGGCCGACTCGTCGTCGGCAAAGGCACGGGCGGGGCGGGCGTAGCGTAGGTGGTATGACGACGTACGGATCCTTTCCCGGCACCCGGCCCCGGCGGCTGCGGACCACCCCCGTGATGCGTCGGATGGTCGCCGAGACCCGGCTGCACCCCGCCGACTTCATCCTCCCCGCCTTCGTCCTGGAGGGCGCGAGCGAGCCGGTGCCGATCGCGGCGATGCCCGGTGTCGTGCAGCACACGCGGGACACGCTGAAGAAGGCGGCCGCCGAGGCGGTCGAGGCCGGGGTCTCCGGGATCATGCTCTTCGGGGTGCCGGAGGAGGGGAAGAAGGACGCCGCCGGTACGGCGGGCACCGACCCCGACGGGATCCTGCAGGTCGCGCTGCGTGACGTACGGGCGGAGGTCGGGGACGAGCTGCTCGTCATGTCCGACCTCTGCCTCGACGAGTTCACCGACCACGGACACTGCGGGGTCCTCGACGGCCAGGGGCGCGTCGACAACGACGCCACCCTGGAGCGGTACGCCGAGATGGCGCAGGTCCAGGCCGACGCGGGCGCCCATGTCGTGGGGCCCAGCGGGATGATGGACGGTCAGATCGGGGTCGTCCGGGACGCGCTCGACCAGATCGGGCGGGAGGACGTCGCGATCCTCGCGTACACCGCCAAGTACGCCTCCGCCTTCTACGGGCCCTTCCGGGAGGCCGTCGGGTCGTCGCTCAAGGGCGACCGGAAGACCTATCAGCAGGACGCCGCCAACGCGCGCGAGTCGCTGCGGGAGCTGGCGCTGGACCTGGAGGAGGGCGCCGACATGGTGATGGTCAAGCCGGCCGGGCCCTACCTCGACATCCTCGCCAAGGTCGCCGAGGCCTCGGACGTGCCCGTCGCCGCGTACCAGATCTCCGGTGAGTACTCGATGATCGAGGCCGCCGCCGAGAAGGGCTGGATCGACCGCGACCGGGCCATCCTGGAGTCCCTCACCGGGATCAAGCGGGCGGGCGCGCGCAACATCCTGACGTACTGGGCAACCGAGGTCGCTCGCACCCTGCGCTGAGCGACCGGTGGCGGCCCTTCACACAAGGGGTGCCGGTGCGCGCACCCCTTCAGTACTCGAGCGCGTTCGACGCGTCGGTCTGCCAGTAGGTGACCGTCAGCGCGGTGTCGACGTACACGCCGCCGGAGGGCAGCTTGACCGTGGCGATGGAGCCGTCCTCGAAGGGGATCGTGAGGGTGGTCGTCTCGTAGCCGTTCTCGCCGCTGCCGTCGCCGGAGGACAGCCGTACGCCCGCGTAGCCCGACTCGCCCGGGGCCAGCGTCGTCAGCGACTGCGGCTTGCTGGACTCCGCGACCGGCGGCACCGACTGGGCCTCGCCGAACCGTGCCGCCGGGTACTGCGGCAGCGCGCACGTCTTCGAACCGGTGTTGGTGGCGGTCAGCAGCAGGTGGTTGATCGGACGGGGGGCGTTCGCCGCGGTGATCTGTACGTCGGATGCGGAGCACTCGCCGGGGACGCCCGAGTCGGAGCCGTCGGAGCCGTCGTCGGTTCCGGTTGCGGCGTCGGAACCGGAACCGGAGCCGGAGTCCGAGGCCTTGTCGTTTCCGGCGGAACCCTTCGAGCCGGTGGAGCCGGTGGAGCCGGTGGAGCCGGTCTCACCGGTGGCGCCCTTGGCGCTGCCCGCCGGCTGGGCGTTGTTCGCGTCCGCCGTCGCCGAGGTGGCGGAGTCGGGCGCCGGGGAGCCCGTGAGTTCGTCGCCCTCGCAGGCCGTGAGGGAGAGCGCGGCCAGCGCGACCGTGGTGGCGGCGAACAGACGGGTACGGGTGATGCGGCGTGCGGACATGGAAGGTCCCCCATGGGATGCGAGAGTTGGGGCGAGCCGCTCGACCGTTCGGCGGGAGCGGCTGCTTGGATGACCACAGCTTGCGGTCCTGATCGTCCCGGCCGCCAGCGATGGGGGAGCATGCGGGACGGTGGGACGCCCGGAACGCTCTGACCTGCGGGAACAACGTCCCTCTGGGATGCGGTACGGGGATGCGAGGAGAGGGAGGAACGGTGGCGGGGGACGACTTCGCGGGACTGCTTCGGGAGCTGAAGGAGCGGTCCGGGCTCAGTTACGGGGCACTCGGCAAGCGGTTGCACATGAGCGGCTCGACCCTGCACCGGTACGTCAGCGGGGAGGTGGTGCCGGTCGAGTTCGCGCCCGTCGAACGTCTCGCCCGCGTGTGCCGGGCGACGCCCGAGGAACTGCTCGAACTCCACCGCCGCTGGATCCGCGCGGACGCGCTGCGCGGTGTGCGGAAGGGGGAGACCGAGGGCGGAGAGGACGCGGAGGGTGCGGGGGACAACGCCGGCCCAGAGGGTGCCGAGGGCTCGGAGAGCCCGGTCGCGGACGGCGCCTCGTCGCAGTCGCCGGTCTCGCCGGTCTCGCCGGTCTCGCCGGCCTCGCCGGCCTCGTCGGCTTCGCCGGCCTCATCCGCCTCGTCGGCTCCGGAGACACTGTCGGCCTCGTCGGTGTCGGAGCCGCCGTCGGTCCCGGAGAGCCGCCGTCGGGTGCCGCGTGCCGCGCTCTACGCCGCGACCGGCGTCGTCGCCGTCAGCGCCGCCGTGGCGCTCGTGGCCAACCTCGTGTCGGGCCCGGACGACGACGGCCGGCGCGGACCGGCCGGGGCCGTCGCGCAGACGTCCGCGTCGGTGTCCGGGAGCGCGACCGGGCCGGGCTCGCCGAGCGCGAGCGCCGCCACGTCCTCCCCGTCCGCCTCCGCCTCCGCGTCCCGGTCCGGGTCCCCCTCCGCGTCACCGTCGCGTCCGGCCACCGCCACGCCGAGCCGCGAGGCACCCGTCGACGGGCCCCTGCTCACCGTGTCGACCACCCCGTACTACTGGGACGTGCCCTGCGACCACGCCTTCCTCGTCGACCGCAGCCCGAAGAACGTGCCCAAGCCCCCGCCCCAGCAGGACGCCGTCGGCTGGGCCACCCCCCTCAACGCGGTCTCCGCGAACCGGCAGACGGTCGTCCTCACCGTGCAGGGCACCGGCCCGCAGACGGTGGTCCTGGAGGACCTGCACGTCCGGGTGAAGCGCAGTGGCCCGGCGCTGGGCTGGAACCAGTACGTGATGGGCAACGGCTGCGGCGGCCAGGTGCACACCACGGCCTTCGACGTCTCGCTCGACCTCGGCACCCCGACCGCGACGCCGATCGGGGGCCAGCGGGACTTCCCGTACAGCGTCAGCGAGTCCGACCCCGAGGTCTTCCAGGTCGTCGCGCACACCAGCGGCCACGACGTCAGCTGGGAGCTGGAACTGGAGTGGTCCAGCGGCGGCCGGCACGGCACGACGCGCATCGACGACAACGGCAAGCCGTTCCGCACCAGCGCCTCCCGGGACGACTCCTCCTACGCGTACCCCCTCGGCAGCGACGCCTGGGAGCTGGTCGAGGGCGGCTGAGACGGGCCGGACCGGAGGCGCCCTGCCGGCGGCATCGGGCAACGGCAAGTCCGGGCGGGAGATAGGTTGTTGAGCACCAAACCTGTTCGCTTCGTCAGGTGACATCCGAAAGGTGGGACGCGCATGCCCGGTGACGCCCTCAGCCAGGACCCCGCGGAGCTGCGGAGGAGGATCGACAGCAGCAAGGCGCACCCGGCGCGGGTCTACGACGTCTTCCTCGGCGGCAAGGACCACTACCCCGCCGACCTCGACGCCGCGGCCGCCGGGCTCGCCGCCAACCCGCGCGGCTACCTCGACGTACGGCACAACCGCGACTTCCTGCGGCGCGCGGTGACCGCGCTCGCCCGGGAGGACGGCATCCGGCAGTTCCTCGACATCGGCACCGGGCTGCCGACCGCCGAGAACGTGCACCAGATCGCCCAGCGCATCGCCCCCGAGTCGCGGGTGGTCTACGTCGACAACGACCCGGTCGTACTCGCCCACGCCCGCGCCCTGCTCACCAGCGGCCCCGAGGGACGCACGGACTACATCGACGCCGACCTGAAGAGTCCGGCGCGGATCCTCGAACGGGCCGCCGAGACCATCGACTTCGACCGGCCGGTGGCGCTCTGCCTCGTCGCCATCCTGCACTTCGTCGAGGACGCGGAGGCGTACCCGATCGTCCGCGAACTGGTCGACGCGCTGCCCGCCGGCAGCCGTCTGATCCTCAGCCACCTCACCGACGACCTCAACCCGGAGAGCATCCGCGCGGTCCAGCGGACGTACACCGAGCGGGGTTTCACCTTCGTGCTGCGCTCCCGCAAGGACGTGGAGCGGTTCTTCACGGAGAGCGGACTGGAGCTGGCCGACCCCGGTGTCGTGCCGGTGCACCACTGGCGGCCGGACCACGCGGCGCCGGTGCCGGAGCAGCCGGAGGAGACGTACCTCGCCGAACTGGACGACATCGAGAAGGTCCGGTACAAGGACATCAACGACGTCACGGACGCGGACATCAACGTGTACGGCGGGCTGGGCGCCAAGGGCTGACGGCCGTCGCGGGTCGCACGGGTGTCCGGATCGCGGAAAGTTCCCTGTAGGCGGCACGTACCTGCCTAGGCTGCGCGCATGACCGTGACTGAGACCGCGCCCGCCGCCACCGCCACCGCTCCGCTGCCGCCGCTCGCCGCGCGGGCCCGGTCGATCGGCGGTTCGCCGGTCCGGGACATCCTCGCCGTCACCGCCCGCCCCGAGGTGATCAACTTCGCGGGCGGGCTGCCGGCCCCCGAACTGTTCGACGCGGAGGGCATCGCCGCCGCGTACCGGGACGTCCTCGCCGAGACGCCCGCGCGGGCCCTGCAGTACTCCACGACCGAGGGCGAGCCCGCCCTGCGGGCCGCGCTCGCCGCCCGCACCTCGGCGCGCGGGCTGGCCACCGGCGCCGACGACCTCCTCGTCACCACCGGTTCGCAGCAGGCCCTGTCACTCCTGGCCACCGCGCTGCTCGAACCCGGCGACACGGTCCTCGTCGAGCGCCCCTGCTACCTGGCCGCGCTTCAGGCCTTCGGTTTCGCGGGCGCCCGGGTGGTGGCGGTGCCCGGGGACGACGACGGGATCGACCCCGTCGCCCTGGAGGAACTGGTGGTGCGCGAGCGTCCCAAGCTGCTCTACACGGTCCCCACCTTCTCCAACCCCACCGGCCGCACCGTGCCCGCCGCCCGCCGCGCCGCCCTCGCCGAGGTCGCGGGGCGGTGCGGGCTGTGGATCGTCGAGGACGACCCGTACGGCGAGCTGCGCTTCGAGGGCGAGCGGGTGCCGTGGATCGCCTCCTACGAGGGGGCCCGGGACCGGACCGTGCTGCTGGGCTCCTTCTCCAAGGTCATGGCGCCCGGCCTGCGCCTGGGCTGGCTGCGGGCGCCCGCCGAGCTGCTGCGGGCCTGCGCGGTCGCCAAGCAGGCCGCCGACCTGCACACCCCGACCGTCAACCAGCTCGCCGCCGCCCGCTACCTGGCCGACCGGGACCTGGACGCCCACGTCGCCCGCGTCGCCGCCGTCTACGGAACGCGCCGGGACGCCATGCTCGCGGGCCTCGCGGACGCGCTCCCGGCGGGATCGGTGTGGACCCGCCCCGAGGGCGGCATGTTCCTGTGGGCCCGGCTGCCCGACGGGTACGACACCACCGTCCTGCTCCCCGAGGTGGTCCGGCACGACGTGGCGTACGTCCCCGGGGCCCCCTTCCACGCCGGCGAGCCCGACCGCGCCACGCTGCGGCTGTGCTTCGTCACGCAGGCACCGGACGAGATCGCCGAGGGGCTGCGCAGGCTGGGCGAGGGACTGGGCACGGCGCACCGGGCGACGCGGCTCCCGTCGTAGGACCAATGACCGAGGGCGGGGGCGCCGTCGCCGCACGTACGGTGAGGTCATGCCCGACAGCGCACGGACGACTACGCCCTTCTCCCTCGACGCCTACTTCGAGCGCATCGGCTGGGAGGGCGGGCGGCGGCCCGACGCGGCCACCCTGCGCGGGGTGCAGCTCGCCCACCTGCGGGCCATCCCCTTCGAGAACCTCGACGCCCTCGGCGGCCGGGCCCCTTCCCTCGACCTCTCCGACCTGATGGCCAAGCTGGTCCACGGCCGTCGGCGGGGCGGCTACTGCTACGAGCACAACACCCTGTTCGCGGCGGCCCTGGAGGCGCTCGGCGCCCGGGTGATCCGGCTGACCGCGCGGGTCGTCGTCGGCGCCGACCGCTTCGAGGACCGTCCGCGCACCCACATGGCCCTCCTCGCCGAGCTGCCCGGCGACCCGCGGCCGTATCTGGCCGACGTCGGCTTCGGCGCCATCGGCTCGCTGCTGGAACCGGTGCCGCTGCAGGCGGACACCGAGTTCCACGACGCCGGGCGCCGGCATCGGCTGGTGCACGCGCCGCGCCGGGGGCCGCTGGAGACGTGGGTGCTCCAGGCGCACGTGGCGGGCGGCTGGGAGGCGCAGTACGCGTTCACCCCGGAGCCGTTCGAGCCGTCCGACTACGAGGTGATCAACTGGCACATCGCCACGAACCCGCGGTCCCCGTTCGCCCGGCGCCCCTACGTCCAGCGCCTCACCCCGGACGCGCACCTGCTCCTCGACGGCGACCGCGTCACCGTGACGCGTACCGACGACGGCGCGGTCACCGAACGGAAGCTGTCCGACGACACGCAGGCCCGCCGGGTGCTGGCCGAGGAGTTCGGCATCGACGCACCCGACGGCCTGACGCTGCTGAGGTGAGGGCGGGGCGGCCCCGCCCTCACCTCCGGGCCGTACTCAGAGCCGCTCGGGCGTCCGGATGCCCAGCAGGGCCATGCCCCGGTGCAGGGTGCGGGCCGTGAGGTCGCACAGGAAGAGGCGGTTCTCCACCTGCTCCGGCGTCTCGGCCTTCAGCACCGGGCACTTGTCGTAGAACGTCGTGTACAGCGACGCCAGCTGGTACAGGTACGCGGCCAGCCTGTGCGGGGCGTACTCCGCGGCCGCCTCGAAGACCGTGTCCCCGAACGCGTCCAGGTGCAGGCCCAGCGCGCGCTCCGCCTCGTGCAGCGCCAGCTCCGGGTGGGCGGCTGGGCGGAACTCGCCGGCCTTGCGGAGGATGGACTGGATCCGGGCGTAGGCGTACTGGAGGTAGACGCTGGTGTCGCCGTTGAGCGAGACCATCTGGTCCAGGTCGAACTTGTAGTCGCGGCTCGGCGACGTCGACAGGTCCGCGTACTTCACGGCCCCGATGCCGACCTGCGCGGCCCGCTCCTGGATCTCGTCCTCGGTGAGGTCCCGCGCCTTCTCCCGCACGACCTCGGCCGCCCGCTGCACGGCCTCGTCCAGCAGGTCCTCCAGACGCACGGTCTCGCCCGCACGCGTCTTGAAGGGCTTGCCGTCGGCGCCGAGCACCGTGCCGTAGCCCATGTTGTGCGCGGTGACCTCGTCGCCGAGCCAGCCGGCCCGGCGGGCGGTCTCGAAGACCATCTTGAAGTGCAGCGACTGACGTACGTCCACGACGTACAGGAGCGTGGTCGCGTGCAGGTCCTGGACCCGGTTGCGGATCGCGGTCAGGTCGGAGGCCGCGTAGCCGAAGCCGCCGTCGGCCTTCTGCACGATCAGCGGGACCGGCTGGTCGTCCTTGCCGCGGATCTCGTCGAAGAACACCACGAGCGCGCCCTCGGAGCGCACCGCGACGCCCGTCTCCTCCAGGAGGCGGGCGGTCTCGGGCATGCCCTCGTTGTACGCGGACTCGCCGACGATCTCCTCGTCGCGGATCTCCATGTCGAGCTTCTCGAAGACGGAGTAGAAGTAGACCTTCGACTCGTCCACGAACTGCTGCCACAGCTCCAGCGTCTCCTTGTCGCCGGACTGCAGGGCGACGACCCGCTTGCGGGCCCGCTCCTTGAACTCCTCGTCCGCGTCGAAGACCGCGCGCGACGCCTTGTACACCCGGTTCAGGTTCGACATGGCCTGCTCGCCGTCGACGTCCTCGGCCGGGGCCAGCTCGCCGGGGTGCTCGAACAGGTACTGGATGAGCATGCCGAACTGGGTGCCCCAGTCGCCGATGTGGTGCCGGCCGATCGTCTTCTCGCCGGTGAAGTCGAGCATGCCGCGCAGCGCGTCGCCGATGACCGCCGAGCGCAGGTGGCCGACGTGCATCTCCTTCGCCACGTTCGGCTGGGCGTAGTCGACGACCGTGGTGCCCGCGTCCTGCTTCAGCGGCACTCCGAGCCGCTCGCCGTCCGCGAGCCGCGCGGCGAGGTTCCGGGTGATCGCGCCGTCGCTGACGGTGATGTTGAGGAAGCCGGGCCCGGAGACTTCGACGTCCTTGATCAGCTCGTCGCCGGTGGTGATGTGGGCGACGACCTCGGCCGCCAGCTCCCGCGGGTTGGCCTTCGCCTTCTTGGCCAGCGCGAGGATGCCGTTGGCCTGGTAGTCCGCCCGGTCGCTACGTCGCAGCAGCGGGTCGGCGCCGGCGGCCTCCGGCCGGGTGGCCGTGAGGGCGGACGCGAGCTGCTGCTGGACGGAGTCGGTGAGGGACGTGACCGAGGCCATGGAGTGGCTGCCGTTCTGCTCGGGTTCCTGGAAGTAGTACAGAAACCGAGTATCCCATGCGGTGAAAAGCGGTTTTCGCGGAAGCGGGCCGTACTGGGAGAATGGAGCGGTCAGCCGTGCGACCGTACCGGCTGCCCGAGCAGAAAGAAGGACGTGCCGATCGTGGCTCAGAGCACAGAGACCACCGACTGGGTCTCCCGGTTCGCGGACGAGGTCATCGCCGAGTCGGAGCGCCGTGCCCCGGGCAAACCCAGCGTTGTCGTCGCGTCCGGACTCTCCCCCTCCGGCCCCATCCACCTGGGCAACCTGCGCGAGGTCATGACCCCGCACCTGGTCGCCGACGAGATCCGCCGCCGCGGGTACGAGGTGCGGCACCTGATCTCCTGGGACGACTACGACCGCTACCGCAAGGTCCCGGCCGGTGTCCCCGGGGTGGACGAGAGCTGGGCCGAGCACATCGGCAAGCCCCTGACCTCCGTCCCGGCGCCGAAGGGCTCCCCGCACCCGAACTGGGCGGAGCACTTCAAGGCCGCGATGGTCGCCGCGCTCGACGCGATGGGCGTCGAGTTCGACGGCATCAGCCAGACCGCGCAGTACACCTCCGGTGTCTACCGCGAGCAGATCCTGCACGCCATGAAGCACCGGCGGGACATCGACGCGATCCTCGACCAGTACCGGACCAAGAAGCCCGCGAAGCAGCCGCAGAAGTCGCAGAAGCCCGTCGACGAGGCCGAGCTGGAGGCCGCCGAGGGCTCCGGCGCCGCCGCCGAGGACGACGGCAGCTCCGGCTCCGCCGGGTACTTCCCGTACAAGCCGTACTGCGGCAACTGCGAGAAGGACCTCACGACGGTCACCGCCTACGACGACGACTCGACCGAGCTGACCTACGCCTGCACCGCCTGCGGCTTCTCCGAGACCGTGCGGCTGAGCGAGTTCAACCGCGGCAAGCTGGTCTGGAAGGTCGACTGGCCGATGCGCTGGGCGTACGAGGGGGTCGTCTTCGAGCCCAGCGGCGTGGACCACTCCTCGCCCGGGTCGTCGTTCCAGGTCGGCGGGCAGATCGTCGGGATCTTCGGCGGCAAGCAGCCGATCGGCCCGATGTACGCCTTCGTCGGCATCAGCGGCATGGCCAAGATGTCCTCGTCCAAGGGCGGGGTGCCCACCCCGGCCGACGCGCTCCAGATCATGGAGCCGCAGCTGCTGCGCTGGCTGTACGCCCGCCGCAGGCCCAACCAGTCCTTCAAGATCGCCTTCGACCAGGAGATCCAGCGGCTGTACGACGAGTGGGACCGCCTCGACGCCAAGGTCGCCGACGGCTCGGCCCTCCCCGCCGACGCCGCCGCGCACTCGCGCGCCGTCCGCACGGCCGCCGGTGAGCTGCCGCGCACGCCCAGGCCGCTGCCGTACCGGACGCTGGCCTCCGTGGCCGACATCACCGCCGGGCACGAGGACCAGGCGCTGCGCATCCTCAGCGAGCTGGACCCGGCGAACCCGCTGGCGTCCCTGGACGAGGCCCGGCCCCGCTATGACAAGGCCGAGGCGTGGATCAACACCCACGTCCCCGCCGACCAGCGCACCATCGTGCGCCAGGAGCCCGACGCCGAGCTGCTCAAGTCCCTCGACGAGCCGAGCCGGCAGTCGCTGCGGCTGCTGCTCGACGGACTGGCCGACCACTGGTCCCTGGACGGGCTCACCCACCACGTCTACGGCGTCCCCAAGGTCCAGGCGGGCTTCCCCGCCGACGCCACGCCCAAGGAACTGCCGCCGGAGATCAAGACCGCCCAGCGGACGTTCTTCGCGCTGCTGTACCACCTGCTCGTCGGCCGCGACACCGGCCCGCGCCTGCCCACGCTGCTGCTCGCGGTGGGGCAGGACCGGGTGCGGACCCTGCTCGGGGAGTAGGACCCGCCAGTACGGCGAAGGGGCGCCCGGTCCAGGACCGGGCGCCCCTTCGCCGTACGCGGTGCGGTCAGGCGATGTGCTCCTCCTCCAGCTCCGCGCCGTGGCGCTCCTGGAACCGCAGGACCATGCGCTTGGCGTCGGCGTCCAGGAGCGAGACGCCGAAGGTGGCCTCGACGTCGTACGCGAACTCGCGCGGGGTCGGGTAGCCGCTGCCGTTGTTGAGCGACTGCTTGAAGACCTGGTAGTAGTCGTCCTCGCCCGGACCCTCGGGCTCCGGCGCGCCGCCGCCCTCCCCCAGCTCGCGGGTGCGGTGCGGCCCGACCGGTATGGGGAAGCCGCCGGTCTCCTCCGGAGCGGGCTCCTGCGGGGGCGGCTCCTCCTCGAACTGCTGCCGGTACTGGTCGGCCTGCCGCTGCTCCGCCTCCCACTGGGCGTACTGGTCCGGGTCGTACGTCGGGTCGTAGTCGCCGTGGTACTCGACCGACTGCGGGTCCCGGGCGTGCAGCCACGGGTTCTGCTCGACCGCCGGCCCGTCCTCCCGCACCGGCTCCGCCTCCCGGGCGCCGACCAGTTCGGCCCGCTGCTCGCCCGCGGGGGCCGCCTGCGGGGCCGGCTCCTGCGGCCGGGGCGCCGGCGGGAGCAGGGCCGGTTCGATGCCGGCCGCCGCCAGCCCGGAGGGGGCGGTCTGGGCGAGCGGGACGCCGTAGCGGGCCAGCCGCAGCGGCATCAGGGACTCCACGGGCGCCTTGCGGCGCCAGGCGCGGCCGAAGCGGGAGCGCAGCCGGGCCTGGTAGACCAGCCGCTCCTGCTCCAGCTTGATGACCTGCTCGTAGGAGCGCAGCTCCCACAGCTTCATGCGGCGCCACAGCAGGAACGTCGGCACCGGCGAGAGCAGCCAGCGGGTGAGGCGGACGCCCTCCATGTGCTTGTCGGCGGTGATGTCGGCGATCCGGCCGATCGCGTGCCGGGCGGCCTCCACCGACACCACGAACAGGATCGGGATCACCCCGTGCATGCCCACGCCCAGCGGGTCGGGCCAGGCCGCCGCGCCGTTGAACGCGATCGTCGCCGCCGTCAGCAGCCACGCCGTCTGGCGCAGCAGCGGGAAGGGGATGCGGATCCAGGTCAGCAGCAGGTCGAGGGCGAGCAGCACGCAGATGCCCGCGTCGATGCCGATCGGGAAGACGTAGCTGAAGTTCCCGAAGCCCTTCTTCAGGGCCAGTTCGCGCACCGCCGCGTACGAACCCGCGAAGCCGATGCCGGCGATGACGACGGCACCGAAGACGACCATGCCGATGAGGACACGGTGCGTCCGTGTCAGCTGAAGTGGCGCGGCCACCCGTACTCCCCTCCCATTGCGTGTTGTTGCGCGCAACAGAGTGGCACATGTGTGCGGGGGACGGGTGGCCGGTGGGTCGAAGAGACCGTCAGCTGTCCTTCGCGGACGACTTGGACGGCGCCTTCGGCGACTCCTCGGAGGACGACTTGGAGCCCGACTTGGAGGGCGACGGCGTGGCGCTCGACTTGCCGCCGTCGGCGGCGCCGTTGGCCTTCGTCACCGCCGCCACCGCCTCCTTGGCCGCCTTCTGCGCGTCCTTCGCCAGGTCGTCGGCGTCCGGGGTCTTGTCGCCCGCCAGGCCCGCGCCGTTGAAGTCGACCGTGACGACGACGTTCTCGACCCGGGTCACGACCGTCTGCTGCTTGAAGGTGCCTTCCTTCTTCTTCAGGTCGTAGCGCACCAGCGAGGCCTCGTCGCCCGTGCCGCTCACCGGCGTGGTCGTGAGCTTCTTCGCGCCCTCCGCGCTCTGCACGTCCTTGAGCTGCTTCTCGTAGTAGTCGTGCGCCAGCTTGTCGCCCTCGCCGCGCGTCACGTCCGACTCGAAGCGCAGCATCGACACGCTCAGCCAGCGGAACTGAGAACCCTTCACACCGTTGTCGTCGAGACTGTCCCAGGAGCAGCTGGCCCGCGACGCCGTGTCGTTGGACGTGCCCTCCTTGCCGGAGTCGCCCTTCGGCACCAGGTCCTCAAGCGTCTTCTCGGTCACCACCGAGCACGGCTCGGGAAGCTTCCGGAACGCCGCCGCCCGCACCGTCGGGGAAGGGCTCGCGGACTTGGACGCGGCGGACTCCTCCGCGGCCTTGTCCTTGCCGTCGTCGGAGCCGGAGTCCGAGGAGCAGCCGGCTGCCACCAGCATCACGGGTACGGCGGCCGCGCCGACAAGGACGCGGGTGAGTCGCTTCGCTCGCTTCGCATGCGGGTCTCGCTGGTCACGCTGGGCTCGTAGCTGCATGGTTCCTTCACTCATGGCACTCGTGGTTCCTGCGTTCGGAACGGGTCCGAGGGGCCACGGTACGCGGTGAAGAAATCGTGCGGTCCCGCTTCGGGACCACCGCGCGCGGGCGCGGGGGAACCCCGCCGGGACTCAACCGCCCAGCGAATCCGCCAGCTGGGAGGCCAGTTTCCGCGCCATGTCCTGCATTTCCTCGCTGTCCGGCACGACCCCGAGCGTCGCCGACTGCTCCGCGTACTCGATGGTCACCATGACGTTCGACGTGCGGAACGCCACAGTCACCGTGCGCCGCTTCGCCGTCGAACCGGAGCTGCTGAGCGCGTCGTCCACGAACGCCTCGTCGCCCAGGTCGTCCAGGAGCCGGGGCTGGACGTCGGTGGGCGTGGCGTCGGAGGACGCGCTCGACGAGGACGAGGAAGCGGAGGCGGAGGAGGACGCCGAGGGCGTACCGCCCGCGCCGGCGGGCGGCTCCCCGGGGTCCCCCGAGTCCCCCGAGGACGCCGACGGGCTGCCGGACGGGGAGTCCTCGGCGGAACCGGACTCCGAGACGACGGGTTCGGGCAGGTCGGCGGCCTCCACCTGCTGGGCGAAGAGCTGCTCGGCCTCGCTGTCGTCGCTCACGGCGCTGTCGTACGACACCACCCGCTCGAAGCCGACGAAGAGATGGTCGGTGGCCTGCGCGGAATCCACCTTCCAGCGGCAGCCGACCTTGCGGTCGGTGTCGTACGCGAGCGTCGGCTCGCCCGCGTACGCCTTCTCGCGCTGCTCCTCGTCGGTGATCTCCTCGATGCCGGGCAGCAGGGAGTCGAGCGTCTTGTTGCCGACGGCGCCGCACGGCTCAGGAAGGGTGCGGTACTTGCCGGGCTCGGCCGCCTCGGTCGCGACGCCGGGCTCGCCCGGGTTCGAGTCGTCCGCGGTGGCACCGCCGTCCGAGCCGCCGGTGCAGCCGGCCAGCAACGCCGCCAGGAGGGCGGCGACGCCGGGTACGTAGGCCTTCCGCTGCACGGTGCGGCTCCTCTCGCCGGTGTGGCTGTGGTCGGTACTCCAGTGTCCCCGCTGGTTATTCGCTTGCCGCGCGGGGGCGTCCACTGGAGACAATGTGTATCGCACGCGCCGCCGTGAACGCCGGTCAGCCGTCCCTTTGGCTGCCCTTGGCGCCGGTTTTGCGCTTTGAGACTTCTGCATGTTTTCCGGGGGAATGAGGACGATATGTCGTACGTGGAGATGCCGGGCGCGAAGGTGCCGATCCGGATGTGGGCCGACCCGGCGACGGTCGAGGAGGGCGCGCTCCAGCAGCTGCGCAACGTCGCGACCCTGCCGTGGATCAAGGGCCTCGCGGTCATGCCGGACGTGCACTACGGCAAGGGCGCGACGGTCGGCTCCGTGATCGCGATGCGGGGCGCGGTGTGCCCGGCGGCGGTGGGCGTCGACATCGGCTGCGGGATGTCGGCGGTGAAGACGTCCCTGACGGCGAACGACCTCCCGGGCGACCTGTCCCGGCTGCGCTCGAAGATCGAGCAGGCGATTCCGGTGGGCCGGGGCATGCACGACAGCCCGGTCGACCCGGGCCGCTTCCACGGACTGGCGACGGCCGGGTGGGACGACTTCTGGGCACGCTTCGACGGGGTGGCGGAGGCGGTCAGGTTCCGGCTGGAGCGTGCTGGGAAGCAGATGGGGACGCTCGGATCGGGCAATCATTTTGTCGAAGTGTGCACGGATACGACCGGTTCTGTCTGGCTGATGCTGCACTCCGGTTCCCGCAACATCGGCAAGGAACTGGCCGAGCACCACATCGGCGTCGCCCAGAAGCTCCCGCACAACCAGGGGCTGGTCGACCGCGACCTCGCGGTGTTCGTCGCGGACACCCCGCAGATGGCGGCGTACCGCAACGACCTGTTCTGGGCGCAGGAGTACGCGAAGTACAACCGCACCCTCATGATGGCGCTCCTGAAGGACGTGGTCCGCAAGGAGTTCAAGAAGGCCAAGCCGGTCTTCGAGCCGGAGATCAGCGCGCACCACAACTACGTCGCCGAGGAGCGGTACGACGGGATGGACCTGCTGGTGACCCGCAAGGGAGCGATCCGCGCGGGTTCCGGTGACTACGGCATCATCCCCGGTTCCATGGGCACGGGTTCGTACATCGTGAAGGGCCTCGGGAACGCCAAGTCCTTCAACTCCGCCTCCCACGGCGCCGGTCGGCGGATGAGCCGGAACGCCGCCAAGCGGCGCTTCTCCACCAAGGACCTGGAGGAGCAGACGCGGGGCGTGGAGTGCCGCAAGGACTCCGGCGTGGTGGACGAGATCCCGGGCGCCTACAAGCCGATCGAGCAGGTCATCGACCAGCAGCGCGACCTGGTGGAGGTCGTGGCGAAGCTGAAGCAGGTCGTCTGCGTGAAGGGCTGACGCCCGGGGCGGCGTCGGGGGTCAGCCCTCCCGGTGCACCTTGGTGTTCGAGGCCTGGGCGCGGGGGCGGACGACCAGGAGGTCGATGTTGACGTGGGCGGGGCGGGTGACCGCCCAGGTGATGGTGTCGGCGACGTCGTCGGCGGTCAGGGGGGCGGCGACGCCCTGGTAGACCTTGGCCGCTTTGTCCCGGTCGCCGCCGAAGCGGGTCAGGGCGAACTCGTCGGTCTTGACCATGCCGGGCGCGATCTCGATGACGCGGACCGGGCGGCCGACGATCTCCAGGCGCAGGGTCTCGGCGAGGACGTGCTCGCCGTGCTTGGCGGCGACATAGCCCGCGCCGCCCTCGTAGGTGGACAGGCCCGCGGTCGAGGAGACGACCACGACCGTGCCGTCGCCGCTCGCCTCCAGCTTGGGGAGCAGGGCCTGGGTGAGGTTGAGGGTGCCGATGACGTTGGTCTCGTACATGCGGCGCCAGTCGTCCGGGTCGCCAGTGGCCACCGGGTCGGCGCCGAGCGCGCCGCCCGCGTTGTTGACGAGGACGCCGACGGTCCTGAAGGCCGAGGCGAACTCGTCGACCGCCGCCCGGTCGGTGACGTCCAGGGGGTAGGCCGTCGCCTGGTGGCCGGCCGCCCGGATCTCCTCGGCCAGCGCCTCGACGCGGTCCTTGCGGCGGGCGGTGAGGACCACGCGGTACCCGGCCTCGGCGAGCTGCCGGGCCGTCGCGGCGCCGATGCCGCTGCTCGCGCCGGTGACGACGGCGATACGGGAGGCGGCGGACGGGGCGGCGGCTGCGGTGGCCATGGGCTGCTCCTCGGTCGGTGGTGCGGGTCGCCGCCCAGGTTAGTCAGCGCCGTGGTCAGCCGCCGTTGCGCGGGGCCCACATGATCAGGGACATCCCGGCGAGGCAGACCAGCGCCCCCGCGATGTCCCAGCGGTCGGGGCGGTAGCCGTCGGCGACCACGCCCCACAGGATCGACCCGGCCACGAAGATCCCGCCGTACGCGGCGAGGATGCGGCCGAAGTGCGCGTCGGGCTGGAAGGTGGCGACGAAGCCGTAGGCGCCCAGGGCCAGGACCCCGCCCGCGGCCCACAGCCAGCCGCGCTGCTCGCGCACCCCCTGCCACACCAGCCAGGCGCCGCCGATCTCGAACAGGGCGGCGACGACGAACAGGGCGGCGGAGCGGAGCACGAGCATGCGGGCAGCTTCGCATGCACCGCTTCCACGCCGGTCGGCGGAGCTGCGGAATAACGGTCGGAGGTGCTCCGTTCCAGGGGTATAGTTGAACACTAAACAACCTGGAGGTTGAGCGATCATGCAGTTCGGCATCTTCACCGTCGGCGACGTCACGCCCGACCCGACCACGGGCCGTACGCCGACCGAGCGTGAGCGCATCAAGGCCATGGTCGCCATCGCGCTCAAGGCCGAAGAGGTCGGGCTCGACGTCTTCGCGACCGGCGAGCACCACAACCCGCCCTTCGTGCCCTCGTCGCCGACGACCATGCTCGGCTACGTCGCGGCCCGCACCGAGCGGCTGGTGCTGTCCACCTCCACCACCCTGATCACCACGAACGACCCGGTGAAGATCGCCGAGGACTTCGCGATGCTCCAGCACCTGGCCGACGGCCGGGTGGACCTGATGATGGGCCGCGGCAACACCGGGCCGGTCTACCCCTGGTTCGGCAAGGACATCCGCGAGGGCATCAACCTCGCCGTCGAGAACTACGCCCTGCTGCACCGCCTGTGGCGCGAGGACGTGGTGAACTGGGAGGGCAAGTTCCGCACGCCGCTCCAGGGCTTCACGTCCACCCCGCGGCCGCTGGACGGCGTCGCGCCCTTCGTCTGGCACGGCTCCATCCGCTCCCCGGAGATCGCCGAGCAGGCCGCTTACTACGGCGACGGCTTCTTCCACAACAACATCTTCTGGCCCGCCGACCACACCCAGCGCATGATCGAGCTGTACCGGGCCCGGTACGCGCACTACGGGCACGGCACGCCCGAGCAGGCGATCGTCGGCCTCGGCGGCCAGGTGTTCATGCGGAAGAACTCGCAGGACGCGGTCCGCGAGTTCCGGCCGTACTTCGACAACGCGCCGGTCTACGGGCACGGGCCGTCGCTGGAGGACTTCACCGCGCAGACCCCGCTCACCGTCGGCTCGCCGCAGCAGGTGATCGAGAAGACGCTCGCCTTCCGCGACTACGCCGGTGACTACCAGCGCCAGCTGTTCCTGATGGACCACGCCGGGCTGCCCCTGAAGACCGTCCTGGAGCAGCTCGACCTGCTCGGCGAGGAGGTCGTGCCGGTGCTGCGCGAGGAGTTCGCGAAGGACCGCCCGGCGGACGTGCCGGACGCGCCGACCCACGCCTCCCTGCTGGCCTCCCGGGAGGGCGCCCCGACCGAGGAAGGAGTACGCGCATGAAGCTCGTCGTCGTCTCCGCGGGGCTGAGCGTGCCGTCGTCCACCCGGCTGCTCGGCGACCGGCTGGCCGCGGCCGCCGCCCCGGCCGCCACCGCGCCCGAGCCCGCTCCGGCCGACGTCCGGGTGGTCGAGCTGCGCGACCTCGCCGTGGAGATCGCGCACACCTTCACCAACGGCTTCCCCGCACCGGCGCTCGCGGACGCGTTCGCCGAGGTCGCGGCGGCCGACGGGCTGATCGTCGTCACGCCGGTGTTCTCGGCGTCGTACAGCGGACTGTTCAAGTCGTTCTTCGACGCGCTGAGCGTCACCGACGAGGACGCCCTCACCGGGAAGCCGGTGCTGATCGCCGCGACCGGCGGCAGCGCCCGGCACTCCCTGGTGCTGGAGCACGCGCTGCGGCCGCTCTTCGCCTACCTGAGGGCGGTCGTCGTCCCCACCGGGGTGTACGCCGCCTCCGAGGACTGGGGCGCGCAGGGGCTCGACGCCCGGATCGAGCGGGCCGCGACCGAGCTGGCGGCGCTGATGGCCGGGCTGTCGGGGCCGGCGAAGGGGCGCACCTCGCCGCCGAAGCGGGACTCCTTCGAGGAGGTCACGCCCTTCGCGGAGCGGCTCGCCGCGCTCAGCGTCCCGGGCCCGAGTCCGGCACCGTAGCGCGGCCTTCGGCGGGCCCGCACAGCCCGGTTCACCGGATCGGGTGATGCCGGTCGGGAACCCGTCGGGCCCGGTCGGCGGCTCACTACGGTGTGGCCGAGATGAGCAGACCCGAGCCCGTGTCGCGAGAGTCCGAACGGTCGCCCGAGCTCCCGGTCCCCCGGTGGGCGGTGGGGGTCTTCCCCGTGTCCGTCCTGGTGGCCGTCGTCTGGGGGCCGGCGCAGGCGGCGGTGCTGTGCGGCGTGGCCGCGGTGGCCGTGCTCTACGCCACGAGCAGGAAGCCGGCGTCGTGGCACCTGGCCGGCGGGACCGTGGTGTGTGCGGCGGGTGTCCTGCTCCAGGGGTCCTCCTACTACGTGGTCGTGCGCAGCGGCTCGCTCGGTCCCGCCGGGCAGCCCGCCCTCCTCTACTTCCTGGGCCTCCAGGTGTTCACGAGCGGCCGCAGGGTGCGGCGCGCGGCCCAGCTCGATCTGTCCGCGTCGCGGCGCCACCGTGCCGAGCACGGGCTGCTGAAGTCCGCCGAGCCGCTCGGCGAGCCGCGGCCCGGCAGGCGCTGGATCCCGTTCGGCGCGACGGGGGTGCTCGGCGCGGTCGTCTGCGGGCTCGGCTCGCAGTGTTTCTGCCTGGCCCTGCTCGCCGCGCGGGACATCGTGACGACCGACGACCACCCGTGGTGGGGGCCGCTCGCGATCGCCGTCCTGCTCGTGCAGACCGTGGTCCTGATCGGCATGGGCAACACGATCCTGCGCACCGGCGCCCAGTACTACGACACCGTCATCTCCTCCCCGGACGACCTCGCCGGACGCCGGTACGTCCTGTACCTGCGCTCCTTCCGCGACGACCGGCGGCTGGCGCGCCCCCATCGCATCCCCCTGGTGGGCGCCTGGCTGGCCGCCGCCGTCAGCACGGGCCAGGGCGAGGAGGAGCGCATCGCCGACGCCCTCTCCTGGGCCGGCCCCCTCGTCGGCGTGGGGGCGCCCGGGGAGCGCGTGCCGCGGGCCGGTGCCCGGCGGATGTACCTGCCGCTGGACGACTGGCAGACCCCGGTGAGCGCGATGATGCGCGGCGCCGCCCTCGTCGTGATCGTGCTCGGGAAGGGAGCGGGGACGCTCTGGGAGATCCGCGAGGCGATGCGGATCCTGCCCCCGGAGCGGCTGCTGCTGCTCGTACCGATGAAGGAGAGGGCGTACGACGAGTTCCGCGCGCTCGCGGGCGACCTGGCACCCGGCGTGCTGCCCGCGTACCGGCCCAGCCGCGCGTTGTCGTCCCGGGTCCGGGGAGTCATCCACTTCGGGCCGGACTGGGCGCCGGAGTTCACCGCCCTGCGCCGGCCCTCACCGCTCGAGGACCAGCTCGTGGGTTCTCTGGACCGCGCCATGTGGCCCGCCATGGTGCGCCTCACCGCACTCGAACGCCGGGCGGACGGGAGGGACCGCGCGGCATGAGCGACACCGGGGACGCGCTGTGGAACACGGAGGTCGGTCCGTCCGAGTACTCGGTGGCCGACGACCGCTACCGGCAGGCGGTGCTCGACCAGTACAAGCTCTGCGTGGAGATGGCCGACCGGGTCAGTGCCCGGCGGAACCTGACCAACACGTTCTTCCTGTCGCTCAACAGCGCGGTCGTCGCCGTGGTGGCCGCGGTGTCGGCCGGCGCCCTGGCCGACGCGTCCGTCCCGCTGCTGCTGGCCGGGCTGGTCATCCTGCTCGTGCAGTGCGCCGCCTGGTACGTCATGGTGCGTTCGTACCGGCAGCTCAACCGCGCCAAGTACGCGGTGATCGGCGCCTTCGAGGAGCGGCTCCCGGCGTTCGCGTACAGCCGGGCGGAGTGGGGCGCGCTGGGCGAGGGCCGGGACTGGCGCCGGTACCTGCCCCTGACCTACGTCGAGCAGTGGGTGCCGGTCGTCTTCGCCGTCTCCTACCTCATGGGATTCTGCGCCCTCGCCGCCCGGTGAGCCGCGGGCAGCGGTAGGATCCGGGGCCTGCCACCAGGCCACCGACCGAGGGGGAGACCGTGACGGCCCTCGCGGTGACCGGGCACATGGACCTGACGGACGAGAGCGTCCCCGTGGTCCGGGCCGCGCTGGACGAACTGCTGGACCGCTACCGGGACCGGGGCCAGGGGCCGGGCTCCGACAAGACGCTCGTCGGGCTCTCCTGCATCGCCAAGGGCGCCGACTCGCTGTTCGCGGAAGCCGTACTGGCCGCCGGCGGGCGGCTGGTCGTCGTCGTCCCCTCGCGGGACTACCGGCACAGCACGGTCGAGCCGGGCGGCGCCCCGCTCTTCGACCGCCTCGTCGAGGCCGCCGACGAGGTCGTCGTACTGCCCCGTGAGAGGGCCGACCGGCAGGCGTACGAGGCCGCCAACGCCCTGCTCCTGGAACGCGCCGACCGGCTGGTGGCCGTGTGGAACGGCGAACCGCCCAGCGGCCGGGGCGGCGGCACCGCCGACGTGGTGCTCGCGGCCCGCAAGGCGGGAATCCCCGTCGACGTCGTGTGGCCGGACGGGGCCGCCCGCGCGGCATCCCGGTAGGAAGCGCCACCAGCGCAGCCGACCGGCCGCCGACCGGCCGCCGACCGGCCGCGGACCGGCGCCCGATCAGCGCCGGAAGCCTGATCGGAAGCGGTTCGGAAGCGGTGCGCCGCTGGTTCCGGAAGCGGGATCGCTGGTGCCGTGGAGGCATGTCGACGTCACCGGCGGCCGTACGCCCCACCGCTGTCGCCGGCGCCGGTGTCCTGACCCCCGGTGCCGGCGCCGACGTCGGCGCTGGTGCCCGCGCCCGTGCGGGAGCCGGTGCCGGAGCCCGCGTCGCCGCGGGGACCGGGGAGCCGCGCGGTGCGCAGATAGGTGCCGAGCACCGACAGATCGGTCCGTTCCAGATCGGCCGGGCGGATCACGACGCGCAGCTCCGGGGCGGTCGCCGGATCGCGGCGGCAGTGTTCCGCGAAGCTCTCCACGATCATCAGCAGCAGCCGGGTGCGGTCCAGCTCCACGATCCGGGCGAGACCGGAGCCGATCAGGGGGATCGCGACCGGCCGGTACATGCCGTAGCGGGCGACGGCCGGCCACAGGGTGTCCAGGCTCGCCCGCAGGTCGGCCGGTCCGGAGCGGGCCACGAGGTCGTTGCCGAGCCGGGAGTAGGCCACGGCGAAGACCCGGCGGCCGCCCACCGTCAGCGGGACGGTGGTGCCGAGGGGATAGCGGACCCGGCGGCCGCGCGGCTTGTCCTGGACCCGCTCGGTGCGCAGCGGCCTGAACGCCCTGAGCCCGGCCTGGATCCGGTCGTCCAGCTGCTTGCGCTCGCCGCCGAACAGCCGCTCCACCAGCTGGCCCTGGACGCTCTCCCGGCTGATCACCAGGTCCTGCTCGGTGGCGGTGTCGAAGGTGTCGGTGAACCCGACCACCAGATTGGCGTCCTCCTGGTCGAACAGGTCGCCGCGCACCACCACGAGGTCGCCGGCGCCGGGGAACGGCTGCCGCAGCAGCTCCCGTCCGTGCCGCTCGCGCAGCCGGGCCCGCAGGGCGCCGAGCAGTTCGGCGACGTCCTGGTCGTCCGGCCGCTCCCGGGCCATCCGTTCGGCGACCGGCAGCGCGAGGTCGTGACGGCCCAGGTCCATCCGGCTGCGGATCAGCTGGCGGCGGGCGGTCTCGTACAGCGCGGTGAGCCGGCGCACCAGCGGCCGGGCGAAGTCCTCGTCGCCCGCCTCGGCCAGCGGACGGCCGCGCACCAGCGCGAGCGCCGCGGCCAGCCGGTCGGCGGCCGACGCGGGGGCCGCGAGCAGCGCGGAGTCGACCAGCTCGGTGAACTCCGCGCAGTCCAGCTCGTCGGGCGCGAGCACCAGCCGGTACGCCGTCTCGGGCGCCGGGCCGGCCAGCAGCTGCTCGGTGCGCAGCACCCGGGCGCCGTCACCGCGCTGCGCGGGGTCGAGGGCGCGGCGCAGTTCGAGGACGCGTTTTTGCACCTCGTTGCGATGGCGCTGGGCCGCGTGCGGCTGCTCGCCGTCGAGTGCCCACACGTCCCGGTGCAGCCGGCGCACCGGGACGGGCTCGCCGTCCGCCGCCACCAGGCGGACCAGCAGCCGTGTCGTCAGCGGGGTCAACCGGGCGGGTACGCCGTCGACTTCGAGCCTGGCCGGGCCCAGGACGCTCACACGGATGCGCGCCATACAAGTGGTCTCCACTCGCTTCGCCCTCTCCCGACCGGTGGTCGCGGGGGAGGTTTCGGCAGCGTATCAATTGTCCGTTTGGGGGAGTTGTGGTTTCGGTCGGTTCGCGCGGGACCGGTCCGGTCGTCCGTCCGCCGCGGGGGAGCGGGCGGCTGAGCCGCGGGGGCCGTCGGGGCGCGTTCGGCGGGGCGCGGACCCGGCGGCTGTTCGCGGGCAGTGTGATGGCGGCCTTCGGCGGGGTGTCGGCGGTGCTGCAGTTCGTGGGGCAGCTGTGGCCCGGGGCCCTTCCCGGCCCGGCGCCGGTGGCCGCGGCGTCGGCGCTGCTGTGCCTGGGCTGGGCCGTGGTGCGCAGCAGGCCCACGGTGGTCGTGTGCCAGGAGTTCGGGCGGCCGCGGATGTCCGTGACCGTCGGTCCTGGCGACCTCTTCGACGAGTCCGCCCACCTCGTCGTCGGGTTCTCCGACACCTTCGACACCGACGTCCGCGACGGCGTGGTGATCAGCGGCAGCAGCGTGCAGGGGCAACTGCTGGAGCGCCGGTACGGCGGTGACGTGCGGCGGCTGGACGACGAGCTGGACGCCGCCCTGGGCGCGGCCGTGCCGGTGGCCCGGGAGACGCGCGCGGACAAGCCGTACGGCAAGCTCGACCGCTACCCGGTGGGCACGGTGGCGGTGCTCGGCAGCAGGCCGCGACTGGTCTTCGGGGTCGCCCACAGCCGGCTGGGCAACGACTGCGTGGCGCGCTCCAGCACCGAGGAGCTGTGGCTGAGCCTGGGCCGGGTGTGGGACGCCGTCTACCGGCACGGCCAACTGGACCGGGTCGCCGTGCCGTTGATCGGCTCGGGCCTGTCCCGGCTGGACGGGCTCGACGAGGAGAGCCTGCTGCGCCTGATACTGCTGTCCTTCATCACCCACTCCCGGGAGCGGGTGATCTGCCGCGAACTGCGGGTCGTGCTGCGCCCCGCCGAGCTGGAGCGGGTCGATCTGACGGAGGTGGCGGCGTTCCTCGGGGTGCTGGCGGCGGCCGGCTCGGGCGGTGCCGCGTAGCGCCCGGGCCCGGGGACGGCGCCGGCCCCCGGGACACGTACCGCCGTGACGGGACGTGCCCCGGGGGCCGGTTGCGCCGGTCCCCCGAGCGGCGCCGGATCCGCCGGACGGCTACGGCCGGCGGTGGTAGGCGGACAGGTGCTTGAACGGGTAGGTCTGGCGCCAGTCGGAGCCGGTGTCGTTGACCGTGCACCCCGCCAGCTTCAGCCGCTCCACGACCTTGCCGAGCGCCGTCTCGGAGCCGTCGAAGCGGATGACGTTGCGGCCCGCGATGTCGGCGATCGGCCGCACCCCGCCGACCTCGACGATCAGCGTGCGCTCCGGGTAGGCCATCAGCACCATGCCCAGCTCGATCAGGACGTTGGGGCGCGGCTGGCACACCGGCCGGGTCTCGTAGTCGGGTTCGTTGCGGCCGCGCAGCTCGGGGTGGAGGGTGACGACGTCGTCCGGGGTGAGCAGGACCAGGGCCGCCTGGGCCTGCGCGGGGGCGCCCGCGACCACGTCGCCGAGGAAGGGCGAGGCCTGGCCGGTCGCCCGGACCAGGTCCTCCCACTCCTTGGGCCGCAGGTCGAGGCGGCGCAGCAGCTCGTACATCTCGCGCCGCACCTGGTCGTCGCGGCCGTGCACGACGAAGACGCTGCGGGCCCGCTCGGCGTCCCCCGGCCCCGCGGCGGCCTGGCGCCGCCATCCGTCGGCGTACGGCTGGGCGGGCGGGGTGGACGGCGCGGGCGGCGCGGCGTGGATGGGGGAGCTGTCGCCGAAGGTCTGGGTGGTGTCGGTGTTTCCGGCGCTCTGGTTGCCCCCGAAGTTGTTGGTGCTGCCCTGGCCGAAGCTGTTGCCGTGGAACTGCTGCCCGCTCATGCCTGCCGTGCCTCCCTGGTGACGCCGGAGTTGTTCCCGAAGGTCTGGGTGGTGTTGGTGTTGCCGACGCTCTGGTTGCCGCCGAAGTTGTTGGTGCTGTTGGCCCCGAAGTTCTGCTGGAGGATGTTGGTCTGGTTCGCGTCGTGCTCGCGGGTGTCGACGTCGTGGTCGCGCAGGAAGTCGCCGACGATCTGCAGCAGGTGGCGCTCGATGATCTGGATGTACTTGATCGTGTCCGATTCCTGGAAGAAGTGGTGGAAGTCGCGGTTGGGCGCCAGCTCGCGGACGCTGGTGAGGGCGCCGCAGTCCACCGCGGTCAGGGCGTAGCGGCCGAGCCGGAACTCGCTGGTGTCGGCGGGCTGGCCCACCAGCTTGCGTACGGTGTCGGTGCCGAAGCGGCTGGGCAGCCGCTCGCGCAGCGGGTTGGCGATCAGCCGCAGGAGTTCGCCGGGGGCGCTGCGGGTCACGTCCCAGGCGATGCGCAGCATGAGCTTGCCGTCGATCGCGGCCGGCAGCCGGTCGGCGAGGTGGAAGCTCTCCGGCAGGGGACCGAGCACGTAGGTGTAGAACTCGGTGTGCAGGGTGCTGCCCTTGATGTCGAAGCCGATGAACACCGAGGTGACCAGCTCCTGTTGCCAGGCGCCGATGCGCACGCACAGGTACTCGCGGCGGGCGTCGTAGTCCTCCCGCCAGTGTCCCGCGTGGTGGTCGGGCCGGCCGGGGTCGGGCGGGTCCAGGAGCACGGCGACGGGGTCGCTGCCCTCGGCGGTCCGCACCGCCTTGGTGAACCGGCGCCGGTCGACGGAGAGCAGCTCGACGCGGTCGCTCGGCGCGGGCTTGTCGCGCAGTTCCGCGAGCATCTCCTCGCAGACCCGGGTGGTGATGTCCTCGACCGTGAACGGGATGATCGGCTTGCGTTCCGTCCGCCCGGTGCCGTCCGTGCCGTCCGGGTCGTCCGCGGGACCGTGCTGGGCGGGGACGTGCCCGTTGAGCAGGCCCTGGCCGAAGGCGCCGGCCCGGGACTTCGGGACGCCGAGCAGCAGTTCCGCGTTGGCCCACCGCTTGATGGAGTGGCCGGCGCCGACGAACGGCTTGTAGCCGCCGTAGTACACGGTGTCCGAGGCCTGCTCGCGGTTGATCTTGCCGACCAGTTCCGGGGTGAGCCGCGAGGTGATCGGGTGGGAGCCGTCGAATCCGGTGCGGTCGTCCGCCGGGGGCGCCAGGTGCTCGGCGAGGGTCTGGAGGATGGCGAGCCGGCGCAGGAACATCGTGGCCCAGGCGAGCCAGAAGACGAACAGGGCGGCCGTCCAGCCGCCCAGCACGTCCGCCGCCATGAGCAGCGCGACCACGACCGCGCCCGTCCCGAGGGCGATCAGCTGGTTGCGGCGCAGGTTGTGGGCGGCCAGCGCGTGCGCCAGGACGGGCGCGGCGTCGTAGCCGTAGGAGGGGGCCACCACGCGGTAGCGGTGGGTCAGCAGCTCCCGGATGACCCCCTTGCGGTAGAGGGGGTCGAGGTAGGTGCCCGCGCACATCAGGCGGGTGGCGTTGCTGGTCGCGTCCGGGGGCGGCGGGGCGGCGTGGGTGGTCATGGCTGGCTCAGTTCCCTTCCCGCATGTCGGCCGCGGTGATGACGCCGCCGCCGACCGTGTAGGTGCCCACGTACGTCGTCTGCGTGCCGTCGGTCTCCCAGGCCACGACCGTGACCGAGACGTCGTCGCCGGACGTGCCGGTCACGGTGACGTCGTCCCGCTGGGTCGTGGCGAAGCCGGCGACGAAGGAGTCGTAGTCCTGGTTGAGGTTCTTGCCGCCCAGCTCCCACGCGGCGGAGAAGTCGCGGTTGTTGATGGCGTCGAAGTACGCCGTCACGGTCGCCTCCGGCCCGGACGCGTCGGTGGTGGCCCCGTCGGTGGCGGTGTCGTCGGTCGTGGTGTCGTCCGTGGGGGTCTCGGTGTCGCCGTACGTGTCGTCGTCGTACGTGCCGTCTGTGGTCCCTTCACCGGTGCCGTCGTCCCAGGGGTACGAGTCCCCGCCCGTCAGGCCGCCGGAGCCGTCCGGGTCGGTGCCGTCGTCGGCCGTGTCGTCGTCGGTCGTGTCGGACCCCCAGTCCGGCAGCGCTCCGCTGCCGTAGAGCCCGTCGGTGGAGGGGACCCCGTCGTCCGGGCCGGTCGTGGCGAGCACGACGGCCAGCACGACTATGAGGACGAACGGGATCGCGATCACGGTCAGGGCCTGGTTGCGTACGGGACCGGGCGTGAGTGCGAGCCCTGGTGCGGGGTAGGAACCCCGGGCGCCGGACGGGACGCGTGTACTGCTCATCTGTCACCTCATTGCCGCCGGTATCCGGCCGGGCGGATACGGCACGCGCCCCGAGTGGGCCGATGTGCCATGTGCATCGACCGATCCGACCAGTGGCGGCGCTTCCGGAACCAGATTTCTGGAGTTCCGATGCGCTTCCGATCGGCTTCCGGTATGGCCGGGAGCGGGGTCCCTCGCGCCCAGGAGCATGCCGGTGGGCCTGGAGGGTCCGCTGCCCGGCTCCCTGGCTCCCTCTCGGCCGGAGGATGTGCTTGGCTCGACGCGACCGACAGCGAGAACCGCGGGGAGGGAGCCGGAACCGCCGTGCACGTGCTGATCCTCGGCGGTACCTCGGAGGCCCGCCGCCTCGCCGAACTGCTGGCGGCCGGTCCGGCGGGACCGGCCGGGCCGCTGCCGGGGCTGCGGGTGACGAACTCCCTGGCGGGACGGGTCTCCGCGCCCAGGACGCCGCCGGGCGAGGTGCGCGTCGGCGGTTTCGGCGGCGCCGAGGGACTCGCCGCCTGGCTCCGCGCACACACCGTCGACCTGCTCGTCGACGCCACGCACCCCTTCGCCGGCACCATCACCTTCAACGCGGCGCGCGCCGCCGCCAACGCCCGGGTCCCCCTCCTCGCGCTGCGCCGGCCCGGCTGGCGGCGGGGCGAGGGGGACGTCTGGCACGAGGCCGGTTCCCTGACGGAAGCCGCCGCACTGCTGCCCGCCCTCGGCCGACGGATCTTCCTGACCACCGGCCGCATGGGCCTGGCCGCCTTCGCGGGTCTGGCCGGCCCGTGGTTCCTCGTCCGGTCCGTCGACGCGCCCGAGGCGCCCTGCCCGCCCCGCATGGAGGTCCTGCTGGACCGGGGCCCCTTCACCCTCGACGGGGAGCGCGAGCTGCTGCGCCGGCACCGGATCGACGTCCTGGTCACCAAGGACAGCGGAGGAGCGGCGACCGCACCGAAGCTGACGGCCGCCCGTGAGGCGGGGCTGCCCGTGGTCGTGGTGCGCAGGCCGCCGGTGCCCGCGGGAGTGCCGGTCGTGGCCGGACCCGAACAGGCGGCGCGGTGGGTCCGGGAGGCCCGGGCCGGGCGCCGACTCCCGTACTAGTCACCCACCCGGCCGTCGGCGGGCCGCGGTCACTCCTCCTCGCTGGCGATCGCGTTGATCGCGGCGGCGGCGAGCGCGCTGCCCCCGCGACGGCCCCGTACGACGAGGTGCTCCAGGCCCGAGGGGTGGGCGGCCAGCGCGTCCTTGGACTCGGCGGCGCCGACGAAGCCGACGGGCACGCCGATGACGGCGGCCGGGCGGGGCGCTCCGGCGTCGATCAGCTCCAGGAGCCGGAAGAGCGCGGTGGGCGCGTTGCCGACGGCGACCACGGCCCCGTCCAGCCGGTCGCGCCACAGCTCCAGGGCGGCGGCGCTGCGGGTGGTGCCGAGCCTGGCCGCCAGCTCGGGGACGGCGGGGTCGGACAGGGTGCACACGACGTCGTTGTCCGCGGGCAGCCGTGCGCGCGTCACACCGCTGGCCACCATCCGTACGTCGCACAGCACGGGCGCACCGGCCTTCAGGGCCTCGCGGGCGCGGGAGACGACGCCGGGGGACCAGGACAGGTCGCGCACCAGGTCGACCATGCCGCAGGCGTGGATCATCCGGACCGCGACCCGGCCGACGTCGGAGGGCAGGCCGGAGAGGTCGGCCTCCGCGCGGATGGTGGCGAAGGACTGGCGGTAGATGGCCGCGCCGTCCTTCTCGTACTCGTACTCGGCGGAGTCGTACGGGGTCACAGTGCTCTTCTCGCTGCTCTCGGTCGGCGGACGGCCACGGCGGGGAGCATACCCACGCCGCGGTTCAGTGGTAGGCGTGCACGACGGCGTGGCCCTTGCCGCGGCCGATCATCCACTTGTTGACCGGCGTGGTGATCACGAACGCCACGGCGAAGCCGCCGAGCAGGGCGTACCAGAACAGGCCGTCGGACAGGTGCGCGTCCATCGCGCCGGGGACGAGGGCGATGATGCCGTTGTCGACCAGTTCCATCACGGCGATGGAGACGGTGTCGGCGGCCAGCGCCACCTTGACCGCGGCCTTCATGGACACCCCGGCGCGCACCACCGCGAAGAGGGTGAGGGAGTAGCCGAAGACGAAGGCCAGCGCGATGGCCAGCACCATGGTCGGCACGTTGCCCCACATCAGCGCGGTCCCGACGACCATGCCGAGGATCTCGCCGACGGCACACCCGCTGAGGCAGTGCAGCGTCGCCCGCATCGCGATCGCCCAGGTGGCGCCGTGCCCGTGCCCATGACCGGAGTGGTGGTGCGCGTGGTGATCCATGACGGGAAACATATACCCCAGGGGGGTATCTGGTCCAGAGGGAACGCAGCCCTTGCCCTGTCAGGTGTCGCGGTCGGGGTGCTGCGGGAACTGACCGCCTCTCCCGTCCGACTGGTGTGGGGAGGCGGGGAGGTGGCATGGAAGGGCTGGATGTCCGGCTGTCCGGCGTCGTGTGCCGGCACGGCAGGGTCGAGGCCGTGCGCGAGGTCGATCTCGACGTCGCGCCGGGGCAGCGCGTCGCGCTGACCGGTACCAACGGGTCGGGCAAGACCACGTTGGTGCGCGCCGTGCTGGGGCTGCACCGGCAGTTCACGGGCCGGATCCTGGTCGGCGGGCGGGACACCGGGAGCGCCGCGGAGTGGGCGTGGCGGCGACGGGCGTGCGCGTGGATCCCGCAGAAACCGGCGGCCGGCCGCTTTCCGCTGCTGGCCCGCGAGTTGCTGGCCAGCGGCGGTGCCCGCACGGAGGCGCTGGAGGCGGCCCACAAGCTGGGGGTCGGGCACCTCGCGGACCGGCCGCTGCACACCCTGTCGGGCGGCCAGCTCCAGCGCATGTACCTGGCGCGGGCGGTCGGCTGCGTGGCGGCCGGGGCCGGTGTGCTGCTCGCCGACGAGCCCACCGCCGCCCTCGACTTCTCCGGGCAGGAGGAGGCGGCCGACGTACTGCTGTCCCTGCCGGTGACCGTCGTGGTCGTCACGCACGACCGGGCTCTGGCCGAACGCTGCGACCGGGTCCTGGAGATGGCCGCGGGCCGGCTGCGGGAGGCCGGGTGAGCGCCCTGGCCGCGGCCGACGTCGGCCAGCTCCTGCACCTCGTGCCCGTCCAACGAGCCGGTGTCGCCCTGCTGGTGGCGGCGGTCGGACTGCCGGTGATCGGCGTCGTGATCGTCGGCCTCGACATCATGCCGGTGCGGTTCGCGATGATGCACGTCGCCCTCCTGGGCATCGCCGTCGGCCTGCTGACCGGGCTCGACCCCATGCTGTGCGCCCTGGTGGCCTGTGCACTCGCCGGCGCCGGAGTCGCTCCGCTGGCCCGTACGCCGGACGGCCTGTCCGGCGCCATGGGCCTCTTGATGAGCCTCGCGATCGCCGCCGCCCTGCTCCTGCTGGCCGTCTCCGGCGTCAACGCGGCGGGCGCCTTCGCCCTGCTCTGGGGGTCCATACTGTCGGTCGGCACCGCCGACCTGTGGCTGCTCGCCGTGCCGGCCGTCGTCGTGCCGGCCCTCTTCTGGTGGCGACGCAGAGACATCGCCCTCCTGCTCCACGACCGTGAACTCGCCCTGTCCTCGGGCGTGCGCGTCGACCGGCTCACCCTCGTGCTGCTGGTCCTGGTCGCGGTGTCCGTCGCCGGAGCCATCAAGCTCACCGGCGCCCTCCTCGTCGACGCGCTGACGCTGCTCCCGGCTCTCGCCGCCCGGCGGCTGGGCCGCTCCCTGCTGTCCATCACCGCGTGGGCGGTCGGCATCGGCGTGGTCGTGAACCTGTCCGGCTTCCTGATCGCCCTCCGGTTCGACTGGCCTCCCGGCCCCGTCCTCGTCCTGACCGCCGGCGTGGTCGTCCTCGCCGTCCACCTCGTCCCCGAACGGAGAATCAGCTCATGGCGCGCACCCGCGTCCGCATCACTCCCCTCCTCGCACTGAGCTTCAGCGCGGCCTTCCTGCTGACGGCCACCGGCTGCGGCGGCGACAGCTATACGTCGGACTCCTCCGGCTCCTCGGGCTCCCCAGCCTCCTCATCCGGAGCGGACGGCGACGCGGCCGGTGAGGACAGCCCGGTCGTGGTCGCCACGACGAGCTGGGAAGGCGCCTTCGCCAAGGCCGCGGGCGCTCGGGACGTCGAGGTCATCGTCCCGGAGTCGGTGCAGCACGCTCCCGACTACGACCCGAAGCCCTCCGATCTCGCGGCCGTGGCGGACGCCGACTTCGTGCTGTACGCGCCCTTCGAGCCGTACGCCGAGAAGTTCAAGGAGGCCGCCGGCGGCGCCGCCGAACTCGTCGAGGTCAACCTCGACAACGACGCGGACAAGGTCAAGGCCGAGGTGACCCGGCTGGGCGGGATGTTCGGCACCGAGGCCACCGCCGCCGAGTGGATCACCTCGTTCGACGCCGAGTACGGCAAGCTGCACAAGGACCTCAAGAGTGCCTGGCCGGACGGCAAGGCACCCACCGCCGTCGCTCAGGTGTTCGCCACCTGGTCGGCGAAACTGGCCGGAGCGCAGGTCGTCGGCACGTACGGGCCGGAGGCGGTGACCGCCCAGCAGTTGTCCGACCTCTCCGGCAAGAAGCCGCAACTCGTGCTCGACAACGTGCACATGGCGGCCGGCACCGTGCTGCCCGACTCCGGCGCGCGCCAGGTGGGGATCGTCAACTACCCGGACGAGGACCTGGATCTGCTGACCGTCTACAAGAACGCGGCGACGACGCTGGAGAAGGCGATGAACGCCTCCTGATCGGGGGAGGGGCGGGAGGTGGTGGCGTCGGTCGCGGGCTCGGTGACGGGCGGTGAACTGCCGTACCAGGAGGAGGTGAAGGGCCGCACGGGGTATCCCCCCCGGCGGCCCTCCGTCGTCCGGTGGGTCAGCCGGCCGGGGCCAGGGGCTGCGGCCGTTCCGTCCCGGGCGCGCATCGTTCCCGCAGCGCCGCTCGGTCCGGCTTGCCGGCCGGGGTCAGGGGCAGCTCGTCCAGTACCAGCAGGCGCTCGGGGTGCTTGCGCCGTTCCATACCTCGCGCGTCCAGGTGGGCGCACAAGGCGTCCAGCGTGGGCGCCGCGTCGTCCCTGGGCACGACGCAGGCCGCGAGCCGCTCGCCCATCAACGGGTCGGGCACGCCGACGCACACCACGTCCCGGACCGCCGGATGCGCGGCCAGCTCGACCTCGACCTCGGCGGGGCTGATGTAGGCCCCGCCCCGGATCACCACGTCCTTCAGCCGACCGACGACCCGGAGCGTGCCGTCCTCGTCGATGAGGCCCAGGTCCCCGGTGCGCACCCAGCCGTCCTCGGTGCGGTAGCGGGTGTCGAGGTCGGGCGCGGCGACGTAGCACAGCGGTGTCATCGGACCACGGGCGACGATCTCACCGACCGTGCCCCCGCCGACCTCCCGCAGCTCACGCGTTCCGGGGACCGCGATCCGTATGTCGGCGACCCGGGGGTCGGGTTGTCCCGCGGCGACGCCGGGCCGCCCGGCGGCGTCGGGGGTGCCGTGCGCCAGCCCGGTGTGGCAGTTGACGCCGTCGGCGGAGCCGTAGAGGTTGACGACCGGGCAGCCGAAGGCCAGGCGGGCCTCGGACGCGGTGGCCTCGTCCAGGGGCGAGCCGCCGACGACCACGGCGGTCGGCGCGGTGAGCTGCGGGTGTCCGCCCTCCGCGATCCGGTCCAGCAGCATGCGGATCATGGTCGGTACGCCCAGGACATGGGTCGGCTCGTGCTCGGCGAGCGCCTCCAGCGCGGCCTCGGGGGTGAAGTGGTCGAGCAGGACCAGGGTGCCGCCGTGCCGGGCGAGGGTGACCGGAGTGCCGTTGCTGCCGAAGGCGGAGGCCAGCGGTACGAGGAAGAGGCAGCGCGGCGGGCGGCCGTCCGGGATGAGGGAGCCGAGGAAGTTCCCCCGGCCGCCGGCCAGGGCGTTGTGCGAGTAGGCCACCATCTTCGGCTCGGACTCCGACCCGGAGGACACCAGGATGCGGGCGGCGGTGTCGGGATCGGGACGGGCCGGCACGAACGCCTTCGGGTCGGTGCGCAGCAGCTCCGACAGCGGGACGGCTCCCTGCGGCGCGGTGCCCGCAGGTTCCGCGGCGACGACCGTACGCAGGGCGGGCAGCCCACCCGTCAGCGCCAGCAGGTCGGCCGCGTGACGGCTGCCCCGGTGCTCGGCTGCCGCGATCACCGCGACCGCCTCCGATCTGCGCAGCAGCGACGCCGCCTCGCGCCCGCCCCGCCCGACGGGGAAGGGCAGCGCCACCGCGCCCAGGGCGGCGAGTGCCAGGTCCGCGACGACGGCGTCGCGGCCGTTGGGCAGCTGGACGCCGACGACGTCACCGGGACGTATCCCGAGGCCGGAGAGTCCTGCGGCGAGACATCGGGCCTTGCGGTCCAGCGCGGTGTAACAGAGCCTGCCCTTGCCGTCGAGGACCGCCGTGCGGTGCGGGTCGGCGATCTGCCGGGCCCGGTAGAGGCTGTAGAGGTCCAGGTCGGGGCAGGTGCCGTCGACCGCCCAGGTACGGCGCAGCGCGGCGGGCAGCAGGTCGTGCAGGGCGACGGTCATGCGAACCTCCAGGGGGCGGGGACGGCGGGGGAGCCGTGGGCGTCGCGGCTGATCGGGCCGGAGGAGAGCAGGTCGGCGAGGTCGGTGACGACCGGTACCGCGGCCGTGCCGCGTTCGTGCAGCCGCCGCAGGGCCTCGGCGGTGGAGAGGTGCCGCGCGTCGGGCGGGACGGCCGCGTGGTCGGGCAGGGCGATCCAGCCGTCGGCCGTGGGCACGGGCCTGCGGAACCCGGCCGGTTGCCGTGGGTCGAGGCCCCGTTGCGCACGGCTTCGGGCCGGGGCGGTCAGGACGTCGGCCGCGCCGAGCAGGGACGAGTCCACCCGCACACCGGCTCCCGTGCGCCGGCGCAGCAGCAGCCCCGCGAGGACGGCCTCGGCCCCGAGGAGTCCTCCGAGTACGTCGAGCAGGGTCATGAGGGACGGGACGGGCGGCTCGTCGGCCGGCCGCACCGCCTCACCCACCCCGGCGCGGGCCTGCACCATGAAGTCGGTGCCCATCGGCGCCCCGGGCAGCCGGCCGGCCCAGCCGCTGGTGTAGGCGTAGACGAGCCCGGGGTTGGCGGCGGACAGGTCCTCGTGGTCCAGGCCGAGCGCGGCGGCCCTGCCCGGCGCCCAGTTGTGCAGGAACACGTCGGCCTCCGCCGCCATCGCGCGCAGCAGCTTCCGGTCCCCGGCGGACTTGATGTCCACCTCGACGGCCCTCTTGCCCCGGTTGAGCGCCAGCCAGCGGGCCGAGACGCCCGAGCAGGCCGGTGGCACACCGCGCAGCGGATCACCGCCCGGCGGCTCGATCCGCACCACCTCGGCGCCGAGCAGCCCCAGCAGATGCGCCGTGAGCGGTGCCTGGATGCGGCGGCCGGCCTCCAGGACGGTCAGCCCGGCCAGCGGGGCGTCGGTGTCCGGCGGTGCGCCGGAGCCGGAGTACGACGCGTCGCGCGCCGTCAGCGTCCAGGGCGGGGCTCCGTCGTACTCGGCGGCCCGCTCGGTGAGCGAGTGCAGGGCGCACACCTCGGCACCGGAGGACCGCGCGGCTTCCCGGACGCGCTCCCAGCCGTGCCGGCCGGCTACGGCGTGCAGCTCGTGCGGAACGGGTGCGCAGGCCGTGGCGTACCGGAACTGGAAGGGCCGCCAGCCGTGCCGTACCGCGTCCGCCGGTGCGCCGAGCGCGCGCCAGAACGCGGCCCACGCGCCGGGGTCCAGGGTTTCCAGCTCGAAGACGACGCCGTCGGCCGAGGTGAACGGCGGCCCGCCCGGCGCGATCTCCGCCGCCTCGGCCTCCTCGGCTCCGGCCGCGGCGAGGTACTGCGAGACGGCGAGCAGCCCGGCCCGCTCGACACTGACCTCGCTGCGCCGCACCTGCGAGCCGCGCGCCTGGGCGAGGAGCCCGGCCAGCAGGCCCTGCACGGTCAGCACACCGGCGGCGGTGGTGGCGTAGTCGGCGGCGAGCCCGCGAGGCGCCCCGTCCCGGCGGCCGTGCACGCCCATGATGCCCGTCACCGCCTGTGCGGTCGCCTCGTCCACGGCCCGGTCGCCCCACGTCACGTGGGCGGTGACGCCGCCGAACTCCGCGCCGGCGAGCGTCATGCGCTCACCGGGACGTCCGGTCTCCGCCGCGCCGAGCAGCCGCAGGTGCTCCGCGACGAGTCCGCCCGCCGGTCCCGGGGTTCCCGGGGCTTCCAGACGGAGTCCGTCGAGGGGCCGGGACGGCCGCGCGATGGGCGGTGTGGCCTGTGGTGCCATGCCTCTCCTTTCCTGACGCGCGGGAACCCGGGGGCGATCACCCCCGACCGGTTCCACGAACACACAGTCGGACCGGCGAGAGCCGAAGTTCCCTGGAAGGTGGGGGAGACGTGCTGGACGAGACGCTCGGTGACCCGCGGTGCCCGTCGGACGTGCGGGAGTTGAAGGAGCGGGTCGGTACCTTCGTCCGCGACCGGGTCGTGCCCTGCGAAGGGGTCCTGGACAGCGGCGGCCCGGACGCGGCGCGGACCCTGCACCGGCTGCGCCGGGAGGCGAAGGGCCAGGGCCTGTGGGCGCTGCCCCTCCCGGTCGAACTGGGCGGTCAGGGGCTCGGACTGCGGGCGTACGCCCATGTCGCGGAGGTGGAGGGAGCCAGTGATCACGGGCCGGCGGCCCTCGGGTCGGCCGCCCTGCTGGACGCACTCATGCTGGGGCGGCACGGCAGCCCGCGCGTCCGCGAGCGCTACCTGGCGCCGCTGGTCGCCGGGGAGCTGCGGGCCGGTTACGCGATGACGGAGCCGGACGTTCCCGGCACCGACCCGTTCCTCACCGCCACCCGCGCCGTCGAGACCGGGGACGGCTGGCGGCTGACGGGAGGCAAGTGGTTCGTCAGCGGGGGCGGCACCGCCGACCTCGTCACCGTCCTCGCCCGCACGGACGGCCGGCCCCCGCAACGGGACGGCCTCTCCCTGCTGTTGGTCCCGACCGCCGCTCCCGGCTTCCGGGTGGTGCGCGAACTGCCCGTGCTCGGCGCGGCCGGACAGGCGGAGATCGCACTCGACGGTGTCGCGGTGGACGCCGACCACCTGGTCGGCGCACGCGGCCAGGCCCTCTCCGTCGCCGCCGAACGGCTCCAGCTCGGCCGGACCCTGCGCTGCCTGCGCTGGCTCGGTCAGGCGGGCCGTGCCTTCGAGCTGATGCGGGAACGCGCCGTCACCCGCGCCCGCTCCCGCGGCCCCCTCGGCGACCTGCAACTCGTCCAGCGCCACGTCTTCGAGTCACTGCTCGCCCTGCGCACGACCCGGCCGCTGGTCCACGAGGCCGTGTCCCGGCTGGACGCGGGCGTCGACGCCCACGTGGAAGTGGGGCTGGCCAAGGTAGCCGCGGCCCGCACGCTCCAGCTGGTGGCCGACGCGGCGATACAGGTCCACGGCGCGGCGGGGCTCGGCCCGGACACCGCGCTGCCCGCCCTGTTCCGCACGGGGCGCGCGGCCCGCATTCTCGACGGACCCGACGAACTGCACATCGCCTCCGTGGCGCGGCGTGTGCTGCGGACGGAGCCGGTTCAGCCGGGATGCCCGGACACGCGGCCGGTGAGTTCCGCGAGGGAGTAGGCCAGGAAGAAGTCGCCCCAGATCAGCTCGTGGCGCACGGCTGTTCCGGCGCCGAGGTCGTAACAGCCGTCCAGGAGGCGGCCGTCGGCGGTCAGGTACCGGTCGACGAGAGTGTCGAGGACGGTGACGGCCCGGTCCCGGTGACCCAGGCGCAGCAGCGCCAGCGCGGTGACGGCGGCCGCCGAGGTGTCGAGGGGGCCGTCGGGGCGGGCGAGGTCGGCGAGCGGCACGGAACGGGTCGGCGCCAACGCGTCGGTGATCCGGGCGAGCGAACCGTCGTCCAGGAGCGGGGCACCCTCGGCCACGGCGAGCAGCAGCCACGCCGGACCGCGGCTCCAGCCGGGCGGCGGGTCGGCACGGGCGGTCCAGCCGGTCGCCCCGGTGCGCAGCCACGACCAGGACGGCGGCCGGGTGCTCAGGCACAGGTCGAGGTGGCGGCGCAGATGTGAGCCGGCGGCCTCCGGGTCCACCGTGGCCAGCAGCGGCACCATGCCGGGGACGCCGTCCACGCGGGCCGTCGTCCCCGGCCCGCCGAACGCCGAACCCCACGGCACGAGGCCCAGTTGCGGATCGAAGGCGTCCCGGCAGGCCCGGGCGCCCACGTCCCGGACCCGGACCCGGGCGCCACCGTCGTCTTCGTCGAAGAGGGTGCCGTACCAGAAGATCAGTCCGCGGGTGGAGGTGTCCGCCTCGGCCCAGTCGGCCAGACGGGCGGTGCACGCCTGTGCGGCCTCCCGGTCGGAGGGGGCGCCGGTGTGCCGGGCGAGCAGCCACAGCAGTCCCGCCCAGAACCCGCCGGTCCAGGAGCCGCGCGCCGTGGTCCTCCACCTGCCGGAGTCCGGGTCCGCGTAGAGCGGGAACCGCGCACCGGCTTCGGCTCGGGTGCGGGCGACCCTGGCGAGAACGGAGTCGAGTGCCGAGGCGGCCCACCCGGGTGCGGTGTCCGCGCCGCCCGCCCGCCGTTCCCCGTCCGGGCGGGCGGCCCCCTCCGCCCGTGCTCTCACGACCGGACGCCCGACCGGCGTTCCCGCGCGGACCACAGCAGCGCCACCACCCCGGCGCCCGCGAACTCGGCCGCCACGAGGAGCCATCCGCCTCCGTACCGGCCCGCCTCGGCCAGCATCCCGAACAGCGGTGGACCGACGGCGAACCCGGCGAAGAACCCGGCGGAGACCAGCGCGGAGTCCTGGCCCGCCCGGCCCGGCGCCGCGCGCTGCATGACGAGCACCATGGACACCGCGTTCGCCGCCACGGCGAACACCCCGACGGCCGCGGCCGCCCCCCACACCAGCGGGCCGACGGAGGCCGAGCCGGCCAGGAGCAGGGCCGCCGCCACCGCTCCGACGGCGAGCGCACCCGGCAGCCAGACCGCCCGCTCGGGCCGCCCCGCCGCCTTCGACCAGCCCAGCCGGCCCACGATCCCCGAGACGCCGAGCACCGCCACCAGCGCCCCCGCCGCCGTGGCACCGAGCCCCAGACGCTCGGTGCCGTACAGCGACAGATAGGTGTTGACGGAGGCGATGCCGCAGCCGAGCAGCAGCGAGAAGACCATCAGCCACGCGACCATCCCGCGCGGCACCCGGACCGCCGTGGTGGGCTTCGCGGGCGGGTCGGCGGGCAACGCGCGTGCCGCCCAGCCGGCGGCCACCACCGCGGCGCCCGCGGCGGTCCACACCGCGCCCCGCCACCCGGTGAGACCGGCGAGCGCCGCGAGCGGCAGCCCGGCCGCGAACGCCCCCAGCTGCACCCCCGACTGCTTCATTCCGGTCACCGAGCCGCGCCGTTCGGGCGGTACGGCGGCGAGGATCGCCTTGTTGGTGGCCGGGTTGGCCAGCGCCTGCGGCAGCCCACCGAGCGCGACGGCGGCCAGCAGGAAGCCGGAGCCGGGAGCCGCGCCGATCAGCGCGAGCGAGAGGGAGGCCACGGCGAGCAGGGCCACCAGGCAGCGACGGGGACCCACCCGGTCCACCACCCGGCCGCCGACCGGGGAGAGCACGGCGGCCGTGGCGAACCCGACGGTGGTCGTCAGCCCGAGCACCGTCGGTGAGACACCGAGGTCGGCCACGAGCCGCGGGCCGAGCGCCCCGAGCAGGAACAGCTGCATCATCGAGAAGGCCATGGCGCAGGTCAGCAGCGGGGTCAGAGCCCTCGCCGCGCCTTCCCCGGCCGCCGGGCCCGCCCCGTCCCGCCCGGCCCGCTGTGTCTGTCCCGTCGTCACGGACGCACCTCCTTGGGCAGGCAGTCGGGCGCAACTCTCCCGGAGTTCCCGGGGGTTGGCGTGACGTGAATCACCGGGAGGGGGTCGGGTCGCGGGTCCGGGAACTTCTCGTACTTCCCTGAGTGACGGCGCGCCGGGAATGCGAGGATGAGCCGCCATGGGCGCTGGGTGGTGTCTCCGCACGACGAGGGCCGCGATGTTCGCGGCCGTCTGCGTGCTGCTCGCCGCCCTCGGACACGTGCTGATGTCCGGGGAGGGGCTGCCCTGGTGGGTGCTCCTCTCCGGCGCCTTGGCCGTCGGGGCCGTCGGCTGGGCCTTCGGGGCCCACGAGCGCCGCCGCCGTACGGTGGCCGTCCTGACGGTCGCCGCCCAGACCGGCCTGCACGTCGCCTTCACGCTCGCCCAGTCCGGCGGCCGCCCGGCCGCGGCACCGGACGGTTCGCACTCCCTGCTGGAGTGGGCCCACCGGTTTCTCTGCGGCCCGAACCCGACACCCGCGCAGGCCGCCCGGACCTACGACATCGCCGCAGCCGCGGGCCTGCCCCACGCGGATCACCTGAGCACCCACGGCGCCGACGGCATGGCGTCGATGGGCCACGTCATGGAGCCCATGGCCGGTACGGGCGGCATGCAGGACATGGCGCACCTGGCCGGCCTGCCCTCCTGGGGCATGCTGGCCGCCCACCTGCTGGCCGCCCTGCTGTGCGGACTCTGGCTGGCCCAGGGGGAGAGCGCGGTCTTCAAGACGGTCCGCGCCTGCGCGGACCGCGCGTTCGTGCCGTTGCGGCTGGTCCTGGCCGTACTCCGCCCGCTTCCTGCTCCGCCCGCTCTCCGGCCGGCTCCGCGGCCGAGGTGGCGGCTGCGCCGGCTCCTGCTCGTGCACGTCCTCACCACCCGGGGTCCTCCCGGGGAGACCGCTGTCGCCTGACAGCCGGATCACCGCCACCGCCCTCCGCGCGGCGGCGGTCTCCCGTCCGCGCCACCGCGCGACGGGATTTCTCCCCTCACCCGTGCGTCCGCCGCCGGTCACCGTGCCGTGCCCGGACCGGCGCGCGCGGGACCCAGGAAGGACCAGAGGACCATGACCCCTGCCCTGCCCACCGTGACCGACGAGACGGTCACCGCCTGGGCGCTCGCCGCCGCCGCGGGCGACCTCGAGGCGGTCGACCGCTTCGTCCGGGCGCTGCAACGCGACGTGCGCCGCTACGTGGCGTACCTCGCCGACGACGTGCAGGCGGCGGACGACCTGACCCAGGACACGTTCCTGCGCGCTCTCACGGCACTGCCCCGGTTCGAGGGGCGTTCCTCGGCGCGCGTCTGGCTGCTGTCGATCGCCCGCCGGGCCGTCGTCGACAGCCTGCGCCGCGCCGCGTGCCGTCCTCGGACGGCGTGCACCGACGACTGGCAGGCGGCCGCCGAACGCGCCCAGCCGACGGGGCTGCCCGGCTTCGACGAGGGCATCGCCCTGTGGGAGCTGGTCGACGCGCTGCCCGGTGAGCGCCGTGAGGCGTTCGTCCTGACCCAGCTGCTGGGTCTGCCGTACGCCGAGGCCGCCGAGGTGAGCCGGTGCCCGGTCGGTACGGTGCGCTCCCGGGTGTCCCGCGCCCGGACCGCACTGGCCGAGCGCGTCGCGGACGAGTCCGCACCCCGGCACCCGCTGGAGGGTGCCGCGGCCTGACGACCGACCGGGCACCGTTCCGGCCGATGCCCGATGCCCGATGCCCGATGCCCGATGCCCGATGCCCGATGCCCGATGCCCGATGCCCGCGGCCCGCGGCGCGACGGGCATCGGCCGGAACCCTCGCGGGCGGGCGTGACCGGGCGGCGTCCGCTCCAAGGCCCTCTGCCCCGAGGTGCCTCCGCTCGTAGGTCCCTCCGTTCCGTCCGGTGACAGGCGTCACATTCGTCCCGGGGAACTCGAGCGCCGACGTCCCCGACTCCTGTACCGGTGCGGCTCGGACCAGCGGAAGCCGTGCGCGCGAGGCGATCGGGAGAGTCGGCAGATGGCGCAGACACGGCAATCCGCTTCCGGCGCGCCCGCCGCCCCGGTGCACCGCGTCCTGCCGCCGCCCGCCCTGTGCGGGTTCCTCGTCCTGCTGCTCCTGGCGTTCGCCGCCTCCTACGCCGTCGGCCGGGGCGTCGGCCCGGTCGCACCCGGCCTGCACGGTCCGGGGATCACCCGGGACGGCCACGAGGGCGGCGGCACGGCCCCGGAGGACGGCGACACGGGCGGCATGAACCACGGAGGCGGGCACTGATGACCGCTGAACCGGCATCCGTGCAGGAGGTGACCGACCTCGCGGTCGGCGGCATGACCTGCGCGGCCTGCGTGAAGCGGGTGGAGAAGAAGCTGGCCAAACTGGACGGCGTCCGCGCGAGCGTGAACCTCGCCACCGGGCGGGCTCGTGTGCACCATCCGCCCGAAGTGCTCCCGGAGCAGCTCGTCGCCGCCGTCGAGCAGGCCGGATACACCGCGGCCCTCCCCGAGCCGCCCGAAGAGCGACGACGCCAGGACCGTGACGAGGCGGACACGGAAGACGGGCGGGAACGCGACCGGCTGGTGGTCACGGCCCTGCTCGCCGTCCCCGTGCTGGTCCTGTCCATGGTCCCCGCCTGGCAGTTCCGCAACTGGCAGTGGCTGTGCTTCGTACTCGCCGCGCCCGTCGTGGTCTGGGCCGCCCTGCCCTTCCACCAGCGGGCGGCGCGGGCGCTGCGGCACTCGGCGTCGACCATGGACACCCTGGTGTCGCTGGGTGTCGTGGCCTCCTTCGCCTGGTCCACCTACGCCCTGTTCCTCGGCGGCGCGGGCGACCCGGGCATGCGGATGCCCTTCAGCCTGGTGCCGACGGCGTCGGACGGCGTCACCCACATCTACCTGGAGGCCGCCGTCGGCGTCCCCCTGTTCGTCCTGGCGGGCCGGTACCTGGAGGCGCGGGCCCGTCGGGGCACCGGAGCGGCCCTGCGCTCGCTCGCGGAACTGGCGGTCAAGGAGGTCGCCGTACGCGACGACACGGGGGAGCGTCTCGTCGCGATCGAGGATCTCCGGGTGGGCCAGGTCTTCGTCGTACGGCCCGGGGAACGCGTGGCCACCGACGGCACGGTCGTCGAGGGCAGTTCGGCCGTCGACCTCTCCCTGGTCACCGGGGAGAGCGAGCCGGCCGAGGTGGAGCCCGGCGCTGCCGTGACCGGCGGTTCGGTGAACGTCGGCGGCCTGCTGGCGGTGCGGGCCACCGCGGTCGGCGCCGACACCCGACTGGCCCGGATCACCCACCTGGTGACCGAGGCCCAGGCGGGCAAGGCGCGGGCCCAGCGCCTCGCCGACAAGGTCGCCGGCGTCTTCGTACCCGTCGTCCTCACCCTGGCCGCCACCGTCCTCGGCTTCTGGCTGGGCGCGGGCGCCGACCCGCAGGCCGCGGTCACCGCCTCCGTCGCCGTCCTGGTCGTCGCCTGCCCCTGCGCCCTCGGCCTCGCCACCCCGACCGCCCTGATGGCCGCCACCGGCCGTGGCGCTCAACTGGGCGTCCTGGTCAGCGGTCCGCGGGCCCTGGAAGGACTGCGGCACATCGACGCGGTGGTGCTCGACAAGACCGGCACGCTGACCTCCGGGCACATGAGCGTCGCCCGGGTCACGGCCGCGCCCCGAGGCATCGGCGAGGAGCAGGCGATCAGGCTCGCGGGCGCGGTGGAGCAGGGCTCCGAGCATCCCCTGGGACAGGCCGTCACGGCCTACGCCCGACGCGCCACGCCGGCCGAGACGCTGCCGGACGTGACCGACTTCGCCGCCCTGCCGGGGCGCGGCGTGCGCGGCAGGGCCGAGGGACGGCTCGTGGAGGTCCTGGCCCCCGACGACGCACTGCCCGTACCGCTGGCCGAGGCCCTGTCCGCCGCGGAGGAGGCCGCCCGCACGCCGGTCGTGGTCCGCGTCGACGGCGTGACCGAGGCGCTCATCGAGATCGGGGACGTGCTGCGGCCGGGCAGCTACCGGGCCGTGGACCGGCTGCGGCGCCTGGGCGTACGGCCGGTGCTGGCCACCGGAGACCGGGAGGCGACCGCCCGCGCCGTCGCCACCGCTCTGCGCATCGACGACGTACACGCCCGGTGCGCCCCCGAGGACAAGGCCCGCCTGGTCCGCCGACTGCGGGACGAGGGCTACCGGGTGGCCGTCGTCGGCGACGGCGTCAACGATGCCGCCGCCCTGGCCGGAGCCGATCTCGGCATCGCCATGGGCACCGGCACCGACGTGGCGATCGGAGCCGCCGACGTCACCCTGGTCCGCGGAGACATCGACGCCCTCGCGGACGCCGTCCGCCTCTCCCGAGGCACGCTGGCCACGATCCGCGTCAACCTGCTGTGGGCCTTCGGCTACAACGCCGTGACCCTGCCCCTGGCCATGGTCGGTCTGCTCACCCCGATGCCGGCCGCCGCCGCGATGTCCGTCAGCTCCGTGCTCGTGGTCGGCAACAGCCTGCGGCTGCGTGCCTGGCAGCCGTCACCGGCCCGCAGCCGTCCGTCCACCCCTGGCGGGAGCCTTCGATGACGCCCTCCGCCTGGACGCCCACCCGGCGCCGGCTCGCGGACACCGCCCTGGCCGCTCTGGCACCGGTGTGCGCCTGCGTGCTGGCCCTGGGCGGTCTCGCGGTCTGGACCGCCACGGGCAACGCTGGCACCCCCGCACGCATCGGCGTCACGGACGCACGGCTCTTCCTCCCGTCCCTGGGAGTGCCACAGACAGCGGCGTTCTTCCGGATCAGCAACACCGGCGGCGCCCGGGACCGTCTGCTGGAGGTGACCTCGTCCGACGTCACCGGGGGCATCTCCCTCAGCAGCCACCGGATGACCCCCGGCGGCGCCGCCTACCGTCAGGCTGCCGAGTCTCTGCCGATCCCCGCCTACGGCACCCTCGACATGTCGCCGCACAGCAGCGACGTGACCGTCCCGGCCGCGGCCCGCTGGGAGACGGGCGACCTGGTGCCCTTCACGCTCCGCTTCGAACACGCCGGACGCGTGGAGGTGTTGGCGGTGGTCGTCCGCCCCGGATCCTGACGACGCGCGACGCACGCCGCAGCGGCTGACGTGGATCCTGTCCGGCCGGCACCGTCCGATTGCGCTGCTTGTCCTACCAGCGGTACCAGCGGCCCCGCCGGCCCCCGCTGCCGGCGGAACGGACGACAAAGCCCAGCAGCCAGACCACCAGCACGATCACTGCGACCCACCACAGTGCCTTCAGCGCGAAGCCGGCGCCGAAGAGGATGAGGGCAAGCAGGAGAACGAGAAGCAGGGGAACCATGTCTATCAACCTCCGCCGCTCCTCGTGCCCGCCGAAAGACGGAACACACGGCCGAATCCCCCGGATTCCTTCACCACTTCTACGGCCATCGCACTCGGTTGCTCCAGCCGCGCCGACCGACGGACTCAGCACACCGTCCTTCGTGGTTCAGGGCCGAGTGGCGGCGTCGCTGTCGGGGTGAAGGGGGAAGATCTGGTCGAGGCCGACCATGCGCAGCACACGGAGGGTGTGGGCGGGAACGGCGGCGAGCGCGATGTCTGCGTGGAAGGCGGCGGCGTGGTTGCGGGCCGCGATCAGGGCGGTGATGCCGCTGGAGTCGCAGAACGTCAGCCCGGCCAGGTCGAGGACGAGGCGCTGGCCCGGCTGGAGGGTGAGGGTGGTGAGCCGTTCGCGCAGCTGGGCGACGGTGGCGTAGTCGAGGTCCCCGAAGATGCTCAGTACGGGACCGGTGGCGGCGTCGTGGGTGGTGATCCTCAGCGGGCTCATGCGGCTTTTCTTGTCTGTGAGAGTGAGGCGGGCACGCCGAGGGCGAGGAGGGCGGTGTCGTCGTCGAGGCCCTCACCCAAGTCGTCCAGCAGGTCCGTCAACGCGCGGATGACGGCCTGCGCGGACCGGCCCGCGTGACGGGCGGCGAACTCGAGCAGGGCCTCGTCCCCGTAGAGGGAGGCACGGTCTTCGCCCGTGCGGGCCTCGGTCAGGCCGTCGGTGTACAGCACAAGGGCGTCGCCGGGACCGAGCGTGGTGGCGGCGGCGGTGAAGGGTGCGGTCGGCAGGACGCCGACGAGGAGTCCGCCGGGGGTGGAGAGGAAGTCGGCCCTGCCGTCGGCGCGCAGGACGAGCGCCGGCGGGTGGCCGCCGGAGGCGATGCGGACGGTGACCTCTCCCCTCGTGGGGTGAGGCTCGAGGGTGCCGAAGACGGTGGTGCAATAGCGCGGGTCGTCACCCGTGTAGCGCTCGTGGAGCGCGTGGTTGAGCGTCGTCAGGGCGCTCACCGGGTCGGGGTCGTGCAGGGCCGCGGCCCGCAGGGTGTAGCGGATCAGTGAGGTGACGGCGGCAGCCTGTGGGCCCTTGCCGCACACGTCGCCGAGGAAGAAGGCGAAACGGTCGCCCTCGATGGCGAAGAGGTCGTAGAAATCGCCGCCGAGCCGGTCCGGAGAGGCGGTGCGGTAATGGGCAGCCGCTTCCATCCCCGGCACCGCCGGCAGGGTGGCGGGCAGCAGTGACTGCTGCAGTACCGCGAGGGCGTCCTGCAGCCGGGCCCGGTCGGCCTCCGCCTGCTGGTGCGCCTGCTCGGCTGCTCTACGGGCCCGCAGGAGTTCCTGCTCGTACGCACGGCGGTCCCGGGCGTCGAAGACCGTGGTGCGGATCAGCATGGGCTCGCCGTTCTCGCCGTGCTTGACGACGGAGGACACGAGCACGGGTATACGGCCGCCTCCGGCCTGCTTGATCTCCAGGGCTATGCCGCTGATCTCGCCTCGCATCCGCAGCAGGGGCGCGAAGTGCGTCTCGTGGTACAGCTTGCCGCCCACGGTCAGCAGGTCGGTGAAGTGCATCCGGCCCACCACCGCATCGGCCTTCAGGCCGAGCCAGCGCAGCAGGGTGGCGTTGATCTTGGCGATGGTGCCGTCCATCAGGGTGGACAGATATCCGCAGGGCGCGTTCTCGTAGAGCTCCTCGGCGCTGTCCTCCAGCAGGGCGGCGAATGACGGGGTCGACCCCTTCTCGCAGTCGGGTTCCGGCCCGTTGCGGCACATCACCGCAGGCGCGCAAGAAAGTCGGTGATCGCCCCGTTGGTGGCCTCGGGCGCGGAAAGGTGCGGGCAGTGCCCCGTGGCGTCGAGCGTGACCAGCTTGGAGCCCGCGATCGTCTGGTGGACGAAGGCCCCGACCTCCCGCGGGGCGATCACGTCCTGGGTGCACTCCAGGATCAGTGTCGGCACCGTCACGGCCTTCAGGTCGTCCCGCGAATCGGACAGGAACGTGGTGCGGGCGAAGACCCGTGCCATGTCCGGGTCGGTGGCGCAGAAGCTGTTCGTCAGTTCCTCACCGAGTTCGGGCCGGTCCGCGTTCCCCATGATCACCGGTGCCATCGCCGCCGACCAGCCCAGATAGTTGGACTCCAGGGACTCCAGCAGCTCATCGATGTCCTCGGTGCTGAACCCGCCCCGGTAACCCGCGTCGTCGATGTACCGCGGAGACGGGGCGACCATCACCAGCGCCCCGATGCGCTCCGGGGCCATTCCGGTGGCCAGCACGCCGATCATCGCGCTGACCGAGTGGCCCACGAACACCGCGTCGCGCAGATCCAGCGCCTCGCACACCTCCACCACATCACGGGCGTAACCGTCCAACGAGGCGTAACGGTTCTCCGAGAACGCGGACAGGTCGGAGCGGCCCGCGCCGACGTAGTCGAACAGCACCACCCGGTAGTCCTCGGCCAGGGCGGGCACGGTCAGACGCCACATGTTCTGATCGCAGCCGAACCCGTGAGCCAGCACCACGGCCCGGCCCCGAGGGTTGCCGGTGACGGTGACATTGTTTCGGCGTTCGATATCCATACCCCCACTCTCTCAGGTACCGGCCCGCTCCTCCGTCCGGCCGTCGATCACCGGAAGGCCGCCGTAGCTTCCGCCCGATGCCGATTTCACATCTGTGCCGGATAGGCGGGACGGAAAGGGGTACACGAAGTCCCGGCTCCTGTTGCCCAGGAGCTGGGGCACGCTCGGATGCAGGGCTGTTCCCGGGAATGAATGAAGGATCGACAGTATGGCCAGCGGCACCGTGAAGTGGTTCAACGCCGAAAAGGGCTTCGGCTTCATCGAGCAGGACGGCGGAGGCCCCGACGTCTTCGCGCACTACTCCGAGATCAGCGGCAGTGGGTACCGCGAGCTGACGGAAGGGGAGCACGTCACCTTCGAGATCGGGCAGGGGCAGAAGGGCCCGCAGGCGCAGAACATCGTCCGAGGCTGACCCGGCGGGTTGACCCGGCGAGGCGGCCGGTGGTCCGGCCGCCGTCCCGCCGGCGTGGCGGGTGACCAGGGTGGCCCTGCCGGACGGTCGACAGATCATTCGCCCGCACGGCGGGAGAGTGCTCGCGATGTCCGCGAGTGCCCCGTGTGGACGGGTGCGGTGGCCGGCATCGCCTTCCGTGTTCGGCTTCCACGAGGTGTTCCACGCCCTGACCGTGGCGGCCTTCACCGCGCACTACGTCGCCGTCTCCCTCGCCGCCTCGCGACCATAACGGCGGGTGTATGCACTCCCTGCGGCACGCCGCTCGATCGCGTCCCGCCGGGCGGGCCGGGGGGACACCCCTGGCCGCTGCCGAGTGCGACGTAGTTCAGACGTCGGGGGCGAGGGGTGCGGTCTCCACGCGACCCAGGCGTTCGTGAGGGCGGGGACGAGACGGACGAGGTTCTGGTCGGAGCGCTCGGGGATCCGAGCGAGGCGGGCAGTCGGCTCATCGCCTGGGAGCGGTCCGCCCTGTCCGTGACGGGGCGGAGGCGTCGGCGAGGTCGGCACCCGTGTCGGCGTCCCGTCCTACCCTCTCGGTGCCGTGCCAGTCCAGGCACATGATGGTCGCGTCGTCCTCCAAATGTCCCTGATTGGCGTCGACGACGGCAGCGATGAGGGCGCGGGCGGCTTCGCGGGGATGCAGTGGGCGGGTGCGGACGATCAGGTCCGGCAGGGCGACGCTGCCGGCGTTGCGCTCCAGCATGCCGTCCGTCAGCATCACCAGCCGGTCACCGGGCCGCAGATCCAGCGGCTGGACACGGTAGGCGTGCGGTACCTGGAAACCGAACGGCATATCGACCTGCGGAGTGATCTGCCGCACCTGCCCGTCCCGCATCACCAGCGGCCAGGGGTGCCCGGCGTTGATGAACTCGGTACCGCCGTCGGCCAGGCTGATCCGCAGTATCTGTCCGGTGACGTAGCCCGGGCTGTGCTCGCGCATGGCCCGGTCGGCCTGGCGGGCCTGTTCGGCGAGGTCGGCGCCCGCCCGCCGGGCCCGGCGCAGGGCACCCACGGCGAGGGTGGCCAGGAGTGCGGCGTCGACGTCGTGGCCCATGGCGTCGGTGACGGAGAGCTGCACCGCGTCCCGGTCGATCGTGTAGTCGAAGGTGTCGCCCCCGACGTGGTCGGCGGGTTCCAGGGCCCCGGCGACCGCGAACTGTGCCGCCTCGCACGCCAGTGACGCCGGCAGCAGCCGGTGCTGGATCTCCGCCGCCAGGCTCAACGGCTTGGTGCGGCGGCTCCACTGATAGACGTCGGTGAAGGACCGGTTCGCGATGACGATGTACGCCAGGGCATGCGCGCTCTCGCCGATCTCCCGCATCACCTGGGCGTCCGGTGCCGCGGGCAGGAACAGTTCGAGAAGCCCGATGGCATCCCCGCGGTTGGTCACCGGGGCGACCACGCGTACTCGCCTGTCTTCGCCCGTTTCCTCCACGCGCGGCTGCTGGGTGCGGATCACGTCGTCGTAGAGGGTGCCCCGCAGCGTGATGCGGCGGGCGGGCTCGCCGGTATCGACGCTTCCCGCGGCCCCCAGCCGTACGACCGAACCGCCCGTGAAGTCGCTGATCAGGAACGAGACCGACACGGCCCCGAGATGCTCCCTGAGCATCCGTGCGACCACGTCCAGGGACTCCACCGGTGCAGCGGTCTCCGCCGCCGCCAGCACCCCTGCCAGGGTCAGGGTTCCACCCTGGCCACTGCTCACAGAAGAGGCCATCGGCTCGCTGTCGCTGCCCGGCACGCCTCCGCTCACGCCGACTCCCTGCTGCTCGATGGTGCTCCGGGCCTCGTCCAGGGTGCCGAGAATGCCGGTGCCAGGCCGATGCGGGCAGTCATATTCCACCACGGCCGCCACATCGGAGGCGTCAAGGCCACTCGAACGGACGGGGCGGATGTCACGGTCGTCCTGGTCCACGGCAGCGGTCCGCGCCCGCCTGCGATCGAAGGTGTCACGAGGGCTGGTTCGGGCACGTTGAGAAGTGCCCTCTCCGGGTACACCGCCGTGCGAAGGGAACCCCAGGAATGATCCACAGTGCGGACATCCGTGAGTGGCGCACTCACGATGTCATCGACGCGGGTGGCCGCAAGATCGGCGCGCTGGAGGCTGTCTACGTGGACACCAGCACCGACGAGCCCGCTATGGCCACCGTCCAGGTCGGGCTGCCCACCCGCCGCCACCTGGTCTTCGTCCCGTTGCACGGCGCGGTCGTGGGGCCGGGCTACGTCAGGGTCGACTACGACCGGTCGCTGGTGAAGAAGTGCCCGGCGATCGGCACCGACGACGTGCTGCCCGTCGAGGACGAGGCGGCGCTGTTCGCGCACTACGGCCTGCCCTACCAGCCCGGCGCGAACGGTGAGCGGCAACTCGCCCGCCGCTGACCGGCTTCATCGAATCGAGGAGGTGCCTTTCGTCATGACGCTCTTCCTGCTTCTTGTCATCGCGGCAATCGTGTTGGGCCTCATCGGCGTCGTCGCCGAAGGGCTGTTCTACCTGCTGGTCATCGGGATCGTGGTGTTCGTCGCGGCCCTGGTGTACCTGGGCGTGCACATTCGGCGCTCCGGCCGACACCAGCGCACGCTGCGCTGAGACTCTTGAGGTGGCCGGACCGGGAAACCCCGGCCACCAGCGGTCGATCAACGGGCCGTGGCCGTCTCACACCTCACCCGCCGCATCGCGAGCGTGAGGCCGAAAACCCAGCCGCGTCGGCTCGTGACGATGGACCGTCGGAAGCGCCATGGGGGCGGCCTGCCCCGGCCGACTGCCCTGGTGAGGCAGGATTGCCGTCATGCGGACCCGACCTGTGCTGGTTTATGACGGTGATTGCCGATTCTGTACGACGTCAGTCACCTTCCTCGAACGCCTGCTACGACCCGACTGCTCCATCACGCCGTGGCAGTTCGCTGACCTGGCCTCTCTGGGCGCCACTCAGAGTCAGGCCGAGTACGAGGCCCTATGGATCACGCCCGACGGGACCGTGCACGGCGGTGCGCAGGCGGTGGCCAGGCTGTTGCTGCGGGCAGGCAAGGGGTGGGCCGTTCTCGGCGCGCTGCTCACCCTGCCGCCGTTCCGCTGGGTCGCGCACGGCGTCTACCGGATCGTCGCGAACAACCGCGACCGCCTGCCGGGCGGAACCGCGGCCTGCGCCCTCCCCGCAGGCCGTCGCTGACGGTGGCCCCGGCGGACCGTCGGTGTCATCCCTTCCGCCCTTCCGCCGACCGTCACCGCAGGTGCATGCCGGGGCTCCCGGAGTTGACCTGCGGAGGCACGGCGCCACCCGCGGCCACCCCGGTCTCTCCGCGGGGCCGCGGCAGCCGTACGCCGAGCCGCCGTGCCGTACGGCGCCCCAGGCGGGGCAGTGAGGTGTAGAAGCGGTCGGGCAGGAACACGGCGTCCGCGATGATCATGGCGCCCGAGAAGACCGGCAGCCCCAGCAGGACCGCGATGCCGGCGTGCATGCCCAGCAGGACTGCGAGGACGGGGTACTTGAGCCTGCCGAACAGCACGAACGGGAAAGCGACCTGGGTGAGCACGGTCAGGTAGCTGATGGCCGCGATCGCGAGAGGGTACTGGTCCAGGAAAAGGGAGAGCGCGGGCCAGGGCTGGAAGAGTTCGAGGTGCAGTACGTAGTGGAGTGCCGTGCCGTCGGCCCAGTACGATCCCTGGACCTTGTACAGGCCGGCTGATCCGTACAGGAAGCAGACCTGGGCCGCGATGACGAAGACACCGCAGTTGTGCACCACGGTGGTCAAGGTGACGCGGGCGTCACGGAGTTGCCGAGCGGTCGGGCCGTGACTCTTCGCACGGGCCGCCGCACCGGCCGCGCGAGACGCCTTGCGCCGCTCGCGGCGTGCGTCCAGGGACCAGCGTCGGCCGCACGCGGTGAGCACGAGGTAGAGGGACATCAGGAGGACCAGGTTGTCGCCTCCGTCCGTCATGAAGATCGACCGGGCGTGGAACGACGTCACCACGACGGCGAACACCATGGACGTGGCCCGGGTCCGCCAGCCGAGCATGAACAGCGCGGACGTCATGAGGGCCAGCCCGTAGCACAGCTCGAAGTAGGCCCGGTTGTCCGACAGGAGCAGGAAGCTGTACCACCCGGTCTGGTCGAAGAGCTGCGCGGCCAGCGCGGGTGTCCACGGGGAGTCCGGACCCCAGATCTCGTGGCGGTGCGGGAACTCGCGGAGCAGGAAGACCAGGTAGAGCAGTCCGTAGCCGATGCGCAGCACCGACGTGGCGTACAGGGATACCGGTCGGCCGGTGACGAGCGTGATTGCCGCAGCGGAGAGCTTGCGCAGCCGTTCACTTCCCATGAGAGGTCACCTTCCACCAGGGCAGGAGTCGGTTCTCGACAGGTTTCGGTGGGCTGTCCGCTGCGTTGGAGCCGGGCGCCGCGACGGGGAGAGTGACGACCCGGAGCTGAATGAAGTCGATGTCGCGGCCACCGTCGCCGCGGTGTTCGGCGATGCGCTCCGAGGCGATGTTGTTCATGTATTTCTGGAGCATCGCGGCCCGCTCCGAGCGAGCGGTGTCGTCCTTCCCGTGCGTTTCGGCGTAAGCGGCCCAGGCGCGACGCAGCAGATTCTGCGCCGTGTGGCTGGGAAACGCCTGGTGTTCGATGGCCTCGCTGTCCACGGCCGAGAGGTCGAACCAAGGACTGACCTGCATCGATCCATCGGGGCCGGCGTGCGCGGTTCTCGCCAGGACCTGTCGGTTGACGGAATCGGGATTGGGTGCGAAAAGCCGCCAGTTCTGTTCGAAGAGGGGGTAGACCCATGCGTCGATCTGCTGGCTGTACCGCCGAGAGACGGGGTTGGGCGGTGCGACGTGGAAGAAGACGAGGACGACGTGGACCAGAGTCACGGCCAGGCAGAGGAACACGGTCGTATGCAGGACCGTTTTCAGTAGTCGTACGCCCACCGGCCGTGATTCGGAAGCGCCCGGTTCGTCGTGGCGTTCCCGCGGCGGACCGGAGTCGCACGGCCCGAGGTCCTGCACATCCGCTGGTTCGATTCGGCTGGACACCGTCCACCTTGCCTTCATGTCTTCTGCCCGCGATCGGTATGCATCTGGGGACGCACCGGAGGCGCGCTGCGGAATCGATGTGATTCCGCAGCGCGCCGTCATCCGGTGAAGGGACTCATCGCAGCTCGATGGGCTGTCTAGCCCTTGGCGTCCTCGTGTTCCTCGGTCTTCGGGGCGTCGCCGTAGCCGTAGCTGCCGGGGAACTCGTCAGATCCCATGCCGTAGCCGTGGTCCGGCTTGCTGGGCATTCCTCCGTGCTCCTTGCCGGGCTTGCCGCCCTCGTCGTGACCCTCTCCGTGGCCACCACCGGGCTTGCCGCCATGGTCGTCCCCGTGGCCACCACCGGGCTTGCCGCCATGGTTGTCCCCGTGGCCGGGCCCACCGGGCTTGCCCTCGTGGCCGCCGGTGTTGCCCGAGGTGTTTCCGGCGGTGACGTTGTTGCCACCGGTGTTCCCGGCGGTGTTGCCCGCCGTGTTGCCGGCGGTGTTGCCGGAGGTGGACCCCACGGTGCCCCCGCCGGTGACGAGCGGCCCGCCCAGGAGGCCGCCACCGATCAGACCGACGGTGGTGCCGGTGGTCGTACCGGTCGTGGTCCCGGTCGTGGTCCCGGTCGTCGTGCCCGTCGTGGTCCCGGTCGTCGTGCCGGTGGTGGTCCCGGACGTGGTGCCGGAGGTCGTGGTCGAGCAGTTGCCCGGGAAGATCCTGTTGTTGTCGAGCGTCACGGCGCCGTTGCGGGCGAGAGCCCGGCCTTCGATGTTCGTCCCCGTGGTCACAGTGATCGAGGTGAGCGCCATGAGGGTGCCGACGAACGTCGAGTTGGTGCCGAGCGTGGCCGAACTTCCGACCTGCCAGTACACGTTGCACGCCGAGGCGCCGTTCGTGAGCAGCACCCGGCTGGAGGAGGCCGTCGTCAGCGCCTCGGGGATCTGGAAGACCCAGACGGCGTTCGGGTTCCCGCCGGCGTCCAGGATCAGGTCACCGGTGAGGCCCACACCGGACGAAGCGGTGTAGACGCCGGGGAGCAGGGTCTGGCCGGCACCGATTCCCGCCGCGAGGGCGAAGTCGGTGGCCTGGCTCGCGGCGTTGTTGTATGCCGTGACGAGGTCGCTCTTGGCGTCGTTGGCTACCTGGTCCGCCGCGTGCACGGCGCCGAGTACCTGGCCCGGCGGGAACCCCGAGATGGCCGTCCCCGGACTCACGCCGAGATCCTGACTGAGGAGTGACGGGCCGGTGTTGGTGACCTCGGAGCCTGCCAGAACCGAGAAACTGGCAGCCGTGCCGAGGGGGACGGGCGTGGCGATCGCCTCGGCAGGCGTCGGTACGACGGCGACCATCACGGCGGCAACCGTCGCAGCGAGTCCTGTGGTCAGCCATCCGGTCAAAGAGCGGCGCCTGGCCGCCTGCGGGATCTTCAGCTTCATTTGAGAGGCCATTTCCTGTGGAGGGGCCGTGAGCTACCGGGCCTTTTCTGCCGGGAAGCTTGAGAATTGGTGGCATATTACGCAGAAATGTGCCCTAGTGGGATTGATTGCAGGCGAGTCGTGCCCGGTTGAATATTCAGAACCCCAATGCACGCAACTATTCTGCAATTAATACTTATGCCGACGGGGTTGGGTGATGGGGGCTAAAGGATTCGATATTCCGGAGCGCGGTGCAGTCCGTGCCGAGGGGGTGGACGGAGACCCGATCGCCCGGTGGAGCAAAAGATATGAAAGGCGTACATTTGGAGGAGAGTGCCGTGTGGGCATCGTGAGGGAGGACTGTCCCGATGACTGAGAACACCGGCGTCAAGCGTGGTGGAGCGCCCGGGTCTCGCGGCCGGACGACCATCGCGGATGTAGTGGTGGCGAAGATCGCCGGAATGGCGGCGAGGGACGTGCGCGGCGTCCATGCCCTGGGCAGCGGATCCGCCCGCGCGATGGGATCCATGCGGGAACGGATGCCTGGTGCCGGGAGCGGCCGGTCCGCCACCCGCGGAGTCAGTGTCGAGGTGGGAGAGCTGCAGGCGGCCGTTGATCTGGAGATCGTCGTCGACTACGGCGTCCCGATCACGGACGTGGCCCGTGAGGTGCGCGAGAACGTGGTCTCGGCGGTGGAGCGGATGGCGGGTCGGGAAGTCGTCGAAGTCAACATCACGGTGAGCGACGTGAAACTGCCCGATGAGGAGGAGGAAGAGGAGGAGGAAGAGGGGCAGCGCGTCCAGTAGCCGAGGTGGAAGGGCCGGCGTAGGCGAAGGAGCACGTGATGAGCAGAGCCGTGGTGGGCCTGATCACGGGAATGGCGCTGGGTTTCGCCGCCTATTTCGGGGACGCCTGGGCGTTCCTGCTGGTGCTGGGGCTGGGCGCCGTCGGTTTCGCGGTCGGGCGGTTGATGGAGGGCGACCTTGAGCCGGGCGACCTCGTTCGTCGCCGGGACCGGCGGGAACGGATCCGCGGGGACCGGCGCCGGGTCCGGGGAGACTGGCGGCAGTGACCGGTGGCGACGGGAGGCGCACGGGTGCTCTCCGTGAGGAGCGCGGTGCGAAGCCGCCGTGATGATGCCTGAGCGGCGCGTCGTCGAGAGGCGCGAAGGCCGGCTGGTGGCTGGTGGTCAGCCCGGTGCGGATCGCCGGGACGTGACGTTGGTCGGGTGAAGCGTCCCGTCGTGCCCTCGCCCGGTGACGGTATCGACCGTGGTAGTCGACAGACATGATGAAGCCTTCTCCTGCCGCGGACCGTGCACCATGGTTCGGGCGGCTGCGCCGTGCCATCAGTCGTTCACCGGTCGGGCGTGGATGGCGACGGAGCAAGGGCATTGAGCTGGGGTCGCGTTCGCTGGGCTTTGCGGCGCTGGGGTTGCTCACGCTGGTGCCTCTGCTGATCATCGTCTCCTCTGCCGATCCCGAGCGTGGACGGGGGTTCGCACAGTGGCTGGGGGAGGGGCTCGGCGTCTCGACTGCCTCCAGACAGCAGGTCGAGAAGTTGTTCACCCGACCCGGGCAGGCGCTGCGGAGCACGACCGTGTTCGGTATCGCCGCCCTTGCCGTGTTCGGCCTCTCCTTCGGCGCGGCGGTGCAGACCGGCTACGAGAAGGTCTGGGACCTGCCACCGGCCCGCTGGTGGGCCAGGTGGCGGCATCTGCTCTGGATCGGCGTTCTCACCGGATACCTCTTCCTCTCCGCCACCACCACGCTGCGGCCGAAACCGCTGGCAGGAGGGGTTGTCGCATCGCTGAGCGCTGTTCTGTTCCTCTGGTGGTCCCAGCACCTGCTGCTCGGCGGCCGGATCCGCTGGCGGGCCCTGCTGCCGGGCGCGGTGGCCACCGTGATCGGTCTGCTCGGCCTGAGGGTCTTCTCCAGCGTCGTCTTCTCGCCGTTGATCGCCTCCAACGCCGTCACCTACGGTCTCGTCGGCACCGTCCTGGTCATTCAATCCTGGCTGGTCGGCGTGGGTGTCGTCGTCTTCGGCGGCGCGCTGGTCGGCCGATTGCTGCATGAGGAACTCCTACGCCTGACGCCCCCACGGAAACGGCGCAGCTGAGAACGGCTCCGCAGCCGGTCAGTTTGCCTGGGCCGCCGGTTGGGCCGGAGTCCGGAGGAGAACCCGTGCGGGCTCCACGGTCCGTGCGGACGGCCCTGGGAGTAGGCTGAAGGTACCGAGGGCATTTCGTACACCGGCTTCCACGCTCGTGTCGTTTTCGGCGATCGATGACACCGGGCCGGTGGTAATCGGCCCGGGGGCAGGGCTCGCGCCATGACTGCGACCGTTTCCCTCCCGCCGACATCCGAAGACCGGTTCACCACCTCGTCCCCGCGTCTGTCGCTGGCTCCCGCAGGTTCCGCACCCGCTTTGCTGGACGGCGCCTGGTGGCCCCGCTCCCGTGATCTCGCGGCGGAACTCCCCTCATTGCTGGCCTTGCTCGATCCGTTGTGGGGGCGGATCACCCGGGTCACCGTGAATCCGGTTCACTGGCCCGCCATTCCGCGCAAGGTGCCCGTGGCCGGGCATGTGGTGAAGGTCGGCTGGTTCCTGGCCGAGCAGGACCCGCACGAGCTGTTGCTGCTTTCCTACCGCGTGGGTCGCTGGAACCTGTTGGTGATTCCGCCGTCGACGCCGGCTGCTTCGGCCGCGTGGTTGATGGCCGCCGGGAGCGACCCCCTGGGCACGTCGACCGCGAGCCGGCTCGTGGCGGCGGCGGAAAACCTGCGGACTGCCGCGAAGGACGACCGCGCGTCGGAAGCGGTCTGGAACTCCGAAGGTGGGCACGTGGCCGACCCTGCCCCGCGTCCACGGATCCCCGGAGCCACCGCCGGCGTACCGAACCAGGCGAAGGGGATGTGACCACCATGGGAATCCTCGTCACCGTGATCGTGCTCCTGGCGGCGGTGGCCCTGGGCGTGCTCGTCATCCACCTGCTCAACGCCCAGCACGATGAACGCATCGCCGCCTTCCACTACGGCCACCCCGGCCCGGCTGTTCCGAGACCGGGATCACCCGCTCCGCGGAAGGCGCGCGGTCGGGAGGGAGCGAGCGGGATCGGTACGTCGGGAAACAGGTGATTCTCATGACCGGCTCCGACCCCTCCTCGGCTGCCCGGCACCTGCCGGGTGGCGTTCACGAGGACGTACGGCCCGGATACGCGCTGCTCCGGCTGCGGACCACGGAGTCGCGAGAAGGTGTGCTCGACGGTGCGTGGTGGCCACGGTCGCGCGACGTCCGTGGCGAGCTGCCCGCGTTGGTGGACGCCCTCACCGGCCATGTCGGCCCGATCACGCGTGTCGGACTGGACGCGGGTGCCTGGGACGGGCTCCCGACGCGGATCGTCGTGGACGGCCGGGTGGTACACATCGACTCCTTCGCGGTGGGCGATGACACCGTTCTCGTCACCCGAGGCGACCGGGACGTCTTCTCGTTGCTGGTGGTTCCGCCGGAGACGGCTCCCGAGGCGGCTCGCGCCGCGATGGCCCAGGCCGTCCGGAGCGACAACACCACCCGGGCGGAACAGATACTCATCGCCACCCGAAGCGCGCCGACGTCGCCGGAGTGAGGCCGGCCGATGATCCAGCAGGACCCGCCCCACCCTGGGCATCTCGGCACCCCAGCAAAGCCGATGCGCCCTCAATGCGCCCTGGCCGCCTGACGGCCCCTCCACACTGCTGCGATACAGCTTGCCACTCCTGGTACCGAAAGGGTTTGTCGCCGCCGCGGGATCACTTGCCGATGCGCAGCGCCTCTTTGAGGAACACTTTGGCGTAGTTCGGGGTGCCCTGAGTGGTGATCACCTCGATGCAGGCGCCCACGTGCAGGTCCTCCGTGGTCTCGCGCAGCAACACGTCCGCCAGGTCGGTGCGGGAGGTGAACATTCCGGCCAGTCGCTGTGGCGCGACCGCGATGCGGTAGTCCGTGACTGCCGTGGCGTCGAACAATCCCGATGGGCGCACGATCGTCCAGTCGAGATCGGTGGCCCGCACGATTTCTTCCATGCGGCGTGCGTCCTCGTAGAGCGGACGACCCATCGACAGCAGGATCGGCCCGACCACCTTACGGAAGAACAACTTCTCCTCGGGAGCGAGTTCCGGATGCACGCCGATCGAGGTCACACACACCAGCCGCCGTAACCCGTGTCCGCTCATCGCCGCCACGATGTTGCGCGCACTCTGCGAAAAGACCGTGACCGGCTCCCGGGTGTACGGGACACCAAGGGTCGAGATGACGCGGTCGTGTCCCGCCACCACCTCGTCCACCACTCCCGTGTCGAGCGCGTCCGCACCCGCCACCCGCAGCCGTGAATCCTTGATGGGGAAGTTGTCGGGCCGTCGGGTCACGGCTGTCACCGTGTGCCCCTCGGCGAGTGCCTGTCGGGTGACGAGACGTCCGGTGGGACCGTTCGCCCCGAAAATTGCGAGCTTCATGCGCTGCTTCCTCACCATCGTCAGTTGATAGAGTCAGGAACAACATTCCATTCACTGGAACAGTGTTCTACGCCGGGAGCATACATGTCAGACCTGCCGGGGATCGTCCGGCTCCGTGATCGACGCGAGGCGCTCACGCTGCGCACGATCCTCACCGCCGCGCGCAGGCTGTTCGCCGAACAGGGCTACGCCCGCACGCCCGTTCGCGTCATCGCGAAGGAAGCCGGCGTATCGCCCCAGACCATCTACACGCACTTCGGTTCCAAGGCCGGTGTCCTCACCGGGCTTGTCGATCTGATGGACGAGGAGGCCGGGCTCCCGGACCTGATGGCTGAGACGGCGCGGACGTCGGACCCGGTCGAACTGCTCGGGCTGCTGGCCAGGGCGGCCCGCCAGGTTCGGGAGCGGTGTGGAGACATCGTCACCATGCTGAGTTCCGGCGCCGCGGTCGCCCCGGACATCGCGGCCACTCAAGCAGAAGGGGCGCGACGAAACAGGGCCGGTGTCGGTGTGGTCATCGAGCGCGTTCGCAGATGCGGCCGCGGCGTCCATCCCCAGGCCGCGGACATCGCCGTAGCCCTGATGAGCGCGGGCGTCCACGACAGCCTCGTCCTGGACTCCGGCTGGTCCCACGACGCCTACGAGGCATGGCTCAAGCACACGCTCGTCACGGCCGTGCTTCTCGACGAGGCATCGAGCACCCGGTGAAGCAGGACATGTCCAAGGCAAGTCCGGAAACCAACCGCGGCCACATGTCCTCGGCTCGTCCTGATCTTGCGACGGTGTGCCGGTTGGCGGCCACGTCACTGTGGCTCAATCTGGTGCTCCTGGTCACCGGTGGGGTGGTGCGGCTGACCGATTCCGGGCTCGGCTGCCCGACCTGGCCACGGTGCACCGAAGCCTCCCTGGTCACCACGCCCGCGATGGGCCTCCATGGCCACATCGAGTTCGGCAACCGCCTGCTCGGCGTCGTCCTGATGCTGACAGCCGTCGCCCTGGTCACCGTGACCTTCCGGGCCCGGCCCGGGTTTCCTGCAGCGTGGCGATATCTGTCCGGGGCGCAGGCGCTGGTGGTACCCGCTCAGGCGCTGATCGGCGGAATCCTGGTCCTTACCGATCTCAACCCCTACGTCCGGACACTGCACTTCCTGGTCTCGTTCCCGATCCTGCTCGCCGCCACGGCGTTGCTTCGCCGTACACGAGACGGCACCGGCCCACGTGCTGCGACAGTTCGCGGTGAACTACGGCTGCTCACCGGCGGGCTGCTGGCCACCGTCAGTGCCGTCGTCGTCGTCGGGGCCCTGGTGACCGGAACCGGACCGCACGCCGGCGACCCGAAGGCAGCCCGGTTGCCCTTCGCCCCGTCCGCACTCACCCAGGTACACACCGATCTGGTCTACCTGTTGCTCGGCCTCGCACTCGCCACCACCTTCACCGCCCGCGCCCTCCGCGCTCCGCAACCGGTGCGGCGCGGCAGCATCGTGCTCGTCGCGCTCATCGCGGCCCAGGGCCTCTTGGGCTATGTCCAGTACCACACCGGGGTGCCCCCGGTGCTGGTCGCACTGCACATGCTGGGCGCGGGACTGATCTTCGTCGCAGCAGCCTGGACCCACCTGAGCACGACCGGACCCGTGTCGCCCGACAGTGTCCTGCCGAGTCGGCTCAAGCCCCTTTGACGAGGCCGCCGATCACCGCGATCGAGCGGGATCCTCGTCATTCCCTGGCCTGTTGGAGCCTGTCCGAAGGACGGCCGATGTGTGTTGGCGCAGAGGCCGGACGGCCGAGGCACCCAGGCCCCCGAAGGTGGCCATTCGTCGGTGGACGCGTGCTCTGTGCGACGGTGGCGCCTACCGGTACACCGCACTGGTGACAGCCGCAGGAGGCATGCTCCGAGGGCGAGTTGGGCACCGCGCCCCCGGTGCCCTGCGCGGCTCGGGGCGGACGCGACGTCAGTCGTGCAGCCGGAGGACGTCGGGTTGTACGGCGGGCAGGCGGGCGCAGTGACGGCAGGCACGGGCCGAAGCTGCGACGGCGGCGTGCGAGGCAGCTGCGAGCGCACCGGCGAACGTGAGCAGTGGCCAGTTCGCGGCCAGGGCGGAGGCGGTGGCGAGCGCGAGCGTCGTCACCGCCATGGCGGCGCTGGCGGTGGTACCGGCCCACGCGATCACTAGTGGCATTCGGTGCGACGCAGGCAGCCGGCGTGCGAGGGGGCCGGTGGCGGCCAGCGTCGCTGCGGCGACCAGCGCGGCGATGATCGCTACACCGGCCAGATGAACGGCCAACAGCTGGGCCGTGCTCGGCAGCTGCCAGGACTGATCACGGTCGGCGGTCCAGGCCAGATGCCAGCACGCGATCAGGAATGGGCCGGTGAAAGCGACTGCCCGAGCGGTGTGTCGGGCCTGTGCGATGGTCAGTTCCCGTTGACAGGCCGGCACGAGCAGGTCGAAGGCTCCGAACTCGCGTACTGCTTGCTGAGAGGCTTGTTGGTAGGGCATTCCCTCACTGGTGTGGGCCGCGACCGTGTCCGCGAGGCCGTCGCGTATCTCCTCGATCATCCGAGCCTTGGCCCGAGCCGGCCCGTGCAGGGCGGCTGTCAGGGCCGCCACGTAGTCCCCGATGAGGTCGGGCTGCCGGCCGGTGGCGTTCACGTGGCCAACCCGGGTGGGACGACCGGGTTCAGAACCGAGCCGATCGCTGCAGTGAACTCGCTCCATGCCGTCCGCTCGCTGGCCAGAGTACGCCGCCCCACTTCGGTGAGCTCGTAACACCGACGACGCCGGTCGCCGGCGGATTGCCAACTGCTGCTCAGCAGCCCGAGCCGCTCCAGTCGGTTCAGGGCAGGGTAGATCGTGCCGGTGCGCAGCTCCAGCACGCCCCCGCTGCGGCGTTGCACCGCGGCGATGATCGCGTACCCGTGCAGCGGGCCCGACTCGAGCACGGCCAGCAACAGCCCATCCAGGTGCCCTCGCACCGCGTCCGCCTTCATGAGTAGGCAGCCTACCCAAACGTGCCATAGACAGTGTATGTATTGGCAGCCAACATATTCGCGCTCTGGCTCGGAGGCCCCGCGGTGACCAAGCTGCTGCTGTCCGTACACGTACTCGCAGCGATCCTGGCGGTCGGCTCGATCAGCGTGGCCGCATCGATGTTCCCGCGCTACGCCTTAGGGGCACTCGGCGGCGACGAACAGGGCATCCGGTCCGCCGGAATCGCTTCGATGCTGCACCGGATCTGCCGGGGCTACGCCGTCGCCGGTCTCGCGGTGCCCGTACTCGGAATTGCCACGGGCGCCTGGATGGGTGTCCTCTCCGACACCTGGTTGATCGCATCGCTGGCGCTGACCGTGATCGCCGCGGCCATCCTCGCGCTGGCCGTCCTGCCCGGCCAGCGACGCCTGCTCGCCCTGGCCCAGAACGTGCCCACCCAGGAAGCTGCGCGTCCCATGGCGGTACGCCTGGCCATGCTCACCGGCATTTTCAATGTCCTCTGGGCGATCGTCGTCGTCCTGATGATCGTCCGCCCCGGCTCCACCACGGGCGGGTGACTCCCTTCCGCGCGATACGGGCCACGCCGCAACCCGCCCCAAACCGTGCCCGAGTAAGCCAACCCCCTCTTCACCGGCCCAGGAAGGCTGACCGATGGACAACGCCTACGGCGAGCTCCCTTTCCCCCGCACCGACCTTGCGCTCAAAGCGGTGCGTTACGTGAAAGGCATCGAGGACCCTGCGATCTTCAACCACAGCATGCGCAGTTATCTCTACGGGCGCTTCGTCGGCGAGCGGCAAGGTCTGCGACCCGACCGTGACTATGACGACGAACTGCTGTTCCTGGGGTGCCTTCTGCACGATTCCGGGCTCAGCGCCGAGGGCAACGGTGATCAGGGCTTCGATATCGACGGGGCCGACCTGGCCGCCCGCTTCCTCACCGACCAGGGACTGTCACCCGAGAAGATCGACATCGTATGGGACGCTGTCGCCCTGCACCTGCACTACGAGATCGCCACCCGTAAGCGCCCGGAAATCGCACTGGTCACTGTCGGTGCCGGATATGACCTCGGCCCTGATGGGGAACACGCCCTTCCGGACGGCTATGTCGACCGCGTCCATGCCGAGTTGCCCCGCCTGCACGGCGCGGCCGTGCTCTACGACACGATCGTCGGTCAGGCACTCGACAAACCGCACAAGGCCCCGCCCTTCAGCATGCCGGGCGAGCTTGTCCGTCAGAAGACCAAGGAAGCCTGGCCCACCTGGGAACAACTGATGACCCAGCCACCCTCCTGGAACGACTACGACGGCTACCAGTCGCGGACGTGAGCACGGATGCTCGTTCCGGCCGCGTGTCCGGCCGGCTCCGGGCCGCTGATCGGTATGGCCCCCGCTGTCCTGGTCGCCTGCTGCAACGCCAACTCCTCCGCACGGCCGGCCGTGCGTCGTCCCGGCCGCTGGGCCGGCCGGCCTGCTTCCGGACTTCGACTCCCCGTGTCCTCGGTGGTCTCCGCGGTTGCGGTGCCGACCGTCGGTGCCGCCGCCCACGGGACCCGGCGCGCGGCGGCCGCACGCACGTTGTGACCGAGTGGCGGTCGGATGGTCATCCGACCGGGCCGGTCAGCGCGTGGCGTCGGCCTGCTGCTGCTCCGCGGAGCGACCGCCGCCAGCAGAAACGGCGACCGCGATACCACCGAGGACTTCCTCGCCGAGGCCAAGGAGGTGGCCCGCCACGTCGTCCTCGACCGGCCGGACGCCTGGGCGAATGTCAGCCCGACCAACGCAGCCCTGCACGAGATCAGCGCGGCTGACTCATTCGGCGATGCCGGAATCGCCCTCCAAACCGCTCGACGCCTTGTGCGGCGGTACATCCCCGTCCCCGAGCGACGGGCCGCGCTCTGGGTGGAAGCTGCCCGCGCCTGCAGTCAGCAGGGCAGACTCGCTGACGGCTACCAGGCACTGCGCATCGCCCGGGGCTGCGCGGCACAGGACGTACGCCGCCCAGCCGTACGGGAACTGGTCGCCGACGGCGTAGGCGGCAACCAGTTCTCGTGGTCGCGGGACTTGTGCGCCCCGCCCAGCATGTACAGCCGCTCGTCGTCTGGCGCAGGCACATGATCCGCTAAGGCGCGGCCCACGTCGACGCGCGTCCCGATCAACCGACTACCCGAGCGCGTGCCGCCCATCTCGACCCACGAGCAGCGGGCCCGTCTGACCAACCCCCGCAGTGGACAAGGCAGTCCGGTCTGCGCCAGTCCGGACTCCAAGAGCTCCACTCAGTCGCCATGGCTCAGGATGACACTTGCCGTGTTGCCATGCTGAGAAATACGCGGCTGTTGCTGGTGCCCCGCCGACGGCGCTCAAGACTATGCGGCGACCGATGTGATCGAGCGCGAGTGGTCGACCCACGTGGTCGCGGAAGAGGCCCGAAGACCCCGCCCAAACCCCACGAAACCGCAGCTCAGGGCCACACCAGGCAATAGGGCTGATGCCCCGCCTCGTGCAGCCGGTGCGAGAAGTCCTGCCACTCGTGCAGCGAATGGGAGGGGCGGCGTGTTGACCTGGGGTTTCCTGGCGATATGTGCGCTGACCAGCCAAACTACTCGCAGTAGTTCTCACTGGTCTGCGTCATTTCCCAGGCTCATGTGCCCTGGATGTGCCCTCGCGCGGGTAGTCCACCAGCCGCAGCTGAAGCGCCGCCCACTTCGTGAGGCACGGCCGATCACTGAGGCGGCTTGACCAGGAAGGTGGTGCTGGGGTCGACGTCTGCGGCACATGCGAGGGTCGGCAGTTCGTGGTCCGGCAAACCAGCGAGTTCCACGGCCGCTCGGCCCAGGCTATGCGCTGCCCGGACCGACTGACCGTCGGCGACAGCGGCGTAGAACCGAGCGGCGTACGTGATCGCGTCGCCGTCGCCGATCTCGTCAGCCATGCCGATGGCGAAGGGCACAGCCTCGACCAAGTTCTTGATCTGGGCGGCGGAGTGACAGGAGTTCAACAGGACCAGCAGCGGCGGGTCGTCGGTGGCCTTGATGGCGCTTGCGAAGGCCCGATCTGTAACGATCGCGCCCTCGTGAGGCTCGTCGAGGTCTTGCTCGAAGACGATCAGATTGGTGTCACTGTGGCCGGAGAAGTGCACCACGTGGGGGCGGAACCTGGTGAGGCCGTCGAGTAGATGCTCTGTCGTAGCGGCGGGGTGGACGTCCAACTCGACGAGGTCGCGGTGCAGGGCTCTTTCGACCGCTGTCCGGATACGCGCCTGCTCGCGGCTTACCCGCAAGTCGCCTTCCGATGCGGCACCCAGCATCAGCACGCGCAGCTTTTCCGGCTTCGGCTCCCGCAGTTGCCGCAACACGATGCCGACCTGTTCTTCGGTCGTGGCCAGGCGGCCCTGGATCTTCTTACGCTCGGCCGTTGCCCGGCGCTCGGCCTCCTTCTGCTCACGCTGACGCGCCCGCTCGGCTGCCTTCTGCTCGGCCTCCTCTGCCTTTGCCAGCTTGACCTGCAGGTCTGCTGCTTCCTTTCCGTACTTCGCGGCCTTGGTGCTCCAGGACGCAGCGTCACGAGCCGCAGTGTTCGCCTGGTCCTCGTATCGGTCCGCTTCCCGGAGCTTGCTCCGCACCGTGCTGGCGTTCTTCGACTTCGCGGCAGAGGCGCGAGCTTTCGCGGCGGCGGCGCGCTTGTCGGCCTCCTTACGGCGATACTCGCCGACCTTCTTCTCCGCGTCAGTGCGTGCCTTGTTCTTGCGTTCCAGCTGACTGCGGTAGTAGCTCGCATTCATGCCCGTAGCCTCCCGAGGTTCTCGTACCGCCAGGCTACGGACGACCACTGACATCGCCCTCCCCAACCGCCTCTTCGATTCGCGCGCGAACATGGCGCGGTCGCGATCACGAATGCGGTGATGCCGTGCTGCCCCGGATGACGAGCTGGGTAGGTACGACGACGTCCTGGTCGGTCTCCTTGCCGCGCAGGATGTCCAGGAGTATGCGTTCGGCGAGTTCGCCCTGCTCGCGGACGGCGGCCTCTCCCGTCCGTCGGTCGAATGGCCCGGTACCAGGTGTTTCTCCGTGTCTTGGCAGGACCCAACCTTCGACACTCGCTGTCTCGTCTCACCGAAGGTGAACGTTCTCACCGAGCTTTGACCGCCTTGCGTGCCGGCTGAGCCAGGGGTACCGCGCAGGTCGGAGTTGCTCACACCGACGGCCCGCAGGTCAAAACTCGCCGAACTTGCCATCTGGCGCGGCTCCGTTGTCGTCGTGCAATACCTCAAATCGGCCTGCGAGTAGCTCAATTGGTTGCTAGTTCACCTGACCTAGTGAAACTACGCCGTACTAGTTCGGCATTGCGCGGGCGCACGTGGCAGATTCCGTGGTGCACGTCGGTGGCTCATCACCGGCGTCCGCCTCATGCCGCCGTCGGCGGAGCAGGAGCAAGCTGCGAAATGTCCAGACGCCACCAAGGCGTTGTTGGGCTGATCGCCCTTCGGACGTTGGCAGGTGGGCCGTACGGGGCGAGGACCGCCGCACACTCTCTTGCAGGGTGTCAGCCCGTTCCTCGTCGGCACGAGGCTTCGGCGCTCGGGCGCGTGACACGCTCCCGAGAGACGGGAGCTTTTGTGTTCGCCCGGCACGCCCGGGTGGAAGGACAAACACCATGGTCGCGAAACGACCAGACGGCATTTTCCCGCGCATCGGCACCGACACCTACGGTGGCCGCCTCGCGGATGCCATCGACAACACCTGCGCGGAGCACGGGGTTGTGCCCCCTCCTCGGCAGGCGATCACCGAGGGGCTGGCCACCGCTCTCCCGGACACTGAGATCAAGGGCCTGATCGCCAGCCGGAACAACAAGAAGGTGCTCAAGCCCTCGGCCTACCGTCTCGTGCAGGCCGGGGACGAGCAGGTACTCCTGCTGATGTGTGACGTCCATGGCGCTGCGGTAGTCCCGTGGGACCTCAACGACCGCACCGTCAACTGCTGGTCGCCGCCCGCCGCTGAGGCCAGCCAGCGCGTCAAGGACCTCATCGCCGCCGAGCTGGCGCTGCACGAGGCCAGGAAGACCGAGAAGACTGCGGAGAAGGAGCGGGAGAGCTGCCGCCGCGCGGCCGGCGACGACACGTACGCCGCGCAGGCCCTGGCGGCGGCCACGCAGAAGCACGAGGACGCCGAGCGTCGCGTGCGGGAACTCGAAGACGGGCGCCAGGCCCTCCTCACCGCCCTCGGCGGCCGACGGCCGCGTCCTGTGGTCCGGGCCGCGGAGGAGGACGGGGAGCCGAAGGCGGCGCTCGCTCTCGCCGAGCAGCCGTACGAGTTGGCCGTCCACATGCAGCGGTACGCCGCCGAGAATCTGGAGCGTGCCGGCAAGACCCGCGGCTACGACCTGGCCGAGTCCCTCGTGGACGCGGGTCAGCTCTCCAAGGGCATGAACGTCCTGCAGCAGTGGCAGATCACCCGTCCCGACGGCACGGTGTCGAAGCTGTGGCGGCTGGCCGCCGTGACCGGGAACAATCGCGCACTGGCCCGTCTCAACATCTTCCGTGTGCGTCCGGAACACCTGGTCACGGGGATGCCCCAGTCTCTCCTGCCCATGCCGAAGGGCAAGAAGGCCGATCCCGAGCTGCTACTGCTGGGCCAGCGGGAGATCCTGAACCGGTTGTCCGACCGGCTCAACGAGGCCGCCGCCAAGCCGGAGACGGAGGCGACCGACCCGTCGGTCCGGGCCGGGAAGATCGCCACGGTCTCCGCGGAGATCGTGATCGGCTGCACCAAGCCGGCGGCGCTGGAACACGTCCTGCGGACGTTGAACGTCAACGACCACCTGCGCGGCATCCAGCCCTACGACGAGGATGCGCGCCTGATCGCCCTGTTCGCGACGCTCGTCGACGCATACGCCAGGGAATCGCTCCTCGCGGAAGCGCTCGCCGAGGCGTTCCCCGACGCTCGCGGCGCGGACCTCCTCGATCTGGTTGGGGTGCGTGATGCGCTGACGGCCAACGGACCGCTCGACCCGCTTGTGCCGCTCGTGCCCGCGGGCGATGACGTCTCCCCCACCGTGCTCCGTGACATCGCGGTGCGCGCCATCACCGCGCTCGTGTTCCCCGAGATCCCGCCTGAGGCGCCGAAGCGGACGAACGCACGCACCGTCCGCGACACGGGGCGCTTCTGGCCGATTGTCAGGGGGACGCTGCAGGAGCCGGCGTGGAGCCAGACCAAGGCGAAGACTGCAGAGGCACGTACCCGCCTGTGGTCCGCCGCCATCGCCCAGCTGTTCCTGCACCGGGGCAACATCCTCTCCGCGCTCGGCTTCTTCGGCGTCCCGGAGACCGCCAAGGGCGCTGGGCAAGACCCGCGGTCGCTCAAGGTGCTTCTCCTCGGGGCAGAGGCCGGCGACGCGACCGCTTGGGCAGCCCTCGTCCAGCGTATGGCGCCGGCGCTGATCCACGCTCCGCAGCCGTTCATCACCGCTGGCCAGGGCAGCGAGGCGGGCGACGGACGCAAGGGTGTGCGGCGCACCCCTAAGAGCGCTCTCGCTGCCCTCACTGTGGCGTACACGGCAACCAGCGCCCCGAACACCAGCCGGGCACTCCTCCTCGCGTTCGCGAAGGCCGTGCTGGAGCACCCAGACGCGACGCAGCCGCCCGAGGCGGACGGCGGTGAGCCTCTGGTCTGCTATGGGGAGCGGCACTGGGTGGAGGGCCGGACGCCGATCACCGCGGGGATGGTGATCGCTCCTGACGTCGAGGGCCGCCCCACCCGCTACGTCGCCGACAAGGCTTGGTTCGACGAGACGTTCCCCGTGGAGCTCAGCCGCCCGGCCCCAGGCAGCCCTGGAAGTACCACCACGTCCCCCACGGCAGGGACCCGCACGGATCCCACTGCCAGCGTGCACGGCACTCCGCCGGCCGACCCGCACGACCAGCTGGCCACGCTGCGCCGCGAGCTGCCGGCTCGTGTGGAACTCGTCGAGAGCGGCTACCAGCAGGCCGTGGACTCCGCCCACACCCTGATGACGGATTTCGAAGAGGCGCACCGCCTGCGAGTCCAGCTCGGAGAGGACGCGCTCCCGGCCGAGCAGCGGATCGAGTGGATGGAGAAGCTGACGAAGGCCCGGGCCGCGGCCCAGGCCAGCGTGACGACGCTCGAACAGGTGGAAGCGCTGATCCTTCAGGTCTGACCGGCGCGGTAGAACCCGAGACCGGCCACCGCCAGCGGGCTCTTCAAGGCAGTTGAGGAGCCCACCTAACCAGTCGCGTGACCGGGCGGTCATGCGGCTGGTTCAGCCACGTGCCGAGAGCGGAATGACCCGACCGAGGCAGTCAAAGTTCGGCGAGAACGCTCAACCTTCGGAGGGACGGGACACCTCGCCAGTTCTCGCGTGTTCGCAGCCTGCGCCCGCCCGGACCGGTACCGCGACGCACGGACCACGGCCAGCTCCCGCAGCCGGGGTTCCCGCCTGCCGTCCTACCGGCCTGGCTGGCATAGGCCGGCGGCGGCCATCCGCAGCACGAGAAAATCTGAGTCTTCGTCAGAACCGGACCGTGCTGGTGGCGGAGAGCTGTGCCTTTCCACTAGTGCAGCGATTGGGGGTGGGAGAGTGCTGACCTGGTGTTTCGCACGGGAATGTGCGTTGACCTGGGAAAACACCTTTCGGTAGTTCTCACGGGTCAACGCCGTTTCCCAGGCTCGTGTGCCCTGGATGTGCCCTCGCGGCCTCTCACCAGAGGGCACCTTGCTCGGCTGACGGACGGGTAGTGGGCGGCATCGCCGCCAGGCTCACTCTCGTCTTGGCGTTGATGGCACGGGGTTCCGTCGCCACGGCGCCCGTCTCACGCAGCTGACGGACGGCCTCGATCACTTGGGCGGGCCGGTAGACGGTCTCCAAGAGGGCATATCGCTTGAGCTCTGGGATAGTTCGCCCGTCGGGTGCTTCGGAGATGAAGTCGTGCAGGATCCGTCGCAGCGGGGCCGTATCCGGTTCGAATACGAGATCAAGCATCTGCTGCTGGGTGTCCCTGGGGTCGCGGTAGCGGACGCCGTAGGAAGGGTCCACCTTCCACATGGCGTCTTTCATTTTCTCCAGCCCCAGTTCGTGCTGGGTGCCGAAGATCAGGTAGAGCATCCTGCCGCCCTCGTCGACCATCTCGAAGTACAGCGTGTGCGTGAAGCCGGCCTGGCGCAACGTGTTCCGGTACTGCTCGCGCAGGAACGTGAACTTGCCCGAGGGGGCCTGCTGGAAGACGCCTTGCCACTCCGGACTCCCGAAGGCTTGGTCGCCGAGCTGGCGGTGACCGTCGTGCTTCTCGGCGAACCGGGTGAGGAAGCTGGGCTCGAAGGTCACCATCACTTCGGTGCTGGGATGGCGCCCCAGCTCTTGGAGGAGCGAGAAGGGGATGTCGGGTCCGCCGAAGCTGTCCAGCAGGACGAAGAGGGGTTTCCCCAGCCCTCCGATGCCCCGCAGCTTCTCCAGGAGGGCCGGGTGGAAATCACCGTGATGTACGTCGACCGCTATTCGTTTGGTGATGTCGTCCGTTTGCCGGGAGCGGGCGAGCTCCATCTGACGCTGTAACTCTTTGACGCGCCGGGTGTCCTCCTCCATGAGGATCACGCGCATACGTTTCGGGAACCTGTGCAGAGCGTCGGCGAAGACTTCGTAGGCGATGACCGGGGAGCCGGGCTCGCCCTGTTTGTAGATGCCGGCACCCGCGAAGCCTTCGGCGTAAGTGATCACGTCGAGTCGTGACAGCAGAATCGGCGCCCATGCGGCCAAGTACTGCTTGAGTAAGTCATGTTTGGCCGCCGTGTGTGGATCGCGTTCCCACACGGCATCCTTCGGTACGGCCACCTTCGGTCCCCCCTGCTCCCGTCGGCCTCGCTGGGGAGAGGGTCACACATCGTTGCCATATGCCACCAGAGTGCGTACGGCGTCTGCTGGACTTTGGCCGTTAATGGGCTGCGACAGGCAGTCGGGGTGGCATCTCGTCCCAGGTCGCTCCGTCGAGTTCGCGGCCCCCTGACTTCGGGCTGCGGCCACCCCATTGCTTGAAGAAGAAGGGCACTCCGGCGTGGTTGCAGGCGTCGCGGATGTCCACCAACCACTCCTCTCGTACGGGGCGATGGTGGGGCCCGGACTCGCCTCCGGCGATAACCCAGCCGATGCCGTCCAGTTGCAGACCGGTAAGCGGACCGAGGAGAGGCTCACAGGACAGGAAGCGCACGGCAGCGGGAACTTGTCGAAGGTCGTCGACACGATCCAGGCGCTCTGCGTCTTCGACGGAGACGCCCATCCACAGGTTCGAGGGCCAGTCGAGTTCGTCGGCAACGCGCCGCAGCCTGCGGGCCCTCTTGGTCAGTAGCTGGTAGGTGTGCTGGGGAGTCTCGGCAATCACCTGGAAGACCTGCCGGACGAAGTCCAGGGGGACCTTGGCGTGGAAGAGGTCGCTCATGGAATTGACGAAGACCATCCGTGGGGCCTTCCACTGGCGGGGAATGGCCAATGCGTCTGGGTGAGGGCGGAGGCCGAAGCCCGGGCCGGATGTCCTGGGATCCCCGTCAGTCTGGTACTTGGCAACACCCATGGCCTTGAGACGCCTGGATAACGTCAAGGCGTAGCAGTTGTCACACCCGGGGGAGATCCGGTCGCATCCCGTGGTGGGATTCCAGGTCGCCTCGGTCCACTCGATTGTGCTGCGATCGCCCATGGGTCCCCTCCCGTAGTGGGTGGACGCCGGTCATCAGCGTCTTTCCCACCCGGCGCTTCGACTGCGCTGCCTAACGAGCGACGTGCCGAACTGACACGCGATCGCCCCCATACTTCACTTCGAACAGGTGTTCTGTGAAGGGGGTGTTGGGATCGAGAGTCGATCGGTGCCGTTCCTCTGAAGGGAAGGTCGGCCTGCGACTGTGTCCCGGCCGGATGTACCCCGGGCGATGGATCAGTAGCGAGCACATGAAGCAGCGGACCTTTCCGCATCGCCGCGGGCGTCAGCGTGCACAAGGCCGCCGAGGACACCGGCTGTCTGCCGACCGTGGAGGACCACAGCGAGGATGGCGGGCCCGACGACGCTGTCCTCGACACCCTCACCGATGGTTGAAGAACCCGTTGTCGTCTGAGGGGGTGCTGATCCGCATCTCGAACGAGGCGCCTTGCCGACCGACGAGTTCCGCTCCATCGGCCATTCTGAACGTGCGGTTATCGCGCATGGGCCTGTTTCGTCAGGAGCGCACGAGGCGGGCGATGGCGTCGCTGGCTTCCTTCAGCTTGATGTCGCCGTTTTCACTGCCGTCCGCCACGGCCGTGCGTACGCAGGTGTCCATGTGCTCGTCGAGCGTCTGCAGGGCGAAGGACTGCAGGGCGCGTGTGGTGGCGGAGACCTGGGTGAGGACGTCGATGCAGTAGGTGTCTTCTTCCACCATGCGCTGCAGACCTCGGACCTGCCCTTCGATCCGCCGCAGTCGTTTGAGTACGTCCTCTTTTCGATTGCTGTAGCTGGCCATCGGCCTCTTCTCCCTTCTTCTCGCGGGGTCAGTGCTGGTGGTTGCTGTCGGTGTGCTCTTCGCCGGTTGCCGGCTTCGGCGCGTCGGTGGGAGTCGACTTGCCGGTGTGGTCGGTGAAGGCCGCGGTGCGGACGGCGCCGTTGTGCTTGAAGTCGAGGAACAGGCGGTACGTCCCGGCGCTGGGCGCCGTGGCGGTGAAGGAGATGCCGGGGCCAGGCTTGGTGGTGCCGTCGCCGGGTTCGCCGTTGGGGTGGACGTGGAGGTAGGCGAGGTCGCCGGAGCGCAGGGCGACCAGGTGGCCGTAGGCGCCCAGGTAGGGCTCCAGGTCGGTGACCGGGCGGCCGTCGCGGCTGACGCTGAGGGTCAGCTCGCCCGCCTTGCCGGGGGACAGGGCGCCGTTCAGTGTGACGGTGTAGCCGTCGACCGTTGTGGTGGCGGCGGGTTCGGGCAGGGCTGCGGCCTTGTAGGCGCCGGAGGCGGCGAGGTCCGCGCCCAGGGTGAGGTTGGTGGCGCCTTCGGCGTCCGGGGTGAAGTCGGCGAAGACGCGGTAGGTGCCGGCGGCGGGCAGGTCGACGGGGGTGCTCCAGGTGCCGTCGGCTGCTCGCGTGGGGTGCAGGTGGCGGTAGGTGACCAAGTCGCGTGAGGCGAGGATGAGGTGGAGCTCCTTGCCGTGCTCGCGCCGGAAGGACGTCACCTGGTGTCCGTCCTGGTCGCGGATGGCGAAGCGGAGTTCGCTCTCTTCACCTGCGGTTACGCGAGGTGTCTTGAGGTCCAGGGTGTATCCCGCTTCGGAGATCTGCAGGCCCGCGGGGGCGGCGTTCGCGTGGCCGCCGTGGCCGGACGGTGCCGGGCGGTCGTGCTTTGCGTGCGCTGCCGGCTCCTGGTCTCCGGCGGCGGGGTCGATCGCCGCGCCGACCCCGTAGGCAGTACCGAAGGTGGCCGCGAGCGCGGCAGCGAAAACGGTGATCTTCACGCCGGTGTTCATGACGTGCCCTCTCTTGTCGGCGTCGCGCTTCTGCTGAACTTGACGCCGACTATATACCCCTGGGGGGTATACGCAAGTGGCTCTGTCAATGTTTGCCAAACATACCTAGGGGGGGTATACATGATGGCGCCAGGGTACCCCCCAGGGGTACGTGATCGCCTTGTCTAGGAGGAACCCATGTCCTGCTGCACCCCCGACGGCAGCTGCTCCACCGGCACCACTTCGGCCACGGCCACGGCGGGCACCACCACCGTCTACGACGTCTCCGGGATGACCTGCGGCCACTGCAAGGCCACGCTCACCAAGGAGATCGGCGCGCTGGACGGCGTCCTGGCGGTCGACGTCGATCTCGAAGCCGGCCAGGTCAGCGTCACCACGAAGGACGAGCCCGACGACGCGCTGCTGGCCAAGGTCGTCGACGACGCCGGTTACGAGCTCACCGGCCGCGCCGCCTGAAGCGTCCGCACACCTGCCGGGCCCGCACGCGGGCCCGGCCCCCTCTTTCGTTTCTTCCCCTTGTTCGCCGATCAGCACGAGGAGCACTGATGGCCACCACGGTCCCCGACACAGCCGAGGTAGAACTCGCCATTGGCGGTATGACCTGCGCCTCGTGCGCCGCCCGGATCGAGAAGAAGCTCAACCGGATGGACGGGGTCACCGCGACCGTCAACTACGCGACGGAGAAGGCGAAGGTCAGCTACGCCGGTGACGTGTCCGTCCCGGAGCTGATCGCCACGGTCGAGGCGACCGGGTACACGGCCCGCGAACCCGAACCGGTGCGCACCGGCGCCGAGTCCGGGCCGGCGGACGCCGAGACCGCCGACGAGCTGCGCCCCCTGCGGGAGCGGCTGGTGACGGCGGTGGTGCTGGCGGTCCCGGTGATCGCGATGGCGATGGTGCCGGCGTTGCAGTTCGCCAACTGGCAGTGGCTGTCGCTGACCCTGGCGGCGCCCGTGGTGACGTACGCGGCCTGGCCCTTCCACAAGGCCGCGTTCACCAACGCCCGGCACGGCGCGGCCACCATGGACACCCTGATCTCGGTGGGCACGTCGGCGGCGTTCCTGTGGTCGCTGTGGGCGCTGTTCCTCGGCACCGCGGGCACGCCCGGCATGACCCATCCCTTCGAGCTGACCATCGCCCGCGGCGACGGCTCCGGGAACATCTACCTGGAGGCGGCGGCCGGGGTGACCGCCTTCATCCTCGCCGGGCGCTACTTCGAGGCCCGCTCCAAGCGCAAGGCCGGCGCCGCGCTGAAGGCCCTGCTGGAACTGGGCACCAAGGACGTCACCGTACTGGGCCCCGACGGCAGTGAACGCACGATCCCCACTGGGGAACTGGCGGTGGGCGACCGCTTCCTGGTCCGCCCCGGCGAGAAGATCGCCACCGACGGCACGGTCGTCGAGGGCACCTCCGCAGTGGACGCGTCGATGCTCACCGGCGAGTCGGTGCCCGTCGAGGTCGGCGTGGGCGACGCGGTCACCGGCGCCACCCTGAACGCGGGCGGCCGGCTGGTCGTCGAGGCGACCCGGGTCGGCGCCGACACGCAGCTGGCCCGCATGGCGAAGCTGGTCGAGGACGCGCAGAACGGCAAGGCCGCCGCCCAGCGGCTCGCCGACCGCATCTCCGGCGTTTTCGTCCCGGTCGTCATCGCCCTCGCCCTGGCCACCCTCGGCTTCTGGATCGGCAACGGCGCGGGGCTGACCGCCGCGTTCACCGCGGCCGTCGCCGTTCTGATCATCGCCTGCCCCTGCGCCCTGGGCCTGGCCACGCCGACCGCGCTGATGGTCGGCACCGGGCGCGGCGCCCAGCTCGGAATCCTCATCAAGGGCCCCGAGGTCCTGGAGTCCACCCGCAAGGTCGACACCATCGTCCTGGACAAGACCGGCACCGTCACCACCGGCCGCATGACCCTGCTCGCCGTGCACACCGCCGAGGGCACCGACGAGACGGACGTACTGCGCTTGGCCGGCGCCCTGGAGCACGCCTCCGAACACCCGATCGCGCAGGCAGTGGCCGCCGGAGCGGCCGCCCGCACGGGCACTCTGCCCGTCCCGGAGGACTTCGCCAATGTCCCCGGTCTCGGCGTGCAGGGCATCGTCGAGGGGCACGCCGTCCTCGTGGGCCGCGAGAAGCTCCTCGCTGAGTGGGCCATGGACCTGCCCGTCGACCTGGCACGCGCCAAGGCCGAAGCGGAGGCGGCGGGACGCACCGCGATCGCGGTTGCCTGGGACGGCGAGGCGCGGGCGGTCCTGGAGGTCGCCGACGCCGTCAAGGAGACCAGTGCCGAAGCCATCACCCGGCTGCGCGTCCTGGGTCTGACCCCGATCCTCCTCACCGGCGACAACCGGGCCGTCGCCGAGGCGGTGGCCTCGGAGGTCGGGATCGCTCCCGAGCACGTCATCGCCGAGGTCATGCCCGAGGACAAGGTTGATGTCGTCAAGCGCCTCCAGAGCGAGGGCCGTTCGGTGGCGATGGTCGGCGACGGGGTCAACGACGCCGCCGCGCTCGCCCAGGCCGACCTGGGGCTGGCCATGGGCACCGGCACCGACGCCGCCATCGAAGCCGGCGACCTCACCCTCGTCCGCGGCGACCTGCGCGCGGCAGCCGACGCCATCCGCCTCGCTCGCAAGACACTCGGCACCATCAAGTCCAACCTCTTCTGGGCCTTCGCCTACAACATCGCCGCCCTGCCGCTCGCCGCGGCCGGGCTCCTCAACCCAATGATCGCCGGGGCGGCCATGGCCTTCTCCTCCGTCTTCGTCGTCGGCAACTCCCTTCGCCTGCGCGGCTTCAAGGCCGCGAGCTGAGAACACTTCCCAAGTGGGGGAGGGCGGGCCTGATGGCCCGCCCTCCCCCACTTCTGCCTTCCCGCTTCGGGCCCGCAGGCGTCACCCCGCGCAGGCTCCCGAGTACTTGCCCAGCGTGATCTGCGCGCGCAGACATACCCCCAACACCTGCCGGACCAACGTCACCTGCGCCGTGCCGACTCCGCACCACGTCCCGCATGACGACACCCTGGTCGCCCTGGCTGCCAACTGAGCAATGCCCTTCGCTTCCATATGGCGTCCATACCCCCGCCCCGTATGCCCAGTCATCGTGGGAGCGGCCACTGGCCATCGCTGCAGAGTCTGGGTGACGCGTCACAGGCGGCGGGCAAGTCGCCCTCGCCGAAGACGTGCACCTCGCCCAGGACCCAGTCGTCGGCGAGGGCGTCGACCAAGTCGGGTGTGGATCTCCCGCCTAGCTACTCAAGGCCGGTGGTGTGGAAGTCGGTGGCCTGGACGGTGGATACCGCCCGTTAGGGCGCTCCGCTCCCCTCTCCAGCCGGCCCCGTAGCCCCCCCGGCCGGCTCAGGAGGCGTCGGCCAGGACCTGGCGCAGCTGGCCGGTGGCGGGGAGTCCGGCCAGCCCGTCCGGGGTGCGGTAACACCCGGCAGGTGAGCCCGGCTGCGCGGCCGGGCTCAGTGAAGGAGTCCTGGCCGTCGACGAGGATGGTCGACGAGCCAGTGAGGCCGAGCCGCTCGACCTCCGCCTGGTCTGCGATGGTCCGGATGGTGAACGTGGTTTCGTGCAGACCGAGTTCTTCGAGCACGCCCCTGAGCTGCTCGGCGGCGGGGCGGTCCTCGATGCCACACTCGGCTGGTCCGGGGCCGATCCGATCGCCGCCCTTGTCATCGCCGCCATTGCCCTCATGGCAGGCCGCGATGCCTTGCAGAGCAAGGGCTGCTGCGCGCCCTCCGCGCCCCTGGCGGCCCGGCCGCCGACGCCGGGCGGTGCCTACGGCTGCCGCCCCGGCTGCGACTGCTGCACCTGACCGCCCACGAGCGGCGAGCGGGAAGACAAGACGGGACCGTTCCGCACCGACATCGTCAGTGCGGAACGGTCCCGTCGGCTGCCAGGGTGCACCCGCAGCCCATGGGTCAGGCGTTGACGGACGCGCTGTTCGCGGCCGAGGGCTCCTCAGCGCCGGGCGATGCCGGGCGGCCCCGCATCAGCACCGCCGTCAGCAGACCACCCGCGGCGGCGACGGCCGCGGCGCCGATGAAGGCGGCGCTGAAGCCGTCGGTGAGGGCGGGCAGGTCGCCGATCTTGTCCGCTCCCTGGGAGGTGGCCAGGGCGGTGAGGGCGGCGAGGCCGAGTGCGGAACCGACCTGGTAGGTGGTGTTGACGATGCCGGAGGCCAGACCGGCCTGTTCCTGCGGCACCCCTGAGATCGCCGACATCATCGCCGGGATGTAGGCCAGCGACATGCCGGTCGCGGCGACCAGCGAGGCCGGCAGAACGTCGACCACGAACGTGCCGGTCGGCTCGACCGCCGCCAGCCAGACCAGGCCCGCGGCCAGGACGAACAGGCCGCCCGAGATCAGCGGCTTGGCACCGAAGCGGCCCAGCAGGCGGGCGGTGATGAGGGTCATGAAGACCATCAGCAGGCCGGTCATCGGCAGCAGGGCGGCACCGCTGGCGAAGGCTCCGTAGCCGAGGACCTGCTGCAGGTAGAGGTTGAGGAAGTACCACATCGGGATCCAGGCGGCACCCAGCAGCGTCATCGCCAGGTTGGAGACGCCCAGGCCCGGGGTGCGCCAGACGCGCAGCGGCATCAGTGGCGTCTTCACCGACTTCTGCACGACGAGGAAGAGGGTCAGCAGCACAGCGGCCCCGAGCAGTTCCACCACCGTCTCTGTGGCGCCCCAGCCGACCTCGGGTGCGCGGACCACGGCAAACACGGCGAGTGCCAGGCCGGCGGTGACGGAGGCGGCGCCGAGGACGTCGACCGCACCGCGGCTGGGTGCGACGGCGGGCAGGAGCCCGGTGGCGGCCAGGGTCGCGATGCCGATGGGGACGTAGATGATGAACACCCAGGGCCAGCTCGCCCACTCGGTGAACACGCCGCCCAGGAAGACGCCCGCGGTGCCACCGGCGGGGGCGGCGGCACCGTAGAGGGCCAGCGCCTTGCCGAGTTCCTTCGGGTTGTGGCCGAAGAGCATCATCAGCAGCGTCATGGACGCAGGCGCGATCAGCGCGCCGCCCACGCCCTGCACGGCACGGCCCACGACCTCCACCCAGGCGGTGCTCGCGGCGGCGGCGACGACGGAGCCGGCGATCAGCACGACCCATCCGCCGGCGAACACCCGCCGGGCTCCCAGCAGATCGGACAGGCGACCGCCGAGCAGCAGCAGCCCGCCGAAGGCGATGACGTAGGCGTTGAAGACCCACTGCAGGTCACCTTGGGAGAAGCCCAGGTCGCGCTGCATTTCCGGAAGGGCCACCCCGATGATCGAGGTGTCCATGATGACCATGAACTGCGCGGCGGCCAGCACTACAAGTGCCCACCAGCGCCGTGGATCGACGGTTGACATCGCTCGTTCCCTCCCACTGAATCCAGATACCCCGAGGGGGTATCTCTGTCTCGCGACCGAACGATATACCCCCCTGGGGTATTCCGGAAGGGGATTGTTGTTCTGGGGCACGCTGTGTGCGAGGTCATCCAGGCCCGGCAGGAGAGTCCGGGGGCGGGGATGTCACTGGGGCGCCGTCTGCGGGCATGCCGCAGCAAGCCGTGGTGGGTGCGAGGCTTCCGGGGCCAACCCGGGCGTCAGGTCGGCGCGGGTCCGGTCCTGTGTGGATGTCGGGCGAGTGTCCGTCAGGCGGGGCGGGGGCCGTAGTGGCCCAGGAACATGTCGACGCCGCTCACGATGAGGCGGTCGGTGAGGTCCTCGTCGATGTGTGTGCCGTAGGTGCCGAAGACCAGGTGGGGGAAGATCAGGAGTGCGTAGAGCTGGATGATCGCCGTTTCCGGGTCGGGAATGACCAGGCGGCCTTGGTCGGCGAGGGCGCGCAGGGCCTGGGCGGCGGCGGGGTGATGGCCTTCCGGCCCGTGGTGTTGCCAGGCCCGGCCCAGCTCGGGAAAGCGGCGCGCCTCGGCGGCGACCAGATTGCGCAGCGCGGTGACGTCGTCGTTGGTGCGCACCGAGTGGACCCACCGTCGCGCGGCGTCGAGCAGGGCCGGGCGGAGGTCGTCGGCCTCGACGAGCTTGGCGAGCGTGGCTGACGGCTCCCCGGACAAGGAGTCGTCCAGTGCACCCGCGATCACCGCGGTGAAGAGCGCTTCCTTGCTGCCGAAGTGGTTGTAGACCGTCACCTTGGAGACGCCCGCCGCTGCGGCAATGGTGTCCATGCCGATGCCGAAGCCGTCCTGGAGGAAAAGTTCACGGGCGGCTCGCACGATGGCCTGTCGCTTGAGGGCGGCGCGAGGCCCGCTCGGCGGCTGCTTGGCCCCTTCCGTGTCCATGTTCCGAGCCTACACCTGCCTGTACTGAACGGTTGAGTTCACATGAACTGCACAGTACAGTTCAACTCGCGGACGGTGGACACCCTGCGGCATGCCGGTTCGTCACTGCCGTCCGCACGCATCGCGCGTCGGTGACCGACTCCACAGCTCCTTCGCCTCGTCCTCCGCCGCCCGGGCCTCATCCGTCGGGCCTCATCCAAGGACTCAAAATGACGCACCCGACCGTCGGCGCTTCGCACCCACCGGGCCACGCCGACCCTCACGCCCATCCACACAGGTGGGTCGCTCTGGCTCTCCTCTGCCTGGCGCAGTTCATGCTGATCCTCGACGTCACCGTCGTGAACGTGGCGCTGCCCGACATGGCCGCGGACCTCGACCTCGGCCGTGAGTCACTGACCTGGGTCGTCACCGCGTACACCCTCTGCTTCGGCGGTCTCATGCTGCTCGGCGGGCGCCTCGCGGACGTGCTGGGCGCCCGTCGGACCCTGCTGGTCGGACTGGCCCTGTTCACGGCTGCCTCGCTGGTCTGCGGCCTGGCGGGCAACGCCGCGGTCCTGCTGGGCGGGCGCATCGCCCAGGGGGGCGGCGCGGCACTGCTCTCTCCCGCCGCACTTTCCCTCGTCACGACCACTTTCCACGGCCCCGAACGCCCCAAGGCCCTCGGCGCATGGGCGGCCATCGGCGGGTCCGGCGCCGCCGCCGGTGTCCTGCTCGGCGGGGCGCTCACCGACGGGCCGGGCTGGCCATGGGTCTTCTATGTCAACGTGCCCGTGGGACTCGTCGTCCTGGCCGCCCTCCCCGGCGTCGTGGCGGCCCGTGCCCCGCAACCGGCCCGGCTCGACCTCCCGGGGGCCCTGCTGGCCACCGCCGGAACCGGCGCGCTGATCTACGGCCTGGTGGAAGCGGGAGACTCCGGCTGGGGGAGCCCGTCCACCCTGTTCCCGCTGGCCGGCGCCCTCGCAGCCTACGCACTGTTCACCGCCGTCGAGCGAACCAGTCGTGCTCCGCTGATGGACCTGCGTATGTTCACCCGGCGGCCCGTCCTCGCCGGGGCGTTCCTCATGCTCATGGCCACGGCGCTGCTGATCGCCTACTTCTTCCTGGGGTCGGTGTACCTCCAGCACCTGCGCGGCTTCAGCCCGCTGAGGACCGGACTGGTCTTCCTGCCCGTGGCCGTCGCCACCGGCGTCGGCGCACACCTGGGCTCCCGCCTGGTCGGCAGGATCGGCAGCCGTGCGACGGCCGGCGGCGGCATGGCCATCGCCGCCGCCGGAACCGTGTCGCTGGCCCGGCTCTCGAACACGGACAGCGTGTACGCCGTGCTGCTGCCGGGCTTCGTCGTCGCTGCCCTCGGTCTGGGCGCGGTTTTCGTCACCGCGACCACCACAGCGCTTGCCATGGTCGAGCACCGGGAGGCCGGGCTGGCGTCCGGTGTGGTCAACACCTTCCACGAAGTCGGCGGCTCGGTCGGCGTGGCAGTCGTCTCCACCGTCGCGGCCTCCGGCTTCGAACGGGGATCCGCCGGCGGATTCACCGACGCCTTCACGCTGTGCGCGGCCGTGGCCGCGGTGACCGCAGTCGTGGCCCTGCCGCTCGTGCCGCAGGGCAAGCCCCGGATGACGGGCGGACCGCACGTGCACTGACCTCTGTCTCGCCCCGTGAAGCCGATGTTCTTCCTCGGAGTGCGCGAGGCGGTGACCGTTTGCGGCGCGCGGTCGGGTGATACCCGGCAGGCACCGCGCAACGGACGCTGTCCGGTGCTCCGTCAGCAGCAGAACAGGAGCGGCCCCATGAGCACATCCGTCAACGACATGCTCCGCACCTACCCCGCAGACCTGGGTGGCGTGGACCAGGAAGCGATGGCCAGGTGCATCGAGGAGTGCCTCGCCTGCGCTCAGGCGTGTACCGCGTGCGCCGACGCCTGTCTGTCGGAGGGCATGGTCGGCGATCTGACCAAGTGCATCCGCACCGACATGGACTGCGCCGACGTCTGCAACGCCACCGCATCGGTCTTGTCCCGGCACACGGGCTACGACGCCAACGTCACCCGCGCCGTCCTGCAAGCCTGCGCCACCGTCTGCAAGGCGTGCGCCGACGAGTGTGCCGCCCACGCCGACATGCACGAGCACTGCCGCGTCTGCGCCGAAGCGTGCCGGCGCTGCGAGCAGGCGTGCAACGATTTGCTGGCGAATCTGGCCTGACTCGGCTGCTCAACGCCGGGCGGCCCCCAGGTTTCTGGGGGCGGCCCGGCGTTGTGGTGATGCGGTTCAGTGGTAGGCGTGGACGACGGCGTGGCCCTTGCCGCGGCCGATCATCCACTTGTTGACCGGCGTGGTGATCACGAACGCCACGGCGAAGCCGCCGAGCAGGGCGTACCAGAACAGGCCGTCGGACAGGTGCGCGTCCATCGCGCCGGGGACGAGGGCGATGATGCCGTTGTCGACCAGTTCCATCACGGCGATGGAGACGGTGTCGGCGGCCAGCGCCACCTTGACCGCGGCCTTCATGGACACCCCGGCGCGCACCACCGCGAAGAGGGTGAGGGAGTAGCCGAAGACGAAGGCCAGGGCGATGGCCAGCACCATGGTCGGCACGTTGCCCCACATCAGCGCGGTACCGATGACCATGCCGAGGATCTCGCCGATGGCGCACCCGGTGAGGCAGTGCAGCGTCGCCTTCATGGCCGTCGCCCACGTGGTGCCGTGCGCCTGCCCGCCGTGATGCCCGCCGTGCCCCTTGTGTTCGCCGTGGCCGCCCGCATGGGCGGCGTGGTCGTGTGCGGTACCGGAGTGGTGCGTGCTGTGGTCCATGATCTTCATCCCCGTTCTATGTCCCGCAAGGCCCCTGGCGGCCCCATCACAGAAACCATATACCCCCCGGGGGTATCTGGCTAGGGATGATCCGAACTCGCTGTCGGGTGCTGGAGGAGCTTCCACGTGCGCCCGCCATCGACGGACTCGTAGACGGCATCGGCACTGTCCGCCGCCAGCAGACGCTGCGCGGTCACCGCGGTCAGCACCCTGCCCTCCCTGCCCGCAGGCAAGCGGCCCTGCTCCGTCCACGTCCGCCCGTCGCGACTGGTGACGAGGCGGCCGTCGGCCGTGAGCGCCAGCAGCCTGCCGGGTTCCGGCTCCTCCACCGCGACCAGTCCGGGCGCCGACGAGACGGGTTGGAAGGTCCGCGCGCCGTCATCACTGCGGGCCAGGCCCGTGCCGGTGGCTGCCCACACGGTGGCCGCGCTGCCCGGGTGGGAGGTGAGATCGAGCGCCGCCACCTTCGCGCGCTTGGCCCAGGTGCGGCCCCCGTCGGTGCTGGCCCACACCCTCTCGCTCAGGCTGTCGAATCCGTACAGCGCATCACCGGCCTCCTCCAGCGCGTGGAAGTCGGCGTCGCCTTCGGCGGAGACGGTCTGCCAGGTGCGGCCGGCGTCCGTGCTGCGGATCAGACCCAGATGGGCGGGCCGAGTGCCGGATTCGGCAGGGCCGGGGTGACCGCTGGCCAAGAATGTGGACGGGCCGGTGACGGTGAAGCCCATCGTGTCCTGATAGCGGTCGGCCACCCGGGTCGCGGTGCTGCCCTCCAGGCGGAAGACGCCGTGGTGGCCGGCGGCGTAGACCGTGCCGTCGGCCGGGTCGACGCCCAGGCCGTGCAGGTGGCCGGTCCCCGGGTCGGGAGCGGCCCCGTCTCCGCCGGTTCCGGTGGTGTCGGTGGCGGAACAGGAGGCGAGGAGCAGGCCGGTGGCCGCGAGCAGGATCAAGGCACGCGAACGGTGCCGCGGTATGCGAATCATGGTGTGAGGTCCAGGCGGGGAGAAGGGCGTGAGGGTGGGTGGGCCGGTGCGGGGCGGACGCCTCGGCGTCCACCCCGCACCGACTTGAGCGATCAGCCCTTGCCGAGCAGTCCGTTCATCTGCTCGATCTCCGCGCTCTGCGAGCTGACGATCTCGCCGGCCATCTTGGTGGCCGGTCCGTAGGCGCCGTCGGCCTGCTCGGTCTTCGCCATCTCGACCGCGCCCTCGTGATGCTTGATCATCATCTCCATGAAGGCGGTGTCGAACGCCTTGCCCGAGGAGTTCTCGAGCTCGGTCATCTCCTCGGCCGTCATCATCCCGCCCATGTCATGCATGGAGTGGTCCATGGCACCCTCGGCGGGCACGTCCTCGCCCCAGGAGGTCAGCCACCCGGAGAGCGTCTTGATCTCCGGGTCCTGGGCCTTCTTGATGTCTGCGGCGAGCTTTTTCACCTCGGCCGACTGCGCGCGGTCGGGCGCGAGGTCGGCCATCTCTACGGCCTGGCGGTGGTGGGGGATCATCCCCTTCGCGAAGGCGACGTCAGCGGCGTTGTGCTGTCCCTGCGACGCCGATGCCGATGCCGGGGCGGACGAGGAGGTGGTGGCGTTGTGGCCGTCGTGTCCAGCCGAGCTGTCGCCGTCGCCGTTGCCGCCGCAGGCGGCCAGGACGAGTGCTGCCGCACCCGCGGCAGCAACGGCGGCGGTACGGCGGACGAGGGAACGCTTGCGGATCATGGTGGTGCAACTCCTTGACGCGCCGTTCGCGGCGCGCGGTGGGAAGGGATGTCAGGGCGTGCGAAAGCACGGCACCCGTCACCGGGAGGCACCGGCTACAGGGGTACCGAGCGGGCCGCTCTATATCCGCAGGAGTTGCAGCTCGGAAAGATCGGGTGGGGCCCGGCCGTCATGCGGCGACCCGGAGAACGCCGCAGCGGGGGCAGGGGCGGGCCGCGCGTCCAGCAGGGCGCCGGTCAGCGCGGGCGGCGTGTACGCCGAACCCGTGCCGGCAGCCGCACATGTCCCGTCGGCGTGATCGAGATGGCTCGACCCGCCATCCGTGTGCGTACATCCCCCGTCCGCGTGCGGGACGCCGTCCGCCGCGGCCATCACCATGTCGTGGCCTGCGCCCTTCTGCGCAGCCGGCGCCGCCCCGGGGGCGAGGCCATGCATGCCCAGCACGCCGGCCAGCACCGCCATCACCAGCAGCACGAACAGCCGCCCGGCAGGGCGGCTGCTTGATCGGGGGCTCCTGGTCACGGCACCCATGGTACGGGCCCCTCGTGGAAGCGGCAGGTGTGACGGCGTGATCGGGGGCTGCCCCCGCCGGCGTCTCCGGGCACGCCACTCGCCCAGGTGGCGAGGGGACTCACCCGATCCGGTGATCGGCGGCACTCGTATGTGCCGTGAAGCCGAGCCCGCCTCAACCCGCATATGCGGACGTCCCAGCGGCGCCCAACCCGGAGAGCGTGTCACCCGGACCTCAGGCGGCCGGCGGCACACAACGACCGCATGCATGCAAGCCGTTACAGTCCGTATCGATGTCTGTCTGGTCGGTACTGCCGTGCACTCGGCCCGTGGCGCGCACCGCGGCGCCGCTGGTGGTGCTGCTTGCCGTGCTGGTGCACCTGCTGGCCTGCGCGCATGGACCGGCCACGACCGGGATGGCACGGGCCGAAACCGCTCACAGCGCAGGAGCGTTCCGTGGGCACGCACCGGAACCGGCCGACGCGGAGACCGCTCTGCTGCAGAGCGCGCCGACACATGATCACCAGCCGCAGTGTTGTGATCTGGACGAACCCACGGTGCAGCCCTCGCGCGACATCCCCCTCGCCGATGGCCCAGCCCTCAATGTCCTTGGCGTTGAACGCTCCCGCACCCAGCCGTCGGCCCCGAGGGGCGGCGAGGACCCATCGGCTCGCCGGCCAAGTAGCTCGTCCACGGGACATAAGCGGTCCCGTCTCGGCGTGTGGCGGACCTGATCGACCACGTATCGCGGCACTTCACCCGGCCGCGGCCCACCAGTCGATCACCTCCACCCTCCCTCTACACGCGGCCTGTCGCTGTTCACGGCACCGGCCGCCGGAGAACCACGCCATGAAACACCTGACCTGCACGTCTGTCCTGGCTGCGCCGACGCAGCCGCTCCCCGAAGCCAAGCGCCCGACGCACACTCCCGCCGGCCTGGTGGGCAACACGCCCGTCCTCCACATCGGTGCTCCCTTCACCACCCAGGGGCGCGGCTTCTGGGCCAAGATCGAGGGCCACAACCCGGGCGGCATCAAGGACCGCACCGCACTGCACATGGTGCGCGCCGCCCGAGAGAGCGGACAGCTCCTGCCCGGCGCCCGCATCGTCGAGTCCTCCTCCGGCACGCTCGGTCTCGGCCTGGCTCTCGCCGGCGCAACCTACGGTCATCCGGTCACCGTCGTCACCGATCCGGGCATGGAGCCCTTGATGACGGGACTCCTCACGGCCTACGGGGCCGTCGTGGACGTCGTCGACACCCCGCTCGCCTGTGGAGGCTGGCAGGGCGCACGTCGTCAGCGCGTCGAAGAACTCCTCGCTGTCCATCCCGACGCCTGGTGCCCTGATCAGTACAACAACCCGGAGAACGTGGCCGCGTACGCTCCGCTCGCCCACGAACTCGTCGCCCAGCTCGGCCGGATCGACACGCTTGTCGTGTCCGTCGGCACGGGTGGCCACTCCGCCGGGGTCGCCTCCGTCCTGCGTGGATTCTTCCCTCGCCTGCGGGTCGTGGGGGTGGACACCTGCGGCTCGACCATCTTCGGACAGCCCGCGGCACCCCGTCTGATGCGGGGTCTGGGCAGCAGCATCCATCCGCGCAACGTCGCCTACGACCTGTTCGACGAGGTCCACTGGGTTGCCGCGCCGGAAGCGGTGTGGTCGGCACGCAGGCTGGCCCGTGACCACTACGCCACCGGGGGCTGGAGCGTCGGCGCGGTCGCGCTCGTCGCCCGGTGGGCGGCGCACACCCTGCCGGCCGAGAACCGGATCGTCGCGATCTTCCCCGACGGCCCGCAGCGCTACGTCGGCACGGTCTTCGACGACGCCTACTGCCGTGAGCACGGCCTGCTCGACGACCCACCCGCCGACGAACCCGAGGAAGTCGTCCGTCCGGGAGACCGGGTGGTGACCCGCTGGACGCGCTGCACCCACGTCACCGATCCCTTGGCTCCCGCCGGCGCACAGGACGTGGGAGACAGGACCGTAGGAGTCGCGCGATGAAACACCTGTGGCGGCAGTCCCGCTCGTTCCCTGCCCCGATCCGGCTCTTGATGGCCAACCAGTTCGCCATCAACCTCGCCTTCTACATGTTGATGCCCTACCTGGCGGCTCACCTGGCCGGCGGGCTCGGGCTGGCGGCCTGGGCCGTCGGACTCGTCCTGGGCGTGCGCAACTTCTCCCAGCAAGGCATGTTCCTCATCGGAGGCACCATCGCCGACCGTTACGGCTACAAGGCCCCGATCATGGCGGGCTGCCTGCTCCGCACCGTCGGCTTCGGCCTGCTCGGCTGGGTCGACAACCTGCCCGCCCTTGTCGCCGCTTCGGCGGCCACCGGCTTCGCCGGTGCCCTGTTCAATCCCGCCGTACGGGCCTACCTCGCTGCCGAAGCCGGCGAGCGGCGGGTGGACGCCTTCGCGACCTTCAACGTCTACTACCAGGCCGGCATGCTTCTCGGCCCCCTGGTGGGCCTGGCTCTGCTGGCCGCCGACTTCCGGCTCGTCTGCACGGTCGCAGCCGCGATCTTCACCCTGCTGACCGTCCTGCAGTGGCGTGCCCTGCCCGCACGCCGTGGCGATGCCCCCGGCGCGACGCCGGGCAACGTCCTGACGCAGTGGCGCACGGTCGTGGCCAACCGGCCCTTTCTCCTCTTCGCCCTCGCGATGATCGGCTCCTACGTCCTCACCTTCCAGGTCTACCTGGCGCTGCCCCTGGCTGCGGCCGACGTCCTCGGTGCGAAGGGCACCTGGGCGACCAGCGGACTCTTCGTCATCTCCGCCGCGGTCGCCGTGATCGGGCAACTCCGGCTCACCGGCTGGGCGAAGCGACGCTGGACCCCAGCCCAAGCCCTCGTACGCGGCCTGACCACCATGGGACTTGCCTTCCTCCCGCTGGCTGTCACGCCGCCCGATGCCCCGGCCGCAGTACTGACCGCCTTGCTCGTCGCCGTGGCGTTGCTCGCCGTCGGCAGCGCCATCGTCTACCCCTTCGAAATGGACACGGTCGTCCTGCTCTCCGGCAATCAGTTGGTGGCCACCCACTACGGGCTGTACAACACCGTCTCGGGGCTCGGTATCACCCTCGGCAACCTCACCACGGGCGCGCTGTGGGACTTCGCCGAACGCCATGACGCCTACTGGCTGACCTGGGGCTCTCTGACTGCCGCCGGACTCGGATGCGCGGCATCAGTCGCCGCCCTTGCACGCGGCGGCGGTCTGATCGCGAGGACGGAGACACCGCTCACAGCCGTCTGACGGGCCTCATTGCCAGCGTCCTCCCTCCAACTAACGCGTGAAGCCGCGTGATTCGGCACACGACTGGCGCCGGGGCAGGACAGGCCGCGATCGAGGGCTTTGCGCCGCTTTCGCGCTCTACCTGTTCCCGAGCAGCGTGTGCAGGTGACCGTGGAAGGTCGCCGCGTGGTCGGCCATCGCGGCCTTCCACGGTGCGGCATCGGCGCGGGCGATCTCTTCCCATGCCGCGGCGTTGGCGGCGGCGAACGCCTCCTTGGCCTCTGCCGGTGCGGTGTGCCAGGAGGGGCAGCGGTGGGCGAAGGCGTCCGCCTCGACGAGCGTGTGTCCGGCTTCGAGGAGCCGCAGGATGAGGATGGCGGGGTCGATCCAGGCTGCGCCGCGTGTGGGCCAGGCCCAGTCGATGATGTGGGCACGGTCGTCCACGAGCACGTTGTGCGGGGCGAGGTCGGTGTGCAGGAGGGTGTCACCGGCAAAAAGAGCGGCGGTTCCGGGTGGGGCGTATGCGGCCCAGCGCTGTTCGGCGGCTTTGATGTGGATGTCCGTGGGAACGGTGGTCTCTTGGAGTTCCGCAAGGGCCTCGGAGACAAGGGGCAGGTCGGCGGAGCCCGGCGTGTAGTCGGCGTGCCGTCCCGGAAGGACCTCGTACCCGAGGAGGTCCCAGTCCGCCACCTCGATGTGCCAGTACAGGCGGGGGCAGGCGCGAGGGAGATGTGGGTTGATCGCGGCCTCTCGACGCTGGGCGGGGGCCTGTGGGTGGTCCGTGGGGATGCCCTTGACGAAGACCGGGCCGTGATCGGTGTCGAGAAAGGCGGCGATGCCTGAGTTCAGCCCTCCGTCGGCGGTGCGGGCGGCGTGAACGGGGCCCGCCTTGTCGGCGATGGCCTGGCGTACCTCCACGGGAAGGTCGTGGAAGTGGCGGCGGATCATGGACACGGCGCGGTTCCTCGGAGAGAGCGGTGAGCTGCCCCGGCCAGCGTACGGCCGGGGCAGCGTGCTGGGGCGGAGCCCCGGTCTAGTAGGGCTGGTCGTCGCCGGCCGAGCAGCTGCATCCGGCGGACTCGGCGACGTCGACGTCCAGGTCGCCGATGATCTGGAACGTGCCCTCAGGAACCGGGGGCGCGGAGATGGGCACGGGCAGGGTGCCGGTGGCCTGTGTGGGCGGGCGCAGGCCGATGGTGACCGGGACCGGGGCGGGCCGGGTCAGGGTGGCGTTGGTGGGAGTCATGCTCCGTAACCTCCGTGTTGGCAGTAGAGCGATCGGTTGTCCCCCGCCTCCTGGTGGAGTTTGGCCAGCGGTCGGCATGTCCTGCAGGTGCCGACCTTCGAGCAGCCGGAACATCCACCGGTGCGGAGCTGGAGGGACTCGGCGATGCCGCCGAGCCGGGGGAGGGCCGTCAGGCCCTCCGTCATGAGGTTCACGCTGGGGTCGCGGCCGATCTTGCAGACCGAGGCGATGCCGTGCGGGTCGACGTGGAAGAAGGTGTGACCGGCGTTGCAGCCGGTGAAGACACGGCGGGCGCGGACGTACTTCTGGGCCTGTGAGGCGAGCGGCTTCGCCTCTCCGTCGATCGTGGGGGACATGTTGGTGAAGACCTGGTACGGGAAGCCCCAGCGGTCTTCCACCAGGCGGACCATGTCGTCCACCTCTTGGGCGTTCTCCTCGGCGACGATGATGTTGATCCGGACGGGCAGTCCCGCCGCGCGGGAGGCGTCCAGGCCGCGGGTGAACCGGTCGAAAGCACCGCGGTTGCGGGTGACGGCGTCGTAGGTCTCCCCGGTCGCCCCGTAGAGGCTGACCGTCAGTCGGTAGGGCCGCAGGTGGGCGAACAGCTCCTGCATCCTCGCTTTGTGGAGCTGGCTGCCGTTCGTCGAGACCTGGATCATCATCCCGAGTCCGGTGGCGTACTCGTACGCGGCGGCGAACTGCGGGTCGATCAGCGCCTCGCCGCCGGTAATCTGAAGCCACAGGACCCCGGCGTCTCGCAGCATCGTGAGCAGGCGCGTCTTGTCGTCCCAGTCCAGGCCCTCGAACCGCTTCTCGCCGAGGTAGCAGAAACCGCAGTCGTGGTCACAGCCGAGGTTGATCTCCCATGACGCCTTCGCGTACCCGTAGGCGGAGCGTTCGCGGACGATGAGGGTGTCCTGCAGGGGCCCGGTGGGCATGGGCGTCTGCCATGCGGCCGTGGTCGCCTCGGCGAGCCAGGCCGGGGCCGACCGGTCCTCGGCGACCGCCGTGCGCAGTTCCTCGAAACGGGACTCGGGGAGGGCCACTCCCTTGGCGTGACCGGGCCGGAGGAGGAGGTACTGGCCCAGGAACGGACTGGCGATCAGTTGGTGCACGTTGCCTCCATGTCGTTTGGCAGGGGGTGGGGCGGGTCCGTGCAGAGGTGGAGTCGGGGGAACTCCTCGGACCCGCCCCGCTCACCGGCCACCTGTCCTTCGGCTGGCCGGCCGGTGAGGCTGGAGGGCCCCGACATGGGGATCTACTAGGCAGCGGCCAGGTCGTTGAGCAGCTCGTCGATGCTGACGACACGGAACGACTTGAGGCGGCGAACCAACTGCGAGGCGAGGAACGTCCCGATGTTCGGATGGCCGTACGGCAAGGGCGCATCCGGCTGCGCGACGACCTTCACGCCGCCCTCGCTCCGGCCGTACAAAGTGCCGTGCACGCCGTACAGGGGTGCGCTCCTGGCCAGGAACACCGTCGGGCCGTCCTCCAGGTGTGGACAAAGCCTCGCGGCGGCACGGGTGTGCCTGCGGCACACCGGAGGCTGGTTGGTGAGGATGCTCGGCCGACTCGGATCGTGATCCCGAGGGCCGGCGAGAAAGATGAAGCCGAGGGGCGTGCGGGCGGGACCCGTGCAGACCTGGCAGGTGAGCGTCTGCATGCACACCATCTGCCGGTGGGGGTGCATCAGCTTCCACTGCGGCTCACCGGAGATCCGGCCTTCGGCATCGACAGGGTTCCACCCGCACCGGGCCCAGAGAACGCCTCGCGGGTCTCGGTCCCGGGGGTCCTCGTCCGCGTAGTACAGCCGCGGGCCGGAGGAGTGATACGAGATGACGAGGTTGTCCGGCGCTGCGTCCTCCCCTTCCCTCTGGGTGATGTACGGGACCAGGGGGAGGCTCCCGTCGTTCGACTCGGCAGCGCGCGGGTTGTACGTGAGGCGGAGGGGCGGGAAGGTCACGGCGCCTCCGTAAGGCACTGGTGGGCCACCAGGCGTTCGAGGAGTTCGTCGAGCGTCCACGCCATGCGCCGGATGTGTCCTACGGCCCGGCGGTGATCCGTTGGCACTTCCTCGGACCGGATGGTGCGCCCGCGCTCGACGAGGACCGCTGTTTGCTGGTCCGTCTCGGCCACCCGGGAGACCACGGCGAGGTGGACGAGTCGCATCAAGTGACCACGAAGGCGCTGCGCGTGCTCGTCGACCTCGTGTTCGGTGGGCGTGTAGTCGTCCAGGACGGCTGCCACGTCATCGAGCAGCCAGCCGTCGACGTACGGGGCCCAGCGCTGCACCTTCTCCAGGACCCTTCTCAAGCCGGCCTCGGTGAAGGGCGGTACGGCGGCTCGCACGGGATGGGACCAACCGGGGCGGAGGGTGGTGGCCGTCATCGCCCCGACTCCTCTGGCACAGCGAGGCGTAGTCGGTAGGTAGCTCGTACGGGGGCGGGCACGGTGATCTCCTCTACGCGACGTCGGCGATCCGGACGACCCTGGAAGGGCTGACCATCGGCTTCGAGGCTCCCGTCGCGGGAGGAGCGTTTCCACGCCGTCGCTACGCCGTCTCCCCGCCGTCCGGACGGCGGAGAAGCGTCGGTCGGACGGCGTGGAGACGCGCTGCGGATAAGCGGAATCTTTGGGTCACGCCCATTTCGTACGACCGGAAGAGCGACCGCGATGCTGAACGACTCAAGTCCGGCAGTTCACAGTCCGCACACGCACTGGGTGGACCTGGCCGGTCGGTACGAACCCCTCGGCCCGGCCCGTGATCGGGTTCGTAGTGTGCTGGCCGGGGTCGTCCCTTGCGTAGACGATGCGGCGCTGGTCGTATCCGAGCTGGTGGGCAACGCCGTGCGACACACGACGGCCGGCCCCGACTGCCTGACCATCGAGATCGACGGAGATCAGGTCGTCGTCGCGGTCCACGACCCGGAGCCTGACGACGGTCGTGTGCACCTGTCGGAAACGGCTGCGGATCCGCTTGCCGAGTCCGGCCGTGGGTTGTGGCTGGTGCAGTCGCTGGCACGTCGGTGGTACGTGGAGACCACCGCCGTCGGAAAGGCGGTCGTTGCCGTCCTGCCGCGCGGGAAAACGGCAGTCAGCCGAGCGGCAGGCTCTTGACGACGTCCCAACGATAGACGCGGTCCTCGCGTCGCAGCTCCACCAACTGCACTTCCTGGACGTGCAGATCGACTGGTGCGAGCCCCCGGAGGGGGGTGACGGCCTTGATGACCGGGGCAGCGGGGCGTGGCCGGTTGTTGTAGGCCAGACTCAGGTGGGGGCGGAACAGCGCGGTCGGCTTGCGGGGTGCCAGCCCCAGCGAAGCCATGGACTCGCTGAGGGCCGAGTGCAGCGCCAGTACCGGGCCCCAAGGGGCGACCGTCAGGCGTACGGCTCCCCGAGAACCCGCGAGCGGGACCGCCCGCAGGCCGAAGGCCGCCGGGAGAAGCGGGGCCGCCGCGCTGATGACGTCATCGAGACGGGGCAGCGGCAGCGCTGCGGCGGAACCGACGCGTGTGAGCGTGATGTGCAACCCGTCGTCGGGAACCGGGTCCAGGCCGAGCGGCGCGAGGTACTGCCGGCAGCGAAGAGCGAGGTCGGCCAGTGCTGGGCTGTTGGGGAAGGTGAGCATCCAGTAGTACGCCCGGGTCTGTGCCGTCCAGCCGGGCCGGTCCCAGTGGTCGACCATGGTCTCCACGGCGTCGAAGGCGGCCTGGTCGTGCGCCGCGATCACCGCCGGGTCGCTCAGGTCGGCCGGGGGGTGGGCAGGGAAAGCTGCGGGATCGGCGCTGAGCTGGACGTGCGACCAAGACACCCGGCGAACTCCTCCGTGATCACCCCGCCTCAGCAGGCGGACGTTGACAGCCCCAAACGCGGAGCTGTTCGCCATACTCGCGCACCGCCGGCCGGGACCGCCAAGGGGCTGCTCGCTCGTACAGATCCCGGGAGCGTTGCCGCACCGAGCTGATCGGCAGCGGGCTGGCCAGAGTGATCGCCTGTTGCCCGAGGGACATGGCGTGTTCCACGTCCGGTGCCCGCTGCTGAAGTATCGCGGTGGCCACGTCGAGGCGGACCAGCGAGCGGCTCCACGCGGAGTCGGACTTCTCGACCAGGTCGTCGAGGTTCTCGGCGTCTCGCAGCACGTGCCCGGTGTCCTGCAGAGCGACACGGGCGGTCAGCGCATTGGCCAAGGTGCGGGCCCGCCCATACGGCGAGAAGGAGATGCAGGAGGTCAGACCGAGGGGCACGTCATGCCGGTCGGAGAGCTCCAGAGCCCGCCCGATGGCCCGCTCGGCCTGGGACCGGTCACCGAGCTTGGCGAGCGCCCGGGCCCGTCCATTGACCAGCAGCCGGATGGCCTGCGGGTGGTTCTGCGCCCGGTCCACCGCGGCGGCGGCCCGCGCGTCGGCCTCGTCGTAACGGCCTGCGTAGTACGCCGCGAAGGACTGGGTGCCGCAGGCCCACATCTCGGTGTCTAGATCGCCGATCGCCCGGCTCAGTTCCAGCGCTTCGGCGCAGTACGCCTCCGCCAGGGGGAACGCGCCGGTGTTCACCGCCATGTAGCCGAGCAGCCCGCCGGCGCGTGCGGTGACCCGGAACAGTTCCCTGCGTGCGGATGGAGGTTGCTGACCGGCGAGCAGGGTGTGCGCCATGCTGTGCAGGCTCTTCGTTTGTCCCCACAGACCATCCGGTCCGTCCTTCTCGTACCGCTCGGTGATCACCTCGACCCGGGAGGCGAGAAAGGACAGAGTGGTCTGGTCGACGTTGCCGCAGGCCAGCTGGCGGGCTCGGGCGACGATCTCCGCCGGGTCTTCATCGTGGGCCGGCGGGCCGACTTGGGGAGAAGCTGGAACGTCCGCAGGCAGTGGTTCTCGGGCGGCCGGCGGATAGGTCGAGGCCGACGCGAACAGGTCGCGAGCGGCCCTGCCCAGCAGCACCTCCAGGATGCGGCACGTGTCGGGGCGGGGAAGCTGCTTCAGTTCCCCACTCATCCATCGGTCGAACTGCCGCGATGAGACCGCGACTGAGGCCAGCCGAGGGTCGTCCGCCTGCTTGGCCAGGTTCTTGGCCGCGCGGGAGAACTGCACCTCGAATGCCGTGTAAGTCGTGAGGTGGCGCTCTTCGAGTAACTGCCGCAGCAGCGTGTTCCGGGGCATGGAAGACCTCCCAACACGTCGGCGAAACCAGGGGATTCTCGGCGAACGGCACGCACGCCGAACCGTGCGGCGTACGGGATGTCCTACGCAAGACTGCCGACGCAAAGCGCAACTAGGCAATATGTCTGGCTAAGTTGGCCCGTTCGGGTTGTCTGCCAACGGGTGGATGGACAGACTGCCTCCATGGCTCTGAAGAGGAAGCTGGTCCCTCAGTCGGTCTACCGACGCCAGCTCGCCACACGGCTGCGCGAGTTACGGGAGGCGTCCGGCCTGACCCTCACCGAGGTGTCGGAGCGAATCGAGGTCAATCAGGGGTCTCTCAGCCGGATCGAGACCGGCGAGCGCGGTACCACCCCTGTACTGGTTCGCGCTCTCCTCGACTGCTACGCCGTCACGGACACGGAGCTGCGTGACGACATCCTCGACCTGGTGCGTGCCGACAAGGAGCAGCAGAAGCCCTGGTGGCGCAAGTACTCCACGGTTCTCTCCCCGACCCGTTACGACGGGTATCTCGCCCTTGAGGCAGGTGCCACCGCGCTGGCCAACTATCAGCCCTTGCTCGTCCCCGGGCTGCTTCAGACCGAGGACTACGCCCGCGCAGTCATCGCCCAGATGCGTCCCGAACTCACTACTGACCAGGTGGACGCCCTGGTCAAGGTACGGATGGAACGCCAGGAGAGCCGCCTGTCCGGCGAGCGTCCCACCGACCTGTGGGCCGTCCTGGACGAAGCCGTCCTCCGCCGAGTCATCGGCTCTCCCGCCGTGATGCGCCAGCAGTTCGCCCACCTTGTCCGGGCCGGCGAGCAGCGCAACATCACCATCCAGCTCCTCCCGTTCGCCCTCGGCGCCCATCCCGGCCTCTACGGCCCCTTCGTCATCCTCACCTTCCCCCAGCCCACGGCCCCGTTGGTCTGGCTGGAGAACCCCAACAACTCCGTGTACCTGGAGTCCGAGAGCGACATCCAGAACTACAACGACATCTTCGACCAGCTCAGGGCCTCCGCCCTCAGCCCGGCCGAGACCCGTACCCACCTCACCCGCACCGCCGAGGAGCTCGAACCGTGAGCACGACCCCGCCCCGCCGCCCCCACGCCGCGGAACTTGAGAAGGCGCGCTGGCGCAAGAGCTCCTACAGCGGGGGCGCCAACGACTGCGTCGAGATCGCCGACCTCGGTGTGTACGCAGCGGTACGCGACTCAAAAGACCTCGACCTGTCACCGGTGATTCTCAGCCGCTCCGCCCTGGATGAGCTGCTGGGCCATTACACCGACGGCGAGTCTCGCGTCGGCTGAGACCCTGCCCAATCCACACGTGCACGCTGTCAACAGCCAACGGGAGTGCCCGCGTGAGTGACCAGCACGACAAGCCGTTCCTCCAGATCGTGGTCTGCGCGGCCGGGGTCGCCGCCGACGTCGGCCGACTGATCACGGCAGCACAGGAGCGGCACTGGGACGTCGGCGTCGTCGCCACACCGCAGGGACTCGGCTTCCTGGACGCGGCGACCATCGAGGCCCAGGCCGGCCGCCCCATCCGCTCAGCCTGGCGATCACCGGGCGAGCCACGCCCGAGCCGGGCTGCGGATGCGATCGCGGTCGCCCCGGCCACCTTCAACACGGTCAACAAGTGGGCCGCCGGGATCTCGGACAACCTCGCGCTGGGCATCCTGTGCGAGGCACCCGCCATGGGCGTTCCCGTCGCCGTGCTGCCGTACCTGAACTCCGCCCAGGCCGCCCACCCTGCATACCGCCGGAATCTGGGCGTGCTGCGCGAGATGGGAGTCCTGATCGGCTCCTACGAGCCTCACCGGCCCAAGACAGGCGGTGGGGCCGACCGCTATCGCTGGGAGGAAGTGCTGGAGCTGCTCGCCCCCAGGCTGTCCCTGCGGTCGTGATCAGCGCCTCCGTACTTGCGGGGGTGGAGGGGGCGAGACCGCGGATGCTTCGTGGGCCGGCGTGCTGGGCTGTGGTGTCCTATCGGCCTGCACTGTGCTGCGGTCCTGTACTGCACGGTCGCTGGGCGCGGGTCGTGCGATAAGGCGCTGCGTTCTCCAGATCAAGGTCCTGGCGGGGGAGCGGGCGTCGTCCAGGGTTCGTTGATCGACCGCCTGCTTGAGGAGTCGCTCCGGGTTGTGGCCGAGTGCTTCCGCTTCGGCGAGTGCGGCGGTGAGGGCGTCGACAGCGGGATCTGACAGGACCTGTTCCGCGTGCTCGGGCAGGGCCCGGCGGATGTGGCGCATGTACCGGTTCGCCGCCTGTTGGTGCGGTCGATGCTGGACAAGAGCGGTCAGGGGCGCGCCTGCTGCCTCGTCGTAGGCGGCTTGGAGGTGGAGAAGGGCCTGCTGCGCGGCGGTGACCTGCTGGTCGTGGTGGCGGAGCTGGTGCCAGCGAGTGGCCGCGACGGTGACGAGGATCGCGGCATCGAGGAGCATCGCCAGAGCCGTGCCGTCCCCGGGGGCGGGCTCGCGGAGCATCGCCCGTGCGGCGCTTCGCAGGGTGTGGGCGTGATGGTGTTCGGCCTGGACGCGGGATCGGGTGGCGCGCTCGAAAGCGGAGGCTGCCTCGCGGAGCTGGGCGCGGATGGGTGCGGGAGCGAGAAGGGGCAGGGCGTCGAGGGCTTCACCGAAGGCGGCGAGGTGGGCCTGGGAGGCTCGATCGTCGTGTCCGGTGAGGTGGTGGGGTATGCGTTCGGCGGCCGTGGTTGCCTGGTGCCACGGATTGGGCCTGTGCCTGCTCGGCCGGTTGGCGGGTGCGAGTCGGTGGCCTCCAGGCGTGCTCGGATCTTGGGGAAGGACAGGTCCGGCGCGAGTTCGGAGCCGGAGAACCAGATCGGTTGCCTGCCTGCCGTGGTGGTGTCTTCGCTGGCGATCTTGTAGCCGCGTACGTCGCCAGAAGCGAAGTACACGACTTCGACCAGCACGCCGTCGGTGTGACTGAGCAGGCGGATGAACTCGTCGGTGCTGGTGGTGACGGCCACGGCGGTGCGGACGATGGCGCGCAGGCGTTCGCGAGCCGGCCTCTCCTGGCCTTGGCGGTGTGCCTTTTCCTGTTCGGCGCGGGTGGGGCGCTTGGCGGCGGTGCGGTCTCCGCGAGCGACTTGGAAGAGGCCGTATTCCTTCTCGATGACGGCGAGTTCGCGGTCGGCGGTGAGGTAGTCGTTCCAGTGGCGTGCGGTGCTCAGGTCGCCGCGGACCTTGGTGGCGGCGATGTGGATGTGGTCGGGGGCATGGCGAACGGCGACCCAGCGGCAGCCGTCCGGGTCGTCTTGTGGCGCGAGACCGGTGGCGGCCACGACGCGGCGGGCTATGTCGGCCCACTCCTCGTCGCTGAGGTGGCGGTCGGTCGTGGCGGCGCGGAGGGAGCAGTGCCAGACGTGTCGTTCGGGTGCGCGGCCGAGTCGGCGGGCTTGCTTGACGCGCAGGTCGAGGTCGGCCACCAGGAGCCTCTTTGTGGCGGTGAAGTCGTCGGTGCGGCCGGGGTCGGGAGCGAAGCCGTCCCAGGAAGCGACGAGGTGGGGGTCGGTGTGGTCTTTGGCCTTCTTGGTGTCGAACAAGTAGCGGATCAGGCCGGCCGTGTCCTTGCCGCTGCTGATCTTGGCGATCACCGGGCTGCCTTCCTGGTGACGGTCTGGTTTGCCGCTGCCGCGATCTCGCTGATGGCAGCACGGACCGCGTTCAGGGTGCGTTCGGTCTGGGCGAGGGCGGCGGTATCCCCAGGGTGTGGATGGCCGCCGGAGTTGAGTTTCCGGGCGATCTGGTTGGCGTTGTTGCCGATCTTGGCGATCTGCTCGCGCAGGGCGGTCAGCTCGTCGATGTAGTCGTCCAGCGGGGTGCGCTGGCCGGGCAGGGCGAGGTCGCCGTGGATGTGGGCCATGACGACGGCGCCGACGTAGTGGGCGCCGGCGATGTTGAGAGAGCGGGCCTTGGCGAGGATGGCGCTCTTCTCTTCGACGCTGTAGCGCACGTCGACGCGTTCCTTGCGCTGGGTGTCTTTGCGCTTGCGGCGGCGGGCGATGCGATGCAGGGCGGCGGTTTCGGCGGCACGAGGCAGAACGATGGGGGTGGCCTGGATGCGTTGTCCTTCCTCGGGTGCCCCCTGGCGCCCGTGGGTCTCCGCCACCCCCGGGGCGGAACTCCCGTTGGACCGCCCCTTGGACGGTCCAACGGCATACCTTGCTGGCTGGGTGACGCTTGCTGGCTGGGTGACGCTTGTGGTCATCTCCCGCTGTCCGAGGGGCAGCTCACGCCGGGTTTCACGCATAGGGGCAGTCCTTACTAGGAGTCGGCGGACGGGAAGTGCCTGGGGTGGTCGGATCCGCCCTCTGTCCACTCGCTGAGCAGCGCGATGCCGGGCGGTACCGACCGGGTCAGCGCGCTAGGAGACGCGCTCGGGCCTACGGTCGAGTTCGGCCTGCAGGCGGCGTGTGATCTCGGTGAGGCGGTCTTTGCCGACGGGGTGTCCCTGCGCTCGGATCGCCGCTTCGACGTGGCGGCGGGAGATACGTCCTTGGCGGCCCAGAGGCGCGGCGCGGCCGAGAGCCAGGAGCGTTTCCGTGGAGACGCTGGGCTGCCGGCCCTTGATCGGGCTGTGGGGCTGACGCGCCTCCGCCACTTCGGCCGGAGGGTCCGCCACGTCCGCGATGTCTTCCGCCACAACTCCGGGCCGTGCTTGTGCCGCGCCCTTCGAGGCATCGGCCGTGTCGCTGCTCAGAGCGGGCCGCAGCACGTTCTCCACGTGAGTGTGGCGCTGAGCGCCGACCGGTTCAGTCGAGTGGCGTCCGGTGGGATGACGGCGTATGACGAGATCCAGGTGGACGGCTCCGGCGAGCGCGAGCGGGGCGATGGCCGACAGGGCGCCGACGGTGACGTCGTCCAGGTGGAGCCCGGCGGCGTCGCTCTCCTGGTTGAGACGGACGGCGTGCAGGGCGTTCGCCCAGATGCTCGTGATGGTGGCGATGCCAACCAGGGCCCAGACGTAGAGGCGAGATCGCCAGGGGGCGGCTCGCAGGATGAGCAGAGCCGCGACGCCGATGGCGATGAACCCGTCGATCACGAGCGGGAAGGCGTACGTCAGCACTCCGCGGATGTGGATGGCCACTGCCATCTGCCGCAGGGCGTCGTACGAGAGAGCGAAACCGATCGTGCCGACCAGAGCGACCCCCAGGCGGATCGCGGCGGTCATCATCGGTACTGGGCTCGCGGTGGTGCGCACAGGCAAGCGGGTGCTCCAAGCGGGAAGGGCTGGTGGGCAGAGAGGTGGCGGACCCGTCACACCCGTCGCACGGCTGGTCAGAGCAGGTACGGGTGATCGTCGTGGTACGAGACGACTCGTCGCAGCGACGACACCCGTCACGGGGTTGACCTGCGATGCGACGGGTGCGACGAGTCTTTACGGGTGCGGGTCCGGGCCTGTCCGGGCGCTCTCGTCACCGTTCTCGGAGGCGGACTCCTCTGGGCAGTACCGCGCCCAGGCGTCGGTGAAGCGGAGGCGTGCGAAGCCCTTGGCCTGCCTGCCGCCCTCGAAGCGGAGGGTGGCGGCCTTGATGTCGAAGTCCTTCAGGAGGAGCCCAAGATGACGTGGGCTGAGGCCGGTGGTGCCGTACTCGGCCCACGGAGCCTCCTGGTCCTTGAGAAGCTCCTCCAGCAGGTCCCGGGTGCGCATGATGTCCGGGTCGCCGCCGCGGGCGAAGGCGCGCCGGATGTCCTGCAGCAGGCGGGTCTTGAGATTGGACTCGTCGTCCTTGTCCGCCTCGGCGGCGCACATGGCCGCGCAGGCTGCGCGCGCGTCCTCGGGCCAGGTGCCGCCCGCCAGCTCCGCGACGATCACGAGCGGTTCCCAGGTGTCCGCCGCGCGGTCCTGTACCGGCATCCGCGGTACCAGGTCCTCGGCGGTGTCCAGGAGCGGACGGAGCCATGCTTCCAAGCGGTCCCGCAGAGCGTGCAAGGCTGGGATGTCGCGGCGGGAGCGGAACTGTTCGACGCGCTCTCCGTCCTTGCGGCGCTGCATGCGGATCACCACCGCCCGGTCCATGACGGTGTCCGGCAGGGCGCCGATGCCGGCCAGCGCCGCCATGGCGAAGGTGGGGAACTTCCGCGTCTTGTGCTCGGGACCGGAGATCCGCAGGGCGGGCCGGTTGCGCTGATGGCCGGCGTTGAGCAGGCCGCGCAGTTCCTCGTTCTTCTCTGCGGCCTTGACGCTGCCGAAGATGGTGTCGGCCTCGTCCACCAGCAGAGTGGGCGGGTCGTCACCGATGGCGCGGAAGACGACAGCAGGGCTGGTGTTCACGGTGATCAACGGGTCGTGCGCCGTCTCCGTGATCACGTCCAGCAGGCGGGATTTGCCGCACCGCTTCGCCGGTCCGACCACCGCCAGGCGCGGTGCGTGCTGCAGTGCCGGCTGGATGTGCGTGGCCGCCACCCACAGCGTGACGGCGGTCAGCGCGTCACCGCTGGGCAGGATGACGTATCGGGCGATCGCCGCCCGGAGCTCGTCCAGCAGTGCTGCGCCCTCGTTGGCGCTGTCCGGCTGGTCACCCCCGGAGGACGGGGGCTCGGTCGCATCGCCCTGGCCGGGGACGGCCACGGGTGGCCAAGGCAGAGGGCTGGCGGGTGCGGTGGGGGTCGGAGAGGTCGTAGATTCGTCCACAGGCGTTCCTCCCTGGTGGGCCGGACGGGCAAGGTCCGGACTCACCGAGACAGATCGTTTTTTGGCAAGGGGCGATGAGGGCAGGGACCGCGCGGCTCCCGGCGGTGGCTCGCCGGGAGCCGCTTCGCTTTCCCTGTGGGGTGGTCTCAGACGGCGAGGTCGTACGCGGCCTGGGCGTTGAGCCAGGCGTCCACCTCGGCCCAGCGGTAGCGCAGGTGGCGGCCGACCTTGTGCACGTTCGGGCCGATGCCCCGGTACTTCCACTGGTAGAGCGTCTTGACCGGCACCCCGAGGTACTCGGCGACTTCCGCCGGGGTGGCGAGGGGGCCGCGTCGGTTGGCGTCGGCAGTGGTGTGGGCAGGGCGGGGGGAAAGGCTCGGCATAGGGCTCCCTTTTCGGTTTCGGACAACTGCGTGGACAACACAGCCACATCCTGGGCGGAGAAGTCCAGAGTTGGTTCTAGAAGACGCCAGAAGTTCCCGTTGGTGAGCACGGGAGGAAATACCGTAAGGGTGAATTGGCGGTTGACCAAAAAATCGGTGCCAGGGTGACGGGCTGTTCGTAAGCCCAGGTGGTGACCCATCGGTGAGGGGTGCAGTCAGCTACACTGCGCTCGCTTCCGGCGCGTGGAATCGGTGGCGCAGCCTTCCGGTGCCGTGTGTCATGAATTGGTCGGGAGAATTATTGATCCGGCGGGACGCGACTTCTGTAGAGTTTAAGAACCAACTCTTGCCAAAGGCTTCGGCTGCAAGTTACAGCTACCTGTTATGGCAACTCGACCTCTCGAAATAGGCCCCGCCGGCTTGCATACCGCCCGCGCCATCGAGCGCACGCGGCTGGCGCTCGGCCTCACCCAGCATCAACTGGCTGCCCACTGCACCGCGATGGGCCGCCCGATGACCAACACCGCGCTCAGCCGCACCGAGCGCGCCCACCGACGTTGCGACATCGACGACCTCGTCGTGATCGCCGAAGCCCTCGGTGTTCGTGCGACGGCTCTGCTGCCTGCCGGCGTCTGCCCCGCCCACCCTCGCCACACCGAAGCAGACCTCTGCTGCCGTGCCCAGGGGGTCCTCCTTGGCTGATGTGTACGACCGCTGGCACAAGTCCCATCCCAAGCCGGACGAGACCCAGTGCAGCGAGCACAAGAGCCGCACCCGGCGGATGGTCCCGACCTCTGACCACGGGACCGGGAAGCGCTGGCAGGTCCGGTACCGGGACCTGGACAACCACCAGCGCAAGGAGAACTTCCACACGAGGGCCGAAGCCGACAAGCGGGCGGCCGAGGTCGACGTCGAGATCCGGAGCGGCAGCTACGTCGTTCCCGCCGAGACGAAGCAGACGCTCGGCGCTTACGCCCAGAAGTGGCTCGACGCGCACTCGGTCGGCCCGACCACGGCCCTCCGCTACGAGGCCACCGTCCGCAACCACATCGTCGCCCACCTCGGCCGGCGCGAGCTGCGGTCCCTGAACAAGCCCTCGGTCATTCAGGGCTGGATTCGCACGCTGCAGGATGGCGGCTTCGAGGTGTCGACGATCGAGGGCATCTTCGACATCCTCTCCAGCATCCTCGGCATGGCCGTGGAGGACGGGCTGCTGCCGAAGAACCCGTGCAAGTCGAAGTCGGTCAAGCTGCCGACCGCGACCAAGAAGAAGATCATCCCCTGGTCCCTGGAGCGCGTGCGCGCGGTCATCGCCGGGCTGCCCGAACGCTTCCGGGCCGGCGGCAAGCTCGCCTTCGGCTGCGGCCTGCGGCAGGGAGAGATCTTCGGCTTCGCCGTGGAGGACATCGACTTCAAGGGCGGCTGGATCCACGTCAACCGCCAGGTGCGGCTCGTCGGCACGAAGCCCGTCTTCGCCCTGCCCAAGGGCAACAGGATCCGGTCAGTGCCGCTGTCGGCTCAGCTGGCCACTGCCCTCAAGGCCCACATGAGGCGATTCCCGCCGACGGCGGTCACGCTGCCCTGGGCGAAGCCCGACGGCGAGCCCAAGACCTTCCGGCTGCTCTTCGTCGACGAGAAGGGCCGAGCGTACAACCGCAGCGTCTTCAACATGGGCGCCTGGAAGCGAGCCCTGGTCGCCGCCGGCGTGATCCCTCCCCGCGAGCGCGGGGCGAGGTACCTCCAGGCGGCCCCGGAGGACGGCATGCACGCCCTCCGGCACGCGTATGCCTCCGTGCTCCTGGACGCGGGGGAGAGCATCAAGGCGCTCTCCGAGTACCTCGGCCACTCAGACCCGGGCTTCACGCTCCGGACGTACACGCACCTGTTGCCGTCCAGCGAGACCCGCACGCGCAAGGCGATCGACGATGCCTTGGCAGCCACCCGCAGCGCGGCCGCTACGCGGTGAGGCAGGCCCGGGTGCGGCCGGTGTTGCCGTCCGGGTGATTCCCGGCCGCTGAGCCGGGGCGGCGACCATTAAGCGCACGAGCTGTCTGAGCACTTGCGGCCAGGCGCGGCAGGAGCCTCCGGATGATCCAGGATTCCCTGGATTCAGGCGTTCGTGTATCGTGACGTCCATGCTGAGTCTCGCCACCGACCTTGATGCGCTGACCCGGTTCGGGCGGGCGCTGGCCGACCCGATCCGCTGTCGCATCCTGCTCGCTCTGCGCGAGGAGCCGGCCCACCCGGCCACGCTGGCCGACCTGCTGGAGATCTCCCGCACCCGGCTGTCGAACCATCTGGCCTGTCTGCGGGACTGCGGATTGGTCGTCGCCGTGCCGGAGGGACGCCGGGTGCGCTACGAGCTGGCGGACGAGCGGTTGGGGCACGCGCTGGACGACCTGCGCACCGCTGTGGTCGCCGTCGAGGCCGACAGGACCTGCGTGGATGCCGACGAAAAGGGCTGCTGCTGATGGCAGCGGACGTCTCCCTGTCCCTCGGCCCGCCCCCGGCCCGCTGTGACGTCCTGGCCAAGCGGATACGGCTGCTGGTGGCCGCGACGATCACCTACAACGTGATCGAGGCGGTCGTCGCCATCACCGCCGGCACCATGGCTTCCTCCACTGCGCTGATCGGCTTTGGCCTGGATTCGGTCATCGAGGTCTCCTCGGCCGCGGCGGTCGCCTGGCAGTTCTCCGCCCGCGACCACGACCTGCGCGACGCCCGCGAGAAGGTCACCCTGCGGATCATCGCCGTCTCCTTCTTCGCGCTCGCCGCCTACGTCTCCTTCGACGCCGTCCGCGCGCTGGCCGGCACGGGTGAGGCCGAGCGCTCCATCCCCGGCATCGTCATCGCCGCCCTGTCCCTGGCGATCATGCCGTTCCTGTCCTACGCCCAGCGCAAGGCCGGGCGCGAACTCGGCTCCGCCTCGGCGGTGGCGGACTCCAAGCAGACCCTGCTGTGCACCTACCTCTCCGCGGTGCTGCTGGTCGGCCTGGTCCTCAACGCCACCCTCGGCTGGTCCTGGGCCGACCCGATCGCCGCCCTCGTCATCGCCGCCATCGCGGTCAAGGAGGGCATTGAGGCGTGGCAGGGCAAGGGCTGTTGCGCGCCGAACGCCGCTGCCGTGAGCGCCGGTGCGGGCAAGGCCGAGGCGGACGCCTGCGGCAGCTGCGGCCCTGGCTGCGACTGCTGCTGACCGGCATCGGTCGAACGAGAGAGGGCTCCGGCCCCCGCGTGATGCGGGAGACGGAGCCCTTTTCTCGTGGTCAGCGGGTGCTCTTGACGAGCAGCGGCAGGTCGTGGGCGTAGTCGTCGCTGGTGGTGCCGGCGGTGTAGACGACGTGGACCATGTCGTCGGCGGGCAGGAAGGCGGCGACCTGGGCGCCGTGGTCGGAGGTGACGGTGCCGTCGTGGTGCTTCTTGGGCTCCTCGACGGAGATGCCGAGGCTGAACGCGGCCTTCTTCACCTTGTCCAGGTCACCGGACAGGCCGGTGAAGTTCGGCCCGAACGTCTTGAGCCACTTGCCCAGACTCTTCGGGGTGTCGCGCTCGGGGTCGGTGGTGACGAAGACGACTTCCACGCTGTCCTTGACCGTCTTCGGCTGCTTGGACAGGGCGAGGGAGATGTCGCCCATGGTGGTGGGGCACACATCAGGGCAGTTGGTGTAGCCGAAGAACATCAGCGTCGTCTTGCCGGCGGTCTGCTTGCGCAGATCGAACGGCTTGCCGGCGGTGTCGGTGAGTGCCAGGTCGGGCTTGGTGAAGCCGCTGTCCAGCGCGGTGCCCCGGTAGGGGGAGTCGTCCGCCTGGGAGACCACGGCCGCGGGCTCCCCGTCGGCGTGGTGCTCTTCGGAGGCGCCGCAGCCGGCCAGGAGCATAGCGGCGGCGGTGGCAAGAGCGGCGGCCGTCAGGCGGATCGGACGCGTGCGGTGCTGCATGGTCGGCTTCTCAGTTCTCTTCGGACTCGGCCGCGGATGGGCTCCGCCACCGGCAGCTCCAGATACAACAGGTCGCAGGCGTCGTCCCCGTGTGTTCCACAGCGCACCGGCGCTCGAACAAGGACGGTCAGGACACGCCCGAAGCAACAAGCTAACGGACATGGATGCGGAACCTCGCCGCACCCCCGCCTCTCCCCGGGGCACATCGGCGCCCCGGGCAAAACCAATGTGCCCTCAATGTGCCCTGGCCGCCTGACGCCCCCTCCCCGGCACGCAAAAGGGCGAGGCCCGAAGACCCCGCCCGACTCTCACGAAACCACAGCTCAGGGCCACACCAGGCAGTACGGCTGGTGCCCTGCCTCGTGCAGTCGGTGGCTGAAGTCCTGCCACTCGTGCAGCAGCTGGTACACGTTGAACGCGTCGCGTGGGCCGCCGCGGTCCGGGACCGTGGACCATATGAAGGCCGCCGCGCCGACCGCCTCCTCGCCGATGCCGCGCAGGGGGTCGACGACGGTCATCGGGAGCTTCACGACCGCGTAGTCGGGGTGCAGGACGACCAGCTCCAGCGGGGGGACCTTGTGCAGGGGGACGCCCTCGATGCCGGTGAGGACCATGGCGGCCATGGTCTCCGGCTTGATCTTGGTGAACATGCCGTTCATCCCGAGCTCGTCGCCGCCCAGCTCCTCGGGGCGCATCGAGATCGGGACGCGGGCCGCGGTCGCGCCGTCGGGCGCGCCGAAGTACTTGTAGGTCACCCCCACCCGACCACCATTCCTGCTCCCCGCCCCCAGCCGGCCGGCCCGCCCGTCGAGCCGGTCGGGCTCACCCGGTGTGCCGTGTGTCTGACGTGCTTCGGACGCTTCCTCCGCCTCGCGTCGGTGCCTTCCCCGCCGGGCACGTCGAGGACCCAGGTCATCGGTCCCCTCGCCCAGTCCGCCACCGCGATGCATATCTCCACCCGACTGCTTTTCTAGGACGCGTGGCCCCCGCCGCGCAACCCGATCATCGTGTCAGTGACCTCCCCCACGGCCGCTCGCCGAAACGTGCGCTGAAACATATGTCCGTCATGTGTGTGCGGGACGGCCGGGAGCCGCGCCCGCGCCGTCCCGGTGAGCTGCGTGGATGGGCCCCAGTCTGGCAGACGGCACGGCGTTCGGGGCGGTTGTCTACCCTTGTCGAAGTCACCCTGGGCAACCTGACGCCGCGCAGGGTCCGATACGTCGGAGAAGGTCGAGAAGGTCGGAGAAGTCGCAGGTCATGAGCGAACTGGCATATCCATACGAAGCACCGGCCTCGCAGGCTCTGTTCGACCGCGCGGCGGCCGTCACGCCCGGCGGCGTGAACTCCCCGGTGCGCGCCTTCCGCGCCGTCGGCGGCACGCCCCGGTTCATGGTGTCCGGCACCGGGCCGTACCTGACGGACGCGGACGGGCGTGAGTACGTCGACCTCGTGTGCTCCTGGGGGCCGATGATCCTCGGGCACGCGCACCCCGAGGTGATCGCCGCCGTGCAGGAGGCCGTGGCCCGCGGTACGTCCTTCGGTACGCCCGCCGAGGGCGAGGTCGCGCTCGCCGAGGCGATGGTCGAGCGGGTCGCGCCGCTGGAGGAGGTGCGGCTCGTGTCCAGCGGGACCGAGGCCACCATGTCCGCCATCCGGCTCGCCCGCGGGTTCACGCAGCGCACCAAGGTGATCAAGTTCGCCGGGTGTTACCACGGTCACGTCGACTCGCTGCTCGCCGCCGCGGGTTCCGGGGTCGCCACCTTCGCGCTGCCCGACACCCCCGGCGTCACCGGCGCCCAGGCGAGCGACACGATCGTGCTGCCGTACAACGACCTGGAGGCCGTGCACGCCGCCTTCGCCGCCCACCCCGGCGAGATCGCCTGCGTGATCACGGAGGCGTCGCCCGGCAACATGGGCGTCGTACCGCCACTGCCCGGGTTCAACCAGGGGCTCAAGGACGCCTGCGCCGCCAACGGCGCGCTGTTCGTGTCCGACGAGGTGATGACCGGCTTCCGGACCAGCCGCGCCGGGTGGTACGGGGTGGAGGGGGTCGTTCCCGACCTGATGACCTTCGGGAAGGTGATGGGGGGCGGGTTCCCCGCCGCCGCGTTCGGCGGGCGCGCCGACGTCATGGCGCACCTCGCCCCGGCCGGGCCCGTCTACCAGGCCGGCACCCTCTCCGGGAACCCGGTCGCCACCGCCGCCGGGCTGGCCCAGCTGCGGCTCCTCGACGACGCCGCGTACGACACCGTCAACGCCGTGTCCGCGCGGATCCAGTCGCTCGTGACCGAGGCGCTCGCCAAGGAGGGCGTCGCGCACACGGTGCAGACGGCCTCCAACATGTTCTCCGTGTTCTTCACCGACCGGCCGGTGCGCGACTACGAGGACGCCAAGGCGCAGGAGTCGTTCCGGTTCACCGCCTTCTTCCACTCCCTCCTCTCCAGCGGCGTCTACCTGCCGCCGTCCTCCTTCGAGTCCTGGTTCGTGTCCACCGCCCACGACGAGCGGGCCGTCCAGCGCATCGCCGACGCCCTTCCGGCGGCGGCCCGCGCGGCCGCGGAGGCGACGGCATGAGCGACAACAACACCCACGACCGCGACGAGGAACTGACCGTCGTCCACGTCATGCGGCACGGCGAGGTCGAGAACCCCACCGGCGTCCTCTACGGGCGGCTCCCCGGCTACCACCTCTCCGAGCTGGGCCGGCGCATGGCCGAGCGGGTCGCCGAGCACCTCGCGCCCCGCGACGTGACCTATGTCGTCGCCTCCCCCCTGGAGCGGGCGCAGGAGACGGCGACCCCGATCGCCAAGACGCACGGGCTCGACCTCGACACCGACACGCGGCTCATCGAGGCCGCCAACGTGTTCCAGGGCAAGACCTTCGGCATCGGCGACGGCGCCCTGCGCCGGCCCGCCAACTGGAAGCACGTGGTCAACCCGTTCAAGCCGTCCTGGGGCGAGCCGTACGTCGACCAGGTCGTGCGGATGAAGGGCGCGATCGACGCCGCCCGCGACCGGGCCCGCGGGCACGAGGCCGTGGTCGTCAGCCACCAGCTGCCGATCTGGATCCTGCGGTCGTACGTCGAGCGGCGGCGGCTGTGGCACGACCCGCGCAAGCGGCAGTGCACGCTGGCGTCCCTGACGACGTTCACCTACCGGGGCGACCGGATCGTGTCCGTCGGCTACACCGAGCCCGCCCGCGACCTCGTCCCGGCCCACCTCCTCGCGGGGGCCAGGCCCGTGAAGGGGCAGGGAAAGGCGTACGGGGCCTGAGGGGCTGACGGCCGCACCACCCCGGTCCGCTCCACCCGGTCCGTTCCGCCGCCGCGGAATCGTTCCTGTGGGCCGCCGGCCGCGGTCGGCTGTTACCCAACCCGCACAAATTTACGGAACCCGCCCGTTCGTCGCGTCCTCTCACCCAGTGACCACCAAGGACGCGACGAACGAGGTTGCGATGCGCACTTCCAACCGCACTCTCACCCGCAGGGGGATACTCGGACTCGGCGCGGGAGCCGCGGCGGCGGCCGGGCTCGCGGGCTGCGGCACCGGTTCCCACTCCGCGTCGGGCGGCTCGCACCAGGCCGGGGACGCCGGGAAACCGTCGCCCTCCGGCAGCAGCAAGGCCCCGGCGAAGCCCATCGGCGACGGTTCCACCTCGTACACCGGCAAGCAGCCGCACCAGCCGGACGCGCCCGTGCCGCTGGAGCCCGGCCAGACGCCGCCGCAGTTCGTCGTCTTCTCCTGGGACGGGGCGGGGGAGGTCGGCAACGGACTCTTCCCGCGCTTCCTCGACCTCGCCCAGGAGCACGGCGCGCACATGACGTTCTTCCTCTCGGGCCTGTACCTGCTGCCCGAGTCGAAGAAGCGCCTTTACGACCCGCCGAACAACCCGCGCGGCGCCTCCGACATCGGCTACCTCACCGACGAGCACATCAAGGCGACGCTGAAGAACGTCCACCGTGCCTGGCTGGACGGCCACGAGATCGGCACCCACTTCAACGGCCACTTCTGCGGGGGCGGCGGCAGTGTCGGCAACTGGACGCCCGCGCAGTGGCGCAGCGAGATCGACCAGGCGAAATCCTTCGTCAAGGAGTGGAAGACCAACAGCGGCTGGACCGACCTGCCCGCCCTGCCCTTCGACTACGACAAGGAACTCGTCGGCGGCCGCACGCCCTGTCTGCTCGGCCAGGACAACCTGCTGCCCACCGCCCGCGAGCTGGGCTGGCGCTACGACGCCTCCTCGCCCGGCGGCCGCCAGGTGTGGCCGGTGAAGAAGGACGGCATCTGGGACTTCCCGTTGCAGCAGATACCGTTCCCCGGCCACTCCTTCGAGGTCCTCTCGATGGACTACAACATCCTCGCCAACCAGTCGGTGAACTCCACCAAGGCCCCCGCCCACAACTACCCGGGCTGGCGCGAGCAGGCCACGAACGCGTACATATCCGGCTTCAAGCGGGCGTACGAGACGAACCGGGCGCCCTTCTTCATCGGCAACCACTTCGAGGAGTGGAACGGCGGCATCTACATGGACGCCGTGGAGAACGCCCTCAAGCACATCGCGCGGGAGAAGGAGAAGGGCGAGGACATCCGGCTGGTCTCCTTCCGCCAGTTCAGCGGCTGGATGGACGTGCAGAAGCCGGAAGTGCTCGCCAAGCTGCGGACCGTCGAGGTCGGGCAGCGGCCCACCGGCGGCTGGAACGCCTTCCTCAAGGACACCTCCTCCGCGGGCTCGACACCCTCCGGGAACGCCGCCTGAAATGCGGGTTTCCGGCCGCGAGGGGGGTGCGCAAGATCCTCGGAACGGACATGCGAAACTTTTCACATGAGTGCCGCCAGCCGCGCCCCCCTGCGCTCGAACCGCTCGAACCGCACCGCCGACGCCCGCGTCCGCGCCCGTAGCCGGGCCGTCCGGGCCGCCGTCGGCGCGGCCGCCGCGGCGCTGCTGGTGTCCGCGTGCAGCTCCGGCGGCACCTCGGGCGGCGGCGGCCAGACGGGCTTCATCACCGGCTCGGACGGCATCGCCACCGCGAAGAAGGGCGAGCGCGCCGACGCCCCCGAGCTGTCCGGCAAGACCGTCGACGGGGGACAGCTCGACGTCGCCGACTACCGGGGCAAGGTCGTCGTCCTCAACGTCTGGGGCTCGTGGTGCCCGCCCTGCCGCGCCGAGGCCAAGAACTTCGAGAAGGTGTACCAGGACGTCAAGGACCAGGGCGTCCAGTTCGTCGGCATCAACACCCGCGACACCTCCACCGGCCCGGCCCGCGCCTTCGAGAAGGACTACGGGGTCACCTACCCGAGCCTGTACGACCCGGCGGGCAGGCTGATGCTCCGCTTCGAGAAGGGCACCCTCAACCCCCAGGCCGTCCCCTCCACGCTCATCATCGACCGGGACGGCAAGGTCGCCGCGCGCACGCTCCAGGCGCTCAGCGAGGAGAAGCTGCGCAAGATGCTCGCCCCGTACCTCCAGCCGGAGAAGTGACGTGTCCGCAGTGACCACCCTCGCCGCCGAGGGCTACAACGGCACGGTGCTGAACGGCGCCCTCCTCGTGGCCCTCCCCATCGCGCTGCTCGGCGGCCTGGTCTCCTTCTTCTCGCCCTGCGTCCTGCCGCTCGTCCCCGGCTACCTCTCCTACGTGACCGGCGTCACCGGCACGGACCTCGGCGAGGCCCGGCGCGGCCGGATGGTCGCCGGCGCCTCCCTCTTCGTCCTCGGCTTCACCGCCGTCTTCGTCTCCAGCGGTGCGCTCTTCGGCTACTTCGGCTCCACGCTCCAGGAGGAACGCGGCACCCTGACCAAGGTGCTCGGCGTGCTCATGATCCTCATGGGCGTCTTCTTCGTCGGCCTCATGCCCTGGTTCACCCAGCGCGAGTTCCGCTTCCACAAGCGCCCCGTGACCGGCCTGGTCGGCGCGCCGCTGCTGGGCGCGCTGTTCGGCATCGGCTGGACGCCCTGCATCGGTCCGACCCTCGCGTCCGTCCTCGCGCTCTCCGCCGACCAGGGCACCGCCGGCCGCGGCGCCATACTGACCGTCGCGTACTGCGTCGGCCTCGGCGTGCCCTTCGTGCTCGCCGCGATCGCCTTCCGCAAGGCGCTCGGCGCCTTCGGCTGGATCAAGCGCCACTATGTCTGGGTGATGCGGATCGGCGGCGCCATGATGATCGCGACCGGCGTGCTGCTGCTGACCGGCGCGTGGGACAGCATCGTGCAGGACATGCAGACCTGGTCCAACGGCTTCACTGTAGGGATCTGACCGATGAGCAACACCACCGCGGGCAAGACCCCGACGACCGACGAGGAACAGAACCTCGGCGCCGCCGGCTCCCAGCTGTCCACCGCCCCCGCGGAGGAGGCCCCGAACCTCCCCTCGCTCGGCGTGATCGGCTGGGCCCGCTGGTTCTGGCGCCAGCTCACCTCGATGCGCGTCGCGCTGATCCTGCTCCTGCTGGTGTCGCTGGGCGCGATCCCGGGGTCGCTGATCCCGCAGGACGGCATCGACGCCATGAAGGTCGAGGAGTTCCGCCAGAACCACGACATCCTGGCGCCGGTCTACGACAAGCTCGGCCTCTTCCACGTCTACAGCTCGGTGTGGTTCTCCGCGATCTACATCCTGCTGTTCGTCTCCCTCATCGGCTGCATCGTCCCGCGCACCTGGCAGTTCGTCGGCCAGCTCCGCGGCCGCCCGCCCCGCGCCCCCCGGCGCCTGGACCGGCTGCCCGCCTACACCACCTGGCGCACCGGCGCCGAGCCCGAGGAGGTCCGCGAGGCCGCGCTGAAGCTGCTGAAGAAGCGCCACTTCCGCGCGGACGCCGCCGGGGACGCCGTCGCGGCCGAGAAGGGCTACCTGCGGGAGGTCGGCAACCTCGCCTTCCACATCGCGCTGATCGTGCTGCTGACCTCCTTCGCCTGGGGCCAGCTGTTCAAGTACGAGGGCAACAAGCTGGTCCTGGAGGGCGACGGCTTCTCCAACACCCTCACCCAGTACGACGACTTCAAGTCCGGGAACCTCTTCGACGCGGACCACGACCTGGCACCCTTCAGCTTCACCCTGAAGGACTTCCACGGCACCTACGAGGCGACCGGCCCCAACCGCGGCACCCCGCGCATCTACGAGGCCAAGGTCACCTACAGCGAGGGTGCCGACGGCGCCGAGAAGTCGAAGACCGTCGAGGTCAACAAGCCGCTGCACATCGACGGCTCCAAGGTGTACCTCGTCAGCCACGGCTACGCCCCCATCCTCACCGTCAAGGACGCCAAGGGCGACGTGGTGATGGACAAGCAGGCGGTGGCCCTGCTGCCGCTGGACGGCAACGTCACCTCCTCCGGTGCCGTCAAGGTCATGGACGGCTACCGCAACGCCAAGGGCGAGAAGGAGCAGCTCGGCTTCAACGCGTTCTTCCTGCCGACCTACGGCGGCAAGGGCAGCACGATGCTCTCCACCTTCCCGGCGCTGCTCAACCCGATGCTCGCGCTCTCCGCCTACCACGGGGACCTCGGCGTCGACGCGGGCATCCCGCAGAGCGTCTACCAGCTCGACAAGACCAACCTGGAGGAGTTCAAGGGCTCCGACGGCAAGCTGTTCAAGCAGCAGCTCAAGGTCGGCGACACCATGACCCTCCCGAACGGTGCCGGCTCGGTCACCTTCAACGGCGTCCAGGAGTGGGCCGGCTTCCAGGTCACGGAGCAGCCCGGCAGCGGCTGGGCGCTCGGCGGTGCCGTCGTCGCCATCTTCGGCCTGGCCGGCTCCCTGTTCATCCAGCGCCGCCGCGTCTGGGTGCGGGCCGTGCGCGGCGCCGACGGCGTCACCGTCGTGGAGATGGCCGGCCTCGGCCGCAGCGAGTCCGCGAAGGTCCCCGAGGAGCTGGGCGACCTCGCCGGCGTCCTGTACGACCGGGCACCCGCCGCGCCCGACTCCTCCGACGCTCCCGACAACGACGACACCCCCGATTCCCCCGACACCCACGTCGTACCTGCCGAAGGGGCTGAGAAGTGACTCTCGCCGCCGCAACCGAGTTGGCCGCCGCGACCAACGAGCATCTCGCGAACGTCAGCAACACGCTGATCTACTCCTCGATGGCCGTCTACACACTGGCCTTCTTCGCGTACATCGCCGAGTGGCTCTTCGGCAGCCGCAGCAAGGTCGGCCGCACCGCCGCCGCGCTCACCGACGAGACGGCCGCGGCCAAGGCCGGCGCCAAGGCCGGTCCGGCCGTCACCGTGAAGAAGGCCGGCGGCACCGCCGTACTGGAGCGCCCCGCGGTCGTCGTACGGTCCGCGAGCGGCACCCGCGACGTGCCCGACGGTCCCGGCGCGCACGGCGGCACCGAGAAGGGCGACCTGTACGGGCGGGTCGCCATCTCGCTCACGGTGCTCGCCTTCGCCATCGAGGCGGGCGGCGTCCTCACCCGCGCCCTGTCGGTGGAGCGGGCGCCGTGGGGCAACATGTACGAGTTCAACATCACGTTCACGACGGTCGCCGTCGGCGTGTACCTCGCGCTGCTCGCCCTGAAGAAGAACGTCCGCTGGCTCGGCCTGCCCCTGACCACCACGGTCCTGCTCGACCTCGGCCTGGCCGTCACGGTCCTCTACACCGCCAGCGACCAGCTCGTCCCGGCCCTGCACTCGTACTGGCTGTACATCCACGTCTCCACGGCGATCTTCTGCGGCGCGGTCTTCTACGTCGGCGCGGTCGCCACGATCCTGTACCTCTTCAAGGACAGCTTCGAGAACAAGCTCGCCTCCGGCGGCACCCCGGGCCGCTTCGCCAGCTCCGTCCTGGACCGGCTGCCCGCCGCCGCCTCCCTCGACAAGTTCGCCTACCGCGTCAACGCCGCCGTCTTCCCGCTGTGGACCTTCACGATCATCGCGGGCGCGATCTGGGCGGGCGACGCCTGGGGCCGCTACTGGGGCTGGGACCCCAAGGAGACCTGGTCCTTCATCACCTGGGTCGCCTACGCCGGCTACCTGCACGCCCGCGCCACCGCCGGCTGGAAGGGCCGCAAGGCCGCCTACCTGGCCCTGGTCGCCTTCGGCTGCTGGCTGTTCAACTACTACGGCGTCAACATCTTCGTCTCCGGCAAGCACTCCTACGCGGACGTGGGCCTGGGCGCCCTTCAGTCGGTGGGCTTCTGACCGACGCTCCTGACGACGTCCCGCAGCCGCTCGACGTACAGCCGCAGGTTCTTGTGGGCGACGTCGGTGTCCGGGTAGCGGCTGGCGAACCACAGGCCCTCCGGGAGCCGGGTCACCCAGGCGCACACCTGGTCGCCGTAGGAGACCCGGAGCAACGCGTACGCCGTCCGGTCCGGCCAGCTGTCCGCGCCGGGCACGTCACGGGCGTCGACGTACGACACGATCGAGTACAGGTCGGGTGAGGTCGGCCGGAAGTCCGTGCCGAGCAGGCGCAGCACCCGGTCGATCGGCATGCGGGACATCCGCCGGTTGGCCTGGAGTTCGGCGCGGACCGTGCGCAGCGCGCCGGGGAAGTCGTGGGCCCGGTCCGCCGGGACCTCGATCGGCGCGCCGCCCACGTACCAGCCGACGGACTCCGCCCACTGGGAGCGCGACCGGGTGTGGAAGGGCACCACGGTGCGGTAGACCGGCTCGCCGCCGATCTCGTGGACGATCAGCGCGGTCGCGGCCAGGACACCGACCAGGCTGCCGCCGTAGGGACGGCAGTACGCCTCGAACGCGGCGGCGTCGGCCGCGTCCACCAACGGCTCCCGCAGCAGCCGCTGCTCGGGCAGCGCGCCTCCGGGCCGGACGCCGAGGTCGACGGGGAAGGACGGCAGCCGCCCGTCGCAGCGCCGGATGAACTCCCGCCACCGGGCGACGATGTCGTGGCCGCCGTCGATCCGGTCCGCGTCCGCCCGCTCGGCCTCGCAGAAGTCGACGTAGGAGCCGACCCGGGGCCGCGGTACGGTCCGCCCCGCGACCCCCGCGGCGTACAGCTCGCCGACCTCGGCGGGGATGCGGTAGATCGAGTACGCGTCGACGTTGCTGTGGTCGAAGGCCATGTAGACGCTGACGCCGTCGTCGCGGACCACCGCCGTGTAGATGAGGTTGGGCCAGCGCAGCGCGTCCGCGACCAGGTCGAAGCGGTCCTGGAGGTGCCGGGCGAGGTCCGCCGCGTCCGGGAAGTCACCGACGTCCTCGCGGTGCAGGGCCACCGCGTCCGGGTCCAGCGTGAACCGGCGCATCGTGTCCCCGCCTTCGCCGCCCCACCGGAACCCGCTGCGCAGCGTCTCGTGCCGCAGGGTCCAGGCGCGCAGCGCCTCCTGGAGCACGTCGAGGTCGACCGGGCCCGGGATGTCGAAGGCCGCGCCGAGCCAGGTCGGCACGAACAGCCCGTCCTCGCGCACCGACCGTGCCGTCCGGATGTGCGACTCCTGGATGTACGCGGGCGGCCGCGTGTCCTCGGGCAGCGCCGCGGCGGTGTCGAGCGTCGCGGGACTGAGCGTCCACTCGACGAGGCGTCCGGGCCGGATCTCGCAACGCTGGATGTCGGTCATTCGCACGAGGAGGTCTCCGTTCGCAGATGTACAGACCCGACCAAGGGAATGCCGTCTCCGCGACCGCGCACCTGGTGTGTCGGCACTGTTCAACGGAACGGATGGCCTCTCGAACGCCGATCCGGCCCCGGGGCGGGGGGCCCTTCACCCTTCCCCCGTGCGGCCTTCACCCTTGGGTCTCCGGTCTCCACTCGTCACTCCGGTCCAGGTACGCGTGCAGGGCGCCCGCACCGGCCAGCATCGACCGCGTCCGCGCCGTGAGGGCCCGTCCGCGTGCCTCGACCGCGGCCCGCAGCGCCTCGCTGCTCCCCGCCCGCCGCAGGTCCTCGAGGACGGGCCGGATCCGGTCGAAGAGGTGGTGACTGCGGCGCAGTGCGCGCACCACCCGAGCGTCCCGCACGTCGGCGGGCCCGTACACGCGGTACCCGGTGCCGTGTTCCCGCCCGGGCACGAGCAGCCCCGCCTCCTCCCACACCCGCAGCGCCGACGTCCGTACGCCGATCAGGGCGGCCACCTCGCCGATGCGCAGCCCGTGCGGCCCGTCGCCGGAACGGGGTGGTGGCGCGGCGGTTTCCCGGCTGCCCGTCAGCGCCTCCAGCGCCTCGCCGGCGGCCCGCAGCGACACCCGCTCCTCGTGCAGCGCGGCGTGCGCGGCGTCCACCAGGGCGAGAGCGGCGGCCACGTCCCCGTCGTGCACCGCCCGCATGACCCGCGTCGCCGTCACCGCCCCGTAGCCCGGCTGCAACGCCCGGTACGTCAGCAGCGCGTCCCGGTGCCGCTCGCCGAAGACCCGGTACCCGGCGTCGGTCCGCCCGGCCGGGGGCAGGACACCGGCGACCTCGTAGTTGCGGACCTGCTGTGTCGACAGTCCGGCCGTACGGGCCAGGTCGACGGTGCGCAGACGCCGCTCGCCGTTCCTCATCCGGCGCAGCCTATGCGGGGACGGCGGAACCATGATGCGGGCATGTCGCTTCGGGGGACGGACGCCTACCGGGACGGCGACGGCACCCTGCCGGCGCTGGTCGTCCGGGCCGTGGCGGCGGCCCGTGCGCACGGCTTCGCCCACTCGTGCCGCCCGAACAGGGCCGCCTGCTCCACCTGCTGGCCGCGGGAGCACCGCGGACCATCGCCGAGACCGGCACGGGCTGCGGCGTGGGCCTGGCCTGGCCGGCCTCCGGCGCCCGCCCGGGAACCCGGCTGGTCGGCGTCGAACGCGACGCGGAGCGGGTCGGCGTCGCCCGGGAGGTCTTCCGGGAGCACCCGGAGGTCGAGATCCTCCACGGAGACTGGCGCCGCGTCGAGGAACTCGGCCCGTACGACCTGCTGGTGCTGGACGGCGGAGGCCGGGCCAAGGGCGACGGCGCCGCCGACCCCGCCCGTCTGCTGACCCCCGGCGGCACCCTGGTGGTCGACGACTTCACCCCCGCCACCACCTGGCCGCCCCGCTTCGACGGCGCCCCCGACCGGCCCCGGCTGCACTGGCTGGAGCACCCGGCCCTGCACTCCACGGAACTCCGCCTCGCCCCGGACCTGGCCGCGATCGTCGGCACCCGGCTGGCGGGCGGCCCCGTCGGGTGAGATCAGCGGTTGCGGTCGGTGCCGGGCTCGGTCGTCGTGCGCAGGGCGTCGTCAGCCACTTCCGAGAGGAGGGCGTAGTACTCCTGGGGACGGATGGCGAAGTCGACCCGCGCGGACAGGCCGACCGGATCGTCGTCCGCCACTCTCAACAGGTCGACGGATGTCTGGTTCAACCGCTCGGCGAGACCCTCCCGCTCGGCCTCCTTGAGCAGCTTGCGCAACTCGGCCACGGCCCTCGGCACGCACCGGCGTTCCTCCGGTCCCGCGTTCAGCATCTGCCTCCATCCGGCGGCGGGCGCCGCATCGGACAGTCCTTCCTCCAGGGCCGCGGCCAGCCGGTCGCCCGCCTCCGCCGCGTCACGCGCCGCAGGTCCGGCCTCCACCAGTACCCGAAGCGCGTTGAGCAGTTCCGCGGTGCGCGCATCGGGCCGGTCCGCGTCCAGCCGCAGCGTGGTGTCCTGGCCCACCTCGTCTGCCGCCCGCCGTGCGGCCGCCCACACCTTCTCGGCCTCGCGCCGCCCCAGGCCCGACGCGTGGGCCACACCCCATGCCCCTTCATCGAGAACGTCCCGCACGCTGCCGATGCCGTTGCGCTCCAGTTCCGTCACCGGCAGGTGATCCGCCGCGGCCCCCGGCAGCTCGGCGATCGGGAGCCGGCCGATACGCTCCCGCACCAGCTCGTCGTGCAGCGGCCTCCACGCCCTGCGCACAGCCTCCACGGCTCGGGCATGGTCCTGCGCGGTCCGAACCGCCGTTTCCCTCAGCTGCTCGGCCCGGCGCACGACCGCCGGGTTCATGCCGCTCAGGCGCGCCAGCGAGCGGATGTTCCCGCCGAAGAGGCCGACGACCGTCAAGAGCAGTCCGACGAGCAGCAGTTCGTCGGCCACGTCGAGCGAATCGCCGATGTCGTCGTCCTCGTCCAGGGAATGCAACGCCCCCTTGTCCGGGCCCTCGGCGAGCACGAAGCCCGTCTCCCAACCGAGGTCGGTTCCCGGCTCGTAGTCCGGGGCCTTGAGCACGGGATCCCGCTCCGGGTCGCACTGGTACGGTCCCGTGCGCTCGACGAGATCGAAGGGGTCCGTCCAGCGCACCGTGCACGTGCCGTCGGGCTCCTCGCGCAGGACGGTCAGGTCGACCTGCTTCAACTCGGGGTAGTCCGTGGCCTTGTAGAGGCCCGCCGAGCAGCCGATCAGCAGCACACCCACGGCGACGACCCACCGGAAAAAAGGCACATGCTTCACGCCCCGCCGCCTCTCGCCCTCGCGGCGGTTCCCGCCGCCCGCCAAGTGTGTCCGTGCCCCGCCACGTCAGCAAGGACAGAGACCGGCAACCCCGGCACCGGATCGGCTTCCGGTAATACGACGGAGGCCCCGGGCCGTGGCAGGGGGAAGCCACGGCCCGGGGCCGGTTTGTGGGGCGGTGTTCGCCCGGCGGGAGTCAGTGGGCCTCGGCGGCGCGGGCGGTGACGTTCTGGACGGCCTTGAGGGCGAGGTCGGGGCGGTCGGTGTGGATGTAGTGGCCGCTGCCCTTGGCGGTGGTGAGCCCGGCGTCGGTGGCGAGCTGCCGCCACTCCTGCTGGCCCTTGGCCCACATCTTCTCCAGCGCGGGACCGTAGTCGGGGACCTCGGCGTACTGGGACTCGTGCTTGAGGATCTCGACGGGGATGTCCCCGGCGGAGTGGACCGGGCCGTCGGCGATGACGAACCGCTCCGGGTTCTGGCCCTCGTTGGCCGCGATCGCGCCGTCCCTAACCTGGGCCGCCGGGCCGGTGACGTCGGCGGGGATGGTGCGGTTCATGTCGCGGGTCAGGTGGGGGACGGTGGCGTCCAGGAGCACCAGGCCCTTGACGCGGTCGGTGTGGTCGGGGGTGTAGCGGGCGGCGAGGTAACCGCCCAGGGAGTGCCCGGCCAGGACGACCGTGCGGTCGCCCGCGAGCCGGTCGAGGAGCTTGGTGAGCAGGACCCCGGCGTCGTTGGCGGTCTGCAGGGCGTCGGGGGCGGGCTTGTCGCTGCCGCCCTCGCCGAGGCGGTCGTAGGAGCAGACCCGGTCCGACTCGCTCAGCGACTTCTGCAAGGGGGCCATGTCGGCCAGGCCCTCGCCGCCGCCGGGCATCAGCAGCACCAGGGGCCGGTCGGCGTCCGAGTGGCCGGAGCAGGAGACGTTGACCGAGTGGCCGTCGACGCGGATCTTCTTCGTACCGGTGAAGGAGGCCCCCGCCGACGCGGTGGTGTCCTTCGCGTCGGAGTCGTTGTCGCCGTACTCCTCGTGGAGGACGAGTCCCGCGCCGGCCACGGTGCAGACGACGGCGATCACGGCGGTCGCCTTGGCGAGGGTGCGGAACATGGGGGGGCCTCCAGCGGGCAAGGGTGGGGTGGGGACGCGGTGTCGGGAGGAGCCTTCTCGGTCGGCCTGTCGTGCTCGGCGACTGAGAAGGACTCTATGGATCCGCCGGTCCCGGATCGTCACCCCGCGGTGGACACCTGTCCGTAGCTCCCCCGGGGGACAACCGCTCCCGCCCTACGTCCCGTCTGCGCTGACCGACCGCCAGATCCGCTCCGGCAGGGTCCGCGCGGCCTCGTCCAGGTCGACGTCCCGGCCCCGGACAGGCGGCGCCGGGCGACGGCCACGACCAGGCCCCAGGATCAGCGTCTCCAGCAACGGCATGGGGAGCGGGGCCACTTCGCCCGCGTCGATCCGGGGCCGGATCCACCGGGCCGTCGCCGAGGCGGTCGGCTCCTGCGCGTTCCGCGTACATGTCGCCGGAACAGGCTTCGGGGAGTCGCGCGTCCAGCGGTGTCGTCGACGTCTTCGCGCTGGGGCCGGTGCTGGCGTACGCGGCGTCGGGCCGTCCGCCCCTCGGCGACGAGTCGGGGCACGCGGTGCTGTACCGCATCGTGCACGAGGAGCCCGACCTCCAGCCGCTGCGGGACCTGGAGCCCGAACTCGCCGACGTCGTCGCCGCCTGCCTCGACAAGGACCACGAGGGCCGCCCCACCGCCGCCGAACTGCCGGAGACCGCCGAGCGGCACGGGCCGTACGAGCCGCCGCCGTGGCCGGGAGGCCCTCACCGAGCGGCTGGCCGAACGGGCGGCCATCGTCACGAAGCTGCCGGAGGAGGCGGACCTCCCCGAACCCGAACCCGAGTCCGTGCCCGGACGCGAGTCCGCGGCCACCCGGCGGCCGGATCCGGGCCGGTCCGAACGGCGACACCGCCACCGCGTCCTTTTCGCCGTCGTCCCGGTCGTGGTGGCGGACCGGGCAGGAGTGGCGGGTGGGGTCCGGCGGCACCCTCAAGAACGTCGCGACCGGCGGCTGCGTCACCGTCGGCGCGATGAGCGGCACCGGCGTGCGCAACAAGGCCTGCGACCAGTCGGCGGCCCAGCGCTGGACGCGCACCTAGGGAGTGTCGTACGCCGCGATCGCGGTCCGGACGAACGAGCGGACCAGTGGGTTCGGGCCGGTCCGCGGCCAGGCCAGCACCACCGGGCTCGGCGGCAGGCCCGTCAGCGGGACCACGGCGAGCCCCTCGGCGGGGACGTGGCCGACGAGGGTCATGCCGACCGTGCCGTTCCACAGGACGGCCTGCCGGCACTCGCGGACGGTACGCACCACGGGCCCGGTGCGCGGCTCCCCGCCGTGCCAGTACGCCTGCCACCGGGGGTCCGTGCCCTCCGGGAACCGGAACCAGCGGCGGTCGGCCAGCTCGGCCGGGGTCAGGCTCGCGCGTCCGGCCAGTGGATCGTCGGCCCGCAGCAGGGCGCCCACCGGGTCGGCGCGCAAGGTGCGCGTGGTCAGGCCGGTCGGGTCGAAGGGGCCGCGGGTGAGGGCCACGTCGACCAGTCCGGCGTGCAGCCCGCAGGTGGGGTCGGTCAGGTCGGTCTCTCGGACGGTGACCTCGGCGTGCGGGTGGCGCCGGCGGTAGGCGTCGGCCAGCCGGACCACGTCCGGGTCGGCGCTGTCGCCGAGGATGCCGACGGTGAGGGTCGCGGCACCGGCCGCGGTGGCCACGCGCGCGCGTACCCGGTCGGCCCGGTCGAGCAGGGCGCGGGCCTCGTCGAGCAGCACCGACCCCGCCCCGGTGAGGGTGACGCCGGTGGAGGTGCGGTGGAGCAGCGTGGCGCCGAGTTCCGTCTCCAGCGCCCTGATCGCCCGGCTCAGCGGCGGCTGGCTCATGTGCAGCCGGACGGCCGCCCGGCCGAAGTGGAGTTCCTCGGCGACCGCCACGAAGTAGCGCAGCGTACGCAGCTCCAACCGGTCCATCCTGCGACGATACCCGTGCGGTATCGCGTGCGCGGAACGGGTCTTGGACCCTCGCGGTGCTCCGGCGGTGGAATCGGGCCATGACCGACGCACCGCTCAGCAGTGAGCCCCAGCCGCCCCGTCCGGGCGCGGACCCAGCCGTCTCCGTGGTGGGACCGGACGACGGTGAGACGATCCTGCTGGGCACCACCCGCATGCGCGTCCTGGAGGACGGCAGCCACACCGGCCACCGCCTCGGCATGGCCGAGTCCGTGCTCGCCCCGCACACCCCCGGTCCGCCCCAGCACCGCCACGCCCGGCACGACGAGGGCTTCTACGTCATCTCCGGCACGGTGCGGTTCACCGTGGGGGACGAGGACGTCGACGCGGCGGCGGGCACGCTCGTGATGGTCCCGCCCGGCGCACCGCACACCTTCGCCAACACCACCGATGAACCGGCCCGCATGCTCAGCACCTTCACGCCGGACCTGTACGTCCAGTACTTCCGCGACCTCGGCGAGCTCTACGCCGACGGCCGTACCCCGACCCCGCGGGAGGGCCTGCGGACGATGAGCCGCTACGCGACCGAGCCCGCCACCGACTTCGCCCCGGGCGCGGAGTCGTGACCGCCGCGTACTGGATCGTCGCCGGGCTCCTGGCCGCCTTCTACCTGTACGGGGGCGCGTTGAAGGCGCTGCGCAGCCGGGAGGGGCTCCGGCCGATGATGGCCTGGGTGGACAGCACACCGATGCCCGCCGTCCGCGCCGTCGGGATGGCCGAGATGCTCGGCGCGGCCGGGCTGGTCCTCCCGCCGCTGACCGGCGTCGCGCCCTGGCTGGCCCTGGCCGCGGCCGTCGGGTTCGTCGTCCTGCAGATCGGCGCGACCGGGGTCCACCTGCGCCTCGGGGACCGGCGGGTCGCCCTCAACCTCACCCTCCTGGCCACCGCCGCGGTCACCGTCGGGCTCGCCACGACCTGGCTGTGACCCGGCGTCAGCCATGCGGCGGGGTGTGCCGGGCCGCCTCCAGGAGCCGGCCCGCGAGGTCGGCGACGAGACCGCGCAGCTCGTCCGGCCGTTCGACGACGAACGGGCGGTCCAGCGAGGCGAGCACCCCCGGCACCCAGTCGAGCCGCTCGACCCGCATCTCCACCCGGCACCAGGGTTCGTCACCGCCCGGCCCTCCGCTCCCGGAGGCGTCGCCCCCGCCGTCATCCGCGGTCACGATCGCCACGCCGGGCGGCAGGCGGGTGCGGATCTCCTCGGCCGTGCCCTGGATCCGCACCGTCACGGCGTGCCGGTAGGGCGCGGTGGCCAGCGCGGTCAGTACGCGCTCCGCCGGGCCCGGTCCGGGCGGCGGTTCGAAGGTGCCGGGCAGGATCCTCGCGCCGCTGACGCGGTCGAGGCGGAACGTGCGCTCCGCACCGGCCGAGAGGTCCCGGCCCGTGATGTACCACCGGCCCGCGTGCGCGACCAGCCCGTAGGGATACACGGTGCGTTCGCCGCCCCCGCCGCGGCCGCCGGTGTACCGGATCGCCACCGGCCGGTGATGGCGCACCGCGTCGGCGATCGGAAGCAGGACGGCGGCCTCCGGGGCGGCGGACCCGGCCGGCGCGGTCGTGAAGGTGAGGGAGTCGAGCACCGCGTCCAGGCGGTGGCGGAGCCGCTCCGGCAGCACCCGTCGGACCTTCGCCGCCGCCGTCTCGCCCGCCGTGCCCGCCGCCGCGGTGATCCCCGTCCGCCGCCCGGCGACCAGGCCCAGCAGTACGGCCAGCGCCTCGTCGTCGGTCAGCATCAGCGGGGGCATGCGGTGGCCGGGGGCGAGCCGGTAGCCGCCGTAGCGGCCACGCACCGACTCCACCGGGACGTCGAGGTCGACGAGGTGGTCGACGTACCGGCGCACCGTGCGCTCGCCGACACCGAGCCGGTCGGCGAGTTCGGCCACGGTGCGCACCCCGCCCGCCTGGAGCAGTTCGAGCAGGGTGAGCACACGGGACACGGGACGGGACATGCCCCAAGTCTGCCGCCGATACCGGCCGGATTGTGACCGGTATTGCTCCTAGCGTGAGGGGGACAGCACCCGCCGAACAGGAGTGAACCGATGAATCTCGTCTCGATCCGCGTCATCACGGGCGACGTCGCCCGCCTCGTCGACTTCTACGAGCGTGCCACCGGGCTGCGCGCGACCTGGGCCACCGAGGACTTCGCGGAACTGCGCACGCCCTCGGGCACCCTCGCGATCGGCAGCACCCGCACCGTGCCGCTCTTCGCCCCCGGCTCCGCCCACCCCGCCGCCAACCGCAGCGTGATCATCGAGTTCCTGGTGGACGACGTGGACGCCGTGCACCGGAACCTGACCGGCCTCGTGGCGGAGTTCGTCAAGGAGCCCACGACCATGCCCTGGGGCAACCGCGCGCTCCTCTTCCGCGACCCCGACGGCAACCTGGTCAACTTCTTCACCCCGGTCACCCCGGCCGCCGTCGAGAAGTTCGCCGACGTCGCCCGCTGACCGCCCCCCTATGCTGGACCCGCCCGCAGGGGCGAGGACCGCACGCGGGGAGCGACCGGGAGGGATCTGTGTCAGCGCTGGAGCCGGACGACCCGCGCTCCGTCGGGGAGTACCGGCTGCTGAGCCGGCTGGGTGTGGGCGGCATGGGCCGGGTCTTCCTCGGCCGGTCCCCGGGAGGCCGGCTCGTCGCGGTCAAGGTGGTGCACGCCGAACTGCTGCGCCGGCCTGAGTTCCGCGACCGCTTCCGACGCGAGGTCCAGGCGGCCCGGATGGTCAGCGGCGCCTTCACCGCCCCGGTCGTCGACGCCGACCCGGACGCGCCGCTGCCCTGGCTGGTCACCAGCTACATCGCCGGACCGTCCCTGGAGCAGGCGGTGGCCGAGCGGGGGCCGTTCGAACCGCAGGCGGTGCTCACACTGGCCGCCGGGCTGGCCGAGGCGCTGGTGTCCATCCACGCCGCGCACCTCGTCCACCGCGACCTCAAGCCCTCCAACGTGCTGCTCGCCGAGGACGGGCCGCGCGTCATCGACTTCGGCATCGTGCGCAGCGTCGACGCCGACTCCCTCACCGGCACCGGGCACATGGCGGGCTCCCCGGGCTTCATGTCCCCGGAGCAGGTCAACGGGGACGAGGTCACCTGGGCCAGCGACGTGTTCTGCCTGGGCGCGGTGCTGGCCTTCGCGGCGACCGGCGCCAACCCCTTCGGCGCCGGACCGACGCCCGCGCTGCTCTACCGCGTGGTGCACAACGCCCCGGACGTGGACGCCGTCGCCGACCCGGCGCTGCGTTCCCTGATCGCCGACTGCCTCGCCAAGGACCCGGCCCACCGGCCCGCCCCGCGCGAGATCCTCGCCCGCATCGGCCCGCTGGGCGGCGAGAGCGCGACGGCCCTGCCGCACGCCCAGCAGTGGACGCCGGCCGTCCGTCCGACCCGCGCGGACGCCGTGCCCACCCGGATCGTCCCGCCGCCCGCCGCGCCCCCGACGCATGCGCGGACCCGCGTCGACCCCACCCGTCCGCCCGCGCACGCGGCGACGCCCGCACCGGCGGACGTACGCCCGACGGCGACCGGGGACGGCGGCCGCCGCGGTCGCCGGGCCTTCCTGCTGTCCGGCGCGGGCGCGCTCGCCGCCCTCGGTGTCGGGACCGGGTTCTGGCTCAACCGCCCGGCGGCCTCGGACGCGTCGGGCGCGCCGGACGGTGCCGCACCCTCGCCGTCGCCCTCCTCCGCGTCGCCGCCGCCCCCGGGACCGGTCGGGCTGTGGCCCCTCGACGAGGCCTCCGGCCAGGTCGCGCGGGACACCGCGGGCGGCCACGACGGCACCGTGACCGGCGTCGCCTGGCAGGGCGCGGGGGAAGGCGCCGCCTTCGACGGGACCGGCAGCCAGATCGTGACCGACGGCCCGGTGCTGCAGACCGGCGCGGGCCGCAGCTTCACCGTCGCCGCCTGGGTCCGCCTCTCCGTCCTGCCGGGCACCTTCGCCACCGCCGTCAGCCAGGACAGCGCCGACGCCAGCGGCTTCTACCTCCAGTACTCCAGCGAGGACCAGGGCTGGGCCTTCTCCCGCCCCGGCCTGCGCGCCGTCGGCCGTACCGCTCCCGCCGCGCAGGTCTGGACCCACCTGACCGGCGTCTGCGACGGCCGCGTCCGCAAGCTGCGCCTGTACGTCAACGGTGTCGAGGAGGCGGTCGTCGAGGACACCGGCCCCGCGCCCGCCACCGGCGCCTTCATCATCGGGCGGGCCTCCTTCGACGGGCAGCCCCGCGACTTCTTCCCCGGCGCCATCCGCGACGTACGGGCCTTCGACCGGGCACTGAGCCCGGCCCGGGTCGCGAAGCTCGCGTGATGCGGCTGACGGGAAGTCACCCGCGTTCCGCGTCCTAGGGCCTGTCGTTTGGATCAGGTCGGCTGAGAGTTACTGCGCTTTCAGCCCAGCCGAGCGGGGCGTGGTGCGTGCAGCTGCAAGGCGGAGGAGGGCGACAGGGCGGAGCCCTGGCAACCGACGACAACGCCGCAGATGCGCGTGTCACGCCCCGCGACACCGGCATGATCCAAACGACAGGCCCTAGTCCTTGTCCCCGTCCTTGTCCTTCTCGTCGTCCTTCTCCAGGGACTTCAGGAAGTCGGGGTTGTCGTCCGGCGCCACCCACTGCCGCCGCCCGCCGCCCTGCCAGGGCGAGGAGCCGGCGGGCTGCCGCTTCTTTCCGGCGATGATCCAGGAGATCGAGCCGACCAGCGGGAAGAGCAGCACGAGGATCGCCCACAGCGGCTTGGGCATGTGGCGGATGTCGGCGTCCTTCGTGCTGATGCAGTCGATGAACGCGTAGACGCTCAGTGCCAGTGGCACGAGGAACATCAGCACCCGGAGCATGGGCCTCTCCAGCTCAAGCGAGGGGTGGGGACGTGTCAGGGCCCCCAGGTACAGGGCCAGGGTAGCCGCTCGGGGATACTGGACCGCATGGCTTACGACGATCTTCGCTCCCTGCTCAGGGCGCTGGAGCGCGAGGGCGACCTCAAGCGCATCAAGGCCGAGGTGGATCCGTACCTGGAGGTCGGGGAGATCGTCGACCGGGTGAACAAGGCGGGCGGCCCGGCGCTGCTCTTCGAGAACGTGAAGGGCTCCGACATGCCCCTCGCGATGAACGTCTTCGGCACCGACCGCCGCCTGCTCAAGGCCCTCGGCCTCAAGTCGTACTCCGACATCTCGGACAAGATCGGCGGACTGCTCCGTCCCGAGCTGCCCCAGGGCTTCGTCGGCGTGCGCGAGGCCTTCGGGAAGCTCGGCACGATGACGCACGTACCGCCGAAGAAGGTGAAGCCGGGCAGCGCCCCCGTCCAGGAGGTCGTCCTCACCGGCGACGACGTGGACCTGGACCGGCTCCCCGCCCTCTTCACCTGGCCGGACGACGGCGGTTCCTTCTTCAACCTGGGCCTGACCCACACCAAGGACCCGGACACGGGCATCCGGAACCTGGGTCTGTACCGGCTCCAGCGCCACGACAAGCGCACCATCGGCATGCACTGGCAGATCCACAAGGACAGCCGCAACCACTACCAGGTGGCCGCCCGTCGCGGTGAGCGGCTGCCGGTCGCCATCGCCTTCGGCTGCCCGCCCGCCGTGACGTACGCCTCCACCGCGCCCCTCCCCGGTGACATCGACGAGTACCTGTTCGCCGGTTTCCTCCAGGGCAAGCGCATCGAGATGGTCGACTGCAAGACGGTCCCGCTCCAGGTCCCGGCGCAGGCGGAGGTCGTCATCGAGGGCTGGCTGGAGCCCGGCGAGATGCTCCCCGAGGGCCCCTTCGGCGACCACACCGGTTTCTACACCCCGCAGGAGCCCTTCCCCGCCCTGAAGATCGACTGCGTGACGATGCGGAAGCGCCCGCTGCTCCAGTCGATCGTGGTCGGCCGCCCCCCGACGGAGGACGGCCCGCTGGGGAAGGCCACGGAACGCTTCTTCCTCCCGCTCCTCAAGATCATCGTCCCGGACATCGTGGACTACCACCTCCCCGAGGCCGGCGGCTTCCACAACTGCGCGATCGTCTCGATCGACAAGAAGTACCCCAAGCACGCCCAGAAGGTGATGCACGCCATCTGGGGCGCGCACATGATGTCCCTGACCAAGCTGATCGTGGTCGTCGACTCCGACTGCGACGTCCACGACCTGCACGAGGTCGCCTGGCGGGCGCTCGGCAACACCGACTACGCCCGTGACCTCACCGTCGTGGAAGGCCCGGTCGACCACCTCGACCACGCCTCCTACCAGCAGTTCTGGGGCGGCAAGGCGGGCATCGACGCCACGAAGAAGCTGCCCGAGGAGGGGTACACGCGCGACGGGGGGTGGCCGGACATGGTGCTGTCCGACCCGGAGACGGCGGCGAAGGTCGACCGCCGCTGGAAGGAGTACGGACTGTGACGTCGGCTTCCGCCGCCCTGCCGCAGCAGCCGGGGCGCACCAAGGCGTTCCTGCGCCTGGTGATGATCGAGCACTCGGTGTTCGCGCTGCCCTTCGCCTACATCGCCGCGCTGACCGCGATGTACCTGTGGGACGAGAACATCCACTGGGGCCGGCTGCTCCTCGTCACCGTCGCCATGGTGGGCCTGCGCACCTTCGCGATGGCGGTCAACCGGATCATCGACCGCGAGATCGACGCCCGCAACCCGCGCACCGCCCACCGCGAACTGGTCACCGGTGCCATGTCGGTCAAGCACGCCTGGACCGGCGCGCTGATCGCCCTGGTCGTCTTCCTCGGCGCGGCGGCCCTGCTCAACCCCCTCTGTCTGGCCCTGGCCCCCATCGCGGTGATCCCGATGGTGGTCTACCCGTACGGCAAGCGGTTCACGAACTTCCCGCAGGCCATCCTCGGCCTCGCCCAGGCCATGGGCCCCGTCGGCGGCTGGCTGGCGATCAGCGGCGAGTGGTCCTGGGAGGCCGTGATCCTCGGCCTCGCGGTCGGCATCTGGATCGGCGGCTTCGACCTGATCTACGCCTGCCAGGACGTCGAGACCGACCGGCAGGTCGGCGTGAAGTCCGTCCCGGCCCGCTTCGGCGTCCCGGCCGCGATCTGGGGCGCCCGCGCCTGCCACACCGTCACCACCGCCCTGTTCGCCTGGTACGCCGTCGCCACCGACGCCGGTGTCTTCTTCTGGCTCGGTCTGCTGATCGTCGCGGGCGCGTTCCTCTACGAGCACACCATCGTGCGCCCCACCGACCTGTCCCGCCTCAACAGGGCGTTCTTCTCGGTCAACGGCTTCATCGGCATCGCCCTGTTCGTGTGCGCCCTGCTGGATCTGCTCGTGCGGGGCCTGAGCGTCTGAGCACGGTGCCGACACGCTTCGGCTCCCCGCCGATCCCGAGGCGGCGGACCGGTCCTGAGGACTGCCCCGTCCACCGGTAGGCTCAAGATGTGAACCCAGGAGATTCGCAGCGCGTGCCTTGGATCGTGGGGGTGTCCGGGGCGTCCGGCACCCCGTACGCCGCCGCCGTGCTGCGTGCGCTGCTCGCCGCCGGCGAGAGCGTCGACCTGGTGGTCAGCCGGGCCTCGCGGCTCACCCTGCTCGACGAGACCGGCATCCCCTTCCGCGACGCCCACTGGCAGCAGGACCTGCGCGAATGGCTGGCCCGCGGAGCCGACGGAAAACCGGACACCTTCGACGCGGACGTCTCGGGCGTACGGCACTGGAGCGCGGGCGACCTCGCGGCCGGGCCGTCCTCGGGGTCGTACGCGACGAAGGGCATGCTGATCGTGCCCGCGTCGACGGCCTGCGTGGCCGGTGTCGCGCTCGGGCTGTCGAAGGACCTGCTCCAGCGCGCCGCGAGCGTGACCCTCAAGGAGCGCCGCAGGCTGGTCGTCGCCGTACGGGAGACCCCCCTGGACGGCCGGACGCTGCGGCACCTGGTGACCCTGGACGACGCCGGCGCGAGCGTGGTGCCCGCCTCCCCGGCCTTCTACGCGGGGGCGACGCACATCCAGGACCTGGTGGACTTCGTCGCCGGACGCGTCCTCGACGCGGCGGGCGTCGGGCACGACCTCTACCGCCGCTGGCGCGGTGACCTCGGCGGGGCCCGCCCCACCACCTGAGCACCACCTCCCCCCACACGTTTGTTACCCACATCTTCAGAATTCTTCAGTGGAAGGCTTCGATCGCATGGACGCGGTGGACAGGCAGCTCATCCAGGCCCTGAGGGAGAACGGCCGGGCCTCCTACGCGGAGCTGGGGCGCCTGGTCGGACTCTCCGGACCCAGCGTCACCGACCGCATCAACCGGCTGGAGGCGGCCGGTGTCATCACCGGCTACCGGGCCACCGTGGACGCTGCCTCGCTCGGCCTCGGCGTCACCGCCCTGATCGGCGTCTCGCTCTCCGACGCCGCCGACCACGAGGACGTGGCCCAGCGCCTCAAGGAGCTGCGGGAGATCGAGGACTGCTGGTTCATCGCCGGCGACGACTCCTACATGCTGAAGGTGCGCGCCGCCGACGTGGACGGCCTGGAGAGCATCATCCGGCGGCTGTCGGGCACCAAGGGCGTGTCCCGGACCCGTACCACCATCGTTCTCTCCACCAAGTGGGAGAACCGGGTGGGCGAGCTGCCGGAAGAGGTCCAGTAGCCGGGGCGTACGGTTGACCCGTCTGTCTCAGAAAGAGGTATCGCATGGACGCCGGGCTCAAGCGCGAGCTGGAGCAGAAGGTCCGCTCCGGTGAGCGGCTGACCCGCGAGGACGGCATCGCGCTGTACGAGTCGGACGATCTCGCCTGGCTCGGCGGCCTCGCGCACGAGGTGCGGACGCGGAAGAACGGCGACGTCGTCCACTTCAACGTCAACCGCCACCTCAACATGACCAACGTGTGCACCGCCTCCTGCGCGTACTGCTCCTTCCAGCGCAAGCCGGGGGAGAAGGACGCGTACACGATGCGCATCGAGGAGGCGGTGAAGCTCGCCAAGGCGATGGAGGGTGAGAACCTCACCGAGCTGCACATCGTCAACGGCCTGCATCCGAACCTGCCGTGGCGCTACTACCCGCGCTCGCTGCGCGAACTGAAGGCCGCGCTGCCGGACGTCTCGCTGAAGGCGTTCACGGCCACCGAGATCCACCACTTCGAGACCATCTCCGGGATGTCCGCCTCCGACATCCTGGACGAGCTGATCGACGCCGGCCTGGAGTCCCTCACCGGCGGCGGCGCGGAGATCTTCGACTGGGAGGTGCGGCAGCACATCGTCGACCACCGCACCCACTGGGAGGACTGGTCCCGCATCCACCGCCTGGCCCACGAGAAGGGCCTGAAGACCCCGTGCACCATGCTCTACGGTCACATCGAGGAGCCCCGCCACCGCGTGGACCACGTGCTGCGCCTGCGTGAGCTGCAGGACGAGACGGGCGGCTTCCAGGTCTTCATCCCGCTGCGCTACCAGCACGACTTCGTGGACATGAAGGACGGCAAGGTCAGGAACCGCCTCCAGGCGCGTACGCAGATGGCGACCGGTGCGGAGGCCCTGAAGACCTTCGCCGTCTCGCGTCTCCTCTTCGACAACGTCCCGCACGTCAAGGTCTTCTGGGTCATGCACGGCGTCCAGACGGCCCAGCTGGCCCTCCAGCACGGTGCGGACGACATGGACGGCTCGGTCGTCGAGTACAAGATCACGCACGACGCGGACGACTTCGGCACGCCGAACAAGCTGACGCGTGAGGATCTGCTGGACCTCATCCGCGACGCCGGGTTCCGGCCGGTCGAGCGGAACACGCGGTACGAGATCCTCCGGGAGTACGAGGGTCCCGACCCGGCGCGGCGGGAGTCGCCGCAGCCGATGCGGGTCTGACACGGGCGGTTCGGTTGTTCGCCGGGTGCGGGCCGGTGGGGGCTGGTCGCGCAGTTCCCCGCGCCCCTTGAGGTGCGTGCACTGCGCGCCCCTGAAAGGGGCGCGGGGAACTGCGCGACCAGCCACAGACCACCCGCACCCGGCATCGGATCCGAACCGTCCACGGCGGGTACCCGCACCCCCATGGCCACCGAGGACGACTACACCGCACGACCCTTCGTTCCCACACGCGGCGGCCTCCCCGCCCTGCGCCGGGCGGCGGCCGACTGCCGAGGCTGTCCCCTGCACCGCGACGCCACCCAGACCGTCTTCGGCGCCGGCAAGGCGACCGCCCGCCTCATGCTCGTCGGTGAGCAGCCCGGCGACCAGGAGGACCGGCAGGGCAAGCCCTTCGTCGGCCCCGCCGGGCACCTCCTCGACCGGGCGCTGGCGGACGCCGGCCTCGACCCGGCGGACGCGTACGTCACCAACGCCGTCAAGCACTTCAAGTTCACCCGGGCCGAGCCCCGCAAGCGCCGTATCCACAAGGCGCCCACCCTGCGCGAAATGACGGCCTGCGGCCCCTGGCTGGCCGCCGAACTGGCACAGGTGGAGCCCGAGCTGATCGTGGTGCTGGGCGCCACGGCCGGGAAGGCGCTGCTCGGCTCCTCCTTCCGGGTCACCCGGGTGCGCGGCACGGTGCTGGAGGAGGAGATCCACGGGCGGCCGGAACGGCTGGTACCGACCGTGCACCCGTCGGCCGTGCTGCGGTCCGACGACCGCGAGGGTGCCTACCGGGGACTGGTCTCGGACCTGAAAACCGCCGCACGAGCACTCGGGTAATGGCTACTATGGCCCGGTGTCCCTTACTTTCACTTTCGATCCGGCCGTCACCCCCGACCTCCGCGACGGCGTCCTCGACCTGTGGACCGACGTCTCCAACGCCGGCGGCTCCGTGGGCTTCGTGCCGCCGGTGACGCGCGAGGACATCCGCCCCGAGCTGGTCAAGCACATGACGGGCATGGCCGAAGGGCGCACCCGCCTGCTCGTCGGCCACGACGAAGAGGGGCAGTTGGCCGCCACCGCGTTCCTCGCCCTCAACACCCACCGCCTGATGCGGCACTGGCTGTGGCTCTACACGGTCATGGTCCACCCGCGCCACCAGGGCCGGGGCTACGGCCGGGACCTGATGGCCGCCGCCGCGGACGCCGCCCGCGCCTGCGACGGCATCGAGGCGATACGGCTCACCTGCCGCGGCGGGCTCGGCCTGGAGCGGTTCTACGAGTCCTGCGGCTACAAGGAGGTCGGCCGGGTCCCCGGTGCGATCCGGGTCGCGCCCGGCGACGACCGGGACGACGTCTTCATGCTGCTGCCCCTGGGCTGACCGCCGTCCGACCCCCCTGCAAGATCGACGGCCCGGCATGTTTCACTGGGCAGTGCCTCTTTGTGCCAGAAACGGAAGAGTGGATTGAGATGCTCCGCTACACGCTGATGCGCCTCGGGATCTTCGCAGGCTGCCTCGTAGTCGTCTGGGGGCTCGTCTACGCCGGAGTCTTCCCGCGCGGTCTCGGCGACTCCAACGGCATGTGGATCCTGCTGCTCTCCCTGCTGATCTCCGCCCCCATCAGCTACGTCGCGCTGCGCAAGGAGCGAGACCGTGCCTCGGTCCAGGTCGCGGGTCGGGTGACCCGCATGAAGGCCAACCTGGAGGCCAACCGCGGCCAGGAGGACGGCGCCGACGACACCGCGCGGGCGCAGGGCCAGACCTCGTAACGTCCGTCACACACGTACGCCCCGGCTTCCGAATTCATCGGAAACCGGGGCGCTTTGCGTTTTGCGGGCATTAGGGCACTCCTGCCTCTCAAAGTATGGCTTTGAGTGTCTCAAAGCATGGGTGTTAAAGTCGTGTGCATGAAGCAAGCAGCCGCGCCCACCACACCACAGCGCCTCGCGCTCGTGGCGCGCCTGCACGTGGACCTCTGCCGGTGCGCGTCCGCGAACTGTCGCCCCTGACGTTCCCCCCTCACCAGTCGTCCCCACGTCAGCTCAGCGCGTCCCATCCCGCGTCCCGTCCCCCTACGGAGCATGTCCGTGTCTTCACCGTCTTCTTTTACGAAGTACCTCAAGGTGCCCTTCTGGGCCCAGATACTCGCCGGCCTCGTCCTCGGCGTCCTGCTGGGCTGGCTGGCCCGCAGCCAGGACATATCGTGGCTGGTCACCACCCTGGAGAAGGTCGGTGACACCTTCATCGGCCTGCTGAAGCTCGCCGTCGCACCGCTGGTCTTCTTCGCGATCCTCGTCTCGATCACCAACCTGCGGAAGGTCAACAACGCCGCCCGCCTGGCGTCCCGCACCCTCCTCTGGTTCATGATCACGTCGCTGATCGCGGTGGCCATCGGCCTCGTCATCGGCCTGGTCACCAACCCCGGCTCCGGCACCGGCCTCACCCCGGCCGACGGCGCCAAGCCCGAGCACACCGGTTCCTGGATCGACTTCCTGACCGGCATCGTGCCGACCGACGTCATCACGCCGTTCACCGAGCTGAACGTCCTGCAGATCGTCTTCATGGCCGCCGTCGCCGGTATCGCCGCCCTCCAGCTCGGCGAGAAGGCCCAGCCGATCCTGAACCTGAGCGAGTCGGTCCTCGAACTCCTCCAGAAGGCCCTGTGGTGGGTCATCCGCCTCGCCCCGCTCGGCACCGTGGGCCTCATCGGCAAGGCCATCGCCACCTACGGCTGGGACCTCATCGGCAAGTACGCCACCTTCACCGCCGACATCTACGTCGGCTGCGCCCTCGTGATGTTCGTGGTCTACCCGACACTGCTCGCCACCGTCGCCAAGGCCAGCCCGCTCCAGTTCTTCAAGGGCGCCTGGCCCGCCATCCAGCTGGCCTTCGTCTCCCGCTCCTCGGTCGGCACCATGCCGCTGACCCAGAAGGTCACCGAGCGCCTCGGCGTCCCGAAGGAGTACGCGTCCTTCGCCGTGCCGTTCGGCGCGACGACCAAGATGGACGGCTGCGCCGCGATCTACCCGGCGATCGCCGCGATCTTCGTCGCGCAGATCTTCGACATCCAGCTCGGCGTCGGCGACTACCTGCTGATCGCCTTCGTCTCGGTGGTCGGCTCCGCCGCCACGGCCGGCCTCACCGGCGCCACGGTCATGCTCACCCTGACCCTGTCCACCCTGGGCCTGCCCATGGAGGGCGTCGGCCTCCTCCTCGCCATCGACCCGATCCTGGACATGATGCGCACCGCCACCAACGTCGCGGGCCAAGCCCTCGTGCCGGTCATCGTCTCGGCCCGCGAGGGGCTGCTCGACCGCAAGGCGTACGACGAGGCGCACGCCTCGCCGATCGACGAGCCCGAGCGGGAGAAGCAGGACGCGGAGCCGGTTCCGGTCGCCGCCTGACCGTCGTGATCGAGGGGTCGGCGCCGTGCTGACGTCCTGATCACCGCCGCACGGACCGTACGCTGATTCGCATGGGTGCTGGGAAGACCAAGCGGATGCCGCGTGCGGTCCGTGAGCAGCAGATGCTGGACGCCGCCGTGAGCGTCTTCGGGCGGCGCGGGTACATGGCGGCGTCGATGGACGAGATCGCCGAACTGGCGGGCGTGTCCAAGCCGTTGGTGTATCTGTACCTGAACTCGAAGGACGACCTCTTCAGCGCCTGCATCAACCGCGAGGCCCGCGCCCTCACCGAGGCGGTGCGGGCCGGTGTGCGTCCGGGGCTCTCCGCGGACGGGCAGCTCTGGTCGGGGCTGCGGGCGTTCTTCAGCCACACCGCGCGGCACCCGGACGCCTGGCGGGTGCTGCACCTGCACGCCCGTACGCACGGGGAGCGGTTCGCGGCCGAGGTGGCGGTGATGCGCGAGGAGATCGTCGCGTTCGTGACGCAGCTGATCGCCGCCGCGGCACGGGACGCGCACCGGGACCCGCATCTGCCCGAGGGCGAGGTCGCCGGGCTGGCCGAGGCGCTGGTCGGCGCCGCGGAGTCGCTCGCCGACTGGGCGGGCGCCACCGAGGGCGTCACCGCGAAGCAGGCGGCGGCGACCCTGATGAACTTCGCCTGGGCGGGCCTGGGCGACCTGATGACGGGGCGGCCGTGGTCCCCGCCGGAGGAGCCGGACCCGGTGCCGGACCCGGCGCCGGTGGCTCAGGCCGCCGGATAGGGCCCGGCCCCGCCGGACAGGTGGAGCCGTCCGTCGCGGGCGCCGCGCAGTTCGAACCGCCCGTCCTCGGCCCCGTACGCCACCGTCCCCGGCAGCAGCACCGGTGCCCGGAACTCCGCGCGCACCACGGCCGCGTCCGGTGTCCCGTGCTCGGCGAGGCACCGGGCCACGGTCCACATGCCGTGCGCGATGGCTCGCGGGAAGCCGAACAGGCGGGCGGTGAGCGGGTGCAGGTGGATCGGGTTGCGGTCACCGGACGCGGCGGCGTAGCGGCGTCCGACGTCACCGGCCAGCCGCCATTCGGCGCGCGTGGGGAGGGGCTGCCGGTCTTCCGGGGAGGTTTCCCCGGCGGCGGCCGGAGCGGTGGTCCGGTGCCGGGCCAGGTAGGTGCTGCGGGACTCCCACACGACGTCGGCCCCGGCGCGCAGCTCCGTGACCACCGACGCCTCGGTGCCGCGCCGGTGCGGGGCCAGCCCCTCGACGTGCACGGCGAGTTCGTACGCGCCGGTGGCGGGCATGGCGGCGCGCCGGGTGATGCCGATGGAGGTGTGGACGAGCCCGAGCAGGGGCAGCGGGAAGTCCCGGGCGCTCATCAGGCGCATGGCCATCGGGAAGCCCAGCACGTGCGGATACGTCACCGGAAGCGCGTCCGCGCCGGTCGCGAACCCGCACACCCGCTCGTACGCCGCGAGCCGCGCGAGGTCGACGCGCAGGCCGGGCAGCACCAGCCGGGTGCGGGGGAAGTCCGCGTCCGGGCGGGGGCGCTTGAGGGGCGACAGCAGCGCGCCGCGGGCGAGGAGCGGCGCGAGGGCGGGGACGCCGGTCAGGGTGCTGGTGGTCGGGGCCGCGGTGGTCATCACGCCCCCAGCAGGCTCTGGCCGCAGACCCGTACGACCTGGCCGTTGACGGCGCCGGAGGCCGGGTGGGCGAGCCAGGCGGTGGTCTCGGCGACGTCGACGGGCAGGCCGCCCTGGGCGAGGGAGTTCATGCGGCGCCCGGCCTCGCGGATGAAGAGGGGGACCGCCGCCGTCATCTTCGTCTCGATGAAGCCCGGCGCCACCGCGTTCACCGTCACCCCGTGCCCGGCGAGCGCGCGGGGCGCCAGCGAGCGGACCAGGCCGACGATCCCCGCCTTGCTCGCGCCGTAGTTGGTCTGGCCCGCGTTGCCCGCGAGCCCGGCGATGGAGGCCGTCGCCACGATCCTGCCGCCCCGGTTGACGGCGCCCGCCGCGAGCAGCGCGTCCGTGGTGCGCAGGACGCTCGCCAGGTTGACGTCGAGCACGGAACTCCATCGTTCGGCGGGCATGTTGACCAGGCGCCGGTCGCGGGTGACGCCCGCGTTGTGGATCAGGATGTCGAGCCCGCCGGGCAGCGCGGCGGCGATGCGCTCGCCCGCGTCGGCGGCCGTGATGTCCAGCGCGAGGGCGGTGCCGCCGAGGCGTTCGGCGGCCCGGCGCGCCGCGTCCTCGGCCTGCGGCACGTCCAGGACGACGACCTGGGCGCCCTGCCCGGCCAGCGTCTCGGCGACCGCCGCGCCGATGCCCCGTGCGGCGCCGGTGACCAGGGCGGTGCGCCCGGCGAGGGGGAGGGCCCAGTCGTCGGGGGCGGCGCCCTCGCCCTCCGTCCCGACCTCGATCACCTGGCCGCTGACGTAGGCGGAGGCGGGGGAGAGGAGGAAGCGGAGGGTGGACTCGGCGGGTGCCGGGTCGGTGAGCCGTACGAGGTTGACCGTCCTGCCCCGCCCGATCTCCTTGCCGAGCGAGCGTGTGAACCCCTCCAACGCCTGCTGGGCGGCGGCCTGGTGGTGGTCGGCCGGGTCGAGCGGGGCGCCGAGCACCACCACGCGGCCGCTCGCGGCGACGGACCGTACGACGGGGTGCAGTGCGGCGTGCACCTCGGCGAGCGTGTCGACGTCCCGTACGCCGGTGGCGTCCAGGACGACGGCGGCGGGCCGGCCGTCCTCGTCCCGGGGCAGGCCCGTGCGGTCCAGGACGGGCGCGAGGCCGGGGTCCGGTGTGCCGGCCGTGAGGTGCAGCAGGCCGCCGTCGAGCGCGTCCCGCCGCAGCTCGGCGGGTTGTGGCAGGCCCAGCCTCCGGGTGAGGAAACGGCCGGGTGCGGTGCCGGTGAAGCTGAGATAGCGGTCGGCCATGTCCTGTCTCCCCAACGACTGCGACGTGTCCAGCAGGTCCTCCAGAGGCCGGTCCTGCACACAACTGCTTACTCTGGAGTAAGGTTACCGGAGGTAAGCCTATGTCACGGGTGAGGAGCAGGTCGAGATGAGCCCTCTGGCAGCGCAGTCCACGCGCCGCGTCGCGGTCCTCGGCGGCGCCCGCGTCCCCTTCGCCCGCTCCGACGGGCCGTACGCCACCGCCTCCAACCAGGAGATGCTCACCGCGGCCCTCGACGGCCTGGTCGAGCGGCACGGCCTCCAGGAGCCGGGCGCGGTCGGCGAGTTCGTGGCCGGCGCGGTCCTCAAGCACAGCCGGGACTTCAACCTCGCCCGCGAGACGGTCCTCGGCTCGGCACTCGACCCGCGCACCCCCGCCTACGACATCCAGCAGGCCTGCGGCACCGGACTCCAGGCCGTGATCGCCGCCGCCAACAAGATCGCCCTCGGTCAGACCGAGTCGGCGATCGCGGGCGGCGCCGACACCGCGAGCGACGCGCCGCTCGGCGTCAACGACCGGCTGCGCCGCATCCTGCTGGAGGCCCGCCGGGCCAAGTCCACCGGCGCCCGGCTGAAGGCGCTGGCCAGGATCCGTCCGGGCCACCTGGTCCCCGACATCCCCCGCAACGCCGAGCCGCGCACCGGCCTGTCCATGGGCGAGCACGCCGCGGTCACCGCACGGGCCTGGGGCATCTCCCGTGAGGAACAGGACGCGTTGGCCGCCGCGAGCCACCAGCGGCTGGCGGCGGCGTACGAACGCGGCCTCTTCCAGGACCTGGTGATCCCCTTCCGCGGCCTGGCCCGCGACCAGAACCTGCGCCCCGGCTCGACTGTGGAGAAACTGGCCGCGCTCAAGCCGGTGTTCGGCCTCGACGCCCCCGATCCCACCATGACGGCGGGCAACTCCACGCCCCTGACGGACGGCGCCGCGACGGTGTTCCTGGCGAGCGAGGACTGGGCCGAGGCCCGGGGCATCGAACCCCTCGCCTACCTCACCGCGTACGAGACGGCGGCCGTGGACTTCGTCGGCGGGGACGTGGCCGGAGGCGAGGACGGGCTGCTGATGGCGCCCGCGTACGCGGTCCCGCGGATGCTGGAGCGGGCCGGGCTCGGGACCGGGGACTTCGACCTCGTCGAGATCCACGAGGCGTTCGCGTCCCAGGTGCTGGCCACGCTGGCCGCCTGGGAGAAGCGCGGCCTGGCCCCCGTGGACCGGGCCCGCCTGAACGTGGCCGGCTCCTCCCTCGCCACCGGCCACCCCTTCGCCGCGACCGGCGCCCGGATCGTGGCGACCCTGGCCACCCTGCTGGCCGAGCGGGAAGGACCGGGGCGCGGCCTGATCTCCGTCTGCGCGGCGGGCGGCCAGGGCGTCACGGCCATACTGGAAAGAACGTGACTTACCCTCAGGTAACCCCCAAGACTGCACACGTCCGGCGCGGGACCGTCCCCGAACGCGCACCAACTCCTCACGTGGGGCCCGTACGATCCCGTCACTGACCGCCGGTAACACCCCTGTCCGCGGAACCGGCGATGAACGCCTCGGCGCGCGAGGCACGTACGTCATGCAGCAGAGCAGCGACAGCAGAAGCAGTGTCTTTGCTGCACGTCCCAGGAGCCGCCCGTGTCCACCCCGCTTCCGTCCTTCGCCGCGTCCGCCGCCTACGCCGACTCACCCGGCCCCACCCTGGTGGCGCCCGAGACGCGGATGCTGGACGGGGCCGTCCGGGAGGCGTACGTACCGCCGTTCGCGCCGCCGGTGCCCCGCGGGTCCCTCGCCGACCTGCCCTTCGACAACGCGGCGGCGGTCCCGGGCCAGGTCGTCCTCAGCCGCAGGTCGCGGGAGGGCGACTGGAGCGACGTCACGGCGGCAGAGTTCGCCGCGCAGGTGCTGGCGGTGGCCAAGGGCATGATCTCCGAGGGGCTGATGCCGGGCGACCGCATCGCGATCATGGCGCGGACGACGTACGAGTGGACGCTGCTGGACTTCGCCGCGTGGGCGGCGGGACTGGTCACCGTCCCGATCTACCCCACCTCCTCCCTCTTCCAGACCCGCTGGATCCTCCAGGACTCCGGCGCCGTCACCCTGGTCACCGAGACCACCGCGCAGGCCGCCGCCCTCGGACCCGAGCTGGACCGCATACCCGACCTGGGGCACCTGTGGGTCATGGAGAAGGGGCACGTGGAGCGGCTGGCGGAGCTGGGCGCGCGACTGCCGGACGCGGAGGTGGAGGTGCGCCGCGGCATGCTCGGCCCGTCCACCCTGGCCACCCTCATCTACACCTCCGGCACCACCGGCCGCCCCAAGGGCTGCGTGCTGACCCACGGCAACTTCTTCGCCGAGGTCGACAACGCGATCGAGCTGCTCTACCCCGTCTTCAAGGCGGAGACCGGCGAGGAGCCCTCGATCCTGCTCTTCCTGCCGATGTCCCACGTCTTCGGCCGCATGGTCGCCGTGGCCTGCGTCCGGGCCCGGGTGCGCCTCGGCCACGCGCCGAGCCTGAAGCCCGAGGACCTGCTCCCCGACCTGGCGGCCTTCCGCCCCACCTGCCTGCTGACCATCCCGTACATGCTGGAGAAGGTCTTCAACAGCGCCCGCGCCAAGGCCGAGTCCGGCGGCCGGGCCTCGGCCTTCGACCGCGCCGTCTCGGTGGCGGTGCGCTACGGCGAGGCCAAGGAGGCCCGCCAGACCGGCGCGGGCGGCGGCCCCGGCCGCGGCCTGAAGACCGCCCGCTCCTTCTACGACCCGCTCGTCTACCGGAAGATCCGCAACGCCATGGGCGGCCGGGTCAAGTACGCCATCTGCGGCGGCTCCCCGCTCGGCCGCCGCCTGGCCGCCTTCTACGCCGGGGCCGGCATCGAGATCTTCGAGGGCTACGGCCTCACCGAGACCACCGCCGCGGCCACCGTCACGCCCCCGCTCAAGCCGCGCCTGGGCACGGTCGGCTGGCCGCTGCCCGGCACCCGCATCCGCATCGCCGCCGACGGCGAGATCCTGGTCGCCGGCGAGCAGGTCCTGCACGGCTACTGGGACCCGCAGGCCGGCGGCGTCGTCCAGGCCGCACCCGACGGCTGGTTCGCCACCGGCGACCTCGGCAGCCTGGACGACGAGGGCTATCTGACCATCACCGGCCGCAAGAAGGAGCTGCTGATCACCGCGGGCGGCAAGAGCGTCGCCCCGGCCCCGCTGGAGAACTGGCTGCGCTCCCACCCCCTGATCTCCCAGTGCATCGTCCTGGGCGACCGCCGGCCCTACGTCTCCGCCCTGTTCACCCTCGACCCCGACGGCGTCAGCCACTGGCGCCGCATGAACGGCAAGCACCCGGTCCCGCCGGAGCTGCTGGTGGACGACGAGGAAGTCCACGCGGTGCTCCAGCGCGCCGTCGACGAGGCCAACAAGCTGGTCTCCCGCCCGGAGTCCATTCGCCGCTTCGCCGTCCTGCCCAGGGACTTCACCGAGTGGGAGGGCCATCTGACCCCCTCCATGAAGCTCCGGCGCGAGGTGATCATGCGGGACTTCGCGGCGGCGGTGGAGGGGTTGTACGAGGGGTAGGACGGCGTCGGTGGCCGTCGGCGGCCGGCGGTGGTCAGCGGCGGGCGATGAGGCAGGCCTGCGGGACCTGCGAGGACGTGCTCGCCTCCTGTACACGCACCGTCCGGGACAGCACGGTGAAGCCGGCCTGCTCCAGCAGCTGAGCCATCTGCTCGGGCTGCCGCCGTTCGAAGCCCAGGGCGACCGGATGGCCCCAGGGACGGTCGTGGTGGAGGGGTTCGTCGCCGACCTGGAAGCCCAGCAGCAGATGCCCGCCCGGGGCCAGCACGCGCCGCACCTCGCCGAAGAGGTCCGGCAGCCTCTCCCACGGCGTGTGGATCGACGAGTACCAGGAGACCGCCCCCGCGAGGGCGCCGTCCGGCAGGTCGAGGTCCAGCATCGACCCCTGCTCGAACCGCAGCCCGGGGTGCTCGCGGCGCGCGATCGCCAGCATCGAGGAGGACAGGTCCAGGCCGAAGACCCGCAGGCCCAGCGAGGCCAGGTGCGCGGTGACCATACCGGGCCCGCAGCCGAGGTCGGCCACCTGCCCCTCGGGCCCCACCAGCTCGGCGAAGGCGCCCATCAGCGCCCGGTCGAGCGGGCTGTCGTCGAGCACGGCGCGGAACCGGGCGTGGTAGTCCTCGGCGACGGCGTCGTAGAAGGTCCGGGTGGTGGCCACGAAGGCGGGGTCGGTGGTCATGGACGGACCCTAGTGGCGGCCACTGACAGCCGGGGCGGGCGGAAAGGGCAGGAGCCCCGTCGCCGAGAACGGCGCGGGGCTCCTTGGGTACTGCTGTCAATCAGACAGGAGTGACATTCTCCGCCTGCGGACCCTTGGGGCCCTGCGTGACGTCGAAGGACACCTGCTGGTTCTCCTCGAGGGAACGGAATCCCTGAGCGTTGATCGCGGAGTAGTGGACGAAGACGTCCGGGCCGCCGCCTTCCTGGGCGATGAAACCAAAGCCCTTTTCGGCGTTGAACCACTTCACGGTTCCGGTAGCCATAAGCCCTCCTTGGGCCCAAAGGGTTGCCCTGCTCCAGAACCAGCAAGTGTGAAGACTTTGAATGCTGCACAACTGCATACGTCTGAGAACGACGAGAGCCCGCGGTCACATGCTCCGCAGGCTCTGTACTGCAAGGGAAACCAAACTGCAACTTGCTGTGAGCGTAGCACGCAGGCCCCCGAGCGCAACAGAGGTCAAGATCACTTCACTCGGACGTTTGAACACCTGCGCCGTTCGGCTGACGCCGGGGGTCGGCGACGGGGGGACCTCGGGGGAGGGCTAGCCTCGCGATGTGGACAATTCTCGCACCCGGCCGCGCGTCGGCCACATCCAGTTCCTGAACTGCCTGCCCCTGTACTGGGGGCTCGCGAGAACAGGCACGCTCCTCGACTTCGAGCTGACGAAGGACACCCCGGAGAAGCTCAGCGAGCAGCTGGTGCGCGGCGATCTCGACATCGGTCCCGTCACCCTGGTCGAATTCCTCAAGAACGCCGACGACCTCGTCGCCTTCCCCGACATCGCCGTCGGCTGCGACGGCCCGGTGATGTCGTGCGTGATCGTCTCCCAGGTCCCGCTGGACCGCCTGGACGGCGCCCGGGTCGCCCTCGGGTCGACCTCGCGCACCTCCGTACGCCTCGCCCAGCTCCTCCTGGCGGAACGCTTCGGCGTCCAGCCGGACTACTACACCTGCCCGCCGGACCTGAGCCTGATGATGCAGGAGGCCGACGCGGCCGTCCTCATCGGGGACGCGGCCCTGCGCGCCAACATGATCGACGGCCCGCGCTACGGCCTCGACGTGCACGACCTGGGCGCCCTGTGGAAGGAGTGGACCGGCCTGCCGTTCGTCTTCGCGGTCTGGGCGGCCCGGCGGGACTACGCCGAGCGCGAGCCGGTCATCACCCGCAAGGTGCACGAGGCCTTCCTCGCCTCCCGCAACCTCTCCCTGGAGGAGGTGGAGAAGGTCGCGGAGCAGGCCGCCCGCTGGGAGGCCTTCGACGAGCAGACCCTCGCGAAGTACTTCACCACGCTCGACTTCCGCTTCGGCGCCCCGCAGCTGGAGGCGGTCACCGAGTTCGCCCGCCGGGTCGGACCGACCACCGGCTTCCCGGCGGACGTGAAGGTGGAGCTGCTGCGGCCCTGATCCGCAGTCGGCGCACCTTGTCCCCGGGGCCTTCCGCAGGGGGCCCACTACCCTGCTGACAGGTATCGGCGTACGGGGGAGGGGTGGACGCCATGCGGCCGCTCGAAGTCGACGAGCCCACCGTGGTGGGGCCCTACCGGCTGCTCGGCCGGCTGGGCTCCGGCGGCATGGGCCGGGTCTACCTGGGGCGCAGCGCCGGCGGCCGCACGGTCGCGGTGAAGATCGTGCACCCGCACTTCGCGCTGGACGAGGAGTTCCGGGCCCGGTTCCGGCGCGAGGTGGCCGCCGCGCGCCGGGTCGGCGGCGCCTGGACCGCGCCCGTACTGGACGCGGACCCCGAGGCGCGCGTGCCGTGGGTCGCCACGGCGTACGCGGCCGGTCCGTCCCTGACGGCGGCCGTGGCGGACGGCGGCCCGCTGCCCGCCCACTCGGTACGGGCGCTCGGCGCGGGCCTCGGCGAGGCGCTGGCCGCGGTGCACGAGCTGGGCCTCGTCCACCGTGACGTGAAGCCGTCCAATGTCCTGCTCACCCTCGACGGCCCCCTCCTGATCGACTTCGGCATCGCCCGCGCCACGGAGGGCACCGCCTCCCTGACCTCGACGGGCGTGTCCATCGGCTCGCCCGGCTACATGTCCCCCGAGCAGATCCTCGGCAAGGGCGTGACCGGGGCGGCGGACGTCTTCTCGCTGGGCGCCGTGCTGGCGTACGCGACGACGGGGCGGCCGCCCTTCCCCGGGGACTCCTCGGCCGCGCTCCTCTACAAGGTCGTTCACGAGGAGCCGAGCCTCGACGGCCTGGACGGGGAACTGCGCGAGCTGGTCGCCTCCTGCCTCGCCAAGGACCCGGCCGCCCGCCCGGCCCCCGGTGAGGTGGCCCGGCGCCTGGCCCCCGAGGGCGCGGCCCGCCTGGTGAGCGGCGGCTGGCTGCCGGGGCCACTGGTCGAGCGGGTCAGCCGGAGCGCCGTACAGCTGCTGAACCTGGAGGCGTCCGAGGGCGAGGCGTCGGGCCCGGTGGGGTTCAGCCGGCCGTCGGTCACGGCGGGCGCAGAGGACGGGGCCGGTGCTTCGCAGAGGCCGGGGGAGGGCGTGGCGACACCCACGACCGCCGGCGCCTTCGGCCCCCCGCCGGTGATGCCGACGCCCACGGCGCCGTCGACGTCGCCCCCGTCCCCGGCGTCCCCCTCCTCCGCGTCCGTTCCCGGCCCGAGGGATCCGGAGCCGGGCGCGGGTCACCCGTCCGGCAGGCTCGCCCTCTCCGTCGCGGCGACCTCGACGCGGGGCGCCCAGGGACGCGGGCGGCGGATCAGCTGCACCGTGGCGCTGGCGGTGGCGGGAGCGCTGGCGGCGGTGACGGTGGGCTCGGTGTTCGTCCTGGACCTGCTGCCGGGCTCGGGCGACGACGGGCACAACGCGGGCAGCGACGACGGCTCCCACGAGCCGCCCGCCGCCACCCCCGGCGGGCTGCCCGCGCGCTACGTCGGCACCTGGGAGGGACAGGCCGCCGCCCTGGACGGCAAGCTGCCGCTGGGCACCTTCCGGATCACCATCAAGCAGGCGAAGGCCGGCCAGGAACTGGGCAGGCTCCACCAGACCGACCCGCTGGGCGGCGTCTGCGTCGACGTGATCACCCTCAAGGAGGTGACGGAGAAGCAGATCGTCGCCGGGTCCGTCGGCGCCGAGGGCAACCACGACGGCTGCAACCCCGCCCCCACCACCGTCACCTTCACCCCGGTCGGCGACGACCTCGACTACGCCTCGAAGAGCGAGGAGTCGGGCCGGCCGGAGGCACGGCTGTCGAAGATCGAGTAGCCGGGGCGGCAGGAGGGCGAGGACCGCGGTGAGGGCCCCCGCCCGTGGGACGCGAGGGCCCCGCCTTCCACCCGCTCAGCCCGGCACCACGACCGTGCGCAGCTCCCCGTCGCCCAGGTGCAGCATGCCCTTGCCCGGCGTGACCTGGCCGCCGACCATCTGGCGCGAGACGCGCAGGCCGATGAGGTCGCCGCTGGAGGACTCCTGCGGGGAGAGCAGGATGCCGCGGCGGGCCTTCTTGGCGTCCACCTGCCAGCCGGAGAAGCCGCTGCACACGTCCTCCTCGTCACCGGCGATGACCAGGGCGAGGCCGCGTTCGGCTCCCCGGGAGACGATCTTCTTCATCTGGCTCTCGGCGTCGCAGTCCTCGAGGATCTCGCCGTCGTCGACGAGGACGGCGATGGGCTGCTCCGGGCTCGCCCCGTCGATCAGCTCCTCGAACTCGTCCTCGTCGATGTCGTCCCCGGTGAAGACCTTCAGCACGCCCTCCGTGCCGTCCAGTTGGCGCACCGGCGACTGGCGGGGCGCCGCCACGACCAGGCGGGTGCCCTGGGCGAGGAGCGACTGGGCGACGTTCATCAGCACCGTGGAGCGGCCCGACTTGGCCGGTCCCGCGATGACGAAGGACGGCACGCCGTCGGCGAGGTCGGGGCCGAAGCCGACGATCTCGTCGCCGCCGATGCCGATCAGCGCCCACAGCTTGGAACGGGACGCCTCCGGGTCGCGCATCTCCCAGGCCTCGGGGAAGGAGATCCGGCTGGGCAGGCTGTCGACGCGGAACGGACGCCGGGACCGCGGGACATCGGCGTCGCGCGCCGTGGCCGCCTCGCCGATCGCGGAGATCGCCGCCGCCTGTCCCTGGCCGGTGGTGTCCTCGGAGAGCAGCGCGAACTGCGTCTCCGTACCCGCCTCGTTGCGGAAGGCGCGGCCCGGCGGGATCTCCTCGGGCACCTTGCGGGTCGGGATGCCGAGCGAGGCGAAGTCGCTGCGGTCGGCCAGCCGCAGGCCGTACTTGTCCTCGGTGAGGGTCGCGATGCGGCCCACGAGCAGCGTGCGGTCACCGGTCAGGACCAGGTGGATGCCGACGCTGGCACCCTCGCGCATCATCGTCTGCAACTCGTCGGTCAGCGACCCGTGGTCGACCTCTCCGAGGGTGGGCACCCACCCCTCCCAGCGGTCGAGGAGCACGACGATGTGCGGCAGCCGCTCGCTCTCCTGCACGGAGGCCCGCTGCTCACCGATGTCCGCGAACCCGGCGTCCGCCAGCAGGTCCTGACGGCGCGACAGCTCGCCCTTGAGCCGGTTGACGAGCCGTACGACCCGCTCGGTCTGGTTGCGGCCCACGACCGCGCCGCAGTGCGGCAGCCGGGTCAGCGCGTTCAGGGCGCCGTTGCCGCAGTCGATGCCGTACAGGTGGACGTCGGCGGTGGAGTGGGTGCGGGCCAGCGACCCCGCGATGGTGCGCAGCACCTGGGAACGGCCGCTGCGCGGAGCACCGCCGATCATCAGGTGCCCGAAGCTCGCGAAGTCGACGACGACCGGGCGGCGGGCCTGGTCGGAGGGCAGGTCCTCGATGCCGTACGGGGCGGGCGGCAGCTTGCCCGGGGCGGCACCGGCGAGCGCCGGGACCTCGATCTCGTCCAGCAGCAGCTTCTCGTCCAGCGCCGGCAGCCAGGGGCTGTGCTGGGCGGGGATGCCCATGGTCCGGTTGGCCTCGCGCACCGCGTCGACCAGCACCTTGAGGTCGGTGATCTCGTCGTCCTCGCGGGACTCGGTCTTCGGCTTGGTCAGCGCCGCCCGGCCCAGGTCCTCCCAGCCCAGCGGGCCGACCCAGGGGGCGAGCGCGGCGGGGTCGGCGGCGCCGGGCCGACGGCCACCGACGCGCCCCGACTGGAAGGGGACCAGGGAGGAGTGGCCGAGGCGCACGTAGGCGCGGCCCGGGGTGTTCTTGGAGATGTGCCCGGCCTCGGGCGAGTCGATGACGTCCGACGACTCGCCGCCGTCGGTCACGCGCAGCGCGATCCGGAGGTTGGTGTTGGCGCGGATCTCGGGGGAGACCACACCGCTGGGCCGCTGCGTGGCGAGCAGCAGGTGGATGCCGAGCGAACGCCCTCGCTGGGCGATGTTGACGAGCCCGGTCACGAAGTCCGGCAGGTCCCGCACCATGGAGGCGAACTCGTCGATGACGATGAGCAGCCGGGGCACCGGAGCGTGCGAGGGATCGCGCCTGACGAGATCCTGGTAGTCCTCGATGTCCTTGGCGTCGGCGGCGGCGAGGATGTGCTCGCGCCGCTTCAGCTCGGCCCCCAGCGACTCCAGCGCCCGCTCGACCAGGTGCGCGTCGAGGTCGGTCACCATGCCGACGGTGTGCGGCAGCTTCACGCAGTCCTTGAACGCGGACCCGCCCTTGTAGTCGACGAGCACGAAGGTCATGTTCTCGGGCGTGTTCGCGACGGCGAGGGCCGCCACGATGGTCTGCAGCAGCTCCGACTTGCCGGAACCGGTCGTACCGGCGATGAGGCCGTGCGGCCCGTCCTTGCGCATGTCGATGCCGAACGGTCCGTCGTACGACTCGCCGATGACGGCCATCGTCGACTGGCCGCCCATCCGCCACCGCGCGCCGATCGCGTCGGCCGTCGGCGGCTCCAGCTGGAGCACGTCGAGCAGCCGGCTGGAGCCGGGCAGCGCCGAGTCCTCGGTCTCGCCGCTGATGTCGCGCAGCGCGGACAGCGAACGCGCCAGCCGCAGACACCAGGCGGGCGTGACGAAGTCGGGCCGTACGTCCGTGATCCGCTCGACCCCCGCCTCCTCGACCCGCAGCCGCAGCTTCTCGGTACGGGCCCGCTGCTCGGTCTCGGCGGGGGAGTTGGCGTGCCACGCCTGGAAGGACGGGAACCCTCCGGCGACCTGTCGCGCGGGCTGCTGCTCGTCCTGCCGCCGGCCCCCGTCCTCCTCGGCCTTGGGCTCGGCGACGACGAACGCCTGGCACTCGCCCGGCAGGAACCGCTCCTCGGCGTCGAGGCAGACGGCGAACATCGACACCGCCGGCCCCTCGCGCAACAGCCGTACGACGCCGGGCAGCGACCGCAACCGCCGCGAGCCGTCCCACACCACCACGATGTCCGGATCGGCGAAACTCGATCCCTGCGCGCCGCCGCCCTTCTGCTCGGCGGCCTTCTTGCGGGCGTCGAGGATCTGCGTCAGCTCGCCGATGCGGGCGCCGACGGTCTCGGCGTCGGTGCCGATGAGGATGTTGACGTCCTGGCCCCCGGAGGGCCGCGCGTGCGGCAGCCACCGCACCCAGTCCCACTCGCTCTGCGCGGAGTTCTCGCTCAGCACGTAGAACTGCACGTCCATCGGGCTGTGCAGCGCGGCCGTCTGCGCGACGGCCCACCGCCCCAGAGCCCGCGCCGAGTCCCCGGGCCCCGCGATGCCGACGACCCCGAGGCCGCGCAGCGACAGCGCGACGGGCGCGTCCTCGATCTTCCAGGTGACCTGGCGCCGGTGGTCGTCCTGCTCCGGGTCGTCGAGCACGACCTCGGACGGCAGTCGCCCGGTCCCCACCCGGAGCAACAGGTGATCACGATCGGTCCGCCGTCGCTCCCACAGCCGCGTCCGCGGCCCGGTCCCGATGGACAGGACGACCGCCGGGTCGGGAATGGCCTGCCGCCGGTCGTCCCGCTCGGCGACCAGCGCGTCCTGCGCGTCCTTCTCGATCCGCGCCTTCTGCTCCTCGTACTCCTTGACCTGCTTGGCATGGGACTTGCGCCCGTGCTTCTTGTCGTTGAAGTAGTTGGCGAACAGCAGGATCGGGCTGAGCCCCGCCATGATCAGGTAGTACCAGCGCCCGAACACCGCCACGGCCACCACGGCACCCACGAGCGGCGTCAGCGCCATCAGCCAGGGCAGCGGCCGGGCCTCGTACTCGCGGGGCGGAGAGGGCAGCCGGAAGTTGGTCTGCCGCTCGGCCGGACGCAGCCGGGGCGGCCGGTTGTAATCCAGTCCCACCCCGTCCTCGGACCACTTGAGCGCGGCATTGGGCGGCGCGTACCGGGCCAGCTCGACCAGCGAGTTCCCGACCGCTATCTGCCCCCCGAGCGGCCAGTCGTCCCCGTCCCGGTCCTTGACGGGCTCCCCGTCGAGGGTGACGCCCTCCTTGTCCCCGTGCACGGCGACCTTGCAGGTCCCGTCGGTGGCGACGGAGAGGGTGAGGGCGCGGGCGTCGACCTCGGGATCCTCGATGCGGACGTACGCGGCCGGACCGCTCCCGATGTCGTACTTCCCCACCCCGAGCCGGTGCACGAACCCGGCCCCCGGCCCGCCGACGACCCGCAACTCCACGAGCCCGGTGGGCTCCCCGGGCAGACACCCCGACGGATCCTGCAGACTGACGACCGCGCCCTCGCGCAACGGCGACCCGACGACCGTGGCGGACGGATCGACGGCGTACCCGTCGACGTAGACGAGCGGCGCACCGCCGGCGCCCGCCTGGCCCTGATGCCCGATGGGAATGACCTGCGCGCCCGCGACCCCGACCTGCTTGGCCAGCTCCTCGGCGATGTCCCCGACGGTGGACTCGGGGTCCGCGTCGAGCACGACGTCGGCGGAGCCCCCGCCGTACGGATCGACGACGGTCAGAGTCAGTCGCACGCTTGTCCTCCCCAGGCGAGCCCCTGCGGCCGCTTCCACACCACGGCTCACAGTCCAGGCGACGATATCCGCTGGGTGTCGCGGTCCTGCAACAGGGCGGTGACCGGACGTTCCCGTTGGCAACGCAGGGATGTGACATCAGTGGCCTCCCCCGTAAGCTGCTGCCTCAAGAGCGGACGATCACACCGGTCGTTACATCCGACCGGTGTGACCGGTGCGCCGGTTCGATCCGCAAACGAGGAGCCACGGGGGCTGGCCCTGCGGCGTTGTGAGAGGAAGCGGCTTCATGCCCAAAGACCTTGACATCACATATCAGGACATGCGGGATGCCGCCAAGCATGTCGTGAAGGAGAAGGAAAAGCTCCAGGAGAAGCTCGACGGGCTCCGCAAGTACATCGCGAACCTGGTCGAGTCGGGCTACGTCACGAAGTCCTCCTCCAAGGCCTTCGACGACAACTTCGACGAGTTCACCCGCGGTGCCAAGGACACCCTCGACGGCCTCGACGGCATGGGCGACTACCTCACCATGGCGGCCGACAAGTTCGAGCAGATCGACGACGAACTGGCCAAGCAGGCGCGGAGCAAGTAGCGCCCTGGACGCCCGGCGCAGTGGCGTGAGCCCATGCGCCGGGCGTCCCTCGCGACGCAGCGGCGCCAGAGGGAAACGTCAGTTGTCGGCCAGGGGCTGGCGGAGCAGGTAGGTGTGGAGGCTGCTGCGAGGCTCCTCCGTGTCGAGGCGCAGCCAGGAGCCGTCCCGGAAGCGGATCAGCACCATGCGTGTGTCGAACTCACCATTGAAGGGGTCCACCAGCACAGCCTCGGCGGTGGGGAGACGAGCGACGATCTCCATCCGCTTCTCCCTGCCCATGGTGACGCGCTGAGGCGGAGCCGCGAGGACGATGCCGTCGTCGGTGACGACGACCAGTCGCTGATGGTGGGTGGAGTGGCTGTACCAGCGCAGCAGGAACCGACCGGCACTGCCGTGCCAGTTTCCGTCGAAGACCTGGTCGAACCCGCGCTCGGCGGTGATGGCGTCCCGACGTCTGTCGTCCTCGTCCTTGGCCCGCAGTCGTTCCTTCTCCTCTTTGGTGGCGAGTGCCCGCTTGAGCGCTTCCTCCGCATTGGACAGGAGGGTCAACACCATGAGGAGGGGCGTGAACACCACCGCGAGTGCCGCTCCGACCATGCCCAGCGGCCGCAGCCTTCCGGGGCGGAGCCGGGGGTTGCCCGCGGTCTTGAGCACGTCCGTCGGTGGCTGTGGGACCTTGTCGATCGTGCACCACTCGCAGGCCTCGGCGTGAACACCGAGGCGGTCCGCGATCACGCGCTGCTCGCTCCTGGATGTCACGGCAGGGTCTCCTTAAGCTCTACGCGGGACGGATTCACTTTCACGAGAGCGTATCGGGTCCCAGTCGTCACGAGCAGTGGGAACGGCCCCAATCGCACCCCTACTTGGGGTATTTCACCGATATCGTCACAGAGAGGAAGAACTCATGGGGGACCATATCAAGGCAGATCTTGCCACGATCAAGAAGTGTTCACGTGATCTAGGCAAGATCCATGGTGAGTTCGAGCGGAACGGCAATCCGGCGGAAGACTACGGGCACGCGGTTGGTCATGGCGGGCTGAAGGATGCCTTCGAGGAATTCGGAGACACCTGGAAGAAGACTCGGAAGAAACTCATGAAGGAACTTGAATCTCTGGCCGAGTTCACGGCCACCGCTGCGAAGGCGTACGACCAGATAGACCAGGAGTTGGCGAAGGCCATCAGGGAAGCCAAGGCCAAGAACAAGGGGGCGAAATGAGCAGGACGGACGCCGACTGGCCCCCTCTGTGGCACGACGACCCGACGCCGGGAGATCCGGAGGAAGTGGCGGAACTCGGTCGCAAGTTGCGCAAGATGGCTGAGATGATCGACGAACAGTCACGCGTCATCGACGCCCTTGCTTCCGTGGAGGGGTGGGACAGCGAAGCCGGCAAGGGATTCCATGAACTGGCCGGTGGCACTGCGGACAAGCTGAAGAAGTCCTTCGAGCGCTATGACGAGGCCGCCAAAGCCATCGGCGAAGATGTGAGCGAGGGCAGTTCCGACAAGTTCGCCAGTGAGATGCGGCGCGCTCAGCGGAAAGCAGATAAGGCGCTGAGTGACTATCGCGCGGCCAAGGAGGAGCACGACTTGGCCGACCGAGAAGTCAAGAAGATCACTGACAAGCATCCCCTAGGCGACATACCGGCGGCAGAGAAGGAAGAGTATGACCGGTGGGTGAAAAAGCGGGCCGATGCCCTGCATGACATCGGAAGTGCACGCAAGGCCGTGAAAGATGCACGAGACATCTATGACGACGCAGGTGACAAGGCTGCTCGTCACATCAAGAACATCGTGCATCATGATGCCGTTCGGGATCCTGGCGGATTCATGAACTTCCTTGCGGACTGGGCAGACATGCTGTCGAACATCTCGGCCGTGCTGTCGGTGCTCGCGGTGATATGCGCCTTCGTCCCACCCCTGCAGTTCCTGGCACCCATTTTCGCCGCGCTCGCCGTACTGACCAGTGCTGCCGCCCTCGCAGGACACGCGTACGACATGAGTGTGCGCGGGGGGAAGGTTGACTGGCTGAAACTGGGTGCCGATGCGCTCGGTGTACTGCCCGGCCTAGGGGCGCTGAAGGGGTTCCGGGCCCTCACCGGTCTCAAGGGACTGGCGAAACTCAAGGCGTTCGGGAAACTGAAGACCTGGGGATCATTCAAGGGTCTGGACGCGGTCGACGGAATCGGGCACAACTTCCTTAATGGAGTCAGCGTGTCGCTGGTCAACAAGGTGCTCGGCAGGACGGCCCGGAAGGAGCTGATCGACGGCAAGAAGATCACCGCCGTGATCAAGGGAACCGGACTCGCGAGCGCCTTGAACAGAATGCTCAGCGGTGAGAACGGTGAGAAGACGGGCTACCAGGAACCTGCCCCGGCCGGTCCCACGCCGTCGCCGTCGCCGGGCCCCGTACCGAGTGTCTCGCCGAAGGCGTTCAAGACGGCTTTGGCCGCTTAGTGAGATGGAACGGCGAGGGAGGCCACATGGACACGAGTGAAAATCGCGACCTGGGCGCGTGGGAGTTCATCGGCCGCCGGGGCGGGGACGTCGTCACCCTGGTCCGCGGCTCGGTGATCGCTGCCGTGCCGGAGGCCAGGCAGGCGGCCGAGAGGGCCGGGGACGAGCTCCGTTTCGACTTCTTGGACGACGACGCCGTGCTCGCGCTTCTGCGCAGCCGCCACGAAGACGAAGAGGACATGTTCAGAGCAGGGTTCGCGCACGGCGTTCCCCTGGCCTTCGTGGGCCTGGGCGCCGTCCTGTACTGGGGTGGTGTGGCTCAGTACTGGGAGACGGCTGCCAACCGCACCGTCTATCTGGCGGTAGCAGCGGCCGTGGTCGGTGCCCAGCTCTTCTTCTTCCTGCGGAGCGCCATGAGCCACTGGGGCGATCCGGTGCGCCAGAACCTGAGGGCAAGAGCGCGAAAATACCGGGAGATCGCCCACATCGCACGCCGGGGGGGAGCTGGGGTACCGGCGCACTATCCGCATTACGGACCCTACCCCTTCGCGGCGAAGTTCCACCCGGAAGCAGACACCGTCGTACGGTCCGAGAGCGAAGGTAGAGATGAGCACTGACGCCGTTGCAGGAACCCGGCGCAGCCTAGCGGGAGCCGACGGGGTGGAAGTGCGCTGGATCATGCCCGAAGGCTTCCTGGAATTGCCGTTCGAGGCAGACGATCTGGACGAACTCGCCGAAAAAATTGTTGAGTTGGCGAAACGGGTACTTCCCGGCGCAAGCGAGGAAGTGCACCGCCAATGGGCCGCAATGTGCGCCGCGAACTACGACGACTTCATCGAGGCGGGGGTGCAGTACGCGGGATTCGTCACGACGGAGGTCGACGGAGTCCGCTGTACGGCCACCGTGAACGTCAGCATCATGGATCTGGATGACAGGGCCGGCAGCAATCCCGCCGGTTTCATAGCGTCCACGCTGCGGCACTTGGAACTGGGACAGATCGAGGAAGTGGCCTTGCCGTCTGGCCCGGCCGTGCTCTGCGTAGGCAACCGATCCGCCGACGTCGACGGCAGCCTGACGCAATCGGGTCGCCCCGAGCCGATCTGGACCTCGTTCATACAGGTTCATATCCCACTGGTCAACGGAACCGTCCTGGTGCTGGAGATGGGCACACCGACGGTGGAGGGGTGGGACGTCTTCTCCGCCATGTTCGCCGGTGTCACCAAGAGCGTCCGTCTCTTCGACGACCATGGGGCACCCTTGGTGATGCCGGGGTGAAGGGGACGCCGCGCAAGGACGTCGCCTCCACGGACAGCATCCCGACGGACTACAAACTCCTTGTTCCCCGGGAGTGGTTCCGGATCGACCTCACGCGAGACCGGTGGCGCACCCAGCTCAAGACCTTCGTGGATCGGCAGGCTCGGGGCAGGCAGGTGTCCGCAGAGCTCACCCGGAGCGTGTGGACCACCTTGCGCAACACCGCAGAAGTCGGCCGGGCGCGAGGCGCCATGGAGTTCTTCCTCCTGACGACTTCGAAGAACGGGGGCATGCCCGTTTCCCTCCTCGTGTCGTCGATGCCGCTGCGCGGGACGCCGGCCGATCCGGAGCGGTATGCGGCGTGGCTGGAACTGCGCCAGGCAGAGGGCCGGGACCGAAGGGTGGTGTCGGTGCTCGAACTCGCCGCAGGGCCCGCCGTGCGCGTGGCCGGCAGTACGACCCTCGACCTTCACGTCGGTATGCCCAACGGCATTGGCTATCTGACGCTCAGTTTCTCGGCGCCCCTGACGGGGATGTCCGGACCGATGGAGCAGTTGTGCGACGCGATCGCGGGCTCCCTGCGGTGGGTCAATTGACACGGATCCCGTTCGATCTGTCCGCGCCCCGCTGAGATATCAACCGCACTGCCGAGTCGCCTCGCGCACGCAGCGCCCAGAGGGCATCGAGCGACGCGACGTTGGCCCCAGCCAGGAGCGTTTCGCGATGTGCTCGCCGAATGGTGCGAACTAGCTCGGTGATGCTTTGGCCGACGGCGGCGTCGGTCTGAACAGACTCTTCCACAGCCGCAGGTCTTCGGCGGACAGGTCCTCCAAGTGATAGTCGTCCCAATTCACTTCTCGTCCCTCGGCGTCGACGATCGTTTCCTGGGAGTGAATGCCATAGAAGGAAACGGCGGTGCCGGGAGTGAGAACGTCGATGCGGTAGCAGCCGCAATCGTTCCTCGTGACCAGGGGAGGCATGGCGTCATGAGAGTGGCCGGCTGCGAAGGCCTCAGCGGCCTCACGGAGTGCAGGTGTCAGAGAGTCCCACGGCACGATGTCGGGCCGGTCCGCGAGATAGCGCATGGGGTACGCACGCCAATGGGAGGAGAGACGGCACCAGGAACCGTCCGCGAAAACGACTTTGAAGTCATCACCACCCTTGAAATCCTGCCGGTAGACTCTTTGAATCTCGGAACGCGTGAGCTCCCACAGAAGTTCATCTTCGACGGGAAGCTCGTGACACCTGCGCTCGTTGAACGGAAGTCCCACGATGACCACGCGGCGATCCGTGACGATCAAATGGGTGCGGTAGCGTTTCTGGTCCGAGCGGGCCGGGTCCAGTTGCCAGGGCAGCGTGCGAGCGATGGTGCCGGGTGCGGCCCACAAGACAGGGAAGTCCTCAAGTTCGTCAGCACGGTCCGCGGCGGCGCGAGGCGCCGATGAGCGTCTGACTCCGCTCCCGGAGGGGAGGGCGGCCACTATGAGCGCTCCTATGGCCAGCCCCGAGATCCTCAGTGCTGCCAACACCGCCCCAACGCCAGTCGACCGTGCGTTGTGCACTGGCCCTGCGGGCCAACCGTCCAGCTCCCCCTGTATGTCGTTGCGCTCTTCGTCGCGAAACCATCGCCTGCCTCTGACCCGCATGGCAGCACCTGTGGCGAAGGTGACGGGGACCCGGGCGAGGAGTGTCTCGCCCGGTTCGGTCTTCCAGATTCCCATGTGAGCCACTCCTGGGTTCGTTGAACGTGCGGGACGGGTGCGGATGAAGATTGCGTCAGGAGCAGTGCCGTCGGCCTCGGCCGCGGCGCTGGCGCTGGAACTTCTGGGCGAGCTGGACACGCTCGCCGATTCGGCCCGGAAGGGCGCCGGTCAATGTGCCGCCCCGGGGAGCCGGAGCGACCGTGCGAAGTCGTCCAGTGCCTCCATCACAGCGGTGATCACTTCCGGATCGTCGTGGTGCCCGCGGAGGCAGACGTCGGGGACGCCGGGCGGAGTGTGCCAGTGGTACGTCACCGAGGTCATCAGGATGGTGCTGTCCGCCGAGTACGAGTGGGTGACCCGAATGCCGTCCTCGCCGAGATACGGGGACGCGAACGGAATGCTGCCGGTTCGTTGCTGCCCCTCGGACATGTCCGGGTACTGCACCGTGAACGCGGTGAATCCTTCGCAGGAGGCCATGTCACGGGCCTCGCAGTGGATGCGGGTGGCGTGCATCACCAGGGGCATGTAAGTGAGTGGAACGGGGTGATAGATGAACGCCTCATCGACCTTGAGCTTGTCCCGGAGCATGACGATCGTCTGCTGGTAGTAGCTCCTGTGGAACCGACGGATTTTGCGGGTCAGTTCGGTCCCGTGGATGGCGGCCAGGCCGGTCAGGTGTAGGTCCAGCCATTCCCTGAAGGCCTTATTGTCGATCTGGAGGTGAAGATATCCCCAGAGGACCGGGTCGGCGTCCGTATCAATATGGAGCGGGGCACCGAGGTCGGTGCTCCATAGAGTGCCTTCGGGCACCATCGGTCTTTTGGAGAGGTCTGTTTCCTTCATCAGCGGTTGACCGCCTGGATCTCCTGGACCGTGACCGCCTGGGCGTTCTCGAAGGTGCCGTCGGGCAGGTCGCCGCCCGCGCCGCCGGTGCCGGTCCAGGCGATCTCCCAGGTGATGGTGGCCTGGAGGTCGAAGGTGCCGTCTCCCGACGAGCGGAGGTACTTGATGCCGCAGGGCGGCGTCCGGTCGGCCTTGCCCTTGGAGTAGGGCTCGCCGATGGAACCGTCGTCGTTGATCGTGCACTCGCCGGACGCCGGATACGTCTCGGCGTCCGGGGTGCCCGGCTCCAGCTTGAGCGAGACCGGCTTCGCGGTGGTCGTGGCCGTGAGGGCGAAGCCGGGGACGTTGATGGCCGCCGTGGCCTGGACCTCGTGGAAGTCGGCCTTGTCGAGCCAGGCCCAGGTCGGCAGGTTCACCTTCGTGGTCCCGGCGGGGGCGAGGGTGACCTCGGTGCCGGGCAGCTCCATGTGCTGGTACGCGAGGGCGGCGAGTATCTCCGGGGTGATGGCCTCTTCGTACTGGGGCGGCGGGGCCTCGCCGTTGTCGACCCAGAAGGGGAGGTCCGTGCAGGAGTTGCGCTTCAGGTAGTCGGGCTCGTCGGGATTCTCGACGCCGGCCCAGAACATCCCCTCGCCGTCCTTGGCGACGTTGTAGTCCTTGTAACCGGGGGTGTCCGTCCAGCCGTACTCGTCCTCGTAATGACGCTTCGTCTCCCCGATCGCCGCGGCGGGGGTCCCCGTCATCCCCGGTGCGCTCGCGGCCTCCTCTATCTCCGCGGACATCTTCTTCTTGAAGTCCTTGGCGCCGAGGTAGGGGGCGTACCAGCAGGGTGGGGGTGTCCAGTTGACGTCGGCGGACGTCACGTTTCCAGTGCCGCCGTTCGGGGCGACTGATCCGGAGTACGTGATGCGTGCGGCTGCGTAGATGCCGGTTTTGTCGCCGCCGCCTTCCTGCTCCGTGCTGCCGCCCTTACCGGTGTCCACTGGTTCCGCGGCGGCGTTCGGGGCAGCGAGGAAGATCATGCCGGTCGTTGCGGCCAGAACAGCGGCGCTGCTGCCGAAGAAGCTCCGCCGTGGTCTGCTCACTGGCACTTCTTGGCCTCCGTCTCGACGAACACCTTGGACGCCTGCCACAGGTTCTCACCGGTGGGGTACTTGGTCATGACGATCTTGTAGTAGTCGAAGTCCTTGAGGCTGGGCTCGGACTTCAGCACCTTCCCTGTTTTGACCTCCTTTCCGTAGAACTTCCCGGTGTCCGCACAGAATGCGACCTCAACGGAGTTGCCGTTCGGCGCGGACCGTGTGGTGGCGTCGTAGTGACGGCGAGTTCCGGTGCCGGTCCAGCCGCCCTTGATCCACTCGTTGATCTGCGTCTCGGCATAGTGGACGCCGTCGCCGGTGGCGTAGGCGGCCAAGGCGGCGTCCTTGGTCGTGCGCTTGTCGACGCCCCGGTAGATGGCGCGGAGATAGTTCGCCGCATCCTCCATCGCGGCCGCTTCGTTCTCATTCTTCGGCTTGTCCCAGTCGAAGACGAGGTTCATGTCCTTCGGGAGGGACAGGTCCACGCCGTCCGGCTTGTCCTCCGCCGGTGCCGTCGAGGGCTTCGCCGACTCCTTCGGAGTCTCCGTTCCCTGGTCGGCCCCCGCGATCTTGTCGTTGTCGCTGGACTTGTCGTCCCCGCCCCCGCAGGCCGTCAGCAGCAGAGCGGCTGAGGCGGCGAGCGCGGCAGCAACGGGCAAAGAGCGGCGCTTCACAGTGGACTCCCCGTGAGACAGAAGTGCGGTCAAGGCTACTGACGGTATCTGCGTGCTTCCCGGTTTCGCCAGAGTGAACTGCTTCGGGAATCGCTACGGTGCTCTGGACACGCCAGGGGCTAGTGAGGGGCGAGGAGTCACGTGCCGGATGTCATATCCCGGAACAGGGCGGCCGGATCCGATGTGGTGCGGTGGCTGGCGTTCAGCCTGCTGTGCGCCGGAGGTTCGCTGGGGTTGGCCTGGCTGGGGCCCGTCGTGCCGTTTCCGTCCGTAATACGTGGAGTGGGCGGCCTGTTCGCCGTTTTGATCCTTCCCCTGGCGTCGCTCCTGGTCCCGGTGCTCTTGCTGCGCCGCGTGCCGCGCAAGAAGCGCAAGGTGGCGTGGCAGTTGATCGTGCCGCTGATCGCCGGAGTGGCCCTGGGGATTTTCGGTACGGCCGCCGGGGACACGGCCGCCCTCGCGGACCGGGGTGTGTCGGCCGACGCGGTGGTCGTCAGTGCGGACTACAGCAGTACTAATCACTGCGAACTGCGCACCGTCGACGGACGGGACATCTCGCCCTCGCTCTCGCAGAGCGACGGCTGCCTGGACTCGACGACGAAAGGCGACGAGCTGCGTGTGCGGTACGACCCCGAAGGCGTCGCGAGTCCCGATGACGGGCGCACCAGCTCCAACGGAGTGCTCCTCGCGACGCTCTTCGGGGCGGCCGTCGTGATGGGCACGTGGGGTGGCGTGCGGCAGAGCAAGTGGGATCGGGCGTATGGAGATGCGTGAGCGGGGGAGCGGCCAGGAGCAGGCTCGCGGTCATCGGTTCCGTGTGCGAGACGGGGCCGCGATCGCACTGTTCGTCGTCGTCGCGGGCGTCGTCGTGTTCTACGGCTTCGGCGGTGCGCGCTGGGCCGCCCGTGAGGGTGCGCCTGCGCTGTACGGGCTTCCCGGAGGTGCCTGGAGCGTCGGGGGCGTTCTGGGGCTGGTCACTCTGCTCGGCTGGAGTGGCGCTCTGTCGGAGAGGTTCGCGAGTCGTGGCGCGGGCGACTCCGGGACGGCGTCCGGGATGCTGCGGGGAGTGGTCCGCGGTGTGTGCTGCTTCGCCGCTGTCGCACCGGTCTTCTTTCTGATCAGCGGGCTGCAGGGCAAGAACTGCCGGTCCTACGAGCCGGACTGCTCGTACGTCCCCGGCACCGGTCCCGCGCTGCTCGTGTACGTCGGTTGCGTGGCCGTCGTGGGATGGCTCACCTACCGCCGGCGCCGAGCCGTCCTCGAAGAGCGCCGCGCGCGGGAGCGTGAACGCCTGCGGAAGCTGCGCAAGAAGGGGAAGGGGAAGAGCCGTGCCGTCCGGCGTCCCTAGGCGGCGGCACGCCCGGCCGGCCCGCGCTCACACGAATGCCCGCTTCGGAATCTCCACGGTCCGGAAACTCACCCACCGCCCCAGCCACTCCCACCGCACCGCGCACACGAACAGCAGGAACGGCGCCGGAACCCCGACCACCGCGACCGCCCACCCCGGCAGCACCCAGCCCAACTGGGACACGCACAGGCAGCAGACGAGGAGGGCCGCACCCGTGCGGGCGAAGGCGAGCGCCGTCGAGGTCGTCGTACGGCGTGGGGCGGGTGCCGGTTGCAGGCGGGCCGCGACGGAGCAGCCCAGGGCCGCACCCGCGTGCAGTCCCCACAGGACGCCGCCCGGCAGAACGAGGGCGGGCGCGCCCGCGGCCGGGAAGTGGAAGCCGAGTCCGCAGGCCAGGCCCGCGACGGCACCGGCCAGGACGCTCGTGAGGACGACGACGCCCGCCGCATGAGCCCGCACCTGCTCGCCCAGGGTCTCCCCAGGCCGCACCGTACGGAAGACCGCCCCCGAGACCACCGCGTACACCGGCGTGCCGATCACCAGCACGATCGCCGCTCCGAAAACGCCGCCGCTCTTGCCGGGACCGTCGGTCGAGGGGAACAGCCCCTCCGCCTGCCAGGCCACCGGGGCCAGGAGCAGGACGAGGAGCCAGTAACCGGCCAGCAGGGCCCAGCCCGCGCTGATCCGCGCCCCGCGCCTTCGCGCCACCGGTGTCTGCAGCAGCCCGGCCAGGGGCAGCGCGATCAGGGCCCAGGCGAAGAGGAAGGCCTCGCCGGTCCGGTCCCGTTCCTCGGCCTTCGCCCTGACCCACTCGACCAGCTCCGGCCGGGACACCGCCAACAGCACCGTCAGGGCAAGGGCGATCAGGCCCGCGGTGACGCCCGCCGCCGCCCGCGATCGGATGTCCCTCACGAACTCGTCCCGGCCACCAGCTTCCCGTTCTGCGCCTTCATCACCGTCGGTGAAAGCCTCGCGTCGCTCGGCCTGCCGTTGGCGACGGCCATGCCGTCGGCCGAGAAGTAGACGGCGAGTACGTCGCCGCTGCGGACGACCTCGCCGTGCAGGACGTGCCGGACGCCGCGGAAGGTCATCGTGGACGTGAAGCCGAGCGACTCGTCACCGGCCGGGGTGACCTTCTCCGCCGTGACGGAGTCGTACGGGCTCTCGTTGCCGTTCGCCTTCGCGGTGAAGCCGTCCCCGCACGCGTCCACGGCCCTCCGCGCGTCGGCGAAGGAGGACCGCGCCTTCCCCGGGGCGTAGGACGCCAGCGTGACGTACGTGAAGGTGACGCCCTTCGTCAGCTTCGTCGGCGCGTCCGTCGGTCCCGAGGCCAGCCGGGTCAGGTCGGCCTCGGGGGTGCCGAGGGGCAGTTGGTTCATGGCGTACGCGAGGGGTGCGCAGACGGGCTTGTCGACCGTCACCTCGTCCGTCGACTTGGCGAAGGCGTACTCGTCGTCCGGCTCGTCCACCTTGAAACCGTCGGTGTCGGCCTCCGTGACGATCGTCGCGGCCAGGTGCTCGGCGGGGGACGGGGCCTTCGACGAGGACGACGACGTGCTCGCCTTCGCTTTGTCGGTCGCCGGGTCCGCGTCCGAGCCGCCGCCGCATGCGGTGAGTGCGGTGAGGGACAGCAGGGACAGGGCGGCGAGGGCTGCTGATGTGGGGCGGTTCACGGGTACTCCGTTGTTTCGAGGGTGGGTGACAGGTGGTGGGGAGAGGGGTCAGCCGCCGTCGACCAGTTCGCGCAGCTGCGGAGAGAGTTCCGGTACGCGTGCGCCCGCTGCCTGCGCCGCCTCCAGCGCCTTGACGTACTTCAGCGCCTCCTCGCGCAACTCCTCCTCCAGCAGACCCAGCCAGGCCGCCGGCCGGCGTTGTTCCGCCTCCAGGGCCTTGCGGCGCTCCGCCAGCAGTTCCGTCACGGCCGCGTCGTCGGTGTAGTCGACGCCGTACCGGGCGCTGATGTCCCGCGCGGCATCCCGTACCCGGGCGTCGGACCGCAACGCCGCCCCGCTCACCGGAAGCAGACTCATCTGTTCCCCCGTTCTCTCTCCGTACGCGCCCCGTCACTGATCCGAGCGAAGATCATGGCACGGGCCGTCGGACTCCTCGTGAGTGATTCGTGCAGGACCCATGGGCGCTCCGTGACGAAAGGCACGCGGACGGTGTCCGGGACTGGCCGTGCTGAATTAGCGCGAGCACAGTGGGAGGGGTCGCTCGGCGGGCCGTGCTCAACGGGGTTGCAATGGCGCGAAGTTGCAGATGAGTAACGGTGGACGGGGCGGGTGGGCCGCGGGTGGGCATGCCTTGAGGGGCTTATGTGCGGCTGATACGGTGCGATGGCTTGACACTCGCCTTACTGCTGGTTATTCGCCCAGGTCGGGCGGGTGCGTCAGGGGATGCCCCGGGACGCCAGCGGTCGGGCGGACACGGGTGAAGTGTCCGAAATTGCAGATGATTCTGCGCACTTGGGCGATCGGCGTCCGAGTGGGTACGTGGCAGACAATTTTCTTGGTTGTACGGGGAGCGGTTGCGTGAAGATCCAGGAGCGTACGGGGGCGGGCGCGGGACGTTCCGCGGCTCCGGCTCAGCCGTCGGTCGGTGACCGGCTTCCCAGCCCCCCTCGCGAGCGCAAACCGGCGCTGGCCGCACTGGCGGTGCTGCTGATCCTGGTGGGCGCGCTGGGCGCGACGATGCTGGTGCTGCGGGCCGGGGACCGGGTGGAGGCCATCCAGTTGACGGCCGACATCAAGGCCGGTGAGTCCATCACCGACGACAACACCAAGTCCGTCATGGTGAACGACGACTCCGGTGCCAACTTCGTCGCCTGGTCCCAGCGCGAAAGCCTGAAGAAGCTCCAGGCCAAGTCCACCCTCTACAAGGGCACGGTCGTCGTCGGGGAGATGTTCGCCGACAAGTCCGGCATGGAGGAGGGCAAGGCCACGGTCGGCGTCTCCCTCAAGGAGGGCCAGTACCCGAAGGGCCTGGACTCGGGCGACAACGTCGCCGTCTACCGCGTCGGCAACAAGACCTCCGGCGGCAGCGGTCAGGACGGGGCGTCCGGTTCCGCCGGTGGCGCCGACAGCTCGCTGCTGGTCGAGCGGGCAGTGGTCGAGGACGCCAACGCGTCCTCCGGCGACAGCCTCGCCAGCACCAACCTGCCCGTCACGCTGACCGTCGACCTCGACGACGTCCCGGCGCTGACACAGGCCGCGTCCGCCGGCGAGGTCGCCGTCGTCCTGATCCCCGGCAACTAGAAGGCGACGAAGAAGCCATGGCCCTCATCGCCCTCGCCGCCGACAAGGGTTCCCCCGGTGTCACCACCGCGGCCGTCGCCCTCGCGGCGGTCTGGCCGCGCCGTGTCCTGCTCGCCGAGACCGACCCGGCGGGCGGCGACCTGGTGTACCGGTCGGCGGCCGCGCACGGCGGTCCGCTGAACCCGAACACCGGCATGCTGTCGATCGCCGCCACCGCGCGCCGCGGCCTCGTGCCCGACCAGCTCTGGGACCACGTACAGCCGCTCAGCGGCGGCCTCGAAGTCCTCGTCGGCCTCGGCATCTCCGAGCAGGCCGCCGGACTCGCCGGGCTGTGGCCCACCCTCGGCCGGGCCTTCGCCTCCCTCGCCGACTCCCCGAACGCGCCCGCCGACGTCATCGCCGACTGCGGCCGGGTCAGCGGGGACTCCCCGGCCACGGAACTCTTCCCGCACGCCGCCCTGGTGCTGCTGATCTCCCGCACCGAGCCGGAGGCCATCGCCCGGGTACGGGACCGCGCCGCCGCCCTGTCCAACAAGCTGCACGGCGGAGCGCGCGGCGCCGCGAGCCTCGGCATGCCGCTGATCGGCGTCGTCCTCGTCGCCGACACCAACAGCGCCGGCAAGCTCTCCAGCCAGGTCAACGACATGCTGGTGCACGCCCAGACCGGTGCCCGCGTGGTCGGCACGATCGCCGACGACCCCGCCGGGGCCGACCAGTTGGCCGGTCGCAGGCGCGGCCGGCTGGAGAAGTCGCTGCTCATCCGCTCGGCCCGCAAGGTCACCTCGGACCTGTACCAGCAGTTCGGCGCCGCCTGGTCGATGCCCACGGGTCCGGCCGGTCACGCCGGTCCCGGTGCCGCGGGCCATGCCGGTCCGGCCGGCATGTCCGGCCACGCGGGGGCCGGCCGATGACCGCTGTCGACCACTCGTTGGTCAAGCGGTTCCGGCAGGACGCCGGCGACCGCATCGCCGAGCAGCGCCGTCAGGACCAGGTCGCCGGCGTCACGCCGATGTCCACCGAGGACGAACGGCACTACGCGCGCGCCGTCATCGCGCAGATACTCGAGGAGTACGCCCGCGCCGAGATCAACGCCGGGCGTACGCCGCTGGACGCGGAGACGGAGGAGGCGTACGCGGCGGCCGTGCACGCCGCGCTCTTCGGCGTCGGGCGGTTGCAGCCGCTGCTCGACGACCCCGAGGTCGAGAACATCGACATCAACGGCTGCGACCACGTCTTCGTCGGCTACTCCGACGGGCGCGAGGTGCGCGGCGAGCCGGTCGCCGAGACCGACGAGGAGCTCATCGAGCTGATCCAGATCCTCGGCGCCTACTCGGGCCTCTCCTCCCGCCCCTTCGACTCCGCCAACCCGCAGCTGGACCTCAGGCTGCCCGACGGTTCGCGACTGTCGGCGGTCATGGACGTCGCCCGGCGCCCGGCGCTCTCCATCCGCCGCGCCCGCCTGGGCAAGGTCTTCATCTCCGACCTGGTCGGCAACGGCACCCTTACCCCCGAGCTGGGCCACTTCCTGGCCTGCGCGGTCCGGGCCCGCAAGAACATCATGATCGCCGGCGCCACCAACGCCGGAAAGACGACGCTGCTGCGCGCCCTCGCCAACGAGATCCCGCCGCACGAGCGGCTGATCACGGTGGAGCGCGCGCTGGAGCTGGGCCTCGACACCTTCCCCGAACTCCACCCCAACGTCGTGGCGTTCGAGGAGCGGCTGCCCAACTCCGAGGGGCAGGGCGCCATCGGCATGGCGGAACTGGTCCGCCGTTCGCTGCGTATGAACCCCTCCCGCGTCATCGTCGGTGAGGTGCTCGGCGACGAGATCGTCACCATGCTCAACGCGATGTCGCAGGGCAACGACGGCTCGCTCTCCACGATCCACGCCAACAGCTCGCACGAGGTCTTCAACCGCATCTCCACGTACGCCCTCCAGGCGACCGAGCGGCTGCCGATCGAGGCCAGCCAGATGCTGGTGGCGGGCGCCGTCAACTTCGTCGTCTTCGTCCAGCGGCGCAACGACTTCCAGAGCGGCGGCCGCCTCCAGCGCACGGTCACCTCGGTCCGCGAGGTCAACGGCGTCGACGGCCGCGTGCTGTCCAGCGAGGTGTTCGCCGAAGCGCCCGACGGCCAGGTCGTACCGCACGCCCCCATCGCCTGCCTGGAGGATCTCATCGCCTACGGCTACCGGCCCAACGGAACGTGGGGGTGACGGGGAGGATGCGGATGACCACACTCGCGGCGCCGGGCTCGCTCGGCTCCATGGGCGGACTGTTCTCGACCACCGTCCTGTACGCGCTCGGCTGCGGTGTCGCCGTCGGCGGCGGCCTCGCCCTCTTCCTGGTCGCGGTGCGCGGACTGCCCGCCAGGCCCGAGCACGAGAAGCGGCAGGCCAGCGAGCGCGTCAACGAGCTGATCCGCTGGGCGGGCCGGCGCGGCTCCGCCGCGGCCCTCGTCGGCCTCGCCGTCCTGCTCCTGACCCGCTGGGCGGTGCTCGGCATCGCGGCCGGTGTCCTCGTCTTCTTCTGGGACCGCCTCTTCGGCGGTGCCTCCGAGGAACGCGCGGCCATGAAGCGGGTCGAGGCCCTCGCCTCCTGGACGGAGTCGCTGCGCGACACCATCGCGGGCGCGGTCGGCCTGGAGCAGGCCATCCCCGCCTCGGCACGCGCCGCCGCCCCGGTCCTGCGGCCCCACCTGGACGCCCTGGTCGACCGGCTGCGCTCGCGCACCCCGCTGCCCGACGCGCTCCAGCACCTCGCCGACGAGATCGACGACGCGTCCGCCGACATCATCGTCGCGGCGCTGATCCTCAACGCACGGCTGCGCGGCCCGGGTCTGCGGCAGGTCCTCGGCGCGCTCGCCAAGTCGGCGCGCGAGGAGGTCGACATGCGCCAGCGCGTGATGGCGCAGCGCGCCTCGACCCGCCGGTCCGTGCAGATCGTGGTGGCGGTGTCGGTCCTCTTCGTCCTCGGCCTGTCCATCTTCAACCGGGACTTCGTCGAGCCGTACGGCTCACCCGTCGGCCAGCTCGTCCTGGCCTGCGTGTGCGGGCTGTTCGCGCTGGGCTTCTGGTGGCTGCGCAAGCTGTCGACCATCGAGACGCCGGAACGCTTCCTGGTCCGCGACGGCTCCGACGTCCAGTTCGTACGTCCCCGCACGCCGGGCCAGCCGGGCCACCCCGGTCAGCCGGGGCAGCCCGTGCAGCGCCTGCCGCAACCGGCGCAGCCGTCGCCGGCGTCTGGGGACGAGGGGGTACGACGATGAATCTGACCATGCCGGTCCTGGTCGGCGCCGTCATCGGCCTGGGCATCTACGCCCTGGTCCGCGCCCTGATGCCGAGCCGACGCAGCCCGATCCAGCAGGTCGCCCGGATCGACGCCATGCGGGCGCGCGGAGCGGCGTACGAGTCGTCACGCGCGGCGAAGGACACCAGCCGCCTCGGTTCGCTGCGGGCCCAGGTCGGCGCCCGGGTCGCCGAGCTGTACCTCCAGCAGGGCTGGGAGCAGCGCTCGCTGCGCGCGGACCTGGCGGTCCTCGACCGCAGCTGGGAGAAGTTCCTGGCCACGAAGGCGCTGCTGGCCGCGGGCGGGCTGTTCTTCGGCCCGTTCCTGTTCGCCATCGTGTGGCAGCTGGGCTTCGGCGACAGCCCGATCATCCCGGTCTGGATGGCCCTGCTCTGCGCCGCGCTCTTCTTCTTCCTCCCCGACCTGGAGGTCCGCAGGGACGCCGCCGAGAAGCGCCGGGACCTGCGGCGCGTCATCGGCGCCTACCTGGACCTGGTCTCCATGAGCCTGGCCGGCGGCCGCGGTCTGCCGGAGGCGCTGATGGCGGCGGCCGAGGTGTCGGACGGCTGGGCCACCCACCGCATCCGCAACGCGCTGGCCGACGCGCGCATCACGGGCATCAGCCAGTGGCAGGCGCTGGGCCAGCTCGGCGAGGACCTGGGCGTCGAGGAACTCAAGGACCTCTCCGCGTCCCTCGCCCTGGTGGCGGACGACGGCGCCAAGGTCCGCGAGTCCCTCGCCTCCCGCGCCGAGACCATGCGGCACCGCGAACTCTCCGAGATCGAGGGCAGCGCGGGTGAGAAGTCCCAGTCGATGCTCGTGGCCCAGCTCCTGCTGTGCGCCGGGTTCCTGGTGTTCCTGATCTATCCGGCGGCGATGAGGGTGTTCCAGGTGTGACGCAGCTTTCCCCGCCCCCGCCCCCGCCCCGGACCCGATCCAGCAGCTCCGAGCCGCTTCGCTCCCAGAACTGATACGAGAGGACAGAACCCACCATGAACGGACGGAACTTCCGCACCGGCACCACGGGCATCGTGCCCGTCGACTTCCTGATCACCTTCCTGCGGGCCCGCGTGGACCGCGCCCGCTCCGGCGAACTGGACCGCGGCGCCTCCGCGGTCGAGTGGGTCATCATCTCCGCGGTCGTCGTCGCGATCGTCGGCGTGGTGGCCGCCATCATCAACGCCGCGCTCAGCGACGGCGCCAACAAGGTCGGCGACTGCATCAAGGGCGCGGACGCGGGCAAGACCTGCTGACGGCCGTACGCGGCTGTACGGCTCTACGGCTATTGGCGCTGACGGGGACGACGTGACGGGACAGACGGGGACGAGGACGCCGGGCGCTGTGCGCGGCGTGCTCAGGGGCGCACTCGGGAGCGTGCACAGACGGGTGCGCCGCAGGGTGGACGCCGCGCGGGAGGCCGCCACCATCCGCGGCGACGACTCCGGCATGACCGCGATCGAGTTCGTGCTGCTCACTCCGGTCCTGTTCTTCATGATCTTCGCGACGGTGCAGTTCGGTCTGTACTTCTTCGCCGACCACGTGGCGCAGGCCGCGGCCCAGGCGGGCGCGCGCAAGGCCCGCGCGACGGCCGACGCCCAGCCCGGCGCGTGGCGGGGCGAGGCCCAGGACGTGGTCGACAGCTACATCCGCCAACTCGGCCCGCAACTGGTCCTGTCACCCGACGTGAAGACCGTGCAGCCCGAGCAGAACACGGTCGGAGTGGAGATCACGGCCCGCATCCCCACGGTCTTCCCGGGCCTGGACCTGACGGTGCACGCACAGTCGATGGGCCCGGTCGAGCGCTTCGTGCAGGAGGGGGGCAACTAGATGGACCCCTCCCGCCTCAGGGCCGGCCGACCGCAGGGGAACGGGGGCGACCGGGGCCTGTCCACCATCGAGGTGGTCATCCTGGCCCCCGTGATGATCCTCTTCATCCTCGTCCTGGTGGCCTTCGGCCAGCTGGTCGACGGCCGCGGCGCACTCGACGGCGCCGCCAGGGACGCGGCCCGCGCGGGCTCGATCCAGAAGGACCACGGTACGGCGATCGCCGAGGCGAAGAAGGCCGCCGAGGCGAACCTCTCGGACGTCTGCTCCGGCCCGGTCTCGGTCGTCCAGAAGAGCGCGGGCTTCGAACCGGACACCCTCTTCACGGTCGAGGTGAGCTGCGAGGTACGCGGCCTGGCCTCGATCGGCCTGGACATCCCCACCACCCTGTCGGCGACCTTCAGTTCCCCGCTGGACCCGTACCGGAGGACGGCGTGAGATCTCTGGTACGCGCGTGGCTCGCGGACCGGCGCACCCGGCTGGACGACCGAGGCTCGGGCGCCGGCGCGGTCATCATCTTCGCGCTGGTCTTCCTCTCCCTCTCGGCCTTCGTCATCGACGGCGGCATGTCCATCTCCAAGCGCGAACGCGCCGCGGACATCGCCGAACAGGCCGCCCGCTACGCCGCCCAGGACATCGACCGCGAGGCCCTCTACGACGACGTGGGCGGCCCCGCCCCCATCAACTACGAGAACTGCAACGCCCGCGTGAAGGCCTTCGCCGCCGAGATGGACATGACCGGCGCGGACATCGCCGCGACCCACTGCGTCACGGCCGACGCGGCCCAGGTACAGGTCGAGGTCCAGCTCACCTACTCCCCGGTCTTCACCGGCATGTTCTACGGCGGCGACGTGGTGGTCCACGGCCAGGCGGTGGCGGAGAACGAGGTGGGCTGAGCCCCACACCCGGGCTGGGCGAGCGCGAGCAAGGCAGCAGAGCAAGGCAGTAAGAAGGGTCAGGAGGAGAACGCGACCATGGGAGACCAGGAAGCGGACATAGACCGGATCCGGGAGAGTGCCCGCGCGCTGAAGCGGATCCGCGGCACCTTCGCCGAGCGGGCCAATCCGGCCGAGGGATACGGGATCGGCGAGATCGGGTCGCAGAAGATCCTCGACGCCTTCGACAAGTTCGGCAGCAACTGGAAGATCCACCGCAGACAGCTGACGGACGAGTTGGAGAAGCTGCACGGGATCACCAAAGGCGCGGCCGACTCGTACGACAAGATCGACCACGAACTCGCCGAAGCGCTCAGACGCGCGGACGAGAAGGGCAAGTCCGGGAAGAAGGGCGGCGGCAAGTGACGCGTCCCGCGAACCACCGCTGGGCGGTGCTCGACGAGAGCTCCGACCCGCTGCCCGGCGACCCGGAAGAGGTGGCGAAACTCGGCCGGCAGTTGCGCAGGACGGCGGAGGCCATCGAGAAGGAGGCCCGCGAGATCAAGGAGCTGGCCTCCGTCGAGAACTGGAAGGGCAAGGCCGCCACCGAGTTCAGGTCGGCCGCCGAGGGCGCCGGTGACAAGCTCCGCAAGGCGTTCAAGCGGTACGACGAGGCGGCCGACGCGCTCGGAACCCAGGTCGTGGACGGCGTGTGCAGCACCGAGTTCGCCTCGGAGCTGCACCGGGCCCAGCAGATGGCCGACAAGGCGCTGCGCGACGCGGAAGCCGCCGACGAGGACCTCGGCGCCGCCCTGAAGTCGTTGGACGGGCAGCCCGACGACATCCCCAAGGACGACCCGGACACCAAGAAGTACGAGGAACAGAAGGAGAACGCGTCGTCGGCGCTGGCCTCGGCCAGGGAAGCGCTCCACACCGCCAAGGAAGTCAGGGACGCCGCCGCGCGCCGGGCCGCCGACGCCATCCACGACGTCATCGAGAACGACGGTCTCAAGGACGGCTGGAAGGACAAGTTCAAGAACTGGGTCCACGAGAACGCGGGCTGGCTCACCCAGATCTCCAAGTGGGCGGGGCGTATCGCCCTGTGGGCGGGTGTCGCGGCACTCGCCCTGGGCTGGATCCCCGTCATCGGGCAGGCCATCGCGGCCGTCGCCAACGCGGTCGCCCTGCTGGCCAGCGTCGTCGCCCTCGCCACCGACCTGGTGCTGGCCCTGGGCGGCGAGGGGAGCTGGAAGTCGGTGATCCTGGACGCCGTCGGCGTGGCCACCTTCGGCCTCGGCCGGGCGGCGATGGCAGGAGCCAAGGGGGTGGCCGCGGGCAGCAAGGCACTGGCCCGCAGCAATCTGTACAAGAGCGCGGTCGCGTCCGGCATGAAGACCAACAAGGCATGGAACCTCGCCAACCGGGGCGCCCAGGGCGCGGTCCGGGGCAAGGACGCGGCGAAGGCCATGGCCAACATGCCCAAGGGGAAACTGCCCACCTGGAGCAACATCAAGGAGGGCTTCAGCCCCGTCTCCATGTACCGGGACACTGTCGGCGGGGTGAAGTCGATCAGCAACGCGTTCTCCAAGCAGGGCTGGCGAGAGGGCCTCGGCGGGATGGCGCCGCCCCGTTCGGCGGGCACCCTCGACCCGGACCTGGCGAGGGCCGCCGCAGACCTCGACGGCATCGCTCCGGCCGCCGCACAGATGCCCGCGGTCAGCAATGCGCTGGGCAACTTCTCCGGCCAGACCAATGCCTGGGCGGGGGCCACGGCCACCGGTGTGGCCGCCGGTGCCGAGGGGGCCTACGGGGCGGTCACGTCCCTTTACGACCGGACGACGGGATGACCCCGCCCTCCGAGCCCGCCCTCAGGCCGGCCGCCTCGCGCGGCCCCGGCCTCGAACGCTGCCACTCCGCACGGCTCTCCTGCGAAGACGGCGCCCTGATCCTGCATACCCGCCGCCGCACCGCCCGCCACCCGGTGGGCGGCAACGGCATCACGCGGGCCGTGTTCGTAGACGCCCCCGGCGAGGACCGGGAACGCGTGGGCCCGACCCTGCCCGGGTCCTGGGGCGAACTCCAGCTCCAGGACCGCGACGGGGCGCTCATCGGCCGTTTCGACCTCGAGGACTGGCTGCCGGAGTCGCCCGTCCTTCCCAAACGCTCCGTCCGGGGCGAACAACTCCTCAGCCGCACGGGGGTGTCCCACCTTCTCAAGGTGGCGGGAATCCCCCTGCACGTGGTGCGGGACAGAGAGGACCCGATGGTGGCCTCGGGCGGCGGAGGAGCCGTGCTGGGGCCGGGCAACGTCTTCCCGTACTGGTACTGGGGTGTCCGAGCCGTCGCCGGGGCCGCGTGGTTCGCGGCGTTCACGGCCGTACTGTTCTCCGGGACCACGGTGCCCTGGCTCATCCTCCTTCTGGCGGCCACCGCGGCCGTCGCACCGGTGGCGAGGCTGTCGCTGCGCGCCTGGACCCGGGTACGCCTGCGCCGGTACGCCCCCGCCGTGCGCGAGCGTGTCGGCCCCTCTCCCGCGCCGGGCCTCGGCGCCACGGTGCGGTTCTGCCGGGACACCGAGCTGCGGGTGCAGGACCGCGACCTGGTCCTGCGGGATCTGGGCGGGCAGGAGTACTGGTTCCCGCTGACCGGCGCGCACGCGGTGACGTCACTGGTCCGGGTCCGCGACCGCGCGGGCTCCGAACTCGGCGTGGAACTCCGGGGACCGGCGGAGCAGGTGCGGGCCGTCCTGCCCTGGGACCTCTGGTTCGGGGGTGAGACGGGCGCCGACGGCTGGGCCCGGCTGCGGAGGGCCGCGGGGCTGGCGGTGTCCGAACGCCGTCTGACCGGGAAGGTGATCTGGCCGAAGGGGCCGGTGCTGGGCCTGCGCATGCTCCCCGGATCAGGCACGGAGGCCCGCCGCAGGTCGCGCTTCCCCGGGACCATCGCCGGGGTGTCCTCCACCGCGGTCATGGCCATCGGCTCCCTCTTCTCCGTCATCCAGGGCCTGCGGATCACCGACGAGCACCCGGACGCCGCACTCACCGCCGTACTCCTGGGAGCGGTCGGCCTCGCCCTCCAGGGCGCCCCTTCCGGGGTTCACCAACTGCGCAGCCGCCTCCGCCTCGACCGGCCGGTCCCGGAACGGACGACACCGAGGAAAGTTGCCCCATGACGCGCACCGAAAGCCCCACGCCCCCTACCGACTACCGTCTGCTGCTGCCCGAGGGCTGGTTCCGGATCCTGCTCGACCCCGACCAGCGGGACCGCTCCGTCGACGCACTGGTGGAGCGCCAGTTCCGCGGCATCGACAACGCCCCGCACCTCAAGGAGGAGCTGCGCGACGACCTGCGGCGCCGGGCCGCCAAGGCGTACCGCGGCGGTGGGATCGAGTTGTTCCTGAGCCTCCAGGCGGTCGGCCCCTTCACCGTCCCCGCCTCGCTCCTCGTCACCCTGGCGCCCCTGCGCCACGCGGAACCGCTCCCGCCGGAGGACCTGGCCCGCACCCTCGCCGAGGACGCGGAGGCGACGGCGGACGGGAGCGGGAACGCAGGCACGCCGGTGCCCGAGATCGCCGTCGAGGAACTGACCGCGGGCACGGCCGTACGGGTCCGCAGACTCACCCGGCAGCCGGGCGAGAACGGCCCGGACGCCCCCCATGCAGCCCATGCCTCCGTCTCGGTGGAGTACCACTTCCCCGTCCCCGGCACGACGGCGTACCTGCTGCTCACCTTCTCCACGCCCCTGGAGCCGATCGCCGACGCGATGGCCGGCCTCTTCGACGCGATCGCCGGCTCGCTGACCTGGACGGAGTGACCCCGGACATGACCGCCGACGACCTGTCGAACCTTGGGCTGGAGTGCTCGGAGGACTGGGTCCCGTTCCCCGTCGCCGGGACGATCGACCTCGACTACTGGGCCAGGCACCAGGCCGGGGAGCTGGTCGAACGGTACGCACGCGATGGCGAGAAGGGCAACGCCCGTCTCCTGGCCCGCGACCTCAAACGCGCCGCGGCCGACAGCCGTACCCGCGAACCCCTGGGCGCCTTCGGCTGGTACCTCAGCGGTCACCAGACGGTGGCGGCCGTCCTCGAACTCGACGCCATCCACCCGGACGCCACGTTCCCGGAGATCACCCTCCCGCTCCTCACCGAGCACATGACGGCGAGGGACTTCGGCGAACCCGACGTCCGCGAGGTAGGCCTTCCCCTGGGCGACGCGGTCCGCATCCGCCAGAACCTCATCGAGGAGAGGAAACGGCTCCTCGGTCCCCGCCCGGTCGTCCACACCCTCTTCTACGCCGTCCGCCCCGCGACGACGGACGCGGCCATCACCCTCCTGGTCTCCTGGACGGAACCGGTCCTGGACGAGCCACTGGAGAGCATCGTGGACACCATCGCGGGGACGCTGCACCTGTGACACGGAAGTCCGGCGGGCGCCGCCTGCCGGCACGAGCGGTGGCGGAGAACGAGGTGGGATGAGCGGGCGTGGCGGCGTCGCTCACCCCATGGGGATCCCGAGATCCAGCGTCAGAATCTCGACGAGCCTGCTCTCCGGGACCTCCGGGGGTCGGTAGTCCAGCCCTCTGGCACGCGCGACGAAGTCTCCAGGCAGGACCAGGTGATACTTGTCCACGTAGTACGCGAGATCGTCCCGCCAGAGCCAGGCACCGTCCGTGAGGAGCGAGCCGGCGCTCACCAGGGTCGGCCCTTCGGGATCCAGCACGTCGGCCTGCGCGCCCATCTCCGACCAGATCCCGGAGCCTCGCCGGAGGTAGGCGACGAGTCGGTGCTCGTCGGTGTCCGCCGACGACCTGACGGCGTCCTTGATCGTGCCGTCGGTGAGGAGCCCCCAGCCGGGCGAGAGCTCGTCGAAGAACCCGACGGTTCTGACCGTACGTGCCGTCGGGGCGCCCTCAGTCGGGCACCGGGAGCCCTTCGGCCCGCGCGATGTCCAGTGCTCGTTCAACGCTGACCTCCGGGGCCGAGAAATGGAGCGAGGCGGCGTGCCGGACGAACGCCGGTGGCGGCGCCACGCGGTGCTGCCGGACGTGGTCCGACCAGGCGAGGGTCCAGACCCAGCGTCCGTCGGTCATGATCCCCACGCGTACGCGCATGTCCGCCGAGTCGGAGAACGGATCCGGCAGCGTGCCCGGTGAGATCAGTAAGGGTTCGGCTTCTTCCAAAAACCTGGCCAAGGGCCCGGCCAGCTCGTTGGGGAGCGTGCCGGGAGAGAAGTCGGCTTCCAACTGCGGCTCACCGACGAGGTGAGGCACGGGGACCCTGACCATCTGCTTACTTGTCGCCGCCCTTGCCGCCCTTCCCGCCCCGCTTGTCCTCCGTCTTCACGGCGTCGTTGACCTTCTTGGTGAGGTCGTCGTCGAGCTTCTTGAACTCGCGGACCACGGCGTCCGACATGCTGGCGAGTGCGTCGAGCTGCTGGGTGATGTCCTCGCGGCCGTCCTCCCAGTTGGACTCGAAGTCGTCGAGCGCGTCGTTGACGCTGCCGTCGCCGATGTCGTCCTTGTAGGACTCGAAGAGCTTCTTGGTGTGGTTCAGCCTCGTCTTGAGCGATCGCAGCTGGCGACCGTAGTCCTCCAACTCGGTCAACGGGATCGCGAGGTCGCTCTTGCCCATGGCCCGAAGTCCTCTCTGCGGGTCAGACGAAACGGAACGTGCCGGTCACAGCGTCGAAGATGTCGTGGAACGCCTCGGCGAGATCCAGCACCGGGCTGGCTCCGGAGACGAGGACGACCTGGTCGGTGGTTCCCGGGACGGGGATGTACGTCTGCGTCAGCACCATACGAAGCGTACGACTGTCGCCCTGCGCGACGGGCACGTCCTCCACGCCGTACGTCCGCGCGGCCGGGCCCACTTCGGGAATGTCGACGGTCGTCACCTTGCGCCAGGCGTCCCCTTCCCGTCGCGCGGTGATCGTCCGCAGGCTGTCGGCGATGGCCCGGGGATCGGTGGACAGGGCGACCCCCTCCTTGTTTTTGGCGCCGAGAACGGAGACGGTGACGGTCGCGGCGAGAGGCACACCGTCGAAGTTCTCGGCCATACAGCCCAGGTAGAGGGCACCGGAGTCGTGGGCGTCCTTGGCCATTTTCCGCAGCATGGCGGTCAGGTCGGCGCGGTAGGGGGCCAACTCGGGCGTCTCGTCGAGACGTTCATCGACCAAGGCTCGAATCGTCGCCTCCCGGCCTTCGGGCCGGATTTCGAACTCCCACCACGACTCCGGGACCGAGAGGGAGAATGCGGCCGGTGAAACGTCCACTGAAGTCATGGCTGCTCATTTACTGGGAACGGAAATGGATCAGGCGAAGAACTTGCGAATCTCGGTGGGCGCCTTGCCTTGCTTCCTCCACTGGGTTCCGAGGTGGGCTGCCAACAACTTGAAATCTTCCAAATCGAGTGGAGGGGAATCGGTTGAGTTCTTTTCTGTCACTTCGAGTTGTCCACCTGGAAAAGACATCCGCAACCCGCCTGCCGGATGTCCTTCATGGTCTGCAAGAGACACAGTCGCCGACTCTTCGTTCAGGATGATGAAAGCCTCCAGTGTGCCGTCGACAAGTGCACGGTAGAGATGAGGGGACGTTCCGTCGGACGTCAGCTTCAGTTGGAAAGAGTGGGCCATCGCTATTCCTCCACGCTGACCGGCCGCCCGTGGCCATCACGGGCTGCGGCAGCTTGGTCCCAAGTGTAGCCAGCATCGATCGTGGCGCTGTGGGCCGTGCTGTAGCTTGGATTTCCGGTGTCTTTCATGTAGTTGGACTCGTGCAGTTCGTGCCGTAGCAGGTCGATGTCTGCCGGGTGTGGATTTCCATTGTCGAGCCTCTGCCACGCTTCGGCGATGCGCGGATTCGCATCGAAGCGTGCCATGTAGGCATCGCCGTAACTGTCGAGGAGATGCTCCTCGTGGAAGAGGTGGTTCTTGATCTGTTCGATCTCGAACCGGGAGAATCCATGTTCTGTGGCAGTTCTGGCGACGTTGTCGATGTCGTCGGTCGAACGGATGACGTCATACGCTTCCTCTGCCCAGTCGGTGACGAAGTCCACGTCGCCACGTACGCGACGTAGCGATCCCCCTGTTTGCAGCAGACGTTCGACCTGTCTGATCCCTGTGGCCCCACGAATTCCGCGAAGTGCCTGCGCCACGTTCTTGAGGCCGCCGCCGATGCCGCCCATGAACCCGGCGCCGAGCGCCTTCAGCCCGCCCGCCTTCCACAGCTTGCCGAGCTTGGCGAGGCTGGTGAAGCCCTTGGTGGCGGGTATGCAGTCCAAGGCGGCCCATAGGAGATCGCCCCAGCCCGCCTCACCCTTGATGACCTTTCTTATCGTGTCCGCCATCACGACAAGTGCCGCCGCGAAAACCAACCAGCCCAGCGGGCCGCCCACGATCATCACGATGATGCCGACGATCGTCACGACCCACTTGCATATGGTGACGATCTCGTCCCAGTGGTCGGAGACCCAGTCGCCGATCTCCTCCCACCAGTGCCGGTTCGGGATACCGGCGTCGGAGACTTCCCGGAGCTTGGTCACCGTCCGGCGAGCGGCCTCCTCACGCAGCCCCTTCGCCTGACCGGCGAGTCTCTTGGCCGCGTCCAGGGCGCTCTGAGCACTTTCGACATTCCGCTCCGCCGCCGCCTGGCGGGCCTTCGCGTGCTGGGCGTCACGCGTGGCGCGGCGCACATCGGCCTCGTCGGGCTTGGGGACGTCCTCGCCGCCGTTCTTGGCCGGGTCGTACGAGTCGCTCTTCTCGGTCGCCCTGCGCACCCAGTCCTCGGCACCGGTCAGCGCCGTCTGCGCGGTGCTGAGTTCCTCACGGGCCTTGCGTCCGTCGCGCAGCGCCTTGTCGGCCTTTCTCCTGGGCGTCCTGGAGATCGGGCCAGAAGGTGGCCAGCGCGTCGCCCGCCAGGTTGTACGACTTCTTCAGCTTACGGAGCTTCTTCGGGGCGTCCTCGAACTCCTCGGCGAACACCTCCGCCGTCTTGCCCGCCCAGGAGAGGATCTCCTCTTCTTTGGCGATGCCCTTGAGGTCGCGGAGGACGTCGGACACGTCGTCGGCGAAGTCGTGCAGGGTGCCGGCGAGTTTGCGAACGCGGTCCGGATCGCCGGGCGTCGGATCCTTGTCCAGGTCGAGTACGTGCCAGTCCGCAGGCCTGTGCGACACCGTGTTCTCCCCCGTGCGCGTGCGATGCCCTCGCATGGAACGCGCGTACGAACTTATCGCACCCGAGCGTGCGCCCGGTCAGGCAGTGGTCCTCTTGAGGCTCCGTATGAGGGCGTCGAAAGAGCCGACCGGGATGGTGAGTGTGCCCTGGGAGGGTGCCTTCGAGTCGCGTATGGCTATGCGGGCGTGCAGGTCCGCGATCTCCACGCAGGTGTTGCCGTCGCCTCCCTCGGAGTAGGAGGACTTCCGCCAGCGGGGGCGTACGGTCACGGTCCCGTACCTCACAATTCCTTCGCCAGGGGGTGGATGAAATCACGCGTCCGGTTGGGATCGAGTGACGCCTGCTCCACCTTACGAAACAGCGTTCGAAAGCGCTCCAGTTGCGACTGGGCGTCCAGGAACGCCGTGCCGTTGGGGGAGTCGCGAAGCACGGTGTCCAGCTGAGGGAGGGGCCCGCCCACATGCATCATGGCGGCGCTGGCCCCGGCGAAGTGATCGGTGTCGAACGGGATGACCCGTACCGTGACGTGTTCCCTCTCCGACTCGTCCAGGAGCCTGCGCAACTGCGCTCGCGACACTCCGCGGTCGCCCACACGGATGCGGAGCGCGGCTTCGTGGACCACGGTCTCGTAGGCCGCCGGAGCGTCGCGCTCGATCACCGCACGGCGTCTCATGCGATGCTCCACGCGTGGTCTCAGCTCGCTGTCCGGCAACTCCGGCACCATGTAACCGAAAACCGCGCGTGCGTAGTCGGGCGTCTGCAGCAGTCCCGGGACATGAGTGATCACGACCTCGTGCAGGAACGTCGCGTGGTGTTCCAACTCGGCGACGTCCAGGAACACCGGAGGCAGGGTTCCGCGGAACTCCTCCCACCAGCCCTGAGTGCGATCGGTCGCCATCGCCACCAAGGCGTCGACCAGGGTTTCGTCGGCGCAGGCGTAGTGAGCGGCCAGCCGTCGCACACGCTCCTCGCTCGCTCCGGCGAAGCCTGCCTCAACCTGACTCATCTGGGCCGAAGTCGAGCTGATCAGCCCCGCCACCTCGCGCGCTTTCAGCCCGGCGGCCTCGCGCAACCTGCGCAGTTCCGTACCCAGACGTACCTGCCGCGCCGTTGGCCGACTCCTTGGCGCCACGTGCTTCCTCCGGGCCTCAACTCGCCTGTCGCTGTACCGCTTACGGGGTCAGATTAGAGCAACGGCTTGCGTGGGCAAAAATTTTTGCTCTACGGTCGGTTATGCGACGCACACGGATTGCTGTTGATGTGCCGGAAGTGCACCGCGCCGTACTGACCATGACGGTTGCGGCGATGCCACCTGCCTCCCCCTCTCACCGAACGGAGTTCCCCATGCCCGAAATCGAGCCCGTCGACCCGGCGGCCCCCTGGGAGTACACCCTCTACATCCCGAACGACCTCCGCGCCGTCACCGTCTGTCGCCGCACCCTGCGCCTGATCCTCACCATGCACGGCCTCATCCGCCTCGTGGACACCGCCGAACTGCTCGCGACCGAGCTGGTCTCCAACGCCGTACGGCACACCAAGGGTCCCGCCGCTCTGCGAGTGCGATGGGCGGCGGGTGTGCTGCGGGTCGGAGCGTGGGACGCCGACCCGGGGCCGCCGGAGCCGCCCGGGAAGCTGGACGCGCTCACGGACGCGGAGGCGGGGCGGGGTCTCGCGCTCGTGCGGGCGTGTGCGGACCTGTGGGGGTGGCAGCCGCTGGCCCGCGGCGGGAACCGGGGCAAGTACGTGTGGTGTGACCTTGCCTCCGCGTAGCTCGTTGATCACGTCGTACAGGAGGGAGAGCTGATGGTCAGCTCGTCGCACGAGGCACTGCACTGGGTCTTCCAGAAGGACCCGGCGCTGCTGACACGGGCGTTTCAGAGGGTGCTGCACGTTCCGTTCCCGGAGCCGCGTGACTTCGCGGTCCTGAACGCCGATGTCACGGAAATCGAGCCCGTCGAGCGGCGGGTGGACACGCTGATGCGGGTGGAGACGGACGACGGGGCGTACCTGCTCGTCGTCGAGTCCCAGGGGAAGAAGGACGAGAAGAAGCGCGGCAGCTGGCCGTATTACCTCGCGTACTTGTACGAGAAGTACCACTGTGAGCCGGTGCTCGTCGTGATCACGCAGAACAGCGCGACCGCACGCTGGGCGGCGCAACCCATCCGGCGAGGGCTGCCCGGCTGGGATTCGCTGACGGTGCGACCGCTGGTGATCGGCCCGGACAACGTGCCGGTGATCGCGAGTGAGCGGGAGGCCGAGAGGGACGTGCCGCTTGCCGTTCTGTCGGCCATGACACACGGGCGGGGTGCGAAGGCCGCCGCCATACTGGAGCCACTGGCCCTCGCTCTGCGGACCGTTGACGGCGAGAGCGCGGCGGTGTTCGGGCAGCTCATCGAATCGTGCCTGGGTGATCCCCTGGCCAAGGACCTCTGGAGGGACCTGATGTCGGAGATCCGCTACTTCTTCAACAACCCGGTGGCCGAGAAGGTCCGTGAGGAAGGCCGTGTGGAGGGGCGGGCCGAGGACCGTTCCGAGATCACCTTGCAGATTCTGGAGTGGCGCGGCATTCCGGTGACTGGCGCGGTGCGGGAGCGGGTGCTTGCCTGCACCGATCTGGAGCAGCTCAAGGTCTGGTCACAGCGGGCTGTCCACGTCACGCGCGCGGAAGACCTCTTCGCCGAAGGAGGTGACTGATGCCCAGGCAGATCCGCTACCTCTTGGATAATCCCGTGACCGCGAAGCGGGCCGAGGATCTGTTCAGCGGTTGATGGACTGGATCTCCTGGACTTCCATGTCCTGAGTCGTCTCGAAGGTGCCGTCCGGCAGGTCGCCCTGGGCGCCGCCGGTGCCCTCCCAGGAGATCTCCCAGGTGATCGAGGCGCTCAGTTGGTACGGCTCGCCGTTCGATGCCCGGAGGTAGCGGATGCCGCAGGGCGGGGTCTGGTCGGCCTTGCCCTTCGCGTACGGCGTACCGATGGAGCCGTCGGCGTTGATCTCGCAGTCGCCGGAGGCGGGGAAGGTCTCGGCGTCGGCCGTGCCGGGCTCCAGGTGGAGGGCGACGGGCTTCGCGGTCGTCTCCGCCCACAGCCCCGTGTTGGGCAGCTCGGCCCGGACCTTGACCTCCTTGAATGTGCCCTTGTCCAGCCAGACCCAGGTGGGGAGGTTCACGGTGGACTTGGTCTGCGGCTTCAGCTCGACCTCGGTCTTCGGTACGTCGATCTGGTCGTACGCGTAGGCGGCGAGCGTCTCGGGGGTGGGGGCGTGTTCGTCGTCCGGGATCGTGCCGGCGTCCTGCCAGAACATGACGCGGCCGCAGTCCCAGGCCTCGGTGTCCTGCTCGTGTCCCTTGCGGACCACGCTGCGCCAGAACATCCCGTCCTTGCCAACGTTGTAGTCCTTGTAGCCCTTGGCCATGGTGTTCTTCGACGCGTTGATGTCGAAGTTGTCCTGTTCCTCACCCTCCTCGTAGTGATCCACGAAGATGCCCGAGGTCCAGAACTCATGGGCGTTCACGGCGCCCAGGCCGCCGTTCTTCTTCAGATCCGCGACCGCCGACTTCAGCTGCTCCGGAGTGAACACCGGCTCGTACCAGCAGACGGGCGGCTCCCAGTTGGGGTCGACGGAGGTCAGATCCTCCATGGAGCCGCTGCCGGTCCGGCCGTCGGGGTAGGTGAGCTGAATCCTGGACTGGGAGACCGACGACAGCAGGGTGCGGCCGTTCGCGTCACCCTGAGGGCTCTCGTCGGCTGGAGGGGTCGTGGTGTTGCCGGGGGTTCCGTTGGCGTGGGCCGCCGGGGCCAGGCCACCGATCATGGCAATCGAGAGAGCTGCGGAGGACCAGTAAAGGGTGTGACGGCGCACGGTCATCCCTTGCACTCCTTCACTCGCCCCTGTACCTCGATCTGCCGCGCCTGCCACACCGCCGCCGACGCCTCGGACGGACTCATCAGCAGGCTGAACTTCTGGTAGCTGTCCAGGTTCTCGTCGGTGTAGTTGACCTTCCCGGTCTCTACCTTCTTGCTGTAGAACTTCGCCTGGTTGCGGCAGAAGCTGACGAGCACCGACTTGCCCTCACCCACGGGATCGATGTCGGCGTTGAAGTACCGGTCGTTTCCGGTGACCGTCCAGCCGTCCTTCACCCACGCCTCGATCTGGGACTTGGCGTACTTCTCGGCGCCGCCGGTCGAGTAGAACTGATACGCCGGATCGTTCGGATCCTGCTGCGCGATGCCATGGTCCAGGGCTCGGATGTAGTTGGCGGCGTCCTCCAGCGCAGCCGCCTGCTCCGCGTCCGACGGCCTCTCGAAGTCGAAGACCAGCTTCAGATCCTCGGGCAGGCTCACGTCCGGACGCTTCACGTCGGCCGCGCCCGATGCCGAAGACGACGGGGAAGAGCTGCTCGCCCCCGTCTCCGCCCCCTTGATGTCGTCCGGCGAGGACTCGTCTCCGCCGCAGGCGGTCAGGAGCAGGGCCGCCGTCGCGGCGAAGGTGGCGGCGGTCATGGTGAGGGCGCTGCGGGCCACTGGTGTTCCCCCCGGGATACGACGTGTGCGACAGGGAACGAAGCTATCAGGGGAGCGTGCACGGCCTCTGGGCGGTTTTCGGGGGTTGTGTGCGGAGTGTGAAGGGGGTGCTCGCAGAAGCGGACAAACCACATGGAGCGGGCGGAAGTTGTGAGGTGGGCCTCGCTGGCCCCTTCGCCGCTGTCGGTGGGAGTCCATAAGATCTCGGTAGGCTCAGCACACCCCTCATACCGGACGCCCCCGCGGCCTTCGCCGCCCACGACCACGACCCAGGACTCCGCCCATGCCGCGACGCCGCACATCAAGCTCCTCAAGCTCGACGGCTCCCCCGGCACCCTCTGCTCCGAGGAACCGCACGCCCCAGCCCGTGCGGGTGCGGCGGCGGTCGTTCGGGGACTTCGTCAAGGCGTTCCTTGCCTTCCTGGTGCTGCTCGTGCTGGTCGTCGGGGTGCCCCTCGCGCTGGCCACCCAGATCGGGTGGCCGTTGCCCGACGGTGCGCCGAGCCTCGACTGGCTGCAGCGTGAGATCACCGTGCAGACCTTCCTGCACATCCTCACCGTCATCGTCTGGTTCGCCTGGGCGCAGTTCACCGCCTGTGTGCTCGTCGAGGTCAAGGCCGCGCTGTCCGGCGTCGGGGTGCCGGGCCGGGTGCCCGGGTCCGGGCCCAGCCAGCTGCTGGCCAGGCAGCTCGTCGCCGCCCTGCTCCTCGTCGGTGCCACCGCGGCGAGCCTCACGCCGGGGCTGTCGCAGTTGGGGCAGAGCCTGGAGGGGAACCAGAAGCCCTCCGTCGCCGCCGCCCAGCAGACGCCGGGACTCTTCGCCCAGCAGCAGGAGCAGGCCGCTGCCACCGCGGGCGCCCTCGCCGAGCAGGCGGGACAGGCGGGACAGGCCGCCGCGCGGGCCGACGGCGGTTCCGCCGCCGCGCACGGCGACACGAAGTACTACCGGATCCAGCCCCCCGAGGGGCGTCACCACGACTCCCTCTGGGAGGTGGCCGAACGGCACCTCGGCGACGGGCGGCGGTACAAGGAGATCTTCGAGCTCAACAAGGACCGGGTGCAGCCGGACGGGTCCCGGCTGTCCGAGGCCAGCCTCATCCGGCCCGGCTGGATCATGGAGATGCCCGGCGACGCCCGCGGCGGCGAGCTGGTCGAGATGCCCGACGAGGCGCCGAACGTCTCCGAGCAGGTGCAGCAGCAAATCAGCGACTACGCCCGGACCGGCGACCACGCCCAGGGCGGAGGGGGAGCGCAGGGCGGCGACGCCCAGGTCTCCCTGCCCGAGCAGCGGCCCGCGCCCACGCCCGCGAACCCGGTCACGCCCGCCACCCCGGTTCCCAGCACCGGGCAGGAACACGCCACTCCCGCCGCCGGACAGGACGGCCACTCCTTCGGGCTGCCCGAGGCCCTCCTCGCCGCTCCGCTGCTCGCCGCCGGTCTCCTCGGCGCCCTCGGGCGGCGCCGCCGGCAGGCGATGTGGCAGTCGGCGCTCGGCGCGGTCGGCGGGCGGCGCGGCATGGAGCCGCCCACGCCGACGGGTGACGCCCAGGACGTGCAGGACGCGCTGCTCGTCGGCGCCGACCCCGAGGGCGTACGCCTGCTCGACCGGTCGCTGCGCGGGCTGGCCGCCTCACTCGCCGACGAGTCCCGCCCGCTGCCCGTCGTCTACGCGGCCTGGATGAGCGGCAACGGCGACCTGCACCTCCAGCTCGCCCAGCCCGCCGGGAAGCCGCCCACGCCCTGGCAGCAGGGGCAGGACCAGACCTTCTGGATGCTGGCCCGCGCCGACGCCGAGCGGTACGAGGACGCCGAGACGGCCGCGCCCTACCCCGGTCTCGTCAGCCTCGGCACCATGGACGACTCCCGGCTGCTGCTCAACCTGGAGGCCGTGCCCGGCATCGTCTCGCTCGGGGGCGCAGAGGCCGACCGGGCCGCCGTGTTCGCGTCGGTCGCCGCCGAACTGGCCACCAACGGCTGGTCGGACCGCATGACCATCACCCTGGTCGGGTTCGGGGACGACCTCACGCCCCTCGCGCCCAACCGGATCCGGCATCTCGACGGGTTCGAGGACCTCTTCGAGACCATGTCGGCCGAGACCCGGCAGCGGCGCGGCGCGCTCGGCGCCGCCGGACACGACTCCGTGCTCACCGGCCGCACCGGTCCCGCCCAGCACACCCGCTGGGCCCCGCACCTCGTCCTGCTCGCCGCCCAGCCCTCCGACGACGACGCGCTGCGGCTGGCCGAACTCGCCGCCGACGCCGGTCGGCTCGGCATCGGCTACCTCGTCGGCACCCAGGGCACCGACCTGCCCGGCGCCGCCTGGGAGATGGAGATCACCGGCGAGGGCCGGCTGCTCGCACCGCTGCTCGGGCTCGAACTGGAGGCCCAGATGCTGCCGGCCGCGCAGCGGCGTGCCGTCGTCGAGCTGTTCACCGACGCCGACCCCGGCTCCGACCCCGAGGGCGGGCCCGGCCGGCCGGCCAACGCCCCGCCGTTCCTGGTCGACATCAGCGAGCAGGGCCGGCCCGCCGTGTACGCCCGCCTCGTCGGGTCGTACGAGATCATCGGCCTGGACGCGCCCGACGGCGAGCGCAGCGCCCTGCTGCACGAGGCGCTGGCGCTGCTCCTGCTGCACCGCGAGGGTGTCCACCCGCGCGTGCTGTCCTCCGCGCTGTGGCCGCGCGGCGTGACCGCGGACGTACGCGACGCGCTGCTGGAGCGGCTGCGGGCCTGGCTGGGCACCGACCCCGACGGCACCCCGCGGCTCGCCACCGACGCCACCGGACGGCTCACCCTCGCCAAGTCCGTCGTCTCCGACCTCGACGTCCTGCGCTCCCTCTACTACGAGGCCACGCAGGGCCGGGGCGTCGGCAGCCGCCAGGTGCGCGGGCGGCTGCTCACCGACGCGCTGGTGCTGGTGCGCGGGCCGCTGCTCGCCGACCGGCCCGAGGGCCGCTACCGGTGGCTCACCCACGAGATCGTCGACGCCCAGCTCCCCCTGCTCGTCGCCGACACCGGGCTGGCGCTCTCCGAGTTCCACCTGGAGAAGAACCGCGCGGAGAAGGCCATCGAGGCGCTGAACGCGGCGCTGCGCACGGCCCCCGCCGACGAGCGCCTGTGGCACGAGCTGCTGCGTGCCACGCACACCACCGGCGACCCCGACCGGCTGCGCGCCCTCGCCGCCGACCTCGTCGACCGCAGCGGCGCACGCGGACTGCCGCCCCGCACCGAGGCGCTGCTCGACGAGTTGCTGCCGACCTGGCGCGAGGGCGTCTCCGCCGCCGGATGAGCACCGACTCCGACCTCCTGGTCGTCCTCGTCGCCGTGCTGTGGGGCGCGGCGACGGGCGCGCTGCTGCCCCGCGCGGCCTACCGGTTCTCCGCACCGGCCGGGGAGGCGTGGCGCGAGCGGTGCCCGGACGGGCACCCCGTCCGGGGCTGGCTCGGCCGGGCCCGGTGCGGGCAGTGCCCGGTCGATCAGGCGTCCCACGGCGCCCGCGCCGCGTCCCTCGCCGTCGTCACCGCCCTCGTCTGCGCCGCCCTCGCCGCCGCCACCGGCACCCGGCCCGAGGTCGCCGTCTGGCTGCTGCTCGCCCCGGTCGGCGTGCTGCTGGCCGTCGTCGACCTGAAGGTACGGCGGCTGCCCGACCCGCTCACCCTGCCGCTCGCCGGCGCCGCGCTCGTCCTGCTCGGCCTCACCGCGCTGGTGCCCGAGCACGCGGGGGAGTGGACCACCGCCCTGCTGGGCGCCCTCGCCCTCGGCGCCGGTTACCTCGTGCTGTTCCTCATCAACCCGGCCGGCATGGGCTTCGGCGACGTCAAGCTCGCCCTCACGGCCGGGGCCGTCCTCGGCTGGTACGGCTGGCCCACGCTGATGCTGGGCACCTTCGCCGGCTTCCTGCTCGGGGCGTTGTACGGCGGCGCCCTCCTCGCCGCCCGGCGCGCGAACCGCAAGACGGCCATCCCCTTCGGTCCCTTCCTCATCGCGGGCGCCCTCCTCGGCGTGCTGGCCGGGGCGTACGCGGCCTGACCACGAGCGGGCGAAGGGCCTGGCGTACGCTGGGCGGGTCCGCCCACCCGTCGCCCACCACCACCCATGCACTGAGCGCTTCGCGCACACCTACTGATCAACCCTTACGAACCTTGCGAAAGGGACGCCGGTGACCGAGAAGGCCGACCTTCAGCCCATCCTCGACCGCGCCGCCGCCGGTGGGCGGATCACTCCGGAAGAGGCGCTCGTCCTCTACCGCGACGCTCCGCTGCACGCGCTGGGCGCCGCCGCCGACGCCGTACGCAGGCGCCGGTACGCCGGTACGGAGCACATCGCCACGTACATCATCGAGCGCAACATCAACTACACGAACGTGTGCGTCACGGCGTGCAAGTTCTGCGCCTTCTACGCGGCCCCCAAGGACACCAAGAAGGGCTGGACCCGCGACCTCGACGACATCCTGCGCCGCTGCGCGGAGACGGTCGAGCTGGGCGGCACGCAGATCATGTTCCAGGGCGGCCACCACCCGGACTACGGCGTCGAGTACTACGAGAAGCACTTCGCCGCCATCAAGAAGGAGTTCCCGCAGCTCGTCATCCACAGCCTGGGGGCGAGCGAGGTCGAGCACATGGCGCGGATCTCGAAGGTGTCGGTCGAGGAGGCCATCACCCGGATCCACGCGGCCGGGCTCGACTCCTTCGCCGGTGCCGGTGCGGAGCTGCTGCCCGAGCGGCCGCGCAAGGCCATCGCGCCGCTGAAGGAGTCCGGCGAGCGCTGGCTGGAGATCATGGAGATCGCGCACGGGCTGGGCGTCGAGTCCACGTCCACCATGCTGATGGGCACCGGCGAGACCAACGCCGAGCGCATCGAGCACCTGCGCATGATCCGGGACGTGCAGGACCGCACCGGCGGCTTCCGCGCCTTCATCCCGTACACCTACCAGCCCGAGAACAACCACCTGAAGGGCCGCACCCAGGCCACGCTCTTCGAGTACCTGCGGATGATCGCCATCGCCCGTGTCTTCCTCGACAACGTCGCCCACATCCAGGGCTCCTGGCTGACCACCGGCAAGGAGGTCGGCCAGCTCTCCCTGCACTACGGCGCGGACGACCTCGGCTCGATCATGCTGGAGGAGAACGTCGTCTCCTCCGCGGGCGCCAGGCACCGGTCCAACCGGATGGAGATCATCGACCTGATCCGCAAGGCGGGGCGCGTCCCGGCGCAGCGGGCCACGACGTACGAGCACCTCGTCGTGCACGACGACCCGGCGAACGACCCCGTCGACGAGCGCGTCGTCTCCCACATCTCCTCCACGGCGATCGCGGGGGGCACGGCCCACCCCGAGCTGAAGCTGCTCGCCTCCAACTGACGCCGCCGACTGACACCGCCGTGCTGACGATCCACGCCTGCGAAGCCTCGCCCGAGACGGCCGTCGTGGTCGACGGCGCGCTTCTCGCCGCCGTCGGCCCGTATGAGGCACTGGCCGCCGACCACCCGCGGGCGCGGGTGCGCCGGTGGCCCGGCATCCTGACACCCGGACTGCTCAACCCGTACGGCCCGGAACTGCTGGAGCAGGCGTACCACCCCGACCCGCGTGAAGCGGACCGGCTGGGCACCGAGCCGCTCTTCGGGGAGCGCGCGCTCGCACTCCTCGGCGCGAACGCGTCCGCGCGCGGCGCCAGCGCGCGCCGAGGGGTGCAACGCATGCTGGCGCACGGCACGGTCGCCGTCGCCGGAGAGCTGCGGGGCCGCGCGGCCCTGGACGCGGTGCGCGGAGCGGGGCTCGCCGTGGCGGCGCGTCCGGCCGCCCTGCCCGGGCCCGCGTCCTTCTCGCCGGTGCCGCTGGTGCTGCTTCCCGCACTCGCCCCCGGGAAGCCCGCCCGGTTCGCGGTGTTCGACGTACCCGACCGGGCCGCGCTCGTGCGGGAGGGCGCGTCCACGTGCGTGGCCACCGTCGTGGGCGGCCGTCTGGTGTACCGGGGGCGCTGAGCGCGCGGCCCCCGGGGCTCGTCCGACGGGCCTACGCGCCGAACGCCGCCCCGAACGCGCCGGTCTCCTGCTCCACGCCGCTGCACGTGGTGAGCGCGTCGGTGGCCGACGCGTCCGCGCCGCACTGCCGGTCGCGGAAGGCCGCCCACATCGACACCCAGGCGATGCCCTTCTCCTCGGCGAAGGCGCGCACCTCGGCCGCGTCCGCGAGCGTGAACGTCTCACCGGCGACGTCGTTGGCGCCGAGCATCGAGGTGAGCGCCATGCCCCGCCAGGCCTCCGCGTCGGACGTGCCGAAGACCTTCCGCAGCTGGGTGTGCGCGGCCTTCGCCGAGGCCAGGGCGTAGTCGCCCATGTCGTCGGTGTACGACTCGCCGTAGTTCATGGTCATGAGGTTGACCGCGGACACCTGTACGCCGTGGTCGTTGGCCGACGCCAGCAGCGCCAGGCCGTCGGTGTCCAGGCCGGAGGGCATCACCGGGAGGGTGAAGGAGACCTCCAGGCCGCCGCGTTGCTCCTGGAGCAGGGCGATCGCCTCCGAGCGCAGGGCGACGGAGCCGGCGTCGGTCAGCTCGTCGCCCTCGATGTCGAAGTCCGCCTGTGTGGAACCGGCCGCGTCCAGGGCCGCGCCGTACGCCGCCGCCAGGGCCGAGGCGCTGTCGCAGGCCGACGCCAGCTCCGTGCCGGACGCGCCGCCGAAGGAGACGCGTACGGTGGCACCGGAGTCCTTCAGCTGCTCGACGCGGGAGGCGACGGAGGCGTCGTCGACGTCCTGGACGCCGTTCCAGCGGGGGACGCAGTCGTCGCCGGACGAGATGACGAACGCCAGGTTGTACGCCGCGGGGGAGCCCGCCGTGTCGGTGGCGGAGGCGGTGGTGGCGCTGACGTAGGGGGCGTAGGCGGTGGCCGGCGTGGAGGACGCGGACGGCGCGGACGGCGCGGCGGGGGCCGCGTCGGTGGTGCCGTCCCGTCCGGCGCAGCCCGCGGTGGCCAGGGCGAGCAACAGGGCGCACCCGGCTGCCGCGTTCCGGTGAACCCTCATGAGCACACGCTCCCGTTTCTCGTCCGTTGTCGTCGGACCAGTGAAGGTGGCACGTGTTCCTGGGTCTTCGCTGAGGAAAGGGCGCCGTCGGGTCCCATCTCTCAGGAAACGGACAGGACGGGGCGGTTTTCACCGGGATCTCTCAAGAAGCTGCCAGTTGGCGACAGGCAAGGCTCCCTAACGTCCGGGGAATGCACTCCGAGCCTGCCACCGCCTCCCGCGCCGCCATGCGCGGTCGCCGCCGCAAACGCGGCAACGGATCCGCCGAGGGCCCCGTGTTCGTCGACAGCACCGGACGCCGGGCGCGGCTGCTGCGCCGGCTGGGACTGCTGATGGGGGCCGTGTGCGTCGGCTACACGGCCGTCCTGGGCCTGGCCTTCATGGGCGTCGGCATCTCGGTCAACCCGTCCTCGCTGCTGCCCTTCGGCGTCGGCGGTGGCGGTGGCGGACCCGAGGGCGGCCCCGGTCCCGGCGGCGGCACGCGTCCGCAGGGCGGGGTCGCCCCCACGGGTGCCCCGCCGAGCACCGCACCGCCCACCGCCCCGCCCGGCGCGGTCCCCAGCACCGCTCCCGCCGCTCCCACCGCCGCCCGCACCGACTGACCGGACGCCCCCACCCTCATGACCACGCCCAGCACACCCCCCACCCCGCCCGCCCGGGGCCGCCGCCGCGCACCCTCCCGCATGGAACGGACCGCCGGCCGGGCCGCCGCACTGCAACGCCCCCGCGTCCTCCTCGCCCTGCTGCTCCTGCTCGCGCTGACCTGCGTGATGCTCCTCGACGGCTATCTGCGCGCGGAGGTCGGCGGCGACCAGCGCGTCCGCACCGGCGCCTCGGCGAGCGACGTCCCCGACGACGTACTGGACGGCGGGCCGATCCTGTCCTTCCCCGGCGGACGGGCCACCACCGTCTCCGTCCCGGACAAGACGATTGTGCTGACCTTCGACGACGGCCCCGACCCCACCTGGACGCCGCAGGTGCTGGAGATCCTGGAGAAGTACGACGTGCCCGGCACGTTCTTCCTGGTCGGCTCGATGGTCTCGCGCCACCCGGGCATCGTGCGGGACATGGTCGAGCAGGGCAACGAGGTGGGCGTCCACACCTTCACCCACGTCGACCTCTCCTACCAGAGCCAGGCCCGCGTCACCCGCGAGATGGAGCAGACCCAGCTCGCCCTGGCGGGCGCGGCCGGCATCACCACCACACTCTTCCGGGCGCCGTACTCCTCCGAGACGGACGCCATCGACGACTACAGCTGGCCCGTCTACGAGAGTCTCGGCGCGGACGGCTACACCAGCGTCTTCATCGACACCGACAGCGACGACTGGAAGCGGCCCGGCGTCTCGAAGATCGTCAAGTGGGCGACGCCGGAGGACGGCGAGGGCGCGTCCGTCCTCTTCCACGACGCCGGGGGCGAGCGGTCGCAGACGATCGAGGCGCTGCCGAAGTACATCGAGAAGATGAAGGCGAAGGGCTACACCTTCACCACCGTCAGCGGTGCCATGGCCGAACAGCAGCAACAGCAGCCGCGGCAGCCCGGAGGCGGCCTCCAGGCCGCCCACCACAAGGCCACCGGCGCCACCCTCTACGAGGGCAAGGCGCTGATCGCGGCCGTCGCGGTCGCCGAGTGGACGGTCCCGGCGCTGTCGGCCGGGCTGGTGATCGTGGGCGTGGCCGTGATGGGCCGGTTCGCCATGATGCTGGTCCTCGCCCGCCGCCACCACCGGCAACGCAACAGACGCCGCTTCAGCTGGGGCCCGCCCGTCACCCGGCCGGTGAGCGTGATCGTCCCGGCGTACAACGAGAAGGAGTGCATCGAGGCGACGCTGAGATCCCTGGCGCGCAGTACGCACCCCGTCGAGGTCGTCGTCGTGGACGACGGGTCGACGGACGGCACGGCGGAGATCGCCGAGTCCCTCGGGCTGCCGGGCGTCCGGGTCGTCCGGCAGGCCAACGCGGGCAAGCCCGCCGCCCTCAACAACGGCGTCCGGCACGCCCGGTACGACATCGTCGTGATGATGGACGGCGACACCGTCTTCGAGCCCGACACCGTACAGCACCTGGTGCAGCCCTTCGCCGACCCCGCCGTCGGCGCGGTCGCGGGCAACGCCAAGGTCGGCAACCGGCGCACCCTCATCGGCGCCTGGCAGCACATCGAGTACGTGATGGGCTTCAACCTCGACCGGCGCATGTACGACCTGCTGCGCTGCATGCCGACCATCCCGGGCGCGATCGGCGCGTTCCGGCGCGAGGCGGTCCTCCAGGTCGGCGGCATGAGCGACGACACCCTCGCCGAGGACACCGACATCACCATCGCCCTGCACCGCGCGGACTGGCGGGTGGTCTACGAGGAGCACGCCCGCGCCTGGACGGAGGCGCCGGGGTCGCTCGGCCAGCTCTGGTCGCAGCGCTACCGCTGGTCGTACGGCACGATGCAGGCGCTGTGGAAGCACCGCCGCTCCCTGACGGACAAGGGGCCCTCGGGCCGCTTCGGGCGGGTCGGGATGCCGCTGGTGGTGCTCTTCCAGGTGGTCACGCCGGTCTTCGCGCCGCTCATCGACCTGTTCACCGTCTACTCGATGGTCTTCGTCGACTTCCGCGCGGCGCTCCTCGCGTGGCTCGCGGTGCTGGGCGTGCAGCTGGTGTGCGCGGCGTACGCCTTCCGGCTCGATGGGGAGAAGTACCGGTACCTGCTGATGATGCCGCTCCAGCAGCTGGCGTACCGGCAGATGATGTACCTCGTCCTCATCCACTCCTGCGTCACCGCGCTGGCCGGCGGGCGGCTGCGCTGGCAGAAGCTGAAACGGACCGGCGAGGTCGGGACGCCCGCGGGGACAGGCTGATGGGGGCCCACAGCAAGGGCGCCGTGCGCGCCGCTCGTGCGGCGGGGGATGCCCCGGCAGGGGACCGGGGCCGGGACCGCTACTTCGACACCCTGCGCGCCCTCGCCCTGGTCCGGGTCGTCGCGTACCACGCCTTCGGCTGGCCCTGGGCCGGGCTGGTCTTCCCTTCCATGGGGGTCATGTTCGGCCTGGCCGGCACGCTGATGGCCCGCTCGCTCCAGCGGCCCGCCCCGGCGGTGCTCCGGAGCCGGCTGCGCCGCCTGCTGCCGCCGTTCTGGTGCTGGGGCCTGTTCGTGGTGGGCGCGATGCTGGCACGCGGCTGGATGCCGGGGTGGCAGATCGTCTACTGGGTCGTGCCGTTCGGCGACCCGCCGGGCAGCGCGTGGGGCGAGCAGGCCTGGGAGATCCTCTGGTACCTCAGGACGTACCTGTGGTTCGTCCTGCTCTCCCCGCTGCTGCTGCGGGTCTTCCGGCTCGCGCCCGTGCCGCTACTGCTGCTGTCGCTCGCGCCGATCGTGGCGTTCCAGTTCCTCTGGCGGCCGCCGGAGAACCGCTTCGGCACCGGACTGCTCGACCTGGCGACCTACGCGTTCTGCTGGGTCCTCGGCTTCGCCCACCGCGACGGCGTGCTGGCCCGCCTGAGGCCGGTCGCCGTCGTCGCCCTGTCGCTCGCCGCCCTCGCCTGCGGCGCCTGGTACGCCTTCGCGCACCGGGCCGAGTACGGCACCTACGACCTCGACGACATCCCGTTCGCGCAGGCCCTCTGGTCGGCCGGGTTCGTGACGCTGCTGATGTACTCCAAGGCACGGCTCGGCACCGACTTCTCGGGACTGGCCCGGCTGCGGTGGCTGGACCGGCTGGTGAGCGTGTTCAACGCCCGCGCGGTGACGGTCTACCTCTGGCACGAGCTGGCCCTGGTCCTGGCCGTGCCGCTGATCGACCGGTTCTGGGACGTGCCCGCCTTCGAGGCGTATCTGCCGCTGGACAGCCAGTGGTTCCTGCTGGCGGTGGGCTGGGTCCTGATCGCGGTGTTCGTGCTGCTGTTCGGGTGGGTGGAGGACGTCGCCGCGCGGCGGAGGCCGCGCCTGCTGCCGTGAGCCCGTCGGCGGCGACAGGGGGAGGTGCTGCAACAATGGGCCCGTGACCCGCGCTTCCCTGAACAAGCAGCCGCACGAAGTCGCCTCGATGTTCGACCACGTCGCGGAACGGTACGACCTGACGAACGCCGTGCTCTCGCTCGGCCAGGACCGGGCGTGGCGCAAGGCGGTCGCCGGCGCCGTCGACGCCCGCCCGGCGCAGAAGGTCCTGGACCTCGCGGCCGGCACGGCGACCTCCTCCCTGCCCTTCGCCCGCACCGGCGCCTACGTCGTCCCCTGCGACTTCTCCCAGGGCATGCTCAAGGTCGGCAAGGAACGGCACTCCTGGCTGCCCTTCACCGCGGGCGACGCGACGCGGCTGCCGTTCAAGGACGACGTCTTCGACGCCGTCACCATCTCCTTCGGGCTGCGCAACGTGCAGGACACGGACGCCGCGCTGCGCGAGATGTACCGGGTGACGCGACCCGGCGGCCGGGTCGTCATCTGCGAGTTCTCGCACCCGACCTGGGCGCCGTTCCGCACCGTGTACACCGAGTACCTGATGCGCGCCCTGCCGCCGGTCGCCCGCGCGGTGTCCTCCAACCCCGACGCGTACGTCTACCTCGCCGAGTCCATCCGGGCCTGGCCCGACCAGCCGGCGCTCGCCGAGCGGCTGGGCAGGGCCGGCTGGTCCAAGGTGGCGTGGCGCAACCTGACGGGCGGCGTGGTGACACTGCACCGCGGGTTCAAGGCGAGCTGAGCGCGGCGCAGCAGGACGGCGGTTCCCCCGGCTCCGCCAGCTCCCGGCGGAGCCCGCCCAGCGGCGGACGCGGCACGCGCGGCTCGCGGATGCCCCCGCCGCCCTCGCCCTCCCCGAAGTCGAACCACACGTACACCGGCGACTCCCGCGGCACCTGTGCGCCGGGCGGCGGGTACTGGCGTACGACGTGGTCGACGACGGCGGTCCGGAGATCGGGCCGGTCCGGCGCGGTCAGGAACAGGCCCTGCGCGCGGGCGGCCCCGTGCGCGTCCACGGCCATCAGACCGACCAGGCGCGGCACGCGGACGCCACGTTTCTCGGGATCCTTGGGTACCAGGCGCACGGACGTCACCCCCCAGCGGTACCCGGCAGAGTAGTCCCGCCGCGCACCGCCCGGAAGCGTCAAGTGGCTTACTGTGACAGTCGATTACCGTGCGTCACGTCCTGGTGGGAGTCAGAGGGAGGGCTGGGACAGGGGAAGGCGGTAGCAGTGCCCCCGCTGCTCGGAGGACGGGATCGCGAAGACCTCGGCGAGCCGCATGCCCAGCCGCTCCGTGACCGCGATGGACCGGGCGTTGCGCGCGTTGACCATCGCGACCACCTCCGTCACACCCGCGCCGCGCACCCGCTCCAGCGCCTGCCGGGCGGCCGCCGTGACGTACCCCTTGCCCCAGTGCGCCCGCCCGAGCCGCCAGCCGATCTCGATCTCGCCCTTGGGACCCCAGTCGCCCGGCCACGGCTGGGCGCCCGTGAACCCGATGACCCGGCCCGACTCGTCCACCATGGTCCACAGGCAGAAGCCGTGTTCGGCGTCGTGCCGGCGCTGGCGGGCAGTCAGCTCCTCGTAGACGGACAGCTCCGCGGGCCTCCCGCCGTGGAACTCCATGACGTCCGGGTCGTCGAAGATCCGGTGCCAGGCGACGGCGTCCTCGTCGGTGGGGACGCGCAACCGTACAACGGGGAGAGGTCGCTTCACGGGGCAGCCCTTCAGCCGGGTGATCGGTGTCGCTGAATAGACTGCCCATGACCAGTGCCGGTCGGCACGCAGATTCCGAACTTGGGGAGATCCCGCCGTGACCGTCGAGACTGAGCCGCTCTCCGAGAACACCGCCGACGTGATCGTCGTGGGCGCGGGGCCGGCCGGCTCCACGACCGCTTACCACCTGGCCAAGTCGGGACTCGACGTCCTGCTGCTCGAGAAGACCGCGTTCCCCAGGGAGAAGGTCTGCGGCGACGGCCTCACCCCGCGCGCGGTCAAGCAGCTGGTCGCCATGGGCATCGACATCTCGGAGGAAGCCGGCTGGCTGCGCAACAAGGGCCTGCGCATCATCGGCGGCGGCTCCCGCCTCCAGCTGGACTGGCCGGACCTGGCCTCCTTCCCCGACTACGGACTCGTCCGCAAGCGCGACGACTTCGACGAGCAGCTCGCCCGGCAGGCCCAGAAGGCCGGCGCGCGCCTGTACGAGCGCTGCAACGTCGGCGCCCCGATCGTCGACGACCGCACCGGCCGCATCACCGGCGTGCACGCCAAGCTGGGCGAGGACAAGCGCGAGGTCACCTTCCACGCGCCGCTGGTCGTGGCCGCCGACGGCAACTCCACACGGCTGTCCCTGGCGATGGGCCTGCACCGCCGCGAGGACCGTCCCATGGGTGTCGCGGTCCGCACGTACTTCACCTCGCCCCGCCACGACGACGACTACCTGGAGTCCTGGCTGGAACTGTGGGACCGGCGCGGTGCGCAGGACCGCCTGCTGCCGGGCTACGGCTGGGTCTTCGGCATGGGCGACGGCACCTCCAACGTCGGCCTGGGCGTCCTGAACACCTCCGCGGCCTTCAAGGAGCTGGACTGGCGCGAGATCCTCAAGGCCTGGTGCGCGTCCATGCCCGAGGACTGGGGCTACACCCCGGACAACATGACCGGCCCGATCCGCGGCGCCGCCCTGCCCATGGCCTTCAACCGCCAGCCCCACTACACCAAGGGCCTGCTCCTCGTCGGCGACGCCGGCGGCCTGGTGAACCCCTTCAACGGCGAGGGCATCGCCTACGCCATGGAGTCCGGCCAGATCGCCGCCGACGTCGTCGTCCAGGCCCACGCGCGGGCCACGCCGGCCCAGCGCGAGATCGCCCTGCAGCGCTACCCGCGCGTCCTGAAGGACACCTACGGCGGCTACTACAACCTGGGCCGCGCCTTCGTGAAGCTCATCGGCAACCCGAAGGTCATGCAGATCGCGACCCAGCGCGGCCTCACCCACCCGATCCTGATGAAGTTCACCCTGAAGATGCTCGCCAACCTGACGGACCCGACGGGCGGCGACGCGATGGACCGCATCATCAACGGACTGAGCAAGGTCGCGCCGAAGGCCTGATCAGAGGTGCCTGGTCAACGGTCCCTGATCGGAGGCGCCCGATGGGAGGCGCCTGATGGGAGGGGCCTGATCGGAGGTGCCTGATCGGAGGTGCCTGATCAGGCGGCGAAGGCCGCGGCGTTGGCGGCCCGGCGCGCGAAGACCTCCTCGCGCCGGTCCGCCGACTGCCGCAGTGCCGCCTTCCGTTCCCGGCCGGAGAGCCGGTCCAGGTAGACCTGCCCGTTCACGTGGTCGGTCTCGTGGGCCAGGCAGCGCGCGAAGTAGCCCGTGCCCTCGACGAGGAGCGGCGCGCCGTCCTTGTCCAGGCCGCGCACGACCGCCCGGTCGGGCCGCGGTACGGCCATGACGGCGCCCGGCACCGACAGGCACCCCTCGCCCTCGTCGAGCAGCCGCCGTGCGGCCGGGTCGAGGGCCTCGATGACCGGATTCACGATGTGCCCGACATGTCGGACACCGTCGTCGTCCGGGCAGTCGTAGACGAACAGGCGCAGGCCGACCCCGACCTGATTGGCCGCCAGTCCGGCCCCCTCCGCGACATACATCGTGCGGAACATGTCGTCGATGAGCGCGGCGAGGTCGGGCCCGAACTCCGTGACGTCACGGCACGGCCGGTGCAGCACCTCCTCGCCGACCTCGGTGACACGTCGCACCGATCCGCGCCGGGTCTCGAGCGCGAACGGGGGATAGGAGGCGGTGGGCCGCCCCTGGACGAACACACTCGGCATGACGTTCTCTCCTTCGGCTCGTGGACGGGCCGGTGGAGCACCGGCCCGCGCCCGAGCATGCCAGGAGCCCGCGAAGGGCCGCAGCCCCCGAGCGGCTGCGGCCCTGTCGCGTATGTACGGGTGGGTGCGGGTTACAGGACGCGCACCGCGCCGCTCGGCGGGTCGTACGACAGCGGCTTCTCGACGACACCGGTGGAGGAGTTCTGCGCGCCGACGAACATGCCGCCGCCGACGTAGACGCCCACGTGGTACGCGCTGCCCGCGCCGCCCCAGTAGAGGATGTCGCCCGGCTGGAGGTTGTCCAGGCCGACCTGGGTGCCGGCCGTCGACTGCGCCTGGGAGACGCGGGGCAGGCTGATGCCGACCTGCTTGAAGGCGGCCTGCACGAGACCGGAGCAGTCGTAGGCGGACGGGCCGGTGGCGCCGGAGACGTACGCCTTGCCGACCTGGGCCTGCACGAAGGAGACGACGGCGGCGGCCGAACCGGTCGCCGTGGACGTGCTGGTGCCGGCGCTGCTGCCGGTGCCGGTGGAGGAGCCCGTGTCCGAGGACGCGCTCAGGGTGGTGCGCTCGGCGGCGCGCGAGGCGCGCTCGGCGGCCTCCTTGCGTGCGGCCTCCTCGGCCTTCTTCTTGGCTTCCGCGGCCTTCTTCTTGGCCTCGGCGAGGTCGGCCTTGGCCTCCTTGGCGGCCTTGGCGGCCGCCGCGTCACGCTCGGCCTGCAGCTGGTAGCTCGCGGCCGCCTGCTGCGTGACGTCTGCGGACTGGGCGACCTGAGCGGCCAGGTCGGCCGTCAGGGTGGGCAGTTCGAGGGTCTGCGTCACCGGTTCGGCCGCGTTGGCCGACCCCGACGCACCGGCCACTGCCAGGGTGCTGAGGACGCCACCGGCAACTCCGGCCCGCATCGCGATCGTCGACGCGCTGCGGCGGGGCTTCCGGTGGCTGCGTATGTGAGCGGTGTGGGACATAGGGACAAGCGGTATCAGTAGCTCCTCCATACCTTCAAGAAACGTGTGCTGCGCCACAGTTGTTCAATCAGGCCGCAGAATCCCGGGCGTGTCGCTCTTTATTGACGCCGTAACGGACATTGCGGACGGGCCGTAACCGGCCTGTGATCACGGTCTTTGATCGTTACGCCCGAATTGCCCCGCGCTTACCACTTGTTGGGACGCTTGGCCAAGCCCGGTTCTCAGACGCCTCTCATGAATGTGGCACAGGTCACGGAACGGTTACCCCGGCGCACGCGTCCGCCGCGTGCGAGGCGGCCCGGTCGGCTGTGGCTGCTGGTGCGGCGGCCGGCGTGGTGGCCGGTGCGGCGGTCGTCCGACGGCACTCGCCCGCGCTCGTGAATGCGTGCACGTGTCCACATCGACCCCCGACCCTCCCCCTCATGTGTGAACGCCTCCTCTATCAAGGGGGTGCGTCCAGCGCCAATTTGCATGCAAGGGAAGTCTCTTGATATGGAGACGCACCTTGCTCGGACCCTCTGGCCAGCGACGACGAGCGAAATTGTCACCTCTGGTGATCAGGTGAACGCTTCTTGTGTGAAGATCACCGCTCATCCGACTTCATGATCGTTCGTCAGGTGGTGGAGATCACAAAGCTTGTGCAATACCCCGTGTCGCAGATCACAGAGCGTCGGGCATAGGATGCGAGGCAGTTGGGCTTGTGACCTGCTTCACATGTTCGCGATCTTCGCCGGGACGGGCGTGGCTCGTGGGGCTGTTGGGGCGGCTGTGAGTCCAGTGCAACCGCCAGCAGTCAGTGCCGACTGAGAGGAGCGAGGAGCGGTGAACGCGTATGCGCCCATCCTCGTACTGGGAGCCCTCGGGGCAGGCTTTGCGATCTTCTCCGTGGTGATGGCCACGCTGATCGGTCCGAAGCGGTACAACCGGGCGAAGCTCGAGGCCTACGAGTGCGGCATCGAGCCGACCCCCACGCCGGCCGGCGGCGGGCGCTTCCCCATCAAGTACTACCTGACGGCGATGCTCTTCATCATCTTCGATATCGAGATCGTCTTCCTCTACCCCTGGGCCGTCACCTTCGACGCCCTGGGGATTTTCGGGCTCGTGGAGATGCTGCTCTTCGTGCTCACCGTCTTCGTCGCGTACGCGTACGTATGGCGGCGCGGCGGCCTGGAATGGGACTGAGGGGCCTTTGACATGGGACTCGAAGAAAAACTGCCGAGCGGCTTCCTGCTGACCACCGTCGAGCAGGCCGCGGGCTGGGTGCGCAAGTCGTCCGTCTTCCCGGCCACGTTCGGCCTCGCCTGCTGTGCCATCGAGATGATGACCACCGGCGCCGGCCGCTACGACCTGGCGCGCTTCGGCATGGAGGTCTTCCGCGGCTCGCCGCGGCAGGCGGACCTGATGATCGTCGCGGGCCGGGTCAGCCAGAAGATGGCGCCGGTGCTGCGACAGGTCTACGACCAGATGCCGAACCCGAAGTGGGTCATCTCCATGGGGGTCTGCGCCTCCTCGGGCGGCATGTTCAACAACTACGCCATCGTCCAGGGCGTCGACCACGTCGTCCCGGTCGACATCTACCTCCCCGGCTGCCCGCCGCGGCCCGAGATGCTGATGGACGCCATCCTCAAGCTCCACCAGAAGATCCAGAGCTCCAAGCTCGGTGTGAACGCCGAGGAGGCGGCCCGCGAGGCGGAGGAAGCGGCGCTCAAGGCCCTGCCCACGATCGAGATGAAGGGGCTGCTGCGGTGAGCGACGCGAACAACACCGCGGGTGACGCGAACGGTGTGAACCCCGAGAAGGACCTGTCCGCGGAGAACCTCCCCGGCCAGCGGGGCCAGGGCGGCGAGGAGATCCGCGTCCAGCGCGGCATGTTCGGCGCCAACAACGGCGGCGACACCTCCGGCTACGGCGGCCTGGTCCGCTCCGTCCGGCTCCCGGGACCGGCGAGCCGCCCCTACGGCGGCTGGTTCGACGAGGTCGCCGACGAACTCGAGGGCGCGCTGGAGGAACAGGGTCTCCTGCCCGACAACGCCATCGAGAAGACGGTCGTCGACCGGGGCGAGATGACCTTCCACATCGAGCGCGAGCACCTGGTCCGCGTCGCCCGCACCCTGCGCGACGACCCCGCCCTGCGCTTCGAGCTGTGCACCGGCGTCAGCGGCGTCCACTACCCGCACGACAAGGGCCGCGAGCTGCACGCCGTCTACCACCTGCGCTCGATCACCCACAACCGGCTGATCCGCCTCGAAGTCAGCGCGCCCGACAGCGACCCGCACATCCCGTCGCTGTTCTCCGTCTACCCGACGAACGACTGGCACGAGCGCGAGACGTACGACTTCTTCGGCATCGTCTTCGACGGTCACCCGGCCCTGACGCGGATCATGATGCCGGACGACTGGCAGGGCTTTCCGCAGCGCAAGGACTACCCCCTCGGCGGCATCCCCGTCGAGTACAAGGGCGCCCAGATCCCGGCTCCGGACCAGCGGAGGTCGTACTCGTGAGCACTTCCCACGCCTCCCCCAGGGAGACGACCGAAGGCACCGTCTACACGGTCACCGGCGGTGACTGGGACGAGGTCGTCCAGTCCGCGGCCCGCGCCGACGACGAGCGCATCGTCGTCAACATGGGCCCCCAGCACCCGTCCACGCACGGTGTGCTCCGCCTCATCCTGGAGATCGACGGTGAGACGGTCACCGAGGCCCGCTGCGGCATCGGCTACCTGCACACCGGCATCGAGAAGAACCTCGAGTACCGGACCTGGACGCAGGGCACCACGTTCGTGACGCGCATGGACTACCTGACGCCGTTCTTCAACGAGGCGGCGTACTGCCTGGGCGTCGAGAAGCTCCTCGGCATCGAGGACCAGATCCCGGACCGGGCCACGATCATCCGGGTCATGCTGATGGAGCTGAACCGGCTCTCCTCCCACCTGGTGGCCATCGCCACCGGCGGCATGGAACTGGGCGCCACCACGATCATGATCTACGGCTTCCGTGATCGTGAACTGATTCTCGACATCTACGAGCTGATCACCGGCCTGAGGATGAACCATGCGTACATCCGCCCGGGCGGACTCGCCCAGGACCTGCCGCCGGGCGCGGTGGACCAGATCCGCGAGTTCGTGAAGAAGATGAACAAGAACCTCCCGGAGTACGACAAGCTCGCCACCGGGAACCCCATCTTCAAGGCCCGCATGCAGGACGTCGGCTACCTCGACCTGGCCGGCTGCATGGCCCTCGGCGCCACCGGCCCCGTCCTCAGGTCCACCGGCCTCCCGCACGACCTGCGCAAGACCCAGCCGTACTGCGGCTACGAGACGTACGACTTCGACGTCCCGACCGCCGACACCTGCGACTCCTACGGCCGCTTCCTGATCCGGCTGGAGGAGATGCGCCAGTCGCTCAGGATCGTCGAGCAGTGCCTGGACCGGCTCCAGCCCGGCCCGGTCATGGTCGCCGACAAGAAGATCGCCTGGCCCGCCCAGCTCGCCCTGGGGCCGGACGGCCTCGGCAACTCCCTCGACCACATCAAGAAGATCATGGGCACCTCCATGGAGGCCCTGATCCACCACTTCAAGCTGGTCACCGAGGGCTTCCGAGTGCCGCCGGGACAGGCGTACACGGCGGTCGAGTCCCCCAAGGGCGAGCTGGGCGTGCATGTCGTCTCCGACGGCGGCACCCGCCCCTTCCGGGTCCACTTCCGCGACCCGTCCTTCACCAACCTGCAGGCCATGGCGGCGATGTGCGAGGGCGGCCAGGTCGCCGACGTCATCGTCGCCGTGGCGTCCATCGACCCCGTGATGGGAGGCGTCGACCGGTGACCACCTCTTCTTCGGAGCGGGGCGTCAGCCTGGGCATGCCGGAACTGCCCGCGCCCGCCTACCCGGACGACGTCCGGGCCCGGCTGGAGTCCGACGCGCGCGAGGTCATCGCCCGCTACCCGGACTCCCGGTCCGCCCTCCTGCCGCTGCTGCACCTGGTGCAGTCGGAGGAGGGACACGTCACGCGCACCGGGATGCAGTTCTGCGCGGACATGCTGGACCTCACCACCGCCGAGGTCACCGCGGTCGCGACCTTCTACACCATGTACCGGCGCGGGCCGAGCGGCGACTACCAGGTCGGCGTGTGCACCAACACGCTGTGCGCGGTGATGGGCGGCGACGCGATCTTCGAGTCCCTCCAGGAGCACCTCGGCGTCGGCAACGGCGAGACCACCGAGGACGGCAAGGTCACCCTGGAGCACATCGAGTGCAACGCGGCCTGCGACTTCGCACCGGTCGTGATGGTCAACTGGGAGTTCTTCGACAACCAGACCCCGGAGAGCGTCAAGTCCCTCGTCGACGACCTGCGCGCGGGACGGCCGGTGACGCCCACGCGCGGTGCGCCGCTGTGCACCTTCAAGGAGACCGCCCGGATCCTGGCGGGCTTCCCCGACGAGCGGGACGGCGCCGTCGCGGCCGGCGGCAGCGCGGGTCCCGCATCCCTGGCCGGGCTCAAGCTCGCCAAGGGCGAGACGTCCGCCGCGCGTGTGGTGCACCCGCGGGACGGCGGGCCGCACGACGCGCCGCAGGACCGGGACGTGCACGACCCGTCCCCGACGGAACACCTGAGCTCGCACGACGCGCCGCAGGACACATCGGCATCCGACCCTTCCAACCCGGCAGGGCCTACCGCCGAGGAGGGGGAGTGATGACCGTGGCAGCCGAGATCAGGGGCAGCAGCCCGGAGAAGCTGCTCGCACCCGTGCTGTCGGCCTTCTGGGACGAGGACGAGTCGTGGACTCTCGACGTCTACCGGAGGCACGAGGGGTACGAGGGACTCCGCAAGGCGCTGGCGATGGCGCCGGACGACCTGATCGCGTACGTCAAGGAGTCCGGTCTGCGTGGACGCGGCGGTGCCGGGTTCCCGACGGGGATGAAGTGGCAGTTCATTCCTCAGGGGGACGGCAAGCCTCACTATCTAGTTGTCAACGCCGACGAGTCGGAGCCGGGGACCTGCAAGGACATCCCGCTCCTCTTCGCGAACCCGCACAGCCTCATCGAGGGCATCGTCATCGCGTGTTACGCCATCAGGTCTTCGCATGCCTTCATCTACCTGCGTGGTGAAGTCGTCCCAGTACTGCGGCGGTTGCACGAGGCCGTGCGCGAGGCCTACGCGGCCGGCTTCCTCGGCGAGAACATCCTGGGCAGCGGACTCGACCTCACTCTCACCGTGCACGCGGGCGCGGGCGCGTACATCTGCGGTGAGGAGACCGCACTGCTCGACTCGCTCGAAGGCCGCCGGGGCCAACCGCGGCTCCGCCCCCCCTTCCCTGCCGTCGCGGGCCTCTACGCGTGCCCGACTGTGGTGAATAACGTCGAATCGATCGCTTCAGTTCCCGCGATCCTGAACAAGGGCAAGGACTGGTTCAGGTCGATGGGCAGCGAGAAGTCCCCGGGCTTCACGCTGTACTCGCTCAGCGGCCACGTCGCGGGCCCCGGCCAGTACGAGGCCCCGCTCGGCATCACGCTGCGCCAGCTCCTCGACATGAGCGGCGGCATGCGCCCCGGCCACCGCCTCAAGTTCTGGACGCCCGGCGGCTCCTCGACGCCGATGTTCACCGACGAGCACCTCGACGTCCCCCTCGACTACGAAGGAGTGGGCGCCGCCGGTTCCATGCTCGGCACCAAGGCGCTCCAGTGCTTCGACGAGACGACCTGCGTCGTGCGCGCCGTCACCCGCTGGACCGAGTTCTACGCCCACGAGTCCTGCGGCAAGTGCACACCCTGCCGCGAAGGCACGTACTGGCTCGTCCAGCTGCTGCGCGACATCGAGGCCGGCAAGGGACAGATGTCCGACCTCGACAAGCTGAACGACATCGCCGACAACATCAACGGCAAGTCCTTCTGCGCCCTCGGCGACGGTGCCGCCTCGCCGATCTTCTCCTCGCTCAAGTACTTCCGCGAGGAGTACGAGGAGCACATCACGGGCCGCGGCTGCCCCTTCGACCCGGCCAAGTCGACGGCCTGGGCCGACCGCACGGAGGTGAAGGCATGACTGTGACCACCAATGCTCCCTCGGGAGGGGGAGAGGCGGCGGTCCCGCCGGAGGACCTCGTATCGCTGACGATCGACGGCGCCGAGATCAGCGTGCCCAAGGGCACCCTGGTCATCCGGGCCGCCGAGCAGCTCGGCATCGAGATCCCCCGGTTCTGCGACCACCCCCTCCTCGACCCGGCCGGCGCCTGCCGCCAGTGCATCGTCGAGGTCGAGGGCCAGCGCAAGCCCATGGCGTCCTGCACCATCACCTGCACCGACGGCATGGTGGTGAAGACGCAGCTCACCTCGCCCGTCGCCGAGAAGGCCCAGCACGGTGTGATGGAGCTGCTGCTCATCAACCACCCGCTGGACTGCCCGGTCTGCGACAAGGGCGGCGAGTGCCCCCTGCAGAACCAGGCGATGTCGCACGGCCAGGCCGACTCCCGCTTCGAGGGCAAGAAGCGGACCTACGAGAAGCCCGTGCCGATCTCCACGCAGGTCCTGCTCGACCGCGAGCGCTGCGTGCTGTGCGCCCGCTGCACCCGGTTCTCCAACCAGGTCGCGGGCGACCCGATGATCGAGCTGATCGAGCGGGGCGCGCTCCAGCAGGTCGGCACCGGCGAGGGCGACCCCTTCGAGTCGTACTTCTCCGGCAACACCATCCAGATCTGCCCGGTCGGCGCGCTCACCTCGGCGGCGTACCGGTTCCGCTCGCGGCCCTTCGACCTGATCTCCTCGCCCTCCGTGTGCGAGCACTGCTCCGGCGGCTGCGCCACCCGCACCGACCACCGGCGCGGCAAGGTCATGCGGCGCCTCGCGGCCAACGAGCCCGAGGTCAACGAGGAGTGGATCTGCGACAAGGGACGCTTCGGGTTCCGGTACGCGCAGCAGCGGGACCGGCTCACCACGCCCCTGGTGCGCAACGCGGAGGGCGAGCTGGAGCCGGCCTCCTGGCCGGAGGCGCTGCAGATCGCCGCGCAGGGACTGCTCGCCTCCAGGGGCCGCACCGGCGTCCTGACCGGCGGGCGGCTCACCGTCGAGGACGCCTACGCGTACAGCAAGTTCGCGCGCGTGGCGCTCGACACCAACGACATCGACTTCCGCGCGCGCGTGCACAGCGCCGAGGAGGCCGACTTCCTGGCCGCCCACGTCGCCGGGCGCGGCCGTGACCTCGACGGCGCGGGCGTCACCTACACGTCGCTGGAGAACGCGCCCGCCGTCCTGCTGGTCGGCTTCGAGGCCGAGGAGGAGGCGCCCGGCGTCTTCCTGAGGCTGCGCAAGGCTTGGCGGGGGCACGGGCAGAAGGTCTTCTCGCTGGCCACGCACGCCACGCGGGGCCTGGAGAAGGCGGGCGGCACCCTGCTCCCCGCCGCTCCCGGCACCGAGACCGAGTGGCTGGACGCCCTCGCGAGCGGCGTCGGCCTGGAGGAGGGCGGCGCCCAGGCCGCCGAGGCCCTGCGTGCCGAGGGCTCCGTGATCGTCGTCGGTGAACGGCTGGCGTCCGTGGCCGGAGGCCTCACCTCCGCCGTACGGACCTCGACGGCGACCGGCGCCCGGCTGGTGTGGATCCCGCGCCGGGCCGGAGAGCGCGGCGCGATCGAGGCGGGCGCGCTGCCGTCGCTGCTGCCCGGCGGCCGTCCGGCGACCGACCCGCGCGCGCGTGAGGAGGTCGCCACCCTGTGGGGCCTGGCCGACCTCCCGCACCGCTACGGCCGCGACACCGGCGAGATCGTCGAGGCCGCGGCCCGGGGCGAACTGCAGGCGCTGCTCGTGGCGGGCGTGGAGGTCGCCGACCTGCCCGACCCGGCTCGTGCGCGTGCGGCACTCGACGAGGCCGGGTTCGTGGTGTCGCTGGAGCTGCGGCCCAGCGAGGTCACCGAACGCGCCGACGTGGTCCTGCCCGTCGCCGCGGTCGCCGAGAAGCCCGGCACCTTCCTCAACTGGGAGGGCAGGGTGCGCTTCTTCGAGGCCGCGCTCAAGCCCGACCAGATGACACGCCGGCTCGCTCCCGCCGACGCCCGCGTCCTGCAGATGCTGGCCGACGCCATGGACGTACACCTGGGCCTGCCCGATCTGCGCACCACGCGCGCGGAGATCGACCGGCTCGGTGCCTGGGACGGACCGCGGGGCGGCGAGCCACTGCAGACCGCGAGCGCGCTGCCGCGGCCGGCCGCCGGAGAGGCAGTGCTGGCCGGACACCGGCTGCTGCTCGACCAGGGACTGCTCCAGCAGGGCGACGAGGCGCTCGCCGGCACCCGGCACGCCGCACGCGCGCGCGTGTCGGCCGCCACGGCCGCCGAGGCGGGCGTCAAGGACGGCGACCTCCTCGCCGTCACCGGACCGGCCGGAGCCGTCGCCTTCCCGCTCCAGGTCACCGAGATGCCCGACCGGGTGGTCTGGCTCCCGCTGAACTCGGCCGGCACCGGCGTCGCCTCCGACGCCGGGGTACTGCCCGGAACCCTCGTCCGCATCGGTCCGGCGACGCCCGCGGGCGACGCCCCCAAGGAGGTGGAGGCATGAGCCCGTACCTCGCCGCTGAAGACCTCTCGATGTTCGGCACCGACCCCTGGTGGCTGGTCGTCGTCAAGGCCGTGTTCTGCTTCGCCTTCCTGATGGTGACCGTGCTGTTCTCCATCGTGTGGGAGCGCAAGGTCGTCGCCTGGATGCAGCTGCGCATCGGCCCGAACCGGCACGGCCCCTGGGGCATGCTCCAGTCGCTCGCCGACGGCATCAAGCTGATGCTCAAGGAAGACGTCGTCGTCAAGCGCGCCGACAAGGCGGTCTACATCCTCGCGCCGGTCGTCGCGGCCATCCCGGCCTTCATGGCGATCTCGGTGATCCCCTTCGGACCGGCCGGCAACGAGGTCTCGATCTTCGGCCACCGCACCGCCATGCAGCTCACCGACCTGCCGATCGCGATGCTGTTCATCCTGGCGGTCGCCTCGGTCGGCATCTACGGCATCGTGCTCGCCGGCTGGAGCTCCGGGTCGACGTACCCGCTGCTCGGCGGACTGCGCTCCTGCGCCCAGATGATCTCCTACGAGATCGCGATGGGCGCCGCGTTCGCCTCGGTGTTCCTCTACTCCGGTTCGATGTCGACCTCGGAGATCGTCGCCCAGCAGGACGACCGCTGGTACATCGTGCTGCTGCCGGTCTCCTTCATCCTCTACATCGTCACGATGGTCGGCGAGACCAACCGCGCTCCGTTCGACATGCCCGAGTCCGAGGGCGACCTGGTGGGCGGCTTCAACACCGAGTACTCGTCGATCAAGTTCGCGATGTTCATGCTCGCCGAGTACGTGAACATGGTGACGGTCTCGGCGGTCGCCACCACGCTGTTCCTCGGCGGCTGGCGGGCCCCCTGGCCGATCAGCACCTTCTGGGAGGGCGCCAACCACGGCTGGTGGCCGCTGCTCTGGTTCGTGGTCAAGGTCCAACTGCTGCTGTTCTTCTTCATCTGGCTGCGCGGCACCCTGCCCCGGGTCCGCTACGACCAGTTGATGAAGCTCGGCTGGAAGGTCCTCATCCCGGTCTCCCTGGTCTGGCTGATGCTGGTCGCGACCGTGCGGGCCCTCAGGAACGAGAACTACGGCTTCACCGACATCGCCCTCTACATCGGCGGCGGCGTCCTGGTCCTGCTGCTGTTGTCCTTCCTCGTGGACATGTACCGCGACAAGGGCGGCAAGGACGCCGGACAGCCCGTCGAGGAGGAGGCCGCCTTCGACCCGATGGCCGGCGGATTCCCCGTCCCGCCGATGCCCGGACAGCAGGTGCCGCCGGTGCCCAGGCGCCGTCCCCGCCGGGAGCGGGAGCTGATTGTCAGTGGCGGGCCCGATACTCACAGTGACGGACCTGTGGGCGGATCTACGGATGGAAAGGAGGCGTCCGATGGCTGAGGAACACAAGGAACCCAAGGAACACAGGGAAGACACGGAACACGTGGAGCACAGGGGGACCGACCCCGGTTTCCTGAACCCGGTGGCCGGCTTCGGCGTGACCTTCAAGGCCATGTTCAAGAAGCGGCTGACCGAGCAGTACCCGGAGCAGCAGAAGACCACCGCTCCGCGCTTCCACGGACGGCACCAGCTCAACCGCCATCCGGACGGCCTGGAGAAGTGCGTCGGCTGCGAGTTGTGCGCCTGGGCCTGTCCCGCCGACGCCATCTACGTGGAGGGCGCGGACAACACCGACGAGGAGCGTTACTCGCCGGGGGAGCGGTACGGCCGCGTCTACCAGATCAACTACGCCCGCTGCATCCTGTGCGGCCTGTGCATCGAGGCATGCCCCACGCGCGCGCTGACGATGACCAACGAGTTCGAGCTGGCCGACTCCAGCCGCGCCAACCTCATCTTCACCAAGGAGCAGCTGCTCGCCGGTCTGGAGGAGGGCATGGTCGACTCGCCGCACGCCATCTACCCCGGCACCGACGAGCAGGACTACTACCAGGGCCTGGTGACCGAGGCCGCGCCCGGCACGGTCCAGCAGGTCGCCCACTCCAAGGGGGAGGTCGTCCAGGAGGGCGACTCCACCTTCGGCGGGACGGAACCGGCGTCGGAGGAGGTGATCCGCCGATGAGCGCGCAGCTCGCCGCCTACTCCACTTCCACCGGAGAGGCCGTCCAGTTCTGGATCCTCGGCACCGTCGCGGTGATCGGCGCCCTGTGCACCGTCTTCATGAAGAAGGCCGTGCACAGCGCGCTGTGCCTCGCCGGGACCATGATCGTCCTGGCGGTGTTCTACCTCGCCAACGGCGCCTACTTCCTCGGCATCGTGCAGATCGTCGTCTACACCGGCGCCATCATGATGCTGTTCCTGTTCGTGGTGATGCTCGTCGGCGTCACCGCGGCGGACTCGCTGAAGGAGACCATCAAGGGCCAGCGCTGGCTGGCCCTGCTGTCCGGGCTCGGCTTCGGCATCCTGCTGATCGCCGGCATCGGCAATGCCTCCGTCACCGAGTTCACCGGCCTCGCCCAGGCCAACGCGAACGGCAACGTGGAGGGCATCGCGTCCCTCATCTTCACCAAGTACGTCTTCGCCTTCGAGATCACCGGCGCGCTGCTCATCACGGCGGCCGTCGGCGCCATGGTGCTCACCCACCGCGAGCGCACCGAGCGCGCCAGGACCCAGCGCGAGCTGTCCGAGCAGCGCGTCCGCGACGGCAAGTACCTGCCACCGCTGCCGGCCCCCGGCGTGTACGCCCGGCACAACGCGGTCGACATCGCGGGCCTGCTGCCCGACGGCACCCCCTCCGAGCTGACCGTCAGCAAGACGCTGCGCGAGCGGGGCCAGATCCGCGACGTGTCGATGGAGGCTCTGGGCGACCTGAAGGCGCTGGAGCAGCGGGCCGAGGAGCGCCTGGAGCGCAAGGCCGTCGGCCCGGCGGGCTCCGGGCGGGGCGAGACCGGGCGTTCCGACTCCCAGCGGTCCGAGGAGGCGTCGAAGTGAGTCCCGTCAACTACCTCTACCTCGCGGCCCTGTTGTTCACGATCGGCGCCACCGGCGTGCTGATCCGGCGCAACGCGATCGTGGTCTTCATGTGCATCGAGCTGATGCTCAACGCCTGCAACCTCGCGTTCGTCGCCTTCTCCCGCCTGCACGGCAATCTCGACGGCCAGATCATCGCCTTCTTCACGATGGTCGTCGCCGCCGCGGAGGTCGTGGTCGGGCTCGCGATCATCGTGTCCCTGTTCCGTTCCCGCCACTCGGCCTCGGTCGACGACGCCAGCCTGATGAAGCTGTGAGGGGCTGCTGAAACGTGGAGAACCTGATTGCGCTGCTGGTGGCGGCGCCCCTGCTAGGAGCGGTCGTCCTGCTGTGCGGCGGACGCCGGCTGGACCGCGTCGGCCATTGGATCGGCACGCTGCTGGCCGCCGTGTCCTTCGTGATCGGCGTCGTCCTCTTCGCCGACCTGCTCGGCAGCGGCGCCGAGGACCGCACCCTGACGCAGCACCTGTTCAGCTGGATCCCGGTGGAGGGCTTCCAGGCCGACGTCGCCTTCCGGCTCGACCAGCTGTCGATGACGTTCGTCCTGCTGATCACCGGCGTCGGCTCGCTCATCCACCTGTACTCGGTCGCGTACATGGAGCACGACGAGCGCCGCCGCCGCTTCTTCGGCTACCTGAACCTGTTCCTCGCGGCGATGCTGATCCTCGTCCTCGCCGACAACTACCTGCTGCTGTACGTCGGCTGGGAGGGCGTCGGCCTCGCCTCCTACCTGCTCATCGGCTTCTGGCAGCACAAGCCCAGCGCCGCCACCGCCGCGAAGAAGGCATTCCTGGTCAACCGCGTCGGCGACATGGGCCTGTCCATCGGCATCATGCTGATGTTCCTGTGGTTCGGCACCTTCGCCTTCGGGCCGGTGCTCGGCGGCCACGGGGAGGCCGGGCTCGCGGCCGGGGCGGACGAGGGCAAGCTCACCGCGATCGCCCTGATGCTGCTGCTCGCCGCCTGCGGCAAGTCCGCGCAGGTCCCGCTGCAGTCCTGGCTCGGTGACGCGATGGAGGGCCCGACACCGGTCTCGGCCCTCATCCACGCCGCGACCATGGTGACCGCGGGCGTCTACCTCATCGTCCGCTCCGGCGCCATCTTCAACGGCGCGCCGGACGCGCAACTGGTGGTCACCATCGTCGGCGCGGTCACGCTGCTGTTCGGTGCGATCGTCGGTTGCGCCAAGGACGACATCAAGAAGGCCCTCGCCGGTTCGACCATGTCGCAGATCGGCTACATGGTGCTCGCCGCGGGCCTCGGCCCCATCGGCTACGTCTTCGCGATCATGCACCTGGTGACGCACGGCTTCTTCAAGGCCGGGCTGTTCCTCGGCGCCGGGTCCGTCATGCACGGCATGAACGACGAGGTCGACATGCGCCGCTACGGCGGACTGCGCAAGTACATGCCGGTCACCTTCGTCACCTTCGGCCTCGGCTACCTCGCCATCATCGGCTTCCCGGGCCTGTCCGGCTTCTTCTCCAAGGACAAGATCATCGAGGCGGCGTTCGCCAAGGGCGGCACCGAGGGCTGGATCCTCGGCGCCTGCGCCCTGCTGGGCGCGGCCATCACCGCGTACTACATGACGCGCGTGATGCTCATGACGTTCTTCGGCGAGGAGCGCTGGCGCAACGCCCCGACGCCGTCGCCGGCCAAGTCCGACGTGGAGCCCGCCGCCGAGACGCGCGGCGAGTACGAGCCGCCGCACCCGCACGAGTCGCCGGGGCTCATGACGATTCCGATGATCGTGCTGGCCGTCGGATCGGTCGCGGGCGGTGCCTTCTTCAGCATCGGCGACCGCTTCCTGCACTGGCTGGAGCCCATCACCGGGCACAGCCACGGCGACGCGCCGATCAGCGCCGGTACGGTCACCGGGGCGACGGTGGCCTGCATGGTCATCGGCGTCGCCCTCGCCTGGGCGCAGTACGGGCGCCGTCCGGTCCCGGCCGTCGCCCCGCGCGGTTCGCTGCTCACCCGGGCCGCCCGTCGCGACCTGCTCCAGGACGACTTCAACCACGTCGTCCTGGTCCGCGGCGGCGAGCACCTCACGCGCTCCCTGGTCTACGTCGACCACACCCTGGTCGACGGAGTCGTCAACGGCACGGCGGCCTCGGTCGGCGGCCTGTCCGGGCGGATGCGCAAGCTGCAGAACGGCTTCGCGCGCTCGTACGCGGTCTCGATGTTCGGCGGTGCGGCGCTCCTCGTCGCCGCGACCCTGCTGATGAGGGCGGTCTGATACCGATGTCCTTTCCCCTGCTGACAGTCACGGCGGCCCTCCCGGCCGTCGGGGCGATCGCCACGGCAGCCGTGCCGGCCGCGCGACGCACCGCGGCCAAGTGGCTGGCGCTGCTGGTCTCGCTGGCCACGCTCGCGCTGGCGATCACGGTCCTGGTCCGCTTCGACCCCGGCGGCGACCGCTACCAGCTCACCGAGTCCCACTCCTGGATCGCGGACTTCGGCGTCCGCTACGAACTGGGCGTGGACGGCATCGCGGTGGCGCTGATCGCACTGACCGCCCTGCTGATCCCGTTCATCATCCTTGCGGGCTGGCACGACGCCGACCCGCTGGAGACCGGCAGCAGCCGGTGGCGGCCGACGCAGGGCTTCTTCGCCCTGATCCTGGCCGTCGAGGCGATGGTCATCATCTCCTTCGAGGCCACCGACGTCTTCCTCTTCTACATCTTCTTCGAAGCCATGCTGATCCCGCTGTACTTCCTGATCGGCGGCTTCGGCGACCGGGCCCACGAGCACGGCGAGAAGACCGCGGCGACCCAGCGGTCGTACGCGGCCGTGAAGTTCCTGCTCTACAACCTGGCCGGCGGACTGATCATGCTGGCCGCGGTGATCGGCCTCTACGTGGTCGCCGGGAACTTCTCGCTCACGGAGATCGCCGAGGCGCGGGCCAACGGCTCGCTGGACATGGCGACCGACACCGAGCGCTGGCTGTTCCTCGGCTTCTTCTTCGCCTTCGCGGTGAAGGCGCCGCTGTTCCCGCTGCACACCTGGCTGCCCAACGCCATGGGGGAGGCGACCGCGCCGGTCGCCGTGCTCATCACGGCGGTCGTCGACAAGGTCGGCACCTTCGCGATGCTCCGCTTCTGCCTCCAGCTCTTCCCGGAGGCCAGCAAGTGGGCGACGCCGGTCATCCTGGTCCTGGCGGTCATCAGCATCATCTACGGCGCGCTGCTCGCGGTCGGCCAGCGCGACATCAAGCGGCTGATCGCCTACGCGTCGATCTCGCACTTCGGCTTCATCATCATGGGCATCTTCGCGATGACCAGCCAGGGCCAGTCCGGCGCCACGCTGTACATGGTCAACCACGGCATCTCGACCGCGGTGCTGATGCTGATCGCCGGATTCCTGATCTCGCGGCGCGGCTCGCGCCTCATCGCCGACTTCGGCGGTGTGCAGAAGGTCGCCCCGATCCTGGCCGGCACCTTCCTGATCGGCGGCCTGGCGACCCTGTCGCTGCCGGGACTGGCGCCCTTCGTCAGTGAGTTCCTGGTCCTGGTCGGCACGTTCACCCGCTATCCGGTGATCGGCATCATCGCCACCCTCGGCATCGTCCTCGCCGCGCTCTACACCCTCGTCCTCTACCAGCGGACGATGACGGGCCCGGTGAAGGCCGAGGTGAACGGGATGCCCGACCTGCGGGTGCGCGAGCTGGTGGTGGTGGCACCGCTGGTGGCGCTGCTGATCTTCCTGGGCGTCTTCCCGAAGCCCGTGACGGACATCGTCAACCCGGCGGTGGAACAGACCATGTCCGACGTACACAAGACGGACCCCCAGCCTGAGGTGGAGGCGGCCAAGTGAGCGCAACAGCCGTCCACAGCCTGTGGACAACGGCGGCGACGGCGGCCGACCCGATCGCCAAGATCGACGCGCCGAAGATCGAGTACGGGCAGTTGTCGCCCGTCCTCATCGTCATCGGCGCGGCGATCATCGGCATCCTGGTCGAGGCCTTCGTGCCGCGCAGGTCCCGTTACTACGCCCAGATGTTCGTGTCCGCCGTCGCCCTGATCGCGGCGTTCGCCGCGGTCGTCGCACTCGCCGCGCGCGGCTACGGCACGACCAAGGCCGGCATCACGGCGATGGGCGCCGTCGCCGTCGACGGACCGGCCCTGTTCCTCCAGGGCACCATCCTGCTGACCAGCCTGGTCGGCCTGTTCACCTTCGCCGAGCGGCGCCTGGACCCGAAGGTGCACGGCAACCGCGTCGACTCCTTCGCCGCGCAGGCGGCGGCCGTACCGGGCAGCGAGAGCGAGCAGAAGGCGGTCAAGGCGGGCTTCACCACCACGGAGGTCTTCCCGCTTCTGCTCTTCGCCGTCGTCGGCATGCTGGTCTTCCCGGCGGCCAACGACCTGCTGACGCTCTTCGTGGCCCTGGAAGTCTTCTCCCTCCCGCTGTACCTGCTGTGCGCGCTGGCCCGCCGCAAGCGGCTCATGTCGCAGGAGGCGGCGGTCAAGTACTTCCTGCTCGGCGCCTTCGCCTCCGCGTTCACCCTGTTCGGCATCGCCCTGCTCTACGGCTACGCGGGCTCCATGTCGTACGGCACGATCGCCCAGGTCGTCGACGGCACCGTCCAGAACGTCACCCCGGCGCTCGCCGACACCATGGGCAACGACGCGCTGCTCCTCGTCGGCTCCGCGCTGATCGTCATGGGCCTGCTGTTCAAGGTGGGCGCCGTGCCGTTCCACATGTGGACGCCGGACGTGTACCAGGGAGCGCCGACGCCCGTGACCGGCTTCATGGCGGCGGCGACAAAGGTGGCCGCCTTCGGCGCCCTGCTCCGCATCCTCTACGTCGTCCTGCCCGGCCTGCGCTGGGACTGGCGGCCGGTGATGTGGGGCGTGGCGATCATCACGATGCTGGCCGGTGCGATCGTCGCGATCACGCAGACCGACATCAAGCGGCTGCTGGCGTACTCGTCGATCGCGCACGCGGGGTTCATCCTCGCCGGTGTCATCGCGACCACGCCGGAGGGCATCTCGTCCGTCCTCTTCTACCTGGCCGCGTACTCCTTCGTCACGATCGGCGCCTTCGCGGTCGTCACGCTGGTGCGCGACGCGGGCGGCGAGGCGACGCACCTGTCGAAGTGGGCCGGGCTAGGCCGCAGGTCGCCGCTGGTGGCGGCCGTCTTCGCGGTGTTCCTGCTGGCCTTCGCCGGCATCCCGCTGACCTCCGGGTTCTCGGGGAAGTTCGCCGTGTTCAAGGCGGCGGCGGAGGGTGGCGCGGCCCCGCTGGTCGTGATCGGTGTGATCTCGTCGGCGATCGCGGCGTTCTTCTACATCCGGGTGATCGTGCTCATGTTCTTCAGCGAGCCGCGCCCGGAGGGCCCGACGGTCGCGGTGCCGTCTCCGCTGACGATGACGGCGATCGGTGTCGGCGTGGCCGTCACCGTGGTGCTCGGCGTGGCGCCGCAGTACTTCCTGGACCTGGCGGGTCAGGCGGGGGTGTTCGTGCGCTGACGCTGCGCTTGCGGCGTCGCGGCGTTGCGGCGTTGCGGCTGTGGTCCGGCCCTCTTCCCAGAGGTGCCGGACCACAGCCGTTCATGTCGGGGCTACTCGCCGCCGCGGCGCGCTTTGACGGCCGTCAGATCCAGGTCCATAGGGAAGGGCGCGCTCACCTTCATGCGTTCGCGGAAGATGCCGACGCTGGTGTAGGCGCCGGTGGTGGGCTCCAGCTCGAAGGCGTGGACGACGGCGAGCCCCTTCTCGTTCTCCACCCGCCAGTAGTGGGCGATACCGGCCCGGGCGTACTTCAGGGGCTTGGTCTCGCGGTCGCGGGAGACCGATTCGGGGGAGACGACCTCGACGGCCAGGGTGACGGCCTCGGCGGGGAAGCGCGTCTGCCCAGGATCCTGGACTACGTCTTCCCGCACGACGATCACGTCCGGCTCGGGTCGGTTCTGCCGGTCGATGTCGATGGTGAACTCGCGGATGACGTCGAACTCCGCCGGGGCGAGAGAGTCGAGCTGCCGCTCGAAGAAGCTCACAGCACGTGAGTGGAAGATGGTCTGCGGACTCACGAAGACGAGGCTCCCGTCGATCAGCTCCGTGTGCGGAGGCAGGTTCGGAAGCCGGTCCAGGTCGTCCGCGGTCCAGCCGCCCTCCGGCGGGGTCGGCCAGTCGGGCGCGGACGCCTTCGGTTCGACGCTCATCAGTGCTCCCATGGGACGGAGTCTCGCGGGTGCAATCAGACTATCCGCCGGAAACGGGCGGGTCTCCCGCGAACGTGTGAACGATCGTCGTGTCCTTGACGAGGGCCGCGTCGGGCAGCCTGTGGATAACTCCGGGGCTGTCGGCGCGGACCCCTATCGTGGAGGCAGTGGTCGGGGCAGGACGGACCAGACAGACCGGACGGGCGAGGCAGTACGTACGGGGGACGAGACGATGGGCGGGACGGGCGTGATCGGCGAGATGACAGGGACGGCGCAGGTGAGGGACGGGGACAGCGAGGCGCTGGCCACCCTGCACCGGGTCTTCGGGTACGACGCCTTCCGCGGCGAGCAGGAGGCGATCGTCGAGCACGTGATCGCCGGTGGCGACGCCGTCGTGCTCATGCCGACCGGTGGCGGAAAGTCGCTGTGCTACCAGATCCCGTCCCTGGTCAGGCCCGGCACCGGCATAGTGGTCTCGCCGCTGATCGCGCTCATGCAGGACCAGGTCGACGCGCTGCGGGCGCTCGGCGTGCGGGCCGGGTTCATGAACTCCACGCAGGACTTCGACGAGCGGCGCGTGGTGGAGGCCGAGTTCCTCGCCGGCGAGCTGGACCTGCTGTACCTGGCGCCCGAGCGGCTGCGCCTGGACAGCACCCTCGACCTGCTCTCCCGCGGCAAGATCTCTCTCTTCGCCATCGACGAGGCACACTGCGTCTCCCAGTGGGGCCACGACTTCCGGCCCGACTACCTCGCCCTGTCGCTGCTCGGTGAGCGCTGGCCGGACGTGCCCCGGCTCGCGCTCACGGCGACGGCCACCGACGCCACCCACCGCGAGATCACGGACCGGCTGCACATGCCGACGGCGCGGCACTTCGTGGCCAGCTTCGACCGTCCCAACATCCAGTACCGGATCGTGCCGAAGTCCGACCCCAAGAAGCAGCTCCTGGGCTTCCTGCGCGAGGAGCACCCCGGGGACGCGGGCATCGTGTACTGCCTCTCGCGCAACTCCGTCGAGAAGACCGCCGAGTTCCTCTCGCGCAACGGCATCGAGGCGGTGCCCTACCACGCGGGCCTGGACGCGGGCACCCGCGCGGCGCACCAGTCGAGGTTCCTGCGCGAGGAGGGCCTGGTGGTCGTGGCGACCATCGCCTTCGGTATGGGCATCGACAAGCCGGACGTGCGGTTCGTCGCCCACCTGGACCTGCCCAAGTCGGTCGAGGGCTACTACCAGGAGACCGGCCGCGCGGGGCGGGACGGTCTGCCCTCCACGGCCTGGATGGCGTACGGCCTCAACGACGTCATACAGCAGCGCAAGCTGATCCAGTCCGGTGAGGGCGACGAGGCGTTCCGCCGCCGGGCCCAGTCCCACCTGGACGCCATGCTCGCCCTGTGCGAGACCGCCCGGTGCCGCCGCGGCCAGCTCCTCGCCTACTTCGGCCAGGACCCGGACCGGGCCGGCTGCGGCAACTGCGACACCTGCCTGACCCCGCCCGAGACCTGGGACGGCACGGTGGCGGCGCAGAAGGTGCTGTCGACGGTGGTCCGGCTGAAGCGGGAGCGCGGGCAGAAGTTCGGCGCCGGGCAGATCATCGACATCCTGCTGGGCAAGCGCACCGCCAAGGTGATCCAGTTCGACCACGACCAGCTCTCCGTGTTCGGCATCGGCGAGGAGCTGACCGAGGGGGAATGGCGGGGCGTCGCCCGGCAGCTGCTGGCCCAGGGCCTGCTCGCGGTCGAGGGGGAGTACGGCACGCTGGTGCTGACCGAGACCAGCGGCGAGGTCCTGCGGCGGGAGCGGGAGGTGCCGCTGCGCAAGGAGCCCAAGAAGCCCGCCGCGGCCAAGTCGACCGGCGGTGGACGCGGCGAGCGCAAGGCGAAGGCCGCCGCGGCCGAGCTGCCCGCGGAGCTGGTCCCCGCCTTCGAGGCGCTGCGCGCCTGGCGTGCGGAACAGGCCCGCGAGCAGGGCGTCCCGGCCTACGTCATCTTCCACGACGCCACCCTCCGGGAGATCGCCACCGTCTGGCCCACCTCGGTGGCGCAGCTCGGGGGCATCAGCGGCGTCGGTGAGAAGAAGCTGACGACGTACGGGGAGGGCGTGATCGGGGTGCTCGCAGGACTGGAGGGACCGGGCAGCACCCCGGCGTCCGCCCCGCCCCAGGCGTCCGCCCCGGCCCCGTCGGCCGGCCCGGGCACCGGTTCCGCTTCGCACTCCGGCGCGGACGACTGGCCCGAGCACGAGCCGGAGCCCGAGCCCGACGACTGGATATAGGGACTCGCCGGGGGAAGCTTCTGTGTCCGTCCGTGGCGTCACAACGCCCGGGACGCGTACGCCCTGACGTCGGCGTCCGTGTCGCCGGTGACGGTCGCGAGCGCCCTCCGGGCGTCCTCGGTGGTGGCCGTGTGCCGGGTCAGGGCGAGGACGGCCGCCTTGCGGACGTCGGCGTTCCGGTCCGCGAGGGCCTTGGCGAGGACGGGGACCGCGCGGTCGGAACCGGCGGCGGACAGCGCGGTGGCCGCGCCCGCCCGCACCTGCCAGGCGGGGTCGGACAGCGCGGTGACCGCACGGGCCGCCAGCGGGGCGGGGCAGCCCGTGTCCGCCAGGGCCGCGAGAGCGGCGCCGCGGACCAGCACGTCGGGGTCCTCGGTGAGCCGGTCGAGGGCGCCGCCGGTGCGGGGCGCCGCCCGCAGCGTCCCCAGCGCCTTGGCGACCGCGACCCGCACCTCACGGGACGGATCGTCGGCGGCCGGGGAGAGCGACTCCGCGGCGTCCAGCGAGACCAGCCCGCGCACCGCCTCGATGCGCACCGGGACGTCGGTGTCGCAAAGGGCCGTGGCGAAGATGCCGGCGCTGCCCAGCCGCAGGATGCGCAGCAGGTCGAGGGCGGTGGCGCGGACTACGGGGTCGTGCTGGGCCAGTGCCTCGGCGAGGGGTTCGCCCAGGGCGGGTTCGGGCGTCAGCGTCTCGGCCAGTTCACGCAGCGAGGCGGCCGCGGCGGAGCGCACCTCGCCGTCGGGATCGGACAGGGCGGCGGCGAGCGCCGGACCGGTACCGGCCGGGACGGTCTCGGTGAGCACGGTGACCGCCGTGCGCCGGACGCCCGGTTCGGGATCGGACAGATACGGGCGGAGGGCGGAGAGTTCGGGCTCGCTCTCGGCCAGGGTGAGCAGCTCCAGCAGCCTGGGGGAACCGGCGGCGCCCGGCTCGGCGGTCGCGGTGACCGCGGTGGCCGTGGGACGGACCCCGGTGGCGAGGGGTGCGGCATCGCGGGCCCCGGCCGTCGCCACCTGCTCCGGGTGCACCTCGCCGAGGTGCCGGGAGGGGCCGCCGACCGGCGTGAACTCGTCGATCGGAACCAGATAGGGAGCCACGGGACGAGCCGTGAACTCCATCGCACCGGAGGGGGACTTGTGCAGATCGAGGTGGTGGAACCAGGACGCGTCGTCCCGCTCGGGGATGTCGACGCGCTCGTGGTACAGGCCCCAGCGGGACTCCGTGCGGGCCAGGGAGGCCCGGGCGGCCATCTCCGCGCAGTCGCGGATGAAGGTGACCTCCGCGCAGCGCATCAGTTCGTGCGGGGTGCGGGCGCCCATCGCCGCGATGTCCGTGCGCATCCGCTCGAAGGACTCCAGGGCGAGCGACAGCCGGGCGCCGGACTTCGGTGGCGCCACATAGTCGTTGACGAAGCGCCGCAGTTTGTACTCGACCTGCGGCTGCGGCGGGCCGTCGGGGTTGCGCAGCGGGCGGTAGACCAGCTCGTGCGCCTCGCGCAGCTGCTCGGGCGGCAGTTCACCCGCGTAGGGCGTGTACCGGGCGGCGTCCGCGCCCGCCAGGTCGCCGAAGACGAACGCGCCGATCATGTAGTTGTGCGGTACGCAGGCCAGGTCACCGGCCGCGTAGAGGCGGGGGACGGTGGTGCGGGCGTGGTCGTCGACCCGGACGCCGGAGGCGGAGTGGCCGCCGCACAGACCGATCTCCGAGATGTGCATCTCGACGTCGTGGGTGCGGTAGTCGTGCCCGCGGCCCGCGTGGAAGGTGCCGCGTGTCGGGCGTTCGGTGGAGTGCAGGATGGATTCCAGGGCGGAGACCGACTCCTCCGGGAGGTGGCTGAGCTTCAGGTACACCGGGCCGCGGTCGCTGGCGACCTCCGCCGCGAACTCGGCCATCATCTGCCCCGACCAGTAGTCGGAGTCGACGAAGCGCTCGCCGTGCCGGTTGACCTGGTAACCGCCGAAGGGGTTGGCGACGTAGGCGCACGCCGGGCCGTTGTAGTCCTTGATCAGCGGGTTGATCTGGAAGCACTCGATGCCGGTCAGTTCGGCGCCCGCGTGGTAGGCCATGGCGTAGCCGTCACCGGCGTTGGTGGGGTTCTCGTAGGTGCCGTAGAGGTAGCCGGATGCGGGCAGACCGAGCCGGCCCGCGGCGCCGGTCGCGAGGATCACGGCACCGGCGCGGACGGTCACGAACCGCCCCGTGCGGGTGTTGAAGCCCGCCGCGCCCACCGCCCGCCCCTCCGCGGTCAGGATCCGCACCGGCATCACACGGTTCTCGATGCGGATCCGTTCGCGCATCTCGCGCCGCCGCAGCTGCCGGTACAGGACCTTCTTGACGTCCTTGCCCTCCGGCATCGGCAGCACGTAGGAGCCGGACCGGTGCACCTGGCGGACCGCGTAGTCACCGTGCTCGTCCTTCTCGAACTTCACCCCGTACGACTCCAGCCGCTGGACCATGGCGAAACCGCGGGTGGCGGTCTGGCGGACGGTGGACTGGTCGACGATGCCGTCGTTGGCGCGGGTGATCTCGGCGACGTAGTCGTCGGGTTCGGCGCGGCCGGGGACGACGGCGTTGTTGACGCCGTCCATGCCCATGGCGAGGGCGCCGGAGTGGCGGACGTGGGCCTTCTCCAGCAGCAGCACGTCCGCACCGTGCTCGGCGGCGGTCAGCGCGGCCATGGTGCCGGCGGTGCCGCCGCCGATGACGAGGACGTCGCAGGAGAGTTCTTCGGCGTCGGTGAGCGCGGGGATCTCCACCAGGTGGCCTTTCAGGTGCCGAGGGATGTCAGGACGTCGCGCCGCAGCGCCACGCGGGCCGGGTCGTCGTGCGCGGCGCGGTCCCGGGGGCGGGGCACGTCGCGTACGGCGGTCAGGCGGCCGGCGCCGAGCAGGGCGACGCGGTCGCCCAGGAACAGGGCCTCGTCCACGTCGTGGGTGACGAAGACGACCGTGGCTCCCGTGCCGTGCAGCACCTCCACCAGCAGGTCCTGCATGCCGGCGCGGGTCTGGGCGTCGAGGGCGCCGAAGGGTTCGTCCATCAGGACGGCGCGGGGACGTCCGGCCAGCGCCCGGGCCAGCTGGGCGCGCTGGCGCTGTCCCCCGGAGACGCGGTGCGGCAGCTGCCTGGCCTGTGCGGCGAGGCCGACCCGCTCCAGCCAGGCCGTCGCCTGTTCCCGGCGTTCGGTGCGGGGCAGGCCCTGGATGGCGAGGGGGAGTTCGACGTTGCCGCGCAGGGTGAGCCAGGGCAGGAGGGCGTCCTCCTGGAAGACCAGCGCCCGGTCCGCGCCCGGGCCTACGACGGGACGCCCGTCCTGTTCCGCCGTTCCGGCCAGCGGCGGCAGCAGGCCGGCCAGTGTGCGCAGCAGCGTCGACTTGCCGCAGCCCGAGGGCCCGACCACGGTGACGATCTCACCGGGGGAGACGTCGACGTCCACACCGCTCACCGCGGCGGCGTCCGGGCGTCCGAGGGTGGCGTCGCGCAGCGTGAGCCGCGTGCCGCGGCCGGACGCCCCGGCGCCGGCCGGCGGTCGGGCCCCAGCATCGGCCCCGGCCCCGGCCTGGACCTCGGTACCCCTCCCGGCCTCGGTCCCGTTCCCGGCCTCGGCCTCGGTCCCGGTCTCAGTCTCGGACGAGGTGCTCATCGCGTGCCTCCTCGGGATGGGCGCGGGTGTCCTTGCGTACGGCGGCGCGGGCGGGCGGCGGCGTCGCACCGGCCCGTGCGGGTTTCGGACGGGCGGTGGGGACGTACGCCGTGCGCGGCAGCCAGCGGGTGAGGCGGCGGCCCAGCAGTTCCACGGCCGTGGAAGTCAGCCAGCCGAGCACGCCGATGGTGACCATGCCGACGAAGACTCCCGGGTAGTCGACGACCGTGTAGTCCTGCCAGGTGCGGTATCCCACGCCGTACTGACCGGAGATCATCTCGGCGGAGATCACGCAGATCCACGAGACGCCGATCCCGACCGACAGACCACCGAAGACACCGGGCAGCGCGCCCGGCAGGACCACCGAGCCGAGGACCCGCCACCGGCCGCCGCCCATGGTGCGGACCGCCTCCTCCCACACGGGGGTCAGCGCGCGTACCGCGTGCCGGGTGGAGACCAGGACGGGGAAGAAGGCGGCGGCGCAGGTGATGAAGACGATGCCCTGTTCGTTGGAGGGGAAGAGCAGGATCGCCACGGGGACGAGGGCGATGGCGGGAATGGGACGGATCACCTCGAGGACCGGGCCGAGCAGGTCCTCGGCGAGCCGCGAGCGGGCCACCAGCACGCCCGTGGCCACGCCCAGGACGGCGGCGAGCAGGAAGCCGGTGAGGATGCGGGTCAGGCTGTCGGTGAGGTCGGTCCAGTAGTCGGGCCCCGCCAGCCGGTCGGCGAAGGTGTGGGCCACGTCGGTGACGGTGGGGAACTGCGAGAAGCGCAGCCACAGGTCGATGTCCTGGGCGGTCAGCAGCTGCCACAGGCCCAGGGCGACGGCGAGCGAGGCGATCCGCAGCGCGTAGCGGGCGTAGCGGTTCACGACGCCCGCTCCAGTGCCTCGGCGTACGGGACGACGCGCGCTCCGCCGTGCCCGGCGACGTACGCCCGCGCGGTCTCGGGCGCGACGAAGGGCAGCAGGTCGCCGCCGTCGGCCACCCACACCGCCTGGTCGGCGAACCACAGGGTGCCGGTGGTGCTGTCGGGGACGTAGGCGGCGCGGACCTCGTCGCGATGCCCGGCCACGTGCCGCAGGAGCGCGGCGGGGGAGGTGAAGGACAGGGTCTTCTCGGCGCCCTCGGGCCAGACCTCGCCGGCCGGTTCCGGGGGCGTGGCGGCGAGTCGCTCGGCGTACTCGGTCGGGCCGAGCGCCTTCTTCACGTACTGGTCGTCGACGAAGGCGTCCACGTCCACGTCGCCGGTGAGTTTCGCGTCCTTGAGGATCGAGACGTCCTCCTTGAGGGCTTCGACGAGCTGCGGCTTGACCGCCGGGTCGAAGGTGGCGATGCCCTGGGCGCCGTTGTAGAGGTAGACGGTCTCGGCGGGCAGGCCGGTGGCTTTGGCGACCTTCTCCGCGGCGGCCACCGGATGCGCGTCCAGGTAGTCGGTCGCCTGCGTCTGGGCCTTCAGGAACGCCTCCAGCACGGCGGGGCGCCGCTTCGCGAAGTCCTCGACGGCGGTGACGCCGTGGAAGGTGGGCAGGTTCAGCTGCGCTCCGTCGTACAGGGCCTTCGCCTTGCCCTGGTGGGCGAGCAGCCCGGGCCAGGCGACGAACTGCGACAGGGCGTCCGCGCTTCCCGCGTCCAGGGCCGAGGCACCCACGGCGGGCTGCTGGTTGAGCTTCTCGATGTCCTCGGCGGGGTTGAGACCGGCACGTTGCAGGGCGCGCACGAGGGTGCCGTCGGCGGCAGAGCCGACGCTCGTCGAGACCCTCTTGCCCTTGAGGTCCTCAAGGGAGGTGAGTGGAGAACCGGGTGCGACGACGATGGTGTTGAGGCCACCGCGGAGGTTGTAGCCGGTGACCGAGACCAGACGGGTCGGCTTGCCGAGCTGCTTGCCGCGGGCCGCGTTGATGAGCAGCGGGAAGTCGCCCATCGAGCCGATGTCGATCTTCCCGGCGGTCATCTGGGCGGTGATGGGCGCGCCGGTCGCGTAGTCCTGCCAGTCGACCTTGTAGGTGATGCCGTCGCCGAGGGAGTTGAGCTGCTTCTCGAAGTAGCCGAGGGAGCGCAGGAGGGTGCCGGCGGTGACCGTGTTGATCGTCCTGGACTGGTAGCCGACGGTCACGGTGACCGTGGAGCCGTCCCCGTCGGCGGACGCGTCGCCGCCGCAGGCGGTGAGGGAGAGGAGCAGGGCCCCGGCGGCAGCGGCGGTGACGGGGAGCGGGGTGCGTTTCGCCTTCATGGGGAGTCGGCCTCTCACCGGAGCAGGTAGGGCATGTTGACCGTGACCGCCCCGGTGGGGCAGCGGGCGGCGCACGGGCCGCAGTACCAGCACTCGTCGACGTGCATGTACGCCTTGCCGTTGCGCTCGTCGATGGCGAGGGAGTCCAGCGGGCACATGTCGACGCAGAGCGTGCAGCCTTCGATGCACTTCGACTCGTCGATGGTCACGGGCACGTCGGCCCGCTGGGGCGCCAAGGGCATGGCTGTCTCCAGGGAGGGTGCGCGGAAGGGGGTTCAGCGGGTCACAGGGACCGGTGCAGCAGGCCGCTCATCGCGATGCGGTCGCCGCGGAAGCGGACGAACTCCAGGTCGACGGGGCGTCCGTCGGCGAGGTGGGTGAGCCGTTCCAGCATGAGGACCGCCGTGCCGCGCGGTGCCTCCAGTACGGCGGCGGAGTGCGCGTCGGCGGTGACGGCCTCCAGGGTGATCTCGGCGTGGCCGAGCGGCCGGCCGGTGACGGATTCCAGGAGACGGAACACGTCGGTGTTCTCCAGGTCCGCGCCGAGCAGCGTGGTCCCGATGTCGAGGGGGAGGTAGGTGAGGTCCAGGGAGAGGGGGACGCCGTTGAGGCGGCGCAGGCGTTCGATGTAGAGGACGTCGGCGCCGGGCGGGACGCGGAGGCGTTCGGCGACCGGGGCGGGAGCCGGGACGGGGACGGTCGTGCGGACCTCGTTGGTGACGCGGCCGTGTTCGTGCAGGGTCTCCGCGAGGCCCATCAGCCGGTCGAGCCCGTGGGCGTACTTGCGGGCCACGACCACGGTGCCGATCCCGGGCCGGCGGGCCACGAGCCCTTCGGCGCGCAGCAGGTCGAGCGCCAGGCGGACGGTGTTGCGGGTGGTGTCGTAGTCGGCGGCGAGGGTGTCCTCGTGAGGGAGAGTGCCGTCGGGGAAGGCGTCGTCGAGGAGCTGGCGGCGGAGCAGGTCGGCCAGTTGACGGGCCCGGTCGGCGCGCAGCCGACGCCGCGTGCGGTGGGCGGCGACGGTGGTCGCGCCCTGGCCGGCGTGGTCTCGGATGCGTGCGGTGGGCGGCATGGCTGGAACCATACCTATCCAGTGGGATTAGTGGTGTTGCTGGAATGTTGCGCCACCTGGGGCTCCGCCGGTTGTGGGGGTGAGCTGGGGTTTCCGTCCAGGGCGGGGGAGTTCTGCCACCGTGGCTCTCACCGGGGCGCCGGGTGCGGGGGTGGGTGTCCGCGGCTGCGGGGTTACGCCAAGGCCGTCAGACCCGGGGCGAAGGTGATCAGGAGGGGGAGGAGCGGGACCAGGGCCGCTGTCGCCGTGGTCAGGGCGCGGTGGCGGCGGGGCAGACGGGGCCGGGGCTCCAGGAGGCGGTCGACCCGTTCGCCGAGGAGCCGGTGGCTGGAGGCGCAGGACAGGACCCCGCGGTGCTGGTTCAGCTCGATCAGGGCCAGCGCGGTGGTCAGGTGGCCGCAGCGCCGGGAGGCGGTGTCGTCGGCCGAGAGCTCGACCAGGCGGTGGGTCTGGTCGCAGAAGTGGGCGAAGAGCGGAACACTCGGGAAGCCGGTGGCCAGGGCGGTCGACAGGTGCAGCAGCCAGTCGTGGCGGGCCCGGGCGTGACCGCGCTCGTGGGTGAGGACGGCGTCCAGCTGGTGGTCGGTGAGGCGGTGCAGGGCGCCGGTGGTGACGATCAGCTGCGGCGGGCTGCCGGGCATCCACCAGGCGTCCGGGTACTCGTCCTCCAGGACCAGCAGCGGTCCGCGGGCGGCGGGGAGCCCGGCGGGCAGGTCGGGGGCGCGCTCGCGCAGATGGGCGCGGGACCGGGCGCGCCGGCGGCGGGCCTCGACGAGTTCACGCGCGAGCATCGCGGTCGTCCAGGCGGCGCCGGCCGCCAGCAGCAGGGTGAGGAGGGCCGCCCAGACCGGGCCGGCGGAGAGGTTGTACGCCGCGGTCACCGCGGGCGGCGCCGGTGCGAAGAGCTGGGCGCGGACGGTCCCGAAGACCGCCGCGGCACCGAGAACCAGTGCCGTCAGACAGCACAGCAGCACGGTGGCGACCAGGCACTGCCACACCCACAGGCCGACCACGGGGTCCCGCTCGGGCCACGCGGAACGGGTCAGCGCGCGCGGCACCGGCACCGCGGCGGTCACGGCGACGACGAACAGCAGGAGCAGGCAGACGGTCATGCCACTGGCTCCGGATCCTGGTCGAAGGATGGGCGGCTCTGGCTGTACAGGGGCTGTGCTGGACCGGGCCGTGCGCGGACACCGCCCGACGCCAGTATGACGGGGCCGGGCGGTGCGAGTCAGGTGTCGGCGGGCACCGGTTCCGGAATGCGTGCCCCCACCGACCGGTCGGAGGGAGCCTCCCGGCCGCACGAACCGCCGCACGGACCGCCGCACGGACCGCCGCACGGACCGCCGCACGCGCCGCCGGGGGCCGTCCCGGGCCCGGTCAGACGTCCCGGCCGACCACCCGCCCGGTCACCTCTCCCAGCCCCACCCGGACCCCGTCAGGACCCGGGGCCCAGGCCGAGAGGGTCACCACGTCCCCGTCCTCCAGGAACGTCCGCTTGCCGTCGGGCAGTTCCAGCGGGTCGCGGCCGTTCCAGGTCAGTTCGAGCAGCGACCCCCGCTCCCGCTCGGTCGGCCCGCTCACCGTGCCCGAGCCGTAGAGGTCGCCGGTGCGCAGCGAGGCGCCGTTGACCGTCATGTGGGCCAACTGCTGGGCGGCCGTCCAGTACATGGTGGAGAACGGCGGCTCGGAGACGACGTGGCCGTTGAGGGCGACGGAGATCCGCAGGTCGTAGCCGCCGGGGCCGTCCTGGTCGTCGTGGGTGTCGTCCAGGTAGGGCAGCAGCTCGTGCGTGCGCTCGGGCGGCGCCACCCGTGCCTCCTCCAGCGCGTCCAGCGGGGTGATCCACGCCGACACCGACGTGGCGAAGGACTTGCCGAGGAACGGGCCGAGGGGCACGTACTCCCAGGCCTGGACGTCCCGCGCGGACCAGTCGTTGAGCAGGCAGAGCCCGAAGACGTGCTCGCGGAAGTCGCCGAGCGCCACCGGGCTGCCCGGTTCGGACGGCACACCCACGACGAAGCCGACCTCGGCCTCGATGTCGAGGCGGACGGACGGGCCGAAGACGGGAGCGGCGTCGGCCGGTGCCTTGCGCTGCCCCGACGGGCGTACGACGTCCGTGCCGGACACGACGACCGTGCCGGAGCGGCCGTGGTAGCCGATCGGCAGGTGCTTCCAGTTCGGGGTGAGGGAGTCGGCGGCGTCGGGGCGGAAGATCCGGCCGACGTTGCGGGCGTGGTTCTCGGAGGCGTAGAAGTCGACGTAGTCGGCGACCTCGAAGGGCAGGTGCAGGGTCACCGACGACAGCGGATGGAAGAGCGGCTCCAGAACCTCGCGGTGGGAGGGGACCGTCACCCACGCCGTCAGCGCGCGCCGCACGTCCGACCACGCCGTCCGCCCGGCCGCCAGCAGCGGGTTGAGGGTGGGCCGCGCGAGCAGGGACGCGTACGGCGAGCCGAGAGCGTGGGCCGCCGCGCCCGCGTCGAGGACGTGGTCGCCGAGCCGGACGCCCACCGTCCGGTCGCGCGAGCCGGGGATCGAGAACACGCCGTACGGAAGGTTGTGCGGACCGAAGGGGTCGCCCTCGGGGACATCGAAGGGGGGCATCAGGTGCTGCCTCGCTTTCGTGCTCGCCATGTGCGCCGTGCGCGCCGTGTCTGCGTGGTCGGGCCACACGTTACGGCTGACCCACCGGTCTTGGGCAGTGCGACCGAAGGCGGCGGCGCCCGGGACGGGATCTTGACGTGGTGGTGTGAACAGGGTGACCCCCGACGGGTGCCGGGAGGGACGGCGTACCCCACGGGGCAGCGGGCCATGCTGTTGCCAACCGGTGCACAGACCCCTCAACCGGCCTTAGCCGATGATCTGTCAGATTTCGGACACGATCGGGCGTCCCCGTGCATCCTCGTTCCGCTTCGAACGCACTCGCTACGCCCTCGTTCGGAAGCGGTCACGAGTGAGTCGGAGGAGTGCGGTGTCCGTATTCTCTGATCATGGACCGCACCGCATATTCACTCGTCGCCACCGACCTGGACGGCACGCTGCTCCGCGGCGACGACACCGTCTCCGACCGGTCGCTGGCCGCGCTGGCGCGGGTCGCCGGGGCGGGTGCGCGGCACCTGGTCGTGACGGGGCGGCCGGCCCCCCGGGTGCGCCCCCTGCTCGACCGGCTCGGCCGCGCGGGACTCGCGGTGTGCGGGCAGGGCGCGCAGGTGTACGACGCCGGGGCGCACCGGATGCTGTGGTCGGTCACCCTGGACCGGGAGCTGGCCGAGACCGCGCTCGGCAAGATCGAGGCCGAGGTGGGTCAGGTGCACGCCGCCGTCGACCAGGACGGCGTCGACGGGCTGACGCTCATCGAACCGGGCTACCTGATGCCCCACCCGACGCTGCCCGCGGTGCGCGTCGAGCGGCGCGAGCAGCTGTGGTCCACGCCGATCAGCAAGGTGCTGCTGCGCCACCCCGAGCTGACCGACGACGAACTGGCGACGACGGCGCGCGCGGTGGTCGGTTCCCTCGCGACGGTCACCATGTCCGGGCCCGGCACCGTGGAGCTGCAGCCCTGCGGCATCACCAAGGCGACCGGCCTGGCGCTGGCCGCCGAGCACCTGGGCCTCGACCGGCGGCGGACGATCGCCTTCGGGGACATGCCCAACGACATCCCGATGTTCCACTGGGCGGCCCACGGCGTCGCCATGGCCGGTGCCCATCCCGAACTCAAGGCGGTGGCGGACGAGGTCACCACGACGAACGAGGACGACGGCGTGGCCGTCGTCCTCGAGCGGATCTTCGGTACCTCTTAGGCGAGGCTCAGGCGGCGTACGGCTCAGTACGCGCTGAAGACGTTGTCCATCGAGCCGTAGCGGTCGGCCGCGTAGTTGCAGGCGGCGGTGATGTTGGCGACCGGGTCGTACGGGTCCCAGGAGGTGCCGGGCACGTGGTACGCCTGGAAGGTCGGGTCGATCACCTGGAGCAGCCCCTTGGACGGGGTGCCGTTGACGGCGTTGATGTCCCAGTTGTTGATGGCGAGCGGGTTGCCGGAGGACTCCCGCATGATGTTGCGGTGAATGCCCTCGTAGGTCCCGGGGATGCCGTGCTGGGCCATGATGTCGAGTGACTCGCGGATCCAGCCGTCGAGGTTGTCCGGGTACGTCGTGGCCGCCGTGGTGGCGGTCGTGGCGGCGGCCGGGGTGGCCGCGGATGCGGTGGCGGCGCCGATGAGCGGCAGCGCGAGCACCGCGGCACCGGTGCCGGCCACCGCGAGCTTGCGGGCGAGGCGGCCGGTGCGGGCGTGACGGTTCTGACCGTTGGCAGACATGTGTCCCTCTCCTTACGCCTACGAGGTGAGCTGTCGGGTTCGGGCGGGGAGGTGCCCGGCCGCGCCCTCGACGGGTACGGCTTCACCCCGAGCCGCTCCGGTGGTGACCGGTGCGGCGACTTACCTGGGTCCCCCGCTCCTGCCGGCGAGTTTGTTGGGTGGATGACTGTGCGACGGGCGGTGGCAGGATTCGGCGTCCGCCCGACAGGCCGGGAACGTATGCGAGAGCACATGTCCGGAACAAGTGCAGGAATCACCCCAAGTGCCTGTTGACCTTGGTCTGAGGTGTTTGAGGGTCTTGATCCTTTGCTGTTGCCAAGTCCCAACTGGCTTGCGGGGCAAAGGGAGGGCACAGGTTCGGGCGGGGTTGCCTGCGGCCGGTCCGGAGTGAGCCAACTCACTGGCCTCAACAAGCGCGGCAAAACGGGCATTCAACTCAACCGTGCGCCAACCGGCCGCCGGTGGGGAGGGCTTCGGGTGTCGAGCGGCGGGAGGAGGGAAGCGGGAGGGGGTGGGTGGCCGGGGAGGTGTCTGCCGCGCCCGTCGGACGGGCGTGCGCGGACCGGTGCGGACGGGTGTGGGTGGACCGGCGTGGGTGGGCGGGTGTGGACCGGTGCGGGCGCGTGTGTCGATTGGGTGACGTTCTCGAAGTGCGGGCCGTTGGGAGGAGTGGTGGGATCTTCGGTGGCGGCTTCCGGCCCGTTCGCCCGCCGGGTCCGGCTCATCTCCTCTGGCGACATCAATCAAAATCTGCTCATATCACCTGATCAAAAACATACCGTTCATGATCCGATACCGACCGGCCTGTAACGGTGGGCGCTAGCGGTGATCGAAACGTGACCGGATACGCTGACTTGAGTGGTGGCAGCGACCTATCGACAAACCAGGTAATCGCCAGTAGACACCAGCAGACAGGAGACCCCTCGTGACCGTCGTCGGGCCGTTCGGGCTGAGCGTGCGGGACCAGGCTCTGGAAGCCGATGTCCAGGCCGGATTGGTTGCTGTCGAGGAAGGGTTGCTTGAGGCAACCAAAAGCGAGGTGCCGTTCATCACGGAGGCCGCCCAGCACCTGGTGCGGGCCGGCGGGAAACGGTTCCGTCCGCTGCTGGTGATGCTCTCGGCCCAGTTCGGCGACCCCTATGCCCCCGGGATCGTGCCCTCGGCCGTGGTGGTGGAGCTGACCCACCTCGCCACGCTGTACCACGACGACGTGATGGACGAGGCCGCCGTGCGGCGCGGGGTGCCCAGCGCGAACACCCGCTGGGGCAACTCGGTCGCGGTCCTCACCGGCGACTTCCTGTTCGCCCGCGCCTCGCAGATCCTCGCCGACCTCGGCCCCGAGGCGGTCCGCGTCCAGGCCCTCGCGTTCGAGCGACTGGTCACCGGTCAGATCCTGGAGACGGCCGGTCCGCAGGACGGCCGCGACCCGGTCGACCACTACCTGGACGTACTGGGCGGCAAGACGGGCTCGCTGGTGGCCGTCTCCTGCCGGTTCGGCGCGATGATGTCCGGTGCCGACGAGACGGTGGTGGACGTGCTGACCCAGTACGGCGAGCGGCTCGGCGTCGCCTTCCAGCTCGCGGACGACGTCCTGGACATCGCCTCCGACTCCGACGAGTCCGGCAAGACGCCCGGCACCGACCTGCGCGAGGGCATCCCCACCCTGCCCGTGCTGCGGCTGCGCGAGCGGGCGGCCCGGCTGGGGCTCGCCGAGGACATCGCGCTGTGCGAGCTGCTCGACTCCGACCTGAGCGACGACGCGCGGCACGCCGAGGCGCTGCGCCTGCTGCGCGCCCACCCCGCGCTGGAGCAGGCCCGCAAGGACACCGTCCGGTACGCCAAGGACGCCCGGGCCGCGCTGGCCCCGCTGCGGGAGTGCGACGCGAAGGCCGCGCTGATCGAGCTGTGCGACGCGGTGGTCCACCGGGCCGGCTGACCACTCCGCGGTCCGTTGCGCGCCGTCCCTCGCCTGCCGCCTGGCGCGTGTCTCCTGCCGCCTGGCGTGTGTCTCCTGTCGTGCGTCACCCGCCGCGTCCTGGCCGTGACGTGCGTCACGCGCGGGACCGCTCGCTGCCGGGTGGCGTACAGCCGCCCCTACGGGCCGGGGGAGCCGTCACCCCTCCGTGTCATCCCGCAGGAGTAGGCGGAGTTGAGCCCGCGGTCTGACGCTTGTGCTCCGGTGATTTGGTCAGATGGACACCACGGAAAACACCAATCCTCACCGATTCGGGTGAGAATGGCGGCTCACGGGTGAACGAGTGCGAGGTCGCGAGACAGCCGCCGCCGACGACGGAGGTAGGGCACACATGGCACCGATCGATTCCGACGACAACACGACCGCCGGGGAGGGCGAGGAGCTGCGGGCCGGACGGCGCAAGGCCGCACGGTACGTCGTCCCGGTCGCGGTGATGGGAGTGGCGGCCGCGACGATCGGGCTCGTCCCCGCGCTCGCCGACTCCGGCGACCCCGACCTGCCGAAGGTCACGGCGGAGCAGCTCATAGAGAAGATCGCCAAGTCGGACGTCCAGCAGCTGTCCGGCACCGTGCGCATCAACACCGACCTGGGTCTGCCGGACCTTGGCGGGCTGGAGAGCGGCCTGATGTCCGGAATGTCCGGCAGTCCGGGCTCCGGTGGGGACGGCGAGGGCTCCGCGGCCGACCCGTCGGCCAAGCTCACCGAGCTGGTGTCCGGCAGCCACACGCTGCGCGTCGCGGCCGACGGCCCCGACCGGCAGAAGCTCTCCCTGCTGGAGAACGCCGCCGAGTACAGCCTGATCCACAACGGCAAGGACGTCTGGGGCTACGACAGCGGGTCCAACGAGGTCTACCACTCCACCGCCGCCGACAGCGCCGAGCGGCCGGGCAAGGACGCGCCGGGCAAGGACGTGCCGGCCACCCCGAAGGACTTCGCCGACAAGGCGCTCAAGTCGATCGACGACACCACGTCCGTGACCGTCGGCGGCACCGCGCAGGTGGCGGGCCGGGACGCCTACCGCCTGGTCGTCGAGCCCAAGCAGGACGGTTCCACGGTCGGCGCGATCACCGTGGCCGTGGACGCCGAGACCGGCACCCCGCTGAAGTTCACCCTGACCCCGGCGAGCGGAGGCGCCGCCGTCGTGGACGTGGGCTTCACCAAGGTCAGCTTCGCGAAGCCGGACGCGTCGACGTTCGACTTCACGCCGCCCGAGGGCGCGAAGGTCACCGAGGGCGACGAGGCCGGCAAGCGGGCCGAGGCCCCCGAGCACGGGCGCGAGGCCGAGGGCGACCTCGCCAAGGGGATGGACGGCCTCAAGGTCGTCGGCGAGGGCTGGAACTCGATCGCCACCTTCGACACCGGTGCCGGGGGCGGCCTGCCCACGCCGTCCGCGGGCGGCGACCTCGGCGGCTTCCTCGGCTCCTTCGGCGACCAGGTCAAGGGCGACTTCGGCTCGGGTACGGTCTTCAAGACCCGCCTGGTCAACGCCCTGATCACGGACGACGGCAAGGTCTACGCCGGTGCGGTCACCAAGGACGCGCTGGTGAAGGCGGCCGACGCCGCCCAGTAGGACCTGCGCAGCATCCCCACCCGTACGGCGAAGAGGACGAAAGAGGGAGCCGATGGCCGAACCGTCCGCCGCGGAACCGGAGCGCCCGGACCAGGAGAGCGCGGATGACGCCGTCATCGCCACCCGCGCGCTCACCAAGCGCTACCGCGGCGGACAGCTCGCCGTCGACGGTCTGGACCTGACCGTCCCGGCGGGCAGCGTCTTCGGCTTCCTCGGGCCCAACGGCTCCGGCAAGACCACCACCATCCGCATGCTGATGGGGCTGATCGAACCCACCTCGGGCAGCGCCCGGGTCCTCGGCCGGCCCATGCCGCGCGCGTCCCGCGCCGTACTGCCCCGGGTCGGCGCCCTCATCGAGGGCCCGGCCCTGTACGGCTTCCTCTCCGGGCGCGACAACCTGCTGCGCTACGACGCCGCCGACCCGACCGCCGACCCCCGCACCCGGCGCGAGCGCGTCGCGGCGGCGCTGGACCGGGTGGGCCTCGCGGCCGCCGGCGGCAAGAAGGCGAAGGCGTACTCGCTCGGCATGAAGCAGCGGCTGGGTCTCGCCGCGGCGCTGCTCCAGCCGCGCCGCCTGCTCGTCCTGGACGAGCCGACCAACGGACTCGACCCCCAGGGCATGCGTGAGATCCGCACCCTCGTGCGCGAACTGGCCTCCGACGGCACCACCGTCTTCCTCTCCTCCCACCTGCTGGACGAGATCGAGCAGGTGTGCACCCACGCCGCCGTGATGGCGCAGGGGCGGCTGATCACCCAGGGCGCGGTCGCCGACCTGGCGGCCGGGGCGCGCGGCCGGCTGGTGGTGACCACGCCGGACGCGGGCGAGGCCGCCCGGGTGCTGAAGGAGCAGGGGGCCGCGGACGTGGTCGTCGACGGGGACCGGGTGACGGCCGAGCCGCCGGAGCGCGACCTCGCCGAGGTGAACGCGGCCCTGGTCGCGGCCCGGGTCCGGGTCCGGGGCTTCGTGCTGGAACGGGCCTCGCTGGAGGACGCGTTCGTGGCGCTGACCGGGGAGGGCTTCGATGTCGCGGGCTGATGTGCGGGACGAGCCGATGGGGGAGCCCCAGGTCACGGCGTCGCGGGCGGCGCCGGACCCGGCTGCCGCGCGGAAGCCGGGTCCGCTGTGGTCCCTCGGGCTGCTCCGCAGCGAGCTGCTGACCACCTTCCGGCGCTGGCGCACCCTCGCCCTGCTGGCCGTGCTCGCCGCCGTACCGGTCCTGGTGGGCATCGCCGTGAAGATCGAGACGAGCGACGGGTCCTCGCCCGGCGGCGGTGGCGGTGGCGGCGCGGGACCGGCTTTCATCTCGCAGGTCAGCAACAACGGGCTGTTCCTGGTCTTCACCGCGCTCGCCGCCACCCTCCCGTTCTTCCTGCCGATGGCCATCGGCGTCGTAGCGGGCGACGCGATCGCGGGCGAGTCGAGCGCGGGCACGCTCCGCTACCTCCTGGTCGCCCCGGCCGGCCGGTCCCGGCTGCTGCTCACCAAGTACGCGACGGTGATCGCCTTCTGCCTCGCCGCCACCCTGGTGGTCGCGGTCTCGGCGCTCGCGGTCGGCGCGCTGCTGTTTCCCGTCGGCGACCTGATCACCATCTCCGGCACCCGGATCACCTACGCCGAGGGCCTGGGCCGGGCGCTGCTGATCGCCCTCGTCGTGGCCGCCTCACTGGTCGGCATCGCGGCTCTGGGCCTGTTCGTCTCCACCCTGACGAGCAGCGGCATCGCGGCGATGGCCACCACGGTCGGACTGCTGATCACCGTCCAGATCCTCGACCAGATCCCGCAGCTCGACGCCCTCCAGCCGTACTTCTTCTCGCACTACTGGCTCTCCTTCGCCGACGTGATGCGCGAACCGGTCTACTGGGACGACCTGGTGAAGAACCTCGGCCTCCAGGCCCTCTACGCGGCGGTCTTCGGCTCGGCGGCCTGGGCCCGGTTCACGACCAAGGACATCACCGCGTAGCCCCGGCCTCCGCCTCCTCGTACGCGAACCGCGCGAACGACGCCTCCGGGCGGCGTGACCTCCTGGAACGAGCCTGTGACACCCCGGTGACGCGAGAACCGGGAGCGAGCGGAGAGACTCGACGGTAGGTGTAAGACAGGCATGACAGGCTCTGGACGGCAGGGAACGGGAACCGCCGACGGAAGCCGCCGATGAGTGGGGGAACGATGTCTCGACTCGGCCGCGACGAACAGCGGGAGCACGAGCGCGCCGAGGGCTCGCCCGATCCCGCGACGACGCCGATCGACGTCCGCGTGCCGGAGGGCGACTTCGGCGCACGCGGGGCCACGGTCGACGGTTCACCGGTCGTCGCCGCCCCGGGCGAGGAGATCCAGAACGCCGTCCTGAACCGCCTCCACCGCCTCGCCCTCGCCGCCGGTCACCCCGTCCTCGCCACGATCCACGACCGTCGCCTCGGCTACTCCGTTCCCCTCCGGGTCGATCCGGACGGCTCCAGCCACCTCGCGGCGGAACCGGTGCCGACGGCACCCGAGGAGGCATCGGTGCAGGCGCCTCCGGAGGCGTCCGTGGAGGCGCCCGCGGAAGCACCCGTACCGCAGGACCGGCTCACGCACGTCCTGCGCGCGGTGGCGCCGGTCCGGGACAGTGCGCCGACGTTCACGCTGCGCGCCCTGCCGGAACCGGCCGGGAGCACGCCACCCGGCACGGTGGCGCCGCCGGCGGGTGAGTTCGGGCCGCCGCCCCGCATGGACGCCGCTTCCACGGCCGGCACCTTGCAGGACACGGGGCCGCGGCCGACACCCGGCCCCTTCGCCACCGCGCCGGAGCCGACTCCCGCACCCGCACCCCTACCGGTTCCGGTTCCGATACCGGAGCCGATCCCGGCACCGGTACGGGCCCCCGAGCCGACCCACGCCCCCGCCGCCGAGCCGGAAACCGCCTCCGTCCCCGACCTCGGCCCCCGCCCCGGCGCGTACTCCGATCCCGACCCCAAGCCCACGCCGGCCCGCGGCTTCGACGCCGTGGCCGAGGCCGTGCTCGGGGACGCCCCGCTCACCGCGCCCGGCGACGTCACCGCCCCCGCCCTGCTCGCGGAGCCGACGCTGCGCATCAACGAGGCCGTCAAGGAGGGGCGTACGGAGGTCGCGGCGCGGCTGGCGGAGGAGACGGTGACGGAGGCCTCGCGGACGCTGGGACCGGAGCACGCCGAGGTCCTCCGGCTCCGTGAACTCACGGCGTACATCGCCTACTTGTCGGGCGATCCGGACCGGGCCTTCCAGCTCTCCCTCGACCTCGCCCGGATACACCGGCGCTCGGGCGACGCCGAGGCCGCGTACGGCAACGTCCAGAGCGCGGCGACCGCCTGGCGTGCCGTACGCGACCCCGCACGGGGCCTGGAGCTGGGGGACGACCTGGTCGGCCTGTGGGACGAGCTCGCCGCCGAGGACGGCCCGGCCGCCGAGGACGCCGAGGAACTGCGCTCCGCCCGCGCCCGCATGGGCCGCCTCACCCGACGCGTCGGCGCCCAGGCGGGCTGACGCCGGCCGGGAGGGCGCAGTGGGGGCCCTCCCGCCCTGACGGCACCGGCGCCGGGGGCCCGTCCGTCCTACTGCGACAGTTCCCAGACCGCGTACGCGATGGCGTCGCTGTTGCGGTTCAGGGCGGTGTCGTTGATGTTGGCGGTCGTGTCGCAGGACGAGTGGTAGCAGCGGTCGAACGGCTGGCCCGCGGTGCCGCCCCACTTGGCCGCCTGCGCGGACGTCTTGCGGTAGTCCGCGCCGCTGAAGAGACCGCCCACGGGGACGCCCGCGTTCTTGAAGGGCGCGTGGTCGGAGCGTCCGTCGCCCTCGGTCTCGATCTCCGTGGAAATGCCCAGACCGGCGAAGTAGTCCTTGAAGGTCTTCTCGATCGTGGGATCGTCGTCGTAGACGAAGTAGCCGGGGTTGGGCGAGCCGATCATGTCGAAGTTCAGATAGCCGCTGATCTTCGCGCGCTCGGCGGAGCCGAGGCTGTTGACGTAGTAGCGGGAGCCGACGAGTCCCAGCTCCTCCGCGCCCCACCAGGCGAAGCGCAGGTGCTTGGCGGGCTGGTACCCGGACCGGGCGACGGCGAGCGCGGTCTCCAGGACGGCCGAGGAGCCGGAGCCGTTGTCGTTGATGCCGGGCCCGGAGGTGACGCTGTCCAGATGTGACCCGGCCATGACAACCTGACTCGCGTCGCCGCCCGGCCAGTCCGCTATCAGGTTGTACCCGGTGCGGCCCGAGGCGGTGAACTGCTGGACGCGGGTGGTGAATCCGGCCGCGTCCAGCTTGGCCTTCACGTAGTTGAGCGAGGCCTGGTAGCCGGCGCGGCCGTGGGCGCGGTTGCCGCCGTTCGCCGTGGCGATCGACTGCAGTTGCGAGAGATGGGCCTTGACGTTGGCTATCGGTATGTCGGGTGCGGCAGCGGCGGTGGCAGAGGCGGTGGGGTGCGCGGGCGCGGTCGCCGCGCCCGCGGCGGAACCGCCGGTCACCAGTGTGGCGACGGCGACGGCTCCGGCCGTCAGCGCACGCCCGGAAAGGAGGAGCTTCATGTGGGGGGCTCCGGATTCCTAGGGGGTCCCTGGGGTGGGGACTCCGCAGTGAATGGGGTGCCTGGATGGTGCGGGCGGGACTGACCGCCCGTCAAGACCGCTATTCGGCCACGGTGTCACACATACCGGAAGCGGCCCGGTCGGCCCCTGTCGTGCCCGGCCGGTCCTAGTGGACGCAGAACTCGTTCCCCTCGGGGTCCGTCATCACCACCCACTCCCCGCCCGGCTCCTTCACCTGCCGCTGCACGCTCGCCCCCAGCGCCTGGAGCCGGGCGACCTCCTCCTCGCGCCGGCCGTCCGGCGCGTGCACGTCGAGGTGGACCCGGTTCTTGACCGTCTTGGCCTCCGGCACGCGCTGGAACAGCAGCCGCCGCCCCAGCCCGGTGCCGCTCTCCTCCTGGAAGGGGTCGTCGGGATGGCGCACGGCGGCCAGGTCCCGCCAGGCGCGGCGGCCGTGGGACTCGACCGTCAACTCCGCCGGTACCGCCCCGAAGCCCAGCAGTTTCTCGATGAGCGCGCTGTTGTCCTCCACCTCGTAGTGCAGGGCCGCGGCCCAGAAGTCCGCCTGGGCGTGCGGGGCGCCCGCGTCGATGACGATCTTGACGTGCAGAGGAGCCGGTCTTGAGGTCGATGCCATGTAACCACTTATACTGGTTGCATGACCGAGCGGGCAGCGGAATCGCCGGAATCGCCGAAGTCGGCCCCGGGCCGTCCCCCCGGACTGACGCTGGTGTCGTCCCAGGGCACGTCGTACCGCTTCGACCCGGGTGCGCTCTGCCTCGAACTGCTGCCGACGGGAGGGCCGGGCGCCTTCGCCCGCTGGGAGGTGCTGCACGAGCCCGCCGACCTGATGACCTGGGCCGGCCAGAGCCGGCTGCCGGACGGGCTGGACCTGTCGGTGGACCGGACGGACGTGGAACGGGCCAGGGCCCTGCGCGACGCCCTCTTCCTCCTCGCCGCGGACCGCGCCCACGGGCGACCGCTCCGCCCCGCCCACCTGGACGTCGTCAACGCCGCCGCGGCCGCGCCCCCGCTCGTCACCCGGCTCGAACCGGACGGCACGCGCGGCTGGGCCCCGGGCGCCGACGGGTCCCGGCTGCTGTCGACCGTGGCGCGCGACGCGATCGAGCTGTTCACCGGTCCGTACGCGGACCGCATCCGCGAGTGCGGTGCCCACACCTGCTACTTGCTGTTCGTCGACACCTCACGTCCCGGCCGCCGCCGCTGGTGCGCGATGGAACACTGCGGCAACCGGGAGAAGGTCCGTGCCCACCGCGCCCGGCGGGCGCCGAACGAGCACTGACCCGGTCCTCACGAGGTGCCGCTACGGCTGCCCCGCCCTGGTGCCGTGCTGCTGCTGGGGCGCGTCGGTGGAATCGGTCACCGGGGTCCCGGCGGCCACCACCCCCGACTCGCGCGCGACGGCGTCCGCCTTGACCGGCGTTACGCCCGTGCCCGTCCGGTCCAACTGCTCCCGCAGCGCACGCGCGGTCCGCCGGGCCGTGCGCAGCGCGTCCCAGGTGAGCAGCGTCAGGGCCAGCCAGACCAGCCCGAAGCCCGCCCAGCGCTCGGGCGGCATGGCCTCGTGGAAGTACAGGACGCCGAGCGCGAACTGGAAGACCGGCGCCAGGTACTGCAGCAGCCCCAGCGTGGACAGCGGTACGCGGATCGCCGCCGCGCCGAAGCAGACCAGGGGGATCGCGGTGACGATGCCGGTCGCGGCGAGCAGGGCCGAGTGCCCGAGCCCCTCGGTGGTGAAGGTCGACTCGCCCCGGGCGCCCAGCCACAGCAGATATCCGAGCGCCGGCAGGAACTGGATCGCCGTCTCCGCGGCCAGCGACTCGACGCCACCGAGGTTGACCTTCTTCTTCACCAGTCCGTAGGTGGCGAAGGAGAAGGCGAGGCAGAGCGAGATCCACGGCGGCTGGCCGTAGCCGATGGTGAGGACGAGCACGGCCGCGAAGCCGGTGCCGACCGCCGCCCACTGCGCGGGCCGCAGCCGCTCCTTGAGCAGCAGCACGCCCATCGCGATGGTGACCAGCGGGTTGATGAAGTACCCGAGCGAGGCCTCGACGACGTGGCCGCTGTTCACGGCCCAGATGTAGACGCCCCAGTTGACGGTGATGACCGCCGCGGCGACCGTGACCAGGGCGAGCTTGCGCGGCTGCCGCAGCAGCTCGCCGGCCCAGGCCCAGCGCCGTACGAAGAGCAGGGCGACGGCGACGAAGGCGAGGGACCACACCATCCGGTGGGCGAGGATCTCCCCGGCCCCGGCGGGCTTGAGCAGCGGCCAGAACAGCGGGACGAGACCCCACATCCCGTACGCCGCGAAGCCGTTCAGCAGGCCTATTCGCTGATCACTCCTGGACGACCCGGCCACGGGCACCTCCTTCTCGCACACGGCATGCCGGGGACGGGGAGGCATGCCAGGACGAAGGTAACGCCGCACCCGGCCGCCTGTCATGCCCGTATCGGAATACGGTCATGACAGGCGGGAGGGGGGCCGGTGAGGGCGGAGGTCAGCCCTTGAGCGCGGCGGCGACGGCCTCCGCGAGCGGCGTCGTCGGGCGGCCGGCCAGTCGGGACAGGTCGCCGGTGGAGACGACCAGCTCGCCCTTGGCGATGGCGGCGTCCACGCCCGCGAAGACGTCCGCGAGCGGCCCGGGCACCCCGGCGCCGGTCAGGATGCCGGTGTAGTCCTCGATGGAGACGGGGTTGTAGACGATCTCCTTGCCCGTCTGCCGGCTCAGCTCGGCGGCGTACTCGGCGAAGCTCCAGGCCTCGTCGCCGCCCAGCTCGTACGCCGTGTTCTCGTGGCCCTCGCCGGTCAGTACGGCGACGGCGGCGGCCGCGTAGTCGGCGCGGGAGGCGGAGGAGACCCGGCCCTCGCCGGCCGCCTGCACGACGGCGCCGTGCTCCAGGACCGGGGCGAGCTGCTCGGTGTAGTTCTCGTGGTACCAGCCGTTGCGCAGCAGCACGTACGGCACGCCCGAACCGACCAGCACCTCCTCGGTGGCGCGGTGGTCGTCGGCGAGCGCGGCCTTGAGGCTGCTGGGGGCGCTGGTGTAGGCGAGCAGGGCGACGCCGGCCTTCTTCGCCGCGTCGATGACGATCGTGTGCTGCCGCACGCGGCCCTTGTCGAACTCGTTCCCGGAGATCAGCAGCACCCGGTCGCCGGCCGCGAACAGGTCGTCGAAGGTCTCGGGGGAGTTGTAGTCGGCGACCGCGAGCCGTACGCCGCGGGCGGCGAGGTCGGCGGCCCTCTCGCGGTCCCGGACGACGGCGGTGACCTGGTCGGCCGGCACCTTCTCCAGCAGTTGCCGCACGACGTGGCGGCCGAGGTGTCCGGTGGCTCCGGTGACGACGATGCTCATGGCTTCAGTGCTCCTTGGGGGGTGTGGTGCCACTAACCCTAGGCGCTGCGCTAACTGATGGAAAGTGCCTACTTTGAAGTAATGGACTTACCTCCAGGTAAGGCAAAGGGCCCGGACGCCTCCCGCCCGGGCCCTTGTGTGCTGTGAACGGCGGCCCGTCAGCCGACGACCGTCCAGGTGTCGTTGCCGGCGAGCAGCGCGGCGAGGTCACCCTTGCCGTTCTGCTCGACGGCGGTGTCGAGCTGGTCGGACATGAGCGTGTCGTAGACCGGCCGCTCGACGGAGCGCAGGACGCCGATCGGGGTGTGGTGCAGGGTGTCCGGGTCGGCGAGGCGGGAGAGCGCGAAGGCCGTGGTCGGGGACGCGGCGTGGGCGTCGTGGACCAGGATGTCCGCCTCGTTGCCCGCGGTGACGGTGACGACCTCCAGATCGCCGGTGCGCGGGTTGCGTACGACGCCCTTGGCGCTGTCGGCGCCGAAGCGGATCGGCTGCCCGTGCTCCAGGCGGATCACCGCCTCTTCGGCCTGCTCCCTGTCCTTGAGGGCGTCGAAGGCGCCGTCGTTGAAGATGTTGCAGTTCTGGTAGATCTCGATCAGGGCCGTGCCGGGGTGCTCGGCGGCCTGCCGCAGGACCTCGGTGAGGTGCTTGCGGTCCGAGTCGACGGTCCGGGCGACGAAGGACGCCTCCGCGCCGAGGGCGAGGGAGACCGGGTTGAAGGGCGCGTCCAGCGACCCCATCGGCGTCGACTTGGTGATCTTGCCGACCTCGGAGGTCGGGGAGTACTGGCCCTTGGTCAGGCCGTAGATCCGGTTGTTGAACAGCAGGATCTTGAGGTTGACGTTGCGGCGCAGGGCGTGGACGAGGTGGTTGCCGCCGATCGACAGCGCGTCGCCGTCACCGGTGACGACCCACACGGACAGGTCCCGGCGGGAGGCGGCGAGGCCGGTGGCGATGGCGGGGGCGCGGCCGTGGATGGAGTGCATCCCGTAGGTGTTCATGTAGTACGGGAAGCGGGAGGAGCAGCCGATGCCGGAGACGAAGACGATGTTCTCCTTCGCCAGGCCGAGCTGGGGCATGAAGCCCTGCACAGCGGCGAGGATGGCGTAGTCGCCGCAGCCGGGGCACCAGCGCACTTCCTGATCGGACTTGAAGTCCTTCATGGACTGCTTGCCCTCGGCCCTGGGAACGAGCTGGAGCAGTGCGTTGGTGTCAGCCATCGATGGTCTCCTTCAGGACGGTGGCGAGCTGTTCCGCCTTGAACGGCATGCCGTTGACCTGGTTGTACGACTGGGCGTCGACCAGGTACTTCGCCCGGACCAGGGTGGCGAGCTGCCCGAGGTTCATCTCCGGGACCACCACCTTGTCGTACCCCTTCAGCACCGCGCCGAGGTTGGCCGGGAAGGGGTTGAGGTGGCGCAGGTGGGCCTGGGCGATTCGGCCGCCCTCCTTGCGGATCCGCCGCACCGCCGCCGTGATCGGCCCGTACGTCGAGCCCCAGCCCAGCACCAGGGTCCGCGCGCCGTCCGGGTCGTCGACCTCCAGGTCGGGGACCTCGATGCCGTCGACCTTGGCCTGCCGAGTGCGGACCATGAAGTCGTGGTTGGCCGGGTCGTAGGAGATGTTGCCGGTGCCGTCCTGCTTCTCGATGCCGCCGATCCGGTGCTCCAGACCCGGCGTGCCCGGCACCGCCCACGGACGGGCCAGGGTCTGCGGATCACGCTTGTAGGGCCAGAACACCTCGGTGCCGTCGTCCAGCGTGTGGTTCGGGCCCTGCGCGAACCGCACCGCCAGGTCGGGCAGCTCGTCCTGCTCGGGGATCCGCCACGGTTCGGAGCCGTTGGCCAGGTAGCCGTCGGACAGGAGGAAGACCGGCGTCCGGTACGTCAGCGCGATCCGAGCGGCCTCCAGGGCGGCGTCGAAGCAGTCGGCCGGGGTGCGCGGGGCGACGACCGGGACCGGCGCCTCGCCGTTGCGCCCGTACATCGCCTGCAACAGGTCGGCCTGCTCCGTCTTGGTCGGCAGACCCGTCGACGGGCCGCCGCGCTGGATGTCCACCACCAGCAGCGGCAGCTCCAGACTCACCGCGAGCCCGATCGTCTCGCTCTTGAGCGCCACCCCCGGACCGCTCGTCGTCGTCACCGCCAGCGACCCGCCGAAGGCCGCCCCCAGCGCCGCACCGATCCCGGCAATCTCGTCCTCCGCCTGGAAGGTGCGCACGCCGAAGTTCTTGTGCCGGGACAGCTCGTGCAGGATGTCGGACGCCGGGGTGATCGGGTACGAGCCCAGGAACAGCGGCAGATCCGCCTGCCGGGAGGCGGCGATCAGGCCGTAGGCCAGGGCCAGGTTCCCGGAGATGTTGCGGTAGGTGCCGGGCGGGAACGCCGTCGCCGCCGGCGCCACCTCGTAGGAGACCGCGAAGTCCTCCGTGGTCTCACCGAAGTTCCAGCCCGCGCGGTAGGCCGCGATGTTGGCGGCGGCGATGTCCGGCTTCTTCGCGAACTTCGACTTCAGGAACCTCTCCGTGCCCTCGGTGGGCCGGTGGTACATCCACGACAGCAGCCCGAGCGCGAACATGTTCTTGCTGCGCTCGGCCTCCTTGCGGCTGAGGTCGAACTCCTTGAGCGCCTCGACGGTCAGCGTCGTCAACGGCACCGGATGCAGGTGGAACCCGTCGAGGGAGCCGTCCTCCAGCGGAGAGGTGTCGTAGCCGACCTTCTGCATCGCCCGCCGGGTGAACTCGTCCGTGTTCACGATGATCTCGGCGCCGCGCGGCAGATCACCCACGTTCGCCTTCAGCGCGGCCGGGTTCATCGCCACCAGCACGTTGGGTGCGTCACCCGGCGTGAGGATGTCGTGGTCGGCGAAGTGCAACTGGAAGGAAGAGACGCCCGGCAGGGTGCCGGCGGGGGCCCGGATCTCGGCCGGGAAGTTCGGCAGCGTCGACAAGTCGTTGCCGAACGACGCCGTCTCCGAGGTGAAACGGTCGCCGGTGAGCTGCATCCCGTCGCCCGAGTCCCCCGCGAACCTGATGATCACTCGGTCCAGCCGGCGGACGTCCTTCGCCCCGACCGGTTTGCGCTGCGCTCCCACGACGGACTCGTCGGTACCGTCGGCCTGCTCCGCTGGGCTGCTGACCTGGCTGGTCACTTACTGGACCTCCCTAGGGACGGCTGTCCGGGGACTGGTCTCCCACCGACCGTCCCAGGATCAACCCTACGTCCGCACGCCATGACTTCCGGTGGACATTCGCATGATGGACACGACTTCGAGATGGCCCACAGCCCTGGAATCCCACGGCTTTCCCGCCCCCCGGCACCGTGGAGGACGCACCCCGCCCACCCTCCGGTTTCTCATACGTCCGGATGAGCGTCCGCGCCGCCGAGCCCGCCGGTGCTTCCGAGGCGTGGGCCGGTGATGTCAGGAGTTGAGATAGGTGAGCACGGCGAGCACCCTGCGGTGATCACCGTCGCTCGGGGACAGACCCAGCTTCATGAAGATGTTGCTGACGTGCTTCTCGACGGCCCCGTCGCTCACGACGAGCTGTCGGGCGATCGCCGAGTTCGTCCGGCCCTCGGCCATGAGCCCCAGCACCTCCCGCTCTCGCGGGGTGAGCCCCGCCAGCACGTCCTGCTTGCGGCTGCGGCCGAGCAACTGCGCGACCACCTCCGGGTCCAGCGCCGTACCGCCCTGTGCCACGCGCACCACGGCGTCCACGAACTCCCGGACCTCGGCCACCCGGTCCTTGAGCAGATAGCCGACGCCCCGGCTGGAACCGGCCAGCAGCTCCGTCGCGTAGCGCTCCTCCACGTACTGGGACAGCACCAGCACGCCGAGACCGGGATGCGCCTTGCGCAGCCGCACCGAGGCCCGCACCCCCTCGTCGGTGTGCGTCGGCGGCATCCTCACGTCCGCCACCACGACGTCCGGCAGCTCGCCCTGGGCGTCCAGCTCGGTGATGGTCTTGATCAGTGCCTCACCGTCGCCGACACCGGCCACGACCTCGTGCCCGCGGTCGGTCAGCAACCGGGTCAGCCCCTCTCGGAGCAGCACTGAATCCTCGGCGATGACCACCCGCACCCTGTCCTCCACGATCTTCGGCCCCCCACAGCCCGTGCACCTGCGCGGTCCGCGCGGCCCACGCCGCGTCCACGAACCGTCCGTGCGACGGGTCCAGCATTCCAGCTTCCGGGGCCGGACGCCCTCGGGCAACGGGAAGAGAACGGGAAGTCGTGGGTGTCAGGCCGCGTTCGGCCATCCGATGGCCGGTTCTCGATCACGCCACCGGGCCGTTGCCGGGCCGCCGCGATGTCCCTCGGCCCGAGCCCCTCGGCCCGTACCGCGCGGTCCCGTGCCGTTCGAGGGCTGAGCGGCACAGGACCGGGGGCGGCGCCGCCCCCGTGCGGATCAGCCGGTGACCGGCTCGTTCCGCCACGGCAGCTCGGCCGTGATCCGCGTCGGGCCTCCGGCCGGCGAGTCCACCACGAGGATGCCGTCCACCGCGTCGAGCCGTTCCGCCAGACCAGCCAGCCCGGACCCGGCCGACGCCTGCGCGCCGCCCACGCCGTTGTCCACGACCTGGAGCATCAGCCGGTTCTCCACCCGCCACACCTCCACGGCGGCCCACGTGGCCCGCGCGTGCTTGCTGATGTTCTGGAGCAGCTCCGAGACGGTGAAGTAGGCGATGCCCTCGATCGCCGACGCCGGCCGCTCCGCCAGGTCGACCTCCACCCGCACCGGCACGGTGCAGCGCGAGGCGACCGAGGAGAGCGCCGCGTCCAGACCGCGGTCGGTCAGCACCGCCGGGTGGATGCCCCGGGCCAGGTCCCGCAGCTCCTGGAGCGCCGTCTTCACCTCGCCGTGGGCCTCGTCCACCATGACGGCCGCGGCCCGCGGGTCCTCCTTCAGCTTCTCCTTGGCCAGGCCCAGGTCCATGGCGAGGCCGACCAGTCGGGCCTGTGCCCCGTCGTGCAGGTCGCGCTCGATGCGCCGCAGGTCGGCCGCGGCCGTGTCGACCACGACCCCCCGGTCCGACTCCAGCTCCACGACCCGCGTCGCCAGCCGCGAGGGTCCGAGCAGCCCGTGCACCATGACCCGGTCCACCGTGGTCAGCGCCCGCACCAGCCATGGCGTCGCCAGGGTGAACAGCAGACCGACCAGCGCGGTCACGGTGATCTCGAAGGGGTTGTCCAGGTAGATCCGGTGCGTCTCGTCGCCGTACAGCTGGAGCCCGTCCTGGCCGGCGTACGCCGGGAACACCCAGAACCACAGCGGGTACGTCAGCATCGCCCACCCGAGCGCCCACACGTTCAGGGCGACGACGAACGAGAACACGGCCCACGGGAACTGCAGCACCGCGTACAGCAGGCTCCGCCAGGAGGTGCCGCTCTTGAGCACGGCCCCCATCCAGCCCATCGCGCCCTGCTTCCTCAGCCGCAGCGGCTCCGGGTCGGACACCCGCAGCCCCAGCAGGGCGCGGGCCCGGGCCCGCTCCATCGCCCCGAAGCCCCTGCACCCGGCGAGTGCGGCCGCCAGCACCGGCACCCCCAGGAACGTCACCAGCAGGCCCGCCCCCAGCGACACCATCGTCACGGCGTACGTGAAGAGCAGGATGCCGACCGGCAGACCCACCAGCACGTAGCCGAACTCCCGCCAGCTGCGCGCCTCGAACGGTGCCCGCAGTCCGGCCGGCAGCCGGTGGTGCCGCGTACCGGTGTCCCCGGGGAAGCCGGACCCGTTCCCGAGCCCGTAACCCTGTCCGTATTCCGTGGCCATCGGTGCCGTCCTTCTCCTCGTGGTCTGCGGCTGTGCCGTCCTACCTCCACCCTCCTCGGCCGCACCGCCACGGCCAATGGAGCCCGTCGGCGTCCGGGGAGGGGGGTTTTCCCTACCTCCTGGCGACGGAGCCCGCCGCGTCGGCCTCCGTGCGGTCGCGCCACGGCAGCTCGGCCGTGATCGTCGTCGGGCCGCCCTCCGGGGAGTCGACGAGGAAGAGACCGTCGACGGCGGACAGCCGGTCGGCGAGGCCTTTCATCCCCGTACCGCCGTCGAGGCGCGCGCCTCCGTGGCCGTCGTCCTCCACCTGCATGAGCAGTCGGTCGGACGACCGCCACACCTCCACGGAGGCCGAGCCGGCGCCACTGTGCTTGCTGACGTTCTGGAGCAGCTCCGAGACCGTGAAGTAGGCGATGCCCTCGATGGCCGCCGCGGGGCGCTCCGCCAGGTCGACGGAGACCCTGACCGGCACGGTGCAGCGGGAGGCGACCGAGGAGAGCGCCGCGTCCAGACCGCGGTCGGTCAGGACGGCCGGATGGATACCGCGGGCCAGGTCCCGCAGCTCCTGCAGGGCCAGCTTCACCTCGCCGTGCGCCTCGTCGACCATGGCCGCCGCCGCGTCGGGGTCCTCCAGGAGCTTCTCCTTCGCCAGGCCCAGACCCATCGCGAGGTTGACCAGGCGGGCCTGTGCCCCGTCGTGCAGGTCGCGCTCGATGCGCCGCAGGTCGGCCGCGGCCGTGTCGACCACGATCCCCCGGTCCGACTCCAGCTCGGCGATCCGCCGCTCCAGCTCGTCGGACGGGGACAGCAGCCCGCGCACCATGGCCCGGTCGACGTTGGCCAGGCCCCGCGCGATGAACGGCAGCACCGGCCACAGCACGATCAACGACGTCAACGTGACGACGAAGGTGGCCACGCCCCAGGGGAGCCGGATGACGTCGTACAGGACCGTGCGCCAGCCCACCGGGTCCTTCAGGGACATCCACAACTGGGCGAAGAAACCGCGCCTGCCCCGCAGCGGCAGCGGGCTCGGCTCGTCCACCCGCACGCCGAGCAGCCTCCGCGCCCGGGCCCGCTCCAGCTTGCCCAACTGCCGCGCGCCCAGCAGGCCGGCCGCCAGCAGCGGGAGCCCGATCACCGTGACCGTCAACCCGATACCGACAGACAGCGTCGTCACGACGTAGACGAAGCCGAGCAGCGCCGCCGGAAGATTCGCCAGCAGATGGGCGATCTCCTTCCAGGTGTGCCGGTCGTAGGCGAAACGGGCCGGTGGCAGGCGGTCGCCGGCCGCTGCGCCGGTGGTCCCGGCGAGGCTGGAGGTCGAGAGGCGTTCGGTCATACACGTCAGCGTGCCGTGCGGTGCGGCGCCGCGCCATGAGGTGGACCGCCGGGGCGCACTGAGGAAAACCCCACCCCCGCGTCCCAAGGTGCGACGGGCTGCTTACCGCGTCTTTATCAGGCCCTAGACTCCCGTGCGTACAGATCGTCGAACAGCGGCGTTCACGCCGTCCACGACAGGGAGCGAGGGGCGCACGTGCCGGAACCGACCCTCGGCGAGGCGACCGCCGGCGCCGTGACCACGGCCGACGCGACCGTCGGGCTCGCCGCGGACTACTTCCAGTCGTACTCGGTCGTCGGCCTGCTCGCCGTCGTGGGAGTGCTCTTCGTCGCCGTGGCCTTCGGCGCCGGACGGCTGCTGCGACCGGTGGTCCCGACGCCCGAGAAGCTGCTCACGTACGAGTGCGGCGTCGACCCCGTGGGGGAGGGCTGGGCGCACACCCAGGTCCGCTACTACGTCTACGCGTTCCTCTACGTCATCTTCGCGGTCGACTCGATCTTCCTCTTCCCCTGGGCGACGGTCTTCGCCGACCCTGGTTACGGGGCCACGACCCTCGTGGAGATGTTCATCTTCCTCGGCTTCCTCGCCGTGGGTCTGTTGTACGCATACAAGAAGGGCGTCCTGTCGTGGACGTGAACCCCGCCGAACCCGTGCCGCTCCCCGAGCCCAAGAGGCTGGGCGCGCTCGCACGCCTCGCTCCGGAGCCGATGAAGGTCGTCCTGAACTGGGGCCGCCGCTACTCGCTCTGGGTCTTCAACTTCGGCCTCGCCTGCTGCGCGATCGAGTTCATCGCCGCGTCGATGGCCCGCCACGACTTCATCCGGCTCGGCGTGATCCCGTTCGCGCCCGGCCCCCGCCAGGCCGACCTGATGGTCGTCTCGGGCACGGTGACCGACAAGATGGCACCGGCCGTCAAACGCCTGTACGAGCAGATGCCCGAGCCGAAGTACGTCATCTCCTTCGGCGCCTGCTCCAACTGCGGCGGCCCGTACTGGGACTCCTACTCCGTGACGAAGGGCGTCGACCAGATCATCCCCGTCGACGTCTACGTCCCCGGCTGCCCGCCGCGCCCCGAGGCGCTGCTCCAGGGGATCCTCAAGCTCCAGGAGAAGATCGCGCGGGAGTCGCTGGGGGAGCGGTACGGAACCTCGCCCCGGCCGTCGACCGCCGCGCTGCGCAGCGGCCTGGTACGACCGCCGGCCTCGGCTCCGGCACCGGCCCCCGACGCCGAGGAGGGCCGATGACCGCGGTCGGCTGGCTGCCCGTGGGCGCCGAGGAACTCTTCGGTCCGGACGCCACGGCGGGGGAGTCGTACGACCTCCTGACCGTCGACGTGCCGCCGACGTCCTGGATCACCGCCCTGGAGACGGCACGCGACCGGCTCGGCTGCACCTACTTCGACTGGCTGAGCGCGGTCGACGAGCCGGGCACCGGGTTCCGCGTCGCGGCCCACGTCGTCGCGCTGGGACCGGTCCGCAGGCTGCTTGTGCGTACGACCGTCCCGCACGACGCCCCGGTGCTGCCCACCGCCGTCGCGGTGTACGCGGGTGCGGCCTGGCACGAGCGCGAGACCCACGAGATGTTCGGTGTCGTCTTCGAGGACCACCCCGCGCTGGACCACCTGCTCCTGCCGGAGGGCTTCGAGGGCCACCCGCTGCGCAAGGACTTCGTCCTCGCCGCCCGCGTTGCCAAGGCCTGGCCCGGGGCCAAGGAGCCCGGCGAGTCCGATCACGGCGGTCCCCGTCGCCGGCAGATGCTGCCGCCGGGCGTCCCCGATCCCAACGAGTGGGGCCCGCTGAAGGGCCAGCTGCCTCCCGCTCCGGCCCGCCCGGCACGGGGCGCGGGGCGTGCGGCCGGGGAGCGCCCGGTCCGCGGGGCGGGCGAACGCCCCGCCCGCCGCACGCGTACGGCCGCCGAGGGCTCCGTCGGCCAGGCGGCTCCCGGCACCGAGACCCCGGCCGCGCCCCGCCGCTCCCACACGGCGGCCGAGGGCTCGGCCGGCCAGTCCTCCCCGGCCGGCGAACCGACGGCCGCACCGGCACCGCGGCGTGCCCGGAGCGCGTCGCAGGGCTCGGCCTCCCAGCGAGCGGCCGGTGCGACGGACGGGCCCGCCGCGGACACGGCGGCCGGACAGCAGGGCGCCGCCGGTACCGCCGGCCCCCGGCGTGCCCGGAGCGCGTCGCAGGGTTCGGCCTCCCAGCGAGTGGTCGGTGCGACGGACGGGCCCGCCGCGGACACGGCGGCCGGACAGCAGGGCGCCGCCGGTACCGCCGGCCCTCGGCGTGCCCGGAGCGCGTCGCAGGGTTCGGCGAGCCGGCGGGACGCCTCCGACGCCAGGCAGCCGGACGACGCGGGTTCCGGCGGCGGCACCCGGGACGGCGGCGCCCCCGCCCCCTCCTCGCCCACCGAGGAACCGGCCCCGAAGCCGACGCCCACGACACCGCGCAGCCCGGACGCGCCGTGGCACCACGCCCGCCCGGCGTTCGACGAGCCTGCCGCCGCCGGGGAGCCGGGGGCTGCCGAAGAGTCACCGACCGCCCCCGACGACGGGTCAGAGGCACCCCGCGAGCCGGAAGCCTCGCGTGAGACGGAAGCTCCCCGCGAGTCGGAAGCCCCCGGTGAGTCGGAAGCTCCTCAGGAGCCCGACGCCCCTGGTGACACCGACGACACCCCGCCGCCCGATCCGCCGAACTCCCCAGGAGGCCCGCAGTGAACGACGCGCTCGACGTCACCCTGCGCCTGCTGGTCGTCTTCGTCGTCTTCCTCGCGTTCCCCCTGATCGTCGGCCAGACCGAGCACAAGGTGATGGCCCACATGCAAGGCCGCCTGGGCCCGATGTACGCGGGTGGCTTCCACGGCTGGGCCCAGCTCGTCGCGGACGGCGTGAAGTTCGCGCAGAAGGAGGACGTGGTCCCCGCCGACGCGGACCGCCGTATCTTCCAGCTCGCCCCGGCCGTGGCCCTGCTGCCGTACCTCCTGGTCCTCCTGGCCATCCCGGTCGGGCCCGGAGAGGGCGCGGTCGGTCAGGTCGTCGACGCGGGCGTCTTCTTCGTCCTCGCCGTCATGGGCGTGGGCGTCCTCGGCTCGCTCATGGCCGGCTGGTCCTCCGCGAACAAGTTCTCCCTCCTCGGCGGCCTGCGTACCGCCGCCCAGCTCCTCGCGTACGAACTCCCGATGCTGCTGACCGCGGCCTCCGTGGCCATGGCGGCCGGCACCGTCTCCCTCGTCGGCATCCTCGACGCCTTCGAGTGGTGGTGGCTGCCCTGGCAGATCGTCGGCGCGATCGTCTTCTTCGTCGCCGGGCTGGCCGAACTGCAGCGGCCCCCGTTCGACATGCCGGTCGCCGACTCGGAGATCATCTTCGGTGCCTACACCGAGTACACCGGCCTGCGCTTCGCCCTGTTCCTCCTCGCCGAGTACGCCGGGATCGTCGTCCTGTGCGGTCTGACCACCGTCCTCTTCCTGGGCGGCTGGCACGGCCCCTGGGGCGCCGACGGCCTCGGCTGGGTGTGGACCCTGCTCAAGGCGGCCGTCCTCGCCTTCGTCGTGATCTGGCTGCGCGTCACCTACCCGCGGCTGCGCGAGGACCAGCTCCAGAAACTGTCCTGGACGCTCCTCGTCCCCCTCTCCCTCGCCCAGATCGCCCTCACCGGCATCGTCAAGGTGGTGATCGCGTAATGGCCCCCGTCCCCGGCAGCGGCCTGGCCAAGGGCCTGGCCGTCACCCTGCGCACGATGACGAGGAAGACCGTCACCGAGCAGTACCCGGACGCCCAGCCCGAACTGCCGCCCCGTACCCGCGGTGTGATCGGCCTGTTCGAGGAGAACTGCACGGTCTGCATGCTGTGCGCCCGCGAGTGCCCCGACTGGTGCATCTACATCGACTCCCACAAGGAGACGGTCCCGGCGGCCACCCCTGGCGGGCGTGACCGCAGCCGCAACGTCCTCGACCGTTTCGCCATCGACTTCTCCCTGTGCATGTACTGCGGTATCTGCATCGAGGTCTGTCCCTTCGACGCCCTGTTCTGGTCCCCGGAGTTCGAGTACGCCGAGACCGACATCCGCGAGCTCACCCACGAGCGGGACAAGCTCCGCGAGTGGATGTGGACGGTGCCGGCACCGCCCGCCCTCGACCCCGGCGCGGAGGAGCCCAAGGAACTCGCCGCCGCCCGCAAGGCCGCCGACAAGCTGGCCGCGCAGCCGCGGACGGACCAGCCCGCACAGACGGACCAGCCCGCACAGACGGACCAGCCCGGACAGACGGACCAGCCCGGACAGGCGGACCAGCCCGGACAGGAGGGCCGGTCATGACCCTCGCAGCGACCGTCGGCCACCTCACCGCGTCCGCGCACCCCACGACCACCGCCGCCGGATCCCACGGCTTCCTGTCCCCGACCGGCGTGGAGATCGCCTTCCTCCTCGTCGGCCTGGTCACCCTCGGAGCCGCCGTCATCACCGTCACCACCCGCCGGCTCGTCCACGCCGCCCTGTGGCTCGTGGTGGCCCTGGGTGGCCTCGCCGTCGAATACCTGCTGCTCACCGCCGAGTTCATCGCCTGGGTCCAGGTCCTCATCTACGTCGGTGCCGTCGTCGTCCTCATCCTGTTCGGGCTGATGCTCACCAGGGCGCCCATCGGCCGGTCCCCCGACGCCGACTCCGGCAACCGCTGGGCCGCGCTCACCGTGGCCGTGGCCTCCGCGGCGGCCCTGGTGTGGGTCGTCGTCGACGCCTTCCGCACCACCTGGATCGACCTGGACGGCCCGGCCGCAGGCTCCACCGCCGTCACCGGAGCCAGCCTGTTCCAGAACTGGGTCCTCCCCTTCGAGGCCCTCTCGGTCCTCCTCCTCGCCGCCCTGGTCGGCGCCATCGTCCTGTCCCGCAAGGCCAAGGCGGCCCGCGCGGACGAGGCGTCCCAGCCAGGAAACCCGCAGGCCGGCACTTCCCAGTCCGGCACCTCCCAGACGGGCGGTGTCCGCTGATGCACCTCGCCTATCCCGCCGTCCTCTCCGCCCTCCTGTTCTGCACCGGCCTCTACGGCGTCCTCGCGCGCCGCAACGCGATCCTGGTCCTGATGTCGGTCGAGCTGATGCTGAACGCCGTCAACCTCAACCTGGTCGCCTTCGACGTCTGGCTCAGCAGGGCCGCCGAGGAGACCCTGCACTCCGGCCAGGCCCTGACCCTGTTCACCATCGCCATCGCGGCCGCCGAGATCGGCATCGGCCTGGCGATCGTCCTCGCCGTCCACCGCAACCGCGGCACCTCGGACATCGACAGGCTCCGCGACACCGCCGAGGGTCATGAGCCCGAGGGTCCCGGCGCCGACACCCCCGCGACCGGGACGGCCGCCGAGAAGGCTGAGGCCACCGCGTGACCACGACCACCCTCGCCGTACTCGTCCCCCTCCTTCCCTTCCTCGGGGCGGCCGCCGGTCTCCTGCTGGGCCGGTCGGCGCCCGGGTTCGTCCGCCCCCTCGCCGTCCTGCCGACGCTGGCGGCCCTCGTCCTCGCCGTACTCGTAGCGGCCCGTCAGGACGGTGGCCGGGCCGTCGACGCCGTCACGGAGCTGACACCCACCGGTTCGGTCCCCGTCGAACTCGCCCTGCACATCGACGGCTTCGCCGCCCTCGTCGCCCTCCTGGTCGGCACCGTCGCCACCTGCGTGCAGATCTACTCGACGGGCTATCTCCGCGACGACCCGCGCTACGCCTCGTACGCCGCTCTCGTCTCCCTGTTCACCTCCGCGATGTTCCTCGTCGTGTACTCCGGCGACCTGATGGTGCTGCTGGTCGGCTGGGAGGTCATGGGCATCTGCTCGTACTTCCTGGTCGGCCACTACTGGGAGACCCCGGAGGCGCGCGCCGCCTCCCTCAAGGCCTTCCTGGTGACCAAGCTCGGCGACGTCCCCTTCCTGATCGGTCTGCTCGCGCTGGCGACCGAGGCCGGCTCCTTCCGCATCACCGAGATCCTCGGCGCGGTCGCGCGTGGCTCGCTCGACCACCCGACGCTGATCGCCCTGCTGCTCCTGGCCGGCGTGGCGGGCAAGTCGGCGCAGTTCCCCCTGCACACCTGGCTCCCCGACGCGATGGCGGGCCCGACGCCCGTCTCCGCGCTGATCCACGCCGCGACGATGGTCGCCGCCGGTGTGTACTTCGTCGCCCGGCTCCTTCCGCTGTTCGAGGCCTCACGGGCCGCGATGGCCGTCCTCGCCGTCATGGCCGCCGTCACGATGGTCGGCTCCGCGCTCGCCGCCCTCGCCCAGGACGACATCAAACGCGTCCTGGCCTACTCGACGATCGGACAGCTCGGCTACATGACCGGCGCCCTCGCCACCGGCGACCGGGGCGCCGCCGTCTTCCACCTCCTCACGCACGGCGCCTTCAAGGCGCTCCTGTTCCTCGCCGCCGGCGTGATCATCCACGCCGCCGGCACCAACTCGCTGGCCGCCATGTCCCGCATGCGGGGCCTGCGCGAACGCGTCCCGGACGCCTACTGGACGATGACTGTGGCCCTGCTCGCGCTCGCCGCGATCCCGCCCTTCAGCGGCTTCTTCTCCAAGGAGTCCGTCCTCGGTGCCGCGGAGCACGTCGTCACCGGCCACACCGAGCACGCGCCCGGCGCCGCGGGCTGGACCGTGCTCGTCGCCGGGCTGATCACGGCCCTGCTCACCGCCGCCTACGCGACCCGCCTGTGGCTGCTGGCCTTCCGCGGCCGAGGCGCCGAGGCCCCCGACCACGGCAGGCAGCCGTTGGTCATGAACGCCGTGCTCTGGGTGCTCGCCATCCCCTCCCTCGCCCTGGGCGGGCTCGCGTTCCGACTGCTGCCCGACTGGTTCGACGGCCTCGACCTCACCCCGACCCTCACCACTTCCGTGCTGGGCACGGGGGTGGCGCTGGTGGGCGGCATCGTCACCTACGCCGCCTGGCGGCACACCTCGGCGGTCGCGGCCCGCACCCCGCTGGGCGCCGTCGCCGCCCACCCCGAGGGCGACGCCGCCCTGGTGGAGGCCGAGGCCATCGCCGCCCACCGGCCCGCCTACGGAGACCTCGCCTCCGCGCCCGACCCGTCAGATCCGGGACGACTCCTGCTGGGTCCGGTGCACCGGCACGCGGCCGCCGGCTTCCACCTGGACGCGGTGTACACGACCCTCTTCGTCCGCCCGGTCCAAGCGGGCGCAGGCCTCGTCCGGTTCCTGGACCGCGAGGTCGTCGACACCTACGTACGTGCGGCGGGCGTGCTGCCCCGCTTGCTCGGGGCCGCCGTGCGGCGTGCCCAGACCGGCAATGTGCAGACCTATGTGAGCGCGCTGCTCGCCGGCACCGTCGTCCTCGCGGTCGCCGCCGTCCTCGTCGCCACGGGAGCGTGAGCAGGCGTGATCGATATCAACGAGTCCGTGATGCAGGTCCTTCTCGCGTTCATCGTCGTCGGCCCGCTCCTCGGCGCCGCCGCCGCTCTTCTGCCGGCCCCGCCCGGACTGAAGGGGAAGTCACCCGAGCAGGCCGTACTCCGGCACGGCGTCACCGTCACCGGCGCCGTCCTGCTCGCGGCGGTCGTCCTCGTGCTCGGCTTCGACCACGACCATCCGTCGAAGATGCAGGCCAGCACGGACATCAGCTGGATCCCCGCACTCGACGTACGCATCCACCTCGGCATCGACGGCATCTCCCTCCCCCTGCTGGTCCTGACCGCGCTGCTGACCTTCCTCTGCGCGCTCTACTCGTACTCGAAGATGCCTTCGGGCCCGAGCCCGAAGGCATTCGTCGCGCTGCTGCTCGTCCTGGAGTCCGGCACCCTCGCGACCTTCGCCGTCCTCGACCTGATCCTGTTCTTCCTCGCCTTCGAGACGGTCCTCATCCCGATGTACTTCCTCATCGCCCGCTGGGGCGGCGAGGGACGGGCCGGGGCCGCCTGGAAATTCATCCTCTTCACGCTCCTCGGCTCCGTCGTCATGCTGCTCGGCCTGCTCCTGATCGGAATCACGGCGGGCACATTCGACATGGTGGCACTCGCCACTGACAACGGCCGGTCGCTGACCACATCCGTACAGGTCATCGCCGTTCTGGCGATCGGGGTCGGGCTCGCGGTCAAGACCCCGATGTGGCCGCTGCACAGCTGGCTGCCCGACGCCCACACCGCCGCGCCGACCGTCGGCTCGGTCCTGCTGGCCGGTGTCCTGCTGAAGATGGGTACGTACGGTTTCGTCCGGATTCTGCTCCCGGTCGCGCCGGAGGGCTTCCGCACCTTCGCGCCCTACCTCGCCGCCTTCGCCGTCGTCGGCATCATCTACGGCTCCCTGGCCTGCCTGGCCCTCGCCAGAAGAGGCGCCAAGGGCGACCTCAAGCGCCTCATCGCCTACTCCTCCGTCGGCCACATGGGCTTCGTCCTGCTCGGCGTCGCCACCATGACCCCGACCGGCGTCAACGGCGCGCTGTTCGCCAACATCGCCCACGGACTCATCACCGGCCTGCTCTTCTTCGTGGTCGGCGCGCTCAAGGACCGCACCGGGACCACCGACCTCGACGCCCTCGCCGAAGAGTCCGGTCACGCCCTGTACGGCAAGGCACCGCGCCTCGGCGGACTGCTCGCCTTCGCGGCGGTCGCCTCGCTCGGTCTGCCGGGCCTGGCCGGGTTCTGGGGCGAGATGCTCGCCCTGTTCGGCGCCTTCGACCCGCACGACGACCTCAGCCGCCCCGCCTTCCTCACCTTCATGGCCGTCGCCGCCTTCGGGACCCTGCTGACCGCCGCGTACATGCTGATCGTGGTCCGCCGCGTCTGCATGGGCGCCGTGCCGCAGGACACCCCGCAGCCGAAGCTCGCCGACGTGCGCACCTACGAGTTCGCCGCCTGGACGCCGCTCGTCGCCCTCACCGTCGTCGCCGGACTGTGGCCCAGGACCCTCCTCGGGCTGACCGACCCGGCCGTGCAGCAGCTCCTCTCAGGAGGCACCCGATGAGCTCCCCGGCCCAGCTCCTCGCCGAGCCCCTGACGCAGTCACTGGCCCAGAACCTCGTCCAGTCGGTCGACTGGCTCGCCATCGCGCCGCCCACCCTCACGGCGGTCGTGGGTCTCGTCGTCCTCGTCACCGACCTGTTCGTCAAGGACGCCCGCAAGTCCCTGCTCGGCTGGATCTCGGTCGCCGGACTCGCCGCCTCCGCCCTCATGCTGCTGCCCCTGGTGAACGACGACCGCTCGACGTTCTGCCTGGCCGGCGAGCCCGGCGTCTGCAGCTACACCGCGGACACCTTCACCCTCGCCATCCAGTTCCTGGTCCTCGGCGGGGCCCTGCTGACCGCCCTCCTGTCCGTCACCGCGGTGAAGGACGCCGACCGGGGACTGCCCGAGGGGGAGTTCTGGTTCCTGCTGCTCTCCTCCGCGGCCGGCGCCGCCCTCCTGCCCGCCTCCCGCGACCTCGCGACCCTCGTCGTCGCCCTGGAGGTCGCCTCCCTGCCCGCCTTCGCCCTCGTCGGCCTCCGGCAGGGCGACCGCAGGTCCTCCGAAGCGGCCCTGAAGTTCTTCCTGTCCTCGGTCACCGCGACCGCGGTCAGCCTCATGGGCATCAGCTTCGTGTACGCCACCACCGGCACCCTCTACCTCACCCAGGTGGCCGACCGCATCCAGCACATCGACGGGCAGTTCACGACCCTCGCCCAGACCGGCGTCGTCCTCACTCTCGTCGGCTTCGCCTTCAAGACGGCCGCCGTCCCCTTCCACTTCTGGGTGCCCGACACCTACGTGGGGGCCCCGCTGCCGATCGCGGCCTACCTGTCCGTGATCGGCAAGGCGGTCGGCTTCTCCGGCCTCATCCTGGTCACGGTCGTCGCCCTTCCCTCCTACGCGGACGTCTGGGGCCCCGCCCTCGCGGCGCTGGCCGCGCTCACCATGACCGTCGGCAACGTCGGCGCCCTCCGGCAGCAGGCCACGCGCGCGTACAGCGCGGTACGCCTGCTCGCCTGGTCGTCCGTCGGCCAGGCCGGCTACCTCCTGGTACCGATCGCCGCCGCCGCGTACTCCGACGACGCCGAGCGCTCCATCGGCTCCACCGTCGCCTACGCCCTCATGTACGCCGCGGTGAACCTCGGTGCCTTCGCGGTGGCCGCGCTGGTGGGCCGCACGAGGGTCCTGAACCGCGTCGCGGACTACCGCGGCCTGTACGCGTCCAACCCCCTCACCGCCCTGACCATGGCGTTCTTCCTGCTCTGCCTCGCCGGACTGCCGCCCGGCGTCATCGGCCTCTTCGCCAAGGTCACGGTGTTCTCCGCGGCCGTCGACGCCGGACTCGGCTGGCTGGCCGTCGTCATGGCCGTCAACGTCGTGATCGCGCTCTTCTACTACCTCCAATGGACGGCTCTGCTGTTCCGGGCGCCCGAGGAGGCGCCCGCCGGCCACCGTGCCCCCGGCCCCCTCACGGCCGCGATCGCCGCGACCGCGGTCCTTGCCGTCGCCCTCTCCGGAGCACCCCAGCTGATCCTGCGCTTCGCCGACACCGGGCTCTTCTGAACGCACCCGCCCGGACACGCGCGGGCGGCACCCGGCTCCACGCGCGCGTGGAGTCCGCCGCGGCCGTCACCCGTACGGACCACACGTGCCGCGCGGGGGCCCGGGGAACTGGTGGCCTTCGCCTGGCGTTGACCAGTACGGAAGGGTCCACTGGACGTGTCACCCACGGCACCGGTGGCACCGGAGACCGGGAAGCAACCACAGCGAGCGAGACCAGCAAGCAAAGGGTTCCCCTGCTGCACGACTTGGAGGGCGTACCGTGCACCGCCGGCACAACGGGCTCAGGACCGCAGTACTCCTCGGGGGACTGTCCGCGCTCATCATCGTCATCGGCAGCTTCTTCGGCCGAGCGGGCCTCGTCGTCGCCGTCCTCGTCGCCCTGGGCACCAACGCCTACGCGTACTGGAACAGCGACAAGCTCGCGCTCCGCGCCATGCGCGCCCGCCCGGTCAGCGAGTTCGAGGCCCCGGCGCTGTACCGCATGGTGCGCGAGCTCTCCACCCAGGCCCGCCAGCCGATGCCCCGCCTGTACATCTCACCGACGGAGGCGCCGAACGCCTTCGCGACCGGCCGCAACCCGCGCAACGCGGCCGTGTGCTGCACCGAGGGCATCATGCGCCTGCTCGACGAGCGCGAACTGCGCGGAGTCATCGGCCACGAACTCAGCCACGTCTACAACCGCGACATCCTCATCTCCTCCGTCGCCGGTGCCCTCGCCTCGGTGATCATGTTCCTGGTCAACTTCGCCTGGCTGATCCCCGTGGGGCGGTCCAACGACGATGACGGACCCGGTCTGCTGGGCATGCTCCTCATCATGCTGCTCGGACCGCTCGCCGCCACCGTCATCCAACTGGCGATCAGCCGTTCCCGGGAGTACGAGGCCGACGCCTCCGGCGCCCAGCTGACCGGCGACCCGCTCGCCCTGGCCGGCGCCCTGCGCAAACTGGAACTCGGTACCAAGCAGCTTCCGCTCCCCCCGGAGCCCCGGCTCGAGACCGCCGGCCACATGATGATCGCCAATCCCTTCCGGCCGGGGCAGGGACTCTCGAAGATGTTCTCCACCCACCCGCCGATGGCGGAGCGAATCGCCCGGCTCGAAAAGATGGCAGGTCGTCAGCAGTGAAGACCATCCTCAACGTCATTTGGCTCGTGCTCAGCGGCTTCTGGCTGTTCCTCGGCTACCTGCTGGCGGGCGCGCTGCTCTGCGTCACGATCATCGGAATCCCCTTCGGTATCGCGGCCTTCCGCATCGGCGTCTACGCCTTGTGGCCCTTCGGGTACACGGCGGTCGAGCGCCGCGACGCCGGAGCACCCTCCTGCATCGGGAACGTGCTGTGGCTCGTCCTCGCCGGCTGGTGGCTGGCGCTCGGCCACATCGTCACCGGTATCGCGCTGTGCGTCACGATCATCGGCATCCCGCTCGGCCTCGCCAACTTCAAGCTGATCCCCGTCTCGCTGCTCCCGCTGGGGCGCGAGATCGTGCGCACGGACCAGCCGTTCACCGCTGCGGCGACGTCGCAGCGGACCGGCTGGTGAAGGATCTTCGTGGGCCGTCGTGGCCCACGTTGTCCACAGCTTCCTCGTTGTCCACAGGCCCGCCCGGATGTCAGTGGCGGCCCGCATCATGAACCCATGACCGAGAACGAGCAGTTGCTGGAACGGGTGGCCGCCAAAGCGCGGAACACCCGCCCGTGGGGCTGGGCTTCCCTGCCCGAGCCCGTGGACGGGGCGACGCCGGCCCGCGCCGAGGCCGCCCTGGGCTTCCCTCTCCCCGCACTGCTCGCCGAGCTGTACCTGCGCATAGGAGACGGCGGGTTCGGCCCGGAGTACGGCCTGTTGCCCCTGCTCGACGGCCCGCCGTCGGGCGAGCCCGCCGCCGTCGCCCAGTACCTCGCCAACCGCGACAGCGGCGCGAAGGACCCCGACTGGCCCTGGCCCGAGGGTGTCCTGCCCATATCCCACTGGGGGTGCGCGATGTACGCGTGCGTCGACTGCCGCTCCCCGCAGGCCACCGTCCTCCTCTTCGAGCCCAACGGCGTTGACGCCGACCACGCCTGGTACGTCGACGCCCCGAGCCTCGCCGACTGGCTGCGCACCTGGGTCGAGGGCACAGGCTGGTACGAGGAGGCCCACGAGGGCCCGGAACCGCCCCCGTGGGGCGACTTCCCCATACGCACCGGCAGAGGACCCGTGACGACGGGTACGTCGGCCACACCAGCCTCCTGAAGGGAAACCGGCCGAGCCCCTCCCGCCGCCTACCGCGGGACTTGCTGCCCCCGCACCCCGTACGCCACCACACCCACCGCCAGCACGCCCACACCCACGGCGACCGACAGCGCCGGAAGCGAGAAGGCGAGCAGCACACAGCCGATCAGCCCCAGCGCCGGTACGACCCGCGACACCCGCGAAGGGCCGAGCGTCCAGGCCGACGCGTTGGCCACGGCGTAGTACGTCAGCACACCGAAGGAGGAGAAGCCGATCGCCCCACGCACATCCACCGTCGCCGCCAGGACCGCGACCACCGCGCCCACGGCCAACTCCGCCCGGTGCGGCACCTGGAAACGCGGATGCACCACGGCCAGCGCCCGGGGCAGATGACGGTCCCGGGCCATGGCCAGCGTCGTCCGGGAAACGCCCAGGATCAGCGCCAGCAGGGAGCCCAGCGCGGCCACGGCGGCCCCCACCCGCACGACCGGCACCAGCGCGGGCACGCCGGCCGCGCGTACCGCGTCGGCCAGGGGCGCCGTCGCCTGCCCCAGACCGGCCGGGCCCAGCACGGACAGGACAGCCACCGCGACACACCCGTACACCAGCAGGGTGAGCCCCAGCGCCAGCGGGATCGCGCGCGGGATCGTGCGCCGCGGATCCCGCACCTCCTCACCGAGGGTCGCGACCCGCGCGTACCCCGCGAACGCGAAGAACAGCAGGCCGGCTGCCTGCAGGACTCCGCCGACGCCGCCCGACAGGCCGACGTCCAGCCGTCCGGCGTCGGCCCGCCCCGACCCGAGACACGCCACCACGACGGAAGCGAGGACAGCGAGCACCACCGCCACGATCACCCGCGTCAGCCAGGCGGACTTCCGGATCCCGCCGTAGTTCACCGCGGTCAGCGCCACCACGGCGGCGACCGCCACCGCATGCGCCTGCTCCGGCCAGACGTACGCGCCCACGGTGAGCGCCATGGCGGCACAGGAAGCCGTCTTCCCGACGACGAACGACCAGCCCGCGAGATATCCCCAGAACTCCCCGAGCCGCTCACGCCCGTAGACGTAGGTGCCGCCCGAGGCCGGGTACCGGACGGCCAGCCGGGCCGACGACATGGCGTTGCAGTAGGCGACGACGGCTGCCACGGCGAGGGCGAGGAGCAGCCCCGAGCCCGCGGCGCGCGCCGCGGGCGCCAGAGCGGCGAAGACCCCGGCACCGATCATGGAACCGAGCCCCACGACGACGGCGTCGCCCAGACCAAGAGTGCGACGCAGCCCCGAACCCGCAGGTGTCATGGGTCGCACCCTACTGATCGGCGCAACCACCCGACGCGGTCGGAACGTCCCCTTCACCAAGGGGACGTGAACACCGCGCGGAGGAACGGCCCGCAGCACTGGCACCGTGTGGGCACAGAGAGAAAGGGCAGGGTCATGGCATGACCGTCATCAGCTGGATCATCCTCGGACTGCTGGCCGGGGCCATCGCCAAGTTCCTGCTGCCGGGCCGCGACCCCGGAGGACTCATCGGCACCACCCTCATCGGCATCGCGGGCGCTTTCATCGGCGGCTGGATATCGGCCCGCTGGCTCGACCACCCGATCAGCAAGGACTTCTACGACGGCGCCACCTGGGCGGCGGCGATCGGCGGTTCGCTGGTGCTCCTGGTCGCCTACCGGCTCCTGTTCGGCAACTCGCGCGACTGAACGCGCGGACCGGACGGGAAAGGGTGGGCACCGTCGCGGTGCCCACCCTTTCCCGTCCGGTTCAGCTCACCGGTAGTTGACGAACTGCAGCGCGAAGTCGAAGTCCTGGCCCTTCAGCAGAGCGATCACGGTCTGCAGGTCGTCCCGGCTCTTCGAGGAGACCCGCAGCTCCTCGCCCTGCACCTGGGCCTTCACGCCCTTGGGGCCCTCGTCGCGGATGAGCTTGGCCACCTTCTTCGCGTTCTCCTGGGAGATGCCCTCCTCGATCGACGCGAAGATCTTGTACTCCTTGCCGGAGAGCTGCGGCTCGCCCGCGTCCAGAGCCTTGAGCGAGATCCCGCGCTTGATCAGCTTGGACTGGAAGACGTCGAGGACTGCGGTCACCCGGTCCTCGGAGTTGGCCTCCATGAGGATCTTCTCCCCGGACCACGAGATCGAGGCGCCCACGCCCTTGAAGTCGTACCGCTGCGAGATCTCCTTGGCGGCCTGGTTGAGGGCGTTGTCGACCTCCTGCCGCTCGACCTTCGAGACGATGTCGAAACTGGAGTCGGCCATGTCCTGTGGCTCCTTGTATCTGGGTGCGTGTCGGGCCGCGTACCGGGTCCGTACCGGCATACGTCGGCGGCCGCCGGGCCCGGCGGGGTCCTCGGCCGCATCCGGACAAGCCTAGCCACCCGGCGCGGTCGGGGCGGCGATCAATCGGGTGGCGAAGCACCCCGCCACATCAGGTATTGTTTACGTCGTTGCCACGGAGCACCGCCCACCAGCGGTACGACGGGCAGCGAACCCCGGCGGTGTGCCCGAGCGGCCAAAGGGAGCAGACTGTAAATCTGCCGGCTCAGCCTTCCCAGGTTCGAATCCTGGCGCCGCCACACGGGAACGAAAGGGCCCCGTGACCTGCCCAACAGCAGGTCACGGGGCCCTTCGTCATAAGCGGGGCCGCCCGAGGGGGCGTGGGCTCGGCTCGCCGTTCGCGGGGTGGGGGCAGACTGGTGTCATGGCCTCGTCCTCCCGCCGCAGAATCTGCCCCGAGTGCCGTCGCGAGATCGCCGTCGTCGCGGGGCGGTACGCGCGCCACGACCCGCCCGGCGCACGGGAGAGCGGTGAACTCGTGTCCTGTCCCGGTTCGCGGCGGTCGGCGCAACTCGGTGCGGTGCAGCCGTCCTTGGACGGGTACGTCGTCCCCGACTTCCCCGGGCAGCTGCCCCTCTTCTAGCCTCTGCCGGCCTTCCTTCGTGAGCGCCCCGGCCCCGAGTCGCGCCGCCGTCCTCAGTTCCCGGCCACCGACTTCACCGCCACCGACACCGGCGCCGAACCGCTGATCAGCTCCAGGGTCAGGCCGTTGGTGGCCGGGGTGTCGACCAGTTCGGCCAGGACGGCCGCGACGTCGTCGCGCGGAACGGGGCCGCGGCCGGTGTGCGCCTCCAGACGCACCAGGCCCGTGCCCGCGTCGTCCGTCAGGGCGCCGGGGCGCAGGATCGTCCAGTCCAAGGCGTCCAAAGAGCTGACGTACGCGTCCGCCTCGCCCTTGGCGCGCAGGTAGACGTCGAAGATCTCGTCCCCCTGGTGCCGGGGGTCGGCCCCCATGGACGACACGACCAGGAAGCGCCGTACGCCCGCCCGGACCGCCGCGTCCGCGAAGAGGACCGCCGCCGCCTTGTCCACCGTGTCCTTGCGGGCCGCCCCGCTGCCGGGTCCCGCGCCCGCCGCGAAGACCGCGGCGTCCGCGCCCCGCAGCCGCTCCGCGACCTCCTCGACCGAGGCCGACTCCAGGTCCAGCACGACCGGTTCGGCGCCCGCGGCGCGCAGATCGTCGGCCTGCTCCGCCTTGCGGACGATGCCCGCCACCTCGTCCCCGCGCGCGGCGAGCAACCGCTCCAGCCGCAGCGCGATCTGACCATGACCACCAGCGATGACAATGCGCATGTCTTCGACCGTACGCCTCGACGACCGCCCGCGCCGCACGACTTCGACCACTGCGCGCCGGGCCCGCTCGCCGCCCGCCCGGCTCCCGCTCAGGCCGTGTCCCCACGCCCGTCACGACCGCCGGGCCCGCCGCGCCCGTCACGGCGTCCCCGCCCGCCACCGCCCTGCCGGGGCAGCCCCAGGTCCGGCGCGGCGGTCGAGTCGCCGTACTCCCGTACCGCGCTGGTCCGCGCCACCACGCGCCCCCGGTGCACCACGATCCGGCTGTACGCCAGCGACAGCGCGCCCGCCAGCCGGTCCCCGCGTACGGCGAGGAGTTCGGCCGGGAAACCCGCCTCCACCCGTACCTCGGGCAGCCCGAGCGCCGACCGTGCCGCCGCGCTCACCGCGTCGTACGCCTCCTCGGGACGCAGTCCGTGGCGCGAGGCCAGCAGGTAGGCCGCCTCCAGGGGGTCGCCGCGCCCGACCGGGTTGGACACGTCCCGCAGCGCCCCGCTCCCGGCGGCGACCCGTACCCCGGCCGCCCGCAGCAGCCGTACCGGAGCCGTGCCGTCGGGGTGGTCCACCGTCCCGCAGGCGCCCTGCGGCAGGCAGACCACGGTCACTCCCGCCGCGGCGAGCTGGTCCGCGGCCCGGGAGACCGCGTCGGCGGGCAGCCGGCCCAGGCCGTCGCAGGGGCCGATGGCCACTCCGGGGCGCAGCCCGCCCGCCATGGCCGCCAGCCGGGCCAGCCGCGCCGGGTCGGCGGCGTCGGTGTGCAGGTCGACCGGGCAGCCGTGCTCGGCGGCGACCTCCAGGACCGCCTCCACGTACCCCGCCGGATCGGGGTCCAGGTCCGGACACCCGCCCACCACGTCGGCGCCCATCTTGAGCGCGTCCCGCAGCATCGCCAGCCCGTCGGCGCCGGCCACCCCGGTCAGCACCCTCGGCATCGCCACCGCGGTCAGTTCGGCGAGCCCGCGCAGGGAGCGCCGGGTCCGCAGTACGGCGGTCAGCGCGCCGAGGCCCGCGACGTCGCCCACCCGTACGTGCGCCCGCAGCGCGGTGGCGCCGTGTCCCAACTGGAGCAGGGCGGCCTCGGTGGCCCGGCGCTGGACGTCCTCGGGCTGGTAGGAGACGGGGCCGGGGACGTCGGCGGTGAGTGCCGTGTCGGCGTGGACGTGGGGATCGGCCGGGGCCGGGAGCAGCAGGTAGCCGCCCAGGTCGAGATGGCCGCCGGGGTGGGGACCGGGGCGTGGGCCGGGCGCGCGCCCCGGGGGCAGGCTGCCGAGGGCGCGGCGCGGGGTCAGGCTGCCGGCCGTGCCGACCGCCTCGATGCGGCCGCCGTGGAGCCGTACGTCCACGGTCCGGCCGTCGGTGAGCCGCGCCCCGGAGAGCAGGAGCGAGCCGTGGTCGGCGGGGCCCGAGGGGGAGGGCGAGTGGGGCGGCTGCGGCTGGCTGTCGGGCATCGCGCTCCTCTGGGCTCGGGGCTGCGCAGTGGGGGACGCAAGATCACGCAGAGTGAGACGAGCCTAGGACGGTGATCAGCCCGTGGCGCGGAGGAGCGCAATAGTCGTACCGGTGCGGTCCGGGCGGTCTCGGACCCCTCCGTCCCGTCCCGCGGCGGGTCGGGACGGGACGGGACGGGGTCGGCGAAACGGATTTGGGCGAACGGCGGGCGACCGTGTAATGTCTTCATCGCTCGCCCCAATAGCTCAGTCGGCAGAGCGTCTCCATGGTAAGGAGAAGGTCAACGGTTCGATTCCGTTTTGGGGCTCTGGTGTGAGAGGTTCCCGTCGCGAGGCGGGGCCCGATCGCATCACAGCGGTGTAGCTCAGTCGGTAGAGCAAGCGGCTCATAATCGCTGTGTCACCGGTTCAAGTCCGGTCACCGCTACTCTCAGTAGCCGATTGCGGGGTCGGTCCTTCAATCGGCTACTCTTTCCTGCGTTAATACATCAATCCGTTCGTCAAGGAGTGCACTCACGTGGCTGCCACCGACGTCCGCCCGAAGATCACGCTGGCCTGCGTGGAGTGCAAGGAGCGGAACTACATCACCAAGAAGAACCGGCGTAACAACCCGGACCGACTGGAGATGAAGAAGCACTGCCCGCGTTGCAACGCGCACACCGCGCACCGCGAGACGCGATAGAACAGGCTCGTACACGAGGCCGTCCCCGAAGCTTGGGGGCGGCCTCGTGTCGTTGTCACCGTCGCTCGTCGACACGGATACGAAGAGCAGCAGGAGGTTGCGAGCCATGGCGCTCGACCAGTCGTTCGTGGGGCGGACCTATCCGCCCACCGCGCCCTACGAGGTGGGCCGGGAGAAGATCCGCGAGTTCGCGGAGGCGGTGGGGGACGCCAACCCCGCGTACACCGACGCGGAGGCCGCGAAGGCGCTCGGCCATCCGGACGTGATCGCTCCGCCGACCTTCGTGTTCTCCATCACTTTCAAGGCGGCCGGTCAGGTCGTCGAGGACCCGCAGCTCGGGCTGGACTACAGCCGGGTGGTGCACGGCGACCAGAAGTTCGCCTACGCCCGCCCGGTGCGGGCCGGTGACCGGCTCACCGTCACCTCGACCATCGAGGCGATCAAGTCACTGGCCGGCAACGACATTCTGGACATCCGCGGCGAGGTCCACGACGAGGCCGGCGAGCACGTCGTGACCGCCTGGACCAAGCTCGTGGCCCGCGCGGCCGAGGAGGCGTGAGCACCCCATGACGGCGAAGGTCGCTTACAGCGACGTCGAGGTCGGCACCGAACTGCCCGCGCAGAGCTTCCCCGTGGACCGGGCCACGCTCGTGCGGTACGCGGGCGCCTCCGGCGACTTCAACCCGATCCACTGGAACGAGAGGTTCGCCAAGGAGGTGGGCCTGCCGGACGTCATCGCGCACGGCATGTTCACCATGGCCGAGGCGATCCGCGTGGTCACCGACTGGACCGGCGACCCGGGCGCGGTCGTGGAGTACGGCGTCCGATTCACCAGGCCCGTCGTCGTACCGAACGACGACCGGGGCGCCGTGATCGAGGTCACCGGCAAGGTGGCGGCCAAGCTCGACGACAACGCCGTCCGCGTCGACCTCACGGCCACCAGCGGCGGCCAGAAGGTCCTCGGCATGTCCCGGGCGGTCGTACGACTGGGCTGACCCGGCCCTCGTGCGGTCCTCATCGTGAAGCGGCCACCCGGACGTCGATGGCGTGGCCGCCCGCGCCAGGTGTCCCGGCCGGCCGGTCCGGGCGAGGCCGGGTGAGTCCGCCGGTCGTGGGGAGCGGTTCGGGCACGGGGCGCGCGTGCAGGACCGCCGGCCGCCGAACCGTCCCACGGCGGCCGCACTGACCCGGCGCGCCCTTCCGGACCTCCGCTGCGTCCTGCACGCACCTCCCCTTGACGAAGTTAGTGATTGAGTACTAACTTCGTTCCCATGGTCAGGATGAGTGCGGCGGAACGGCGCGAGAGCGTCATCCGCGCGGCGACGAGCGAGTTCGCGCAGGGTGGGTACTACGGCACCTCTACGGAGACCATCGCCAAGCGGGTGGGGGTCTCCCAGCCGTACCTCTTCCGTCTCTTCCCGGGCAAGAAGGCGATCTTCCTCGCCGTGGCGGAGCGTTGCCTGCGGGACATGCGTGAGCTCTTCGAGAAGACGTCCGAGGGCCTGCACGGCGAAGAGGCGCTGCACGCCATGGCCGAGGCGTACAACCGGCTGATCGCCGACGACCCCGAGAAGCTCCAGATGCAGTTGCAGGTGTACGTCACCGTCGCCGCCGCCGAGGCGGCCGGGGACCACGAGTTCGGCGAGATGGTGCGCAAGGGCTGGCTCGAACTCTGGGACACCGTGCACCTGCCCCTGGGGGCCGACATCGGTCAGACGACGACCTTCCTGGCGTACGGCATGTTGATCAACACCCTGGTGGGCATGGGGTTCCCGCCGGGGCACCGCGTCTACGGGGGTCTCTACGACTCGGCGCAGCCCCAGCCCGGCCAGGACGACGCGTAGGAGTGCGTAAGGGGGGTGAGGGGACGGTCGCGGCCGCCTCCGCACGCCCGTAAAAGTTAGTCATCGATCACTAATCAAATTCACGTCGAGTGCACACCCTCTGGGGGAGAGATGTCACAGCTCGGAGTACGTCGGAAGGCACGGGGCGGGGGAGCGGCCTGGGCCCTCGTCATCACCAGCGTCGCCGGTTTCATGGCGGCCCTGGACAACCTCGTCGTCACCACAGCCCTGCCCTCCATCCGCGAGGACCTGGGCGGCGCGCTGCACGACCTCGAATGGACCGTCAGCGCCTACACGCTCACCTTCGCCGTCCTCCTGATGTTCGGCGCGGCCCTCGGTGACCGCTTCGGCCGTCGCAGGCTCTTCCTCGTCGGCCTCACCGTCTTCACCGGGGCCTCCGCCGCCGCGGCCCTGGCACCCGGCATCGACTCGCTCATCGCCGCCCGCGCGGTGCAGGGCGTCGGCGCGGCGATCATGATGCCGCTGACGCTGACCCTGCTCACGGCCGCGGTACCCGCCGAACGCCGCGGGATGGCGTACGGCATCTGGGGTGCCGTCAACGGGCTCGCCGTGGCCTCGGGGCCGCTGGTCGGCGGCAGTCTCACCGAGCACATCTCCTGGCAGTGGATCTTCTGGCTGAACGTTCCGCTGGGCCTGGCCCTGCTGCCCCTCGCCCGCCTCCGCCTCGCCGAGTCGCACGGCACCGGCGCCCCGCTCGACATACCCGGCACCGTGCTCGCCAGCGGCGGACTCTTCGGCATCGTCTACGGCCTGGTCCGCGGCCCCGTCGACGGCTGGACCGGAGCCGTGGTGCTGACTGCCCTGTTCGCCGGGGCCGCGCTGCTCGTCGGTTTCGTCCTCTACAGCACCCGCGCCAAGAACCCCATGCTGCCGATGCGGCTGTTCCGCTCCCGTGCGTTCGCCGGCGTCAATGCGGCGAGCCTGCTGATGTTCCTGGGGATGTTCGGCTCGATCTTCCTGCTCAGCCAGTACATGCAGGGCGTGCTCGGCTACTCGCCCACCGAGGCGGGCCTGCGCATGCTGCCCTGGACCGGCATGCCGATGCTGGTGGCGCCGATCGCCGGCATCCTCTCCGACCGGATCGGAGGCCGCCCGGTCGTCGCGGCCGGACTCTTCCTCCAGGCGGCCGGCCTCGGCTACCTCGCCTCCGTGATCACGGCCGACGCCTCCTACGCGATCCAGCTGCCCGGCCTGATCGTCAGCGGGATCGGTATGGCCCTCTACTTCGCCCCCGCCTCCGCGCTGGTGATGTCCAGCGTCGCCGCGAAGGAGCAGGGCATCGCCTCCGGCGCCAACAACGCGCTGCGCGAGGTGGGCGGAGCGCTCGGCATCGCGGTCATGTCGTCGATCTTCGCCGCGCAGGGCGGCTACGAGTCCGCGCAGACCTTCGTGGACGGACTGCGGCCCGCGGTCGCCGTGGGCGGCGCGGTGGTGGCCCTCGGCGGCGTCGCGGCCCTGGTGATCCCGGGGCGCCGCCGGACCGGCGACGGGGGCCGGGGACCCTCTGCCGCACCGGCGACGGAGCAGGCCCCGGCATCCGAACCGGCCCTCGCCCCGACGGCCCCGCACTGAGCCGCACGACACGGAACGCGCCACAGCGCACGAGGCGCGACGCACGACGCACCGCACACAACGCAAGACACCCGACAGACAACGCACGACAGACAACGCACGACACACAACGCACGACACCCGAACGCACAGGACACGAGAGGAGTACGACATGCCCACCCTTCCCTGGACCGTGCCGAACCGCCCTCCTCGGGCCACCGAGGTCCACGTCTTCGCCTCCCGCTTCGAGACCCGGACCCTGTGGGGAGCGCTGAAGTTCCTGGCGCGCACGCCGGGCGTGTGGCGACAGGTGGGGAGCGCGCCCGGAGCGTACGGCGCCTCCCTGAAGGCGGAACCCTTCAAGCGGACCTTCTGGACGCTCTCCGCCTGGGAGTCGCCCGAGGCCCTCAAGACCTTCGCCCGCTCCGGCACGCACGCGCCCACCTCCCGCGGACTGGCGGCGCAGATGCGGGACGCGAAGTTCGCCTCCTGGCCGGCGTCCAGCGACGAGCTCCCGGTGAGCTGGGCGGAGGTGCGCAGGCGCCTGACGTGACGCACCCGTGTGCTCGCGCCCCCGCGATGACGCCCCGGCCGACCGGGCGGGGCGTCGCCCGTGTTCCCGCTGCCCGGGGCTGTCGGTGCCGTCTCGTAGTCTTGAGCGCGTGCAGGAACTCCACGACGCCCCCCTCGCCCCGCTGACCACCTTCCGCCTGGGCGGGCCCGCGACCCGGCTGGTCACGGCCACCACCGACGCCGAGGTGATCGCCGCCGTCCGCGAGGCCGACGACAACGGGACCCCGCTGCTGCTGATCGGCGGCGGATCCAACCTGGTCATCGGCGACAAGGGCTTCGACGGCACGGCCCTGCACATCGCCACCCGCGGGCTGCGCCTCGACGGGACGACGCTGGAGCTGGCGGCCGGCGAGATCTGGACCGACGCCGTCGCCCGCACCGTCGAGGCGGGCCTGGCGGGCGTCGAGTGCCTGGCCGGCATCCCCGGCTCGGCGGGCGCGACCCCGATCCAGAACGTCGGGGCGTACGGCCAGGAGGTGTCCGCCACGATCACCGAGGTCACCGCCTACGACCGCAGGAGCCGTGAGACGGTCGCCCTGTCCAACGCCGACTGCGCCTTCTCCTACCGCCACAGCCGCTTCAAGGCCGAGCCCGAGCGGTACGTCGTCCTGCGCGTCCGCTTCGCGCTGGAGGACGCCGGAGGTCTCTCCGCGCCGCTGCGCTACGCCGAGACGGCCCGCGCCCTCGGCGTCGAGGCGGGCGACCGGGTGCCGCTGACGGCCGCCCGGGAGACGGTGCTGAAGCTGCGCGCCGGGAAGGGCATGGTGCTGGACCCCGAGGACCACGACACCTGGTCGGCCGGGTCGTTCTTCACCAACCCGATCCTCACGGACGAGCAGTTCGCCGCCTTCCGCTCGCGGGCCGCCGAGCGCCTGGGCGACGCCGTGGAGCCGCCCGCCTTCCCGGCCGGGGAGGGCCGCGTCAAGACCTCCGCGGCCTGGCTGATCGACAAGGCGGGCTTCACCAAGGGGTACGGCACCGGCCCCGCCCGCATCTCCACCAAGCACACCCTCGCCCTCACCAACCGCGGCGAGGCGACCACCGAGGACCTGCTCGCGCTGGCCCGCGAGGTCGTCGCCGGGGTTCACGAGGCCTTCGGGGTCACGCTGGTCAACGAACCGGTGACGGTCGGCGTGAGCCTGTGACCGGCCGCCGGAGCCCCCGTGGCGCCGGGTCGCCTCTCCCGGCCGCACGGCTTCAGTAGGCCACCCCGACGCCCTGCTTCACCGTCCCCGCGTCCTCGGTCATGGCGAGCATCGCGTGGGCGACGTCGGCGCGGCCCGCGAAACGGCCCTTGGGCGGGAAGCCGCCGATCACCGTCCGGTACCGGCCGGTCAGCGGCTTGTCCTGCAACCGCGGCGGCCGCACGGCCGTCCAGTCCGTGGCACTGCGCGCCAGCTCCGCCTCCATGGCGCGCAGATCGGTGTAGACGTCCTTGAGCACGGCGGAGACGACACCGCGCGCCGCCCGGTCCAGCAGCCCCGCGCCCTCCGGCTCCGGCCCCACGGGGGCGGCACTGACCACCAGCAGCCGGCGCACGCCCTCCGCCTCCATCGCGTCGAGGACCGTCCGGGTCAGCCTGGTCGCGACCCCGGCGTCGGCGCGGCGGCGGGCGCCGAGCCCGGACAGCACCGCGTCCCGGCCGGCCACCGCGGGCCGCACCGCGGCGGGGTCGCCCAGGTCCGCCCGGAACACCTCCAGACGCGCGCCGGTCACCGGCAGCCGCGCCGGGTCCCGTACGACGGCCGTGACCTCGTGCCCGGCGTCGAGCGCCTGCCGGACGATCTCCTGACCGATGCCTCCCGTGGCACCGAAGACGGTGAGTTTCATGGCGTACTTCTCCGTTCCGGCGGCGCGGCCGAGTCCGGCCCGCTCGGTGGTCGGTGGGTGAGTACTCACTCACCCTGGTCTCCTCTAGAGTGAGTAAGTACTCACCCACTAGTCAAGCCCGACGGGAGCAGCCATGTCGGCCACGCCGTCCGCCAAACCGGCCAGGGAACGCATCCTGGACGCCGCCCACGAGCTGATGCGGACCGTCGGGCTCGCCCGTGCCACCACGAAGGAGATCGCCAGGGTGGCCGGCTGCTCCGAGGCGGCGCTGTACAAGCACTTCGCGAGCAAGGAGGAGCTCTTCATCCGGGTGCTGTCCGAACGGCTGCCGCGGCTGACCCCCCTGCTCCGGGGCCTCGCGGCCGAGCCGGGACGGGCCCCGCTCGAGGACAACCTGACGGAGATCGCCCGCCAGGCCGTGCTCTTCTACGAACAGAGCTTCCCGATCGCCGCGTCGCTGTACGCGCAGACCCAGCTCAAGCGCCGGCACGACGACGCGATGCGCGAGCTGGGCACCGGGCCGCACCTGCCGATCGAGGGCCTCGACGCCTACCTGCGGGCCGAGCAGGCGGCGGGACGCGTCCGGAGCGACGCGGACACCTTCGCGGCCGCGTCGCTCCTGCTGGGGGCGTGCGCGCAGCGGGCGTTCGCGTACGACGCGACCCCGACCGGCGTACGCCCGCCGGTCGACACGTTCGCGCGCCGCCTGTCCCGGACGCTGCTCGACGGACTCCGCTGACCCGCACCGGCACCCGCAGCCGGGGCCCGGCGTCTTGCCCTAAGCCGTCAGCCAGTCGTCCACCCCGGCCAGCAGCCGCGCCTTCACGTCCTCGGGTGCTGCCGACCCCCGTACCGACTGGCGCGCCAGTTCCGCCAGCTCCGCGTCCGTGAAAGCGTGGTGCTCGCGCGCGATCTCGTACTGGGCGGCCAGCCGGGACCCGAACAGCAGCGGGTCGTCCGCACCCAGCGCCATCGGCACCCCCGCCTCGAACAGCGTCCGCAGCGGCACGTCCTCCGGCTTCTCGTACACCCCCAGGGCGACGTTCGACGCCGGGCACACCTCGCACGTCACCTGCCGGTCCGCCAGCCGCTTCAGCAGCCGGGGGTCCTCCGCCGCCCGCACGCCGTGCCCGATCCGGTCCGCGTCCAGGTCGTCCAGGCAGTCCCGCACCGACGCCGGACCGGTCAGCTCACCGCCGTGCGGCGCGCTCAGCAGCCCCCCGTCCCGCGCGATCGCGAACGCCCGGTCGAAGTCCCGGGCCATCCCGCGCCGTTCGTCGTTCGACAGCCCGAAGCCGACCACGCCCCGCTCCGCGTACCGCACCGCCAGCCGCGCCAGCGTCCGCGCGTCCAGCGGATGCTTCATCCGGTTCGCGGCGACCAGCACCCGCATCCCGATCCCGGTGTCCCGCACGGTCGTCTCCACCGCGTCCAGGATGATCTCCAGCGCCGGGATCAGCCCGCCCAGCCGCGGCGCGTACGACGTCGGATCGACCTGGATCTCCAGCCACCCCGACCCGTCCCGCACGTCCTCCTCCGCGGCCTCCCGGACCAGCCGCTGGATGTCCTCGGGCTCCTGGAGGCAGGACCGGGCCGCGTCGTACAGCCGCTGGAAGCGGAACCAGCCCCGCTCGTCCGTCGCCCGCAGCTTCGGCGACTCCCCGCGGCCCAGCGCCTCGGTCAGCGTCTCGGGCAGCCGCACGCCGTGCTTGTCGGCCAGTTCCAGCAGGGTGGTGGGCCGCATCGACCCGGTGAAGTGCAGGTGGAGATGGGCCTTGGGCAGTTCAGAGAGATCACGTACACGCTCCATCTGGTGATCCTGCCGTACGACACGCCCGGCCCGACAGCACTTTCCCCGTACGTGGTCTTGCTCGCACAAACAAACAGGGCCACACCGGAACGTTCCGGTGTGGCCCCTCGGGCGGCGGAGGACGGTCAGTCCCGCGCCTCCGCCAGCAGCTTCTGGATCCGGCTCACGCCCTCGACGAGGTCCTCGTCCCCGAGCGCGTACGACAGCCGCAGGTACCCCGGCGTGCCGAAGGCCTCACCCGGCACCACGGCGACCTCGGCCTCCTCCAGGATGAGCGCGGCCAGCTCGACCGAGTCCTGCGGACGCTTGCCGCGGATCTCCTTGCCGAGCAGCGCCTTCACCGACGGGTAGGCGTAGAACGCGCCCTCGGGCTCCGGGCAGAGCACGCCGTCGATCTCGTTGAGCATCCGCACGATGGTCTGGCGGCGCCGGTCGAAGGCCTCCCGCATCTTCGCCACCGCGTCCAGGTCGCCGGAGACCGCGGCCAGCGCCGCCGCCTGGGACACGTTGGAAACGTTGGACGTGGCGTGCGACTGGAGGTTGGTCGCGGCCTTGACGATGTCCTTGGGGCCGATGACCCACCCGACCCGCCATCCGGTCATCGCGTAGGTCTTCGCCACGCCGTTGACCACGATGCACTTGTCGCGCAGCTCGGGCAGCAGCGCCGGCATGGAGACGGAGAAGGCGTCGCCGTAGACGAGGTGCTCGTAGATCTCGTCGGTCAGCACCCACAGGCCGTGCTCGACGGCCCACTGGCCGATCGCCTCGGTCTCGGCCTCGCTGTACACGGCACCCGTCGGGTTCGACGGCGAGACGAAGAGGACGACCTTGGTCTTCTCCGTGCGCGCGGCCTCCAGTTGCTCCACGCTCACCCGGTAGCCGGTCGTCTCGTCGGCGACGACCTCGACCGGCACGCCGCCGGCCAGCCGGATCGACTCCGGGTACGTCGTCCAGTACGGCGCCGGGACGATGACCTCGTCGCCCGGGTCGAGGATCGCGGCGAACGCCTCGTAGATGGCCTGCTTTCCGCCGTTGGTGACGAGGATCTGCGACGGGTCGACCTCGTAGCCGGAGTCGCGCAGCGTCTTCGCGGCGATGGCGGCCTTCAGCTCGGGCAGCCCGCCGGCCGGCGTGTAGCGGTGGAACTTCGGGTTCTTGCACGCCTCGACGGCGGCCTCGACGATGTAGTCCGGCGTCGGGAAGTCGGGCTCACCCGCGCCGAAGCCGATCACGGGACGTCCGGCGGCCTTGAGGGCCTTCGCCTTGGCGTCCACGGCGAGGGTCGCGGACTCGGAGATCGCGCCGACTCGGGCGGAGACCCGGCGCTCGGTGGGAGGGGTTGCAGCGCTCATGACCCCATCGTTCCAGACCGGAAACCTCCCGGGCACAGGGGTTTCACGGACTGAACCCGGACCGGTCCAGGACCTGAACTCCAGTCCGGGCCACACCCTGAACATCAGTCCGGACGCGCTTTCTGTTCGACGCCCGGCCCGTGAGCACGTACACTCTCACCTCGTTGGCCTTCAGCGGCCCGCGATCACCCGGTGCACACCGAGCATCCGGGCGTATGCGGTACGTTGGGGGACGAACAAAGGGTCGTAGCTCAATTGGTAGAGCACTGGTCTCCAAAACCAGCGGTTGGGGGTTCAAGTCCCTCCGGCCCTGCTACACACACCATCGCCAGGATGTGTGCGCATGTACGTACAGCAATGCACCGCCGTGCGGCTCCAACCGGGCGCGGCACGGCCACGACCCGGAATCAGGTGAGGACGAGTGACGGACGCCGTGGGCTCCATCGACATGCCTGATGCCCAGGACGAGGCGCCGGACTCCAAGAAGTCCCGCAAGGGCGGCAAGCGAGGCAAGAAGGGCCCGCTGAAGCGGCTCGCGCTCTTCTACCGCCAGATCGTCGCGGAGCTGCGCAAGGTCGTCTGGCCCAGCCGCAACCAGCTGACGACGTACACCACCGTGGTGATCATCTTCGTGGTCATCATGATCGGCCTGGTGACTCTGATTGACTATGGCTTCTCTCACGCCGCCAAGTACGTCTTCGGCTGAGTCGAGAGCGAAGGGCGCCGAGGTACCCGGCGCCCCTTTCGCGTGTTCCACCCCTATGTATCCAGGAAGAAGCAGCCACAGTGTCTGACCCGAACGTGAACGACGCCATCGAGCCGGTCGAGTCCGTCGAGGACGAGCTCGGCACCGTCGAGGGCGCCGACAACGAGGACACCGAGGCCTCCGCCGAGGCCGAGGCTGCCGACGACACGGTCGTCGCGGAGACGGACGAGGACGCGGCGGACGCGGAGGCGGACGAGACCGCCGAGGCGGCCGACGCGGAGACGGACGAGACCGAAGCCGAGGGCGAGGCCGAGGCCCAGGAGCCCGACCTCGACCCGATCGAGAAGCTCCGCCAGGAGCTGCGCGCCCTCCCCGGCGAGTGGTACGTCATCCACACCTACGCCGGTTACGAGAACCGCGTGAAGACCAACCTCGAGCAGCGCGCCGTCTCGCTCAACGTCGAGGACTACATCTTCCAGGCCGAGGTGCCGCAGGAAGAGGTCGTCCAGATCAAGAACGGCGACCGCAAGACGATCCGACAGAACAAGCTGCCGGGTTACGTCCTGGTCCGCATGGACCTCACCAACGAGTCCTGGGGCGTCGTCCGCAACACCCCCGGCGTCACCGGCTTCGTCGGCAACGCCTACGACCCGTACCCGCTGACCCTGGACGAGATCGTCAAGATGCTCGCCCCGGAGGCCGAGGAGAAGGCCGCCCGCGAGGCCGCCGAGGCCGAGGGCAAGCCGGCTCCGCAGCGCAAGGTCGAGGTCCAGGTCCTGGACTTCGAGGTCGGCGACTCGGTCACCGTCACCGACGGCCCGTTCGCCACGCTGCAGGCCACCATCAACGAGATCAACGCCGACTCGAAGAAGGTCAAGGGCCTCGTCGAGATCTTCGGCCGCGAGACCCCGGTCGAGCTGAGCTTCGACCAGATCCAGAAGAACTAGTACCTCACCGGTACCTCTCTGGAAGTACTGCTTCCGACCAGGTCAGGCGGCCGCTCACGCGGCGTCTGACCTGCTCGGTTTTTGGCCGCGCATCTATACCCGTTATCGTTGTGCGGTATGCCTGTGTCCGGGTAGCTCCCGAACGCGGGCAGGACCCGAATCGAAAGGACCCGGAGAGCTATGCCTCCCAAGAAGAAGAAGGTCACGGGGCTCATCAAGCTCCAGATCCAGGCCGGTGCCGCGAACCCGGCCCCGCCGGTCGGCCCCGCGCTGGGTCAGCACGGCGTCAACATCATGGAGTTCTGCAAGGCCTACAACGCCGCGACCGAGTCGCAGCGCGGCTGGGTCATCCCGGTGGAGATCACGGTCTACGAGGACCGTTCCTTCACCTTCATCACCAAGACGCCGCCGGCCGCCAAGATGATCCTCAAGGCCGCGGGCGTGGAGAAGGGCTCCGGCGAGCCGCACAAGACCAAGGTCGCGAAGATCACGCGTGACCAGGTCCGTGAGATCGCCACCACCAAGATGCCCGACCTCAACGCCAACGACCTGGACCAGGCGGAGAAGATCATCGCCGGTACCGCGCGTTCCATGGGCGTCACGGTCGAGGGCTGACCCTCCACCCCCGTAACCAAAGCAGTAGTGGCAGGGCCTGCTCGGCCCGCACCACGACTCCTCAGAAGCCAACAGGAGCAGTAGTGAGCAAGCGCAGCAAGTCTCTCCGCGCTGCGGACGCCAAGATCGACCGGGACAAGCTCTACGCCCCGCTCGAGGCCGTCCGTCTCGCCAAGGAGACCTCCACCTCCAAGTTCGACGGCACCGTCGAGGTCGCCTTCCGTCTGGGTGTCGACCCGCGCAAGGCGGACCAGATGGTCCGTGGCACCGTGAACCTCCCGCACGGCACCGGTAAGACCGCCCGGGTCCTGGTCTTCGCGACCGGTGACCGTGCCGAGGCCGCGCGTGCCGCGGGCGCCGACATCGTCGGCGCCGACGAGCTGATCGACGAGGTGTCGAAGGGGCGTCTGGACTTCGACGCCGTCGTCGCCACCCCGGACCTCATGGGCAAGGTCGGCCGCCTCGGCCGCGTGCTCGGTCCCCGTGGTCTGATGCCGAACCCGAAGACCGGCACCGTGACCCCGGACGTGACCAAGGCCGTCACCGAGATCAAGGGCGGCAAGATCGAGTTCCGCGTCGACAAGCACTCGAACCTGCACTTCATCATCGGCAAGACGTCGTTCGACGACACCAAGCTGGTGGAGAACTACGGCGCGGCGCTGGAGGAGATCCTCCGTCTCAAGCCGTCCGCCGCCAAGGGTCGTTACATCAAGAAGGCCGCCCTCAGCACCACCATGGGCCCCGGCATTCCGCTCGACTCCAACCGCACCCGCAACCTCCTCGTCGAGGAGGACCCGGCCGCGGTCTGAGCCGACGGCTCGCCCCACCGGTTCACGGGCCCCGCACCTTTCGAGGTGCGGGGCCCGTCCCTTTTGGCCCGTCCCCTTTTCCGGCGCCCTGGGCTAGCGTGCGGGCAACGGACCCGCGCATGGGGCGCAGGAGCCGTACGGGGCGCAAGGGGTGGGCGGATGACGGGTACGACGGCACGCCGTACGGTCGCCTCGATGGCGGTGTCGGCCGCGCTGGCGTGCTCCACCGCCTGCACCGGGGCCGGCGGACCCGGCGGTTCCGGCGAGTCCACCGGCCCCACCGGCTCGGCCGCGCCCTCCGCCTCCGCTCCGCCGTCCTCCCGGCCTCCGGCCCTCACCGGTCCTTCGGCGGACGCCCTGCGGGCCGTCGAGCGGGCCACGGGGCGGGCGGGTTCGGCGCGGGTGGAGTCCACGACCGTGATGGGCCGCGAACTGTCCCTGGCGGCCGAGGGCGCCCTCGGCTGGGACGACGGCCTCACCGGCACCCTGACGATCACCTACACGGGCGGTACGACCGCCGAGACCATGCGACGCCTCGGCACCACCGCGATGGAGGCCCGGTACCTGCCCGACGCCTATTACGCCAGGATGGGCGACGAGTTCGCCGAGCGGCTGGACGGCCGGCACTGGATCAAGTACGTGTACGAGGACCTGGAGGACCTCGACGGCGGCGCGGGTGCCGGATTCGCCGACCAGATGCGCAACACCACACCCAACCAGGCGGTGAAGCTGCTGCTGACGGCCGGGGACGTGCGCAAGGTGGGCGAGGAGACGACGCGCGGCCGACGCACCACGCACTGGTCCGGCACGGTGGGCGGGGCCACCGAGCAGACCGTCGACATCTGGGTCGACGACCGGGCCCTGCTGGTCAAGAAGGTCGAGCGGGGACGCACGAAGACCGGGGAGCTGACCCAGACCGCGTACTACAGCGACTACGGCGTCACGGTCCCCGCCGCGCGCCCACCGGCCGCGGACACGACGGACTTCAAGGAAACTGCTGGCGTCACAGGGGAGCTAGGGCCGGGCCGGGTGGAGAAATCACAAGATCGGTCGAACCGTTTCGGCTAGGCTCGCGTCCTTGTTCCAAAGAACCGCAAAGAACTGCTGTGGAGCGGCGGTGCGTCTCCTGTGCCCCTTCGCGCTCCCGTGCTCCTTGCTCCGTGATCCCGTGGGGGGATATCGATGAAGACTTCCGTACGTGTGCCCGTCGGCGCCGGACTGGCCGCACTGCTGCTCGCCGCCGGGGCGGTGGGCTGTTCCAAGGAGGACAACGCCTCCGAGTCCCCGGAGATGACCCCCGCGGCGGCCGTCGCCAAGGCGGCGAAGAACACGGAGGAGATCAACTCCCTCCGCTACCGCATGACCGGCAAGGCCCCCGAGGAGGGCCGGGTCAAGGCCGAGGCCGAGATGCAGATCAAGCCGACGCTCGCGATGAGCATGAAGATGACGGCCCTCGACCAGGGAGCCGACGGCACCGCGGAGATCCGGCTCGTCGACAAGGCCCTGTACATCGGCGGCGGCCCCGGGGCGGCCAAGGAGATGGACGGCAAGAGCTGGATCAAGTTCGACATGTCCGCGATGGGCGCCGACGAGGAGCTGAACCAGCTCGGCGGCGCCTCCCAGGCCGACAAGAACCCGGCGACCGAGTCCACCTTCCTCACCGGGGCCAAGGACGTCGAGAAGGTCGGCACCGAGACCGTCGACGGCGTGAAGACCACCCACTACAAGGGCACGGTCACCCTCGCCGACCTGGAGAAGTCGCTCGGCGACGAGGACAAGGCCACCCGGGACAAGCGCCAGAAGAGCCTCGAGCAGTACGAGAAGATGGGCGTCGACAAGCTCACGATGGACATGTGGGTCGACGGTGACGACCAGACCAAGCAGTTCCGCATGCGCGGCGAGGCCGACAAGGGCCCGCTGGACATGACCATCACCTTCCTCGGCTTCAACGAGCCCGTGAAGGTCACCGCCCCGCCGGCCGCGGAGACCGCCGACCTGGCCGAGATGATGAAGGGCGCCGAGCAGGGCTGAGGCGCTGTGCGCCCGGTCCGCCCGGGTCGCCGCGGGGGCGGATTTGCTTGACACTGCCCCGTTCACGTACGCTTCCACAGAAGCCAAAGACCGCTGGTCGTTGCCGTGTGTTCGAAAGAGGACACGGTGGCCGAAGGATCCGCTGAACTGCGGACGACCCGCGCAGGTGACTGTGGATGAACTCCCGGTGTACCCGCCCCGTGCGGATGCCAGCCGGTCGAGTCACGCCCCGTGCGCCTGCGCCGGGGCGTTTCGTTTTCCCCAGTCCTCCTTCGGGTCCGCGCGGTCCGAATCACCCGGAAGGAGGCCGAGGCTCTATGGCGACGCCCGAGAAGGCTGCCGCGGTTGCCGAGCTGACGGACAAGTTCCGCAGCTCCAACGCCGCCGTGCTGACCGAGTACCGCGGTCTCACCGTGGCGCAGCTCAAGACGCTGCGCCGGTCGCTCGGTGAGAACGCCCAGTACGCCGTGGTGAAGAACACGCTGACCAAGATTGCGGCCAACGAGGCCGGGATCACGCTCGACGACCAGCTCTTCGCTGGTCCGACGGCCGTCGCCTTCGTCACCGGTGACCCGGTGGAGTCGGCGAAGGGTCTGCGCGACTTCGCCAAGGACAACCCGAATCTCGTCATCAAGGGCGGTGTCCTTGACGGCAAGGCGATGTCCGCCGACGAGATCAAGAAGCTTGCGGACCTCGAGTCCCGCGAGGTTCTGCTCTCCAAGCTGGCCGGTGCCATGAAGGGCAAGCAGTCCCAGGCTGCCTCTGTCTTCCAGGCGCTGCCGTCGAAGCTCGTCCGCACCGTGGACGCGCTCCGTGCCAAGCAGGACGAGCAGGGCGGTGCCGAGTAACTCGGCTCGCTTTCTGATCCGGGCCGCCTGAGCGCGGCACGGGTCGCAGCGGGCCGACGTACGCCCGCCACACCCCGTACATCCGGCACCTGCCGAATTAGTGGAAGGACCGCCATCATGGCGAAGCTCAGCCAGGACGACCTGCTCGCCCAGTTCGAGGAGATGACCCTCATCGAGCTCTCCGAGTTCGTGAAGGCCTTCGAGGAGAAGTTCGACGTCACCGCCGCCGCTGCCGCGCCGGTCGTCGTCGCCGGCCAGGGTGGCGGCGCCGCCGCCGAGGTCGCCGAGGAGAAGGACGAGTTCGACGTCATCCTCACCGGTGCCGGCGACAAGAAGATCCAGGTCATCAAGGTCGTGCGCGAGCTGACCTCCCTGGGTCTGAAGGAGGCCAAGGACCTCGTGGACGGCGCCCCGAAGCCCGTCCTCGAGAAGGTCGCCAAGGACGCCGCGGACAAGGCCAAGGAGTCCCTCGAGGGCGCCGGCGCCTCCGTCGAGGTCAAGTAAGACCGCACCGGCACCACGGATCCGTCAGGGTCTGTAACGCCGTAGCACCGAAGAGCGATCATCCATCCGGGTGGTCGCTCTTCGGCGTATCCGGGGTGCGGCGGCGGTCGCCTTGCACGCGTGACGGTGAAGAGTAGGGTGATCTTCGTCGTGCCGTCGCCGGGGCCCTGAGAGCTCCCGGGCGACAACCGGTTTGGGCAAGGGGGGCCTTGACGAACCGCACGCAGCGCGCAATTCTCAGGGCGTCGTCACAAGGATCCGAATCCGAGGCATGGATCGACGGCGAAGAGGGCAGTATCTGGGTGCGTTGAGGGCGAGGCCTTGCCGCACAGGTGGTGAGAACAACGAGGAGTGAACACGGTCCCCGAGAACCGCACTGGACATCAGTGTGCCAAGTGGCTACACTGACCCTTTGCGCTGCCTGTTAGCTGCCCCCTGCCCGTCACCAGGGGTCTACCCTCGCCCGAGCACTGACGACCAGAGCATGTCTGACCTGGCTCTTTAGCCACATCAGGCACCCCCTGTCGCCGTGCACGGAAGAGGGGCCGGTACGCGCGTAGTGAGTCCGAGCCCTCGGAAGGACCCCCTCTTGGCCGCCTCGCGCAATGCCTCGACCGCGAATACGAACAACGCTGCCAGCACCGCCCCGCTGCGCATCTCCTTTGCAAAGATCAAGGAGCCCCTCGAGGTTCCGAACCTTCTCGCGCTGCAAACCGAGAGCTTCGACTGGCTCCTCGGCAACGACGCCTGGAAGGCTCGCGTCGAGTCGGCTCTGGAGTCCGGTCAGGACGTCCCCACCAAGTCCGGTCTGGAAGAGATCTTCGAGGAGATCTCGCCGATCGAGGACTTCTCCGGGTCGATGTCGCTGACGTTCCGCGACCACCGCTTCGAGCCCCCCAAGAACAGCATCGACGAGTGCAAGGACCGTGACTTCACGTACGCGGCCCCGCTCTTCGTCACCGCCGAGTTCACCAACAACGAGACCGGCGAGATCAAGTCCCAGACGGTCTTCATGGGCGACTTCCCGCTCATGACGAACAAGGGCACCTTCGTCATCAACGGCACCGAGCGTGTCGTCGTGTCGCAGCTGGTCCGCTCGCCGGGTGTCTACTTCGACTCCTCCATCGACAAGACGTCCGACAAGGACATCTTCTCCGCCAAGATCATCCCGTCCCGGGGTGCCTGGCTGGAGATGGAGATCGACAAGCGCGACATGGTCGGTGTGCGCATCGACCGCAAGCGCAAGCAGTCCGTGACCGTCCTGCTCAAGGCTCTCGGTTGGTCGACCGAGCAGATCCTGGAGGAGTTCGGCGAGTACGAGTCCATGCGCGCCACCCTGGAGAAGGACCACACCCAGGGCCAGGACGACGCGCTGCTCGACATCTACCGCAAGCTGCGTCCGGGCGAGCCCCCCACGCGTGAGGCCGCGCAGACGCTGCTCGAGAACCTCTACTTCAACCCGAAGCGCTACGACCTCGCCAAGGTCGGCCGCTACAAGGTGAACAAGAAGCTCGGCGCGGACGAGCCGCTGGACGCCGGCGTGCTCACCACCGACGACATCATCGCCACCATCAAGTACCTGGTGAAGCTGCACGCCGGTGAGACCGAGACGGTCGGCGAGTCGGGCCGGGAGATCGTCGTCGAGACCGACGACATCGATCACTTCGGCAACCGCCGCATCCGCAACGTCGGCGAGCTGATCCAGAACCAGGTCCGTACGGGTCTCGCCCGTATGGAGCGCGTCGTGCGCGAGCGCATGACCACCCAGGACGTCGAGGCGATCACGCCGCAGACCCTGATCAACATCCGGCCGGTCGTCGCCTCCATCAAGGAGTTCTTCGGCACCAGCCAGCTGTCCCAGTTCATGGACCAGAACAACCCGCTGTCGGGGCTGACGCACAAGCGTCGTCTGAACGCCCTCGGCCCGGGTGGTCTCTCCCGTGAGCGGGCCGGCTTCGAGGTCCGCGACGTCCACCCGTCGCACTACGGCCGCATGTGCCCGATCGAGACGCCCGAAGGCCCGAACATCGGTCTGATCGGCTCGCTCGCCTCGTACGGCCGGATCAACCCCTTCGGCTTCATCGAGACGCCTTACCGCAAGGTCGTCGAGGGCCAGGTCACCGACGACGTCGACTACCTGACCGCCGACGAGGAGGACCGCTTCGTCATCGCGCAGGCCAACGCCACGCTCAACGACGACATGCGGTTCGCCGAGGCCCGCGTCCTGGTCCGCCGTCGTGGCGGCGAGGTCGACTACGTCCCCGGTGACGACGTCGACTACATGGACGTCTCGCCGCGCCAGATGGTGTCGGTCGCGACCGCGATGATCCCGTTCCTGGAGCACGACGACGCCAACCGTGCCCTCATGGGCGCGAACATGATGCGTCAGGCCGTGCCGCTCATCAAGAGCGAGTCCCCGCTGGTCGGCACCGGCATGGAGTACCGCTCCGCCGCCGACGCCGGTGACGTGGTCAAGGCCGAGAAGGCGGGTGTGGTCCAGGAGGTCTCCGCGGACTACATCACCACGACCAACGACGACGGCACGTACATCACGTACCGCCTGGCCAAGTTCTCCCGGTCCAACCAGGGCACCTCGGTCAACCAGAAGGTCATCGTCTCCGAGGGCGACCGCGTCATCGAGGGCCAGGTCCTCGCCGACGGTCCGGCCACCGAGAACGGCGAGATGGCGCTCGGCAAGAACCTGCTGGTCGCGTTCATGCCGTGGGAGGGTCACAACTACGAGGACGCGATCATCCTGTCGCAGCGCCTCGTGCAGGACGACGTCCTCTCCTCGATCCACATCGAGGAGCACGAGGTCGACGCCCGTGACACCAAGCTCGGCCCCGAGGAGATCACCCGGGACATCCCGAACGTCTCCGAGGAGGTCCTCGCCGACCTCGACGAGCGCGGCATCATCCGCATCGGTGCCGAGGTCGTCGCCGGCGACATCCTGGTCGGCAAGGTCACGCCCAAGGGTGAGACCGAGCTGACCCCGGAGGAGCGCCTGCTCCGTGCGATCTTCGGTGAGAAGGCCCGCGAGGTCCGCGACACCTCGCTGAAGGTCCCGCACGGCGAGATCGGCAAGGTCATCGGCGTCCGCGTCTTCGACCGCGAGGAGGGCGACGAGCTTCCCCCCGGTGTGAACCAGCTGGTGCGCGTGTACGTGGCGCAGAAGCGCAAGATCACCGACGGTGACAAGCTCGCCGGCCGGCACGGCAACAAGGGCGTCATCTCCAAGATCAACCCGATCGAGGACATGCCGTTCCTGGAGGACGGCACGCCCGTCGACATCATCCTGAACCCGCTGGGTGTCCCGTCCCGAATGAACCCGGGGCAGGTCCTGGAGATCCACCTCGGCTGGCTCGCCAGCCGCGGCTGGGACGTCTCCGGCCTCGCGGAGGAGTGGGCGCAGCGGCTCCAGGCCATCGGCGCCGACAAGGTCGAGCCCGGCACCAACGTCGCCACCCCGGTCTTCGACGGTGCGCGCGAGGACGAGCTGGCCGGCCTGCTCCAGCACACCATCCCGAACCGGGACGGCGAGCGCATGGTGCTCCCGTCCGGCAAGGCGCGGCTGTTCGACGGCCGCAGCGGTGAGCCGTTCCCGGAGCCGATCTCGGTCGGCTACATGTACATCCTCAAGCTCCACCACCTGGTCGACGACAAGCTGCACGCCCGGTCGACCGGCCCGTACTCGATGATCACCCAGCAGCCGCTGGGTGGTAAGGCCCAGTTCGGTGGCCAGCGCTTCGGTGAGATGGAGGTGTGGGCGCTGGAGGCTTACGGCGCCGCGTACGCCCTCCAGGAGCTGCTGACCATCAAGTCCGACGACGTGACCGGCCGCGTGAAGGTCTACGAGGCCATCGTCAAGGGCGAGAACATCCCTGAGCCCGGCATCCCCGAGTCCTTCAAGGTGCTCATCAAGGAGATGCAGTCCCTGTGCCTCAACGTGGAGGTGCTGTCCTCGGACGGCATGTCCATCGAGATGCGTGACACCGACGAGGACGTCTTCCGCGCAGCGGAGGAGCTCGGCATCGACCTGTCGCGGCGCGAGCCGAGCAGCGTCGAAGAGGTCTGACGGGAGTCAGGCGGGGCCTCTTCCGCAGAGGCCCCGCCGATCCCGCGACCCCCGTTTCAGACCACAGACTTACAACCCTGAGAGGGATTGACGCATAGTGCTCGACGTCAACTTCTTCGACGAGCTCCGGATCGGTCTGGCTACCGCTGACGACATCCGTCAGTGGAGCCACGGCGAGGTCAAGAAGCCCGAGACCATCAACTACCGCACCCTCAAGCCCGAGAAGGACGGACTCTTCTGCGAGAAGATCTTCGGTCCGACCCGGGACTGGGAGTGCTACTGCGGCAAGTACAAGCGCGTCCGCTTCAAGGGCATCATCTGTGAGCGCTGCGGCGTCGAGGTCACTCGCGCCAAGGTGCGCCGTGAGCGGATGGGCCACATCGAACTGGCCGCTCCCGTCACCCACATCTGGTACTTCAAGGGCGTCCCGTCGCGCCTGGGCTACCTGCTGGACCTGGCGCCGAAGGACCTCGAGAAGGTCATCTACTTCGCCGCGTACATGATCACCTTCGTGGACGAGGAGCGCCGCACGCGCGACCTGCCCTCGCTGGAGGCCCACGTCTCCGTCGAGCGCCAGCAGATCGAGCAGCGCCGCGACTCCGACCTGGAGGCCCGCGCCAAGAAGCTCGAGACCGACCTGGCCGAGCTGGAGGCCGAGGGCGCCAAGGCCGACGTGCGCCGCAAGGTGCGCGAGGGTGCCGAGCGTGAGATGAAGCAGCTGCGCGACCGTGCGCAGCGCGAGATCGACCGCCTCGACGAGGTGTGGAACCGGTTCAAGAACCTCAAGGTCCAGGACCTGGAGGGCGACGAGCTGCTCTACCGCGAGCTGCGCGACCGCTTCGGCACCTACTTCGACGGCTCGATGGGTGCGGCTGCCCTGCAGAAGCGCCTGGAGTCCTTCGACCTCGACGAGGAGGCCGAGCGCCTCCGCGAGATCATCCGCACCGGCAAGGGCCAGAAGAAGACCCGTGCGCTCAAGCGCCTCAAGGTCGTCTCCGCGTTCCTGCAGACCAGCAACAGCCCCAAGGGCATGGTGCTCGACTGCGTGCCGGTCATCCCGCCGGACCTGCGTCCGATGGTGCAGCTGGACGGTGGCCGCTTCGCGACCTCCGACCTGAACGACCTGTACCGCCGCGTGATCAACCGCAACAACCGCCTGAAGCGGCTTCTCGACCTCGGCGCGCCCGAGATCATCGTGAACAACGAGAAGCGCATGCTCCAGGAGGCCGTCGACGCGCTCTTCGACAACGGTCGCCGCGGCCGCCCGGTCACGGGTCCCGGCAACCGTCCGCTGAAGTCGCTGTCCGACATGCTCAAGGGCAAGCAGGGCCGCTTCCGTCAGAACCTGCTCGGCAAGCGAGTCGACTACTCGGCGCGTTCCGTCATCGTCGTCGGCCCGCAGCTGAAGCTGCACCAGTGCGGTCTGCCCAAGGCCATGGCGCTGGAGCTCTTCAAGCCGTTCGTGATGAAGCGCCTGGTCGACCTGAACCACGCGCAGAACATCAAGAGCGCCAAGCGCATGGTCGAGCGCGGCCGCACGGTCGTGTACGACGTGCTGGAAGAGGTCATCGCGGAGCACCCGGTTCTGCTGAACCGTGCGCCCACCCTGCACCGCCTCGGCATCCAGGCCTTCGAGCCGCAGCTGGTCGAGGGCAAGGCCATCCAGATCCACCCGCTCGTCTGCACCGCGTTCAACGCGGACTTCGACGGTGACCAGATGGCCGTGCACCTGCCGCTGTCCGCGGAGGCGCAGGCCGAGGCCCGCATCCTGATGCTGTCCTCGAACAACATCCTCAAGCCGGCCGACGGCCGTCCGGTGACGATGCCGACCCAGGACATGGTCCTCGGTCTGTTCTTCCTCACCACCGACGGCGAGGGCCGCGACCTCAAGGGCGAGGGCCGCTCCTTCGGTTCCGCCGCCGAGGCGATCATGGCGTTCGACGCGGGCGACCTGTCGCTCCAGTCGAAGGTCGACATCCGCTTCCCGGTGGGCACCATCCCGCCCCGCGGCTGGGAGCCCCCGGCCCGCGAGGAGGGTGAGCCGGAGTGGCAGCAGGGTGACACCTTCACCCTGAAGACCACGCTGGGCCGCGCGCTCTTCAACGAGCTGCTGCCCGAGGACTACCCCTTCGTCGACTACGAGGTCGGCAAGAAGCAGCTCTCCGAGATCGTCAACGACCTCGCCGAGCGGTACCCGAAGGTCATCGTGGCGGCGACGCTCGACAACCTGAAGGCGTCCGGCTTCTTCTGGGCGACCCGTTCCGGCGTCACCGTGGCCATCTCCGACGTCGTCGTTCCCGAGGCGAAGAAGGAGATCGTCAAGGGCTACGAGGCGCAGGACGAGAAGGTCCAGAAGCAGTACGAGCGCGGTCTGATCACCAAGGACGAGCGCACGCAGGAGCTCATCGCGATCTGGACCAAGGCGACCAACGAGGTCGCCGAGGCGATGAACGACAACTTCCCGAAGACCAACCCGATCTTCATGATGGTGAACTCGGGCGCACGAGGCAACATGATGCAGATGCGTCAGATCGCCGGTATGCGTGGTCTGGTGTCGAACGCGAAGAACGAGACGATCCCGCGTCCGATCAAGGCGTCCTTCCGTGAGGGCCTGTCCGTGCTGGAGTACTTCATCTCCACGCACGGTGCCCGTAAGGGTCTGGCGGACACCGCTCTGCGTACCGCCGACTCGGGTTACCTCACGCGTCGTCTGGTCGACGTCTCCCAGGACGTCATCATCCGCGAGGAGGACTGCGGCACCGAGCGCGGCCTCAAGCTGCCGATCGCCGTGCGCGACGCGGACGGCACGCTGCGCAAGGCCGACGACGTCGAGACCAGCGTCTACGCCCGCATGCTCGCCGAGGACGTCGTCATCGACGGCAAGGTGATCGCGCCGGCCAACGTCGACCTCGGTGACGTCCTGATCGACGCCCTGGTCGCCCACGGCGTCGAGGAGGTCAAGACCCGCTCGATCCTGACCTGCGAGTCCCAGGTCGGCACCTGCGCCATGTGCTACGGCCGCTCGCTGGCCACCGGCAAGCTGGTCGACATCGGTGAGGCGGTCGGCATCATCGCCGCCCAGTCCATCGGTGAGCCCGGCACCCAGCTGACGATGCGTACCTTCCACACCGGTGGTGTGGCCGGTGACGACATCACGCAGGGTCTGCCGCGTGTCGTCGAGCTCTTCGAGGCCCGTACCCCGAAGGGTGTCGCCCCGATCTCCGAGGCCTCCGGCCGCGTCCGGATCGAGGAGACCGAGAAGACCAAGAAGATCGTCGTCACCCCCGACGACGGCAGCGACGAGACGGCGTTCCCGATCTCGAAGCGTGCCCGTCTGCTGGTGGGCGAGGGCGACCACGTCGAGGTGGGCCAGAAGCTCACCGTGGGTGCCACCAACCCGCACGACGTGCTGCGCATCCTGGGTCAGCGTGCCGTCCAGGTCCACCTGGTCGGCGAGGTCCAGAAGGTCTACAACTCGCAGGGCGTGTCGATCCACGACAAGCACATCGAGATCATCATCCGGCAGATGCTGCGCCGCGTGACGATCATCGAGTCCGGCGACGCCGAGCTGCTGCCCGGCGAGCTGGTCGAGCGCACGAAGTTCGAGACCGAGAACCGTCGTGTGGTCCAGGAGGGCGGTCACCCGGCCTCCGGTCGTCCGCAGCTGATGGGTATCACCAAGGCCTCGCTGGCGACGGAATCCTGGCTGTCGGCCGCCTCCTTCCAGGAGACGACCCGAGTCCTGACGGACGCGGCGATCAACGCCAAGTCCGACAGCCTCATCGGCCTCAAGGAGAACGTCATCATCGGTAAGCTCATCCCGGCCGGTACGGGCCTGTCCCGCTACCGCAACATCCGGGTGGAGCCGACCGAGGAGGCCAAGGCCGCGATGTACTCGGCCGTCGGCTACGACGACATCGACTACTCGCCGTTCGGCACGGGCTCCGGCCAGGCCGTTCCGCTGGAGGACTACGACTACGGTCCGTACAACCAGTAAGCGGGCAGCTTGATACGACCGAAGGGCGGTCACCCCGAGAGGGTGGCCGCCCTTCGGCGTGCTCGGACCGGGGGGCACAATCACGTGTGTCGTTCGATCCGCGCGCCAAATCGCCCTCCGACCCCGGGAGTTGTCACGTGCTCGCGATAGGAATCATCCTCGTCGTCTTGGTGTGCGGCTCGACGTTGGTGCTGTGCACCAATCTGTACGCCCTGCGGAAGGCGAAGCGGCTGGAGTCCGCGGGCACCCGCGTCGAGGGCGAATGCGTCAGCCACTACTGGCCGAGCGGCGGCTACGTGGGCGCGGTCTGCACGTACTCCACAGGAACCGGGCAGGAGCTCACGGTCCGCTCGTCGAGGTACTCCGTCCCCCCGGTGGAGGTGGGTGACGTGGTGGAGGTCGTCCACGAGCCGGGGAGGCCGGACCGCGCGATGCTGCTGTTCGAGGCGACCCGGCGGGTGGGGTACGACACGGCCCTGACGGCCGTCATGGGCGCGATGTGGGCGGCGGCGGTGACGGGGCTGCTCTTCACGCTGTGACGGCGCCGCCGCATCGCGCGGTGGCTACGGCACGCCCAGTTCGAAGATGACGTAGTGGGCGTACCAGCCGGAGGCGATCGAGGCCGTGGTGAAGAAGACGACCAGGCTCGGCAGCTTCAGGCGGCTCAGGGCCGCGGCCGGGGCCAGGAGGAGGGGGAAGGCGGGGAGCAGGTAGCGCATCGTGTTGCCGAACATCTGCTGGGTGCCCAGGACCGTGACGATCGTCGCCAGGGTGTACGCGACCAGCACCAGCGGGGGCTTCTTGCGCAGCATCAGCGCGATCAGGAAGGGCAGCGCCAGGACCAGCTGGAGGGAGAGCAGGTCCGGGGTGGAGAAGGCGAAGGGGTAGTCGCCGCGGCCCACCGCGAGGTTGCGCAGCACGTCCCAGGTGTACGCGCCGTAGTCGAAGAAGTGGGCCCAGCCCTCGCGCTGGAGGGTGAAGTAGGCCGTGGCCTCACCGGTGCTGTAACCGACCCAGGCGATGTAGGAGAGCAGGCCGAGCGGCGCGACGAGCATCGCGTACACCGGGCCGCGTACGCCGTGTTCGCGCCGGGACGCGGGGCGGGCCAGCGTCACCAGCGCGGCGAGGCCCACGGCGCCTATGAGGACGGCGGAGGTGGGCCGGTTCAGGCCCGCGGTGAAGGCCAGCAGGCCCGCCGCCACCCAGCGTCCCTTCATCACGGCGTAGCAGGCCCAGGCGGCGATGGCGACGAACAGGGACTCGGAGTACACCGCCCACTCGACGCCCGCGCCGGGCGCCACCGCCCACAGCCCGGCCGCGACGGTGCCCGCCCGCGCTCCCGCGATCAGCGAGATCACGGCGTAGATCCCGGCCGCGGCGACGAACGACGTGAGGACGGAGACCAGGATCCCGGAGCCGTACAGGCCGAGGCCGGTGGACTCCGAGACCATGCGGATGAGCGCCGGGTAGAGCGGGAAGAACGCGACCGAGTTCTGCTGGACCGTGAACAGGCCGTCGCCGCCGAGCCGCACCAGGGCGGGGCTGTACCCGTGCTCGGCGACCTGGAGGTACCACCAGCCGTCCCAGGTGCCCAGCACGTCCCACCAGTGGGCGCCGCCGCCGAAGCGCGGGTTCTTGCCCCGGAAGTCCCCGGCGTACGTCAGGAGGGAGGCGAAGACCCCGAGACCGACGAGCTTGGTGACGCCGTACAGCGCCAAGGGGGCGAGGAAGGGCCGCGCGCCGGCCGGGAGGGCGGGGGGCCAGCTCCGCCAGGAGCGTGCCGCGGCCTCGCCGGGCGGTCGTTCGCCGGTGTCGGCCGGCCGGTCGGTCACCGTGTCGTCGGCAGCCGTGTCCATGGCTGTCATCCCCCTCGGGCCACCCTCAACCGTCAATTGCTGCCATAAGATCGCACAAGAGTCGCACATCTGTACTCAAGGTCATGCGGAGGGAGGCGCGGTGCCCGAGGGACGGGACGCGGAGCGGCACGAACCGGTCGTGCTGTCGGTCGTCATTCCGATGTTCAACGAGGAGGACGTCCTGCCCGCGCTGGTCACCAGGCTGCGTCCGGTCCTCACCGAGCTGGGCGTGCCGCACGAGGTCGTCGCCGTCGACGACGGCAGCGTCGACCGCACGGCGGAGCTGCTCGACGCCTTCCGGCTGGGCTGGCCGGAGCTGCGCGTGGTCGCCCTGCGGCGCAACTCCGGCCACCAGGCGGCCCTCACGGCGGGGCTCGACCGGGCCCGCGGCGCCTACGTGGTCAGTCTGGACGCCGACCTCCAGGACCCGCCGGAGAAGATCCCCGACATGCTGGCGCTGGCCCGCGCGGAGGGCCTCGACATCGTGTACGGGGTCCGCGTGGACCGCAGCAGCGACTCCGGGTTCAAGCGGTGGACGGCGGGCTTCTACTACCGGCTCATGCGGCGCCTGGCGGGTCCCTCGGTCCTCGCCCAGGCCGGGGACTTCCGGCTGCTGAGCCGGGCCGCCGTGGAGGCGCTCAAGGCGCTCCCGGACCAGCAGCGGGTGTACCGCCTGCTGGTGCCCTGGCTGGGCTTCCCGAGCGGGCAGGTGACGTACGAGCGAGCGCCGCGTACGGCGGGCCGTACGAAATACCCGCTGGGGCGGATGATCCGCCTGGCGGTCGACAGCGTCACCGGCTTCTCCGCGGCCCCGCTGCGCATCGCCACCTGGCTGGGCGGCGGCGCGTTCGTGGTCTGCCTGGGGCTGCTGGTCTACACGCTGACCGCGTTCGCCCTGGGCCGCACGGTTCCCGGCTGGACCTCGCTGTTCACCGGCATCGTCTTCATCGGCGCCGTGCAGCTGGTCTGCGTCGGCCTGCTCGGTGAATACGTCGGGCGCATATACACGGCCGTGCAGAACCGGCCGACCTACTTCGTCCGCCACGACACGGCGGCACCCGCACCCCCGGCCCCACCCCCGCCCGCACCCGACGGCACGGACGACGACGAGCGGCGCGTCCCGCTGCCGCGGGCCTGAGACGGCTCCTGCCGATCAGGGCAAAGCGGTCCGAACCGGGCGGGTATGCCGGTGTCGCCCATTTGTTTTGACCGCAGCGAATGCGCTAGGTACGCTCAGACCTTGTGCCTGGGGTGTGCCCTGGCCCTCGTGCGTGTCTACAGCCGCATCGGGGCCGTGTGTGGCCACCGCATTTCGCGTCTCCTTCCGCCTCGCGGGCGGAGTTCGCGGCTTCGACACACCCGACCGCGTGGGTCGGTGGCGTTCCAGGTTAGCTTCACCATTCGGCACACAGAAACCGGAGAAGTAGTGCCTACGATCCAGCAGCTGGTCCGCAAGGGCCGGCAGGACAAGGTCGAGAAGAACAAGACGCCCGCACTCGAGGGTTCCCCTCAGCGCCGTGGCGTCTGCACGCGTGTGTTCACGACCACCCCGAAGAAGCCGAACTCGGCCCTGCGTAAGGTCGCGCGTGTGCGTCTGACCAGCGGGATCGAGGTCACCGCTTACATTCCGGGTGAGGGGCACAACCTGCAGGAGCACTCCATCGTGCTCGTGCGCGGCGGCCGTGTGAAGGACCTGCCGGGTGTTCGTTACAAGATCATCCGCGGCTCCCTCGACACCCAGGGTGTCAAGAACCGCAAGCAGGCCCGCAGCCGCTACGGCGCCAAGAAGGAGAAGTAAGAATGCCTCGTAAGGGCCCCGCCCCGAAGCGCCCGGTCATCATCGACCCGGTCTACGGTTCTCCTCTGGTGACCTCCCTGATCAACAAGGTGCTGCTGAACGGCAAGCGCTCCACCGCCGAGCGCATCGTCTACGGCGCCATGGAGGGTCTGCGCGAGAAGACCGGCAACGACCCGGTCATCACGCTCAAGCGCGCTCTCGAGAACATCAAGCCGACCCTCGAGGTCAAGTCCCGCCGTGTCGGTGGTGCGACGTACCAGGTGCCGATCGAGGTCAAGCCCGGTCGTGCCAACACCCTCGCGCTGCGCTGGCTCGTCGGTTACTCCCGCGCCCGTCGCGAGAAGACCATGACCGAGCGTCTGCTCAACGAGCTCCTCGACGCCTCCAACGGCCTGGGTGCCGCTGTGAAGAAGCGCGAGGACACGCACAAGATGGCCGAGTCCAACAAGGCCTTCGCGCACTACCGCTGGTAGTCGCTACCCACATCGAGACCGAGAGAAGACTGAAGCCTTATGGCTACCACTTCACTTGACCTGGCCAAGGTCCGCAACATCGGGATCATGGCCCACATCGACGCGGGCAAGACGACCACCACCGAGCGGATCCTGTTCTACACCGGTGTGTCGTACAAGATCGGTGAGGTCCACGACGGCGCCGCCACGATGGACTGGATGGAGCAGGAGCAGGAGCGTGGCATCACGATCACGTCTGCTGCGACCACCTGTCACTGGCCGCTCGAGGACAACGACTACACGATCAACATCATCGACACCCCGGGGCACGTCGACTTCACCGTCGAGGTGGAGCGTTCCCTGCGTGTGCTCGACGGTGCCGTGACCGTGTTCGACGGTGTCGCCGGTGTCGAGCCGCAGTCCGAGACGGTGTGGCGTCAGGCCGACCGTTACGGCGTGCCGCGTATCTGCTTCGTCAACAAGCTGGACCGCACCGGCGCCGAGTTCCACCGCTGCGTGGAGATGATCTCGGACCGCCTGGGTGCCCAGCCGCTCGTCATGCAGCTCCCGATCGGCGCCGAGGCCGACTTCAAAGGCGTCGTGGACCTGGTCCGCATGAAGGCGCTCGTGTGGTCCGCCGAGGCCGCCAAGGGCGAGATGTACGACACCGTCGACATCCCGGCCACGCACACCGAGGCCGCCGAGGAGTGGCGCGGCAAGCTGGTCGAGGCCGTCGCGGAGAACGACGAAGAGATCATGGAGCTGTACCTGGAGGGCGAGGAGCCCACCGAGGAGCAGCTGTACGCCGCGATCCGTCGCATCACCATCGCCTCCGGCAAGTCCAGCGACACCACGGTCACCCCGGTGTTCTGCGGCACCGCGTTCAAGAACAAGGGCGTCCAGCCCCTGCTCGACGCGGTCGTGCGCTACCTGCCGACCCCGCTCGACGTCGAGGCCATCGAGGGCCACGACGTCAAGGACCCCGAGGTCGTCGTCAAGCGCAAGCCGTCGGAGGACGAGCCGCTCGCCGCGCTCGCTTTCAAGATCATGAGCGACCCGCACCTCGGCAAGCTCACCTTCGTCCGGGTGTACTCCGGCCGCCTGGAGTCCGGCACCGCGGTGCTGAACTCCGTCAAGGGCCGCAAGGAGCGCATCGGCAAGATCTACCGCATGCACGCCAACAAGCGTGAGGAGATCGAGTCGGTGGGCGCCGGCGACATCGTCGCCGTCATGGGCCTGAAGCAGACCACCACCGGTGAGACGCTGTCCGACGACAAGAGCCCGGTCATCCTGGAGTCCATGGACTTCCCGGCGCCGGTCATCCAGGTCGCCATCGAGCCCAAGTCGAAGGGCGACCAGGAGAAGCTCGGCGTCGCGATCCAGCGCCTGGCCGAGGAGGACCCCTCCTTCCAGGTCAGCACGAACGAGGAGACGGGCCAGACCATCATCGGTGGTATGGGCGAGCTGCACCTCGAGGTGCTGGTCGACCGCATGCGCCGTGAGTTCAAGGTCGAGGCCAACGTCGGCAAGCCTCAGGTCGCCTACCGTGAGACGATCCGCAAGACCGTCGAGCGCGTGGACTACACCCACAAGAAGCAGACCGGTGGTACCGGTCAGTTCGCCAAGGTGCAGATCGCGATCGAGCCGATCGAGGGCGGCGACGCCTCGTACGAGTTCGTGAACAAGGTGACCGGTGGCCGCATCCCGAAGGAGTACATCCCTTCGGTGGACGCCGGTGCGCAGGAGGCCATGCAGTTCGGCATCCTGGCCGGCTACGAGATGACGGGCGTCCGCGTCACGCTCATCGACGGTGGCTACCACGAGGTCGACTCCTCCGAGCTCGCCTTCAAGATCGCCGGTTCGCAGGCCTTCAAGGAGGCCGCGCGCAAGGCTTCGCCCGTGCTCCTCGAGCCGATGATGGCCGTCGAGGTCACCACGCCCGAGGACTACATGGGCGACGTCATCGGCGACATCAACTCCCGCCGTGGCCAGATCCAGGCCATGGAGGAGCGGATGGGTGCCCGCGTCGTGAAGGGCCTCGTGCCGCTGTCGGAGATGTTCGGCTACGTCGGAGACCTCCGCAGCAAGACGTCGGGTCGCGCAAGCTACTCGATGCAGTTCGACTCCTACGCCGAGGTTCCCCGGAACGTCGCCGAGGAGATCATCGCGAAGGCCAAGGGCGAGTGACGGACTCCGTTTAACGGACCCCGCGAACACGCTTTAGGCTTGACCCCGGAGCCTGCATGGGGCATTCCGCCGTGAACCGGCGGAATGCCCCCGGCACCCGGGCTTTCCAGCAAAGATCACCTGGCGCCGATGAGTAAGGCGTACAGAACCACTCCACAGGAGGACCCCAGTGGCGAAGGCGAAGTTCGAGCGGACTAAGCCGCACGTCAACATCGGCACCATCGGTCACATCGACCACGGTAAGACGACCCTCACGGCCGCCATTACCAAGGTGCTGCACGACGCGTACCCGGACCTGAACGAGGCCTCGGCCTTCGACCAGATCGACAAGGCTCCCGAGGAGCGCCAGCGCGGTATCACCATCTCCATCGCGCACGTCGAGTACCAGACGGAGACCCGTCACTACGCCCACGTCGACTGCCCCGGTCACGCGGACTACATCAAGAACATGATCACGGGTGCGGCGCAGATGGACGGCGCCATCCTCGTGGTCGCCGCCACCGACGGCCCGATGCCGCAGACCAAGGAGCACGTGCTCCTGGCCCGCCAGGTCGGCGTCCCGTACATCGTCGTCGCGCTGAACAAGGCCGACATGGTGGACGACGAGGAGATCCTGGAGCTCGTCGAGCTCGAGGTGCGTGAGCTCCTCTCCGAGTACGAGTTCCCGGGCGACGAGCTGCCGGTCGTCAAGGTCTCCGCTCTGAAGGCCCTCGAGGGCGACAAGGAGTGGGGCAACTCGGTCCTCGAGCTCATGAAGGCCGTGGACGAGTCCATCCCGGAGCCCGAGCGCGACGTCGACAAGCCGTTCCTGATGCCGATCGAGGATGTCTTCACCATCACCGGTCGCGGTACGGTCGTCACCGGCCGCATCGAGCGTGGTGTCCTCAAGGTCAACGAGACCGTCGACATCATCGGCATCAAGACCGAGAAGACCACCACCACGGTCACCGGCATCGAGATGTTCCGCAAGCTCCTCGACGAGGGCCAGGCCGGTGAGAACGTCGGTCTGCTCCTCCGTGGCATCAAGCGCGAGGACGTCGAGCGCGGCCAGGTCATCATCAAGCCCGGTTCGGTCACCCCGCACACCGAGTTCGAGGCCCAGGCCTACATCCTGTCGAAGGACGAGGGTGGCCGTCACACCCCCTTCTTCAACAACTACCGTCCGCAGTTCTACTTCCGTACGACGGACGTGACCGGCGTCGTGACCCTCCCCGAGGGCACCGAGATGGTCATGCCGGGTGACAACACCGAGATGAAGGTGGAGCTCATCCAGCCCGTCGCCATGGAAGAGGGCCTGAAGTTCGCCATCCGCGAGGGTGGCCGGACCGTGGGCGCCGGCCAGGTCACCAAGATCAACAAGTAAGCTCCGCTTGCTTGTCGGTCCACCCGACCTGACATGGGCTGATGCCTGAAAGGGCCCGTACGACTTCGGTCGTACGGGCCCTTTCGCCATTCCACCGGCCCTCACTCCCGGACGCCGGCGGCCTCCACCGCCCGGCGGCGCAGGGACAGGCCCGCCGGGACCACCGAGGCGACGACCGCGAGCACCGCGCAGGCGACCGCGGCCGTGCCGACGGCCGCCCACGGCACCACCGGCGCGGCGGGGACCGAGAGCAGGCCCAGCGCCGCCGCCATCCCGGCCAGGTCGAGCCCGGCGACGGCCAGTCCGAGGAGGGCACCGGCCGCGGCGACCGTCAGCGACTCGACGGCGACCAGCCGCAGCACCTGCCCGTCGGTGGCCCCGGCGAGCCGCAGCACCGCCAGCTCGCGGGCCCGGTCGGACGTCGCCATCAGCAGGGTGTTGACCACGGAGATCCCCGTGTAGAGCAGGGCGATGCCGAGGACCAGGAGCAGGCCCGTCCGCGTCGCGCCCCCGGACCCGGCGGAGGCCGCCGCGGCCCACTCGGCCCCGCTCGCCACCCGTCCGCCGGACGCCGCCACCGCCTCGCGCAGCCCGGCGGCCACCGCGTCGGCGTCGGCGCCGTCGCCGAGGGCCACGTCCACCCGGTCGACGGGGGCGCCGGCGGCGTTGGCCGAGGTGACGTAGACGCCGTTGTCGCCGGTGCCGGTGCGCATCACCGCGGCGATGCGCAGCGTCTTCGCCGTGCCGTCCCCGAGCCGGACCCGCACGCTGCGGCCGACCGTGTGCTCCTCCCACTCCTCGTTCACGATGATCGAGTGGTCGTCCAGGCCGGTGACCCGCCCCCGCGCGAGGGGGAGCCGGGTGGTCGCGCCGAGGGCGCCGGGGTCGGCGACGGCTCGCGCGTCGGACCGGATCAGGGCCACGCCGTCCTCCAGGACGTACACCGCGCCCGACGCGCTCGGGGAGATCCGCGCCCCGGGCACCGCGCGCAGGCGCTGCACGGCCGCCGCGTCGAAGCCCGCTCCGGGCGGGGCCGTGACCACGAAGGCGGCGGTGGTCCGCTCCCGCGCCTCGGCGGCCTTCGCCCCGTCCAGGGTCGCGACGGCGCCGAGCAGCGAGCCCGTGAGCGCGACCGTGACCAGCACGGGCGCCGCGAGGGCCGCGGTACGGCGGACCCCGGCCGCCGCGTTCTCCCGGACCAGCAGTCCCGTGGCGCCCGGCAGGCGGGCCGGCAGCCAGGTCAGCAGCCGGGTCAGCGGGCGCACCACGACCGGGGCGAGCAGCGCGGCCGCGGCGATCAGCGGCATCGGGCGCGTCACATAGGTCTTGCGGTGCAGCAGGTCGCCGGGGTCGTCCGCGAGGGCGAGGACGAGGGTCACCACGGCGGTCAGCAGCAGCCCCAGCCCGCACAGCCACCGCCCCCGGGTCATCGCCCCGGCGTCCACCGACGCCTCCCGCAGTGCCTCGACCGGGGCGGTGCGCCCCGCCCGCCAGGACGCCGCGACCACGCCGCACAGGGCGACCAGCAGCCCGGTCCAGAAGGCCAGGTGAAAGGGCCAGCTGTGGTCGCCGAGGGTGAACCAGGCGGGAGCCAGCCCCTCGTCGGCCACCCGGCGCACCAGCGGCGGCGCACCGTACGCGCCGAGCACGCAGCCCGTGCCGGAGGCGAGGACGCCGACCAGCGCGGCCTCGGCGACCACCGTCCGGCGGAGCTGTCCCGGCGTCGCCCCCGCCGTGCGCAGCAGTCCGAACTCCCGGCGCCGCTGGGCGACCGCGAAGGCGAAGGTGGACGCCACGACGAACACCGACACGAAGGCGGTGACCCCGCCGGCCGTGCCGAACAGGGCGTTCAGCGCGGTCAGCGCCTCGGCGTCCCGGCCGGGGTCGGCGTCCGCGTACCGCCGCTCGTCCCCGGTGAGCACCCGGACACCCGCACTGCCCGGCACCGAGTCCCGTACGGCGTCCCGTACCGCCTCCCGTACGGCGGACGCCTCCGCGTCGACCGCCGACTGGACGCTGACCGGGGCGAGTGCGGCGGCCCGCGCGTCGGTGAAGAAGACGGCGTCCTCGAACCCGAGGCCGGACACGGTCCCCACCACCCGCAGCGTGCCCCGGTCCGTGCGCAGCCGCTCGCCCGGCGCGGCCCAGCCGCCGGTGACGACGACCTCGTCGGCGGTGCGGGGCGCGCGGCCCGCGTCGATCCGGTACGGGGCGAACGCGGCCGTGGACCAGGGGTGGCCCACCGGCTCACCGGGGCCCTGCCCGCCCCGGACGCGTACCGGGAAGGACCGGTCCTCGACGACGGTGCCGAGCCGCTCCAGCCGGGCCACGACGGCCTCGGGCAGGGCACGCGGCCGGGCCAGCTCCTGCGTACGGTCCCCGGAGGGCGTCGGCACCCGCAGCGTGTCCTGCCCCCGCACCACCACCGGCGCGGCGGCGAACCGCTCCGGGGCCCGGTCGGGCGCGTCCAGCGAGGCGGCCAGCGCCAGCCCCGTGACGGTCAGCAGCGCGACCCCCAGCGCCAACGCGACGAAGCTCCCGACGAAGGAGACCCAACGGGTGCGCAGGGTGCACAGGGTGAGGGTCAGCACGGGGTGGCCTCCGGCCGGGGTGAGTGGGTGGCGGTGCCGGCGTGCGGTGCGACCGGTCGGCTGCCGGGGGGTGGGACGGGGTGCGGTGGGTGCGGTGGTGGGGGTGCCGGTTCCGGGGCCGGTGTGGTGGTGGTGCGGGTGGGCCGGTGGGGACGCGGGGTGGCACGGGGTGGCCTCCGGTCGGGGCGGGGTGCGGTGGCGTCGGTGGTGCCGGGTCCGGGGCCGGGGTGATGGCGGTACCGGTGAGCGTGGCCCGGTGTGGGGGGCTGCTCAGCACGGGGTGGCCTCCAGGTGGGTCATGCGGGCGGCGATGGCCTCTGCTCCGGAGCCGGTCAGTTCGTCGTGGACGCGGCCGTCGGCGAGGAACAGCACGCGGTCGGCGCGGGCGGCGGCCACCGGGTCGTGGGTGACCATGACGACCGTCTGGCCGTCGACGTCGACCATGCCGCGCAGCAGGGTCAGCACCTCGCGGCCGGTGTGGGAGTCCAGCGCCCCCGTCGGCTCGTCGGCGAACAGCACCTCGGGGCGGGTGACCAACGCGCGGGCCAGGGCGACGCGTTGCTGCTGGCCGCCGGACAGCTCGGTGGGCCGGTGCCGGGCGCGGTCGGCGAGACCCACCCGGCCCAGCACCTCGCGCACCCGGCCGCGGGGCGGGCGGCGGCCGGACAGCCGCAGGGGCAGCGCGACGTTCTGCTCGGCGGTCAGGGACGGCAGCAGGTTGAACGCCTGGAAGACGAAGCCGACGCGCTCCCGGCGCAGCAGCGTCAGCCGCCGCTCGCTCAGCCCGGTCAGCTCGGTGCCGCCGAGGAGGACCGAGCCCGAGGTGGGCCGGTCGAGCCCGGCCGCGCACTGCAGGAAGGTCGACTTGCCCGAGCCGGAAGGGCCCATCACCGCGGTGAACGTGCCCCGGGCGAAGGCGGCGGAGACGGCGTCGAGGGCCGTCACCGCGCCGTCGCCCGCCCCGTACCGCCGGCTGACGGAGCGCAGCCGGACCGCGTCGTCGGTGTCGTCGGTGTGGCTCGGTCCAGTTCTCATGTGCCCCCGTTCGTCGGGCGCCGGAGAAGCGCCGGAGTGGCGCCGGCCGGCGACGTGCCTGATCACTCGCTGACCGGCACCACGAAACCGCCCGCGACCGCCCCGGCGCAGTGCGGCAGGGGTGAGAACCGAGGTAGGGCGGGCCATACCCCCCCCCGCACGCCCACTGGACCCATGGCCGCGCCGCACGCCCGGGTCCTACGGTGATCCGCATGCACCCCGGCCCCGATCCCCGCCCTCCCGGCCCCCGCACCGTGTGGCAGGCCCTGTCCGCCCGCCGCTACCTGCTCTCGGCCTGGCCCTGGCGTGCCGTCGCCTACCTGGTGACGGGGGCGACGGCCGGCGCCGCGGTCCTGGTGGGGACGGTGACCGCCCTCGCCCTCGCGGGCGTGCTCTCCGTGGTCCTGGTGGGCCTGCCGCTGCTGGTGCTCACCGCCCTGCTCGGCATCCCCGTGGCCCGCCTCGAACGGCACCGGCTGCGCCTGATCGACCGTGTCCCGGCCCCCGCCCGGCCCGTACGGCAGCCGCCCGCCACCGGCCCCTGGCCCTGGCTGGTCACCCGGCTGCGGGAGCGGGCGACCTGGCGGGAGCTGGGCCACGCGCTGCTGTTCGCCCTGCTGCTCTGGCCGCTGGACGCCCTGGTCCTGGCGCTCGCCCTGGCGGCGCCCCTCCATCTCGCCGCCACCCCGCTGCTGATGGCCGCGTTCGGCGGCGGCGAGGAGACGAAGGTCCTCAAGCAGTGGACGGTCACCACCTGGCCGGCCGCGTTCGGCGTCGCGGTGCTCGGGCTGCTGCTCCTCGCCCTGGGCGGCTACGCGCTGGGCCTCGCGGCGGGCGCGCGGGCCGAGCTGGCCCGTGTGCTCGTGGGCGCCCCGCGCGAGGGCGACCCGGAGGCCAGGGTCGTCGAACTCACCCGCTCCCGGGTGCGGTTGGTGGACGCCTTCGAGGCCGAGCGCCGCCGGATCGAACGCGACCTGCACGACGGCGCCCAGCAGCGTCTCGTCGCCCTGACCATGGCCCTCGGCCTGGCCCGCCTGGACGCCCCGCCGGGACCGCTGGCCGACCAGCTCGCCAAGGCGCACGGCGAGGCGGGCAAGGCCCTGGAGGAACTGCGCGAACTCATCCACGGCATCCACCCCAAGGTCCTCGCCGACTACGGCCTGCCGGCGGCCGTCGCCGACGCCGCCGACCGCTCCGCCGTCCCCGTCGACGTCGCCCTGGAGCTGCCCGGACGGCTGCCCCAGGCGGTCGAGGCCGCCGCCTACTTCGTGGTCTGCGAGGCCCTCGCCAACATCGGCAGGCACAGCGGCGCCGCCCGCGCGGAGGTGACCGGCGGCCACCGCGACGGACGGCTCGTGCTGCGGGTCCGCGACGACGGCCGGGGCGGGGCCGACGCCGCGGCGGGCAGCGGGCTGACCGGTCTCGCCGACCGGGTGTCGGTCCTGGATGGCAGACTCTCCCTGTCCAGCCCGCCGGGCGGACCGACCCTGCTGAGCGTGGAGATTCCTTGCGATCCGTGCGGCCCCCGCGATCCCTGCGCGTAGTACTGGCCGAGGACAGCGTGCTGCTGCGGGACGGCCTGACCGGCCTGCTCACCCGCTTCGGCCACGAGGTCGTGGCGGCCGTCGGCGACGCGGAGGCCCTCGTCGCGGCCGTGCGGGAGCACGTCCCGGACGTCGTCGTCACCGACGTCCGCATGCCGCCGGGCTTCCAGGACGAGGGCCTGCACGCGGCCGTACGGCTGCGCGAGGAGCGGCCCACGCTGCCCGTCCTGGTCCTCAGCCAGTACGTCCAACGGGCCTACGCGGCCGGGCTGCTGGACTCCGGCGACGGCACCGGCGTCGGCTATCTGCTCAAGGACCGCGTCGGCCAGGTCGAGGAGTTCGTCGACGCGCTGGCCGAGGTCGCGGACGGCGGCACGGTCGTCGACCCGGAGGTGGTACGCCAGTTGCTGCGCCGCCGCCGGGACCCGCTGGAGCGGCTCAGCCCGCGCGAGCGCGAGGTGCTCGCCCTGATCGCGGAGGGCAGGTCCAACGCGGCCATCGCCCGTGAACTCGTCGTCTCCGAGGCGGCCGTGGGCAAGCACATCGGCAGCATCCTCACCAAGCTCGACCTGCCCCCGGCGACCGAGACCCACCGCAGGGTGCTGGCCGTGCTGACGTATCTGCGGGCATGACACGGTCCGCTTGATCGCCGGGAGCCCCGCCCCGGCGTACCCGCCGCCAGCGCCCCCTCCACCGTCACCGAACCCAGGAAGTGAGCCCGTGAGTCCCGCCCCGCCCCCTCCCGACCGTTCCGGCGACGAACCGGCCCCCTCGATCTCCGACGAGCAGTTGGAGGCGTTCCTGCGCGAGGCCGCCGAAGGCGGTGCCGCCTCCGCGCCCAAGGAGCCGTCGGCGCGGGCGCGGATGGTGGCCCGGCGGTTGCGCGAGGAGGAGCCCACGCCGTGGCGTGCCCCTCAGCCCGCCCCGAAGGGCGACGGCCGCCCGCGTCGGCGCCTGATCGGCGCGGTCGTCGGCGTCCTGGTGCTGGCGGGCCTCGCGGTGGTCGCCGTACGGCCCTCCCTGCTCCTGGACCGGCTGCCCGGCGGGGACGACGCCTCCGCGGCGCCGACCATGGCGGCCGAGACGGCGCGGCCGACCGGCGCTCCCGGCGAGCCCGCTAGGTCGGAACGGGCCACCCGCGAGCACCCGTTCCGCGGCTCGCCCGCCGAACGGTGGGCCGAGGGTGCCGACGCCATCGTGGTGCCGCGGGCGAAGGCGCTGTCGGGCATGAGCGAGGACGACGTGGCGTTCGCGCTGCGCCGCACCAAGGAACTCCTGGTCGCCGCCAACCTGGACCCCGCCGTACTGCGCGGCGGACATCCGGACGAGGCGCTGGCCGTCCTCGACCCGAAGCAGCCGGAGCTGCTGCCGAAGCTGCGCCGCTCCCTGAGCAGCCCCGACGAGGACCACGACCCGCTCCGCCTCTTCACCCGCTTCGACCCGGCCGAGACCCGCCCGGCCGGTGACGTCGTCAAGGTCCGCGGCCGCATGACCCTCGCCGCCGGCGAACCGGGCGTGGTCAAGGTCAACGCGGACTACACCTTCGTCTACCCGCGGGTGCGGGCCGACGACGCGGACGGACCGGTCGCCCGCACCATCATCCGCCGCGTGCTCACCCTGACCCTGAACGACCCGGCGAAGTGGAACGTGACCGAGGGGAGGCTCCTGGTGGAGAAGTACTTCTCCGAGTACGGCAACACCGACTGCGACGTCTACGACGGCTTCCTGCACCCCGGTTTCCCCGACGACGACGGTCCCGGCGGCGCGCGGCCCACCGGCCCCCCGGCCGACCCCTACGACCGCAGCCGTCCCCTCACCGGCTCCGGGTCGGGAGGCTGCGGCCAGGTCACCCGCACCTGAGGCGGACGTGACCGGGCCCGGGCGCTCTCCCTCACGCACGCCCGGACCCGTCCCCCGTTGTCCCCTGTGGGGGTCAGTGGGGTGTCACACCCGCTGCCAGAGCGCGGGAACGTTCGGCGGCTCCCAGCCCGCGTAGGCCTGGTGGCCCTGGAGGCAGCGGTAGGTGGCGCCGCCGTACGTCACGGTGTCGCCCGGCTGGTAGACGGTGCCGGCCGCCCAGGTGCCGCCGGGCTCGCCGGGCTCCTCGCCGCCGTCGCCGCCGCCGGTCGTCTTGAGCGTGAGCCCGTAGTTCTGGAGCAGCGCGTTGATCGGCTGGAAGAAGGTCTCGCCGCCGGACCGGCAGTCGCCGGAGCCGCCCGAGGTGACGCCCTGGGCCTGGCTGCCGGAGATGTAGGAGCCGCCGGAGTCACCGGGCTCGGCGCACACCGTGGTCCTGGTGACCGGGGAGATGGTGCCCTCCTGGTAGGTGACGCTGGTGTTCAGCTGCGTGACGGTGCCGCAGTGCCAGCCGGTCGTCGAGCCGGAACGGCACACGGAGGCGCCCACCGGAGCCGCCGTGGAGCCGGTGACCTGGACGTTCTGCCCACCCGCGCCGAGGACGTACGGGGTCGCCGTCCAGCTGGAGTTGGTGGCCACCCACGCCATGTCGCGGCCCGGGAAGACCGAACCCTGGAAGGTGCCCTGGGCCACCCGGTTGGCCCCCGTCGTGCCGGCGCCGGCCCGGCCGCAGTGCCCCGCGGTGGCGAAGCCCTGCTGGGTGCCCTTGGTGACGGGGAAGCCGATCGAGCAGCGGCTGCTGTTGTCGATGTAGTACGCCTCGCCGCCGCGCAGGTCGTAGAAGGTGCGGGGCCGCTCGGTGCGGGACTCGACCCGGGCGAGGGACCGGTCGACACCGGCCGCCGCCAGCAGCGAACGGGCCGCGGCCGGACGTATCGCCTCGACGACGACGGTGTTGGCGCGGGTGTCGACGTACCAGACGGGCGCGTCGCCGGTGTTCAGACCGGCCGCCGCCGCGTCCAGGCGGGCCTTGGCCGCGTCCAGGGCGGCGAGCGAGTGGCGTACGACCTTCGCCTCGGCGCCGCGCGCCTCGATCGCGGCGACGTCGCCCGCGTCGGTCGTCGCCACGGTCAGCGTGCCGGACTCGGCACCGTCCACCCACGCGCCTGCGAAGTCGCCGCCGAGCGCGGCCCGCAGCCGGCCCGCCGTGGCACCCGCCTCGGCCTCGTTGGCGAGGCGGTGCTGCGCCTGCCGGCGGTCGAGGCCGAGGTCCCGCTGCATGGCCTGGAGGAGAGCCGGGGGCGCGGCGTCGGTGCGCAGGGTCTCGGCGGCGGTGGGGGCGGAGTCGGCGGGTGCCGTCCCGGCGCTCGCGGAGCCGCTGAGCCCGGCCACGAGCAGGGCCGCGGTCGCGGTGACGGCGGCACCCACGGCTCTGTGGTGTCGGTGTCGGTGGGGCATGGGGGGTCTCCTCGGTCTCGGTGGGGAGGTGCCGAAACCGTAGGGAGGGCCGACCGGCCGGCATAAGAGGTCAGCCGTCCCTCTGCCCGGCGTTATGGAACCCGGTGTTACGGAACCCGGTGGGCCGACATCCACTCCGTGTAGCTGTCGCTGTCGGCCGCCACGCCCGCGTGCGCCATGCGCGCCTGCGAGAGCACGGCGGCCGCGGTGTCCTGCCGCTGCGTCGCCCCGTGCCAGCCGAGCAGATGCCGCCAGGTCAGTGGGGTGCCGGTCAGGGGCCGGGTCACGATCTGGGGCGTGGTCGGGAAGGTCGCCCGGCACAGCCCGACCGCCCGCCCCACCTGCACCAGGTGCACGAGGGAGGCGGTGTCCGTCTCGTACATGCGGCGCGGGGTGAAGCCCGCGCGGGCGCAGGAGGCGGTGAAGCAGTCGCCGAAGCAGCCGTCGCCGGGTACGCAGGACCACTCCTCGTCGGCCAGCTCGGTCAGGTCCACCTCCCCGCGGCGGGCCAGCGGGTGGTTCTCGGACACCATGACGAACACCGGGTCGACGGCGACCTCCCGCCACACCAGACCCTCACCGGGGGGTGGTGGCGCGGTGCCGCAGGTACCGGCCAGCGCGAAGTCCAGCCGCCCCTCGGCGAGCTGCCCGGCCAGCTCCCGCTCGGACCAGGAGGTGCAGGTCGTCATGCGGGCGTCGGGCGCCACACCGGCCAGCCGGTCGAGGAGGGCGCCCAGCAAGGGCCCGTGGGTGCCGCCGATCCGCAGCCGCTCCGCCGTGCGTGGGGCGCGGGCGAACCGGGCCGCCTCCTGCTGCAGCTCGGTCACCGCGGGCAGCACGATCCGGCTCCGCTCCAGCACCAGTTCGCCCAGCGCGGTGGCCCGCACCCCGTGCCGGCCGCGTACGAAGAGGGCGCCGCCCAGGGCCCGTTCGATCCGCTTGAGCTGTGCGCTCAACGCGGGCTGCGCGAGACCGAGAGCCGTCGCCGCCCTGGTGAGGCTGCCGGCGTCGGCGATGGCCCGGACCGTCTTGAGATGCCGCAACTCCAGCTCCATGGGGGGAGCTTGCGACGCGGGGAGGACGGGGGCAAGGGGTTGGTACGGACCTGTGGAGGAAACTTCAAGTACCCGCGTCGCCGTTCGCGGCGAGCAGTTCCCGGGTCCGGCGCAGCAACGCCTCCCGCACGGAGTCCGGCGCCAGGACGCGCAACGGCGTGGCGAGGCTGAACAGATACCTGGCCAGTCCCTCCGCGCTCGACCCGCCGACCTCGACGACCGTGGCGTCCGGCCCGTCGGCCCGGTGCAGCCCGACCGTGGCGGGAATGGACCGCAGCGCCTGCTCCATGGGCACCGGCAGGCGGACGGTGGCCAGCACCGCGTACGGCCCGGTCGCGCTCGCGCGGGACACGAGCAGGGCCGGATCGGGCAGCGGTTCGCTGAACTCGACGGGCCGTCCGGTCGGCTGCACCCGCTCGACCCGGTCCGCCCGGAACGTCCGCCACTCGCCCCGCTCGACGTCCCGTGCCACGAAGTACCAACGCCGCCCGGTGTGCACGAGCCGGTACGGGTCGACGTCCCGCACACTGGCCCGCCCTCCCCAGTCCCGGTACGCCATCCGGGCCCGCTCGCCCCGCCGGCACGCGGCCGCCAGCTCCAGCAGCATCCCCGCCGCGACCTGCGGTTCCCCGGCCCTCGGCGTCTGCACGAACGCGGCGTCCATGTCCCCGAGCCGGTCGCCCAGCCGCTTGGGCAGCACCTGCCGCAGCTTCAGCAGCGCCGACAACGCCGCCTGGTCCCCGCCGAGCGCCCCGCTCAGCGCGGCCTCCCGCAGCCCGACGGCCACGGCGAGGGCCTCCTCGTCGTCCAGGATCAACGGCGGCGTACGCGTCCCCGGCCGCAGCCGGTACCCGCCCCACGGCCCCGGATCGGAGTCGACGGCGTACCCCAGCTCCCGTAGCCGGGCCACGTCCCGCCGCACCGTCCGCTCGGTGACCTCCATCCGCTCGGCCAGCTCACCGCAGGTCCAGGCGGGACGGACGGCGAGCAGGGAGACCAGTCGCAGCAGCCGGGCGGAAGTACTGAGCACGGTCCCGAAGTCTTCCACGCAGCCGGCGCCGACCAGGACCGAACCTGTCCTGGTCACGTCCTACGGTCTCTCCCATGACGACAACGCAGAACACCCCGGCACCGGCCTTCCGCTACTCGGCCGTCACCTTCGACTGCTCCGACCCCGCCGCGCTGGCCCGCTTCTGGGGCGAGGCCCTCGACCTCCCCGTCGCCTTCCACACCGACGACTTCTACCTCCTCGGCGGCAAGGACGGCGCACCCGGCCTCGGCTTCTGCCGCCTTGCCGACTACCGCCCGCCCACCTGGCCGGGCACCGGCCAGGAGAAGCAGGCCCATCTCGACGTCGGCGTCGACGACCTGGACGCGGGGGAGGCCCGCATGCTCGCCCTGGGCGCCACGAAGCCCGACTTCCAGCCGTCCCCGGACCGCTGGCGTGTCCTGCTGGACCCGGCGGGACACCCGTTCTGCGTGTCGACGGTGGCGTGAGAGCGGGAGGGCTACTCGCTCTCGAAGACGGCCTCGGCCGAGGAGGCGGTGACGGCCCGTGCGAGCCAGTGACGGAGAACCTCGGGGTCACCGCACTCCGTGGATGCGCGTACGGACGCCGTTCGGGATGACGAGGCCACGCTGTTCCAGGACCAGCGGCACGTCCTGGGCGCCCTGCTGGGCGCGGCCCTGTTCACGGCCTTGCACGCGGCGTTCGACGGGACTGGCAGCTTCGGTTACGGGTGGGACGCTGCGCGGCAGTCGCGGCATCGGCTGTCTGGGTCGGGCGGCCGGAAGCCGCGGTCGCAGCCCGCGCAGTTCTGGAGTGGGTGCCGCGGTGGTGGTACGGCGACCGACGGCGTACCACGGAACGGCGGCGGCGCTGGCAGCCGGTCGGCGAGGCGGTGGGCCAGGAGGGCGGCCGGGCGGCGCAGAGGCTCGTCCGGGAGGCCGGCGGTCAGGGCATGGCGTACGGCGCTCGGGGCGATGTCCCGCTCCAGCCAGGCCGCGACGCCCGGGACCAGGTGGGCCGTGTCGGTCGCGGAGAGCAGCAGCCGGGCGTCGCGTCGTCGCAGGTCGGCCAGGAGGTCGAGGGCCGTCTGGAGGAGTGCGGGGGCGGTGCTGCCCGGCTGCGGTACGGCGGGGAGCGCCTTGTGTCCCGTACGGCGCGGCGCTGGAGGCGTGCGCTTCGCGGGAGGGCACCCCGTGTCGGCCGGTTCGCGGAGGCTCGCGTTCGGCTGGTTGCAGGAGACGGTGCGGGTGACGATGCGGCCGGACTCGGTGCGGTGGCGCTCGCGGCGCAGGTACCCGTGGGTCTCCAGCTCGCGCAGGGCGGCGGCGATGCGGGTGGGTCCCTCCGGGAAGCGGGCGGCGAGCGACTTGATGTCGGCGCCCGCGCCGGTGGGCAGCGACTGGAGGTGGCAGCCGAGGCCGATCGCGAGGAGCGACAGTTCCTTGTGCTGGACCAGGTGGTTGCCGATCACCACGAAGCGGGTGGTGTGCCGGGTGTTGTCGTGGGTGATGCCGCCGCCGTGACGACGCGTACGGGTCGGGTTGTCGGTGGCGGCTGACTGGGCGCGCGGGGGCGCGCTAGTGTTTTGGGTACCCATCGGGAAGCTGCTTTTCCTTGGTGGTAGGCCCTCGCACCGGGATGGCAGTCCCAGCGGGGGCCGATGTCTTTTCGGTTGTCCTGCTTGCGCTGAGAGTAGGGGAGTTGGGGACTCGGAAATCCAGCTCAGCCGGTGATGTTCGCCCGCCCGGGTGATGACGTGCCTTGGGCGGAGGGGTGGGGCTTGGTGGGGTCATTTCTCCCCGGGTTCTTTCTCTTGGTAGGGCACCGACGCCACCGGAACCTCAGAACGTGGGTCCCGGTGGCGTACAGCACAGCTCCGCCCAGACCGTCTTGCGCGGGAAGCGGCCCTCCGTCACTCCCCAGCGGCTCGCCAGCGCCTCCACCAGCAGCAGGCCACGGCCGGACTCGGCGTCGGGGGAGGACTGCTGGGGGTGGGGGAGTTGTTCGCCCCTGGTGTCGGTCACCTCGATGCGGAGGGTGTCGCCGACGACGTAGAGGGTGAGCCGGAAATCGCGGCCCGGGACGCGTCCGTGGGCGCTCGCGTTGTTGGCCAGCTCGGCGACGAGGAGGCGTGCCGGGTCCAGGGGCAGACCCCAGGCGCGGAGTTGCTCGGTCGCGAGCAGACGGGCGAGGCGGGCACCGCGTGGCGTGGAGGACAGCTGCACGCTGAAGTTGCGGACGGACGTCGGGAGTTCGGCGGATTCCTGGTTCACGTCACTCAGCGTGGCGGCGTGTGCGTACCGTGAAAAGTGACTCAGCGGGTACGTGCCGTGACTGTCCGGTGGTTGTCCATGGCTGTCGGGGCTGTCGGTACGTGCCGTACGGGTAGGGCGCTGGGGGCAACACGGCGAGCACGACGAAGGGGAGCGGGATGACGGTCGAGACGGACGAGTCGGGGTGGGAGGTCGACCCCGACGACGAGTGGGGCGTCGCGGTCATCACCACGGTGGGACGGCAGTTGAAGCTTCGCCGCGAGGCCGCGGGGATGCGCGCCGGCGAGTTCGGAGTGGCCGTCGGGTACGGGGAGGACCTGGTCTACAAGGTCGAGGGCGGCCGGCGGATTCCCCGGCAGGAGTATCTGGACAGGGCCGACGAGGTACTGGGGGCCGGTGGGCTCATCTCGGCGAGCTGGGAGGACGTCAAGAAGGTCCGGTACCCGAAGAAGGTGCGGGAGCTGGGGAAGCTGGAGGGTAAGGCGGTTGAGATCGGGGTGTACGAGTGCAACATCATCCCCGGCTTGTTGCAGACGGCGGAACACGTGCGGATCTTGATCGGAGCAGCGCAGCCCCCGTACTCACCGGATGATGTGGAGCGCATGGTGGCCGCTCGGTTGTCCCGGCAGTCGGTGTTTGAACGCGACCCCGCTCCGTCCATCCACTTCGTGGTGGAAGAGGCGCCGCTGCGCCGCCAGGTTGGGGGCACAATGGGGTGGCAACAGCAGCTCGAACGTCTGCTTGAGGTGGGCCGTTTGAACAGCGTCACACTTCAGGTCATGCCAACCAACACGGAAGCTCACCCGGGCTTGGATGGCAGGATCGAGTTGCTGAAGTTCCCGGACGGTACAGCTGTGGGACGCGCCGAAGGCCTATTCAACGGGCGGCCCGTCTCTGACCCGAAGCAGCTCCGAATTCTGGAGTTGCAGTACGGGACCATCCGGGCGCAGGCGCTCCCGCCTAGGGAATCACTGGCCTTCATCGAGAGACTGCTGGGAGAGACATGATCCGCGAGGCCGAACTGGTCTGGTTCAAGAGCAGCTACAGCGGTGGTACCAACGGCGAGTCTTGCGTTGAGATCGCCAACACCCCCGGCACCGTCCACGTCCGCGACTCCAAGACCACCGACGCCGCCGGCCCCCGCCTCACCCTCACCCCTGCCGCCTGGGCGAGCTTCCTGCCGTACGCGTCGCAGCGCTGACCTCCTGTGTTCCGACGACCGACAGCAACTCCAGCAACCCCGCGCTGTCGGTTCCGACGGCCGGGGTGAACCACAGGAGCCGCTGGCGGCCGTCCTCGCTGAACAGGTTGAGGCAGTTGACCTCGATCAGGCCGATCACCGGGTGGACGAGCCGCTTCCGGTCGTCGCGCCGGAAGGCCACCTCGTGGTCGGCCCACAGCGCGGCGAACTCGGGGGACACGCCGAGCAGCGTACGGATCATCGAGCCGGTCTCCGCGTCCTTCGCGTCCCGCCGGGCGGCGGCGGCCCGCAGGTCGGCGACGAAGGCGCGGGACTGGGTCTGGTGGTCGGCCTCGGGGTACAGCAGCCGGGCCTCCGGCTCGGTGAACCACCGGTGCACGAAGCTGGCCCGCGGTCCCCGGTAGCCGGACTGGTCCCCGAGCAGCGCCACGGCCAGCGGATTCTGTACGAGGGTGACGTGCAGGTCGGTGATCACCTGAGCCGGTGTGGACGTCATGCGTTCCAGCAGGTCCAGCATGCCGGGGTGCACGTGCGAGGCGGGCCCGCCCTGCACGGGCACCGGCCGGTCGGCGAGCCGGTACAGATAGTCCCGTTCGTCGGCGGACAGCCGCAGCGCACGCGCCAGCGCGGCGATCATCTGCTCGGACGGCTGGGACCCGGCACCGCGCTCCAGCTCGTTGTAGTAGTCCACGGAGGCCCCGGCGAGCTGGGCGACCTCCTCGCGGCGCAGCCCGGGCACCCGGCGGCGCGGTCCGGCCGGGAGTCCGACGTCGGCGGGGCGGATGCGCTCGCGCCGCGACCGCAGGAACGCTCCCAGCTCGGCGTACTTCACAGCGCTCATGCGGTCCATTCTGCGCCGGGCCGGGCCGCCGACCCAGGGGATGGCATCCCCTGGCTGCCGCGGCCGACCGGGCGCATCGTGGAAGCATGACCACGAACACGAACCAGAACACAGTGGCGGACGCCCGCGTGGCGATCGTCACCGGCGGATCGCGCGGCATCGGCCGCGCGGTCGCGCGGAAGCTCGCCGAGGACGGCCTGGCCGTCGTCGTGAACTACGCCCACGGCGCCGCGGCCGCCGACGAGACGGTGGCGGGGATCACCGGGGCCGGCGGACGCGCCCTCGCCGTACAGGCCGACGTGGCGGAGGAGAAGGAGGTCGCCGCCCTGTTCGACCGGGCGGAGGAGGAGTTCGGCGGCGTCGACCTGGTCGTCAACGCGGCCGGGCGGATGACCCTGTCGCCGATCGCCGACCTGGACCTGGCGGCGCTCGACGCCATGCACCGCACCAACATCCGCGGCACCTTCGTCGTCGCCCAGCAGGCGGCGCGGCGACTGCGCGCGGGGGGCTCGTTCGTCGGGTTCTCGACCTCCGTGGTGGGCGCGCAGTTCCCCACCTACGGCGGCTACGCGGCGAGCAAGGGCGCCGTGGAGGCCATGACCATGATCCTGGCGCGGGAGCTGCGCGGCCGGGACATCACCGTGAACACGGTCGCCCCCGGTCCGACGGCCACGGACCTCTTCCTCGACGGCAAGACGCCCGAGCAGGTCGACCGGCTCGCGAAGACGCCGCCCCTGGAGCGGCTGGGCACCCCGGAGGACATCGCCGCCGTGGTCGCCTTCCTGGGCAGCCCCGCCGGGCACTGGGTGAACGGCCAGATCCTGCGCGCCAACGGAGGGCTGGTCTGACATGCCCTTCGCCCACTTCAAGGTCCCCGCGGGCACCCTCACGCCGGAGGACAAGCAGAAGATCGTCGAACGCACCACCGACCTCTACGCCGAGATCTACGGGGAGCGCGCCCGGCCGACCACCGTCGTCCTCGTCGACGAGGTCCCGGACGGCGGCTGGGGCGTCGCGGGCAACGTCCTGACGGCCGCGATGCTGAACGGGGAGGCGTAGAGTCCCCGGGAGTCCTTCGTCTCACCCAGTGATCGGGTGCTGGCCACGGGGTTTACATGCGCGTAACACTTAAGCGTCCCGCGCGCGGCAACGGCGCCGAGCGCCTCCCACCGGTCGCTGCCCGCGACCGGTGCCCGCCGTGCCAGAAAGGGCCCCTGTGACGACGCGAAGCGAGACGCAGACCACCCTCGACCACCTCCTCACCGAGATCGAGCACCGCAATCCGGCCCAGCCGGAGTTCCACCAGGCCGTGCACGAGGTCCTGGAAACGCTCGCCCCGGTCGTCGCGGCCCGCCCCGAGTACGCCGAGCCGGGCCTCATCGAGCGGCTGGTCGAGCCGGAGCGCCAGGTGATGTTCCGGGTGCCGTGGCAGGACGACCAGGGTCGCGTCCGCGTCAACCGGGGCTTCCGCGTCGAGTTCAACAGCGCGCTGGGCCCGTACAAGGGCGGCCTGCGCTTCCACCCGTCGGTCAACCTGGGCGTCATCAAGTTCCTGGGCTTCGAGCAGATCTTCAAGAACGCCCTGACCGGCCTCGGCATCGGCGGCGGCAAGGGCGGCAGCGACTTCGACCCGCACGGGCGCAGCGACGCGGAGGTCATGCGGTTCTGCCAGTCCTTCATGACGGAGCTGTACCGGCACATCGGCGAGCACACGGACGTCCCCGCCGGTGACATCGGCGTCGGCGGCCGGGAGATCGGCTACCTCTTCGGCCAGTACCGCCGGATCACCAACCGCTGGGAGTCCGGCGTCCTCACCGGCAAGGGCCAGGGCTGGGGCGGCTCGCTGATCCGCCCGGAGGCGACGGGCTACGGCAACGTGCTGTTCGCGGCGGCGATGCTGCGCGAGCGCGGCGAGGACCTGGAGGGCCAGACCGCGGTCGTCTCGGGCTCCGGGAACGTGGCGATCTACACCATCGAGAAGCTGACCGCCCTCGGCGCCAACGCCGTCACCTGCTCGGACTCCTCCGGTTACGTCGTCGACGAGAAGGGCATCGACCTCGACCTGCTGAAGCAGATCAAGGAGGTCGAGCGCGGCCGCGTCGACGCGTACGCCGAGCGCCGGGGCGCCTCGGCCCGCTTCGTCCCCGGCGGCCACGTCTGGGAGGTCCCGGCGGACCTCGCCCTCCCGTCGGCCACCCAGAACGAACTGGACGAGAAGGACGCCGCCACCCTGATCCGCAACGGCGTCAAGGCGGTCTCCGAGGGCGCCAACATGCCGACGACCCCCGAGGCCGTCCACCTGCTCCAGCAGGCCGGCGTCGCCTTCGGCCCGGGCAAGGCGGCCAACGCGGGCGGCGTCGCGGTCAGCGCCCTGGAGATGGCGCAGAACCACGCCCGTACGTCGTGGACGGCGGCGCGGGTCGAGGACGAGCTGGCGGACATCATGACCAGCATCCACACCACCTGCCACGAGACCGCCGAGCGCTACGGCGCCCCCGGCGACTACGTCACCGGCGCGAACATCGCCGGCTTCGAGCGGGTGGCCGACGCGATGCTGGCGCAGGGCGTCATCTGACGGAACTCGCCCCGCCAGTAATTCCTGTGAAATGGGCACCGCGAAATCTGTATCCGCCGTACAAGGCTTTGACGGAACGTGCGGACAGTTTCCTTGCGGTGGCGAACAGAGCGGAATTTCTGGACGTACGCGGGGTCCCGTTGCGTGCTACTGTCGTTATCAGTTGCAGGTGTGGTTCCCGAATTTGATGCCGGTCTTTTTCCGGTCGGGGTGATCATCGCGGCGACACGGCGTCCGTACAGTGCGGGCGCCGGTGCACTGCCCCGAAGGAGAAAAAGACATGGCTACTGGCACCGTGAAGTGGTTCAACGCGGAAAAGGGCTTCGGCTTCATCGAGCAGGACGGTGGCGGCGCTGACGTGTTCGCCCACTACTCGAACATCGCCGCCCAGGGCTTCCGCGAGCTGCTCGAAGGCCAGAAGGTGAACTTCGACATCGCGCAGGGCCAGAAGGGCCCGACGGCCGAGAACATCGTCCTCGCCTGACGTCGGCGCGCCCGCGGGCGCGCACGCGCAGCTGGGGCTCGCATCCTTCGGGGTGCGGGCCCCAGCTGCATTTCAGTATCCATGGAATTCACGTACGCGGATTCCCGCGCACTGTTCGGCCTGTTCTGGGATTCTCGCGATCTTCAGTGGTCGGAGTAGCTGAAGTCCCCCACGGTCCAGGCGCTGACGTCTTCGATCGCCACGCGGTACATCCCGCCCGTCTCGGGGATCCCCATCGTGCCCTGGAGGATCCGGGCGACATGGAAGTGCAGGTGCGTGGGTGCCTCCTTCTCTTCCGCCGGAGCGTCGAAGGCGGCGGAGAAGACGCCCAGGTCCGCGGAGTCGGTCAGCACTTCCGACACCCGCTGCCGCCACACGGACTCGGGGGCCAGGCGGCCGGTGATAACAGCGCCGTGGGTGACCACGGTCAGGGACATTCGACTGTTCTGCGCGGACTCCACACGGGCGGCAATGTCAACGAGCAGCTCGTCAGGCTTCGACATGAGAACAGATTTTATCCGCAGGCCCGCGCGGGCGGGCGGGTCGGTGGCACTACCGGGCAGTACTGGCACTCCCTGACCTGTCTCCGGACGCCCCGGTGCCGCCGCTTCGCAGCTCCGCGTTGATGCGCTGGGCCTCTTCGAGCTGGTCCTCCAGGATGATGATGCGGCAGGCCGCCTCGATCGACGTTCCCTGGTCGACCATCTCGCGGGCGCGAGCGGCGATGCGCAGCTGGTAGCGGGAGTAGCGGCGATGGCCCCCCTCCGAGCGCAGCGGCGTGATCAGCCGCGCGTCGCCGAGGGCTCGCAGGAAGGCGGGCGTCGTGCCCAGCATCTCGGCCGCCCGCCCCATGGTGTACGCGGGGTAGTCGTCGTCGTCGATGCGGTTGAGCGGTGTGTCAGCGGTCATCTGCACCTCTGTTTGCGGAACGCGTCGAGGGGCCTTGGTGCCGTACGGCACCAAGGCCCCGAGGGATTTGTAACACCATCTGCCGGCCTACTGCACTGCCGGCCTTCTGTTGAGGGATCGCGGATGCGTGACCGTGGGACCACCTTCCGTTCCGGGGCCTGCGGTACCCGGTGAGAACGTTCTCGCCCGGGCGATCCTGATGGCGTCCTCCTCCTTCTCTCCTCGTGCCGTACCTCTTGGTGTTGCGGGTCCTGCTGGTACTGCTGTTACTCATGCGGGCAGTTCGTCTCTGCCTCGCCTCGCTGACTTCTTGGCTACGACAGAAGACTAACCACAGCAGCGGGGGAATGTCTACAGCGGTCACGACAGGTTTTCATCCAAACAGGTGAACGGCTTTCTGTACCGAGGGGGCGCGGGCCGTGCCGTCGCGCCCTCGTGCCGGACATCACCGGCGCCGGGCCGTCGATCAGTGGGACGATGACGGGAACAGCCGATCGAGCGACGCACGGGGAGGCCGGGCACACCATGGCCCGTTACACGGAGGCACTGACCGTCGAACGGGGCGGTTTCCGCATCAAGGTGCCGGAGTCCTGGTGGGAGTTCGACGTACGCCCGGAGTCCCGGGACGACTCGATCCGCCGCATGGTCGAGGACCGCGTCCGCCGGCACCCGGAACTGAAGCCCTCCCGGTCCGCGTACATCACCTTCCTCCAGAAGGCGGCGTCCGACGCGTGGAAGTCGGGCGCGCTGTACTGCGGTTGCATGGCGGAGAGCTTCGGCGGCGACACCCCGATCACGGGCTCGGTCACGGTCTCCCTGATAGGCGGCCGCACGTCCTCCGGCGACCCCCTGCCCACCGACCCGGGCGCCATAGCCGCCCAGCTCGCCGTCAAGGAGGCCCGGAAGCCCGGCGACTCCTGGCGCAAGGTCACCACGGTCGACATCCCCGGCGTGGGCCCCGCCGCCCGTACCCAGGGCGTGGAGGACATCCCGGTCCCCGGCGACGCCCTGAACCGCACGGTCCGCGCGGTGCTCATGCAGACGTACATCCCGGTCCCCGGCCAGGAGGGCAAGGTCGCCCTGGTCGCGGGCAGCAGCCAGGTCCTCGACCTCGCGGACTCCTTCTTCGACATCTTCGACGCCATCACGTCGACGTTCCGGTTCGCGGACTGAGGGGCGCGGGGGTTCCGGTGACCGAGGAATTCGTCCTCGACCTGGACGAGGGAATGCTGGAGTACTTCCGCGACATGGTGGACGTACTCGTGGACCGCTGCGGCATCTCCCGCCCGGAGGCGGTGGCGAGGATCAACAGCCAGTACGCGGACCTGGAGGTCGACCCGTACCCGGACCTCCTGTGCCACGAGGCCCCGGAGTTCTGGGCCCTGCCCGCCTACTACGGCCGCGGCGACCACCTGCTCCCTCCCACCGGCGACCCGGACGCCGACGCCCACATCGACTTCTCCCGCCTCCCCATCCACCCGCCCCCACCCCGGGACTCACCCTTCTGGACCCTCCCGCGATGACACCGACATGGCGCGAGCTGATCGAGACGTTGCCGTCAGCGCTGTCGCCCGAACTCAACGCGCTCCCACTGGAGAACGACGGTTCGCTGGGCGAGTACGTCACCGAGGTCGTCTGGCCGGCGGAACGGATCCTCGGCGGCGACCTTGCCTTCCGCAGTGACGATCAGTACCGATGGGTCGAATGCCGCTGAAGAGAATGAAGGGACAGCGTCCCAGGCACGAGGTCGGTAATGACTGAGCGACTCGGACCGGACCTGGGTCCGCGCTCGCTGACCACCACGTTCTGGGCTGCTCCGCAGAGCAGGACCGTGTGGAACGCGCTGTCTCCGTCTGTCCTCGAAGCGGTCGCCCGGTGCGACGCGGCACGGCTGGAGGTGGAGAGGTCGCGAGTCGCGCCGCACCTCAGGGAGAAGATGACGGTGCCCGTGTATCCGGTGGCGGACCGGTTCGCGTCCTGGGAGCGTCTGGTCCGCCGTATGGAGCCCGGTTGGGACGGCGACGACTTCTACCCCATCAGCGCCTACGGCAACGACCTCGACTCCAGGGAGGCTCTCGGCCTGGTGATGCGTGCGTTGCCCGAGGAAGTCGACCAGGGCACGCTGGGGCAACTCCTCGCTCGGCTGGACGCACGCTTCCGCGCCGCCACTCTCCCGGACCCGGAACGTTCGCTCCGCCCCTGGGTGCGTCCGACGACGGGGAGGCCGGAAGACGAACTCGGCGAGTGGTGGGGACGCAAGCCGCTGCGCATCCCCTGGGCCGACTGACCATGTCGACGCACTGGAACTGGCAGACCGGCGAACGACTGCTGGCCCTGAACGACCCGAAGGAATGGGACGCCGCGTTCGAGCGCGGGGAGAGAAGCCTCGGCACGGCGGCCATCGGACTCGCCTTCAACTGCTCTCTGGAGGAGGCGTCTCCCCGGATCGTCCGGGCGATGCAACTCCCGGACGTCGCTCAGCGAGGGTTCGCCTTCACCGCGGCGGGAACGGCGGCTCGCCTCAACGGCGCGTTGACGCCCGAGCTGTACGCCGCCCTGCGGGCAGAAGGCCCCGGCCGCAGGAGCATCGCGGTGAACGCCATCGACGACACCCTGACCTTCGTACCGTTCCGACGACTGCCGACGTGGCTGAAGTGCTGGAGCGTCGTCTCAACGGTGCGGAACAAGCTGGACGCGTGGCGGCTGAACTGCACTTACGCGGCGACCGACGCCTGGAAGGCGGTGCGCGGACGATGAACCCGCGAACTCCCCGCTCGGAGCCCTTCGTAGTCCTCGGCCCACGAGCCGCACCCGCATTCCGGACGGGCACCGCCCGCTTGGAAGCGACGGGAGGGCAGGTCCACCACTTCGACGCCCGCAAGCTCGTGACCGAGCAGGGAATCCATCACTCCTTCGCGGAAGCCCTCCAGTTCCCCGGTTACTACGGCGCGAACTGGGACGCTCTGGTGGACTGCCTGAGCGACCTGTGCGGAGCCGTCACGGGCGGCGTCGGGATCGTGGGCGTCATCCACGACGCGGACCTGCTCCTGAAAGCGGACCACTTCCCCCTCTTCGTCTCGGTCCTCTGCCAGGGAGCGGACCGTGCCAACGCGCCCGTCGACCTCGACGGCTTCCCCTCGGACCGCCCCGTCCTCTCCCAGCACTTCCACTTCGAGTTCCGCGACTTCGACCCCGAGAGCATCGCGCCCCGCGTCCGCCGGCCCGACCTGACCGTCACCACGGCAGCCGATCACGTCACGGCGGCCCTGAACCCCGAGGTATGGCACTGACCGACTGCGGGCCGCGCCCGTCCGAACCGTCTTTCCTCGAACTGCTGCTCCTTGTAAGTTCACGTGTGCGTACGGGTGGTCGCTGGTGCGACGCGTGAGTTGACGGGGGTTACGGGGATGGTGGGCCACAGGCCGAGTGACTGGCATGTGCTGGACCTGGACAAGGACCCGACTCCGGGTGATCCGCAGCGGGTGCGGACGCTCGCGAAGACGCTGCACGACTTCGCCGACGACGTCTCGGAGGCGTTGCGTCTGGTGAAGGGCATGGCGGGGGAGTCCACCCTGGCCGAGTGGGCGGGGAAGTCGGCGACGGTCTTCAAGGAGGAGTTCTCCGGGGTTCCCAAGAACTTGAAGAAGCTGGAGAAGTCGTACGGGATGTGCGGCGACGCGCTCGCGGACTTCTGGCCGAAGCTGGAGCGGGCGCAGGCGCTGGCGGACCGGGCGTTGGTCAAGGCGCGGGAGGCCCGCCAGGACCTTTCCTCGGCGCAGTCGAAGCTGTCTTCTGCGGATTCGTGGGTGACGCGGGCGTCGAAGGAGGCGGACAAGTACAAGGACGACCCGACGGGCAGCAAGTCGGACGCGGACAAGCCGGACGAGGCCAAGGTCCGTGCCGCCACCCGTGACGTCCAGCACGCCAAGACCGCTCACGCCAACGCCCAGTCGGCCGTCGACTCCGCGCAGGGGGCGCTGGACGCGGCGAAGAAGATGGCCGAGGACGCGCGCAAGATGCGTGACGACGCGGCGCGGGAGGCCAAGAGCAAGATCGACGAGGCGTCCGACGCCGGCATCCAGAACCGCTCGTGGTGGGAGGACGTCGGCGACTGGTTCTCCGACAACTGGGACACCATCGTCGCGGTCTGCAAGGTCGTCGTCGCCGTCGTCGGCATCATCGCGATGATCATCGGCGGCCCGATCCTCGGCGCGATCGTCCTGGTAGCCGCCCTCGTCGTCCTCGCGGACACGCTCTACAAGTACAGCAAGGGCCAAGCATCCCTGTGGGACGTCGCGTTCGCCGCTTTGGACTGCATACCCGGGTTCAAGGGCCTCACTACCCTCGGTGGGTTGGCCAAGGGACTCAAGGGCGGAGTCGCGGCAATGAGAGGCGGTCTCAAAGGCATGTCGCTCGCCGTGCGTGGGCTCGGCAAGAGCGCACGCGGAATGCTGGACAATGCGCTGGCAGGCGGCGCGGACGCCTTCGGGCGCCTCAAGGCTCGAATTCGTGGTTGCGGCGACCCGGTTGACATGGCCACTGGACGGACGTACCTGTCCCAGACCGATCTGTCGCTACCCGGCACCCTCCCCCTGATCTTCAATCGCCGTATCGAGTCCGGATATGGGCTGGGCTGGTGGTTTGGCCCGTCCTGGTCCTCCACCCTTGATCAGCATCTGGAGGCCGACGAGCAAGGCCTCGTCTTCGTCAGTGAAGACGGTCGGCTGCTTTCGTACCCTCACCCCGTCGACTCCGACACCCCGGTCCTGCCCGTGGTGGGTCCACGCTGGCCGTTGCGCCGACTGGACGACGGCGGATACCGGCTGCTTGATCCCGAAGCGGGTGTCGAACGTCGATTCGGCGCGCCGTCGGGTGGCGTTGCCCCGATCGTGCGCATCGCCGACCGGCACGGCAACGCCGTCACGTTCGACTACACGCCTGACGGCGCTCCCGCGGCTCTCCGGCATAGCGCCGGCTACCACGTGCGGATCACCACGGAGGAGCACCGAGTCACCTCACTGCACTTGGTCGGCGCGGCAGATGACGGTTCCGATGCGGAAGTGATGCGATACGGCTACACGGACGGCATCCTGACGTCGGTCACCAACTCCTCCGGCCAGCCATTGCTTATGGGCTACGACGCCCGTATGCGCCTCACGTCCTGGACCGATACCAACGGCAGCACCTACCGCTACACCTACGACGACCGCGACCGGTGCGTCGCGCAGAGCGGTGACGCCGGACACATGGCCGCACTGTTCCAGTACGAGGGCACCGATCCCGCCTGGCCCGACCGGTACATCACCACTGTCACCAACTCGGAAGGAGCGGTGACCCGCTTCGTCGTCGACGACCGGTACTTGATCGAAGCCGAGATCGACGCCTGCGGGGGTGTGACACGCTCGGAGTTCGACCGCCACCAGCAGGTGATTGCCGTGACCGACCCCCTCGGCCACAGGACTCACTTCCGACGTGATGCGGACGGCCGACTCGTCGAGGTGACCCATGCGGACGGGCGGGTGACCCACTACACGCTGACGCAGTCGGGACAGATCGCCACCGTGACGGTGTCGGACGGCGCCACCTTGTCCCAGATGTACGACAGGCACGGCAACCGCGTCGCGGTGACGGATCCGCTCGGAGCCACGACGCGGTACACGTACGACGAAACCGGCGCGATAGCAGCCGTGACCGACGCACTGGGCGTCACAACGACGCTGAGGAACAACCGGGCGGGCCAGCCACTTGAAATCACCGGCCCCATGGGGCAGCGGATATCACGCGAGTATGACGCGTTCGGCCGCATCATCACCGTGACGGACGTCCTGGGGCACGTCACCCGCTGTACGTGGACACCGGAGGGAAAGATCGCGCGAGTGCTCACCGCCGATGGCGGCGAGCAGAGCTGGGAGTACGACGGAGAGGGCAATTGTCTCCGCCATGTCGATGCGGAGGGTGGTGTCACCCATTACGAGTACACCCACTTCGATCTGCTCAGTGCTCGTACGGACCCGGACGGCGCGCGCTACGAATTCTCCTACTCGCCTTCTCTGAAGCTGACGCGAGTGAGGAACCCGCAGGGGCTGACGTGGGAATACACCTATGACGCCGCCGGGCGTCTGACCGGGGAGACGGATTTCGACAATCGAGAAGTGGCCTACACGCGGGACGCGGCCGGACGGCTCGTCGGGCGAACCAACCCCCTCGGGGAATCAGTCGAGTACACGCTGGACGAGGTCGGCCGCACCATCGCCAAGAACGTGGCCGGCGATGTCACTTCGTACGCGTACGACCGGAGCGGCTTGCTGCTGAGGGCGGTGAACCCGCACAGTGACATGTCCTGGCAGCGGGACGGCGCCGGACGGGTGATCGCGGAGACGGTGAACGGTCGCACGTTGCACACGCGCTACGACGCCCGTGGCCGTCGCACACGACGCATCACCCCTGGCGGCGCGGTGGCCGACTACCAGTACGACGAAGGCGGTCGGATCACCACGCTGGTCACTTCGGGCCACAGCATCGCCTTCACTCACGACGCGTCCGGCCGCGAGCTGTCACGCGTAGTTGGCGGTTCACTCACCCTGGCCCAGAGCTGGGACCCGGTGGGCCGACTGGCGGAACAGACCGTCTCGGCATTCGGCACGACGGTGCAACAGCGTGCCTACAGCTACCGACCGGACGGCCACCTGGTCGGAATCGACGACTCGGGAAGGGGCCGAACCGACCTGAGCCTGGACCCGGCAGGCCGAGTCACCGATGTACGTGCCGACGGGTGGGCCGAGTCCTATGCCTACGACCCGGCCGGCAACCAGACCGACGCAGCTTGGCCGACCCAACAGGGTGGTGACGCGGCGCAGGGCCCGCGAACTGTTCAGGGCACCAGGCTGCAGAGCGCCGGCTCAGTACGGTACGACTACGACGGTGCGGGCCGTGTGATCACACGTCGCAGGCTCCGGCTGTCACACAAACCCGATGTGTGGAAGTACACCTGGGACACCGAGGATCGGCTGACCTCCGTCACCACACCCGACGGGACACTGTGGCGCTACCGGTACGACCCCTTCGGCAGGCGCCTGTCCAAAACGAGAATGGCCCCAGACGGCGTGACAGAGGCCGAGACCACGTACTTCGTCTGGGACGGCAACGTTCTCGCCGAGCAGACCACCGTTGCTGCCGAAACTGCTTATCACGTGACCCTCACCTGGGACCACGACGGTCTACGACCGCTGTCACAGGCCGAGCGCGTCACGGATGCCACAACCCAGCGTGATGTCGACGCCCGGTTCTTCGCCATGGTCACCGACCTCATCGGCGCGCCCACCGAGCTGGTCGACGAGTCCGGTGCAGTGGCCTGGAAGTCCCGGCGGACGCTGTGGGGCGTAACCGCCTGGACGAAGAACAGCACCGCACACACCCCTCTCCGGTTCCCCGGGCAGTATCACGATGCCGAAACAGGACTCCACTACAACCATCATCGCTACTACGACCCGGAGACTGCCCGATACACCTCGCAGGATCCTCTGGGTATTTCCCTGGCCTTCAATCCGGCCGCGTACGTGGACAACCCCTGGACCTGGGTGGACCCGCTGGGGCTTGGCCCGTGCAACGGTGTGCGGGCGCACAACGGCCGTGTCCACTATCTGCCGCTGGACGGGGAAGGGCGGGCGACGGGGGTCAACGCGGTGATCAGCAGGGACATGCTCGACACCGGCACTTCGGCCAATCCGAGCATTCATCCCTCCGGATGGAGCGGGAACGGTACCTACTACAACGAGGGCCGTGGACATCTGCTTGCTGACCGGCTCGGCGGCTCCGGTGACCTCGAGGAGAACCTGGTGACGCTGACCCAGGACCCGACGAACACCCCGATCATGAGGGACGAGATCGAGAAGCTGGTCTACGAAGCCGTGGACAAGGGAGAGACCGTGACCTACGAAGTGCGTGCCCACTACCCTGGGCCTGGCGATGTCGCGCCCCACCAGCTGTCGTTTCGAGCGCGGGGGGACGGAGGCTTCCAGCTGGACCGGGTCCTGGACAATCCCGCCGGGATGTTCGGCTTCGGAGAAACGGAGATGTTGTGACCGCACGCGACGACCTCGTGCGCACCGTTCCGCCCCCACCGGACGTGGACATCCGCGTCGACTGGCCCCAGGTCGAGCAAGACCTCGGCGTATCGCTCCCGGACGACTACAAATGGTTGGCCGAACGATACGGACCAGGGTCTTTCGACAGCTTCCTGCACGTCTTCCAGCCCGTCGTGCCGGTAGCCACGGTCCGCCTGGTGGACCGCGCCGAGCGAGCCGCCGAAATCCTGGATCAGCTCAGGGAGGGCGGGGAGACGATCCCCTACGCGACCGACGAGTTGCTGGCCGTAGGCGCAACGGACAACGGCGACACGATCTACTGGGTCACGCGTCCCGAGGACGCACCGAACTCTTGGACCATCACGGCGAACGGCGCGCGCAACACCAAATGGCCTCACTTCGACGGAGGCCTCGTACAGTTCCTGGCCGCGGTGATGTCCGGCGAGTACAAGATGGACGTCCTGCCGCGGAGCTGGCCCGGTCCCGAACCTCTGTTCGCGCCCTATCCGCCACCCGGAGAGCGTCGCCGCTGACCGTCACGCCCTCTCCCGCCGACCACGTAGACACCGTGGCCGCAGGTGCGGCACTTCACCTCGGCGTAGCTCGTGGCGCTGTCGCGGCGCCCGACCTTCCGCATCTCCAGTGAGGGCTCCCCGCAATGCGGACACGTCGCTTCCGTGACTTCAGTCTCGCCGCGGAGTATCCGACGGCCCAGCGCGGACCACTCGTCACCATGAGGGACGATCATCCTCGCTCCTGCCCGGTGCACTCGTAGGGTGATTCATGCGCCACCGCCTGTCACGGATCGGTCGGGTCGGCACTCTGGTCGGGGGGTGAGGCATGTTCCGGGTTTGATCTCCGTCACCCCCGGGGTACAGTCGTCCGCTTCGATTGGCCAGCCCCGCGCCCCGTATGGCAGACTAGCGGGGTTGCTCGGTCGAGTGCCGATGCTGCGCGCCTCCCGCCGGGGGGACCGGAAGCGAGTCCCACAGTACTCGTCGCTCCTGATCAGGGGCGGACGTACGGGAATCTTCCGGGAAGTGTCAGCGGGGTGCAGGCCAGGCACCCGGTGGGCCTCTCGCCCCCGGCCTGCGGTTCCGGAAGGGCCCGCGACTCCCACTGCAGGGAAGTCCCGAAGAGGGACATCCATGTCAGCGAGAGCGCGACACGCCCGACCGCGTGGGTCGGAGGGGGGGCGGAAGAAAAGGGACCACCGGGTCCAGAGCGTTTCGAGAGACAGGACTACTGAGTAGCCATGGCGGGACAGAAGATCCGCATCCGGCTCAAGGCCTACGACCACGAGGTCATCGACTCTTCGGCGAAGAAGATCGTCGAGACGGTGACGCGCACTGGTGCGTCGGTCGCGGGCCCGGTGCCGCTGCCCACTGAGAAGAACGTGTACTGCGTCATCAAGTCGCCGCACAAGTACAAGGACTCGCGCGAGCACTTCGAGATGCGCACGCACAAGCGCCTGATCGACATCCTCGACCCGACCCCCAAGACCGTTGACTCTCTGATGCGACTCGACCTCCCGGCCGGTGTCGACATCGAGATCAAGCTCTGAGGGCGGTGATCTGAAGATGACCAAGCAGATCAAGGGCATCCTGGGCGAGAAGCTCGGCATGACGCAGGTGTGGGACGAGAACAACCGTGTTGTTCCGGTCACCGTCGTCAAGGCCGGCCCCAACGTCGTCACCCAGGTCCGCACGAACGACGTCGACGGCTACGAGTCGGTCCAGATCGCCTTCGGCGAGATCGACCCGCGCAAGGTGAACAAGCCCCTCAAGGGCCACTTCGCCAAGGCCGACGTCACCCCCCGTCGTCACCTCGTCGAGATCCGTACCGCTGGTGCCAGCGAGTACACCCTCGGCCAGGAGATCACCGCTGAGGCCTTCGAGTCCGGCGTGAAGGTCGACGTCACCGCGAAGAGCAAGGGCAAGGGCTTCGCCGGCGTCATGAAGCGCCACAACTTCAAGGGTGGCAAGGCGTCGCACGGTGCCCACCGTGTGCACCGCATGCCCGGATCCATCGGTGGCTGTGCCACCCCCGGCCGTGTCTTCAAGGGCATGCGCATGGCGGGTCGCATGGGCAACGAGCGGGTCACCACCCAGAACCTGACCGTTCACGCCGTTGACGCGGAGAAGGGCCTGCTCCTCATCAAGGGCGCGGTTCCTGGTCCGAACGGCGGCCTCGTCCTGGTCCGCACTGCGGCCAAGGGGGCCTGAGGTAACCGATGAGCACTGTTGACATCCTTTCGCCTGCCGGCGAGAAGACCGGAAGCGTCGAGCTCCCCGCGGAGATCTTCGGCGTGGAGAAGATCAGCATTCCGCTGATCCACCAGGTCGTCGTCGCGCAGAACGCCGCTGCCCGCCAGGGCACGCACAAGACCAAGCGTCGCGGCGAGGTCCGTGGTGGCGGCAAGAAGCCGTACCGCCAGAAGGGCACCGGCCGCGCCCGCCAGGGTTCGACCCGTGCGCCGCAGTTCGCCGGCGGTGGCGTCGTCCACGGCCCGCAGCCGCGTGACTACTCGCAGCGGACCCCGAAGAAGATGAAGGCCGCGGCCCTGCGCCACGCCCTCACCGACCGGGCCCGCCACAACCGCATCCACGTCGTCACCGGCGTCATCGAGGGCGAGAACCCGTCCACGAAGGCCGCCCGGACGCTGTTCGGCAAGATCTCGGAGCGCAAGAACCTGCTCCTGGTCGTCGACCGCGCCGACGAGGCCGCGTGGCTGTCCGCCCGCAACCTGCCCCAGATCCACATCCTGGAGCCGGGCCAGCTGAACACGTACGACGTTCTCGTCTCGGACGACGTGGTCTTCACCCAGGCCGCTTTCGAGTCCTTCGTGTCTGGCCCCAACAAGGCCGCTGACACCGAAGGGAGCGAAGCCTGATGGCTACGCGTCACCCGAGCATCGCCTCCAAGGCGGCCAAGGCCGCCAAGGCCGCGCGCGTCGCCAAGGCGCGCCGCCACGAGGCCGAGGGCAAGAACACCGTCGTCACCCCGGCCAGCAAGGCGTTCACGGACCCCCGTGACGTGCTGCTGAAGCCGGTCGTGTCCGAGAAGAGCTACGCGCTCCTCGACGAGAACAAGTACACGTTCATCGTCGCGCCGGGCTCCAACAAGACCCAGATCAAGGAAGCCGTCCAGGCGGTCTTCTCGGTCAAGGTCACCGGGGTCAACACGATCAACCGCCAGGGCAAGCGGAAGCGGACCCGCACGGGCTTCGGCAAGCGTGCCGACAGCAAGCGCGCGATCGTGACCCTCGCCGAGGGCGACCGTATCGACATCTTCGGCGGTCCGACCTCCTGACGGAGGTCCGGATCGTCCGGAATCGGACGAGGACTGAGAAATGGGAATCCGCAAGTACAAGCCGACTACGCCGGGCCGTCGTGGCTCCAGCGTCGCCGACTTCGTCGAGGTCACGCGGTCCACGCCGGAGAAGTCGCTGGTCCGCCCGCTGCACAGCAAGGGCGGCCGTAACAACGCCGGTCGTGTGACCGTTCGCCACCAGGGTGGCGGACACAAGCGCGCCTACCGTGTCATCGACTTCCGTCGGCACGACAAGGACGGCGTGCCGGCGAAGGTCGCGCACATCGAGTACGACCCCAACCGCACCGCGCGCATCGCGCTGCTGCACTACGCCGACGGCGAGAAGCGCTACATCCTCGCCCCGCGCAACCTGCAGCAGGGTGACCGCGTCGAGAACGGTCCCGGGGCCGACATCAAGCCGGGCAACAACCTGGCGCTCCGCAACATCCCGGTCGGTACCACGATCCACGCGATCGAGCTCCGTCCCGGTGGCGGCGCCAAGTTCGCCCGCTCCGCCGGTGCCTCCGTGCAGCTGCTCGCGAAGGAGGGCACGATGGCCCACCTGCGCATGCCGTCCGGAGAGATCCGCCTGGTCGACCAGCGCTGCCGCGCCACGGTCGGCGAGGTCGGCAACGCCGAGCAGAGCAACATCAACTGGGGCAAGGCGGGCCGTAAGCGCTGGCTGGGCGTTCGCCCGACCGTGCGTGGTGTGGTCATGAACCCGGTGGACCACCCGCACGGTGGTGGCGAAGGCCGTACCTCGGGTGGTCGCCACCCGGTGTCCCCCTGGGGCAAGAAGGAAGGCCGTACTCGTTCGCCCAAGAAGGCGTCGAACAAGTACATCGTCCGCCGCCGCAAGACGAACAAGAAGCGCTAAGGACGGGTTGAGATGCCTCGTAGCTTGAAGAAGGGACCCTTCGTCGACGACCACCTGATCAAGAAGGTGGACACGCAGAACGAAGCCGGTACCAAGAACGTCATCAAGACCTGGTCCCGTCGCTCGATGATCGTCCCGGCGATGCTCGGCCACACGATCGCGGTGCACAACGGCAAGACCCACATCCCGGTGTTTGTCACCGAGTCCATGGTCGGCCACAAGCTCGGCGAGTTCTCGCCGACGCGCACCTTCCGGGGTCACGTCAAGGACGACCGGAAGTCGAAGCGCCGCTAACAGCGGGGTGGAATGACCATGACAAACACTGAAGGGACAACCATGGAAGCCAGGGCCCAGGCGCGGTACATCCGCGTCACGCCCATGAAGGCCCGCCGCGTGGTGGACCTCATCCGTGGCATGGATGCCACGGAGGCTCAGGCGGTCCTGCGTTTCGCCCCGCAGGCCGCGAGCGTGCCGGTCGGCAAGGTGCTGGACAGCGCCATCGCCAACGCCGCGCACAACTACGACCACACCGACGCCGACAGCCTCTTCATTTCCGAGGCTTACGTCGACGAGGGTCCGACCCTGAAGCGGTTCCGGCCGCGCGCGCAGGGCCGTGCCTACCGGATCCGCAAGCGGACCAGCCACATCACCGTGGTCGTCAGCAGCAAGGAAGGAACCCGGTAATGGGCCAGAAGGTAAACCCGCACGGGTTCCGGCTCGGCATCACCACCGACTTCAAGTCGCGTTGGTACGCCGACAAGCTGTACAAGGACTACGTCAAGGAAGACGTCGCCATCCGTCGGATGCTGACGTCCGGCATGGAGCGCGCCGGCATCTCCAAGGTCGAGATCGAGCGCACCCGTGACCGCGTCCGCGTGGACATCCACACGGCTCGTCCGGGCATCGTCATCGGCCGCCGCGGTGCGGAGGCCGACAAGATCCGCGGTCAGCTCGAGAAGCTCACGGGCAAGCAGGTCCAGCTGAACATCCTCGAGGTCAAGAGCCCCGAGACCGACGCCCAGCTGGTCGCCCAGGCCGTCGCCGAGCAGCTGTCCTCCCGCGTCTCCTTCCGTCGCGCCATGCGCAAGAGCATGCAGGGCACGATGAAGGCCGGCGCCAAGGGCATCAAGATCCAGTGCGGTGGCCGTCTCGGCGGCGCCGAGATGTCCCGCTCGGAGTTCTACCGCGAGGGCCGTGTGCCCCTGCACACGCTCCGCGCGAACGTGGACTACGGCTTCTTCGAGGCCAAGACGACCTTCGGCCGCATCGGTGTGAAGGTCTGGATCTACAAGGGCGACGTCAAGAACATCGCCGAGGTCCGCGCCGAGAACGCCGCCGCGCGTGCGGGCAACCGCCCGGCCCGCGGTGGCGGCAACGACCGCCCGGCCCGTGGTGGCCGCGGTGGCGAGCGTCGCGGGCGCAAGCCGCAGCAGCAGTCGGCTCCGGCCGCCGAGGCCCCCAAGGCCGAGGCGCCCGCCGCTGCCGCTCCGGCTGAGAGCACCGGAACGGAGGCCTGACCGTCATGCTGATCCCCCGTAGGGTCAAGCACCGCAAGCAGCACCACCCGAAGCGCCGTGGTCAGGCCAAGGGCGGTACGACGGTCGCGTTCGGCGAGTACGGCATCCAGGCCCTCACGCCGGCGTACGTGACCAACCGCCAGATCGAGGCGGCCCGTATCGCGATGACCCGCCACATCAAGCGTGGCGGCAAGGTCTGGATCAACATCTACCCGGACCGCCCGCTCACGAAGAAGCCGGCCGAGACCCGCATGGGTTCCGGTAAGGGTTCTCCGGAGTGGTGGATCGCGAACGTGCACCCGGGCCGGGTCATGTTCGAGCTGTCCTACCCCAACGAGAAGATCGCCCGTGAGGCGCTGACTCGTGCGGCCCACAAGCTGCCGATGAAGTGCCGGATCGTCAAGCGCGAGGCAGGTGAAGCGTGATGTCGGCCGGTACCAAGGCGTCCGAGCTGCGCGAGCTGGGCAACGAGGAGCTTCTTGCGAAGCTCCGCGAGGCCAAGGAAGAGCTGTTCAACCTCCGCTTCCAGGCGGCGACGGGTCAGCTCGAGAACCACGGTCGGCTCAAGGCCGTCCGTAAGGACATCGCCCGGATCTACACCCTGATGCGTGAGCGCGAGCTGGGCATCGAGACGGTGGAGAGCGCCTGATGAGCGAGAGCAACGTGACTGAAGAGACGAAGGCCGCGCGCGGCTTCCGCAAGACCCGTCAGGGTCTGGTCGTCAGCGACAAGATGGACAAGACCGTCGTCGTCGCCGTCGAGGACCGCGTGACCCACGCGCTGTACGGCAAGGTCATCCGCCGTACCGAGAAGCTCAAGGCTCACGACGAGCAGAACTCCGCGGGCGTCGGCGACCGTGTCCTCCTCATGGAGACCCGGCCGCTGTCCGCGACGAAGCGCTGGCGCGTCGTCGAGGTCCTCGAGAAGGCCAAGTAAGAAATTTCCTGCGGGGCATTCCTCGCAGGTCAGTTCCGCCAGGCTCCGGGAGCCGTTCACCCAGTGATCGGCTCCCGGGGAACCGGCAGACATTCAGGAGATAGACGTGATCCAGCAGGAGTCGCGGCTGCGTGTCGCCGACAACACGGGTGCGAAGGAAATCCTGACCATCCGTGTGCTCGGTGGCTCCGGCCGCCGCTACGCGGGTATCGGTGACGTCATCGTCGCCACCGTCAAGGACGCGATCCCCGGTGGCAACGTGAAGAAGGGTGACGTCGTCAAGGCGGTCATCGTTCGCACCGTCAAGGAGCGCCGCCGTCCGGACGGCTCGTACATCCGCTTCGACGAGAACGCCGCCGTCATTCTGAAGAACGACGGCGACCCTCGCGGCACCCGTATCTTCGGCCCGGTCGGCCGTGAGCTGCGCGAGAAGAAGTTCATGAAGATCATCTCCCTCGCGCCGGAGGTGCTGTGAGCATGAAGATCAAGAAGGGCGACCTGGTCCAGGTCATCACCGGTAAGGACAAGGGCAAGCAGGGCAAGGTCATCGCGGCCTTCCCCCGTGAGGACCGCGTCCTGGTCGAGGGTGTCAACCGGGTCAAGAAGCACACCAAGGCCGGTCCGACCGCTCGCGGTTCGCAGGCCGGCGGCATCGTGACCACCGAGGCGCCGATCCACGTCTCCAACGTCCAGCTGGTCGTGGAGAAGGACGGCGACAAGGTCGTCACGCGCGTCGGTTACCGCTTCGACGACGAGGGCAACAAGATCCGCGTTGCCAAGCGGACGGGTGAGGACATCTGATGGCTACCACCACCACTCCGCGTCTCAAGACGAAGTACCGCGAGGAGATCGCGGGCAAGCTGCGTGAGGAGTTCTCCTACGAGAACGTCATGCAGATCCCCGGCCTCGTGAAGATCGTGGTCAACATGGGTGTCGGCGACGCCGCCCGTGACTCGAAGCTGATCGAGGGCGCGATCCGCGACCTGACCACCATCACCGGTCAGAAGCCGGCCGTCACCAAGGCCCGCAAGTCCATCGCGCAGTTCAAGCTGCGCGAGGGCCAGCCGATCGGTGCCCACGTCACGCTCCGTGGCGACCGCATGTGGGAGTTCCTGGACCGCACCCTGTCGCTGGCGCTGCCGCGCATCCGCGACTTCCGTGGTCTGTCCCCCAAGCAGTTCGACGGCCGTGGCAACTACACCTTCGGTCTCACCGAGCAGGTCATGTTCCACGAGATCGACCAGGACAAGATCGACCGCACCCGGGGTATGGACATCACCGTGGTGACCACGGCGACCAACGACGCTGAGGGCCGCGCGCTCCTCCGTCACCTCGGCTTCCCCTTCAAGGAGGCGTGAGCGAGATGGCGAAGAAGGCTCTGATTGCCAAGGCTGCTCGCAAGCCCAAGTTCGGTGTCCGCGGCTACACGCGCTGCCAGCGCTGCGGCCGTCCGCACTCCGTCTACCGCAAGTTCGGCCTGTGCCGCGTGTGCCTTCGTGAGATGGCTCACCGTGGCGAGCTGCCGGGCGTGACCAAGAGCTCCTGGTAATCCGGTAATCCCGGGTTACCAAGGCTCTCGGTAAGCATCTGGGTCGGCAGAAGCCCGCCCTCGCATGCCGTAGGCTTGCGGGGTTGGGCGTCTGCCGCCCGTACGACTTACTACGCCGTAGGTCCACCGCGCCGCACCCGTCCCGTCTCGGATCGGGGAGAGGGATGGCGCACCAGGAAACCCCGGCGAGAGAGGCCGAAGGCCAATTCATGACCATGACTGATCCGATCGCAGACATGCTTACGCGTCTGCGGAACGCGAACTCGGCGTACCACGACTCTGTGACGATGCCGGCGTCCAAGATCAAGTCTCACATCGCGGAGATCCTCCAGCAGGAGGGCTTCATCACGGGCTGGAAGACCGAGGACGCCGAGGTCGGCAAGAACCTCGTCCTCGAGCTGAAGTTCGGCCCGAACCGTGAGCGCTCCATCGCGGGCATCAAGCGGATCTCCAAGCCCGGTCTCCGGGTGTACGCGAAGTCCACCAACCTGCCCAAGGTGCTGGGTGGCCTCGGCGTGGCGATCATCTCCACGTCCCACGGGCTCCTCACCGACAAGCAGGCCGGCAAGAAGGGCGTAGGCGGAGAAGTCCTCGCCTACGTCTGGTAACGGAAGGGAACGGAGGAAACAGCTATGTCGCGCATCGGCAAGCTCCCCATCGCGGTTCCCGCCGGCGTGGACGTCACCATCGACGGCCGTACGGTTTCGGTCAAGGGCCCCAAGGGCACGCTGACTCACACCGTCGTGGCGCCGATCGACATCGCCAAGGGTGAGGACGGCGTGCTGAACGTCACCCGCCCCAACGACGAGCGTCAGAGCAAGGCCCTGCACGGCCTGTCCCGCACGCTGGTGGCGAACATGATCACCGGCGTGACCCAGGGTTACGTGAAGAAGCTCGAGATCAGCGGTGTCGGTTACCGCGTGCTCGCCAAGGGTTCGAACCTGGAGTTCTCCCTCGGCTACAGCCACCCGATCCTCGTCGAGGCCCCCGAGGGAATCACCTTCAAGGTGGAGAACCCGACCCACTTCTCGGTCGAGGGCATCGACAAGCAGAAGGTCGGCGAGGTTGCGGCCAACATCCGCAAGCTGCGCAAGCCCGACCCGTACAAGGCCAAGGGCGTCAAGTACGAGGGCGAAGTCATCCGCCGCAAGGTCGGAAAGGCGGGTAAGTAAGCCATGGCATACGGACAGAAGATCCTGAAGGGCGACGCCTACAAGCGCGCCGCGATCAAGCGCCGCCACATCCGGATTCGCAAGAATCTCTCGGGTACGGCGGAGCGTCCCCGTCTGGTCGTTACCCGCTCGAACCGCCACATCGTGGCCCAGGTGATCGACGACATCAAGGGTCACACCCTTGCGTCGGCGTCCACCCTGGACACCTCGATCCGTGGCGGCGAGGCCGACAAGTCCGCGCAGGCCAAGCAGGTCGGCGCCCTGGTCGCCGAGCGCGCCAAGGCCGCCGGCATCGAGGCCGTCGTGTTCGACCGTGGTGGCAACCAGTACGCCGGGCGCATCGCAGCCCTGGCGGACGCCGCCCGCGAAGCCGGACTGAAGTTCTGAGCCGGTTCCGTATCGCTAGCGGAAACAGAGAGAGGTAATTCCAATGGCTGGACCCCAGCGCCGCGGTAGCGGTGCCGGTGGCGGCGAGCGGCGGGACCGGAAGGGCCGTGACGGTGGCGCAGGCGCCGCCGAGAAGACCGCTTACGTTGAGCGCGTCGTCGCGATCAACCGCGTCGCCAAGGTTGTGAAGGGTGGTCGTCGCTTCAGCTTCACCGCGCTGGTCGTGGTGGGCGACGGTGACGGCACCGTGGGTGTCGGATACGGCAAGGCCAAGGAGGTGCCGGCCGCCATCGCCAAGGGCGTTGAGGAGGCCAAGAAGCACTTCTTCAAGGTCCCCCGCATCCAGGGCACCATCCCGCACCCCATCCAGGGTGAGAAGGCTGCCGGCGTCGTGCTGCTCAAGCCCGCGTCCCCCGGTACCGGCGTTATCGCCGGTGGTCCGGTGCGCGCCGTGCTCGAGTGCGCCGGTATCCACGACGTGCTGTCGAAGTCGCTCGGCTCCGACAACCAGATCAACATCGTGCACGCGACCGTGGAGGCCCTCAAGGGCCTGCAGCGTCCCGAGGAGATCGCGGCCCGCCGTGGTCTGCCGCTCGAGGACGTCGCCCCCGCGGCCCTTCTCCGTGCGCGTGCCGGGGCGGGTGCGTAATCATGGCGCAGCTCAAGATTACGCAGGTCAAGTCCTACATCGGCAGCAAGCAGAACCACCGCGACACCCTGCGTTCCCTTGGTCTCAAGGGGATCAACACGCAGGTCGTCAAGGAGGACCGCCCCGAGTTCCGCGGCATGGTGCACACCGTCCGCCACCTCGTGACGGTCGAGGAGGTCGACTGATCATGGCGGAGAACAACCCGCTCAAGATCCACAACCTCCGTCCCGCCCCGGGCGCCAAGACCGCCAAGACCCGTGTGGGTCGTGGTGAGGCGTCGAAGGGTAAGACGGCCGGTCGTGGTACGAAGGGTACGAAGGCCCGTTACCAGGTTCCGGAGCGCTTCGAGGGTGGCCAGATGCCCCTCCACATGCGTCTTCCGAAGCTGAAGGGCTTCAAGAACCCGTTCAAGACCGAGTTCCAGGTCGTGAACCTCGACAAGCTGGCCGCGCTGTACCCCGAGGGTGGCGAAGTCACCGTCGAGGGCCTCGTGGCCAAGGGTGCCGTTCGCAAGAACAGCCTCGTCAAGGTCCTCGGCCAGGGCGAGATCTCCGTGGCGCTGCAGGTGACGGTCGACGCCGTCTCCGGCTCCGCCAAGGAGAAGATCACCGCCGCCGGCGGTACCGTCACCGAGCTCGTCTGAACTACTCGGGCGTGTCGATGACATGAGCGATCCCGACCGGGGATGCCCCACAAAAGGGGTATCCCCGGTTGGTCGTTCCAAGGGGAGTGCTCCCGCCGGTAAGGTGGCCTGCGCTGCCCTCTTTCACGGGTGCGTCACATGAGGCACTCTTGGCGGCGGTTCAGCGTTACTCCCTTAGCCGTCCACTTATCAGTCGTCAGTCGAACCTCAAGACCGTCACCCTTGACGCAGTAGCGCGGGGGTCGCAGGAGGCACCGTGCTCACCGCGTTCGCCCGGGCGTTCAAGACGCCCGACCTGCGCAAGAAGCTGCTCTTCACGCTCGGCATCATCGTGGTGTACCGACTCGGTACCCACATCCCCATTCCAGGCGTCGACTACAAGAACGTCCAGGAGTGCGTGGACCAGGCGTCCGGCAACCAGGGTCTCTTCGGCCTGGTCAACATGTTCAGCGGTGGCGCCCTGCTGCAGATCACGGTCTTCGCGCTCGGCATCATGCCGTACATCACGGCGAGCATCATTCTGCAGCTGCTGACCGTCGTGATCCCGCGCCTGGAAGCCCTCAAGAAGGAGGGCCAGGCGGGTACGGCGAAGATCACGCAGTACACCCGCTACCTGACCGTCGCGCTCGCCATCCTCCAGGGCACCGGCCTGGTGGCCACCGCCCGCAGCGGCGCCCTCTTCTCCGGCTGCACCGTCGCCGGGCAGATCGTCCCCGACCAGGCGATCTTCACCACCGTCGTCATGGTGATCTGCATGACCGCCGGTACCTGCGTCGTCATGTGGCTCGGCGAGCTGATCACCGACCGCGGCATCGGCAACGGCATGTCGATCCTGATGTTCATCTCGATCGCCGCCACCTTCCCGTCCGCCCTGTGGGCCATCAAGAAGCAGGGCGAGCTGGCCGACGGCTGGATCGAGTTCGGCACGGTCATCCTCGTCGGCCTGGTGATGGTCGGCCTCGTGGTCTTCGTGGAGCAGGCCCAGCGCCGCATCCCGGTGCAGTACGCGAAGCGCATGATCGGCCGCCGCTCCTACGGCGGCACCTCGACGTACATCCCGCTCAAGGTGAACCAGGCGGGTGTCATCCCCGTCATCTTCGCCTCGTCGCTGCTCTACATCCCGGCACTGATCGTCCAGTTCTCGAACTCGACGGCGGGCTGGGCCACCTGGATCACGAAGAACCTCGCGGACACGGCGGCGACGCCGCACATCATCCTGTACTTCTTCCTGATCGTCTTCTTCGCCTTCTTCTACGTGGCCATCTCGTTCAACCCCGAGGAAGTCGCGGACAACATGAAGAAGTATGGTGGCTTCATCCCGGGCATCCGGGCTGGCCGACCGACCGCTGAGTATCTGAGCTACGTACTCAACCGGATCACCTGGCCGGGTTCGCTGTACTTGGGTCTGATCGCTCTCGTCCCGACAATGGCGTTGGCTGGTTTCGGGGCAAACCAGAACTTCCCGTTCGGCGGTACCAGCATCCTGATCATCGTGGGTGTCGGTCTCGAGACGGTGAAGCAGATCGAGAGCCAGCTCCAGCAGCGCAATTACGAAGGGTTCCTCCGCTGATGCGAATCGTCCTCGTCGGGCCTCCGGGTGCCGGAAAGGGAACGCAGGCCACCCGCCTTGCCGAGACGCTGCACATTCCGCACATCTCCACGGGCGACCTGTTCCGCGCGAACATCAGCCAGCAGACCGAACTGGGCAAGCTCGCGAAGTCCTACATGGACGCCGGCAATCTCGTGCCGGACGAGGTCACCATCGCCATGGCGAAGGACCGCATGGAGCAGCCCGACGCCGAGGGCGGCTTCCTGCTGGACGGTTTCCCGCGCAACGTCTCCCAGGCCGAGGCGCTGGACGAGCTGCTCGAGACCGAGGACATGAAGCTCGACGCGGTGCTGGACCTGGAGGCCCCGGAGGACGAGGTCGTCAAGCGGATCGCCGGCCGGCGCGTCTGCCGCAACGAGTCCGCGCACGTCTTCCACGTGACGTACTCCCCGCCGAAGAAGGAAGGCGTCTGCGACGTCTGCGGCGGCGAGCTGTACCAGCGGGACGACGACTCCGAGGAGACGGTCCGCAAGCGGCTGGAGGTCTACCACACGCAGACCGAGCCGATCATCGACTACTACAAGTCGCAGGGCCTGGTCGCCACCATCGCCGCGACGGGTCCCGTGGAAGAGGTCACCCGCCGTGCGCTGGAGGCGCTCAAGCGCGACCAGTAGTACTCCGCCCGGCCTCAGCCGCGGTTCCTCGCTCAGGGGGCCGCGGCTGTGCTGTGGGGTGGGGCGGCTCCGCCCCGTATCGTGGGACTGCGTTCCCGTCCCTCCCCGTCTTCCCTTCTCCGGTCCAGTCCAGAAAGGCCGCAGCCCCCATGGTGCAGATCAAGAACCCCGAGCAGATCGCCAAGATGCGCGAAGCGGGGCTGGTCGTCGCCGCCATCCACGCGGCCACGCGCGAGGCCGCCGTGCCCGGCGCGACGACCAGGGACCTGGACCAGGTCGCCCGCAAGGTCCTCGCGGAGCACGACGCCAAGCCGAACTTCCTCGGGTACGGCGGCTTCCCCGCCACCATCTGCACCTCGGTGAACGAGGTCGTCGTCCACGGCATCCCGTCCGACGACGTGGTCCTCAAGGACGGCGACGTCATCTCCATCGACTGCGGCGCGATCATCGACGGCTGGCACGGCGACGCCGCCTACACGGCCTTCGTCGGCTCCGGCCACTCCCCGGAGCTGGTCGAGCTGTCCCGGGTGACCGAGGAGTCGATGTGGGCGGGCATCGCCGCCATGAAGCAGGGCAACCGCCTGGTGGACGTCTCCCGCGCCATCGAGTCCTACATCCGCCGCCAGCCCAAGCCCGGCGGCGGCAAGTACGGGATCATCGAGGACTACGGCGGCCACGGCATCGGCACCGAGATGCACATGGACCCGCATCTGCTGAACTACGTCGACCGCCGCCGCGGCAAGGGCCCGAAGCTCGTCCCCGGCTTCTGCCTCGCCATCGAGCCGATGGTCTCCCTGGGCACCCCGCGCACGGAGGTCCTGTCGGACGAGTGGACGGTGATCACGACGGACGGCACGTGGTCCTCCCACTGGGAGCACTCGGTGGCCCTGACCGAACAGGGCCCGCTGGTCCTGACGGCCCCCGATGGCGGCAAGGCCAAGCTGGCGGAGCTGGGGATCACGGCGGCGCCTGACCCGCTTGCATAACGATCTCGTATCCGGGGCAGACTTCCTCGTTTCGCCTTTCCGGGGTTGCTGACGTAGACTGACTCGTCGGCTCACGTGTGCCCGCATGTCTTGCGGGTTGCACGACGAGCCGATCAAGGTAGTCGATTCGAAGGGCGAAGCGTGGCCAAGAAGCAAGGTGCCATCGAGATCGAGGGCACTGTCGTCGAGTCTCTTCCCAACGCCATGTTCAGGGTCGAGCTCCAGAACGGCCACCAGGTCCTGGCACACATCAGCGGCAAGATGCGTATGCACTACATCCGCATCCTCCCTGACGACCGGGTCGTGGTGGAGCTGTCTCCGTACGACCTGACGCGTGGCCGGATCGTCTACCGGTACAAGTAGATCTTGCCCACGTCCCGTGTGCTCCGCGCGCGGGCCCGCCGGCAACTGACCCGGAGAACCTCACACCCATGAAGGTCAAGCCGAGCGTCAAGAAGATCTGCGACAAGTGCAGGGTGATCCGCCGTCACGGTCGGGTCATGGTCATCTGCGACAACCCGCGCCACAAGCAGCGCCAGGGCTGACGCACGACCGTTCCCTCCGCGATTCGCAGGACTTCGCGCGACGCGAGCTGAACATGTTCATACGCAGGACCCGGGCGAGCGTTCGCCCGACACCCCCGGTTCGGAGGCCGGGGACCCGAGCCGTACCAAGTCTTTGGCTGTGTCTTTTGAACAGCGTGAAGGTGCCGGCGGCCGGGGAACGGTCCTGTGGAAGACCTCCGACAACCAACTGGAGCCATTGAATGGCACGCGTTTCCGGTGTTGACATCCCGCGCGAAAAGCGCGTGGAGATCGCCCTCACCTACGTGTTCGGCATCGGCCGGACCCTCTCGCAGCAGACGCTCGCCGCCACCGGCGTGGACCCGAACACCCGTGTTCGGGACCTCTCCGAGGAGCAGCTCGTCGCGATCCGCGAGTACGTCGACAACAACATCAAGACCGAGGGTGACCTCCGTCGCGAGGTTCAGGCCGACATCCGCCGCAAGGTCGAGATCGGTACCTACCAGGGCCTCCGTCACCGTCGCGGTCTGCCCGTCCGCGGTCAGCGCACCAGCACCAACGCTCGCACCCGCAAGGGCCCGCGTCGCGCCATCGCCGGTAAGAAGAAGCCGGGCAAGAAGTAGTCCTCAGCGGACGCTGTTCAGCGGTCTTCGCTGTAGGACCGACCACCTCCCGTAGGAGAACGACATGCCCCCCAAGGGACGTCAGGGCGCTGCCAAGAAGGTGCGCCGCAAGGAAAAGAAGAACGTCGCTCACGGCCACGCGCACATCAAGAGCACGTTCAACAACACGATCGTGTCCATCACGGACCCGACCGGCAACGTGATCTCCTGGGCCTCCGCCGGCCACGTCGGCTTCAAGGGCTCCCGGAAGTCCACGCCGTTCGCCGCGCAGATGGCCGCCGAGTCGGCTGCCCGTCGCGCGCAGGAGCACGGCATGCGCAAGGTCGACGTGTTCGTCAAGGGCCCGGGTTCCGGTCGTGAGACCGCCATCCGCTCCCTGCAGGCGACCGGCCTCGAGGTCGGCTCCATCCAGGACGTCACGCCCACCCCGCACAACGGCTGCCGTCCGCCGAAGCGTCGTCGCGTCTGATCTCGCTTCACCAGGGTTTCCGGGCGGTACGGCTCTTTCGGGTCGTATCGCCCGTACCCTTGCAGTACTAGTCGGGCGTCAAATAGCGGGCGCCCCTGACTGAAGGATCACCACATGCTGATCGCTCAGCGTCCCTCGTTGACCGAAGAGGTCGTCGACGAGTTCCGCTCCCGGTTCGTCATCGAGCCGCTGGAGCCGGGCTTCGGCTACACCCTCGGCAACTCCCTCCGCCGCACCCTCCTCTCGTCGATCCCCGGCGCCGCTGTCACCAGCATCCGCATCGACGGTGTCCTGCACGAGTTCACCACCGTGCCGGGCGTCAAGGAGGACGTGACCGACCTGATCCTCAACATCAAGCAGCTGGTCGTCTCCTCGGAGCACGACGAGCCGGTCGTGATGTACCTGCGCAAGCAGGGCCCGGGTCTGGTCACCGCCGCCGACATCGCGCCCCCGGCCGGTGTCGAGGTGCACAACCCCGACCTCGTCCTCGCCACGCTCAACGGCAAGGGCAAGCTGGAGATGGAGCTGACCGTCGAGCGCGGTCGCGGCTACGTCTCCGCCGTGCAGAACAAGCAGGTCGGTCAGGAGATCGGGCGCATCCCGGTCGACTCGATCTACTCGCCGGTTCTCAAGGTCACGTACAAGGTCGAGGCCACGCGTGTCGAGCAGCGCACCGACTTCGACAAGCTGATCGTCGACGTCGAGACCAAGCAGGCGATGCGTCCGCGTGACGCCATGGCCTCCGCCGGCAAGACCCTGGTCGAGCTGTTCGGTCTCGCCCGCGAGCTGAACATCGACGCCGAGGGCATCGACATGGGTCCGTCCCCGACGGACGCCGCGCTCGCCGCCGACCTGGCGCTGCCGATCGAGGAGCTGGAGCTCACCGTTCGGTCGTACAACTGCCTCAAGCGCGAGGGCATCCACTCCGTGGGTGAGCTGGTTGCCCGCTCCGAGGCGGACCTGCTCGACATCCGCAACTTCGGTGCGAAGTCGATCGACGAGGTCAAGGCCAAGCTCGCGGGTATGGGGCTTGCGCTGAAGGACTCGCCTCCCGGGTTCGACCCGACCGCCGCGGCGGACGCGTTCGGCGCGGACGACGACGCGGACGCCGGTTTCGTGGAGACCGAGCAGTACTGATTCGGCTGCCGGCCGGCCGTGGCTGGTCGCGCAGTTCCCCGCGCCCCTTCGGGGCGCGGGGTCTCCGACGGGCGACCGCCCGCTCGGATACTGACTCCGGTACCTGATACGGCCGGGGCAGACACCTAGGAGAAACATCATGCCGAAGCCCACCAAGGGTGCCCGTCTGGGCGGCAGCGCCGCGCACGAGAAGCTGCTCCTCGCGAACCTCGCGAAGTCGCTCTTCGAGCACGGCAAGATCACGACCACCGAGGCGAAGGCGCGCAAGCTGCGTCCGTACGCCGAGCGTCTGGTCACCAAGGCGAAGAAGGGCGACCTTCACAACCGCCGTCAGGTGCTCCAGGTGATCACGGACAAGAGCGTCGTCCACACGCTCTTCACCGAGATCGGCCCGCGCTACGAGAACCGTCCCGGTGGCTACACCCGGATCACCAAGATCGGTAACCGTCGTGGCGACAACGCGCCCATGGCCGTCATCGAGCTGGTCGAGGCGCTGACCGTGGCGCAACAGGCCACGGGTGAGGCCGAGGCCGCGACGAAGCGTGCGGCGAAGGACACCGAGGCCGCTCCCGCTGCCGAGGAGACCAAGGTCGACACGGCCAAGGCCGATGACGAGGCTGCGGCTGAGGAGTCGAAGGACGCGTAAGCGTTCTGCCGGGTGGCTGTGCGGTGGCGGCCGCGGCGTTCGTCGTGGCTTGTCGCGCAGTTCCCCGCGCCCCTTTGGGGCGTTTGCGGGTCCGTTCCTTTTCAGGGGCGGGCCCGCTTTTTCGTTGGTGAGAGGATCTCTGGGTGAGTGACGAAGTTGAGGCCGGGTTTGTGCGGGTGCGGCTGGATCTCTCCTATGACGGGAGCGAGTTCTCCGGGTGGGCCAAGCAGGCCGGGGGGCGGCGGACCGTGCAGGGGGAGATCGAGGACGCGTTGCGGACCGTGACGCGGTCGCGGGAGACGTACGAGCTGACCGTGGCGGGGCGGACCGACGCCGGGGTGCACGCCCGGGGGCAGGTCGCCCATGTCGACCTGCCGCGCGAGGTGTGGGCCGAGCACCACGTGAAGCTGCTCAAGCGGCTCGCGGGGCGGCTGCCCAGGGACGTGCGGGTGTGGGCGCTCAGGGAGGCGCCGAGCGGCTTCAACGCGCGGTTCTCGGCGGTCTGGCGGCGCTACGCCTACCGGGTCACCGACAACCCCGGCGGCGTCGACCCGCTGCTGCGCGGGCACGTCCTGTGGCACGACTGGCCGCTCGACGTGGACGCCATGAACGAGGCCGCCCGGGGGCTGCTGGGCGAGCACGACTTCGCCGCCTACTGCAAGAAGCGGGAGGGGGCGACCACCATCCGGACGCTGCAGGAGCTGAGTCTCGTGCGGGGCGAGGACGGGATCATCACCGCCACCGTGCGGGCCGACGCCTTCTGCCACAACATGGTGCGCTCGCTGATCGGGGCGCTGCTGTTCGTCGGCGACGGGCACCGCGGGCCCGACTGGCCGGCGAAGGTGCTGGCCGCGGGCGTACGGGACTCGGCCGTGCACGTCGTACGGCCGCACGGGCTGACGCTGGAGGAGGTCGGCTACCCGGCCGACGAGCTGCTGGCCGCCCGGAACAAGGAGGCGCGCAACAAGCGGTCGCTGCCGGGAGCCGGCTGCTGCTGAACGGGGGAGCGGTGGGGCGTCAGCCTTCCGCCGCCGCGGACGCCTGGGCCTCGCCGCGTCGGCGGATCTGCCGGAAGGCGAACTCGGCCAGGTCGTCGCCGGCCCGGAACACGCCGGTGGACTTCTCCGTGACGTCCTTGCCGTTCGTGAACCCGGCGACGGTGAAGTAGGCGTAGCGGCCGTAGGAGTTGGTGGTGGAGCGGCAGACGGCGCCGGTGCAGAAGGACTTGACGCCGCCGCCGGACAGGGAGCGCACGATGCTCTTCTTGTCGGCGTCCTTCTTCGCCTTCGCGGCCTGCGCCTCGGTGTCGAAGACGGCCACGCCGACGGTCACGGCCGTGTCGCCCTTGGTGTAGGTGACGCGGATCAGGCGGGTGCACTTGTTGGCGTCGAGGACCTTCGGCAGGGTGCCCTGGACGGCGGAGCCGCAGGTGCGGGTGTCGGCCGTCGGGCCCTTCTTGTACACCGTCTCGCCCATGGTCAGCTGGGTCCCGGGGAAGAGCAGGTCGGGGCTGAGCGGGGCCTTGTCCTTCTTGACGCTGGAGACGAAGTCCTTCGGGTCCAGCGGAGGCGGGGCGCTGGTCGGGGCGAAGGACGGCTCGGTGGCCGTCGCGCTGGGTATGTCCGCCGTCGACGGGAGCTGCGAGGAGGGGCCGTCGGACGCCTGGTCCGAGCCGTTCGCCGAGACCACGGCCACCGCGACGGCACCGGCTATCGCCACGGTGGCCAGCGCGCCGCCGCCGATCAGGAACAGCCGGCGCCGCTTGGCACGGGCCTCGGAGGCCTCGGCGAGAGCGGCCCAGTCCGGCGAGTTGTCACTGCTCCCGCTGTTCCAGGGCTGCTGGGACTGCGGCTGCTGCGATTGCGGTGTCCAGGGATCCCACTGCGACTGAGGTCCCCCCTGCCCAAAGCTCATGGGGCGCATCTTAGACGGGCCGAAGGGCGTGCTGGTGCGGGGACTTGGGGGCCGCAGGGCCTAGCGTTCCGTTCATGCGGACGGGCAAAAGCGACATCTCCGGGTGGTTGGTGCGGCCGGCGGGAGGGCATCCGTGGGCGGTGCTCGTGACGGTGCTGGCGGCATCCGCCGCGCACGCGGCGCGGACGACCCCGGACGGCGGGATGGACAACGCGATCGTCGTGCGGGCCGCCCGCACCTGGCTGGCCGGTGGCTCCCCCTACGACGACCCGCACTTCCTCTACCTGCCGAGCGCCGTGCTGGCCGCCGTCCCGCAGGCGCTGCTGCCCGGGGCCGTACTGCGGGTGCTGGTGCCGTGCGCGGTGACGGTTCTGCTGGCCCTGGCCTGGGCCTGCGCGCTGCGGCTGCACCGGGTGCCGCTGGGCAGCCGGCTCGCGGTCCTCGGGCTGACCGGGCTCGCGCTGGGCTTCGCGCCGTTCGGGCACCTGGTGCGGCTCGGCAACTGGACGGTGACGGCGACGGTGGCGCTGCCGCTGGCCCTGCTGCTGGCGAGCCGGGGGCGCTGGACGGGGGCGGGGGTCGTCATCGGGGCGGCGGTGGCGCTCAAGCCGCTGCTCGCGCCGGTCGTCCTGCTCTTCCTCTTCGCCGGACGGTGGCGGGCGCTGGCCGCGGCCGTCCTGGTGCCCGCGCTGGCCTCCGCCGCGGCGGCCCTGGCGATGCCCGACCCGGCGGGCTTCTTCACCCGCACCCTGCCCTTCCTGCTGCACGGCGACGACGGCTTCGTACGGCTCTACGAGGCCTCCCCGGCGGCCGTACTGCCCCGGCTCGGGGTGCCACCGGCGCTCGCGCAGGGGCTCGCGGCGGCGGCCGCCTGCGCCGGAGTGCTCTGCGCGTACCGGCGCTGGCGCCACGCCGACCCCGGCCCGCTGCGGCTCGCGGAGACCGGCGCGGGGCTGATGCTGTCGGCGTTCCTCGTCTCCCGGCCGTCCTACGACCACTACCTCCTGGTCGCCCTGCCGCTGCTGCTCGCCGGGCTGCCGTACGGTGGATCGGTGGCCCGCGGGGTGTGGTTCTGGATCGCCCTGGTGCCCCAGGTACCCGGCCTGACCTGGCCCTGGCTGGAGGGGGAGCGGCGGCGGGCCTTCCGGGACGCGTTCACGCTGTGCGTGCTGGCGGTGACGGTCGCCCGGCAGGCCCGGACCGGTCCGGGCCTGCCGGGCGACCGGGTCCCGCAGGGGCGGGCGCCGGAGCCGGAGCGTGCCCCCGCGGCCCCGTTTTGACCCGGCCGCAGGGGCCCGGGTATTCTGCACAGTCGTATGTGTATTGGCTTGCTCATTCTCACGTGAGGGGCCCTTACACCGGTCCACCGGGACCGATGACCAGCGACCTGCACGCGGTATGCGTCACCGCGGTGCGGTCAGGGCTGTCGTGATCGTCTTCGGTGACCAATGTCAGGACCACTCACTGAAGAAGCGAAGGCTACGAACCGTGCGTACGTACAGCCCCAAGCCCGGCGATGTGACGCGCCAGTGGCACGTCATCGACGCTCAGGACGTCGTCCTGGGGCGTCTGGCCTCCACTACGGCCTCCATCCTGCGCGGCAAGCACAAGCCGATCTACGCGCCCCACGTCGACACCGGTGACTTCGTCATCATCATCAACGCCGACAAGGTGCACCTCTCCGGCAACAAGCGGACCCAGAAGATGGCGTACCGCCACTCCGGCTACCCGGGCGGCCTGCGCTCCGTGCGCTACGACGAGCTGCTCGACAAGAACCCGGAGAAGGCCATCGAGAAGGCCGTCAAGGGCATGCTCCCGAAGAACTCCCTGGGCCGTCAGATGCTCTCGAAGCTGAAGGTCTACAAGGGTGACCAGCACCCGCACGGCGCGCAGCAGCCGCAGCCGTTCGAGATCACCCAGGTCGCGCAGTAAGTCCGGCCACCCCCTAAGACTGAAGAGAATCTGAGGAGCATCGTGGCCGAGACCACTGCCGAGCAGCCGCTCGAAGAGATCGACATCGACAGCTACACCACCGAGTCCGAGGTCCCCGTCGAGGGCGAGTACACCTCGGAGTCCATGGCCTCCGCGTTCGGCGAGCCCCAGCCGGCCGCCGGCCTGGGCCGCCGCAAGAACGCCATCGCCCGTGTCCGGATCGTTCCGGGCACCGGCAAGTGGAAGATCAACGGTCGCACCCTTGAGGACTACTTCCCGAACAAGGTGCACCAGCAGGAAGTCAACGAGCCCTTCAAGGTGCTCGAGCTCGACGGTCGTTACGACGTCATCGCCCGCATCGCGGGTGGCGGCGTCTCCGGCCAGGCCGGCGCGCTCCGTCTCGGTGTCGCCCGCGCCCTGAACGAGGCCGACGTGGACAACAACCGCGGCGCCCTCAAGAAGGCCGGCTTCCTGCGCCGCGACGACCGCGCGGTCGAGCGGAAGAAGGCCGGTCTGAAGAAGGCCCGCAAGGCTCCGCAGTACAGCAAGCGCTAAGTCGTACCTGCTGGTACCGGCTGTACTCCGAACGCCCCGGCGGCACGCCACTGTGCTGCCGGGGCGTTCGTTTATCCCCGCCGTTGGGCGTATAACGGCACAAGACGTTCTAAGGCTTATGTGATCGTTGGTCGGGCGCTGTACGCCCGGGCGTTCGGGAGCCGACTGCGTGGGCCGCACTCATCGGCAGCCGCTCCGGAACTGACGTTTCCTCAGGAGGACAAGTGGGACGACTCTTCGGCACGGACGGCGTGCGCGGTGTCGCCAACGCGGATCTGACGGCCGAGCTGGCGCTGGGCCTCTCCGTCGCCGCGGCGCACGTACTGGCCGAGGCGGGCACCTTCGCCGGGCACCGGGCGACCGCGGTGGTCGGCCGGGACCCACGCGCCTCCGGGGAGTTCCTGGAGGCCGCGGTGGTCGCGGGCCTGGCCAGTGCCGGCGTGGACGTGCTGCGGGTCGGCGTGCTGCCGACGCCCGCGGTGGCCCACCTGACCGGCGCGCTCGGCGCCGACCTCGGCGTGATGCTGTCCGCCAGCCACAACGCCATGCCCGACAACGGCATCAAGTTCTTCGCCCGCGGCGGCCACAAGCTCGCCGACGAGCTGGAGGACCGCATCGAGTCCGTCTACGCCGAGCACCGCACCGGCGCCCCCTGGGACCGCCCGACCGGCGCCGGTGTCGGCCGCGTCCGGGACTACGACCAGGGGCTCGACCAGTACGTCGCCCACCTCGTCGGCGTGCTCCCCAACCGCCTCGACGGACTGAAGATCGTTCTCGACGAGGCGCACGGCGCGGCCTCCCGGGTCTCCCCGGAGGCGTTCGCGCGGGCCGGTGCCGAACTGGTCACCATCGGCGCGGTGCCCGACGGCCTCAACATCAACGACGGCTGCGGCTCCACCCACCTCGACCTGCTCAAGGCCGCCGTCGTCGAGCACGGCGCCGACCTCGGCATCGCCCACGACGGCGACGCCGACCGCTGCCTGGCCGTGGACCACACCGGTGCGGAGGTCGACGGCGACCAGATCCTCGCCGTGCTCGCGCTCGCGATGCGGGAGCGGGAGGCGCTGCGCTCGGACACCGTCGTCGCCACCGTCATGTCCAACCTGGGCTTCAAGCTAGCCATGGAGCGCGAGGGCATCCAGTTCGTGCAGACCGGCGTCGGCGACCGGTACGTGCTGGAGGCGATGAAGGAGCACGGCTACGCCCTCGGTGGCGAGCAGTCCGGGCACGTCATCATCCTCGACCACGCCACGACGGGTGACGGCACGCTGACCGGCCTGATGCTGGCGGCGCGGGTCGCGCAGACCGGCCGTACGCTGCGGGACCTCGCGTCCGTGATGGAGCGGCTGCCGCAGGTGCTGGTGAACGTGCCGGACGTGGACAAGTCGCGGGTGAGCACCTCTGCCGAGCTGGCCGCGGCGGTGTCCGAGGCGGAGCGGGAGCTGGGGAGCACCGGGCGGGTGCTGCTGCGTCCCTCCGGGACCGAGCCCCTGGTGCGGGTGATGGTGGAGGCTGCCGATATTGAGCAGGCTCGGTCTGTAGCGGGGCGGTTGGCGGATTCGGTGAAGTCCGCGCTCGGTTAGTTTTTGGGGCCGGGTTCGGGGTGGGGGTTCTGTGTGTTGCGGGCCGCGGGTTCGTTGTGGCTGGTCGCGCCCGCGCGGCGGAGCCGCACATCAGCAGAGCCCCGCGCCCCTCAGGCAGGGATCCTCACCCGGTGTTGTCTGGTTTGGTCAGTCGGTTGCGCTGGGTTGACCACAGTGCCTTCTGGGCCAGCAGGGTCAAGGTTCCGGCTACCACGATGCCTGCCAGGTTGAGCAGGAGTTGTTCGGTGGAGCCCACCGTCTGGTTGGTGTCGCCGAAGCTCAGGGCGACGGCGGCGTTGGCGGCCGCCGGGACCGTGGTGACCGAGATGGCGACGCCCACCAGGGCGCCGGACTTCGCCGAGGTGAGGGACAGCGTGCCCGCGATGCCGGCCAGGACCGCCACCACGAACGAGAAGGCGTCGGGGGCGTAGACGAAGCCGGTGTTGGGGCGGTCGCCCTCCAGCTTGCCCTCGCTGAACTGGCCGAACTCGGTCATGATCCAGCTGAAGCCCACCGTCACCGCCATCGCCACGGCGAAGCCCACCAGCAGGGCGATGGCCGAGCGCAGGGCGAGCCGCGGGGCCCGCTGGACGATCGCCGTGCAGATGCCGGCCAGCGGGCCGAACTCCGGGCCGACCGCCATCGCGCCCACGATCAGGATGGCGTTGTCGAGGACGACACCGCAGGCCGCGATCATCGTGGCGAGCGTGATGAAGGCGACGTAGGTGATGGAGAGCGTCGACTCCTCGTGCGTCGCCTCCTCCAACTGCTCCCACAGCACCGCGTCGGCGGCCTCGCCGGGCGCGTCCCGCTCCGCCTGGTCGGCGCGCTCGGACAGCGACAGGTCGATGTTCTCGGCGGTGATGGCGCCGCAGCTGTCGATGCCCAACGCGCGCAGGCCGTTGATGAGTTCGTCACCGGCCTCGCGGGCCACGTCGCACATGACGACGTCGCCCTCCGGTTCGCGGGCGGCGCCCGGCAGGACGACGAGATGGGTGGTGCCGACCGTACGGTCGATCAGGCGGACCACCTCGTCGGTGCGGTCGGCCGGGGTGATCAGGCGCAGATGCAGCATCCGGTATTTCTATCGCGCCGCCCGTCCCGCACGCGCCGCCCGTCCCGCACGCGCCGCCCGGCCCGCATGCACCCCCGCCTCACAGCTTGCGCAGGCTCAGGCGCTGCACCTTGTGGTCGGGGCCCTTGCGCAGCACCAGGGTGGCCCGGCCCCGGGTGGGGGCCACGTTCTCCACCAGGTTGGGCTTGTTGATGGTGCGCCAGGTGGTGCGGGCGTAGTCGAGGGCCTCCTCCTCCGACACCTGCGTGTACTTGCGGAAGTACGAGGACGGGTTCTGGAAGGCGGTCGCGCGCAGCTTGCGGAAGCGGTTGAGGTACCAGCGCTCGATGTCCTCGGTGCGCGCGTCGACGTACACGCTGAAGTCGAAGTAGTCGGCGAGTCCGACCCTGGTGCGGCCGTCCTTGCCGGGCAGCGCGGGCTGGAGCACGTTCAGGCCCTCGACGATCAGGATGTCGGGGCGGCGGACCACGAGCCGCTGGTCCGGGACGATGTCGTAGATCAGGTGGGAGTAGACCGGGGCGGTCACCTCCGCCTTGCCCGCCTTGATGTCGGCGACGAACCGGGTCAGCGCCCGGCGGTCGTACGACTCGGGGAAACCCTTCCGCGACATCAGACCCCGTGCCTCCAGCTCGCGCGTCGGCAGCAGGAAGCCGTCGGTGGTGACCAGCTCCACGCGCGGGTGCTCGGGCCAGCGGGAGAGCAGCGCCTGGAGCAGACGGGCGACGGTGGACTTGCCGACCGCGACCGAACCGGCGACCCCTATGACGAAGGGGGTGCCGGACTGGGAGCCCTGCTCGCCGAGGAAGGTGTTGAGCGCGCCGCGCAGACCGTCGGTGGCGCCGACGTAGAGGTTGAGGAGCCGGGACAGCGGGAGGTAGATGTCCCGCACCTCGTCGAGGTCGATGACGTCGCCGAGGCCGCGCAGCTTCTCGACCTCCTCGGCGGTCAGCGGCTGCGGCGTCTTGTCGCGCAGCGCGCTCCACTCGGAGCGGGTGAGGTCGACGTAGGGAGTCGCCTCCGGCCGATGCCGGTGGGCGCTCCGGGGTATCGAGGGGACCGGAGAGATCACAGTCCATTGTTAACGGAGTACGAACGGGGCGGCAGGTGGGGTGTGTCACGCCCGGGTGAGATCACAGTCGGGTCTCGGCCGACTGATTTCGATCGTACGTGCGATTGCCGTAGGTAAGGTGCGGGCAAAGTCGACCGGATTCAAACCTCTGTCTCGATGTAACTCGACAGAATCCGGCGCAATCCGACATCACCTGGCCCTTTGGGTCCACCCGCATCCCGACGAAAGAGTGCCGAAGTGAGTTCCATCGCTGTCCGCCGTACCGCCCTCGCGGCCTCCGCCGCCGCCCTCGCCCTGCTCGTCACCGCCTGCGGCGGGTCGTCCGACGACGACGGCGCGGCCGGTGACGGCAAGGCCAAGGCGGAGCAGTCCGCCCCGGCGGGCGACTCCGGCGAGTCCGCCCCGGCGGGCAAGGCGCTGACCGCCGCGGACCTGGAGAAGGTCGCCCTCGTCCAGGCCGACGTCAAGAACGGCGAGGTCACCACCAAGGTGCCGGCGAAGGACGACGTGGCGAAGGGCCAGGTCTCGACCGACGACGAGGCCTGTCTGCCGCTCGCCCTCGCCCAGTCCGCAGTGGCCCAGGGCGACCCGGCGGCGAGCGTGAAGCGCTCCTGGCAGGGCCAGACGGAGGCGCCCTCCGAGAGCAAGGGCCCGGACGGCCAGGACATGATCGACGTCAGCGTCGACAAGATCATGCTGAACCTCGCCTCCTACTCGGACGGCGGTGCCGAGCAGGCGCTGAAGGACCTGGGCGCGGCGGCCGACAAGTGCGCCGGCGGGTTCCTCGCGACGGCGGGCAGCGACAAGATGAAGATCGTGAAGGTCGCCACGGCCACGGCCCCCGAGGGTGGGGACGAGGCCGTCGCCGTCGACCTCCGCGTGAACGTCGGCAAGGAGACGCCCGGGCTCATGAAGGTCGTCGTGGTCCGCAAGGGCGCCACCCTCGCCACCTTCAGCGCCGTCAACCTCTCCTCGATGATGACCGGCGCGGAATTCAAGGTCCCCGCCGAGGTCGTCGACGCGCAGGTCGCCAAGCTCGGCTGACCCCCGGGGGCGCGGACGGCGTTCGTACCCCGGTGGGAATTTCCGATTTCGGGCACAGAACGGCCGCTTCGGGATCGCTTCATCACCGATCTTGCTCGTAGGCTGCCGCGTATGTGCGGAATCGTGGGATACGTAGGGCCTCAGTCGGCACTCGACGTCGTGATGGCCGGACTGAAGCGGCTCGAATACCGGGGGTACGACTCGGCGGGCGTCGCCGTGCTCGCCGACGGCGGCCTCGCCACCGCCAAGCGGGCCGGCAAGCTCGTCAACCTCGACAAGGAACTGTCCGAACACCCGCTGCCGTCCGCCGCCACCGGCATCGGCCACACCCGCTGGGCCACCCACGGCGGACCCACCGACGCCAACGCCCACCCGCACCTCGACAACGCGGGCCGGGTGGCCGTGGTCCACAATGGCATCATCGAGAACTTCGCGCCGCTGCGGGCCGAGTTGGCGGAGCGCGGCCACGCCTTGGGTTCGGAGACCGACACCGAGGTCGTCGCCCACCTGCTCGCCGAGGAGTACTCGTCCTGCGCCGACCTCGCCGAGGCGATGCGGCTGGTGTGCCGGCGGCTGGAGGGCGCGTTCACGCTGGTCGCGGTGCACGCCGACGCGCCGGACGTGGTGGTGGGCGCGCGCCGCAACTCGCCGCTCGTGGTGGGCGTGGGGGAGGGCGAGTACTTCCTGGCCTCGGACGTCGCGGCCTTCATCGCCCACACCCGGGACGCCGTCGAGCTGGGCCAGGACCAGGTCGTCGAACTGCGCCGGGACGAGGGCGTCAGCGTCACCGCCTTCGACGGCACCCCGGCCGACGTCCGGTCCTACCACGTCGACTGGGACGCCTCGGCCGCCGAGAAGGCCGGCTACGCCTCCTTCATGCTCAAGGAGATCGCCGAGCAGCCGAAGGCCGTCGCCGACACCCTCCTCGGCCGCATCGACGGCTCCGGCACGCTGAGCCTGGACGAGGTGCGCATCCCCGCCGGGGTGCTCCGGGAGGTGGACAAGGTCGTCGTCGTCGCCTGCGGTACGGCCTTCCACGCCGGACTGATCGCCAAGTACGCCATCGAGCACTGGACGCGGATCCCCTGCGAGGTGGAGCTGGCCAGCGAGTTCCGCTACCGCGACCCCATCCTCGACCAGCGGACCCTGGTCGTCGCGATCTCCCAGTCGGGCGAGACCATGGACACCCTCATGGCCCTGCGCCACGCCCGCGAACAGGGCGCCAGGGTCCTCGCCATCTGCAACACCAACGGCTCGACGATCCCCCGCGAGTCCGACGCCGTGCTCTACACCCACGCGGGCCCCGAGGTCGCCGTCGCCTCCACCAAGGCCTTCCTCACCCAGCTCGTGGCCTGCTACCTGGTCGCCCTGTACCTGGGCCAGGTGCGCGGCACGAAGTACGGCGACGAGATCGGCGACGTCGTCCGCGACCTGTCCGGCATCTCCGACGCGGTCGCACGGGTCCTGGGGACCATGGACCCCGTACGGGAACTGGCGCGCTCGCTCGCCCACAAGAAGACGGTGCTCTTCCTGGGCCGGCACGTCGGCCACCCCGTCGCCCTCGAGGGCGCCCTCAAGCTCAAGGAGTTGGCGTACATGCACGCCGAGGGCTTCGCGGCGGGCGAGCTGAAGCACGGGCCGATCGCGCTGATCGAGGAGGACCTGCCGGTCGTGGTCGTGGTGCCGTCCCCGCGCGGCCGGTCGATCCTGCACGACAAGATCGTGTCCAATATCCAGGAGATCCGCGCCCGCGGCGCCCGCACCATCGTCATCGCCGAGGAGGGCGACGAGGCGGTCGTCCCCTACGCCGACCACCTCGTCCGGGTGCCGGCCACCCCGACCCTGCTGCAACCCCTGGTGACCACGGTGCCGTTGCAGGTCTTCGCCTGCGAACTGGCCACGGCGCGGGGCAACGAGGTGGACCAGCCGCGGAACCTGGCGAAGTCGGTGACGGTGGAGTAGAACCGCGACGGTTCCTCAGCGCCCGGTGGCGGGCAGCACGGTGACGACCCGGAAGCGTTCCAGGACGGTCGGTGTCGTGTCGTCCACCGTGAACTCCGGGTCGTCCAGCGCCGCGCGCATCTCCTCGCCGTGCCAGAACCGCTCGTGGCCCGCACGCCACTCGGCCACGCCGGTGTACCCCTCGCCCTCGTCGACCGCGTGGGCGAGGTCCACGTCGGCGAGCGGGACGACGCGTACCTCCGTCACCTCGATGACGGCGACGGGGAGTTCGCGCGAGTCGACGACCACCTCGCGGCGCCCGGCCCGCGGCAGCGGCTCGCCCTCGTGCGCGTAGTCGGCGACGAGGCCGGTCGTGGAGGTCTTCGAACCGTCGAGGACGGCCGCGACGAGCCGGTCGCGCAGGGGCCCGGGAAAGCCGAACTCGGCCCTGGGGAGCGAGTCGAGGTCCGTGAGGGGCGGGGCCGGGTCCGGTGCGGGGGTCATGTGATCACCGTACTGGGGAGGCCCGCGCCCGGACCCCGGTTCAGTCCTCCCGCACTCCCCGTACATCCCGCCAGGCCCGCGGGATCGCCTCGGCCACGTCGTGCGCCCCCGCCGGTGCCCCCTCCGTCGCGAAGCGGCCCGCCAGGCCGTGCAGGTACGCGCCCACGGTCCCCGCGTCCAGCGCCGACAGGCCCGCCGCGAGCAGTGACCCCGCCAGGCCGGACAGCACATCCCCGCTGCCGGCCGTGGCGAGCCACGAGGTCCCCGTCGCGTTGACCCGGACGGGGCCGCCCTTCGCACTGGCCACCAGGGTCGTCGAGCCCTTCAGCAGCACCGTCGCGCCGTACCGCGCCGCCAGTTCGCGCACCGAGGCCAGCCGCGACTCCTCGACCTCCTCCCGGCCCACCCCGAGCAGCGCCGCCGCCTCCCCGGCGTGCGGGGTCATCAGCGTCGGTGCGCTGCGCGCCCGTACCGCGTCCGCGTCGGCAAGCCGCAGGCCGTCCGCGTCGATCAGCACCGGCACCTCTGCCGCGAGTACCTCCGCCACCGTCGCCGCGTCGTCACCGGCGCCCGGTCCGACCACCCACGCCTGCACCCGCCCCGCCCGCTTCGGCCCCTGGTCGGACACGAGCGTCTCCGGGAAACGGGCGATCACCGCGTCCCCGGCCGGGCCGACGTACCGCACCGCCCCGGCCCCGGCCCGCAGGGCGCCCGCGACGGCGAGCACGGCCGCGCCGGGGTAGCGGGCCGAGCCGGCGGCGATGCCCACGACCCCGCGCCGGTACTTGTCGCTCTCGGCCGCCGGAACCGGCAGCAGACGTGCCACGTCCGCGTGCTGCAACGCCTCCAGTTCGGCCGCCTCGGCGGGCAGCGGCAGGCCGATGTCCACCAGCCGCACCGCACCCGCGTACTCCCGCGCCGGATCGATCAGCAGCCCCGGCTTGTGCGTCCCGAACGCCACCGTCAGGTCGGCGCGGACCGCGTCCCCCCGCACCTGACCCGTGTCCGCGTCGACCCCGCTCGGCAGGTCGACGGCGACGACGGCGGCCCGGGACCGCGCGGCCGCGTCCGCCAGCGGCACCGCCGCCTCCCGCAGCCCGCCCTTGCCGCCGATCCCTACGATGCCGTCCAGGACCAGGTCGGCCCGCGCGATGGACTCCCCGGCGGCACCGGAGGCCCCGCCCTCCACGACCCGCCCGCCGGCCCGCCGCAGCGCCGCCAGGCCGCCGCCGTGCGCCCGGTCCGGCGCGAGCAGCACCGCCGTCACGCCCGCGCCCCGCCGGGCCAGCCGCGCGCCGGCGTACAGGGCGTCGCCGCCGTTGTCGCCGCTGCCGACCAGCAGCACCACCCGGCTGCCGTAGACCCGCCCGGCCACCCGGACCAGCACCTGGGCGCAGGCGGCGGCCAGTCCCGCCGCGGCCCGTTGCATCAGCGCCCCCTCCGGCAGCCGGACCATCAGCTCCCGTTCGGCGTTCCTGACCGTTTCCACGCTGTACGCAGTCCGCATGCCGTCGAGTCTTCCCCGTACGCCGGGAACACGCACGGCCCGCCGCTCCCCGGAATCCGCGATGGGGGACAGTGGACCCATGAGCGGCGGTGACGACGAGACGACACAGGTGATGACCTCGCTCGGGGCCCGCCTGCGCGCCATCCGGCAGGCCCGCGGACTGACGCTGGCCCAGCTCGCCGCCGTCACCGGCGTCTCCGTGAGCACCCTGTCCCGGCTGGAGTCGGGGCAGCGCGAGCCGGGACTGCGGCACCTGCTGCCGCTGGCCCGGGCGCACCGGCTGCCCCTGGACGAACTCGTCGGCTCGCGCACCGGCGACCCCCGCGTCCATCCCCGGCCCTTCACCCGGCACGGACAGACGTGGGTCCCGCTCACCCGGAACCCGAACGACGGCCTGCACGCCTACAAGCAGATCCTCCCCGCCCCGGCCACCCCGCGGACCGAGTGGACGCCCCGGCCCGATCAGGGGTCGCACGAGGGCCACGAGTGGCTCTACATCCTCTCCGGCCGCCTGCTCCTCGCCCTCGGCGAGCACGACCTGGTCCTGACGGCGGGGGAGACGGCGGAGTTCGACACCCGCGTCCCGCACGGCATCGCCAACGCCGGGGACCAGCCCGTCGAGTGGATCGCCCTGTACGGAGCACAGGGCGAGCGCATGCACATCCGGGTCCGCCCGACCGGCGACTGACCGCGCGGCGGGCGCCGGGGGCTGGGGCCGGGGGCCGTACGCCGGTTCACGCCGCGGGCGCGGGTCCGGAACGCCCCGACCGGGCCGTCGCCAGCCCTTCTTTGGCGTCGGAGCCCCGGGCCGGGCTGCCGCCGTCCCTCTTCCGCGTCCGGGACCCCGGGCCGGGCCGTCGCCGTCTCTCTTCGCCCCCGCCACGCCCGTGGACGCACCGGCTCGCCCGCTCTCGGCACCGACGAGCCGCCGCGGCCTTCCCGTCGGCCCCTGCTCGACCGCGCTCGCGCGGGCAGGACCCTCATCGCCCCCACTCGGGTCGGCACCAGGGCGCCGTCGCCCGGAGCCGACCTGATCCGGGCGACACCTCCTAGCCCTCCGCGATCACCACCGCCGACGCGATCCCCGCGTCGTGGCTCAGCGAGACGTGCCACGACGCCACGCCCAGCTCCGCCGCCCGCGCCGCCACCGTCCCCGAGACCCGCAGCCGCGGCTGCCCGCTGTCCTCGACGTACACCTCGGCGTCCGTCCACAGCAGCCCCGCCGGCGCGCCCAGCGCCTTGGCCAGCGCCTCCTTCGCCGCGAAGCGGGCGGCGAGCGAGGCGACGCCCCGGCGCCCGCCGCCCGGCAGCAGCAACTCGCTCTCCAGGAAGAGCCGCGCCGCAAGGGCCGGTGTGCGCTCCAGCGACGCCCCGAACCGCTCGACCTCGGCCACGTCGATCCCGACCCCGATGATGCTCATGCCCGGCACCCTAACCACTGCGGGGCGGAGGCGGCCGGGTGCTCTGAGAGACTAGGGGGCACGATGAGTGAGACAGCTGCTCGGCGGGACGCGGTACTGCGCGCCCGGGCCGAGATCGACCTGGCCGCCCTGCGGGCCAACGTCCGCGCCCTGCGCGAACGGGCCCCCGGCGCGGCCCTCATGGCCGTCGTCAAGGCGGACGCCTACGGCCACGGCGCCATCCCCTGCGCCCGCGCCGCCGTCCAGGCGGGCGCGACCTGGCTCGGTACCGCCACCCCGCAGGAGGCCCTCGCCCTGCGGACCGCGGAGGCCGGACTGCCGGACGACGTACGCGTCATGTGCTGGCTCTGGACGCCCGGCGGGCCCTGGCGCGAGGCCGTCGAGGCCCGCCTCGACGTGTCCGTCAGCGGAATGTGGGCCATGGAGGAGGTCGTCGATGCGGCACGGGCGGCCGGGGTGCCCGCACGCGTGCAGCTCAAGGCCGACACCGGGCTCGGCCGCAACGGCTGCCAGCCCGGCGAGGACTGGGAGGAGCTGGTCGGCGCCGCCCTGCGCGCCGAGGGGGAGGGGCTGCTGCGGGTCACCGGGCTCTGGTCCCACTTCGCCTGCGCCGACGAGCCCGGCCACCCCTCCATCGCCGCGCAGCTCACCCGCTTCCGGGAGATGACGGCGTACGCCGAAGGGCAGGGCCTGCGCCCCGAGGTGCGGCACATCGCCAACTCGCCGGCCACCCTCACCCTCCCCGACGCCCACTTCGACCTCGTACGGCCTGGCATCGCGATGTACGGCGTCTCGCCCAGCCCCGAGATCGGCACCCCGGCCGACTTCGGACTGCGCCCCGTGATGACGCTGGCCGCCTCGCTGGCCCTGGTCAAGCAGGTCCCCGGCGACCACGGCGTCAGCTACGGGCACCACTACACCACCCCCGGCGAGACCACCCTCGGCCTCGTCCCGCTCGGCTACGCGGACGGCGTCCCGCGCCACGCCTCCTCCACCGGTCCCGTCCTGGTCGACGGCAAGTGGCGCACGGTCGCGGGGCGGATCGCGATGGACCAGTTCGTCGTCGACCTGGGCGGCGACCGGCCCGAGCCGGGCGCCGAGGCGGTGCTGTTCGGGCCCGGCGACCGCGGCGAGCCCACCGCCGAGGACTGGGCCCAGGCGGCGGGCACCATCGCGTACGAGATCGTCACCCGGATCGGAAGCCGCGTCCCGCGCGTCTACGTCAACGAGTGACCGGTCCGCGGCGACGCGCGTCCAGGTGAAACAGCGATCGGCAGCGGGTAGGCGCACAGCGGCCCGGTGAACCGGCGAACCCGGTGGAAGAGGAGCGGTTACGTGAGCGAGAGCAGCGGGGAGGCCGTCGCGGCGGCCGTCGCCTCCGCCACGGAGGCCGCCACCGAGGCCGCCGCGGGCGGCTGGCGCCGGGCGACCGGCATCGCCGGGGTCGCGATAGGCGTGGTCGCGGCGGGGGCCGCGGCCGGCGTGGCGATAGAACGGCTCACCGTCGGCCGCGGGATGCGCCGCAAGGCCCGCCTCGCCCTCGACTCGGCGGGCCCGTACGGCGGACTGCGCGGCACCCCCGGCAGGGCGTACGCCGAGGACGGCACCGAGCTGTACTACGAGGTCGACGACCCCGACCCGGAGACCGAGGCCGACCGCGCCCCGCGCCGCAGGCGGCTGTTCGGCCGCAAGGCGCCCGCGCCCGTCACCGTCGTCTTCAGTCACGGCTACTGCCTCAACCAGGACTCCTGGCACTTCCAGCGGGCGGCCCTCAGGGGAGTCGTCCGCACCGTCTACTGGGACCAGCGCAGCCACGGCCGGTCCGGGCGGGGCGTCGCCCAGACGCGGGACGACCGGCCGGTCAGCATCGACGAGCTGGGCCGCGACCTGAAGGCCGTCATCGACGCGGCCGCACCCGAGGGCCCGATCGTGCTGGTCGGGCACTCCATGGGCGGCATGACCGTGATGGCGCTGGCCGACGCCTTCCCCGACCTGATCAGCGAGCGCGTCGTCGCCGTCGCCCTCGTCGGTACGTCGTCCGGGCGGCTCGGCGAGGTCAACTTCGGGCTTCCGGTGGCCGGCGTCAACGCGGTGCGGCGGGTGCTGCCGGGCGTGCTCAAGGCGCTGGGGCAGCGGGCCGAGCTGGTGGAGCGGGGACGGCGGGCGACGGCGGACCTGTTCGCCGGGATCATCAAGCGGTACTCGTTCGCGTCCCGGGACGTGGACCCGGCCGTGGCCCGGTTCGCCGAGCGGATGATCGAGTCGACGCCGATCGACGTCGTCGCCGAGTACTACCCGGCCTTCAACGACCACGACAAGACCGAGGCGCTCGCCCACTTCGCCGGGCTCCCGGTCCTGGTCCTGGCCGGGGTGCGGGACCTGGTGACGCCGAGCGAGCACAGCGAGGCGATCGCCGGTCTGCTGCCGGACGCCGAGCTGGTGCTCGTCCCGGACGCGGGGCACCTGGTGATGCTGGAACACCCCGAGCTGGTCACCGACCGCCTCGCCGACCTGCTCGCCCGCGCGGGCGCCGTGCCGGCAGCGGTTACCGTGGACGGCTATGGAAGCACCAGCAGCAGCGCGGGGCCCGGCTGAGCCCACCGGTCCCTCCTCCGCCCCGTCCCCCGGCGTCGCGTCCCCCGGCGTCGAGATCACCGTCACCTCGCCCGAGCAGATGCGGGACCTGGGCCGCAGGCTCGCCGGGCTGCTGCGCGCCGGTGACCTGGTCATGCTCAGCGGGGAGCTGGGCGCGGGCAAGACGACGCTGACCCGGGGGCTCGGCGAGGGCCTCGACGTGCGGGGTGCCGTGACCTCCCCGACCTTCGTGATCGCCCGTGTGCACCCGCCGCTCGGCGACGGTCCGCCGCTCGTCCACGTGGACGCCTACCGGCTGTCCGGCGGCCTGGACGAGATGGAGGACCTCGACCTCGACGTCTCCCTGTCCGACTCGGTGATCGTGGTCGAGTGGGGCGAGGGCAAGGTCGAGGAGCTGACCGAGGACCGGCTGCGGGTCCGCATCGACCGGGCCGTCGGCGACACCACCGACGAGGTGCGGCACGTGACGGTGACCGGCCTCGGCGAGCGTTGGGCCACGGCGGACGTGAGCGTCCTCGCCGGCTGAGCCGCCCGGCGGGGCGCCTCCCGCGGGATTTTCCGACAGGTCGTCGGCAAAAGATTGCGCTCGGGGACTCGCGCGTGGTCACATGGTACTCAGTTCGTAGTTAGGCATGCCTTACTGCGCCCGCCCCCGAGCTTCAGGAGGCGTCCATGTCGTCCACGTCCCAGGCCCAGCCGCAGGGCCGCCCCGGGCCCCGGCCGTCCGTGCCCGCCGGGGTGTCGATGCGGGACCTGCTCGCCTCCTGCGCCGCCGCGACGGCGGTCTCGACGCCGCCGCGCGCCCCCGAGCCCGAGGCGCACCGACCGGTCCGCGACCAGCAGGGCCACCGCGACCACCGCGAGGCCGCCTGAGACCCGCGGGAGCCGCTCGCCCCACCGGCCTCGCGCGCCCGCGCGTCGTCAGGGGACGACGACGACCTGACGCCCGATCGTCGCGAACCTCCACATCGCGTCGCCGTCCGCGCGCGACTCGCGGATGCCGCCGGTGGGCCGGTCCGGGTCGGGACGGGCCGTCGAGCCGTCGACCGCCGCGCTGAACCCGATGGCCACGCCCTGGGCGCCGGCGAAGCGCACCACGTGCTCGACCGGGATGCCGTCGGACCCGGTGATCCGGTTGGAGCGGGACGTGACCGTGTACGCGCCCGGGGTTGGATCGACCGAGCTGGGCGTGACCTCGAAGGTGCGCCGCACCTTGTTCCCGGGGCCGACCAGCCACACGCGGTCGTCGTCCACCGAGTACACCACCCGTTCACCCGTTCCGGACAGCGCGGGCAGGGCGTCGGGGTGCCGCCGGTCGCGCGGCGCCTTGGCGGGGCCCGGGGCGGGGCTGCTGGTCGCACGGGTCCGGCCGAGGTCGTCCGGGACGCTGACGGACGCCTGGTGGGCGAGGACGCCGATGGTCACGAGGGCCGCCGTGGTGAGGCCGGTGACGATACCGGCGCTGCTGCTTGCCACTGGCGACCACCTCGTCGTCGTACTCGTGCGTCCTGCGTGCCGTACCCCCGGGCGACGGTAGCAGTACGTGACCGGGTGAACGCGGCGCGCGACACGGAGCGGCCGGGTCGCGCCGGTCGAGCGCACCCGGGTTGTCCACAGGGCGTCCGACGCGGGCCGCGCGGCGCCGTAGGCTGTTTGCGTGCTCTTGCTCGCTCTGGATACCGCCACGCCCGCCGTCACCGTCGCGCTGCACGACGGTACGGACGTCATCGCCTCGTCGAGCCAGGTCGACGCCCGTCGGCACGGTGAGCTGCTGCTGCCCGCCGTCGACCGGGTGCTCGCGGAGGCCGGCCTGCGGCTCGACGCCGTCACCGGCATCGTCGCCGGTACCGGTCCCGGCCCGTACACGGGGCTGCGCGTCGGCCTGATGACCGCGGACGCCTTCGGGCTCGCGCTCGGCGTGCCCGTGCACGGCGTGTGCACGCTGGACGGCCTCGCCTTCGCCGCCGACCTGGAGGGCCCCTTCGTGGTGGCGACCGACGCCCGCCGCAAAGAGGTCTACTGGGCGCGGTACGCCGACTCCCGCACCCGGCTCACCGACCCGGCCGTCGACCGGCCCGCCGACTTCGCGGAGCAGGTGGCCGGGCTCCCGGCCGTCGGCGCGGGCGCGCTGCTGTACCCGGACACCTTCCCCCGGGCGCACGAGCCGGAGCACGTGTCCGCCGCCGCCCTGGCCCGGCTGGCCGCCGAGAAGCTGGCGGCGGGGGAGGAGCTGCCCGCGCCCCGGCCGCTGTACCTGCGCCGGCCCGACGCCCAGGTCCCCAAGAACTACAAGGTGGTCACCCCGAAGTGACCGAGCCAGCCACTGCCGAGTCCGCGTCCGCCGCACTGCGCGAGATGCGCTGGTGGGACATCGACCCCGTGCTGCGCATGGAGCGGGAGCTGTTCCCGGAGGACGCCTGGTCGCGCGGGATGTTCTGGTCCGAGCTGGCGCACGCGCGCGGGCCCGGGGCGACCCGGCGCTACCTCGTCGCCGAGGAGGAGGGCCACGTCGTCGGCTACGCGGGCCTGGTCACCTCCGGGGAGCAGGCCGACGTGCAGACCATCGCCGTCGCCCGCGACCACTGGGGCACCGGCCTCGGGGCGCGGCTGCTGACCGAGCTGCTCCGCGCGGCGACCGACTTCGAGTGCACCGAGGTGCTCCTCGAGTGCCGTGTGGACAACACCCGCGCCCAGCGCCTCTACGAGCGCTTCGGCTTCGAGCCCATCGGCTTCAGACGCGGCTACTACCAGCCGGGGAACGTGGACGCCCTGGTGATGCGCCTGACCGACCCGTCCACCTCCGTACCGGGAACCGAACGAGGAACCGAGAACCATGGCTGACTCACGCGACGAGCCTCTCGTGCTGGGGATCGAGACCTCCTGCGACGAGACCGGCGTCGGTGTCGTGCGCGGCACCACCCTGCTGGCCGACGCCGTCGCGTCCAGCGTCGACGAGCACGCCCGCTTCGGCGGCGTCGTGCCGGAGGTGGCGAGCCGCGCCCACCTGGAGGCGATGGTGCCGACCATCGAGCGCGCCCTCAAGGAGGCGGGGGTGAGCGCCCGCGACCTCGACGGCATCGCCGTCACCGCCGGACCCGGCCTCGCGGGAGCCCTGCTGGTCGGCGTCTCGGCGGCCAAGGCGTACGCCTACGCGCTCGGCAAGCCGCTGTACGGCGTCAACCACCTCGCCTCGCACATCTGCGTCGACCAGCTCGAACACGGTGCGCTGCCCGAGCCGACGATGGCGCTGCTGGTCTCCGGCGGGCACTCCTCCCTGCTCCTGTCCACGGACATCACGTCCGACGTCCGCCCGCTGGGCGCCACCATCGACGACGCGGCCGGCGAGGCCTTCGACAAGATCGCCCGCGTGCTGAACCTGGGCTTCCCGGGCGGCCCGGTCATCGACCGGTACGCGCGCGAGGGCGACCCGGCCGCGATCGCCTTCCCGCGCGGTCTGACCGGCCCGCGCGACCCGGCGTACGACTTCTCCTTCTCCGGTCTCAAGACGGCCGTGGCCCGCTGGATCGAGGCGAAGCGGGCGGCGGGGGAGGAGGTGCCGGTGCGCGACGTGTCGGCCTCCTTCCAGGAGGCGGTCGTGGACGTGCTGACCCGCAAGGCCGTGCGGGCCTGCAAGGACGAGGGCGTCGACCATCTGATGATCGGCGGCGGCGTGGCCGCCAACTCCCGGCTGCGGGCGCTGGCCCAGGAGCGCTGCGAGGCGGCCGGTATCCGGCTGCGGGTGCCGCGTCCCAAGCTGTGCACGGACAACGGCGCGATGGTCGCCGCGCTCGGCGCCGAGATGGTCGCCCGGAACCGGGCCGCCTCCGACTGGGACCTCTCGGCGGACTCCTCCCTCCCGGTGACCGATCCGCACGTGCCGGGACGGGGCCACACGCACGGCCACCACGGCCACGATCACGTCCACGAAGTGAGCAAGGAGAACTTGTACTCGTGACCGTCGCGCTGATGTGGGAGGCGCGGGCCGTGCCCGGCCGGGGCGGGGAGCTGCTGGCCTGGGCGCGGCGCCAGGAGCTGCCGCTGCGGCCGCTGCGCCGGGAGACCCTGCGCGCCCCGCAGGACCGCGTCCTCGTCATCACCTGGTGGGACGCCGCGTACGACGCCGAACTCCCGGAGCTGCCCGAACCGGACGGCGGTCTGGTGGCGCGGGCGGTGCACCGTTGGCGGTTCGAGTCGGTCGAGTCCGTCGAGGGCGGCGACGGCCGGACCGAATGATTCGGCATCCGCGCCGAATGTTCCGATGGCCGTCGGTTCGCCGACCCCTTCGTCAGGTGGCCTCATGGGGTTACGATCGCCGCCATGACATCCCCGCAGCCCGCTGGAACCCGGACGCAAAAGCGGTCCGCCCAGACCGCGACCCTCGCCGAGATCGCGCGTGAGGCCGGTGTGTCGGCGCCGACTGTTTCGAAGGTGCTCAACGGGCGCGCCGACGTCGCCCCCTCGACCCGGGCCCGCGTCGAGGAACTGCTCCGCGTCCACGGCTACCGGCGCAGGCGTGCCGAGTCGACCCGCTCGCCCCTGATCGACCTGGTCTTCCACGAGCTGGAGAGCGCCTGGGCGATGGAGGTCATCCGGGGCGTGGAGAACGTGGCCAGAGACACCGGGCTCAGCGTCGTGCTCTCCGAGAGCGCGGGTCGCCTCACTCCCGGCCGGACCTGGGCCGACCAGGTCGCCGCCCGCCGCCCGCACGGCGTGATCCTCGTCCTGTCCGGCCTCGACGAGTCCCAGCGGGCCCTGCTCACCAGCCGCTCCATCCCGTTCGTGGTGATGGACCCGGCCGGCGACCCGGGCGCCGACGTGCCGTCCATCGGCGCCACCAACTGGCAGGGCGGCCTCGCCGCCACCCGGCACCTGGTCGACCTCGGACACACCCGCATCGGCGCCATCAGCGGACCCACCCGCATGATGTGCAGCCGCGCCCGCGTCGACGGCTACCGGGCGGCCCTGGAGACGGCGGGGCTGCCGGTCGACCCCGGCCTGATCGTGACCGGCGACTTCCACCACGAGGCCGGCTACCGCCAGGGCCTGGAACTGCTGCGCCGCCCGGACCGGCCGACCGCCGTCTTCGCCGGCAACGACCTCCAGGCGCTCGGGCTGTACGAGGCCGCCCGCGAACTGGGGCTGCGCATCCCGCACGACCTGAGCGTGGTCGGGTTCGACGACCTGCCGGTGGCCCGCTGGGTGGGGCCGCCGCTGACGACCGTACGGCAGCCGCTGATGGAGATGGCCGAGGCGGCGGCCCGGCTCGTCCTGGACCTCGGGCGGGACGACGGCTCCTCGACGGCGACCCGCGTGGAGCTGGCCACCAGCCTGGAGGTGCGCAGCAGTACGGCGCCGCCCCGGGAGGGATAAGCCGCCAGTCTGAGAATTTCCGCAGAAGCCCGACCCACCTGTTCCAGTTTCAATAATTCGGACTTATGTTCCTTCCGGCGGGGCATCCGGTTGGGGGCGCGAACGGGACGGGCGGGGCGGGGGCTGACGCATGGCGGCACGGGGCGGACGGGACGGCCGGAGCGGCCGCCGCACAGGGGTGAAGGTGGCCGGCCTGGCCCTGGCCGGTTCCCTGCTGCTGGGCGCCGGGGCGGCGGGCTGGGCCTACTGGCACCTCAACGGCAACATCACCGGCGTCGACATCAACGGCGCGCTCGGGGACGGCCGCCCCGCGCGGCCGGTCACCGTCCCCTCCGCCTCGCCGTCCGCGTCCCCGGTGCCCACCGGCGCCCTGAACCTCCTCGTCCTCGGCTCCGACTCGCGCGGCGGCGAGGAGAACCGGGAACTCGGCGGCGGCGACAGCGGGGGCGCCCGCTCGGACACGGCGATGGTCGTCCACCTCGACGCGGGCCGCACCGCCGCCACCGTCGTCAGCATCCCGCGCGACACGCTCGTCGAGCGGCCCTCCTGCCCGCTGCCGTCCGGCGGGACGACCAGGGCGGCAAGCGGCGCGATGTTCAACACGGCCTACGAACTGGGCGGGCCGGTCTGCGCCGTCAAGACCGTCGAGGTGCTCACCGGCGTGCGCATGGACCACTACGTCGAGGTCGACTTCTCCGGCTTCGCCGACCTGGTCGACGCGCTCGGCGGGGTCACGGTCACCACGGACGTCGACATCGACGACGACAAGAGCCACCTGCACCTGGAGGCAGGCACCCACCACCTCGACGGCACCGAGGCCCTCGGCCTGGCCCGCACCCGGTACGGGCTGGCGGGCGGCAGCGACCTCGCCCGGATAGAACTCCAGCACAAGCTCGTCAAGGCGCTCCTTCAGCAGATCTCCGCCACCGACCTGCTCACCGACCCCGCACGCCTCTACCAGGTCGCCGACGCCCTCACCGGCAGCCTCACCACCGACACCGGCCTGGACTCGCTGGGCGAGCTGATGAACCTGGGCCGCAGCCTCGGGGACCTGGACGCGGCCGACGTACGCACCCTGACGATGCCGGTGCTGCCCGCGCCCTCCGACCCCAACCGGGTGGTGGCCGACCAGCCGGACGCCGCTGACCTGTGGGAATCGCTGCGCTGAGAAGGTCCCGGGGAAATTCTCGGGGAAATCCCCCGGGGAATCCCGCCCCGGGTGTCGATCCACGGGCCGCCCGTTCGACGCCAGGGGTGAGAGGCCGGGGAGAAACCCCGGCCGCCGGACCACCCGAGGAGCCACCATGCCCCGCTACCTGTCGCTGATCCGCATCGAGGAGTCCGACGCCCTTTCCGGCGGCCCCAGCCCCGAGCTGATCCAGCGGATGGAGAAGCTGATGGAGGAGATGACCAAGGCGGGCGTCCTGCTCGACACGGCCGGTCTGACCCCCACCGCCCAGGGCACCCGCGTCCACTACGAGGGCGGACAGCTCTCCGTGACCGACGAGCCCTTCACCGAGACCAAGGAGGTCATCGGCGGCTACTCCCTCCTCCAGGCCAAGGACCAGGCCGAGGCGGTCGAGTGGGCCAAGCGCTTCCTGAAGGTCCACGAGGAGTACTGGACGGTGACCTGCGAGGTGCGGGAGCTGATGGAGGGCTGAGCCGACCGAGGGCGGACCGAGTCCCGTTTTGCCCCGGCGCCCCGAGGGTGTTGCATGGTGGGCTGTGGAACCGCAGCCCACCGCCGCCCTCGAAACCGTCTTCCGGCTGGAGTCGCCCCGCGTCATCGCCGGCGTGGCCCGGCTCGTCCGGGACGTCGGCATCGCCGAGGAACTCACCCAGGACGCCCTGGTCGCGGCCCTGGAGCAGTGGCCCCGGGACGGCGTGCCCGACAACCCGGGCGCCTGGCTCATGACCACCGCCCGCCGCCGCGCCGTCGACCTGATCCGGCGCCGGGAGACCTACGCCCGCAAGCTCGCGGAGATCGGCCGGGACCTGCCCGCCGCGGCGCCCCCGCCCGAGGAGCCCGCCGACCCCGAGGACATCGACGACGACCTGCTCCGGCTGGTCTTCACCGCCTGCCACCCGGTGCTGTCCGCCGAGGCCCGCATCGCCCTCACCCTCCGCCTGCTCGGCGGCCTGACCACGCCGGAGATCGCCCGCGCCCGCCTCGTCCCCGAACCGACGGTCGCCCAGCGCATCGTGCGTGCCAAACGCACCCTGGCCAGGAAGAACATCGCCTTCGAGGTGCCGTACGGCCCCGACCGCGCGGCCCGCCTCGGCTCGGTCCTCGAGGTCATCTACCTGATCTTCAACGAGGGCTACGCGGCCACCGCGGGCGACGACTGGCTCCGCCCCGCCCTGTGCGAGGACGCCCTGCGCCTGGCCCGCGTCCTGTCCGCCCTGATGCCGAAGGAACCCGAGGTCCACGGCCTGACGGCGCTGCTGGAGTTCCAGTCCTCCCGCACCGCCGCCCGCACCGGCCCGGACGGCGAGCCGGTGCTGCTGAAGGACCAGAACCGCCACCGCTGGAACCGTCCGCTCATCGCCCGCGGCATCACCGCCCTCGGCCACGCCCGCGGCACCACCGGCTCCGGCACCCCGGGCCCGTACGTCCTCCAGGCCGCGATCGCCGCCTGCCACGCGACGGCCTACACGTACGAGGAGACCGACTGGCCCCGCATCGCCACCCTCTACGGCCTGCTCGCGGCCCGCGTCCCGTCCCCGGTCGTCGAACTCAACCGCGCGGTCGCCGTCTCCATGGCCGAGGGCCCCGCCCCCGCCCTGGCCCTCGTCGACGCCCTCGCCGCCGAACCCGCCCTGCGCCACTACCACCTGCTCCCCAGCGTCCGCGGCGACCTCCTGCTCCGCCTGGACCGCGGGGCCGAGGCCCGCACCGAGTTCGAACGGGCCGCGTCCCTGACCCGCAACGAACGCGAACGCGCCCTCCTGCTGTGCCGCGCCCGGGAGGCGGCCGACTAACCCGCCGACCCACCCGCCGGATGCCCGATCAGCATCGTCGGCGCCCCCGCGACCCGGGTCAGGAACACCGTCGCGGCGTTCGGCCCCTGCGGCCTGACCTTCCTGCGCAGTTCCTCCGGCTCCACCGCCGAACCCCGCTTCTTCACGGTCAGCGTCCCGACGCCGCGCTCCCGCAGCAGCGCCTTCAGCTTCTTGACGTTGAAGGGCATCCGGTCGGTGATCTCGTACGCCGTGGCGTACGGCGTCGGCAGCAGCGCGTCCCCCGTGACGTACGCGATGGTGGCGTCGAGCAGCCCGCCGCCCACCTGTTCGGCGACCTCGGCGACCAGATGGGCGCGGATGACGGCACCGTCCGGCTCGTAGAGGTACCTCCCGACGGGCCGCACCTCGGGGTCCGGGAGCATGGTCCCGGGTGTCACGTGGATCCCCACCACGGCCGGCAGCAGCGTCGCCCGCCGCGCCCCCGGCGTCACGTCCGGGCCGAACCACAGCATGGCCTCCTTGACGTCCCCGCCGTCCGAGACCCACTCGGCCGTCGCCTCCGGGGGGATCGCCTCGTGCGGAATGCCGGGCGCGATCTTCAGCAGGCCGCGCGGTGCCCCGAGAGCGGCGGACACGGCCCAGGACAGGGGCGGGGAGTAGGCCTCCGGATCGAAGATCCGGCCGCGTTTGGAGGAGCGCCGGGCGGGGTCGACGAACACGGCGTCGTACCCGGCCGTGTCCACCTCCGTCACGTCCGCCTCGCGCACCTCGATCAGCTCGCCGAGCCCCAGCGCGTCGGCGTTGGCACGGGCGGCCGCGACGGCGACCGGGTCGTGGTCGACGGCGAGCACCCGGATCCCGGCCCGGGCGAACGCGATCGCGTCGCCCCCGATCCCGCAGCACAGGTCGGCCACGGACCGCACCCCGAGCGCCCGGAAGCACTCCGCCCGGTACGCCGCCACACTCGCCCGCGTCGACTGCTCGACCCCGTTGGGCGTGAAGAACATCCGTCCGGCGTCCTCGGCCCCGAACTTCGCCACCGCGCGCTGCCGCAGCCGCGCCTGCCCGAGCGCCGCCGACACCAGCTCGGCGGGGTGCGTGCGCCGCAGCCGGGTCGCGACCGCCAACTCCCGCGCGGGGTCGGTGTCGCGCACCTCGTCGAGGAGCGCGCGGCCTTCGGGGGTGAGCAGGGCGAGGAGGGAGTCCAGGTCGTTCACCGACTCATTGTGGGCCAGTCGGTGGATGGTGTGCCTCCGGCGCGGTGTCGGGCCGGGTTCGACGGCCCCGGACTGCGAGGATCCGGCACCATGCGAGCAGTCGTACAAAATGACAAAAGTCGGGCGCCGCGTCGCGTGTCCCGGGCGCCTCGTGCCGCCGCCGTCCTCGCCGTCGCCGCCCTCGCCGCCGGCTGCGCGCAGGGCGACGGCCAGGGGGTGCGGGGCGCCGCCGGCCAGCAGGCCCCGAAGGCTCCCCCCGCCCGCGCGGTCGACGGCGCGGCCAAGGCGCGCGAGGCCCGGGCCGCCCTGGTCGCCGCCGCCAAGCGCTGGGGCCTGGAGAAGGTCCCGCTCACGGCCCCCGCGCCGCCTGAGAAGAAGCCGGAGATCAAGGCCCGCGAGGGCTTCGAGGTCGACGGCCAGGAGGAGGACGACCTCCCGCCGGTCTTCACCACGGTCCCCACCAAGGAGAAGGTCGTCTTCCTCACCATCGACGACGGCGCCGAGAAGGACCCGGCGTTCCTGAAGATGATGAGCGACCTGAGGATCCCGTACACCGTCTTCCTCACCGACGACGAGATCAAGGACGACTACGGCTACTTCAAGAAGATGCAGGCCCGCGGCATCACCCTCAACAACCACACCCTGAGCCACCCCTACCTCCCCGCGCTCTCCTACGAGGAGCAGAAGCAGGAGATCTGCGGCATGCAGGACGTGATGGAGAAGCGCTACGGCAAGCGCCCCGTCCTCTTCCGCCCGCCCTTCGGCAACTACGACGGCGACACCCTGCGCGCCGCCAAGTCCTGCGGCATCGAGTACGCGCCGATCTGGAGCGAGGAGGTGTACGTCGACCACTGGGAGTACCGCGAGTGGGACCAGGACCTGCACCCCGGCGACATCGTCCTCACCCACTTCCGGGGCACCGACGACTGGGACGGCACGATGACCGACATGGTCCGCCGCTTCCTGGACCGGATCACCGCCGACGGGTACGCGGTGGCCCGCCTGGAGGACTACCTGTGAGGCGAGGGCGGTTCCGGCCGGCCGGCGCCGCCCTGGCCGCCCTGCTGCTCCCACTCGCCGCCTGCGACCGGCTCGCCGCCCCCGCCGAACACGCGGCGGCGGCCGGGGACCCCGCCCAGGACGCCGACCAGGGGCGGCGGCTGCCCCCGGTCGTGGACCACGTCCGCACCGACGACCCGGTCGTCTTCCTCACCTACGACGACAGCGCCGAGCGCGACCCCGCCTTCGCCGGCCTGGTCCGCGAACGGCGCCTCCCGGTCACCCTGTTCCTCACCGACACCGTCGCCGGACCGGCCTACGGCGACTTCGCCCGGCTGCGCCTGTTCGGCGCGAGCCTGCAGAACCACACCCTCGACCACCGCTCCCTGCGCGGCCTGCCGCATGCCGGGCAGCGCGCCGAGATCTGCGGCCAGCAGACCAAGCTCAGGTCGCGCTTCGGCGTCCGCGCCCACCTCTTCCGCCCGCCGCACGGCACGTACGACACCACGACCCTGCGCGCCGCCGCCGACTGCGGGATCACGGCCCTGGTCCTGTGGCGCGCCACCCTCGACGCCGAGGGCGCCCTCGCCTACGCCCGCGGCGACCACCGCCTCCACCCCGGCGACATCATCGCCGTCGACCCGGACCACCCGACGGCCACGAACCTGGCGGCACGCACGGAACGCCTGGTGAGGACGATCGAGGAGCAGGGCCTCAGGGTGGGCGATCTGGAGGACTACGTCTCACCTCCTTGAGGCCGGTCCGCATCATCCAGCCCGTCCGGCGCTTGAGGACGAGGCCGTCCAGGCCGAAGAGCGGGGGTCTGGGGGCGGCAGCCCGCAGCGACGCCCACACCCACGCAGGGTGCGAAACCAACCGGCGTTCACACGAAAACCCGGCCGACGCGCCGCCGGCATTGGCACTCCGCTTGACCGAGTGCTAATCGCGGTCATAGTCTCAGGTCTGGCACTCCCCACCGGAGAGTGCCAACACAGCGACGGGCAGGTCCGGCACCCGCGACGACGGATCGACCTGGTCGCCACCTCAGACAGTTAACCCCGTGAGATCTCCGAAGGGGGAGGTCGGATCGTGACGACCGCCAGCTCCAAGGTTGCCATCAAGCCGCTCGAGGACCGCATCGTGGTCCAGCCGCTCGACGCAGAGCAGACCACGGCTTCGGGCCTGGTCATTCCGGACACCGCCAAGGAGAAGCCCCAGGAGGGCGTCGTCCTGGCCGTGGGCCCGGGCCGCTTCGAGGACGGCAACCGTCTTCCGCTCGACGTCAGCGTCGGCGACGTCGTGCTCTACAGCAAGTACGGCGGCACCGAGGTGAAGTACAACGGCGAGGAGTACCTCGTCCTCTCGGCCCGCGACGTGCTCGCGATCGTCGAGAAGTAGAAGTAGCTCCTTACTTCACCGAAGCACCTTGCTTTCCAGCTGCGCCCCTGGCTCCCGCGACCATAAAAAGCCGGGCGTCGGGGGCGCAGTTGCCGTATAACCCCAAGATTTCCGGAAGAGGGCTCACGCTCCCATGGCGAAGATCCTGAAGTTCGACGAGGACGCCCGTCGCGCCCTCGAGCGCGGCGTCAACAAGCTCGCCGACACCGTGAAGGTGACGATCGGCCCCAAGGGCCGCAACGTCGTCATCGACAAGAAGTTCGGCGCCCCCACCATCACCAACGACGGCGTCACCATCGCCCGCGAGGTCGAGGTCGAGGACCCGTACGAGAACCTCGGCGCCCAGCTGGTGAAGGAGGTGGCGACCAAGACCAACGACATCGCGGGTGACGGCACCACCACCGCCACCGTGCTCGCCCAGGCGCTCGTGCGCGAGGGCCTGAAGAACGTCGCCGCCGGTGCCTCCCCGGCGCTGCTGAAGAAGGGCATCGACGCGGCCGTCGCCGCCGTGTCGGAAGACCTTCTCGCCACCGCCCGTCCGATCGACGAGAAGTCCGACATCGCCGCCGTGGCCGCGCTGTCCGCCCAGGACCAGCAGGTCGGCGAGCTGATCGCCGAGGCGATGGACAAGGTCGGCAAGGACGGTGTCATCACCGTCGAGGAGTCCAACACCTTCGGTCTGGAGCTGGACTTCACCGAGGGCATGGCCTTCGACAAGGGCTACCTGTCGCCGTACTTCGTGACGGACCAGGAGCGCATGGAGGCCGTCCTCGACGACCCGTACATCCTGATCAACCAGGGCAAGATCTCCTCCATCGCGGACCTGCTGCCGCTGCTGGAGAAGGTCATCCAGGCCAACGCCTCCAAGCCGCTGCTGATCATCGCCGAGGACCTGGAGGGCGAGGCGCTCTCCACCCTCGTCGTCAACAAGATCCGCGGCACCTTCAACGCGGTGGCCGTCAAGGCCCCCGGCTTCGGCGACCGCCGCAAGGCGATGCTGCAGGACATGGCCGTCCTCACCGGCGCCACGGTCATCTCCGAGGAGGTCGGCCTCAAGCTCGACCAGGTCGGTCTGGACGTGCTCGGCACCGCCCGCCGCATCACCGTCACCAAGGACGACACCACGATCGTCGACGGTGCCGGCAAGCGCGACGAGGTCGAGGGCCGCATCAACCAGATCAAGGCCGAGATCGAGTCCACGGACTCCGACTGGGACCGCGAGAAGCTCCAGGAGCGCCTCGCGAAGCTGGCCGGCGGCGTGTGCGTGATCAAGGTCGGCGCCGCCACCGAGGTGGAGCTGAAGGAGCGCAAGCACCGTCTGGAGGACGCCATCTCCGCGACCCGCGCCGCGGTCGAGGAGGGCATCGTCTCCGGTGGTGGCTCCGCGCTGGTCCACGCCGTCAAGGTCCTCGAGGGCAACCTCGGCAAGACCGGCGACGAGGCCACCGGTGTCGCGGTCGTCCGCCGCGCCGCCGTCGAGCCGCTGCGCTGGATCGCCGAGAACGCCGGCCTGGAGGGTTACGTCATCACCTCCAAGGTCGCCGAGCTCGACAAGGGCCAGGGCTTCAACGCCGCCACCGGCGAGTACGGCGACCTGGTCAAGGCCGGCGTCATCGACCCGGTGAAGGTCACCCGCTCCGCCCTGGAGAACGCCGCCTCCATCGCCTCCCTCCTGCTGACGACCGAGACCCTGGTCGTCGAGAAGAAGGAAGAGGAAGAGCCGGCCGCCGGTGGCCACAGCCACGGCCACTCCCACTGAGCGACACGCTGAGCTGAGCTGAGCGAACGGTGCCCGGTCCCCTGCGGGGGCCGGGCACCGTTGTTTCGGTGGCGCCGGTGCCGGGGACGCGTCCGCCCCGTCGGGTTCGTTGCCGGGTGCGGCGCCGTTGTGGTCGGTCGCGCAGTTTCCCCGCGCCCCTTGGGGCGCTTCCCCTGACGAGCCTCGGCGAGCACGCAAGCGGCGACAACGGCTCGCACTCCTACTGCGGCCCGTACTTCCGCCCCGTTCGCGATGTGATCCCGCCCAGCAGTCCCCGCGGTACCAGCTTCGCCGCGCCCATCAGGGTCTTGTAGCGGGGGTCGGGGATCGACAGGGACTTGCCGCGGGACAGGTCGGCGAGGCCCGCCGCGACGACGTTGTCCGCGTCGAGCCACATCCAGTTCGGGATGTTGTCCGTGCCCATGCCGGCGCGCTCGTGGAACTCGGTGCGCACGAAGCCGGGGGCCAGGGCCATCAGGCGCACCCCGCTGCCGGCCAGGTCCTTCGCCACGCCCTGGGTGAACTGGACGACCCACGCCTTGGAGGCGCCGTAGGTGCCTCGCGGGACGAAGGCGGCGACCGAGGCCACGTTGACGACGCCGCCGCGGCCCCGCTCCCGCATCGCCTCCACCGCCGCCGAGGTCAGCCGGAGCACCGCCTCGCAGTGCACCTTGAGCATGGTCAGCTCGTCGGCCATGGGCACGTCGAGGAAACGGCCCTTGTTGCCGAAACCGGCGTTGTTGACCAGCAGGTCGACGGGGCTCCTGCGGTCCCCCAGCCGGGCGGCCACCGCGTCGATGCCGGCGTCCGTCGACAGGTCCGCCGTGAGCACCTCCGCCTCGATGCCGTGCCGGTCGTGCAGTTCGGTGGCCTGTTCGCGCAGTCGCTTGGTGTCGCGGGCCACCAGCACCAGGTTGTGTCCGTCGGCCGCCAGCCGACGCGCGAACGCGGCGCCGAGGCCCGCCGTCGATCCCGTAATCAATGCCGTTGTCATGGCGCAAGGTTAGGGCGCGGGATCACCGGTGCGGACCGAGCACGTCCGCTTCGCTCAGCCGCCGTACTGCGCCACGTACTTCCGCGCCGCCGCCAGCGCCTGAGGGTGTAGCGCGTCGCCCGCCGCGAGCAGCCGGGGGAGCAGCTCCCGCTGGGTGGTCACCGCGCGGAACTGCAGGGCCACCGTCACCTCGTGGGCGGGCCGGTGCACGATCCGCACCGGGTCGCCCGCGCGGATCTCACCGGGCTCGACGACGCGGAAGTAGGCGCCCGGCGCACCCTTCTCGGTGAAGCGCTTCACCCAGCGCTGTTCACCCAGGTGGCCCTGGAAGGTGCGGCAGGGGATGCGTCCGGACGTCACCTCCAGGAGCAGCTCCGGGCCGACCCGCCAGCGCTCACCGATGAGGGCACCGGCGAGGTCCAGGCCGGTGGTGGTGAGGTTCTCGCCGAACGAGCCGTCCGGCAGCTCACGGCCCAGCTCGCGCTCCCAGGCGTCCAGGTCTTCGCGCGCCATCGCGTACACCGCCTGGTCCTCGCCGCCGTGGTGCCGCGTGTCGCAGACGGTGTCGCCGGCCAGGCCGCTCGCCCCGAAGCCCTCCGTCCCGGGCGCCGCGACCCGCACGGGACCGTCGGCCGGCCGCTTGTCGATGCCGGTGACGCCCTCGGGCTGGTCCGTGTACGGCACCGCCTTCGCGCGACCCAGGTTGACGGACAGGAGCCTCATGGCGGGAAGGTGCATGCGAGAACGGTAGGACACGCGCGGTCAAAGCGGCGACGCATTATTCGGCGTCCGGTCAAAGGGTCGCTTATCCTCGGGGGTGTGATCGAGGCTCGTCATCTCCGCGTGCTGCGCGCCGTGGCATCCACCGGTTCCTTCTCCGCCGCGGGGCGCGAGCTGGGCTGCACCCAGCCCGCCGTCAGCCAGCAGATGAAGGCCCTGGAGTCCTCCGTCGGCACTCCGCTGCTGGTGCGCACCGGACGCGAGATGCGGCTGACCCAGGCCGGAGAGGCGCTGGTGCGGCACGCCGCCGGGATCATCGCCGGGCTGACGGCGGCCGAGGAGGAGGTCGCCGCGATCGCCGGGCTGCGCGCCGGCCGGGTCCGGCTGGTCTCCTTCCCCAGCGGCAGCTCCACCCTCGTACCGACCGCCCTCGCCGCGCTGCGTGCCGCGCACCCCGGCACCCGGGTCTCCCTGGAGGAGGCCGAGCCGCCGAAGTCCGTCGAGCTGCTGCGCGAGGGTGACTGCGACGTGGCGCTCGCCTTCCGCTACGAGGGCGCGGCCGGCGCCGAGGAGTGGGACGACCTGGTCGTACGGCCGCTGCTGACCGACCGGCTGGTGGCGCTGGTTCCCGAGGGGCACCGGCTGGCCCGTACCGAGGGGTCGGTGGCGATCGGCGAGCTGGCCCGGGAGTCCTGGATCGCGGGCTGCCCGCGCTGCGGCGGCCAGCTGGTCGAGGTGTGCGAGGGCGCCGGATTCACCCCCCGCATCGACTTCGCGACCGACGACTACCCGGCGGTGGTCGGCCTGGTCGGCGCGGGCCTCGGCGTGGCCGTCCTGCCCCAGCTCGCCGTCGAGTCCGTACGGCCCAGGGGAGCGCGCACGGTCGAGCTGGAGCCGGCCGTGCGGCGGGAGATCGTGGCGCTCACGCTGCCCGACCTGGCGCAGGTGCCGGCCGTGACCGCCACGCTGGACGAGCTGGCCCGGGCGGGCGCGCGCCAGCCGGCGGCGCGCTGACCGCGTCGGGGGTTCCTGCGGGGGTCCTTGTGGGGCCTTCGTCGCGTTCTTCCAGAGAAACGTTCCTTCAGTGAGGTGCGGCCGCCTCCCCGCCGGCCGACGCCGATGCCGTCGCCGCCACCAGGCGGTTGCGGGCCCGTCCCATGAGTTCTTCGCGCTCGTCCTCGGTCAGCCCGCCCCACACGCCGTACGGCTCGCGCACCGCCAGCGCGTGCGCCGCGCACTCGGCGCGGACCGGGCACCTCATGCAGACCTCCTTGGCCGAGTTCTCGCGAGCACTCCGTGCCGCACCGCGTTCGCCTTCCGGATGGAAGAAGAGCGAGCTGTCCACCCCGCGGCACGCAGCCAGGAGCTGCCAGTCCCACAGGTCCGCGTTCGGTCCGGGAAGGCGGGAGAAATCTGCCATTGCGTGACCCCTTGTAGCCGTTCTGGGTGGATACGGTGTCCACGACCGTACAACTACGATCTAAGGAGATGAAAATATGACTCATTGCGAATCTAGCCGCAGACACCAGCGAAGTGGAAGAAAAGCGGCTGAATGGGGCACCGCTTGTGATGAAACGGCGCGGGTCCCACGCGCATGTCTGCTGCGTGGCCGCCCCCTCACGTAGAGTGCCGAAGACGACACACAGCCCCGTAACTCTTTCGAGTGACCATCGTTGAGAGTGCGGAGGCGGTTGAAGGAACAAGTGCTCGGGCGGGCGTCCGGGACGGTCGACCGCACAGGTGACGATTTCGTACCAGCCTGGAGGCTCAACGTGACGCGCATCAGCTGCGGAGGACGGCCATGACTTCCGTCCTCGTCTGCGACGACTCCCCGCTTGCCCGAGAGGCGCTCCGCCGCGCGGTCGCGACCGTGCCCGGCGTCGAGCGCGTGACGACGGCCGCCAACGGCGAGGAAGTCCTCCGCCGCTGGGGAGCCGACCGCTCGGACCTCATTCTGATGGACGTGCGCATGCCCGGTCTGGGCGGCGTCGAGACCGTCCGGCGGCTGCTGTCCGCCGACCCCGGCGCGCGCATCATCATGCTCACCGTCGCCGAGGACCTGGACGGCGTGGCCCTCGCGGTCGCCGCCGGTGCCCGTGGCTACCTGCACAAGGACGCCTCGCGCGCCGAACTGCGCGCCACCGTCACCCAGGCCCTCGCCGACCCGACCTGGCGGCTCGCCCCGCGCCGGCTGCGCTCGGCCGAGATGGGTGCCGCGCCCACGCTCACCGCGCGTGAGATCCAGGTGCTCGAGGGCATGAGCCACGGCCGTTCCAACGCGGAGATCGGCCGTGAGCTGTTCCTCTCCGAGGACACCGTCAAGACCCATGCCCGTCGGCTCTTCAAAAAGCTCGGCGCCTCGGACCGGGCGCACGCGGTGGCGCTCGGCTTCCGGTGGGGTTTGGTTCGCTAGGGGGTGTCGTTTGGATCAGGCCGGCTCCGGGCAACGGTGCCTTGTTGCTGACCCCAGACCCCGCGACCGCAGGCAGGATCCAAACGACACCTCCTAGGGGGCACCCCGTGCGGTGGAGGCCGACGAGGCCCGTCGGGGGTGTGACGCTCCCCGCTTATCGCGAGGTGAGCGGGGGTGACAAGGCGACCCGCCGGATGCCCGCTGCTCGTTTCGCCGCGGATGACGCATCCTTGAGGTGTGGAGTTCCTCGGGGACGAGTCGGTCGAGCGGAAGGGGAGGGCGCAGGGGATGAGTTCCGGCGCACCTGCTCATAACGCTTCGGTGCACAACAACGGGCACGGAGCCACGGATCGGACGGCCGCAAGGCACCATGGACCGATGCGTGACGACGAGGCGCCCCCGGACCAGGGGACGGTCGGTGGGCTCGTCCACCGCGCCGTAGACGGGGACGAGCAGGCCACGCACGACCTGCTCGCCCATGTCCACCCCCTGGCGTTGCGCTACTGCCGCACGCGGCTGTCCCGGCTGCCCGGCGACGCCCGGCACTTCGTCGAGGACCTCGCCCAGGAGGTCTGCGTCGCGGTACTGCTCGCGCTGCCCCGCTACAAGGACACCGGACGTCCCTTCGAGGCGTTCGTCTTCGCCATCGCCGCCCACAAGGTCGCCGACCTCCAGCGCGCCGCGATGCGCCACCCCGGCTCCACGGCCGTCCCGTCCGACGAGATGCCCGAGCGGCCGGACGACTCGCTGGGTCCCGAGGAGCGGGCACTGCTCAACAGCGACGCCGCCTGGGCCAAGAAACTGCTGGCCAACCTGCCGGAGAACCAGCGCGAGCTGCTCCTGCTGCGCATCGCGGTCGGGCTCACGGCCGAGGAGACCGGACAGATGTTGGGAATGTCACCAGGGGCGGTCCGGGTCGCCCAGCACCGGGCGCTGAGCCGGCTGCGGGCGCTGGCGGAGCAGTAGTTCGGGCGGTTCGCGCCGTCGTCCACGCTGCGGTCCGCCTCGTACAAAAGCACGAAGGTCGCATGCTTCCTTGATCGTGGAATGACCCACGTCCACTTCCCGTTAGCATGGACATCCGCACCGAGCAAGGCCATTTGGGGAAGGTGTCATGACTGCCAACGTCGACGGAGTGCCCGAGAAATTCGCGACACTCGGGCTGACCTACGACGACGTGCTGCTGCTGCCGGGCGCCTCCGCGGTGCTTCCGAACGCGGTCGACACCTCGTCTCGCATCTCCCGCAACGTGCGGGTCAACATCCCGCTGCTCTCCGCGGCCATGGACAAGGTGACCGAGTCCCGGATGGCCATTTCCATGGCCCGCCAGGGCGGCGTCGGCGTCCTGCACCGCAACCTGTCCATCGAGGACCAGGCCAACCAGGTCGACCTGGTGAAGCGCTCCGAGTCGGGCATGGTGGCCAACCCCATCACCATCCACCCGGACGCCACCCTCGGCGAGGCCGACGCCCTGTGCGCCAAGTTCCGCATCAGCGGCGTCCCGGTCACCGACGGCGCGGGCAAGCTGCTCGGCATCGTCACCAACCGCGACATGGCCTTCGAGACCGACCGCACCCGGCAGGTGCGCGAGGTCATGACGCCGATGCCGCTGGTCACCGGCCAGGTCGGCATCTCCGGCGTGGACGCCATGGAGCTGCTGCGCCGGCACAAGATCGAGAAGCTGCCGCTGGTCGACGGCGACGGCGTCCTCAAGGGCCTGATCACGGTCAAGGACTTCGTGAAGGCCGAGCAGTACCCGCACGCCGCGAAGGACGGGAAGGGCCGCCTGCTCGTCGGCGCCGCCGTGGGTGCCAGCCCCGAGGCGCTCGACCGCGCCCAGGCCCTCGCCGAGGCCGGGGTGGACTTCCTCGTCGTCGACACCTCGCACGGCCACAACAGCAACGCGCTGAGCTGGATGTCGAAGATCAAGTCGAGCGTCGGCATCGACGTCGTCGGCGGCAACGTCGCCACCCGTGACGGCGCCCAGGCGCTGATCGACGCGGGCGTGGACGGCATCAAGGTCGGCGTCGGCCCCGGCTCCATCTGCACCACCCGCGTGGTCGCCGGCATCGGCGTCCCGCAGGTCACCGCGATCTACGAGGCCTCCCTCGCCGCCCGCGCCGCCGGGGTGCCCCTGATCGGCGACGGCGGCCTCCAGTACTCCGGCGACATCGGCAAGGCGCTGGCCGCCGGCGCCGACACCGTGATGCTGGGCAGCCTCCTGGCGGGCTGCGAGGAGTCGCCGGGCGAGCTGCAGTTCATCAACGGCAAGCAGTTCAAGTCGTACCGCGGCATGGGATCGCTGGGCGCCATGCAGTCCCGCGGCCAGGGCCGGTCGTACTCGAAGGACCGGTACTTCCAGGCCGAGGTCGCCTCCGACGACAAGCTCGTGCCCGAGGGCATCGAGGGCCAGGTCCCCTACCGGGGTCCGCTGGCCAACGTCCTGCACCAGCTCGTCGGCGGCCTGCGCCAGACCATGGGCTACGTGGGCGCCGCCACCATCGAGGAGATGGAGTCCAAGGGCCGCTTCGTCCGGATCACCTCCGCGGGCCTCAAGGAGAGCCACCCGCACGACATCCAGATGACGGTCGAGGCGCCGAACTACAGCCGCAGCAAGTAAGCACCCAGGCAGCAGCCTCCCGAGGGCGGCTCCGGACCATCCGGGGCCGCCCTCTGCGGTGCCCCGGCGAGCCCGTCGGGGATACTGGAAGGCGCTGCAACGCATCAGGGAAAGGCCACAGACGTGACTGAGATCGAGATCGGGCGCGGCAAGCGCGGCCGCCGGGCGTACGCCTTCGACGACATCGCCGTCGTCCCCAGCCGCCGTACGCGGGACCCGAAGGAGGTCTCGATCGCCTGGCAGATCGACGCCTACCGCTTCGAGCTGCCGTTCCTGGCCGCTCCCATGGACTCGGTCGTCTCCCCGGCCACCGCCATCCGCATCGGCGAGCTGGGCGGCCTCGGCGTCCTCAACCTGGAAGGGCTCTGGACCCGGCACGAGGACCCGCAGCCGCTGCTCGACGAGATCGCCGAGCTGGACACCGACAACGCGACCCGCCGCCTCCAGGAGATCTACGCGGCTCCCATCAAGGAGGAGCTGATCGGGCAGCGCATCAAGGAGGTGCGCGACTCGGGCGTGGTCACCGCCGCCGCGCTCTCCCCGCAGCGCACCGCCCAGTTCTCCAAGGCCGTCGTCGACGCGGGCGTCGACATCTTCGTCATCCGCGGCACCACCGTCTCCGCGGAGCACGTCTCCGGCTCGCACGAGCCGCTGAACCTGAAGCAGTTCATCTACGAGCTCGACGTCCCGGTGATCGTCGGCGGCTGCGCCACCTACACCGCCGCCCTGCACCTGATGCGCACCGGCGCGGCGGGCGTCCTCGTCGGCTTCGGCGGCGGCGCCGCCCACACCACGCGCAACGTGCTCGGCATCCAGGTGCCCATGGCCACCGCGGTCGCCGACGTGGCGGCGGCCCGCCGGGACTACATGGACGAGTCCGGCGGCCGGTACGTGCACGTCATCGCCGACGGCGGCGTCGGCTGGTCCGGCGACCTGCCCAAGGCCATCGCCTGCGGCGCCGACTCCGTGATGATGGGCTCCCCGCTGGCCCGCGCCACCGACGCGCCGGGCAGGGGCAACCACTGGGGCATGGAGGCCGTCAACGAGGAGCTGCCGCGCGGCAAGAAGGTCGACCTCGGCACGGTCGGCACCATCGAGGAGATCCTCACCGGCCCGTCCCGCAACCCCGACGGCTCGATGAACTTCTTCGGCGCCCTGCGCCGCGCCATGGCCACCACCGGCTACAGCGAGCTGAAGGAGTTCCAGCGCGTCGAGGTCACGGTCGCGGACTCGCAGCACCGGCGGTAGTCCTTACGGCATGTGAAGGGGCCGGTCACCTGGTGGGTGACCGGCCCCTTTCGCGTGCTCGGGGGTTCTTGAGGGGGCGCGTGACGCGGCGCGGGGGCGTGCGGTGGTGTTCGGGGCGAATACGCGGTGGAGGGCTGTGCCGGATCGGTAATGTCCCTGCTCGGCGACCCCGTTCTCTGGGGCGCCCCCTTCCAAGGAACCGTTCCGGACCCCGCTCCTCGGGGCCCTGCCCGAATTCCAGACGGACCGCCTACCGGGCTGATGGCGGCCTCGTGGAAGGGGGCGCGCCATGGGCCGTCACCGCAAGCCCACCCGCTGGGACCGGATCCGTCTGCGGATGGTGAAGTTCCGGAGGAGGTGGATCCTGCGGATCTACGGGAAGTGAGCGGCCACCCCTAAGAGAAGTAGGGGTGGACACCCGTACCCGGCCGCAAGCCCCTGCGACGGGCATCATCCGCTCCTCACCGTACCGGCGCAGCCGCCCTCTCACCACCAGCTCCGTGGCACAGTCACCCCCGTGCGCCCCCGGCTCACAACCGGTGCGCCGCCCCCGTGGGTGTGGCGCCCCGTGTGTCCAGGAGGAGCTGGGCCTTGACCGACAGGCCCTGGAGGTCGTACGTGCGGTGCTGCTGGAGGAGGATCGTGAGGTCGGCGTCGGCGGCGGCCTCGTAGAGGGAGTCGGCGCGGGGGACGGGGCGGCCGGCGACCTTCCAGGACGGGATGTGGGGGTCGTGGTAGCTCACGGCGGCGCCCATCGACATCAGGCGGGTCGCGATCTCCTCGGCCGGGGTGGCCTGCTGGTCGGCGAGGTCGGCCTTGTAGGTGACGCCGAGCAGGAGGATCCGGGCGCCGCGCGCGGACTTGCCGTGCTCGTTGAGCAGGGCGGCGGCGCGCTGGACGACGTAGCGGGGCATCTGGGAGTTGACCTGCTGGGCCAGCTCCACCATGCGCAGGCTGTGCGGGGCCCGGCCGGTCAGGTCCTGGGCGACGGAGTGGCCGCCGACGCCGGGGCCCGGGCGGAAGGCCTGGAAGCCGAACGGCTTGGTCTCCGCGCAGCGCAGGACGTCCCAGAGGTCGACGCCGAGGTCGTCGCAGAGCACCGCCATCTCATTGACCAGGGCGATGTTCACGTGCCGGAAGTTGGTCTCCAGGAGCTGGACCGTCTCCGCCTCCCGCGGCCCGCGCGCGCGGACCACCTTGTCGGTGAGGCGGCTGTAGAAGGCGGCGGCCGACTCGGTGCAGGCGGGGGTGAGGCCGCCGATGACCTTCGGGGTGTTGGCCGGGGTGAAGTCGCGGTTGCCGGGGTCCACGCGGCTGGGGGAGTAGGCGAGGTGGAAGTCGCGGCCGGCGCGCAGCCCGGAGCCCTGCTCCAGGAGCGGGCGCAGGAACTCCTCCGTCGTCCCGGGCCGCACCGGGGACTCCAGGATCACCGTGGTGTGCGGGCGCATGTGCGCGGCCAGGGTACGGGCCGCTGCCTCCACCTGGGTGAGGTCCAGGCCGCCGTCCGCGCCCGGCGGGGTGGGCGCGCAGATGACGGCGGTGCGGACGCGGCCCAGCTCGGCCGGTCCGGTCGGGGTGCGGAAGCCCGTGGCGAGCATCCGGCGCACCTCGGCGGGGGTGAGCGGGTCGGCCTCGGGTCCGGTGCGGTAGCCGAGGGTGGGGATGCCGGCGGCGACGGCGGCCTGGGCCAGGGGCAGGCCGTACGGGCCGAGTCCGATGACGGCGAGATCTGCGGGCATGGCGTGGGCCGTCCTTCCCAGTAGCCGAAGCGGGACAGGTGCGCAAGCCCGGTGGACAGGACGGGCGAGCACAACGTCAGACTAGGAGTAAATATGACCGATTTGCGGTATTGATCTGCGGAGATTCGGCGAGTGTCGACGGGGCGGGGCGGGCCGGTGCGGGCCCATGGGGAAGTTGTCCACAGGCCGGGGCCTCCGGCTGCCGATGTCGGGCGGGCCGGTCAGAATCCGGGCATGGTGGGTACCAGGAACCGGGCGGCCCGACGGGTGCGGCCGGCTCGACCGACAGCGGGAGGCAGCAGTGAGGACAGCGACCCTTGGGCCGGCGCAGCGCGCCGAGTCGCTCGCGGCCATGGCCGAGCGCGAGCTTGACGTACTGGTGGTGGGCGCCGGTGTGGTCGGTGCGGGTACCGCGCTCGACGCCGTGACGCGCGGCCTGTCCGTCGGCCTGGTCGAGGCCAGGGACTGGGCCTCGGGCACCTCCAGCAGGTCCAGCAAGCTGATCCACGGCGGCCTGCGCTATCTGGAGATGCTCGACTTCGTGCTCGTGCGGGAGGCGCTGAAGGAGCGCGGCCTGCTGCTCGAACGGCTCGCGCCGCATCTGGTGAAGCCGGTGCCGTTCCTGTACCCGCTGCAGCACAAGGGGTGGGAGCGGCTGTACGCGGGCTCCGGCGTGGCGCTCTACGACGCCATGTCCATGGCCCGCGGCCACGGCCGGGGCCTGCCGCTGCACCGGCACCTGAGCCGCCGTCACGCCCTGCGCGTGGCACCCGCCCTGAAGAAGGACGCACTGGTCGGCGCGCTGCAGTACTACGACGCCCAGATGGACGACGCCCGCTTCGTGGCCACGCTGGTGCGCACCGCGGCCGCGTACGGCGCCAAGGTCGCCAACCGCGCCCGGGTCACCTCCTTCCTGCGCGAGGGCGAACGGGTGGTCGGCGCGCGGGTGCAGGACGTCGAGGCGGGTGGCGAGTACGAGGTCCGCGCCAAACAGGTGGTGAACGCGACCGGGGTGTGGACCGACGACACCCAGGCGATGGTGGGCGAGCGCGGCCAGTTCCACGTGCGGGCCTCCAAGGGCATCCACCTGGTCGTGCCCAAGGACCGTATCCACTCCAGCACCGGCCTGATCCTGCGCACCGAGAAGTCCGTGCTGTTCGTCATCCCCTGGGGCCGGCACTGGATCATCGGCACCACGGACACCGACTGGGACCTGGACAAGGCCCACCCGGCCGCGTCCAGCGCCGACATCGACTACCTGCTGCAACACGTCAACTCGGTGCTGTCGGTGCCCCTCACGCGCGACGACGTCGAGGGCGTGTACGCCGGTCTGCGTCCACTGCTGGCCGGCGAGTCGGACGCCACCAGCAAGCTGTCGCGCGAGCACACCGTCGCCCACCCGGTGCCCGGCCTGGTGGTCGTGGCGGGCGGCAAGTACACGACGTACCGGGTGATGGCCAAGGACGCCGTGGACGAGGCCGTGCACGGGCTCGACCTGCGGGTCGCCGACTGCGTCACCGAGGAGACCCCGCTGCTGGGCGCCGAGGGCTACCACGCGCTGTGGAACGCGCGGGCCCGGATCGCCGCGCGCACCGGCCTGCACGTCGTGCGCGTCGAGCACCTGCTCAACCGGTACGGCGCGTTGACGGAGGAACTGCTCGAACTCGTCGCCGCCGACCCCACCCTGGGCGAGCCGCTCACCGGCGCCGACGACTACCTGCGCGCCGAAGTCGTCTACGCCGCCTCGCACGAGGGCGCGCGGCACCTGGACGACGTCCTCACCCGGCGCACCCGCATCTCCATCGAGACCTTCGACCGGGGGACGCGCTGCGCCCGCGAGGCCGCCGAGCTGATGGCGCCGGTGCTGGGCTGGGACAAGGGCCAGGTCGAGCGGGAGATCGAGCACTACGAGAAGCGGGTCGAGGCCGAGCGGGAGTCCCAGCGCCAGCCGGACGACCTGACGGCCGACGCGGCCCGGCTGGGGGCGCCGGACATCGTGGCGCGGTGAGGAGGGGGGAAGGGAACCCTCCGGGCACCCTGGGCGTAGAGCACTTGTCGGGTGAGGGACAATGAAGGCTCTGTCAGGGCGGGTTGCATGAGGGGACGCATGTCGGAGGCGGAGCGGGCGGGGACATCCCGTACGGACAAGAGCGCACGTCTCCTCGCCGGGCGGTACCGGCTGGGAGACGTGCTCGGCCGCGGCGGCATGGGGACGGTGTGGCGCGCCGAGGACGAGACCCTCGGACGCACGGTCGCCGTCAAGGAGCTGCGGTTCCCGGGGAACATCGACGAGGAGGAGAAGCGGCGCCTGATCACGCGCACGCTGCGCGAGGCGAAGGCGATCGCGCGGATCCGCAACAACAGCGCCGTCACGGTGTACGACGTGGTCGAGGAGGACGACCGGCCGTGGATCGTGATGGAACTCGTCGAGGGCAAGTCGCTCGCCGAGGCCATCCGTGAGGACGGTCTGCTGGAGCCCAGGCGCGCCGCCGAGGTCGGCCTCGCCGTCCTGGACGTGCTGCGCTCCGCGCACCGCGAGGGCATCCTGCACCGCGACGTGAAGCCGTCGAACGTACTGATCGCCGAGGACGGCCGGGTCGTGCTCACCGACTTCGGCATCGCCCAGGTCGAGGGCGACCCCTCCATCACCTCCACCGGCATGCTCGTCGGTGCCCCCTCCTACATCTCGCCCGAGCGCGCCCGCGGCCACAAGCCCGGCCCGGCCGCCGACCTGTGGTCGCTGGGCGGACTGCTGTACGCCGCCGTCGAGGGCACCCCGCCCTACGACCGGGGCTCGGCGATCGCGACGCTCACCGCGGTGATGACGGAGAACCTGGAGGAGCCGAAGAACGCGGGCCCGCTCCGGGACGTCATCTACGGGCTGCTCACCAAGGACCCCGACCAGCGGCTCGACGACGCGGGCGCCCGCGCCATGCTCAACAAGGTCATCCACGCCCCGGAGCAGGCGGCCGGGGCCGAACCGGTCGATGCCACCAAGGTGGTGCCACTGCCCCCGCAGCCGGACGGGCGCAGGCGCCGCGGCGGTGCCCAGGGGTCCGGCGGCAGGCTCGGCGAGGAGGCCGGGGAGAAGCTTCGGGGAGCGCTGCGTTCCGTGCGCAAGGCGGCCGTCGGGGCCGGTGCGGCCGGTGCCGCCGCCGCCTCGCGGACCAAGCCGGACGACGGCGGCCGGACAGCCGGGGGAGCCGCGGGCGCGACCGGCGCCCACGGGTCCGCCGGTACGGCCCCCGCCCCGCCCGCGCCGAGGGCGGGATCGGCCTCGGGACCGGGCGCGGGCACGCGTCACGGTGGCGGTGGCGCCGCCGGAACGGCCGGTTCGGGGACCGGTGCGGCGAACGCGGCCGGTGGAACGCGGAGTTCCGGCTGGCCCGTCGTGCCGCCGCCGGACCTGCCCGCCCGGCCCGTTCCCCGGGCCCCGCTCACCGACGTGGTGCCGCGCCGGACGCTGATCATCATCGCGGTCGTCGTGGCGCTGGCCGTGCTCGGCACCGTGCTGGCGCTCACGCTCGGCGGCGACGACGACCAGGGCGCCGAGGGCGGCAGCGGCGGCAAGCCCGTGGCCTCCGCCGGTGCGAGCGGCGACACCAAGCGGGACGGGGAGAGCGGCACCGGCACCGACGGTTCCTCCGCCTCCGGCCCGGCGACGAGCGAGGACGCGTCCGGCGCCCCGGACGCCGGGGCGAGCGCGTCCGGCGAGGGCGACGGCGAGCCGGACGACGCCGGGAAGTCCGACGACGAGGACGTGGCCGCCACCCACAAGGGCGACCAGGGCTACCGCATCGGTCTGCCCGAGGGCTGGAAGTTCAGCACCACGGGCTCCTCGGGCGACCGGTTCACCGGCCCCCGCGGGCAGAAGCTGCTGGTGGCCTGGACCTCCACTCCCAAGGACGACCCCGTCGCGGACTGGAAGAAGCAGGAGCGGTACATGGTCCGCTCGAACTACCAGAAGATCCGCATAGAGAAGGTGGGCTACCGGGGCTGGAACGCGGCCGACTGGGAGTTCACCTACACCGACGGCGGCACCAAGTACCGCACCGTGGACCGGGGCTTCGTCGTCAACGACCACCAGGGCTACGCGCTCATGTACACCGCGAAGGCCGCCGACTGGGGCGACGATCTGCGCCGGGACACCTGGCGGACGCTGTCGAAGACCTTCGAACCCAAGTCCTGAGCGGGCGGGTCCGGGGGCGGGCTCTCCGGCCCGGGCCCCACGGGCCCGGGTTTGAGCCGCGCGATATCTGGCATCAGCTCATTGCGGGTTGCCTCCGGCACGTATCGTGAGTGGTTGCGGACCGTACGCAGCCGGAACGGCCCGCCGGACGAACGGAATTGACCGACGGCTGCCGGGGGTGGCGACGTGGACGACTACGCGGGACGGGTGCTCGCCGACCGCTACCGCCTGCCCCTGCCGCCGTCCGACGAGTACGAACTCACCGAGACCCGGGCCTTCGACACCTACAGCGGTCAGGAAGTCCTGGTCCGCCAGATCCCGTTGCCGGAGGTCGTCGAGGCCGAGGTGCTCGACGCGGACGGTCTGCCCGACGGCTTCACGGCCCGGGACGCCGGCGCCCGGCACCCCGGCAGGCGGACCCCGGCCGCGGGCGGCGGCCCCAGGCGGCCGGCCGATCCGGTGGTACGGCGTGCCGTCGAGGCCGCGCAGGCCGCGGCCGCGGTGCCCGACCATCCGCGCCTGGACCAGGTCTTCGACGTCTTCGCCGAGGGCGGTTCGCTGTGGATCGTCAGCGAGCTGGTGGCCGCGAGGCCGCTGGCCGCGCTGCTCGCCGAACAGACCCTGACGCCGTACCGGGCGGCCGAGGTGGCCTCCGACGTCCTCCTGGCGCTGCGGGTGCTGCACTCGTACGGCTGGGTGCACCGCAACATCACCGCGCGCACCGTGCTCGTCTGCGACGACGGGCGGGTCATGCTGACCGGCCTGGCGGTCGGGGCGGCGGAGGAGGCGCTGTGCGGGTACGACCCGGTGCCCCCGCCGCCCGACGAGGAGCCGGGCACCGCCGTCGACCCGGACGGGACCTTCGGCCCCGGTGACGGCGCCCCCCGGACCGGCGTCTACGGCCCCGGTGACGCCGACCCCGAGGCCGCCCGGCGGGCCGCCATCGAGGCGCGCGGCGTCGGCGGGCTCCCGGCGCCCGGGGCTCCGGGGCCGGGCGCAGGCCCCGCCGGGCTCGCGCCCGCGTCGCTCGACGCCGCCGGGGACGCCCGTGCCGCGCGCGCCGGTGCGATCGCCGCCTACCGCGCGGGAGCCAGGGCCGCCGCCCGCGTCCAGGAGGTCCAGAACGGCCGCGCGGCGCTGCCGGGCGCCCGCCCCGCCCCCGACGACGCCTCGCGGTCCGGCGACCCCGGCACGCCGGGCGGACACCCGGGCTACGCCACCGGTCCCGGCACCCCGTACGACGACGCAGACGGCCCGGGCACCGGACCCGGCGGGGCGGGGCCAGCCCGGGGCGTCGAGACCGGCGCGACGACACAGGACGCCGGGCCCTGGCCCGGGCCGGGGAGCAGGCGGTCCGGCTTCGCCACCGTTCCCGGCCGGGAGACACACCCGGGCAACCCCGACCCCGATGCCGCGTCCGGTGGCCCCTGGGGCGACGAGGGCGTCGGTGACCCCGCCTCGTCCGGTGGTGCCGCCGTCCCGCCGGGGCAGATCGCCGACCCCTACGGCGTACGCACCACCTCCTGGCACGGCGCCGCGCCCCGTACCTCGGGCGGTCCGGCGTCCTCCACGGCTCCCCACACCGGCGACCCGGCGTTTCCCGCCCCCCGCCAGGCCGGTGAACCGGGGGCGCCCGGACGGGCCCTGCCCACCGCGCGGCAGGAGGGCACCGAGGGTCCCGCCGCCGCATGGCGGGAGGCCAACCCCGGTGCCGCCACGGCGCCGTCCCCCGAGACCGACGCCCCGGCGCGGGAATCCGCCCCCGGGGTCGCAGGGCGGGCGGAGGGGGATGCCGCGGTGCCGGGGGGTGGGGGCGTGGCCGGTGCGCGTTGGGACGACCTGGCCGCCCGTGCCCCCGTGCCGCGTGGTCCGGCCACCGCGCTCGCCGCCGAGCGGGCCCGGCAGACGCGGATGGCCGTGGTCGGGCCCGTGACCGAGCGCTGGGCGCCGGAGCAGGCCGGTCCGGTGCACGAGAACTGGCAGCTGGCCGCGCCCATCGGCCCCGCCACCGACCTGTGGGCCCTGGGCGCGCTGCTCTTCCGCGCCGTACAGGGACACGCGCCCTATCCGGAGGAGTCGACCGCCGAGCTGGTGCAGATCGTGTGCGCGGAGCCGCCGGCGTTCGCCGAGGAGTGCGGGCCGCTGCGGCCGGTCGTGGAGTCGCTGCTGCGTCAGGACCCCATCGAGCGCATCGAGTTCGAGGAGCTGAGCGGCTGGCTGCGTTCACTCGTACGGTCCGCCCCCGAGCCGGAGGCGGGCCTGCACGTCATCTCGGCGCCGCCCGTCGAGACCGGCCGACTGCCGATCGTGCGCCGCCGCGGCGAGCTGGTGCGCAGGCGGCGTGCCGGGCTGCCCGCGCACCATGGACGGCACAAACGGGACAGGCCGGAGACCGGCCGCTCCCCACGCAGCCTCGGCCGGACCCTGCTCCTGCTGATACTGATGGCGATGGCGGTCGCGGTCGCGTACGCCATGTTCTTCATGCCGAAGGACGACACCAACGGCACCGGCACCGCCGACCGGACCGGCGCCGCCGACGAGGCGAGCCAGGCGCCGCCCGCCAAGTCGCCGGACGTCAGCAGCGAGCCCCGGCCGGACCAGACCTCCCCGAAGCCCGACCCCGACGCCTCGCGGACGGCCGGCGGCACCGAGACCCAGTCCAACGTCGCCGACGGCTTCACCCTGCGCAAGGACCCGGAAGGCTTCCGCGTCGCCGTCGCCGACGGCTGGAACCGCACGCCCCGCAACGGCAGCGGCCAGGTCGTCTACGGCAAGGGCGACTTCGAGCTGATCGTCGTACCGGGCCGCGACCGCACCTCCGAGTTCGGCGACGACCCGATGGCCTACCAGCGCGACAGCGAACCGGAGTTGGCGTCGTACCGCGCCTCCAGCTGGGCCACCTCCAGCGGCCTGAAGACCATCGAGGTCGGCGGACGGACCATGGCGGAGGGGCAGTTCACCTGGACCGCCGCCGGCGGCGAGCTGTACGTGCGCAACGTCGCCGTCCTGATCGACGGGCGCTACCACGTGGTGCAGGTCCGTGGTCCGGAGGCGGAGCGTGACGAGGTGAGCAGGCTGTTCGAACAGGCCTCGGCCACCTACCAGTACACGCGCTGAGTACAGTTCGGCCCGATGGTTGCCTCCCGTCACGGAAAGCGACAACCGTCACAAGGCGGTTTCCATCCCACCCCACCCGTTCCCCGGACGGGAGCCGGTCCCTAATGTGGCCCTGACAAGACCATTGCGGGGCAACGTGAATCAGATGCAGGGCCGGCTCGTCGCGGGACGCTACCGGCTCGGGGAAGCCATCGGCAGCGGCGGCATGGGCCGGGTGTGGCGCGCACACGACGAGGTGCTGCACCGGACCGTCGCCATCAAGGAATTGACCGCCGCGCTCTACGTCTCCGAGAGCGACCAGGCCATACTCCTGGCGCGCACCCGGGGCGAGGCGCGCGCGGCGGCGCGGATCAACCACTCGGCCGTCGTCACCGTGCACGACGTACTCGAACACGACGGCCGGCCGTGGATCGTCATGGAGTTGGTGGAAGGCCGCTCGCTGGCCGACGCCGTCAAGGACGAGGAGCGGGTCGACCCGCGGGAGGCGGCCCGGATCGGCCTGTGGGTGCTGCGTGCCCTGCGCGCCGCGCACACCGCCGGCGTCCTGCACCGCGACGTCAAACCGGGCAACGTGCTGCTCGCCGACGACGGCCGGGTGCTGCTCACCGACTTCGGCATCGCGCAGATCGAGGGCGACTCCACCATCACCAGGACCGGAGAGGTCGTCGGCTCCGTCGACTACCTCGCGCCCGAGCGGGTCCGCGGCCACGACCCCGGACCGTCCTCCGACCTGTGGGCGCTCGGCGCGACGCTGTACACGGCGGTGGAGGGCAGATCGCCGTTCCGCCGCACCTCCCCGCTCACCACCATGCAGGCGGTCGTCGAGGAGGAGGCCACCGAGCCCCGGTACGCCGGTGCGCTCGCGCCCGTCATCAGCGCCCTGCTGCGCAAGGACCCGGCCGAGCGGCCCGACGCGACCGAGGCCGAGCACCTGCTCGCCCAGGCGGCCGAGGGCCGGCGCCCGGACGCGGCCCAGGCGTACGTGCCGACCACCCAGTACACGGGGCCCCCGCCGCAGGCGGGCGACACGGCCCAGCAGGGGATGCCGGGGGCTCCGGGGACGCCCGGGTCGTCGACGGCACCCGGGATGCCGGGCGCACCGGGGCACACCGGCGGGAGCACCGCCACGCCGTACCCGCCGACGACCGGCCCCACGACGGTCGGCCCGGCCCCGACCGGGCACACCGCGCCGGGTTACCCGATGGCACCGGCGGCAGGCGGCCCGGCTCCCGGACGCGCCCGGCGGGTCCGCATGCGCACGCTCGCCCTGGTCGTCGCCGTCGCCGCGCTCATCGGCGCGGGCACCGCCGTGGTCCTGCAACAGCGCGACGACGGCGGCTCGTCGGCCGGCGCCGACCCCACCCAGGGGTCGTCCGCCTCCCCTTCTCCCTCCGCCTCCGGCACGACCGGCAAGGGCCCCGGCGGTTCCGTCCCGGCCGACTGGACACGCCGCGACGACCCGCTGGGTTTCAGCCTCTACCTGCCCGAGAACTGGCAGCGGAAGGACTTCGACGGCGACAGCGGCGAACTGCGGCAGATCGACTACACCCCCGACGGCGGCGAACACTTCCTCCGCATATCCGTCGACACCGCGCCGGACTACAACGACCCGTACGTCCACCTGCAGGACCTGGACGCGCAACTCCGCCAGCGGTTGGTCGACTACCGGCGCGTCAGCCTGGAACGCGCCGGCTACCGCGACCGCGACAGCGCCCGGTGGGAGTACACCTTCACCGCGCTGGCGAAGGACACCGAGTTCCCCGGACCGCGCCGCGCCGTGTCGCAGACGTACATGTCCCGCGACGGTGTCGAGTACGCCCTCAACATGTCGGGACCGGCGAGCGACTGGCCGACCACGGAGCGGCGGTTCAAGGCGGTGCTGCAGAGCTGGCAGGAGAAGACCGGCTGATCCGCGCCGTCGGCGCAACGCCGCTCACGCGCCCGTCGGTTGTCGGCCACCCGTGTGACAGCGGCCCGGAGCGGGTGCGTCCGGTGGGGCATGATGGGACGCATGGTGACCGAGGGGGCGGGCGGGCGTCTCGTCGCGGGCCGTTACCGGCTCCACGAGCGGCTCGGCCACGGCGGCATGGGGATCGTGTGGCGGGCCACCGACCAACTGCTCGCCCGCGAGGTGGCCGTGAAGGCGCTGCCCCTCGACGAGACGCTCTCCGCGGCCGAGGCCCGACGGCGCCGTGAGCGCACCCTGCGCGAGGCCCGCGCGGTCGCCCAGCTGCGGCACCCGCACGTCATCGTCGTGCACGACGTGGTCGAGGACGACGAACGCGCGTACATGGTCATGGAACTGGTCGACGGCGGCTCACTCGCCGACCGCGTCCTCAGCCGCGGCCCCGTCGACGCCACCGAGGCCGCCCGCATCGGCATCGCCCTGCTCGACGCCCTGGGCACGGCGCACGCGGCGGGCATCCTGCACCGGGACGTGAAGCCGTCGAACGTGCTGATCGCCGAGGACGGCCGGGTCGTCCTCACCGACTTCGGGGTGGCCCAGGTCGCGGGCGCCACCACGCTCACCGAGAGCGGTTCCTTCGTCGGTTCCCCCGAATACACCGCGCCGGAGCGGATGTCCGGTGCCGGGACCGGGCCCGAGTCCGACCTGTGGTCGCTGGGCGTGCTGCTGTGCGCGGTCCTCAGCGGCGCGTCCCCCTTCCACCGCGACTCGCTGGGCGGCGTCCTGCATGCCGTGGTCACCGAGGAGATCCGTCCGCCCGCGCAGGCCGCACCGCTCCTCCCGGTCGTACGGGGCCTGCTGGAACGCGACCCGCGACGGCGGCTGGACGCGGCGTCGGCACAGCGGATGCTGCGCGCCTTCCTCAGCACGGGCCGTACGCCCGCGACACCGGCGCAGGCCGCGACCGGCGAGCCCCCGCGCGCGCGACCGAGCGTGAAGCGGAGCGTGCTCATGGCGGTGCTGCTGGTCGTCGCGGCGGCGGGTGCGGGCGTCTCGGCGGCCGCGCTGCTCGCGGACGGAGGCGACGACGGGGGTGGTACGCCGACGAGTTCGGTGCCCGCCACGCCGACGCCCACCCCGACGCCGCCGACGACGGAGTCGGCGTCGCCGACCGCCTCCGGTTCCGGCACCGGTACCTAAACGGGAGATAAGCGGCAACCCGCGTCACGGGTCTGTGACCGACGCGCACCGGCGGTGGAAAGGCGCGCGCCCGGCGCGGTATGGATGGACCATGAGCAGCAACGGGGGGCCCCGCAGCGGGGCGGACGAGCCGACCAGTTTCGACCTGCGACCACCGAACCCGCCGGCCGGCGTGCCGCATCCCGGCAATCCGTACGCGACACCCACGCAGGTCGTACCGCCGCGGTCGCAGTCCGCGTCGTCCACACCTCCGGCGCCCGGCCCCTCGCCCGCCGCGCCGGACCCGGGTGCCGGGCGGCTCATCGCCGGCCGGTACCGCCTGATCGCCAGGCTCGGGCACGGCGGCATGGGCACGGTGTGGCGGGCCAAGGACGAGACCGTCGACCGCGAGGTCGCCGTCAAGGAACCCCGCGTCCCCGACCACCTTCCCGAACGCGAACGGGCCAACGCCTTCGAGCGGATGCGCCGCGAGGCGCGCGCCGCCGCCCGGCTCGACCACCCCGCCGTGGTCGACGTGCACGACGTGGCGGTCGTGGACGAGCAGCCGTGGATCGTGATGGAACTCGTGCGCGGGCGCTCGCTCGGCGACGCACTCCAGGAGGGCACGCTGAGCGCGCGCGAGGCGGCCCGCGTCGGCCTGGAAGTACTCGGCGCGCTGGAGGCCGCGCACGCCGCAGGCGTCCTGCACCGGGACGTGAAGCCGGACAACGTCCTGCTCGGCCGGCACGACCGGGTCGTCCTCACCGACTTCGGCATCGCCCAGATCGAGGGCGAGACCAGCCTGACCGACACCGGCGGCTTCGTCGGCTCGCCCGAGTACATCGCCCCGGAGCGGGTGCTGGGCCAGCGCCCCGGCCCGGCGAGCGACCTGTGGTCCCTGGGCGTGGTGCTGTACGCGGCGACGGAGGGCGTCTCGCCGTTCCGCCGCAGCAACACCCCCGCCACCCTGCAGTCGGTGCTCAACGCCACGCCCGCGCCGCCCGCCTCCGCGCAGGGCCCGCTGGCCGAGGTGATCACCGGCCTGCTGGACAAGGACCCGGCGCGCCGCCCGGACGCCACCCGGGTCCGCGCCCTCCTGGACGCCGCCGCGAACCCGCCGGCGCCGCCGCCCACCCAGGTGGTGCGGCTGGACGGGCCCGAGCAGCCGGGCGCGGCGCCCGCGTCCCGCTGGAGCGTCCGGCTGGGCCGCAACGCGTGGATCACCCTCGGCGCGGTGGTCGTCGCGGCGGCGGTGGCGTCGTACCTGGTCGTCGCGGACCCCTTCGCGGGACCCCTCCCGGAGGGCTGGAAGCAGCACAAGCTCGACGGCAAGGTCCGCATGAGCGTCGGGGTGCCCGCCGAGTTCGTGAAGGCGAAGCACGCGGAGGACTGGGACGGCACCAACGAGACCTTCGCCGACCCGAGCGGCGCCGTCACCGTCTCGGTGGACCGGGACATCAAGGACGACGACAAGACCAACGAGATCCCGGACACCGCCGGCGCCAACGCCTGGGCGGACTGGGAGACGCTCAAGGACGGCGAGTACTCCTGGAACTTCGCCGCCGATCCCGCGCCCGAGGGCGAGCCGAGCGAGACCGAGTACAAGGGCGAGAAGGCCGCCGAGAACACCATCGCGTACACGACCGCGGACACGCAGAACCCCCGCGCGCGCGAGTTCCACATCCTGTACTACCGGGCCGACAACGGCGACATGTACAAGGTCTCGATCGACTACCCGCGCGAGGGCTATTTCGCCGACGAGGGCCGGGAGATCGCCCGGACGGTGATCGCCAACTGGGAGGTGGCCGGCCTCTGAGCCGGTAAAAGAAGGGATCGCGTCCCGACCTTCCGCACAACGCCCTGATCAGCGGGTTTGTTGCCAGCGATCACTGGCGGCATGTGAGCACTCGGTGAATCACCGTGAATCCGCATTACCGACGGGTACACAAAGCCCGCGCGGCGTCATACCCTGCGGCTCATGACGGACGCGCAGGCCCCGGAACTCACCGGCACGAACCCCCTCGCCCCCACCCCGGAGGGCACCCGCACCGCTGCCGACGTGGTCACGCCCGAGCTGGTCGCCCAGCTCACCAAGGGCGTGGCCGGGTCCGGCCGCACCGCCAACCACACCCCGTTCACCGGCGAGAAGCTGGCCGACCTGCCCGAGTCGACGCCCGAGGACGTGGCCGCGGCCTTCGAGCGGGCCCGCGCCGCCCAGGCCGTGTGGGCGCGCACGCCGGTACGGCAGCGCGCCGCGGTCCTGCTGCGCTTCCACGACCTGGTCCTGGAGCGCCAGGCCGAGGTCCTCGACCTCATCCAGCTGGAGACCGGCAAGGCCCGCCTGCACGCCCACGAGGAGGTCCAGGCCGTCGCCGTCGCCGCCCGGCACTACGGCCGCAGGGCCCCCGCGTACCTGCGCCCCAAGCGGCACACCGGCGCCGTACCGACCCTGACGAAGGTCACCGAGCTGCGCCACCCGCGCGGCGTCGTCGGCCAGATAGCCCCGTGGAACTACCCGCTGGAGCTGTCCGTCGGCGACGCGCTCCCCGCCTTCGTCGCGGGCAACGCCGTCGTGATGAAGCCCGACACCGAGACCTGCCTGACCGCCCTGTGGGCCCGTGACCTGCTGATCGAGGCCGGTCTGCCCGCCGAGGTCTTCCAGGTCGTCCTCGGCGAGGGCCCGGTCGTCGGCCCCGAGGTCGTCAGGCATGCCGACTACGTCTCCTTCACCGGCTCCACCCGGACCGGCCGCGAGGTCGCCCAGGGTGCCGCCGCCCGCCTGGTCGGCGTCTCCCTCGAACTCGGCGGCAAGAACGCCATGCTGGTCCTCGATGACGCCGACATCGAGAAGGCCGCGGCGGGCGCCGTACGCGCCTGCTTCTCCTCGGCCGGCCAGCTCTGCATCTCCATCGAGCGGCTCTACGTCCACGAGTCCGTCGCCGACGCCTTCCTGGAGCGCTTCGCCGCCCGCACCAGGGCCATGCGGCTCGGCACCTCCCTCTCCTACGGCGCCGACATGGGCTCGCTGGTGGGGGAGCGGCAGCTGGAGACCGTGAAGGCACACGTGGCGGACGCCGTGGAGCGGGGCGCCAAGCTCGTCGCCGGCGGGGTCGCCCGCCCGGACATCGGCCCGTACTTCTACGAGCCGACGATCCTCGACGGCGTCGTGGCCCCCATGACCGTGTGCACCGAGGAGACCTTCGGCCCGGTCGTCTCCGTCTACCGCTTCACGACCGAGGACGAGGCCGTCGACCAGGCCAACTCCACGCCGTACGGCCTGAACTCCTCGGTGTGGACGAAGAACTCCCGGCGCGGCCACGAGGTCGCCGCGCGGATGCGCACCGGGACCGTCAACATCAACGAGGGGTACGCCCCCGCCTACGGCAGCGTCCAGTCCCCGATGGGCGGCATGAAGGACTCCGGCCTCGGCCGCCGGCACGGCTCCGAGGGCATCCTCAAGTACACCGAGGCCCAGACCGTCGCCCACCAGCGGCTGCTGCCGATGGCGCCCTCGCTGGGAATGGACGACGAGAAGTACGCGGCGTTCATGAGCCGGAGCCTGCGGCTGATGAAGGCATTCCGCTTCCGCTGATCCACCCCACCACCGCCCGTTCTCAACGAGGAGAGCACGTGTCGCAGGAGAACTCTGTCCAGACCCGGGACGAGAACGGGTACGACTACGACGTCCTCGTCGTGGGGTCCGGCTTCGGCGGCTCCGTCTCCGCCCTCCGCCTCACCGAGAAGGGCTACCGCGTCGGAGTCCTGGAGGCGGGCCGCCGCTTCACCCGCGAGTCGCTGCCCAGGAACTCCTGGGACCTGAAGAACTACCTGTGGGCGCCGAAGCTCGGCATGTTCGGCATCCAGCGCATCCACCTGCTCGGGAATGTCATGGTCCTGGCAGGAGCCGGGGTCGGCGGCGGCTCCCTCAACTACGCCAACACCCTCTACGTGCCGCCGAAGCCCTTCTTCGACGACCCCCAGTGGCGCGACATCACCGACTGGCACGAGGAACTGGCCCCGTACTACGACCAGGCCAAGCGCATGCTGGGCGTCCGTCTCAATCCGACGATGACCCCCTCCGACGTGCACCTGAAGGCGGCCGCCGAGCGGATGGGCTGCGGCGACACCTTCCACATGGCGCCGGTCGGCGTCTTCTTCGGCGACGGCGAGGACGCCGACGGCACGGCGAAGGCCGGGCCGGGTCAGCAGGTGCCCGACCCGTACTTCGGCGGCGCGGGCCCCGACCGCAAGGCCTGCAACGAGTGCGGCGAGTGCATGACCGGCTGCCGGCACGGCGCGAAGAACACCCTCAACGAGAACTACCTGTACCTCGCCGAGAAGGCCGGCGCCGTCGTGCACCCGATGACGACGGTCGTGTCCGTCACGGACGACTCGCGCGGCGGCTTCGCGGTCGCCACGCTCCCCACCGACCGCAAGAAGCGCGGGAAGCGCGGAAGCACGGACCCGGGCCGCACCTTCACCGCCCGCCGCGTCGTCATAGCCGCCGGCACCTACGGCACCCAGACGCTGCTGCACCGCATGAAGGCGGGCGGCCAGCTCCCCTACATATCCGACAAGCTCGGCGAGCTGACCCGCACCAACTCCGAGGCACTGGTCGGCGCCCAGACCGACGACCGGCGCTACCGCAGCGCCACCGGCGAGGCCCGGGCCGACTTCACGCGCGGCGTCGCCATCACGTCCTCGATCCACCCGGACCCCAACACCCACATCGAGCCGGTGCGTTACGGCAAGGGCTCCAACTCGATGGGCGGCCTGTCCATCCTCCAGGTCCCCTACGCCGGGCAGACCGCCTCGGGCACGTCCCGCGTCCTGGGCTTCCTGGGCCACGCGGCCAAGCACCCGCTGCTGGTCCTGCGTTCGCTGTCCAACCGCAAGTGGTCCGAGCGGACCATCATCGGCCTGGTCATGCAGTCCCTGGACAACTCCCTGTCCACGCACCTGAAACCGAACGGCGTCGGCAAGGGCCTGCTCACCGCGCGCCAGGGCCACGGCTCGCCCAACCCCAAGCAGATCAAGGCCGCGACCGAGGGCGCCTCCGCACTCGCCGCCGAGATCAACGGCTTCGCCGGCTCCAACGTCGGCGAGCTGATGGGCACCCCGCTCACCGCCCACTTCCTCGGCGGCTGCCCGATCGGCGCCTCCCGCGAGACCGGCGTCATCGACCCGTACCACCGCCTCTACGGCCATCCCGGCATCTCGGTCGTCGACGGCGCCGCCGTCTCGGCCAACCTCGGTGTCAACCCGTCCCTGACCATCACGGCGCAGGCCGAGCGCGCGATGTCGTACTGGCCGAACAAGGGCGAGAGCGACCCGCGCCCCGCGCAGGGCACCGGGTACGCACGCGTGGCCGCCGTCGAGCCCCGATCGCCGGCCGTACCGGAGAAGGCCTTCGGCGCGCTGCGGCTGCCGTTCCTGAACGTGCCGACGGTGCCGCCGAAGAAGTAGCGGCCTCAGAAGAAGCAAGAAGCGAGAAGCAAGAAGCGAGAAGAGAAGAGAAAAAGAAAAGGTGAGCGGGACCCGCACCCCCCTCCGAGCGCGGGTCCCGCTCACCCAGCCTGTGTCACGCCGCTCCCGCGGGCGTCAGGTGTCCGAACCGGTCCTGCGCCGCCGCACCGCGAACACCGCGCCGCCGCCGACGACCACGGCGAGCCCGCCGACGACGCCGATCACCGGCAGCGCGGAGCTGGAGCCGGTCGCGGCGAGGCTCCCGGTGACCTCCGGGGTGTCGGCGGCCGGCTTCTCGGCGGCGACGGGCGCCTTGCCGCCCTCCTGCGGCCGGGTGCCCTCCGTGTCCGTGCCGGGGGCCACGATCCGGAACCTGTAGGCGACGTCGCCGAAGCCGGTGCACCGGCCGTCCGCGTCGCCGTAGATCGTCGCGCCGAGGGTGAAGCCCGTGCCGACCGGCGCACCGGCCCGCACGTCGATCCGCAGCGGGATGTCGACCTCGTAGTCGGGGGCCAGTTCGTCGGTGTAACCGATGTAGCCGACCGCGTAGCCGAGTTCGTCGAGGTTCTCCCAGGTCTTGTCCTCGGCGTTCCAGGCCTGGAGGCGGACCTTCTCGCTCTCGAACAGCTCCTCGCCGTCGCGGTCGGCGGAGGCGCCGGCCAGGTATTCGAGGTTCTGGAGCGTCGAGCCGGAGTTGTTCGCCACGTTCAGCGAGAACTCGTGCCAGCCGCTGCCCGCCGCTATCTCGCCGGGCAGGCCCTCGATGTCGACGTCGACCTTGGTGTCCTCGCACACCGACGGCTCGGGGACCGGGGTCTCGGTCTCCTCGGGCGCGGAGGTGCTCGGCGACGGGGCCGCGGGGGCGGACGTGGTCGTCTGCGAGCCGTCGGGGGCGGGAGTGCCCTCGCCCGTCGTGCTCGGGGGCGGGGAGGTCGGGGAGCCGGGCGAACTCGTGGCCGGGCTCGTCGAGTCGCTCGGTGCGGGCGAGGTCTCGCCCGTCGACCCGCTCTGGGGCGGTGAGGTGTCCGAAGAGGCGGACGGGGACGGCGACGTACTGACGGTCGCGGAGGCGGCCGGGGCCGCGAGCAGCGCGACGGGGGAGATCACTGCCGTGACGGCGGCTGCGGCCAGGGCGCGACGAAGCTTCATGCCCGTTTGATCAGTGGAACCTGTGAATGGTTGTCCCCGTATTCACAGAATCCTTATGTGTGCTGGGTCACTACCCCGTTCCGTCGGCCGGCCCCGGGCGTCCCCGGAGCCGGCCGTTCTGGGTGACCGGGCTGCTGTCCCCTGCCGTCCGGTCACTTCCTGGAGCGAGGTCCCACGACGCACGGGATGATCCGTACGTCTCATCGCTCCAGTGAGCCACGCGTGGTTCTCTCGGGCCCGCCCCTGGCTGACACGGACACCGGGACCAACGAAGCCGCTCGCGTACCGGTCACGCGCCGTACGGGTGAGAAGGGGCCCGAACTCAGATACGACGATGCCCGGTCGTGCCGCGGACCTCAGACGCGCCCGCGGCACAGCTCCAGCATCGTCATCGCCAGCGCCGTACCCGGCTTGCCCAGCGCCTGCCGGTAGTGGTCGAGCACCTCCATCTCGCGGGACAGGTTGACCCGCCGGCCGCCGGAGGTGATCCGCGCCTCCTGGATCACTGCGGAGACGGCCATCCGTTCCTGGATCAGCCCGATGATCCGGTCGTCCAGGGAGTCGATGCGCTCCCGGGCGCCGGTGATCACGTCGGCGGCCTCGGGGGTGTGGGCGCCGGTCTTGTCTGCTGCGGTGACGGTCATGTCGGTGGCTCCTCGCCGAAGGGGGGCGGCACCCGGGACCGGCACGGTCCGTACACGGCAGGCGCCCCGGACCTTGTCGGCCCGGGGCGCCTGGGAAGTCGCTTGTCAGTTGCTCAAGCAGCACGACCATGGCAGCCGGTGGGCCGGTTGCCATAGATAAACAGGAACGCCTGGTGCTTGTGCATGGGCCCAGTATGCCCCGGCGACGGTCGGTGTCCAAGCCGGTTCGGATGGTGAGACCCGGGCCGTGACCGGGGGAGGGGCGACGGCGGCGGCCGACGGCGGGGCCGGGTCACCCGCCCAGCTCGGTAGAATCGGGAGCACAAGCCCCCCGCCCGACCGCCGGAAGGCACCCCGTGTCATCAGCGACTCCCGCTGCCGCCGCCCCCGACACCGTCCTGGTCGTCGACTTCGGCGCGCAGTACGCCCAGCTCATCGCCCGTCGTGTCCGCGAGGCGCGGGTCTACAGCGAGATCGTGCCGAGCTCCATGCCGGTCGAGGAGATCCTCGCCAAGAACCCGGCGGCCATCATCCTCTCGGGCGGCCCCTCGTCGGTGTACGAGCCGGGCGCCCCGACCCTCGACCGCGCCCTGTTCGAGGCCGGCGTCCCCGTCTTCGGCATGTGCTACGGCTTCCAGCTGATGGCGCAGACCCTCGGCGGCACCGTCGACAACTCCGGCGCCCGTGAGTACGGCCGCACCGACCTCGAGGTCTCCAAGCCGTCCTCCACCCTCTTCGAGGGCACCCCGGCCCAGCAGGCCGTGTGGATGTCGCACGGCGACGCCTGCTCCGCCGCCCCCGAGGGCTTCACCGTCACCGGCTCCACGGACGTCGTCCCGGTCGCCGCCTTCGAGAACGACGAGAAGAAGCTCTACGGCGTCCAGTACCACCCCGAGGTGATGCACTCCACGCACGGGCAGCAGGTGCTGGAGCACTTCCTGTACCGGGGCGCGGGCCTGAGCCCCGACTGGACCACGGGCAACGTGATCGAGGAGCAGGTCGCCGCCATCCGCGAGCAGGTCGGCGACAAGCGCGCCATCTGCGGCCTGTCCGGCGGCGTGGACTCCGCGGTCGCCGCCGCCCTCGTCCAGAAGGCCATCGGCTCCCAGCTGACCTGCGTCTACGTCGACCACGGCCTGATGCGCAAGGGCGAGACCGAGCAGGTCGAGAAGGACTTCGTCGCCGCGACCGGCGTCCAGCTGAAGGTCGTGGACGCCGAGGAGCGGTTCCTCAAGGCGCTGGCCGGGGTCTCCGACCCCGAGGAGAAGCGGAAGATCATCGGCCGCGAGTTCATCCGGGTCTTCGAGCAGGCGCAGCTGGAGATCATGCAGGAGGACGGCCCCGAGGTCGCCTTCCTCGTGCAGGGCACGCTCTACCCGGACGTCGTCGAGTCCGGCGGCGGCACCGGCACCGCCAACATCAAGTCCCACCACAACGTGGGCGGCCTCCCCGACGACATCGAGTTCGAGCTGGTCGAGCCGCTGCGCCAGCTGTTCAAGGACGAGGTCCGGATGGTCGGCCAGGAACTGGGCCTGCCGGACGAGATCGTCCAGCGCCAGCCGTTCCCGGGCCCCGGCCTCGGCATCCGGATCGTCGGCGACGTGACCAAGGAGCGGCTCGACCTGCTGCGCGAGGCCGACGCCATCGCCCGCGAGGAGCTGACCGCGGCCGGCCTCGACCGCGACATCTGGCAGTGCCCCGTGGTGCTGCTCGCGGACGTCCGCTCCGTCGGCGTCCAGGGCGACGGCCGCACCTACGGCCACCCGATCGTCCTGCGGCCGGTCTCCTCCGAGGACGCCATGACCGCCGACTGGTCCCGGCTGCCGTACGACGTGCTCGCCAAGATCTCGACCCGGATCACCAACGAGGTCAAGGACGTCAACCGCGTCGTCCTCGACGTGACGTCGAAGCCGCCGGGCACGATCGAGTGGGAGTGAGCCCGCGGGCGCTCCCTACGTGCGCCTGATCGTGCGCACGGGCTCGCCGGGCTGCCAGATCTCGACGACGAGGTACTTGTCGTCCTCGACGTAGGTCCGCACGACCTCCGTCAGCTCGGTACGGAAGAGGTGGAACGGCTCCGGCGGTTCCACCTCTTCCACGTATCCGGCCTTCGTCCCGGGGTCCTCGACCTCGACGGCCCGCCCGGCGATCCGCACGTCCCCGCCGCCCATGCCGGTGCCGTCCCCCGGGTTCGCCTGGAGCGCGAAGCGCGGATCGCGGCGCAGGTCGAGCGCCTTCAGCGAGTGCGGCATCATCCCGAGCCACAGCTCGCCGCCCAGGAAGCGCACCTCCAGGCCGGTGGTGCGGGGCGAGCCGTCCTTGCGGAGGGTGGCGAGGACGTGGTGGGTGTACGCGCCGAAGCGCGCCTCGACGGTGTCGGCCAGGGCGGGTTCGGCGGCGGCGAACCCGGCCCAGTTCACAGGGGTGCGTGACGTCATACGCCGAGTGTGAACGTGAAAACCGACACCCTCTGTCGCGTATTGGCCCCCGGAACTGTCCTCCCGGCCGCACCGCCGGTAACTTCCGGCCCGTAAGGCACATCCGGCGCCGAAGGACAGAGAACACATGCACGGGACGCCCGGGGCCGCCGAGCCCCCGCCGCTGCCCACCGGCCGGCTGCGGTTCGCCATGCCGCCCAGGCACGACTCGGTCGAGGACGAGCGCCGGCACCGCAAGGAACGGCTCGCCTGCGCGCTGCGCCTCTTCGGGCGGTCCGGGTTCGAGGACGGGGTCTCGGGGCACATCACCGCCCGCGACCCCGAGTACACCGACTGCTTCTGGGTCAACCCGTTCGGCGTGCCCTTCGCCCACATCACGGTGAGCGATCTGGTGCTGGCCAACTCCGAGGGCCAGGTGGTGCAGGGCGGCCACCATGTGAACCAGGCCGCCTTCACCGTGCACTCCCAGGTCCACGCGGCCCGCCCGGACGTCGTCGCGGTCGCCCACTGCCACTCGGTGCACGGGCGCGCGCTGTCGGCCCTCGGCGAGCTGCTCGAACCGATCACCCAGGAGAGCTGCGCCTTCTACGAGGACCACGCCCTGTACGACTCCTACTCGGGCGTCGCCGTCGACGCCGAGGAGGGGCGGCGCATCGCGCGGGTGCTGGGCTCCGGCAAGGCGCTCGTGCTGCGAAACCACGGGCTGCTGACGGTCGGCGACTCGGTGGACGCGGCGGCCTGGTGGTTCCTGTCCCTGGAACGGTCCTGCCAGGTGCAGCTGCTGGCGAAGGCGGCGGGGCGGCCGACGCTGATCGACCACCGGCAGGCCGTGGCGACCCGGGAACAGCTCGGCGGCGACCTGGTGGCGTGGATCAACTACCAGCCGCTGTGGCAGGAGGTCACCCGCCGCGAACCGGACCTGTTCGACTGACCGTGCCCGGGGTGGCTCGGGGTGGCTCGCGGCCGTGTCAACACGGCGGTCCGGGCATCACCCGCGCTGAGCAGACGTTAGACGGGGTGGCGCGCGGACGCGGGCCGCGGTACGGCACAATTCGCTGTCGTTCCAAGGGACTTACCGGGTGCGGGAAGGCGGGCGTCGGGCGTGGCGGTGCAGGAGGCGAGACGCGGGAGCGGCTCGGACAGGGACGCGTACGAGGCGGCCCACGGCGGCGGCTGCACCTGCGGGGACTGCCCGCACGGTGCCCGGGAGGGGCACCGCAGGGCGGTCGCCGCGTTCCTGCTGCGGCGGGACGAGTTCGCGGCCGGGCAGGGGCTGCCGGCCGCGGTGGCCCACTCGGCCTCCGCCTCCCGGCAATGGGTCTCGGAGGAGCTGACCCAGTCGGCGGAAGCCGTCGCCGAACGGGGCCGGGCCGAGGGCGACGCCTGGCTCGCGGCGCTGGGCCGGCGCACGACGGTCGTCGTGTGGGCCGCGGTCGTCCTGCTGCTGCTCGGACAGGCGCTCACCGCGATCGGTGCGGGCTGGTCGGCGGCGCGCACCGCCGGACTCGCGGCGGCGCTGGTGGTGGCCGGCGCGCTGACGGCCGCGTCGTGGTTCCACCGGGCCAGGGGCGGGGCGCTGGCGCCGGTCATCGGCGAGGACAACCGCCTGTCCACCTCGCGCGCGGTGGCGGCGGCCTGGGTCCTCTTCGTCGCCTACGCCGTGCTGGTGCTCGCCGGGCAACTGGCCGTCGCCTCGGGGCACGACCGGCGGGACGCGCTGATCTCCGGTCTCGAACTCGGGCGCGGCACCGGCGCGGTGACCGTGCTCGCGGTGGTCTGCGGGATCGCGGTCCTGGTACGGCGAGTGGTCGGACTGCGCGTCCTGGGGCAGCGGCTGCAGAAGGTACGGGCCGACCGGCCGCGCGCCTCCGACCTGCTGACGGACGACGCGGGCCGCGGGACCTTCGCCGACATCCAGTACGTCGTGATCACCACCGTGGCCCTGGTGTTCGCGGCGGTACGGCTGGCCCGGCGCCCGGAGCAACTGCCCGACCTGCCCTGGGGACTGGCGGTGGTGGCGCTGGTCTCGGCGGCGACCTACGTGGCCGGTAAGTACGCCGAGGGCGGCCGGCCGGTGATCCTCTCCGTGGTCCGGGCGCGGGAGGCCGGTGACCTGGACGCGCCCATCCGCACCGGCGACGACATCGAGATCCGTGGCGCGGGTTTCGTGCCGCCGGGTGCCCAGCGGGCGGACCGGCTGTCCCGGATGGTCGTCCGCATCGGCGCGGTCAACGTCCACGTGCCCCTGGTCCCGGTGACGGGCGGCTTCAGCAATCCCACGGACGACCTGCTGACGGTCCCCGTCCCGGCGGACGTGGAACCGGGCCGGGTGGACGTCCAGGTGGTGACGGGCGCGGGTGTGGAGACCAACCGGTACGCGATCGACGTGACGGACTGACACCTCCCGCCCGCCCCGGCGGGCGGTCCGCCGCGACCGACGGCGAGAAACCGGTTGCCGAGGGGTTGAGCAGGGCCCGTCCGTCGTACGTATGGTCTGTGGGGGGTCCGGGCATGCACGGCGAGAGGCGGCTGGCAGTGATGACGCACGGTATGCGGACGGACGTCCACATCTCACCCGAGGGCCGCAGGGACTGGCGGGACGACGCCGGCCGCTACGCCCTCCTTCCGCTACGCATCTTCCTCGGTGTCACCTTCATCTACGCCGGTCTGGACAAGCTCACCGACAGCGCCTTCATGAAGGACGCGGGCGCCGGTTCCGTCGGCGACATGATGCGTGCCGTCCGCGACTCCTCGGCCGTCCCCGCGCTGGTCGACCTCGCGCTGAAGAACCCGCCCGGATTCGGCTACGCCATCGCCCTGGGCGAGCTGGCCGTCGGCATCGGCACCCTGCTCGGGCTGCTCGCCCGCCTGGCGGCGCTGGGCGGTGCGCTGATCTCGCTCAGCCTGTGGCTGACCGTCAGCTGGGCCTCCGATCCCTACTACTACGGCAACGACCTCGCCTACCTCATGGCCTGGCTCCCCCTCGTCCTCGCGGGCGCGCCGCTGCTGTCGCTGGACGCCGTACTGCGCTCCCGGCGCAGGCGTCGGACGGGCGGGTACCGGTAGGGACGGCCCGGCGGCGTCAGCGGGGAAGGTCCGCCCGGGGCCCGTCCGGCGGCGCGGGCTCCCCGCGGCGCCGGTGCACGGCCCGGGCCACGACCCCGACCGCGCCCGCGATGCCGAGCCCGCCCGAGACGACGGGGATCACCACGAACCACGGCGTCTCCCAGAGGCCGCCCGCGTCACCGGCGTAGAGGACGCCGGCCAGCATCAGGAAGAGGCCGGCCACCAGCCGACCGGGCTGGAACCTATGACGCAGCACGGGACACCTCCGCCTGACCGACGCCGACCTGGAGGTCGAGGTCGAGCGTGCCGGCGTCCTTGCCGCCCCCGGTGGGGGACAGGGTGATCTCCTCGTGCTTGCCGGGTGCCACGTCCACGTCCTTCTCGTCGTCGCCGGGCAGTTGGATGTCGCCCACGCCCACCTCGACGTTCAGCCACACGGTCATGTCCCGCGGCACGACGACCCGTATTCGGCCCATGCCCACGTCGGCCCGGGTGGTCACGGTCTGTCCCTCGGCCAGGTCGAGGCGGGACAGGTCGAGGGTGCCGCTGCCCGCGCCGACGTCGTACTGGTCGCGCACGTCGGCCGCCACCACCGGCTTCCAGGTGGTCCGGACCCATTCGGTCCCGACGTTCTCCGGAACGGCGGCCGATCCGGCCAGCAGGCCCGCGGTGATGACGGCCAGGAAGATCGAACCGGCTCCCGTGCGCCCGAGGAAGGCGCTGACCGCGATACCGAGGCCGAAGACCGCCAGCGCGCACGCCAGGCCCGTCTGCAGACTGGTGCCCAGCGGGCGGTCGTCCCAGGTCAGCCGGGTCCCGAGGAAGCCGGCCAGCAGGGCGAGCAGGAACACCCAGCCGCCGATGCCGCGGGGACCGCGCGTCCGCGGGGACCAGGGGTCGCGGTCGCCCGCCGGACCGCGATCGCGACGCCCCGGGATCCCGCGGCCGATGTTGACGGCCGCCGCGATGTCACGTTCCGCGGAGCCCGGCGGCCCCCACATGTAGCCCGTCCCGCCGTCGTGGGTGCCGTCCTTGACGATGGGCTCGCGCCACCAGGAGGGCCAGGTGTACATGATCGGCGGCGCCTGGGCCTCCGGCGGGGCGTCGGCGACGGCCTGGGCCGAGAGCGGGTCCGGTTCTGGGGCCCTGCGGTGCCCCGACCAGTACCCGGCGCCCGCGAGGAGCAGCGAGAGGACGACGGCGAAGGTCAGCACGCCGCCGTTGCGCAGCATGGTGAGGAAGACCCCGCAGCCGACCAGGGCGAAGAGCACGGCCGTCAGCGCATGGCCGTCGACCCGGCCGGTCAGCAGCTTGCGCACCTCGTTCTCCTCCTCGTCGTCGTAGGGGACGAAGAGCCAGGCGAAGCCGTAGAAGAGGAGACCGATGCCGCCGGTCGCGGAGAGCACCGCGAGGGTGATCCGGAAGATCACCGGGTCCAGGTCGCACTGCCGGCCGAGGCCGGCGCACACTCCGGCGAGCGCCTTGTGCCGCCGGTCGCGCCGGAACCGGTGCGGCGGCCCGGGGGCGGCCGCACCGGCGTCCGCGGCGGACGCGGCGTCCTGCGGCCCGGCGCCCCGCGGGGGGCGCGGGCCGGAGCCGGGTCCGGAACCCGTCGCGGCGCGCTCGTGATCTGTCATGGGTCCATGGTGACGGGCGCGGCGCCGTGGCGGCAGCCGGTTCGACCCTGGTCGGACCCTGATATCGGCCCTGACTCCGCGCCCGGGCAGTGTTCGAGGCACGCGCGGCCCGAAGATCAGGGGTGATTGGGGGAACGACCCTGATGCTGCGGCTCACGCACCCGTGTGACCATCGGTGTCATGCCGGAAGCCGCAGCAGCACCCGTCGTCGAACCGCGGCCGCCGCGCAAGCTCTACCGGAGCAGCGACGGACGCTGGCTCGGTGGGGTGGCGCGGGGGCTCGCCGGGCATCTCGGGCTGCCCGTCATCTGGGTGCGGTTCGCGTTCGTCGGCCTGTTCATGGCCGACGGCCTGGGCGCGCTGCTGTACGCGGCCTTCTGGTTCTTCGTACCGCTGGGCGTCGGGGGAGTGGAGGCGCAGAAGCCGCCGTCGCTCGTCACCTCCGAGGCCGGGCCGGACGGCCGCCGCAGACTCGTGGCCCGCAAGCCGGACAAGGGGCAGATGGTCGCCCTGCTCCTCATGGTCGTCGTCGCCCTGGTCTTCGTGGGCAACGTCGACCTCGGCGGCGGCGCCAAGGCCTACCTGTGGCCGACCGTGCTCGTCGGCGCCGGCGTCGCCCTCGTCTGGCGCCAGGCGGACAACGCGCGCCGGGCCCGCTGGGCCGAGGTGGGACGCCACCGCCGCACGGTCACCCTGCTGCGCTCGGTGGCCGGCGTCCTGCTGGTGACGGCCGGGGTCACCGGCATCTTCGTCCTCCAGGGTTCCGCGGCCCACCTCGGCTCCGTCCTCCAGGCCGCCCTCGCCGTCCTCGTCGGCATCACGCTGCTCGCCGGCCCCTATCTGGTGCGGATGACGCAGGACCTGTCCGAGGAGCGGCTGATGCGCATCCGCGCGCAGGAGCGCGCCGAGGTCGCCGCCCACGTCCACGACTCGGTGCTGCACACCCTGACCCTGATCCAGCGCAACGCGGAGAACGCGGGCGAGGTGCGCCGCCTGGCCCGGGCCCAGGAGCGGGACCTGCGCTCCTGGCTCTACAAACCGGAGGGCAACGGCAAGGACGAGGACGACGAGCCCACCACCCTCGCCGAGGCCGTGAAGCGCAACGCGGCGGAGGTCGAGGACAAGCACGGCGTCCCCCTCGAGGTGGTCGTCGTCGGCGACTGCCCCCTCGACGAGCGCGTCAGCGCACAGATGCAGGCCGCGCGCGAAGCGATGGTGAACGCGGCCAAGTACGGTGGCGAGGGCGGCGCCGTACAGGTCTACGCCGAAGTCGAGGGCAGGACGGTCTTCGTGTCCGTCCGGGACCGCGGCCCCGGCTTCGACCTCGACTCGATACCCGCCGACCGCATGGGCGTCAGAGAATCGATCATCGGCCGCATGGAGCGCAACGGGGGCACGGCGCGGCTGCGCGCGGTGCCGGACGGCGGCACGGAGGTCGAACTGGAAATGGAGAGGGCGGAGAAGACGTCATGAGCGACCCGACCGAGGCGAACGGAACGGCGGGAGCGGGCGAGGCGGCCGAGCCCGCACAGCCGGCGAGTGGTGGCGCGGGGGAGCGCCGCGTGCGCGTGGTGCTCGTCGACGACCACCGGATGTTCCGCACCGGCGTCCAGGCCGAGATCGGCCAGACCGCCGAGACCGGGGTCGAGGTCGTCGGCGAGGCCGCCGACGTCGACCAGGCCGTCACGGTCATCACCGCGACCCGCCCCGAGGTCGTGCTCCTCGACGTCCACCTCCCCGGCGGCGGCGGGGTCGAGGTGCTGCGCCGCTGCGCGCCCCTGATGAGCGACGCCGAGCGGCCCGTCCGCTTCCTCGCCCTGTCCGTCTCGGACGCGGCGGAGGACGTGATCGGAGTGATCCGCGGCGGCGCCCGGGGCTATGTCACCAAGACCATCACCGGCACCGACCTGGTCGACTCCGTCTTCCGCGTCCAGGAGGGGGACGCCGTGTTCTCCCCGCGGCTGGCCGGCTTCGTCCTCGACGCGTTCGCCTCCACGGACGCGCCGCCCGTCGACGAGGACCTGGACCGGCTCACCCAGCGCGAGCGCGAGGTGCTGCGCCTGATCGCCCGCGGCTACGCGTACAAGGAGATCGCCAAACAGCTGTACATCTCGGTCAAGACGGTCGAGTCCCACGTCTCGGCGGTCCTGCGCAAGCTCCAGCTGTCCAACCGGCACGAGCTGACCCGCTGGGCAACCGCGCGGCGGCTGGTCTGACGGTTCCGCACGGGGTGGCGTCCGCGTCTCACACCACCCGCGCGGCCCCCGCGAACGGCATCTCGTCGACCGGGGCGACGCGCACCGGCGCCGAGGGGTTCGGGGCGTGGATCATCTGCCCGTTGCCGACGTAGATGCCGACGTGACTGATGCCCGAGTAGAAGAAGACCAGGTCCCCGGGGAGGAGTTCGGACCGTCCGACGCGGCGGCCCGCGCCGATCTGGGCGTAGGTCGTGCGGGGCAGGGAGACGCCGGCCGCGCGGTAGGCGGCCTGGGTGAGGCCCGAGCAGTCGAAGGCGTTCGGGCCGGTCGCGCCCCACACGTAGGGGCTGCCGAGCTTCTGGTAGGCGTAGGCGACGGCCGCCGCGGCGCGGGAGTCGGGGGCCTGGGCGGCGGCGGACAGGCCCTCCCGGGGGCCGGCCGAGGAGGCGCGGGAGGCGCGATGGCCCGTTCCGTCGCCGACGCGGGCGCGTTCCTCGGCGGTCAGCCGGGACAGCAGGCGGCGGGCCGACTCCAGCTTGCCGGTGACGGTCTCGCGGTGACGTTTCAGCTCGGCCCGGCGCGACTTCAGCGAGGAGACCTCGACGCGGGCGGCCCCGCGCAGGCGCTCGATCTCCCGCAGTTCCTTGCGTACGCGGCCTACCGCGGCCGTCTGCCGGCTGCCCGCGCGCTCGACGAACGCGGCGCCGTCGAGATACCGGTCCGGGTCGGACGAGAGCGCGAGTTGCAGCGCCGGGTCCAGGCCGCCGCTGCGGTACTGCGCCGCCGCGACCGAACCCAGTGCCTCCCGCGCCGAGTTCAGCCGGTCCTCCTTGCGGGCGGTTTCGTCCCGCAGTTCCTCCAGGCGCCGTTCGGCGGCGTCCGCCTTCTCCTTCGCGCCGTTGTACTTCTCCGTGGCCACCTCGGCCTCCTGGTAGAGCTTGTCCACCTTGGCCCTGACCTGCGCCGCCGTCGGCTGCGGATCGGCGTGTCCGGTCCCGCCCAGGCCCGTCGCGGTGGCCGCGCCCGCGAGGGTGATCGTGGCCGCCGTACGAGCCCTGCCGCCGCCCGTCGCGCGCTGTCGCGGCCTGCGGTGCGTTCCCACCTTGCGATCCACGTCCTTCCGTACGACTCGACCCCGGCCCGCGCCGGGTCGGCGCCGGTCCGCTCCGGCTGCCTGGGCCAGGACGCTAGGCGGGTCGGTAACGGTCCGGTGACGGGATGCACGGAAGTGGCGGCAGCGGATCGTGCGGCGACCGTATGTGGCCGCCGCCCGCTCCAGGACCCGTCGTCTTCACGCAGGGTGATGACCGATATGCCGGATCGGAGGCGGACGGGGAACGTGAGCTGTTATGGGAGCGCCGGCCCGGGCCGGTGTCCGGGCGCGCCCGGGTCCTCATTAGGCTCCGGCCTCATGGACGTACTCATCCACCTCTTCGTCGGCCTGCACATCATCGGTATCGCCGCGCTCCTGGGCGGCTTCCTGACCCAGATGAAGGCGATGGGCCAGGGCACGGCCCGGTTCACCCCCGCGATGCTGCACGGCGCGCTGACGATGCTGGTCACCGGCGCCGTCCTGGTCGGCCTCAACCAGGCCCAGGACTACTCCGTCGACAACGTCAAGATCGGCGTGAAGCTCGCCGTGCTGATCGTGATCCTTGGCCTGGTCTACGTGAAGCGCGACGACGAGAAGGTGGACAAGCCGCTGTTCGGCCTGGTCGGCGCGCTGACCCTGGTGAACATCTTCATCGCGGTGCTGTGGACCTGACCGCCGCCCCCGAGCCCTCCGCCGCGGACCGCAGTCCGGCCCGGGCCTGGACGACCGCCCCCGCCGCGACCGCCAGCCACCCGGCCACCGCGATCCACAGCAGCGCCCGGCCGGGCGCGTCCAGCCACGGGACGTCGACGACCACGGCCACGGACAGCGTCGCCGCCGCCGTCATGCCGAGCGGGAAGACGGTCGACCAGCGGCGCACGTCGTAGCGGAGGCGGGGCCAGGCGATCTCGGCGGCCAGCAGTACGGCGTACCAGGCCAGGTCGAGCGTGAGCAGGAAGACGGTCACGTCGTGCAGGACGGCCTGGTCGTCGGCGTTCCACAGGTACATGCCGGTCCCGGCCGCCGCGAGCAGCTTGGCGCCGGCGAGGGCCGAGATGGCGAGCGCGCCGCCCGCCACCCAGTGGTCCCCGGAGCCACGGGCCACCTGCCGCAGGTCGAAGCGGAACAGCGCGATCAGGTAGAGCACGATCCCCAGCCAGAACGGCACCAGCGCCGCGTGCGCCAGCCAGGGCGTCGAGGTGGCCGCGGCCAGCGTGGCGGCGAGCACGGCGAGCCCCTCCGTGGCCACGCAGCTCAGGAACACCGCCCCGGGCATCCGCCGCCCCCAGCGCTGCACCACCAGGTACAGCAGCCACGGCCACAGCAGGGCCGCCAGCACCAGCAGCACCGCCGCCAGGAGCGACCAGCCGAGCAGCGAGAACCGGGCGCCGAGCACGGTCGTCGCGGCGACGGCGGTGAGCGCCCCCGGCGTCCCGGCCCGCCGCACCCACTGCGCCCGGTCGGCAAGGAGCAGGTAGACGAAGTTCGCGGCCAGTATCAGCCAGGCGGCGCAGGCCAGGACCAGGGCGGTCCGGGACAGGATCTCGCGGCCCGTCAGATGCAGGGCGACCGACACGATGCCGGTCGCCATCACCGCGGCCCCGGCCGCCGGTGGACGCTGCGCCCACCAGGTGCGCAGCGCGGAGGGATGGGTGGCCGATGACATGCGCCCGATGCTAGGGCCTGTCCGGCGGATCGGGCCGCAGGAAGGGCGCGGCGCCTTGTCCACCAGATGCGTGCCGGACCCCGCGTCCGCGGCCGGATCCGCCGGGCGGGCCCCGGAGAGCCTCGCCGGTCAGGCCGGGCGCACCACGCTGTGGATCGACGACTCTCCGTCGTAGAAGATCGACTCCTCGCGGACGTACGCGCCCGGCTTCGGGGCGTGGATCATCATGCCGTCGCCGATGTACAGACCGACGTGGCTGATGTCGTCGTAGAAGAAGACCAGGTCACCGGGTTGTGCCTGGGAGACGGAGACGGTCGTGCCGGCGTTGACCTGGTCGTAGGTGACGCGCGGCAGGCTCACGCCGGCGGCCTTCCAGGCGGCCTGGGTGAGGCCCGAGCAGTCGTAGGAGCCGGGGCCCGTGGCGCCCCAGACGTACGGCTTGCCGATCTGGGCGCGGGCGAAGGCGATCGCCTTCTCGGCCTTGGTGCCGGCCGAGGTGCCCGGAGTCGACGAGCCCGAGGAGTCCGACGAACCGGTGCCGCCGGAGGTCCCCGAGGACCCGGAGCCGCTCTCCTGCTGGGCGGCCTCCTCCTGCCGCTTGCGCTCGGCCGCCTCCTCCGCCTGCTGCTTCGCCAGCTCGGCGGCCTTGCGGGCGGCCTCCTGCTGCTTCTTCTTCTCGATCGCCGCCAGCCGGGCCTTCTCCTCGGCGGTCAGCTCCGACAGCAGCTTCCGCGCGGTGGCCAGCTTCTTCTGGACGGTCGACTTGGCCGTCTTGAGGTCGGTCTGCGAGTCGGTGAGCGTCTCGAGGCTCTCGGTGGCCTCCCGGCGCTTCTTCATCGTCTCGGACTGCTGCGTGACGTAGTCGTCGACGGCGGTCTTCTGCCGGCCGGTGAGCCGGTTCATCAGCTGGTTCTGGTCGAAGTAGTCCTGCGGCGAGTCCGCGAGCAGCAGCGTCGCGGTCTCCGGAACCGAGGCGCCCGTGCGGTACTGGGCGGAGGCGAAGGAACCCAGCTCCTCGCGCGCGTCGTTGAGCTTCTGGGTGCGCTGGGCGACGTCGTCGAGGAGGCCGTCGACCTTCTTGCGCTGCTTGGTGGTCTTCTCCTTGGCCGCGTTGTACTTCTCGGTCGCCGACCCGGCCTGGCGGTAGAGGTCGTCGACCTTCTTCTCGACCTCCTCCAGGGTCGGCCGGTCGTCCGACGGCGTGGCGTTCGCCGTCTGGGACAGCAGGGCGACGGAGGTGAGGGCCGCGGTGGCGAGGGCCGGGGTCCGTATGCCTGCGACGCGGGTACCGGTGGGACGCGACTTGCGGTGCGACGCCAAGGAGGCGACTCCTTCCAGTGCTCCGCCTACCGGGTTAGCTGTCGGGTTCGGGCGGTGTGGCATGGAAGGGTTGCCCTACGGCGGACCGTCCTCTCGTCGAGGGCGGTGCGGCCGATTCACCCCAGAGTTCACGGTTGGGTCCCCGGCTCCGGGTGCCGTGCGGGCACGTCGGACTCGGCGGAGGCCGCGCGGCCCGGCGGGGTTCGCCGGAGGGGGTCGAGCGGCCTGCCCGCACGGTAGCCAACTCGTGTGGCCGCTGTGAAGGTTGGTGGGTGATATGCCCGATACATTTTCGTGACCTTCCGTGCGGGCGCCTCTGGCCGGGCAGTGCGCGTCACTCTTCGTGTTCCGGCCGGTCGCGGGGCGTGCCCGGTCCTGGAACGCCGGGTATTTTCCGGGGTGGCGCCGGGTTGTCGGTGGGGCGCCCTAGACTCGGAGAGCGATGAGCAGCCTCTTTGACGACAGCTTCCTGGCGAGCCTCCAGACCCCCCGGGGTCACGAGGAGGAACCCCCGCCGCCGCCCGAGGACGAGCACGGACCGGAGCCGGTTCCGCACGATCTGTTCGGCGGGAAGTTCGACGCGCCTCCGGACCGGGACACCCACTACCGGGACGGCGCCCCGCGCCCGGCCCTGGACGCCGCCGCGCTCCTGGAGGGGCTGAACGAGAACCAGCGCGCCGCCGTCGTCCACTCCGGCTCCCCGCTGCTCATCGTGGCCGGTGCCGGTTCCGGCAAGACCCGCGTGCTCACCCACCGCATCGCCCACCTGCTGGCCGAGCGGAACGTCCACCCCGGGCAGATCCTCGCGATCACCTTCACCAACAAGGCCGCGGGCGAGATGAAGGAGCGCGTGGAGCAGCTCGTCGGCCCGCGCGCCCACGCGATGTGGGTGATGACCTTCCACAGCGCGTGCGTCCGCATCCTGCGCCGCGAGTCGAAGAAGCTCGGCTTCACCTCGTCGTTCTCGATCTACGACGCCGCCGACTCCAAGCGGCTCATGGCGCTGGTCTGCCGCGACCTCGACCTGGACCCGAAGCGCTTCCCGCCGAAGTCGTTCAGCGCGAAGATCAGCAACCTGAAGAACGAGCTGATCGACGAGGAGGACTTCGCCGCCCAGGCCGCCGACGGCTTCGAGAAGACCCTCGCCCAGGCCTACGCCATGTACCAGTCACGGCTGCGCGAGGCCAACGCCCTCGACTTCGACGACCTGATCATGACCACGGTCAATCTGCTGCGCGCCTTCCCGGACGTCGCCGAGCACTACCGCCGCCGCTTCCGGCACGTCCTGGTCGACGAGTACCAGGACACCAACCACGCCCAGTACGCCCTGGTGCGCGAGCTGGTCGGCGTGCCCTCGGAGCACCCCGTCGACGTGCCGCCGGAGGCCGAGGTGCCGCCCGCCGAGCTGTGCGTGGTGGGCGACGCCGACCAGTCGATCTACGCCTTCCGCGGCGCCACCATCCGCAACATCCTCCAGTTCGAGGAGGACTACCCGGACGCGACGACGATCCTCCTGGAGCAGAACTACCGCTCCACCCAGACCATCCTCAGCGCCGCCAACGCGGTCATCGAGCGCAACGAGTCCCGCCGCCCCAAGAACCTGTGGACCAACCAGGGCAGCGGCGCCCAGATCACCGGGTACGTCGCCGACACCGAGCACGACGAGGCGCAGTTCGTCGCCGACGAGATAGACCGCCTCACCGACGCGGGCGAGGCCAAGGCCGGCGACGTCGCCGTCTTCTACCGGACCAACGCCCAGTCCCGTGTCTTCGAAGAGGTCTTCATCCGCACCGGCCTGCCCTACAAGGTCGTCGGCGGCGTCCGCTTCTACGAGCGCAAGGAGGTCCGGGACGTCCTGGCCTACCTGCGGGTGCTGGCCAACCCGGAGGACTCGGTGCCGCTGCGCCGCATCCTCAACGTCCCCAAGCGCGGCATCGGCGACCGCGCGGAGGCGATGATCGACGCCCTCGCCCAGCGCGAGAAGATCAGCTTCCCGCAGGCGCTGAGGCGCGTCGACGAGGCGTACGGCATGGCCGCGCGCTCCGCGAACGCCGTCAAGCGGTTCAACACGCTGATGGAGGACCTGCGCACCATCGTCGAGTCCGGCGCCGGACCGGCCACCGTCCTGGAGGCGATCCTCGAACGCACCGGGTACCTGGCCGAGTTGCAGGCCTCCACCGACCCGCAGGACGAGACCCGCATCGAGAACCTCCAGGAACTCGCGGCCGTCGCCCTGGAGTTCGAGCAGGAGCGGGCCGAGGGTGAGGAGGCCGGGACGCTGGCCGACTTCCTGGAGAAGGTCGCGCTCGTCGCCGACTCCGACCAGATCCCGGACGAGGAGGACGGCGACGGCGTCGTCACCCTGATGACCCTGCACACCGCCAAGGGTCTGGAGTTCCCGGTCGTCTTCCTCACCGGCATGGAGGACGGCGTGTTCCCGCACATGCGCGCCCTCGGCCAGGCCAAGGAGCTGGAGGAGGAGCGGCGCCTCGCCTATGTCGGCATCACGCGCGCCCGTGAGCGCCTCTACCTGACCCGGTCGACGCTGCGCAGCGCCTGGGGCCAGCCGTCGTACAACCCGCCCTCGCGGTTCCTGGAGGAGATCCCGGCCCCGCACCTGGAGTGGAAGCGCACCGGGGCGAACGGCCCGGCGCCCTCCGCGCCGGTCTCGGGCGTGGCGGCCTCGCTGTCCTCGTCCCGTTCCCGCTCGTCGGCGTCGGGCGCGTCCGGCTTCGCCACCCGCAGGTCGGCCGGCGCCGAGCAGCCGACGGTCTCACTGGCAGTCGGCGACCGCGTCACGCACGACCAGTTCGGGCTCGGCACGGTGGTCGGGGTCAAGGGCACCGGGTCGAACGCCGAGGCGACGATCGACTTCGGAGACACCAAGCCGAAGCGGCTGCTGCTGCGGTACGCGCCGGTGGAGAAGCTCTGAGGGCGTGACGCGGGGCGGTGCGGTGCGGGCCGACCGTGGCCGCCCGGCCGGTCTGCTGAGACGTTACGGCGTCACGTCGGGTTGATGCCGTGGCTGCGCAGCCACGGAAGCGGGTCGATCGACGAACCGCCCGCGGGACGCACCTCGAAGTGCAGGTGCGGACCGGTCGAGTTGCCCGAGTTGCCGGAGAACGCGATCGCGTCGCCCGCCTTCACGGTCGTACCGGAGGGAACCTGGTAGCTGGAGAGGTGGCAGTACCAGGTCTCCGTGCCGTCCTTCGCGGTCACGATCATCATGTTGCCGTACGCGCTGTTGTACTGCGTCCGCACGGTGCCGTCGGTCGCCGCCATCACCTTCGTCCCGTACAACACGGGGAAGTCGATGCCGGTGTGGACGGACATCCAGTTGATGCCGGCCTGCCCGTAATAGGCGCTGAGGCCGTGCTGTTCCACCGGGAGCGCGAACTTGGGGCGCAGCCGCTCCTTGCGGGCCGCCTCCTCCGCCGCCCGCCTCTTCTCCAGGGCCTGCTCGGCCTTGAGGTCGATGCGCTCCTGGGTCCGGCTGGCCCGGTCGGCGAAGTCGTCGGCCCCGGCGGCCAGGCTCGTGAGCTGGGTGTCCAGCTTGTTGTTGGCGGCGGACGGTTTCACCGGCGCGGCCTTCGCGTTGCCCGGGTCCGGTGCCGACGCCGCGGCGTCCGCACTCTCGTCACCGGTCAGGCTGCCGACGGAGGCGGCCGCGATACCGGCGACGCTCATCACGCAGGCCGACGGCACGGCGATGGTCAGCAGCGCGGAGCGCTTGGCGGGCTGGCGGCGCCGGGAACGCGCCCCGGCGCGGGAGCCGGCACGCGAGCCGGTGCGGGCGGCCGGGACCCGGGCGGCGGGCGTGACCTCTTCCTGGTCGTCCAGCAGGGCGGTCACGGTGGGGAGTTCGCCGGTGGCTGCCAACTCGCCGTCGTACGGGGAGGGTTCGGCACTCTCGACGACGGGCGTGATGTCCGGTGCGGCGTCGTCCGGGGCGGGGTGCTCGGTCGCGCCGGTGGCCGTGGGGTCCGCGTTCCACTGCGTGGCGTCGTAGGAGCCGGTGTCCGCGGGGCCGCCCGGGAACGCGCCGGTGTAGAAGGTGCCGGTCGCGAAGGTGCTCGTCTCGTAGGCGCCCGTGTCGAACGCCCCGGTGTCGAAGGTGCCGGTGTCGGCGGTGGCGGTTTCGAAGGTGCCGGTCTCGAAGGTCTGCGTGCCCCAGTCCCACTGCTGGGTCGCGTCGGCCGGAGCGCCGGACTGGTCCGGAAGGCTCCAGTCGCCGGTGTCCCACTGCCCGGTGGCCTCGGGGCCGGTGGCCTGCGGCGGTACGGAGCCGTACTGCTGGTACCCGGCCGTCCACGTCGTCGTGTCGTAGGCGCCGGTGTCGTAGGCGGCGTGGTGCTGGGCCGCGTACGCGTCGTAGTGCGGGGTCTGCTCGCCGCCGGTGGACCACTGGGTGGTGTCGTAGGAACCCGTCGCCTCGTGGGTGCCGGTGGTGTAGTGGCCCGGCATGCTGCCGAAGAGGGGGTCCGCGTCGAAGGCCGAGGTGTCGGCGGTGCCGGTGGAAAAACCGGTGGAGGTGTAGCCGCCGGACGTGGTGAGGTCGCCGTACTGGGCCTCCCCCGTGCCGTACGACGCGTACTGCGCCGACGTGGCGTCGGAAGGCGGAGCCGGGGTGGTTGTTGTCCCCGACGGGTGACGGTCGTTCACCAACTTCTCTTTCGCCTCGACAACAGGGGCTGCCAGAGCAGTGCGGCGACTGTACCCGGCGGTATACGGGCACGACAATCTTCGTCAGGTTTCACGAGCGAAGGAAACGGGCAATCGGCCGTGTTTTGGGGGACGGCGGGCACGAGTTTGGCTTTGTGTTCGAGAATTGTTCGAGTCCGAACGGGTTGCTCCGGTCTCAGGCCACGGTCAGCCCGCCGGAGCGTTTGCCCGTTTCCGTACCCGTTTCCACGCCTGTTTCCGGTCCGGCGGTGTCGAGCGCCTGCCGTATTCCCGTGGCCACGGTGGGGTGCACGGGCAGCGCGAGGTGGCCGATGCCGCTCACCCGTACGTTCTCCACGCTCAGGTCGGGGTGGTCGAGACAGGCCGTCTCCAGTGGGTCCATCACGCGGTCCAGGTCGCTCCAGAAGCTGACGAACCGCGTACGGCAGCCGGGGGCCGGCCAGGTCAGCTCCTCGATCACCGCCGACCCGGGACGCATCTGGCGCACGATCGGGTGCGCGTTCGCCAGCGGCACCACCTTGGTACCGGCGTGCGGGGTGCCGAGCGTCACCAGGGTGCGGACGCGGAGGTCTCCGCCGAGGCGCTGTACGTAGTAGCGCGCGATCAGTCCACCGAGGCTGTGCCCGACGACGTCGACCCGCTCGCTGCCCGTCCGCTCGCAGATCTCCTCGATGTGCCGGCCGAGCAGCTCGGCCGCGATGCGGATGTCGCAGGTCAGAGGGGAGTAGTTCAGCGACTCGATCTCGTGCCTGCCATGCTGGGCCAGGCTGCGGCGCAGCAGCAGGAAGACCGAGCGGTTGTCGATGAAACCGTGCAGCAGCACGACCGGGGGGCTGGCCGGGGCCGGGAGCCTGGGGGGCGGCGGGGACGGCTGCGGGTCCTGGGCGTCCGCCGGCCGGAGGGCCTGGACCGGGCGCCGCTCCTGGATGATCCCCGAGGGGTAGAGGAGGAGGTGCCCGGCGAGGATCGCGGCCTCCAGGGCGCTTGCCTTCAGGAGGGTCAGCGAGAGTCCGGTCAGTCGGCCCGGAAGGCCTGCCAGGTCTGGGAGTCCCGGGACCGCGGGGAGCCCCGGAAGACCGGGGAGTCCCGGAAGCCCGGGCAGGAGACGCTGGACGAGGGGGAGAAGGGGCAGTGCTGCCGTGGTGACCTTCATGGGCCGACCTCCTGTCGGCACGCGCAGGGACGCCTCTGTCCCCCGTGTGCCCTCGTGGAGCGCCGTGACACCAGTGACTGGTGCTGTTTGCGAGGTTTATGCCTACCCGTGTTCCGGCATGCCGTATCAGAGCCCATCAGAGCCCATCAGAGCCCGGTGGGCCTTATGAGGCCTGTGGTGTCGGTGAAACGGCGATGAGGCCCGCTGTCGATCTGTACTGCCCTCGCTGCGGCTCTCCGTGCGCGTGTTGCCGCCGCGCCCCGGAGCGGTGTGCGGCGAACGTGTCCCACCGTGTGATTTCCCCCTCTGTATCCACCGCGAAACTGCCGGTTGCGGGATGCTGGCGATAACGTTCGTTCACTTCCCCCGGACACTGTGGTGCGGGGCTCCGCGCCGCGAGGACGTGAAGTGTGCGGTACTTGTCGGTACGGATGGATGTAGTCGGCTTCATGGAGGCAGTGATGGGTGTGGCAGCCGGTCCGATCCGCGTGGTGGTGGCCAAGCCGGGGCTCGACGGTCACGATCGCGGGGCCAAGGTGATCGCGCGGGCGCTGCGTGACGCCGGTATGGAGGTCATCTACACCGGGCTCCACCAGACGCCCGAGCAGATCGTCGACACCGCGATCCAGGAGGACGCCGACGCGATCGGGCTTTCCATCCTCTCCGGTGCGCACAACACGCTCTTCGCCGCGGTGATCGAGCTGCTCCGGGAGCGGGACGCCGCGGACATCCTGGTCTTCGGCGGCGGGATCATCCCCGAGGCGGACATCGCCCCGCTGAAGGAGAAGGGCGTCGCGGAGATCTTCACGCCCGGCGCGACCACGGCGTCCATCGTGGACTGGGTCCGGGCGAACGTACGGGAGCCCGCGGGCGCGTAAGCACGGGCTGTCCGGCCCTGGGCGTCCGGCCCTGGGCGTCCGGCGTTGGCAGGCGGCCGTTCCACCGGCGCGGGTTCCCCCCGGTGTCCACCCGGGCACGCCTTGAACCGCCGGGTGCGCGGGCAGCGGGCCCCGGGGTGGTGGCTCATGGCCCCGCCCGGAGTTCCTCGGCCATCGCCGCCCGCAGACGCAAGGTCGTGACGAGCCGCTGGAACGCCTCCGCCCAGTACCACCCGGCCCCCGGCGACGCGTCCTCCCGCTCGTCCGGTATCGCCAGCAGGCCGTCGAGGCGGCCCGCCTCCGCGGGGTCGAGGCAGCGCTCTGCCAGGCCCATGACGCCGCTGAAGCTCCACGGGTAGCTCCCGGCGTCCCGGGCGATTTCGAGCGCGTCGACCACCGCACGGCCGAGTGGCGTGGCCCACGGCACCCCGCACATGCCGAGCAGCTGGAACGCCTCGGACAGTCCGTGCGTCGCGATGAACCCGGCGACCCACTCGGCGCGTTCACCGGCGCTCAGCGTGCCGAGCAGCTTGGCCCGCTCGGCCAGGGACACCGCGCCCGGACCCCCGGCCTCGGGCGCCGTGGGAGCGCCCAGCAGTGCCCTCGCCCACCCGCCGTCGCGCTGTCGTACCGCCGCGCGGCACCACGCGGCGTGCAGTTCGCTCTGCCAGCCGTCCGACACCGGCAGGGCGACGATCTCCTCGGGCGTACGACCCGCGAGCCGGGCCGGCCAGGTGGCCAGCGGGGCCGCCTCCACCAACTGGCCGAACCACCAGGACCGTTCCCCCCGCCCGGCGGGCGGCTTGGCCACCACGCCGTCCCGCTCCATGCCAGAGTCGCACTCGTGGGGTGCCTCGACGGTGATCGCCGGCGGGGTGCGGGTGCGGTCGAGGGAAACGCACGTCGCGGCCCGCGCCGCCATCCGCGCGGCCAGCGCCGAGTGCGGCAGCGCCGAGAGCAACTCGGCCGCCGTGGCCCGTACGTTGCGGCTGCGGTCGGCCAGCGCCTGCTCCAGGAACGGCTCATCCGCCGCCTCCAGCCCCGTCCGCAGCGAGTCGAGGAACATCAGCCGGTCCTCGGCCCGTTCCGTCTCCCAGGTCGACGCCAGCAGCTCGCGTGCGCCGGCCGGGTCGCGGGCGCGCAGGGACGCCAGGAGAGCGACGCGTTCGGCGAACAGGCCCTCGCCCCAGAGCCTGCGCGCCCGCTCCACGGCATCGGCACCCGGCGGCGCGGTCCCTCCGCCGGGCGTCGCGCGCAGGGCGAATCGCCAGTCCGGATTCAGCCGGGCCAGCCACAGGGCCCGGGGCCCCGCGAAGGCCAGCGCCGCCGGGCGCAGGTCCGTACGCCCCCGCGCCGCGTCCAGCAGCGCCGGAAGCGTCTGGGGCGGCGGCGCGAAACCGCGGGCGTTCGCCGTCGCCAGCCATTGGGGCAGCAGCTCCATCAGATCGGGCGCGCTGCCTCTGCGGCCACCGCCCGCCGTGCCGGGGCGGTCGGTGAGCAGCATCGTGAGCCGACGGGCGGCCGCGTCCGGCAGCGGCGGGCGGGGGTCCTCGGGCGCGGGGTCGGGGCGCCGGGCCGCGCGGGCCGGTCGCAGACCCGCACGACGGCGCACGGTCTCCGCCGCCGCCGCGTCCAGCAACGCGGCCGCGGCCCCCGGACCGCGCTCGCCGCCCGGTGGCGTACGCCGGTCCGTACCCAGCAGCGCCGAGGTGACCAGCCCCTCCCAGACACCGGCCCCGGACGCCGAGGAGGGCACGGCGGAAGGCCCCGGCGGAGCTGAATCGGGGCCGGGCCCGGAGCCTTGCCCAGCGCCGGGTGCGGGACCGGCGTCGGTGGTGGTCTCGGGTTCGGCCCGGGGGCCGGTGTCCGTCTGGGCGGCCGCGTCGGGCCGCGGGGAGCCGGTGGGGGCAACGGGCGGCCACGGCGGGGTGGTCGCCGTCGGTGTGGTCGTGGTCGTGGGAGTGGGTGTCCTGATGATGTCGTTCCCCTCCGGTTCCTGTCCCATGGGGTGGGTCAGCACAGCGGCACCGCCGTACCCGGTCCGGCCGGCCAGGCCGTCAGCGGTGTGAAGCCGCGGTGGCCGCACTCGCCGAAGACCGTGACGGGCGCACCGCCCGACAGCGCGACCAACCGCCACAGACCCGATTGGTTCCCGGTGGTTCGAGCGAGCGGCAGCGCCGAGTCCCCGTCGGCGTCCGCCAGTTGCCAGCCGTCGCCGTCCGGTACGGGGACGACCCGCCCAAGGGCCACCGGCACCGACTCCAGCCATGGGTCGTCGCGGAGCGCCTCGCCGTACCGGACGGCCGCCCCGGACGTCGTCACCCCCCTCGGGCGGGTGCGCGTGGGCCCGGGCGGTGCGAACCTCCGGCCGAGGGCGACTCGCCGCCGGCCCGCGTCCGGATACGCGGAGACCTCCGCCTCCAGGGCCAGCCCCACCGGCAGCGTCAGCTCCGGTGACCGGCCCGCGGCGCCGTAAGAGAGGAGGAGCACCGTGCGGTCCGTCTCCGCGCCGTACAACCAGACGCGACGGGTCGTCAGCCGGGCGTCCACGGTGTCGTACTGGGCGAGGACCAGCCAGTGGTCCCGCACCGGCGGGCCGTCCGGGGAGGCGGGCAGACCCACGCGTGAACGGACCGTCGCCGCCAGGCCGTCCGGCAGCCGCTCGCGGTGCAGCCAGCCCCGGTCGAGCAGATGGAGCAGCGCGCACTCCTCGAGCAGCCGCACCGGCCAGCCGGGGCCCGACGCGGGTATGGCGCCCAGCTCCCGTACGCGCGAGGCCAGTCCGGGCGCCTGGGCGTCGACCATGCGGGCCGCCGTCTCCTCCCACAGACCGGGTCCCGTCTGCTCGGCACCGGCCAGCCCGGCGCGCAGGAGATCCGCGAGCCGCTGCTCCAGCTCCGTCGCGCCCGCGGTGACCCGCTCGGCCCGCCGCTCCGCCCGGCGCCGTGCCGCCTCGGGATCAGCGGACGTGGCCGCGGGCAGGGACGGACCCGCGTCCCCCGCGTCCGAGGGCTCGCGCCGTCCGGCGCCCGGCCGCTGCGCCCCCTCCGGCGCCTTCCCCTCCGTCACCGCGCCCTCCCCGCCCGGCTCTTGCACAGCCCCGCACCGTCCCCTCGTCTCGTCGCCGCTCCCCACCCCGGACCCGCTGCCGAGCCATGCCATCGAAGGTAGGTCCCCCCACTGACAATGGCCCGAGCGAGCGCATTTTCGCAGGTCAGAGCGATTGTCAGTGGCGTGGTGCACCGTGGATGACAGATCGCACCGGCCTAGCTGGAGGGGGAATCGGCCATGCCTGCATTCGTAGAACGGACGTCCGAGGCAGAGGCGCCGCGTCAGGTGCTGCGGCCGCACGCCGAGCACGCGTTCGCGGCCGAACTGGCCGCGCTGGCCGCGCTGGACGACCGTCCGCGTCCGGCCCGCTGGAAGCTGTCGCCGTGGGCCGTCGCCACCTACCTGCTCGGCGGCACCCTGCCCGACGGCACGGTGATCACCCCGAAGTACGTGGGCCCGCGCCGCATCGTCGAGGTCGCCGTCTCCACGCTCGCCACCGACCGCGCCCTGCTCCTGCTCGGCGTGCCCGGCACCGCCAAGACCTGGGTCTCCGAGCACCTCGCCGCGGCCGTCAGCGGCGACTCGACCCTGCTCGTGCAGGGGACGGCCGGCACCCCCGAGGAAGCGATCCGCTACGGCTGGAACTACGCGCAGCTCCTCGCCCACGGCCCCAGCCGGGACGCCCTGGTGCCCAGCCCGGTCATGCGGGCGATGACGGAGGGCATGACCGTCCGGGTCGAGGAGCTGACCCGCATCCCGGCCGACGTGCAGGACACCTTGATCACGATCCTGTCGGAGAAGACCCTGCCGATACCGGAGCTCGGCCGGGAGGTGCAGGCGGTGCGCGGCTTCAACCTGATCGCCACCGCCAACGACCGCGACCGCGGGGTCAACGACCTGTCCAGCGCCCTGCGCCGCCGCTTCAACACGGTCGTGCTGCCGCTGCCGGCGAGCGCCGAGGCCGAAGTCGACATCGTCACGCGCCGCGTGGACCAGATCGGCCGCTCCCTCGACCTGCCGTCGGCGCCCGACGGCACCGACGAGATCCGACGTGTCGTCACCGTCTTCCGCGAGCTGCGGGACGGGCTGACGAGCGACGGCCGTACAAAGGTCAAGTCGCCCAGTGGCACGCTGTCCACGGCCGAGGCGATCTCCGTCGTCACCGGCGGCCTCGCGCTGTCCGCCCACTTCGGTGACGGGGTGCTGCGGTCCGGCGACATCGCCGCGGGCGTCCTCGGCGCGGTCGTCCGCGACCCGGCCACCGACCGTGTCGTCTGGCAGGAGTACCTGGAGACGGTCGTGCGCGAGCGGGACGGCTGGCAGGACTTCTACCGGGCCTGCCGGGAGGTGACCGCGTGAACGGCACGGGATGCGGACGAGTCGAGGAGGGGCGGGTGCGGCGGTGACCGGGGCGACGGGGGACGACGGCGACTCGAGCTGGACCCGCAGGCAAGGGGGACGGTGTGACGGGCACTGACTGGGCCGGGAGCGGCGGAACCGGCGGGCCGGGCGGCGCCGGGGAGTCCGGTGGCCGACCGTTGCTGCTCGGCGTACGCCACCACGGGCCGGGGTCGGCGCGGGCGGTGCGGGCCGCGCTGGACGCGGTGCGCCCGGGAGTGGTGCTGGTCGAGGGGCCGCCGGAGGCCGACGCCCTGATCCCGCTGGCCGCCGACGAGGACATGCGGCCGCCGGTCGCGCTCCTCGCCCACGCGGTGGACGAGCCCGGCCGCTCGGCGTTCTGGCCGCTGGCCGAGTTCTCCCCGGAGTGGGTGGCCGTCCGCTGGGCCCTGGAACACGACGTCCCGGCCCGCTTCATCGACCTCCCGGCCACGCACACGCTGGCGTGGCGGGCGGCGGACGACCACACGGACGACCCCGCGGAAGGCCAGGCGGGCGACCGGCCCGGCAGCGCGTCCCCCGACGTCCGGGGGGACCCGCTCGCCGCCCTCGCCGCGGCCGCCGGACACGACGACCCCGAGCGCTGGTGGGAGGACGTGATCGAGCACCGGGGCCCGGGGGAGGGGGACGTGCTCGCACCGTTCACGGCGGTGGAGGAGGCCATGACGGCGCTGCGCGAGACCGACGGCGGCGAGGACGACGGTGAGGAGGGCGGTGGGCAGGGCGGCGAGGGGGGCGTCGCCGACGCGCGGGATCTCGTGCGGGAGGCCCACATGCGGCTCCAGGTCCGGGCGGCGCAGCGGGAGTTCGCCCAGGGGGTGGCCGTGGTCTGCGGGGCGTGGCACGTGCCCGCGCTGCGGCGCAGGACGACCGTCGCCGCCGACCGGGCCCTGGTCAAGGGGCTGCCCAGGACAAAGGTGGAGATGACCTGGGTGCCCTGGACCCATCGCAGACTGTCCCGGGCGGGTGGGTACGGGGCGGGTATCGAGTCGCCGGGCTGGTACGGGCACCTGTTCGCCGCGGTCGACCGGCCCGTCGAGCGATGGCTGACCAAGGTGGCCGGACTGCTGCGGGAGGAGGACAGGATCGTCTCCCCGGCCCACGTCATCGAGGCGGCGCGGCTGGCCGAAACGCTCGCGGTGATCCGTGGGCGCCCGCTGCCCGGGCTGAGCGAGACGACGGAGGCCGTGCGGGCGGTGATGTGCGACGGCTCGGACGTGCCGCTGGCGCTGGTGCACGACCGTCTGGTGGTCGGGGACGTGCTGGGGGAGGTACCGGCCGGGGCGCCCGCGGTGCCGTTGCAGCGGGACCTGACACGGATCCAGCGGCGGCTGCGGCTCAGGCCCGAGCCGGCTGAGCGGGAGCTGGAACTGGACCTGCGCAAGGAGACCGACGCCGGCCGCAGCAGACTGCTGCACCGCCTGCGTCTGCTCGGCGTCGGCTGGGGCGAGCCGGCCGCCTCGCGCAGCACGGGCACGTTCAGGGAGACGTGGCGGCTGCGGTGGGAGCCGGAGCTGTCGGTGCGGGTCGCCGAGGCCGGGGTGTGGGGGACGACCGTGCTGTCCGCCGCGACCGCGAGGGCCGAGGCGGACGCCGTCACCGCGCAGGGTCTCGCCGAGGTCACCGCGCTCGCCGAACGCTGCCTGCTGGCCGAACTGCCGGACGCGCTCTCGCCGGTGATGCGGATACTCGCCGACCGGGCCGCGCTCGACACGGACGTGGGCCACCTCGCCCAGGCGCTGCCCGCCCTCGTCCGCTCGTTGCGCTACGGCGATGTGCGCGGCACGGACACCGGGGCCCTGGCCGGGGTCGCCGCGGGGCTCGCCGAGCGCGTCTTCGTCGGCCTGCCCGCGGCCTGCGCAGCACTGGACGCCGACGCGGCCGAGGAGATGCGCGGGCACGTGGACGCCGTGCACACCGCCGTGGGCCTGCTCGGCGACGCCCCCGCGCCGGGCCGCGGCGACCTGGGGCCCCGCTGGCGGGCCGTCCTGCGGACCCTTTCCGCGCGGGACGCCGTGCCCGGCATCGTCCGCGGCCGTGCCGTACGGCTCCTGCTGGACGACGGAGAGCTGGCGGCGGACGAGGCGGCGCGGCTCATGGGCCTGGTGCTGTCCCCGGGGACGCCGCCGGCGGACGCGGCGGCCTGGATCGAGGGCTTCGTCGGCGGCGGCTCGGGCGGCGGCATGCTCCTGCTGCACGACGACCGGCTGCTGGCCCTGGTCGACGCCTGGCTGACCGGCGTACCGGCGGACGCGTTCACGGACGTACTGCCCCTGCTGCGCCGCACCTTCTCCGCCTTCGAGCCGGGAGTGCGCCGCGGGCTCGGCGAGCTGGCCAGGCGCGGACCGGAGGCACGGGGGAGGGTGACGACGGCCGGATCCGGCATCCCGGGCTTCGCGCCCGGCCTCGACACCGAGCGGGCCGACGCGGTGCTGCCGGTGGTCCGGCTGCTCCTGGGCCGGGACCCGGCACCGGACGACAACGACCTGGTGAGGGCGGACACATGACTGGACGTATGACCGAGCACCGGACCGGCCGCACGGCCGGTCACCGGACCGAACCCGCGGCCGGGCACCCGGCGGGACGCGTTTCGGCGACCGAGCCGGAGGGGGCCGACGTGGCACAGGAGCGGCTGCGGCGATGGCGCCTCGTGCTCGGCGGCGACCCGGCCGACGGCACCGGCCAGGCGCTGTCCGGACGGGACGCCGCGATGGACGGAGCGCTCACCTCGCTCTACGGAAAGGGGGACGCCCCGCGGACGGGGCGGGACCGTGCGGCCGGACTCGGGGCGTCCGCACCGGCCGTGGCCCGCTGGCTGGGCGACATCCGGACCTACTTCCCCTCCTCCGTCGTCCAGGTCATGCAGCGGGACGCGATCGACCGGCTCGGGCTGGCCACCCTCCTGCTGGAGCCGGAGATGCTCGAGGCCGTGGAGGCCGACATGCACCTCGTCGGCACCCTGCTGTCCCTGACCAAGGCGATGCCGGACACGACGAAGGAGTCGGCGCGGGCCGTCGTGCGCAAGGTCGTCGACGACCTGGAGAAGCGACTCGCCACCCGCACCCGTGCCACCCTGACCGGCGCGCTGGACCGCGGCGCCCGCACCGGCCGGCCCCGCCACCACGACATCGACTGGAACCGCACCATCGCGGCCAACCTCAAGCACTATCTGCCGGAGCACCGCACGATCGTCCCGGAGCGGCTCGTCGGCTACGGGCGGGCCTCCCGTTCGGTGAAGAAGGAGGTCGTCCTCTGCGTCGACCAGTCCGGGTCGATGGCGGCGTCCGTCGTGTACGCGTCCGTGTTCGGCGCGGTGCTGGCGTCCATGCGCTCGATCGACACCCGTCTCGTCGTCTTCGACACGGCGGTCGTCGACCTCACCGACCAGCTCGACGACCCGGTCGACGTGCTCTTCGGCACGCGACTCGGCGGCGGCACGGACATCAACCGCGCGCTGGCGTACTGCCAGTCGCGGATCACCCGGCCCGCGGAGACGGTGGTCGTGCTGATCAGCGACCTGTACGAGGGCGGCATCCGCGACGAGATGCTCAAGCGGGTCGCGGCGATGCAGGCGGCCGGGGCGCGGTTCGTGACGCTGCTGGCCCTGTCCGACGAGGGGACGCCCTCGTACGACCGGGAACACGCGGCGGCCCTCGCGGCGCTCGGCGCACCGGCCTTCGCCTGCACGCCCGACCTCTTCCCGGAGGTGATGGCGGCCGCGATCGAGAGGCGGCCCCTGCCGATACCGGATGCCGGGTGACGATGTGGCGATCCGAGGTGACCCGTTTCCTGCGGGCAAAACGGATATGACGGCCCATCGGCACGACCGGGCTTGCGTAACCTCCGGACCTACGTGCGAGTATCGCGCGGCGTGTCGATGCGTTGTTCGACGCGCGGCCCGGCCCGCCGCACGGGAGGAACCTCCCCCTCTTGATCTGGTCAGCAGCCCTGCCCGGTGCCGCTCTGCGCCTCCTGCGCACGGCGGCCGGGCGGCGTGCGCTGCACCTGGCTCTGCTGGTGGGCGGGTTGTTCGTCCTCGGGCTGCTCTGCGGAGGGCGGGCACAGGCGGCCGACGAAGGGCCGGGAGTCCTGGAGGACACGGTCGGCCGGGTCCTCGACGTCTCCGCGCAGCCCCGGAGCCCGCTGGGCGCCGGATCCGTCCAGGACACCGAAGCGGTACCGGCGCCGGGCCCCGGCGCGTTGCTCCCGGGCCTCCGTCCCGTCACCGAGGGCGTCGTCCAGGTCGTGCGGGACCGGGTCGTGCGACCGGTCGGGGATGTGGTGGAGACGGCGACCGAGGCAGTAGCGCTCCCCAGTCCCTCCGCTCCGTCCGGTCCGTCCGGCGCGACAGACCCGTCGGACCCCTTGGGCCCGGCCGACGTGCCGGACCTCACCGATCCAACGGGACTGACCGATGTGCCGGGCCCGACCGACCTGAGTGACCTTGCCGGTCGTTCACGGTCGGCCGCCCCCGATCCGCAGGCCGAGGCCCCACCGGTGACGGCGGACGCCGCCGGTACCGCGGACCCGGGCGATGCCGCCGACGCCCGAGTCGTCGAGGGCGCCGGAAGCCCGGCGCGCGTCGTCGGACACGGGCCGCGGCCCGGCGCCGGACCGGCGCCCGACACCCACCCCCGCACTCACCGGGCCGGGACCGCGTCCACCGCGCACACCGCGTTCGCCCCCGCCCGCCCCGCGCCCACCGGCGACCCCACCGGCGACCCCGACGGAGCGCTCGGCAGCGCGTCCGGAGCCGACCAGGGCGCGCCGCGCCACGCGGACACCCACGCGGTCGCCCCGCAGCACCGGTTCACGTTCCGGCTCCTCCCCGGCGCTCCCGAGCGGGCCGACGCGGCCGGGGTCCGCGAGGCGCACCGGGACATCCCCGTCTCCCCTGCCTAGAACGGCCGGCGCCCCTGTCGCGCACCGCCATCAGCCGCCACAGCCGCCCACACAGCCGTCCACCGAGCCGCCGCAGGCGGTCACAGTCGCCGCAGCCCCACGGGGGCCGGCACAGCCGCCGCATGCGCCGGGCCGGGCCGAGAGGTCTGCTCACCGCTCGGACGCCCCCGCCTCCGGCTGCCACGGCCGGGCGCACCGTCCCGGCCCACCGGACACCCCCCGCCGGCTCCCATCCGGCTCCCAGCCGGTGTCCGGCGCACGGCACCGGGCGGCGCGGCCTCCCATGGCCCTGGTACGCGCGGCAGGCACGGACTCCGCGGGGCGGCAGGCCCCGGACGGCCGAAAGCCGTCGGCCTCCGTCCGGCCGAAACCCCGCGGTCCGGGCTGGTCGGTCCCCATTGGGGTGGGGACCGGTCCGCCCGCACCCCGGCGAGCCGCACCCGTGCGGCCGCCGGGGCGCCCACGGGCCTCACCGGGTCAACCCCAGCCCGGTGAGGCCCTTCACCCCCGCGCGGAGCGCTCCGTGTCCGGCTCACACCCGGCACCGGGTGCCAGTGAGCGCGGCATCATGTGACAGGCATCACCGCTCAGGTGTGACCCACGATTTAGAGACCCTCCGCATGCGGCGATAACCTGCGAGACGGACATGCCGCGCGCTCGGACACCGTGTGCGCCCCCCTTGTGACTCACAGCGGACGTCACGTTGCCCTCGCGGCACGCCCACGCATCCAACGAACCGCGAGATCACTGATAGGGACGGAAGCGCGTGGACCTGTTCGAGTACCAGGCGAGGGACCTCTTCGCCAAGCACGATGTACCGGTGCTGGCCGGTGAAGTCATCGACACGCCTGAGGCGGCGCGCGAGATCACCGAGCGTCTGGGCGGCAAGTCCGTCGTCAAGGCGCAGGTGAAGGTCGGTGGTCGTGGCAAGGCCGGTGGCGTGAAGCTGGCCGCCTCCGCGGACGAGGCCGTCGCCCGCGCGACGGACATCCTCGGCATGGACATCAAGGGCCACACGGTCCACAAGGTGATGATCGCCGAGACCGCCCCCGAGATCGTCGAGGAGTACTACGTCTCCTTCCTCCTCGACCGTGCCAACCGCACCTTCCTCTCCATCGCCTCCGTCGAGGGCGGCATGGAGATCGAGGAGGTGGCGGCCACCCGTCCGGAGGCCGTCGCCAAGACCCCGATCGACGCGATCGACGGCGTGACGCCCGAGAAGGCGCGCGAGATCGTCGAGGCCGCGAAGTTCCCGGCCGAGGTCGCCGACAAGGTCGCCGACATCCTGGTCAAGCTGTGGGACACCTTCATCAAGGAGGACGCCCTCCTGGTCGAGGTCAACCCGCTGGCCAAGGTCGTCTCCGGCGACGTCATCGCCCTCGACGGCAAGGTGTCGCTGGACGACAACGCCGAGTTCCGTCACCCCGACTTCGAGGCCCTCCACGACAAGGCCGCGGCCAACCCGCTCGAGGCCGCCGCCAAGGAGAAGAACCTCAACTACGTCAAGCTCGACGGCGAGGTCGGCATCATCGGCAACGGCGCGGGTCTCGTCATGAGCACCCTGGACGTCGTCGCGTACGCCGGTGAGAAGCACGGCAACGTGAAGCCCGCCAACTTCCTGGACATCGGTGGCGGTGCCTCCGCCCAGGTCATGGCGAACGGCCTGGAGATCATCCTCGGCGACCCGGACGTCCGCTCCGTGTTCGTCAACGTCTTCGGCGGCATCACCGCCTGCGACGAGGTCGCCAACGGCATCGTCCAGGCGCTGAAGCTCCTGGAGGACCGCGGCGAGAAGGTCGAGAAGCCCCTCGTCGTCCGTCTCGACGGCAACAACGCCGAGCTGGGCCGCAAGATCCTCACCGACGCCAACCACCCGCTGGTCCAGCGCGTCGACACCATGGACGGCGCGGCCGACAAGGCCGCCGAGCTGGCTCACGCCGCCGCCAAGTAAGCACTCAGGACGAGGACACCAACACACCATGGCTATCTGGCTCAACAAGGACAGCAAGGTCATCGTCCAGGGCATGACCGGCGCCACCGGCATGAAGCACACCAAGCTCATGCTGGGTGACGGCACCGAGGTCGTGGGCGGCGTGAACCCGCGCAAGGCGGGCACCACCGTGGACTTCGACGGCACCGAGGTACCGGTCTTCGGTACCGTCAAGGAGGCCATCGAGAAGACCGGCGCCAACGTCTCCGTCATCTTCGTGCCGGAGAAGTTCACCAAGGACGCCGTCGTCGAGGCCATCGACGCCGAGATCCCGCTGGCCGTCGTGATCACCGAGGGCATCGCCGTGCACGACTCGGCCGCCTTCTGGTCGTACGCCGGCAAGAAGGGCAACAAGACCCGCATCATCGGCCCGAACTGCCCCGGCATCATCACGCCGGGCCAGTCCAACGTCGGCATCATCCCGGGCGACATCACCAAGCCGGGCCGCATCGGCCTGGTCTCGAAGTCCGGCACGCTGACCTACCAGATGATGTACGAGCTGCGTGACATCGGCTTCTCGACCGCCGTCGGCATCGGTGGCGACCCGATCATCGGCACCACGCACATCGACGCGCTCGCCGCGTTCGAGGCCGACCCCGAGACCGACCTGATCGTCATGATCGGCGAGATCGGCGGCGACGCCGAGGAGCGTGCGGCGGAGTACATCTCGAAGAACGTGACCAAGCCGGTCGTCGGCTACGTCGCGGGCTTCACCGCGCCCGAGGGCAAGACCATGGGCCACGCCGGCGCCATCGTCTCCGGTTCGTCCGGCACCGCCCAGGCGAAGAAGGAGGCCCTGGAGGCCGCAGGCGTCAAGGTCGGCAAGACGCCGACCGAGACGGCGAAGCTCGCCCGCGCCATCCTGGCCGGCTGACACCGCCTCGCGCGCAGGCCGAGCGCCTGTTCCACACCGAGTGGCCCGCCCTCTGTCCACAGGGGGCGGGCCACTCGGCGTCTCCGTGGGCCGGGCCACGTCATTCGAGCCTCGGGCTCAGCCGTTCCGGCCCGTCCTGCAACTGGTCCCGCAGCTTCTGCCGCAGCTCCAGCTCCTCGTCCGACAGCGACCCCGGCGCCACCCGCTGCGGTACGCCGCGCACCGCCTGCCCGGGGGACACGGGCGGTTCGTAGTGCGTGGGCGCCGTGCGCACGGTCAGGGCCGTGGTCCCGATGAGGGCGACCGTGAAAGCGATCGCGGCCCGGGTCCAGAACCGCGCCCGGCGTTCGCCGCCCCTGCGCACGGTCGGCGGCTCGGCCGCCCGCAGCCGTTCGTTGGACGCCAGCTCGGCCAGCCTCCGGTGCAGCACCTGCGGATCGGCCAGCGCGGGCAGCCGGCCGGCGACGGCCTCGCGGGCGTGCAGCAGCCGGTTCGCCGCCGCCGGGGTGCTCGCCTCCGTCTCCGCCGCCGTCTCGGGCAGGTCCAGGCCCACAGCGTCGTACAGCACGAGCGTGCGGCGGTGCCGCGGGGGGAGCCTGAGCAGCGTGTTCAGCAGGGTGCGGTCGCCGGGGTCGGCGGGCGACGGCTCCGGGTGCCGGTGGCGCGGGCGGAGCCGCTGCCAGGGCGAGAGCGCGTACTCGTACGCCGTCGCCCGTACCCAGCCCACCGGGTCCCGGTCGCGGGCCACCTCCGGCCAGCGCTCCCAGGCGGCCTGGAAGGCCCGCTCCACCGACTCGCGCGCCTGCTCGCGCCGACCGGTCAGCAGGAAGGTCTGCCGTACGAGCGCGGGGGCGCTGAACGCGTAGAGCGCGTCGAACGCCTGAGCGGGTGTCAGCGCGACGGGCTCGGGCTTCGGCCTCGATGCCGATGCCGATGCCGATGCCGATTCGGGTTCGGTTTCGGGTACTGGTTCCGGTGCGGATGTCTCTTTGTCCTCCTGTTCTTGTCCCTCTCGCCGTTCCCGTTCCCGCTCCCGTTCCTGCTTCGCCAGCCGTGCCGCCTCTTCCTCGGCCAGCGTCTTCAGCAACTTCGCGTACGCCTCCCGCTTCCGGCCTCGCGGAGTCGTGCGGCCGCTCTCCCACGCACGGACCGTGCCGGGGGTGACGCCCACCCGTGTGGCCAGCTGAGTCTGTGTCAGTGCGGCGGTCTCCCGCAGGCGTCGGCGTGTCTTGGGGGGTGGGAGTGGGGTGGCGGGGCTGCGCGTCACAAGGCACCTCTTCGTACGAAAAAGTACATAAACATATATTGAGCGACACAACGGAGCTTCGCCCGTTACGCCGGGAAAGCGCGTGTCGTTGGGAGCATGGCGGGCGTGATCCAGACGACCGCTCGTCCAGCCCCGCTCTCCCTGCTGCACGCCCGGTGGCGGGACCGGTCGCCCGGGCTGGCCGCCGGGCTCCTCGGCGGCGTGGTCGCGGCGGTGCTGGGGCTGGCGGCGTGCGCCGCACTCGTGACGCTGCTGTGGATCAGTTCGCCGTACCCCGACAGCGGGCCCGGGGGCGCCCTCCACGTCGCCGCCGCGCTGTGGGTGCTGGCGCACGGGGCCGAACTGGTGCGTGCCGACACGCTCTCCGGCACCCCCGCGCCCGTCGGCGTCACCCCGTTGCTGTTCCTCCTCCTGCCGGTGTGGCTGCTGCACCGCGCCGCCCGGGACGCCACGGACCCCGGGGACGGTGTGGGGGTGGCCGTGGGCGCGGCTCCCAAGGCGGGAGCCGGGGTGCGCCCGGCGTGGCTGGCGGGCGCACCGGACGCCGGGCCGCCGCCCGTCTCCGCGCGCGTGGCCTGGACGGGCGTCGTGCTCGGCTACCTGTCCGTCGCCGCGCCCGTCGTCCTGTACGCGCAGGGCGGCGCGCTGCGGCCCTCGTACTGGTGGGCGGCGGTGTGTCTGCCGCTGGTCGCCATGGGAGCGGCGGGCGCCGGGGTGTGGACGGCGTTCGGCCGGCCCGGCGGGCCCGTGGGGCGGGCGCTGCGCGTGCTGCCACGGAAGCTGCGGGAGCTGATGGTGGAGCCGGACGCGCGCCTGGGCGCCGCGACACGCGCCGCGGGCGCCGGTGCGGTGGTGCTCGTCGGAGGCGGCGCGCTGCTGCTCGCGGTGTCACTCGTCTGGCACTCGGCCGCAGCGGGGGAGGCGTTCCTGCGGCTGACGGAGGGGTGGTCGGGGAGGTTCGCCGTCCTGCTGCTCTGTCTGACGCTGGTGCCGAACGCGGCGGTGTGGGCGGCGGTGTACGCCCTCGGACCCGGCTTCGTGCTCGGGACCGGGCACGTGGTGGCACCCACCGCCTCCGCTCCCGCGGCGCTGCTGCCACCGTTCCCGCTGCTGGCGGCGGTGCCTGACGCGGGGCCGGGTACGCCGCTGCACTGGGCGGCCGGGGCGGTGCCGTTGGCGGCGGGGGCGGTGGTGGGGTGGTTCACGGCGCGGGCGGCCACATCGGGTGAGACGGGCGGGCCGCGAGCGGGCTCGGGCGCCGGGGCGTGGTCGTGGCGGCGGACCGCCGGCGCCGCCGCCGTGGCCGCCGTTCTGTGCGCGGTGCTCGTCGCCCTGCTGGCCGCGTTCGCCGGAGGGCCGCTCGGGAGCGCCGCGCTCGCCCGGTTCGGGCCGGTGTGGTGGCAGGCCGGGGGAGCGACGCTGGCGTGGATCGGGGTGGTGGCGGTGCCGGTGGCCGTGGTGGCGCGGGCGTGGCGGTGCCGGGGCGCTGCCGCGCGGGAGGCGGTGGGGGAGGCGTCCGGGGGCGAGGAGGACGGGGTCGGCGGTGGCGGGCGCCGGGCGGTGTGGGCGGGGGTTGCGGTGCCCTCCGTGGGGCGGTGGTGGAAGCGGGGGGCGAAGGCTCCCGAGGTCGGGGGAGGGGAGCGGGGGGACGATGAGAGCGCGGTGCCGTTCGGGTTGTACGACGACGATGGTGGGGGCGCGTATGACCTTCTGCCGGTCGACGGTTCCGACCGTTCCGGGGAGTCGCCTCGCGGTGGGGGGTGATGGTGGTTTTCTTCGCCCCCGCCGCCCCTTCCCGTTCCCGTCCCCGGGGGCTGCCGCCCCCGGACCCCCGCTTTCGGCCCTGAACGGGCCTCGTCCTCAAACGCCGGACGGGCTGGTAGGTCAGTCCTCCGAGCCGAGCAGCGGGCGTAGTTGCTCCGGCAGGTGGCGCTCGCAGGACTGCTGCGCCGCGTTGGTCAGGGCGTCCTCGCGGCAGGTGTAGTAGTCGCTGTAGATCAGCTGGGCGCCGAAGGACGCGGCGACCAGGAGGATGGCCAGGGACGACGTGACCAGGCCGCTGATCGCGGCGGTGCGTTGCGGGCGGCCGGTCTGTTCCGCGGGCGGGGCCGGGGTGTCCGGGTCGGAGGCGGCGCGGGGCTTGGCGCGCAGCGCGCTGATGCCCCAGTACAGCGCCAGGGCGCCGAGCAGCAGGGCCACGTACGGCCAGGTGAAGAGGGCGAAGAAGAGGGCCCACATGCCGCTCAGCAGGGCGTAGCGGGCACGCCGCTGGGCGGGGTCCGTCGGGTCCCAGCGCGGGCCCGGACCGCCGCTCGGGCTCTCGGGGCCGCCCGAACCGCCGGGCCGCTCGCCGAAGCCGCCGGGGGACCGGCCGGGCTGCCGGTCGCTCCACTGGCCGCCCCACGGGGAACGCCCGCCCTCGCCCTGGTCGCCGGACGAGCCCTGGGAATCGCCGTCGCCCGACGGGTGCCGCGGCTGCCAGGGGCGGTCCGGCGTGCCCTCCGGGGGCGGTGCGAACGGATTGTCCTGGTCGGTGGAGCCGTCCTGTCCGCCGCCGTTCCTCCGGTCCGAGGGCGTGTCGGGCGGTGACGAGGGGCGCTCGCGCAGCAGCACGCTGCTGCGCTCCCCTGGTTGCGCCGACTGCTGGGGGAGGGTGAGCAGTCGCAGGCTGCGGTCCGGCATCAACTGAGCGTCTTCCCCTTGGCGACGGTGAACGGGCGGCTGGTGGAACGGTGAGCTGGTGGAACGGTGAGCTGGTGGAGCGGGCGAACTGGTCGCTACGTCTGGTGAACGCCTGACGCGCAGGCCGCGTTCCCGCCCCGGCTCCACGCAGACGCTACCTTCCGGCCACGCCCCCGTCCCGAGGGGGCCGTCCGGTGTGCCGGTATCGTTGCTGACGGTCGGCCGCTTCGTAGACTTCCCCGTATCCGGGGGCGCGAAGCATTCGTACGACCGTACAAACAGATCCGCCTCCCCGAGAAAGGCCCCCACCGTGGCCGCCACGCCCGTGGACCGGCGAGCCAAGCGCCTCGTCGTGCTGGTCTCCGGATCCGGCACCAACCTCCAGGCACTCCTCGACGAGATCGCCGCCACCGGCGCCGAGGCCTACGGGGCCGAGGTCGTGGCCGTCGGCGCCGACCGCGACGGCATCGAGGGGCTCGCCCGCGCCGAGCGTGCCGGAGTGGCGACCTTCGTGTGCAGGGTCAAGGACCACGGCACCCGCGAGGAGTGGGACGCGGCGCTCGCCGAGGCCGTCGCGGCCCACGAGCCGGACCTCGTCGTCTCGGCCGGGTTCATGAAGATCGTGGGGAAGGAGTTCCTCGCGCGGTTCGGCGGGCGGTTCGTCAACACCCACCCCGCCCTCCTCCCCAGTTTCCCGGGGGCCCACGGTGTGCGGGACGCGCTCGCGTACGGCGCCAGGGTCACCGGCTGCACCGTCCACTTCGTCGACGACGGCGTCGACACCGGCCCGATCATCGCGCAGGGCGTGGTGGAGGTCCGGGACGAGGACTACGAAGACGAAGGTGCCGCTCTGCACGAGCGCATCAAGGAAGTCGAGCGAAGGCTGCTCGTCGATGTCGTGGGGCGGCTCGCCCGCAACGGCTATCGCATTGAGGGACGAAAGGTAGTTATCCAGTGACCGCCACCGCCACCGCCGGGAGCAACAAGCGGGCCATCCGTCGCGCGCTCGTCAGCGTCTATGACAAGACCGGGCTCGAAGAGCTCGCGCGCGGGCTGCACGAGGCCGGCGTCGAGCTGGTCTCCACCGGGTCGACCGCCGGGCGGATCGCCGCCGCGGGCGTCCCCGTCACCAAGGTCGAGGAGCTGACCGGCTTCCCCGAGTGCCTGGACGGCCGGGTCAAGACCCTGCACCCCAAGGTGCACGCCGGCATCCTCGCCGACCTGCGCCTGGAGAGCCACCGGCAGCAGCTCGACGAGCTGGGCGTGGCCCCGTTCGACCTGGTCGTGGTCAACCTCTACCCGTTCCGCGAGACCGTCGCCTCGGGCGCCACGGCCGACGAGTGCGTCGAGCAGATCGACATCGGCGGCCCCTCCATGGTGCGCGCCGCCGCCAAGAACCACCCCTCCGTCGCGGTCGTCACCAGCCCGGCCCGATACGCCGACGTGCTCTCCGCGGTCAAGGACGGCGGCTTCGACCTGGCCGCCCGCAAGCGCCTGGCCGCCGAGGCCTTCCAGCACACCGCCGCGTACGACGTGGCCGTCGCCTCCTGGTTCGCCTCCGAGTACGCCCCCGTCGACGAGTCCGGGTTCCCCGACTTCCTCGGCGCCACCTACGAGCGCGCCCACACCCTGCGCTACGGCGAGAACCCGCACCAGCCCGCCGCCCTCTACACCTCCCCCGAGGGCGGTGGCCTCGCGCAGGCCGAGCAGCTGCACGGCAAGGAGATGTCGTACAACAACTACACGGACACGGACGCCGCCCGCCGTGCCGCGTACGACCACGCCGAGCCCTGCGTCGCGATCATCAAGCACGCCAACCCCTGCGGCATCGCGGTCGGCACGGACGTCGCCGAGGCGCACCGCAAGGCGCACGACTGCGACCCGGTCTCCGCGTACGGCGGGGTGATCGCGGTCAACCGCCCGGTCTCCAAGGAGATGGCCGAGCGGGTCGCCGAGATCTTCACCGAGGTCATCGTCGCGCCGGACTACGAGGACGGCGCCCTCGAAGCCCTCACCAAGAAGAAGAACATCCGCGTGCTGCGCGCCCCCGAGGCCCCCGCCGCCCCGGTCGAGGTCAAGCCCGTCGACGGCGGCGCCCTCCTCCAGGTCACCGACCGCCTCCAGGCCGAGGGCGACGACCCCGCCACCTGGACCCTCGCCACCGGTGAGGCCCTGTCCGAGGCGGAGCTGGCCGAGCTGGCCTTCGCCTGGAAGGCGTGCCGGGCCGTCAAGTCCAACGCCATCCTCCTCGCCAAGGACGGCGCCTCGGTCGGCGTCGGCATGGGCCAGGTCAACCGCGTCGACTCCGCGAAGCTCGCGGTGGAGCGGGCGGGCGCCGAGCGCGCACAGGGGGCGTACGCCGCCTCCGACGCCTTCTTCCCCTTCCCCGACGGCCTGGAGATCCTCACCGAGGCCGGCGTGAAGGCCGTGGTCCAGCCCGGCGGCTCGGTCCGCGACGAACTGGTCGTCGAGGCGGCGAAGAAGGCCGGCGTGACGATGTACTTCACGGGGACGCGGCACTTCTTCCACTGACGTCCTGGCGTCCTGGCGCCCCGACGGCGAAACGGCGAAACGGCGGCCCCCGGTCCCCTCCGAGGAGGGGACCGGGGGCCGCCGCGGTGGCGGAGTCGGTGGGCGGATCAGCAGGGACGCAGCGACCAGATCGGGTCCCAGGTCGCGGTGCCCGCCTGGTAGGCCGTCGACGTCCAGCGGACGCTGCCGTCCCTGTTGAAGAACTTGGCGACCGTGCCCCGCGTCTGGTTGTTGGTGAACGGGCCGTCGCCGGTCCAGTTGGTCAGGTTCCACGTCTGGCACTTGTAGAAGTCGAACTTCGTGCCGTTGACGACCATGCACAGGTGGCCGTAGGCGCAGGCCAAATCCTGGGCGCCCTTGGTCACGGGCGCGTCCGTCACGGTCAGGCCCTCGTACTCGACCGCGTCGGCACTCACGCGCAAGGGCTGCGGGACGTCGGCCAGCACCTGGCCGGCCTTCTGCTGGAGGCCGGTCACCCGGGTGCCGCCCGGACTGTCGGCGGCCGTGGCCGCGACCGTGGACCCGGCGGCCAGGGCCGTGGCCGCGAGGAGCAGTACTGCGGGCTTGACGATCTTCATTCTCGTTCCCCCGTGAACGTCGATGTCGTACCGGCCGTGGTGGTCGGACCGGTCATGCCGCCGAGGCGGTGTGCTCACACCGTGCCCCGGGACACCCGCCGCGGGGAACCTCGGAACTCCCAGGGTCACTCCCCGCCCCGGGGCGTGTACTCCTTGAGGTGGTGAGCGACGCGGTCGGCGTAGTCGCGGTACTTCGGGGGAACCCCGCCCGCGTCGTTCACCTTCCGGTACGACGTCCGGTACGCGACGGCGACCAGCACGCTGCGGTCGCCCGGCAGGCCGGCGTCGAGGCGGGGCGCGATCCAGCACAGGTAACGCCCCATCGCCGGAATCGACTCGGCGGGCGGGAACGGCGGCTGGGGCACGGTCTCGCCCGGGGTGCCGTCCTCGTTCATCCACCAGCGCAGCACGCTCGGGGTCCAGCGGGCGATGCCGTACTCGTCCTTGGCCGGGTCGGCGAGGTCCGGGTCGAAATCGCTCTCGACCTTCAGCATGGCGGCGATCAGGGCCGGGCTGACCTCCTTGTGCCCGCAGTCGTGCGCCGTCTCCACGATCAGCAGGCGGTAGGCGGGCGGTACGTCCCGGTCGGTGCGCAGTTCGGCCGCGCCGTAGGAGGCGGCGGCGACGCTCGCGGTGCCGCCGGGGCGCGGACTCGCCACGGGATCCCGGCCGTCGTCGGTCCAGCGGGCGACGCCGTAGCCGAGCGCGGCGAGGGCGAGGAGCACCGCGGTCGCGGCGGCCAGGACCCTGCGCCGGGGGCGGGTGCGGGGCCGGAGCGAGAACCCCGCCGTGCCGATCGCGCCGCCCGCCGCGCCCGTCACCCGACGCAGCAGGGCGTCGGAGCCGATCCGGTCGGCGTGCGTACGGGTCAGGCACGCCCGCACGATCTCCCGCCACGCCGACGGCAGTTCGGGGGACAGGCGAAGCTCGTGGGCGCCGCGGGCGTAGGCGACGGCGGCGTCGCGGCGGGCCGTCGGGGTGCCGCCGGGCAGCGGGAAGGAACCCGTGAGCACCAGGTGGGCCAGGACGCCGAAGGCCCACACGTCGGCGGAGGGGCGGATCCGGCGCCCCCGTTCGCCGATCTCGGACCACAGCAGCTCGGGCGGGGTGTAGTCAGGGGTGGAGAAGGCGGGCGTGTACGCGTGGGTGCCCTCCAGCTCGGCGGCCATGTTGAAGTCGGCGAGCCGTACCGAACCGTCCGCCATCAGCAGCACGTTGGCCGGTTTCAGGTCGCCGTGCACCCAGCCCGCCCGGTGCAGTTGCTGCAGGCCCTCGCAGACCTGCGCGAGCAGCGCGGGCCCGGCCTGCGGCCGGGGCGCGGCGGCGAGCAGGGCGGACAGCGAGCCCTCGGCCCGCTCCAGGACGAGGACGGTGGCACCGTCGAGCCGGGGATGGGCGGGGTCGTCGACGGTGAGGGTCTCGTACATCCGGATCAGCCGGGGCCGCCGCAGCCGGCGCAGCAACTCGACCTCGCGCTCGACCAGGTCCCGCAGGTGGGACAGCTGCCGCGGGGTGCCGGTGCCGGTGGGCAGGAACTTCAACGCGACGGTGCCGGGCAGATCCTCACCACCGCCACCGCCACCGCCACCGCCACCGCCACCCAGGCCCACGGTGCTGTCCGTGCGCCGCCCCGCGTACACGCTGCCGAAGGCGCCGGTCGCCAGGGGCTCGCGCACCTCCCAGGCGCCCACCCGGTACCCCCTGGGCACCGGGACGGCGTACGGCTCGGTCATCGCAGCGCCCGTCCGGACGGTGCCGCGAGGACCACCAGGTCGTCCTCGCGGACCAGGTCGAAGCGGAGCGCCAGCGAGACCAGCGACTCCTTCTTGCCGTTCAGCCGCGGACCCGGCTCGGCGGTCTCCGGGCCCGGCTTCAACCGCAGCTTCACGGCGAGGTAGTCGATGTTCCACTGAACCGACGTACGCGAGGCGGCCGGCCAGGCCGGGCGGAGCCGCTCGACGACCTGGTCCATGGTCGGCAGCGGCGCGTGCGGCGCCCCGCGCAGCCTCGGCTCGCACAGCGCGGCCAGCACCGCGAAGTACCGCTTGGTGCGGTCGACGGAGAAGGCCGGGGCGGTCGGCTCGCCGTCGGCGCCGTCCTCGCCGCGCAGATAGTCGTGGCGCGGCGCCCACACCTCGACCGGGAGCAGGTCACCGGCGGCGGGCAGCACGATCCGCGAGAACTCGAACGGCACCGGTGCGTCGAGGCGGCCCGGCGCCACCTTGATGTGCTCGCCCGCGCCCTCCGGGTTCTCCACCACGTAGGTCTGGTGGGCGGAGAGGTTGCTCAGGGTCCAGAAGGTGCCGTGCGCCGCGATCTCACCGGCTCTGCGGGACACCCCGTCGTGCCCGATCCGCAGCCCGCCCTCGGGCACGGACCGCCCGAAGACGAGCCGTTCGCCGGGCGCGAGCCGGTACTGGGTGCGGGTGGGTTCGTCCTCCGTGGTCGGCGGAGGTACCACGATGATGCTGTACAAGGTGCGTCTCCCCGTGCCTGACGGCTACCCACGCCAGACTAGGGCGACGCACCAGGGCCGTGCCCCCCTCGTACGGGTGAGACACGGCCCCGGGTGGTGATTGGCGAGAACTGTTCAGTCGCCGCTGCTCGGTCCGGCTGTCAGTAGCGGGGACGCTTGTACCAGGCCGAGCCGTTGGAGTTCCCGACGAACACGGCGACCAGGATGGCGAGCACCGTGTGGACCAGGCCCACGACGATGAACGGGTACAGACCGAGGATCGCGGTGATGATGGCGAAGATCATGGTCGCTATGCGGACGCCGTTGCCGCCGCTGCCGACCTTGATCGCCAGTACGAGCGCGATCGCGCCCCACACCAGCGCGAACGCCACGAGACCCCACAGCATGCCGGACGAGTAGTCGGCCAGCTGCTGGAAGGCGGCGTCGTCCTTGAGCTGGTCGTCGTTCTTCGCGGCGTCCACGCTCGCGGCGCTGATGGCGAACAGGACCACGCCGACGAGCTGGAGGCCGAAGATGACCCACAGCATGACGCGCGCCGCGCTGACAGTGCCGGGCATCGAGGTCGGGGCGGCCGGATAGCCGTAGCCGGCCGACACCGGGGGCGCCTGGGGGTAGCCGTAACCGGGCTGGCCCTGGGGCTGCTGCTGCGGGTAGCCGTAGTTCGGCTGCTGGCCGCCCTGGGGCGGGCCGTAGGGGTTGTTGGGATCGCCGAAACTCATGGCGGGTCTTCCTCCGTCGCTGTCAAGTGCGGGGACGACGCGCGGCTCGACTCGGAGGAGATTCTGCTCGAGCGGTTCGTCCCCCCGGTACGGCCCCGCGGCACTGTGCAGCCCAATCGTTCTTGACCGAACTCTTACTTGTCCAGCCCGTTCACAAGGCGTTGTGCAAGTGCAACAACATCGATCATGAGCGGATACGGCGGGACGTGTCCCGTGGCGTCCCGAAGGTTCCCGCGCGGTGCCCGCATGCCGACCTGATTGGAACCGGGGGCCGGTCATCCGCGAGGATGGGGGGTATGACCGCCCAGATTCTCGATGGCAAGGCCACCGCAGCCGCGATCAAGTCCGAACTGACCGCCCGCGTGGCGGCGCTGAAGGAGAGGGGTGTCACACCCGGTCTCGGCACCGTCCTGGTCGGTGACGATCCAGGCAGCCAGAAGTACGTCGCCGGCAAGCACCGCGACTGCGCCCAGGTCGGCATCGCCTCCATCCAGCGCGAACTGCCGGCCACGGCCACGCAGGAGGAGATCGAGGCGGTCGTCCGCGAGTTGAACGAGGACCCGGCCTGCACCGGCTACATCGTCCAGCTGCCGCTGCCCAGGGGCATCGACGAGAACCGCATCCTCGAACTGATGGATCCGGACAAGGACGCGGACGGCCTGCACCCGATGAACCTGGGCCGCCTCGTCCTGAACGAGCCGGCGCCGCTGCCCTGCACCCCCAACGGCATCCTCACCCTCCTGCGCCGCTACGGCGTCGAGATCAAGGGCGCCGAGGTCGTGGTCGTCGGCCGCGGCGTCACCATCGGCCGCCCCATGCCGCTGCTGCTCACCCGGCGCAGCGAGAACGCCACCGTCACCCAGTGCCACACCGGCACCCGTGACCTGGCCGCCCACCTCAAGCGGGCGGACATCGTCATCGCCGCGGCCGGCTCCCCGCACCTGGTCCGCCCCGAGGACGTCAAGCCGGGCGCGGCCGTCCTCGACGTCGGCGTCTCCCGCAACGCCGAGGGCAAGATCATGGGCGACGTGCACCCCGGCGTGGCCGAGGTGGCCGCCTGGATCTCCCCGAACCCCGGCGGTGTCGGCCCCATGACCCGGGCCCAGCTGCTCGTCAACATGGTGGAGGCGGCGGAGCGCAGTGCCGGCTGAGGACACCGACGCCGAGCGTCCGGAGAACGCCGAGCGTCCGCAGAACGCGGAGCCCGGGCAGCGCCCGGGTGGCCGAGAGGCTCCGGACGCCCGCACGAACCCCGCTCCCGACGAGCGCCCCGACCCGTCCGGCACCGCCGACGGCATCACCGTCCGCGACCCGGTCAGCGCGCCGGACGCGGAGGGCAGGCCCCGCCGGACGACCCGGCGGTTCCCGCTCTTCACCCGCGACACCGCCCGCCCCGAGGGCGGCGGCCGGGCCGCGGGCGGCGACGCCCCGGCGCCCGCCCGGCAGTGGCCGGTGCTCACGGTGGTGCTGCTGGTCGGGCTCGGCCTGCTGCTGACCGCCCTCGGCGTCTTCCGCTGGGGGACGCTGCTGATCGGCGCCGCGCTGCTCGCGGGCGGCGCGCTGCGCTGGGTGCTGCCCGACGTCGGCATGCTCGCCGTGCGCTCGCGCTTCACGGACATCGCGACCTACGGAGTCTTCGGGCTCTCCATCGCCCTGCTGGCGCTGATGGCCCAGCCGAACCCGGTGCTGGAGATCCCGTTCCTCAAGGACACGCTCCACTTCACGGTCAGCTAGCGGTGCGAACGACGGCCCGTCCTCACCCCCGTGGAAGGACGGGCCGCCGTCGGCACCAACCCTCCTGCACGGTGAACGCCCTGTTCAACGCCTGGCAGGGCGCTGTGGCACGGAAGTGACCGTTCCGCTACTCGGCTACGCGACGTGTTCTCGGGGGTTCCGTTCCGGTCACGGGAACGCCGATGGGACACTGGACCACGGGTCGGTGGGCGTGCGACGGTGCACGCTCGCGGCCTCTGTGCTCCTGTGCGCCCCCACCCCGGGAACTGGGATCCTGACCGGGCGCATCCCTGTGGGTAGCCAGAACCAGGTACCGCGCGGGGGACGCCGCGCGCGGGGACCAGCGGGGGAACGACCAGCACGCCACCGGGGGAAGAGGGGGAAGCAGTGCCTCGTTGGAAGGCCTTGCCGGATGAACTCGATCCGCAGATCAGGGAGTTCACCAGTCAGCTGCGCCGGCTCGTGGACCGCAGCGACCTGAGTGTCGCGTCGGTGGCCGACGCCACGGGCTACAGCAAGACGTCCTGGGAGCGCTATCTGAACGGCCGGCTGCTGGCCCCGAAGGGTGCCGTCGTGGCCCTGGCCGAGGTGACCGGGACCAACCCCGTCCACCTCACCACCATGTGGGAGCTGGCCGAGCGCGCCTGGAGCCGCTCGGAGATGCGCCACGACATGACCATGGAGGCCATCCGGATCTCCCAGGCCCGCGCCGCGCTCGGCGAACTGGGCACGCCGGCGGCCAAGTCGGGCAACGCCGGGTCCAAGCGGGGCAACGACGGCCGGAACGGCAAGGGGAGCCGGTCCGGCCGTCACGGTGGCGGCGCCGCCACCGGGGTCGCCGGACCGGCGGGTGTGTCGCCCACACTGCCGCCCACGGTCCCGGCCCAGCCGACGGCCGCGGACAGCCCCGACTCGGCGCTCGGCGCGGTCCGGGACGGCGGTGGACCCGGTACCGCTCCGGTCCCGTCCTCCGGCGGAGCGACCGACGGCAACTCCTGGGGCCTCGCCGGATACCGGGGCCCCGCGCCGACCGGCGACCGCGCGTCCCGCCCCGGGCCCCGGACCGGCACCGGTACCGGGGACACGGCGCCGCCGACCGCACCCGCCGCGCCGTACGGCACCGGGCCCGCCGCGTCCTACGGCACCGCGCCCGCCGCGCCGTACGGCACCGGCACCGGCGTCGGGTCCGGCAACGGCACCGGCCCTTCGGGCGCGTACGGCGAGCCCCCGCACGGCGACCCCCGCCCGTCCGGCCGGCCCCCGGGCGGCGGGAAGAAGCGGATGACCACCCTGGTCGCGGGCGTCGTCGGCGTCCTCGTCGTGATCGCGGGCGCCTTCTTCCTCCTGAGAGACGGCGGCGACAAGAAGGACGAGGGCACCAAACCCTCCCCGTCGCCCACCGTGAGCAGCGAACCCGAGCTGCCGCCGGGCGTGAAGTGCGCCGGCGACGCCTGCACCGGCAAGGACCCCGAGGTCATGGGCTGCGGCGGCGACCTGGTGGCCACCGGCGCGACCACCGTCGTCGGCACCGCCGCCGTCGAGGTCCGGTACAGCAAGGTCTGCGGCGCCGCGTGGGCCCGGGTCACCCAGGCCGGGCAGGGCGACGAGGTCCAGGTGAGCGCCGGCGGGGCGAACGAGCAGCGGGCGACGGTCGGCAACACCGTCGCGTACACCATGATGGTCGCCGTGAAATCCGCGGCCGACGCCACCGCCTGCGCGACGCTGGCCTCGGGGCAGCAGGGCTGCACGAACTAGCGCGCGAGGGGGCGGCAGCGGGCCGACGAAGAAAAGTCGGCCCGCACAGGAATGCTCAGCGGCGTGCCGGGCACGCGAAAAGTACCCCCACGGGAGTCCGGCAACGGTATCCCCGAACGGCGGTCGCCTTCGTCCCCCCTCTCCCGGACAGGCGGCCGCCTTTTACTCGTGGCCGGTCGTGTCCGGCTCCGTGCCCCGGTCCGCGCGCACGGGTGACCGGGCGGCGGCCCTGTGGGCCGGGCCACACCGACCCGGACGTGCCGGACACCACGGGCGCGATAGCCTGACGGCTGGATCGATCTCTTGATACCAAGAGATCGATCAAACGCCCGGGGCCGGGACGCCCCACCGCCAGCTGTCATACGGAGAACGCCATGACTCGCACTCCCGTGAACGTCACCGTCACCGGCGCGGCCGGCCAGATCGGTTACGCCCTGCTCTTCCGCATCGCCTCCGGCCAGCTGCTCGGCGCGGACGTGCCGGTCAAGCTGCGCCTCCTGGAGATCACCCCGGCGCTCAAGGCCGCCGAGGGCACCGCGATGGAGCTGGACGACTGCGCGTTCCCGCTCCTCCAGGGCATCGAGATCACCGACGACCCGAACGTCGCCTTCGACGGCGCCAACGTCGCCCTCCTCGTCGGCGCCCGCCCCCGCACCAAGGGCATGGAGCGCGGCGACCTCCTGGAGGCCAACGGCGGCATCTTCAAGCCGCAGGGCAAGGCCATCAACGACCACGCCGCGGACGACATCAAGGTCCTCGTCGTCGGCAACCCGGCCAACACCAACGCCCTGATCGCCCAGGCCGCCGCCCCGGACGTACCGGCCGAGCGCTTCACCGCGATGACCCGCCTCGACCACAACCGCGCGCTGACCCAGCTCGCGAAGAAGACGGGCTCGACGGTCGCCGACATCAAGCGCCTGACCATCTGGGGCAACCACTCCGCCACCCAGTACCCGGACATCTTCCACGCCACGATCGCCGGCAAGAACGCCGCCGAGACCGTCAACGACGAGAAGTGGCTGGCCGACGAGTTCATCCCCACCGTCGCCAAGCGCGGCGCCGCCATCATCGAGGCCCGCGGTGCCTCCTCGGCCGCCTCCGCCGCCAACGCCGCCATCGACCACGTGCACACGTGGGTCAACGGCACCGCCGACGGCGACTGGACCTCCATGGGCATCCCGTCGGACGGCTCCTACGGCGTCCCGGAGGGCCTCATCTCCTCCTTCCCGGTCACCACGAAGAACGGCTCGTACGAGATCGTCCAGGGCCTGGACATCAACGAGTTCTCCCGCGCCCGCATCGACGCCTCCGTCAAGGAGCTGTCGGAGGAGCGCGAGGCGGTCCGCGGTCTCGGCCTCATCTGAGCCCGCCCCCCAGCCCCGCACGGGCCCCGTTCCGGTCGCACACCGGGACGGGGCCCGTGCCCGTTTCCGCGCCCCGCTATGTCCCGTCCGCCCCTTTGCTCCGTGATGCGCCACACGTTCGGCCACCGATTCGGCATGCATACGGGGCAGTGGGGCAGGGGCTCACGGTCCCCGAGAGTGACACATGGGTGACACAGGGGGATCGATCAGGAACGGAAGGCAACACCGACCATGGCGAACAGAACGGAAACCCGGACCGAGCGGGCCCACCGGACCATCCACGCGGGCGGCGAGTGGCTCGCGGCGTCCTCCGGCGCCACCCGCGAGATCCTCGATCCCGCGGACGCCCTGCCGTTCGCCGTGGTCGCGGAGGGCGACGAGAAGGACACCGACCTCGCGGTGGCCGCCGCCCGGCGCGCCTTCGACACCGGAGAATGGCCGCACACCCCGGTCGCCGGACGCGCCGCCCTGCTGCGCCGCGTCGCCGACCTCCTCGTGCGCGACCGCGAGGAACTCGGCCTCCTGGAGAGCCGCGACGCGGGCAAGACCGTCGAGGAGGGGCGCGTCGACATCGACTGCGTCGCCGACGCCTTCCGCTACTTCGCCGACCTGGTGGCCGGGGAGGCCCCCGGCCGGGTCGTCGACGCGGGCACGCCCGACGTCCACAGCGTCGTCGTACACGAACCGGTCGGCGTCTGCGCGATGATCACGCCCTGGAACTACCCGCTGCTCCAGGCCAGTTGGAAGATCGCCCCGGCCCTCGCCGCCGGCAACACCTTCGTGATCAAGCCGAGCGAGATCACGCCGCTCACCACGGTCGCCCTGATCGACCTGCTCGTCGAGGCCGGCCTCCCCACCGGCGTCGCGAACATCGTCACCGGCCCCGGTCACACCGTCGGCGCCCGGCTCGCCGAGCACCCCGACGTCGACCTGGTCTCCTTCACCGGCGGCCTGATCAGCGGCACCAAGGTCGCCCAGGCCGCCGCCGTCACCGTCAAGAAGGTCGCCCTCGAACTCGGCGGCAAGAACCCCAACGTCGTCTTCGCCGACGCCTGCGAGACCGAGGAGGGCTTCGACACCGCCGTCGACCAGGCCCTCAACGCCGCCTTCATCCACAGCGGCCAGGTCTGCTCCGCGGGCGGCCGCCTCATCGTCGAGGAGTCCGTCCGCGAACGCTTCGTCGCCGAACTCGCCCGCCGTGCCGAGAAGATCCGCCTCGGCCGCGGCACCGAGGACGGCGTCGAGTGCGGCCCGCTCGTCTCCGCGCAGCAGCGCGCCAAGACCGAGGACTACGTCGCCTCCGCGCTCGCCGAGGGCGCCGTACTGCGCTGCGGCGGCAAGCGCCCCGAGCCGTCGCCCCAGCGGCCCGAGAGCGGCTACTTCTACGAGCCGACCGTCCTCGACCACTGCCACCGCGAGATGCGGGTGGTACGGGAGGAGGTCTTCGGACCGGTCCTCACCGTCGAGACCTTCCGTACCGAGGACGAGGCCGTAGCCCTCGCCAACGACACCGAGTACGGTCTGGCCGGTGCCGTCTGGACCGCCGACGCGGGACGGGCCCGCCGGGTCGCGGGCCGGCTGCGGCACGGCACCGTGTGGATCAACGACTTCCACCCCTACCTGCCGCAGGCGGAGTGGGGCGGCTTCGGCAAGAGCGGCGTCGGCCGCGAACTCGGCCCCGCGGGCCTGGCCGAGTACCGCGAGAGCAAGCACGTCTACCAGAACCTCGCGCCGAAGCCCGTCCGCTGGTTCGCCGGCTGACCACTCCCGTCTCCGTACGTCCCCGCACCATCCGCTCGCCCCACTGGAGTACCCCCGTGCCAGAAACCACTCATGTCTACGACTACGTCGTCATCGGCGGCGGCACCGCGGGATCGGTGATCGCCTCCCGCCTCACCGAGAACCCGGACGTCACCGTCGCCGTCATCGAGGGCGGCCCCAGTGACGTCGGCCGCGACGACGTGCTCACCCTGCGCCGCTGGATGGGCCTGCTCGGCGGCGAACTGGACTACGACTACCCCACCACCGAGCAGCCGCGCGGCAACTCGCACATCCGGCACAGCCGCGCCCGCGTCCTCGGCGGCTGCTCCTCGCACAACACCCTCATCGCCTTCAAGCCGCTGCCGTCCGACTGGGACGAGTGGGAGGCGGCCGGCGCCAAGGGCTGGGGCGCGGTGCAGATGGAGGCGTACTTCGCCCGGCTGAAGAACAACATCGTCCCGGTCGACGAGAAGGACCGGAACGCCATCGCCCGCGACTTCGTCGAATCCGCGCAGAAGACGCTGGACGTCCCCCGGGTCGAGGGCTTCAACAAGAAGCCGTTCAACGACGGTGTCGGCTTCTTCGACCTCGCCTACCACCCGGAGAACAACAAGCGCTCGTCGGCGTCGGTGGCGTACCTGCACCCCGTGATGGACGAGCGCGCCAACCTCACGCTGATGCTGGAGACCTGGGCGTACCGGCTCGAACTCGACGGCACCCGCGCCGAGGGCGTCCACGTCCGCACCAAGGACGGCGAGGAGATCCTCGTCAAGGCACGCAACGAGGTGGTCCTCAGCGCCGGCGCCGTCGACTCCCCGCGTCTGCTGCTGCACTCCGGCATCGGCCCGAAGGACCAGTTGGAGGCCCTCGGCATACCCGTGGCGCTCGACCTGCCCGGCGTCGGCGAGAACCTGCTCGACCACCCCGAGTCGGTGATCGTGTGGGAGACCGACGGACCCATCCCGGACAACTCCGCGATGGACTCCGACGCCGGTCTGTTCGTGCGCCGCGACCCCGAACACGCGGGCCCCGACCTGATGTTCCACTTCTACCAGATCCCGTTCACGGACAACCCGGAGCGCCTCGGCTACGAGCGCCCCGAGTTCGGCGTCTCCATGACCCCGAACATCCCCAAGCCGAAGTCCCGCGGCCGCCTCTACCTCACCAGCGCCGACCCGTCCGTGAAGCCCGCCCTGGACTTCCGCTACTTCACCGACGAGGACGACTACGACGGCCGCACCCTCGTCGACGGCATCCGCATCGCCCGCGAGATCGCCGAGTCCCAGCCGCTGGCCGGGTGGCTCAAGCGCGAGGTCTGCCCCGGCCCGGACGTCACCGGCGACGAGGAGCTGAGCGAGTACGCCCGCAAGGTCGCCCACACCGTCTACCACCCGGCCGGCACCTGCCGCATGGGCGCCGCCACCGACGAGCAGGCCGTCGTCGACCCCGAGCTGCGCGTCCGCGGCCTGACGGGCCTGCGCATCGCCGACGCCTCCGTCTTCCCGACCATGCCCGCCGTCAACCCGATGATCGGCGTCCTCATGGTCGGCGAGCGCGCCGTCGAGCTGATCGGCGGTGACGCCCGATGAGCAAGGCATCCCACACCACCGCCGCCGCCACCGACACCGTGGCCGAGCGGCCGCCGGTCTTCTCCGTGGACGGCCTGTGGAAGGTCTTCGGACCCAAGGCCGCCCGGGTCCCCGCCGACCCCGACCTCGCCGCCCTGAGCCCGGCCGAGCTGCGCTCCCGCACCGGCTGCACCGCCGCCGTCGCGGACGTCTCCTTCGACGTGCGCAAGGGCGAGGTCTTCGTCGTCATGGGCCTGTCCGGCTCCGGCAAGTCCACCCTCGTACGCTGCCTGACCCGCCTCATCGAGCCGACGGCCGGGTCCATCGCCATCGACGGCGAGGACGTCCGCGCGATGGACAAGTCCCGGCTGCGCGCACTGCGGCGCCACCGTGCCGCCATGGTCTTCCAGCACTTCGGCCTGCTCCCGCACCGCACGGTCCTGGACAACGTGGCCTACGGCCTGGAGGTCCAGGGCATGGGCCGCGCCGAGCGCCGCGAACGCGCCGCCGCGATCGTCGCCAAGGTCGGCCTGGAGGGCCTGGAGCACCGCCGCCCCGGCCAGCTCTCCGGCGGCCAGCGCCAGCGCGTCGGCCTCGCCCGCGCCCTCGCCGTCGACCCCGAGGTGCTGCTCTTCGACGAGCCGTTCAGCGCGCTGGACCCGCTGATCCGGCGGGACATGCAGGAGGAGGTCGTCCGGCTGCACCGCGAGGAGGGCCGCACGATGGTCTTCATCACCCACGACCTCCAGGAAGCCCTCAAGCTCGGCGACCGCATCGCCCTGATGCGCGACGGCCGGGTGGTGCAGCTCGGCACCCCGGAGGAGATCGTCGGCTCGCCCGCCGACGACTACGTCCGCGAGTTCGTCCGCGACGTCCCGCGCGAACAGGTCCTCACCGTCCGCACGGCGATGCGCCCCGCCGGCTCCTCCGACGAGGCGGGCACGGGCCCGGCGATCCGTCCGGACGCCACGGTCTCGGAGGCCATCGAGGCGGTGGCACGAGCGGCTTCCCCGGCCCGCGTCATGGACGAGGGCCGCTGCCTGGGCGTGGTGGACGCGACCGACCTGCTGTCGGTGGTAGCAGGCACAACCGACCCAGCTGCGGGCAGTCGTGCCGCTGGGGCGGCACGGGTGGGCGATGGGGGTCCCCCCGCGCGAGCGAAGCCGAGCGTGGGGGAGGCAACCGGCGAGCGCCGTGAGCCGACCACCCCGCCCGCCACCACCGAGGAGCCGGTCTGATGGCAACCCTCACGGCAACAGCCCGAAAGCCCGCCCCGCCGGGCATCCTCACCAGCAGAGCCGTCCGCAAGCTCCTGATCCTCGCCCTCGCGGCAGCGGTCCTCACCCCCATAGCCATCACGCAGTGGCCCGGCACCCCCTGGCCCTCCGCCCTCACCGTCGACGTCTCCGAACCCCTCGGCAAGGCCAGCGACTGGATCATCGACAACCGGGACAGCCACCCGCTGTTCCTCTACTTCTTCGGCCACGTCAGCAACGTCGTCGTCATCGCCGTACGCGCCGTGTACCTCGCCCTCCTCGCCGTCGGCTGGGCCGGGGTCACCGCGATCGGCGCCCTGGTCGCCTGGCGGGTGGCCGGCGTGAAGCTGGCGGCAGGCACCGCCGCCGCGTTCCTGGCCTGCGGCCTGCTCGGCATGTGGGTGCCGACGATGCAGACCCTCGCCCTGATGGTCGTCGCCGTCCTGGCGTCGGTCGTCGTCGGCGCCCTGCTGGGCCTCGCCGCGGGCCTCTCCGACCGGATGGACCGCGTCCTGCGCCCGGTGCTCGACACCATGCAGGTGCTGCCCGCCTTCGCCTACCTCCTCCCCGTCGTCCTGGTCTTCGGCATCGGCGTCCCCGCCGCCGTCCTGGCCACCGTCGTCTACGCCGCCCCGCCCATGGCCCGGCTCACCTCGCTGGGCCTGCGCGGCGCGGACAAGGAGGTCCTGGAGGCCGTCGAGTCCCTCGGCACCACCGCCCGCCAGCGGCTGCTGACCGCCCGCGTCCCGCTGGCCCGCAAGGAACTCCTCCTCGGCCTCAACCAGACGATCATGATGGCGCTGTCCATGGCCGTCATCGCCTCCGTCATCGGCGCCGGCGGCCTCGGCGACCGCGTGTACCAGGCGCTCGCCTCGGTCGACGTCGGCGCGGCCCTCGCGGCCGGCATCCCGATCGTGCTGCTCGCCGTCGTCCTGGACCGCGTGACCGGCGCGGCGGGGGAGCGGCTGGGCGAGGCCGGGAAGTCCCCGGTGACCTGGCTGTACGCGCTGGTCGTCGCCGCGGCCGTCGCGCTCGCCGGACGCCTGGCCGGCCTCCTCGACTGGCCCGACGGGTGGGAGGTGGACATCGCCGAGCCCGTCAACCGGGCCGTCGACTGGATGACCGCCCACCTGTACTCCGGCGTCCCGGTCGTCGGCGGTACCGCCGACTGGGCCGCGCACTTCACCAGCTGGGTCCTCAACCCGCTGCGCGACGGCCTCCAGTGGCTGCCCTGGTGGTCCGTCCTCCTGATCGTCGCCGCCCTGGCCTGGCTGATCGGCACCTGGCGCACCGCGCTCACCGCCGTCCTCGCGATGGCCGCGATCGGCGTGCTCGGCGTGTGGGACCCGTCCCTGGACACGCTCTCGCAGGTGCTCGCCGCCGTCGCCGTGACCCTGGTCGTCGGCTTCGCCACCGGCATCGCCGCCGCCCGCAGCGACCGCTTCGAACGCCTGCTGCGGCCCGTCCTCGACGTCTTCCAGACCATGCCGCAGTTCGTGTACCTGATCCCGGTCGTCGCCCTGTTCGGCGTGGGCCGCGCGCCCGCCGTGGCCGCCGCGGTCGTCTACGCCCTCCCGGCCGTCGTACGCATCACCACCCAGGGGCTGCGCCAGGTCGACCCGGCCGCCCTGGAGTCGGCCCGCTCGCTCGGCGCCACCAGCGGCCAGCAACTGCGCCAGGTCCAGCTCCCGCTGGCCCGCCCGGCCCTGCTGCTCGCCGTCAACCAGGGCGTCGTCCTGGTCCTCGCCGTCGTCATCATCGGCGGCCTGGTCGGCGGTGGCGCGCTCGGCTACCAGGTCGTCTTCGGCCTGGCCCAGGGCGACCTGGCGACCGGCCTGGTCGCGGGCGCCGCGATCGTCTGCCTCGGCCTGATGCTCGACCGGGTCACCCAGCCCACCGAACGCCGTACGACCAAGAAGGGGGCCTGACATGCGACTGCGTACGACCTCCGCGCTCGCGGGCGTGGCCGCGCTGACCCTGCTGACCGGCTGCGGCGCCGCCGACATGACCAAGCAGGCGTCCCCGTTCGCCAACGCCCAGGGCGCCAGGACCGTCACCCTGTCCGTGCAGTCCTGGGTCGGCGCCCAGGCCAACGTGGCCGTCGCCCAGTACCTGCTGGAGCACGAGCTGGGCTACCGCGTCGACACCGTCCAGGTCGACGAGGTCCCCGCCTGGGACGCGCTCAGCCAGGGCCGCGTCGACGCCATCCTGGAGGACTGGGGCCACCCCGAGCAGGAACAGCGCTACGTCCAGGACAAGAAGACCATCGCCGCCGGCGGCGACCTCGGCGTCACCGGCCACATCGGCTGGTTCGTCCCGACGTACTTCGCCAAGAAGCACCCGGACGTGACCAACTGGAAGAACCTCAACAAGTACGCCGACCTGCTGCGCACCGCGGAGAGCGGCGGCAAGGGCCAGCTCCTGGACGGCTCCCCGTCCTACGTCACCAACGACAAGGCCCTGGTGAAGAATCTGAATTTGGACTACCAGGTCGTCTTCGCCGGCTCCGAGGCCGCCCAGATCACCCAGATGCAGCAGTTCGCCAAGGAGAAGAAGCCCTTCCTCAGCTACTGGTACACCCCCCAGTGGCTGATGGAGAAGATCCCGATGACCGAGGTGAAGCTGCCGCCGTACAAGGAGGGCTGCGACGCCGACCCGGCCAAGGTCGACTGCGCCTACCCCGTCACCCCGCTGCAGAAGTACCTCAACGCCGGTTTCGCGAAGGACGGCGGCAAGGCGGCCGCGTTCCTGAAGAACTTCACGTGGACGACCGAGGACCAGAACCAGGTCTCCCTGATGATCGCCGAGCAGAAGATGCGGCCCGAGGAGGCGGCGAAGAAGTGGGTGGACGGCCACGAGTCCGTCTGGAAGAAGTGGCTGCCCTGACCCTCATCGCCCCGGCCGGGCCGCGAGCCGTTCCGCGTGCTCCCGCACCGCCTGCTCGGCCTGCCGCTGGAGCCCCGGCCCGAAGGTGATCCGGGTGGCCCCGAGTCCGCCGAGTTCGGCGGGCGAGGGGCCCTGGCCGGGACGCGCGACCACGTTCACCGGCCCCTGGATGCCGGCCCGCAGCAGCGGCAGTACGGCGACGGGGGCGGCGATGGGGTACACGCAGTCGGCGCCCGCGGCGACGTACGCCGCCGCCCGTCCAATCGCCGCCCCCGGGTCGTCGACACCCCGGACGAACGTGTCGATCCGGGCGTTCAGGAACAGCCGGTCACCGGCCTCCTCCCGCACCTCGGCCAGCCACTCGGCGTGCTCCGCCGGGTCCTTGAGCCCCTCGCGGGTGGAGTCCTCCAGGTTGCAGCCGACGACGCCCGCCTCCAGGAGCCGCTCCACCAGCTCCTTCGGCGCCAGCCCGTACCCGCCCTCGACGTCGGCCGACACGGGTACGTCCACGGCGCGCACGATCCGCGCGACGGCCGCGAACATCTCGTCGGCCGGGGTCCGCCCGTCCTCGTACCCGAGCGAGGCCGCCACCCCGGCGCTCGGTGTCGCGAGCGCCGGGAACCCGGCCTCCGCGAACACCCGGGCGCTCGCCGCGTCCCAGGGGCCCGGCAGGACGAGGGGATCGTCCGGGACCCGGCCGTGGTGCAGAGCGCGGAATACGGCGACGTCACTCACGGTGTGTAACCCCCCGGTGGGACCCTGCGGCCGACCATCAGCCGGTTCCAGCTGTTGATGGCGGTGATCAGCCCGATCAGATGGGCCAGTTCACCGTCGCCGAAGTGTACGGCGGCCTCCTCGTACACCGCGTCGGGCACGAAGCCCTCGGTCAGGACGGTCATCGCCTCGGTCAGCGCCAGCGCGGCCCGCTCCCGCCTGTCGTACAGGTCCTCCGCCTCTTCCCAGGCGGCGAGCAGACCGAGGCGTCCCTCGTCCACCCCGTTCCTGCGGGCCAGGGTGAGGTGCATGTCCAGGCAGAACGCGCAGTGGTTGAGCTGCGAGGCCCGGATCATCACCAGCTCGGCGAGGACGGGGTCGCCGAGGCCTTTCTTGGCGGCCGCGCTCAGCGCGGACAGCGCCTGCCCGACCTCCCGGTCCAGGAGCTGGGTGCGCGCCGCGCTCACGCGGGCCGGCCGGGCGTGTAGTGACCCGGCGTCAGCCGGCAGGTCACCCCGAACCGGTTCCAGGCGTTGATCGTCGTGATCGCGGCGATCAGCTGCGCCAGCTCCGGCTCGTCGAAGTGCTCGGCGGCCTTCTCGTACACCTCGTCCGGCACGAAACCGTCGGTCAGCACGGTGACCGCCTCGGTCAGCTCGATCGCCGCCAGCTCCTTCTCGGTGTAGAAGTGCCGCGACTCCTCCCAGGCCGCCAGCTGCACGATCCGCTCCACGCTCTCCCCGGCGGCGAGGGCGTCCTTGGTGTGCATGTCGAGGCAGAAGGCGCAGTGGTTGATCTGCGAGGCGCGGATCTTCACCAGCTCGTACAGCGCCGGGTCCAGCCCCCGCTTGGCGGCCGTCTCCAGCCGGATCATCGCCTTGTAGACCTCGGGCGCGTGCTGGGACCAGTTCAGCCGGACGGGCACCTCGGCGGCGCGATCCCGGGGCTTCGTGTCATCGCTGTGTGTCGTCATGCCTCGACCCTAGAAAGGAAGCAGCCCAGCGGTATGGTCCACTTCCATGGCGAGATCATGGGCCACTCTCGGCGTCGACCTGCACCTGGAACCCACCGGTCCCGGCCTGCGCCGCGGCCTCACCGACGCTCTGCGCGAGGCCGTCCGCACCGGCCGGCTGGGCCCCGGCACCCGGCTGCCCTCGTCCCGCGTCCTCGCCGCCGACCTCGGCATCGCCCGCAACACCGTCGCCGACGCCTACGCCGACCTCGTCGCCGAGGGCTGGCTCACCGCCCGTCAGGGCTCGGGCACCCGCGTCGCCGAACGCGTCGCCGCCCCGCCGTCCCGCACCTCGGCCCGGCACCCCGCGGGGCACGCCCGGCCCACCTACGACCTGCGCCCCGGCACCCCCGACCTCGCCTCCTTCCCGCGCACCGCGTGGCTCAGGGCCGCCCGCCGCGCCGTCACCTCCGCTCCCCACGACGCCCTCGGGTACGGCGACGGCCGCGGCCGTCCCGAGCTGCGCGCCGCGCTGGCCGGTTACCTCGCCCGCGCCCGGGGCGTGCGCGCCGACCCCGAGACGCTGCTGGTCTGCGGCGGCTTCGCGCACGGTCTCGTGCTGCTGGCCGGCGTGCTGCGGGCGCGCGGCGTGCACACCGTGGCCGTCGAGTCGTACGGCCTCCACGTCCACCGCGATCTGCTCACCCGAGCCGGCCTGCGGACCGTTCCGCTGCCCGTCGACGACCGCGGAGCGGACACCGGGGCGCTCACGGACGCGGGCGCCGTGCTGCTCACCCCCGCCCACCAGTTCCCGACCGGCGTCCCGCTGCACCCCGACCGCAGAGCGGCGGTGGTGGCCTGGGCGCACCGCACCGGCGGGCTGATCCTGGAGGACGACTACGACGGCGAGTTCCGCTACGACCGCCAGTCCGTCGGCGCCCTCCAGGGACTGGACCCCGACCGCGTCGTGTACCTGGGCACCGCCAGCAAGTCCCTCGCCCCCGGACTGCGCCTGGGCTGGATGGCGCTGCCGCCGTCCCTCGTCGGGGACGTCCTGGACGACCCGGCGAGCCGCACCCCGGGCGTGCTCGACCAGCTGACCCTCGCGCAGTTCCTCGACTCCGGCGACTACGACCGGCACGTGCGGTCCGCCCGCCTGCGCTACCGGCGCCGCCGCGACGCCCTGGTCGCCGCCCTCGCCGAGCGCGCCCCCGCGGTCCGGGTCAGCGGCATCGCCGCCGGACTGCACGCCGTCCTTCCGCTGCCGTCCGGCACCGAGCGGCAGGTCGCACGGGCCGCCGCCTGGCACGGGCTCGCGGTCCACGGCCTGTCCATGTTCCGGCACCCGGACGCGTCCCTCCCCCCGCTGGACGCCCTCGTCGTCGGCTACGGCACCCCGCCCGACCACGCCTGGGCGGGGGCACTGGACGCGCTGTGCCGGGCGCTGCCGTAAAGTCCACCGCGACGGGGGTCGTACACTCGACCGGCCCAACTGTCGTACAACCACACGGACAAGGCGCGGACAACGGGGGACAGGGACATGGCCAAGACCCGGCGACGGCTGCGGTCGAGCACCGTGGTGCTCGGCGGCATGGGAATGCTCGCGGCGGCCCTGAGCGCATGCGGTTCGGATCCCGACCGCCGCTGCGTGGACCGCGACAGCTACGACTACCTCAACGGCTACAAGGTCGTCGCCGACAAGAACTGCAAGTCCGGCTCGTCCGGCAAGGGCGGCAAGGGCGGCAAGAAGAAGACCGGCTCGTCGAAGTCCGTGGGCGACGCCGACTGGTACTACGACGCCGACGTCAGCAACGGCTGGGCCGACTCCGGCACCTTCAGCCGGTCCGAGGCCGTCGACCGGGGCGGCTTCGGCTGCTCGGGCTCCGGCAGCGGCGGCGGCTGAGGACGGGACCGTGGAACGCCGCAGCGCCGACCCCCGCCCCGGCTGGCAGCAGACCGTCGAGGAACAGGGGCTGATCTACCCCCTGACCCGCTACCCCGACGGCTCCCTGCGCCCCTACTGGGACGAAAGCGCCTACTACGTCTTCTCCCTGCCCGAGGTCGAGGCCCTGGAGGAGGTCGTCGAGGAGCTGCACCGCATGTGCCTCGCGGCCGCCGGGCACATCGTCGCCGAGGACCGCTTCGCCGACCTCGGCATCACCGACCCGCGCGTCGTCCGCGCGGTCACCGAGGCCTGGCACCGCCGCGCCGAACTCCCCTCCGTCTACGCCCGCTTCGACCTGCGCTACGACGGCACCGGCCCCGCCAAGCTCCTGGAGTACAACGCGGACACCCCGACCTCCCTCGTCGAGGCCGCGTCCCCGCAGTGGTTCTGGATGGAGGAGCGCTTCCCCGGCGCCGACCAGTGGAACAGCCTCCACGAGCGCCTCGTCGACGCCTGGAGGAAGCAGGCCGCGCTCCTGCCGCCCGGCAACCCGCTGTACTTCGCGCACTCCTCGGACGACGAACTCGGCGAGGACCTCATGACGGTCGCCTACCTCAAGGAGACCGCCGAGCAGGCGGGCCTGGAGACCGACTGGATCTCCATGGAGGAGATCGGCTGGGACCGCCTCTCCGGCCGCTTCGTCGACAACAGGCTGCGCTTCATCCGCAGCCTCTTCAAGCTCTACCCGTGGGAGTGGCTCACCACGGACCGCTTCGCCGGCCACGTCCTGGACACCCTCGACAACGGCGGCGGTACCGGCACCACCCTGTGGATCGAGCCCGCCTGGAAGATGCTGCTCAGCAACAAGGCGCTGCTGGCGATCCTGTGGGAGCTGTACCCCGGCCACCCGAACCTCCTCCCCGCCCACCTGGACGGCCCGCGCGACCTGGCCACCACGACCGGCTGGGTCGCCAAGCCCCTCCTGGGCCGCGAGGGCGCCGGCGTCACGGTCCACCCCCCGGGCACCGACCCCGCCCCCCGCCCCGAACCGTGCTGCTACCAGGAGCTGGCCCCCCTCCCCGACTTCGACGGCAACCGCGTCGTCCTGGGCGCCTGGGTGGTGGAGAACGAGTCGGCGGGCCTGGGCATCAGGGAGTCGACCGGCCTGATCACGGACGAGTACGCCCGCTTCCTGCCCCACGTGATCCTCTGACGCGGCTCAGGACGCGGGCGGGAAGACGAAGAAGCCGTTCACCTCGCCGCCCGGCCCGGCGTTGAACGCGCCGACCCAGCCGTATCCGGTCGACGGGTCGAAGCGGGGCACGAGACGGTCCGGGAGGTCCTTGGCCAGGACCTTCTTGGTGCGGGCATCCACGGCCAGCAGGGTTTCGGTCTCCACCGTCCTGCCGTACAGGACACCGCCGGTACCGGAGAACCACAGAGGCACCAGGGCGTGCTCGCCCGCGCCCTGGGACCACAGGGCCTTGCCGTCGGCGACCTGTACGACCGACGTCATGTCGTCGGTGAAGACTGCGGCCAGGTCACCCTGGGGGCTGAACTCCGGGTCCTCGCCGCCCTGGAAGGAGGAGACGGCCTCGGGACCGCCCGCCAGTTCGTACGTGGCAAAAACCCGGGTATCGGCCCAGGGGTTCAGGCGCCACGCGGTGAGTACTTCGCCGTCGGAGACCCGCAGCACGGACAGCTCACCGGTCCTCCCGTCGGCACCGACCGATACGCCCTTGGGCGGTGTCACCTCCGCGCTGTTCCAGACCTCCTTCCCGCTGGCCAGCTCGTAGAGGCTGATCCGCGAGGAGGCACCGGAGCTGTCGAAGCCGGGGTAATAGCCGTCGGTGATCAACGGAGCGAACAGGTTGTCGCCGCCGTCGGCGAGGACCGTCGCGGTGCTCGGCACGAACCCGCAGCCGCTCTCGAAGCCCTCGCAGGGGACGGTACGGGCCGTGCCGCCGTCGACGGGGGTGAGCCGGAGGGTGTCACCGCTCGTCTCGACCAGATGGCCCTCGGCGATGAAGCTCCGGCCGGCGCTCGGCCCCGAGTCCGAGGAGTCCTCCCCCTCCTCCCTCACCCGCTCGGGGAGCTCCGCCTTTCCGAGTGGGCCGCCCGCGCTGTCGTACAGGGCGGCGGTCGTGCTGGTCTTCGCCTTGGTCAGCCCGTCCGACTCAGTCGTCGTCGAGGTCGTGACCGCGACGGCCGGCCGGCCCCCGTGCCAGGTGGTGAGGGTGACCGAGTCGGTCTTCACCCGCAGCTCCTTGCGGACGGCACCGGTCTTGACGTCCCTGAACTCCAGGACGAGGTCCTCGGGCGTGTCCGAGCTGTACAGCCAGTGCGCCGGTCCGTCCTCGACGTCCGGCGTCTCGTCGGACACGTAGTCGCCCTGAGCGTCCTTGGCGAAGAGGAGCGTGTCGCCGAGGTCCAGCACCACGGGAATGCTCATCGGGCCCTCGACCGGGAGGCTCCAGGCCGCCTGCCGGGCGAGCCCCGGCAGTGCGGGCCCCTTGTAGGCGGGACCCTGCTCGGCCGCTCCACCGTCCGCCGGGGCCTCGGCCCTCTTGCCGCCCCCGCCACCTCCGTCGTCGCCGTCGGACGAGCTGCATCCGGCCAGCAGCCCCGCCGTCAGCACCAGACCCGCCAGCGCGGTCACCGTGTGCCGGACCGGCAGGGCGCGCCGTGCGCCGAGCCGTCCCCCGCCGACTGCCTTCTGGGCGTTCCCTACCCGCATGTGCCCGATCCCCCCATCGTCGAGCTGCTCCCCCCGGCGCACAGGACGACGCATGCTCCGTAGTCGTCGTTCGCGCCCAGCGGTTGATCGAAAACGCATGCTACAGAGTGCGGTTGCCGGAACGAGACGCTTTTCCCCCCTCCTGCCTTCTCGGTCGGTGGACGTCGACGCCTCGCGCCCGACGCGCCCGGTAGGCTGGTCGCGGGCCGTGACTGGCGCGCTGGGATGGGATGGACCATCGGGGAGCGGTCCCGGAGCAGACAGTGCCGTGCGCCTGGGCCGAACCGTGAACCGTGTACGCCCGCGAGCCACGCCATCCGGAGGCCGTCATGTCCGACCAGCAGCCCCTCTCCACCGAGTCCACCGCCTACCGAGCCGCGCTCGACGTCATCCGAGCCGTCGAACCCCGCGTGGCGGACGCCATCGGCCAGGAGGTCGCCGACCAGCGCGAGATGCTCAAGCTGATCGCCTCCGAGAACTACGCCTCCCCGGCCACGCTCCTGGCGATGGGCAACTGGTTCAGCGACAAGTACGCCGAGGGCACCATCGGCCGCCGCTTCTACGCCGGCTGCCGCAACGTCGACACCGTCGAGGCCCTGGCCGCCGAGCACGCCCGCGAGCTGTTCGGCGCCCGCCACGCCTACGTCCAGCCGCACTCCGGCATCGACGCCAACCTGGTCGCCTTCTGGGCCGTCCTCGGCGCCCGCGTCGAGGTGCCCTTCCTGGAGAAGACCGGTGCCCGCCAGGTCAACGACCTGACCGACGCCGACTGGGCCGAGCTGCGGCAGGCCTTCGGCAACCAGCGGATGCTCGGCATGTCCCTGGACGCCGGCGGCCACCTCACCCACGGCTTCCGCCCCAACATCTCCGGCAAGATGTTCGACCAGCGCTCCTACGGCACCGACCCGGCCACCGGCCTGATCGACTACGAGGCCCTGCGCGCCTCCGCCCGCGAGTTCAAGCCGCTGATCATCGTCGCGGGCTACTCCGCGTACCCCCGGCTGGTGAACTTCCGGATCATGCGCGAGATCGCCGACGAGGTCGGCGCGACCCTCATGGTCGACATGGCGCACTTCGCGGGCCTCGTCGCGGGCAAGGTGCTCACCGGCGACTTCGACCCGGTCCCGCACGCCCAGATCGTGACGACGACCACGCACAAGTCGCTGCGCGGCCCGCGCGGCGGCATGGTCCTGTGCGACGACTCCCTCAAGGACCAGGTCGACCGCGGCTGCCCGATGGTCCTCGGCGGCCCGCTCCCGCACGTCATGGCCGCCAAGGCCGTCGCCCTCGCCGAGGCCCGGCAGCCCGCGTTCCAGGACTACGCGCAGCGCATCGTCACCAACGCCCGCGCGCTCGCCGAGGGCCTGACCAAGCGGGGCGCCACCCTGGTCACCGGCGGCACCGACAACCACCTCAACCTGATCGACGTCGCGTCCTCCTACGGCCTCACCGGCCGCCAGGCCGAGGCCGCGCTCCTCGACTCCGGCATCGTCACCAACCGCAACGCCATCCCCGCCGACCCGAACGGCGCCTGGTACACCTCCGGCATCCGCATCGGCACCCCGGCGCTGACCACGCGCGGTCTCGGCACCGCGGAGATGGACGAGGTCGCGGGCCTGATCGACCGCGTGCTGACCACGACGGAGCCCGGCACCACCAAGTCCGGCGCCCCCTCCAAGGCCTCCCACGTCCTCGACGCGAAGGTCGCCGACGAGATCTCCCACCGCGCGACCGACCTGGTGGTCGGCTTCCCGCTGTACCCGGAGATCGACCTCGGCTGAGGCCCCGCCGGGCTCTAGAGGTCGATCAGCTCCTGACGCGGCTCCCCGCGCGGCGGTCCGGCACGGTACCGGTCCGCCGCGCGGCGTATCAGCAGCGTCCCCGCGACGCCCGCCCCGAGCCCGGCGGCGGCCCACCACACCCCGTCCGGCCCGCCGCCGCCCCCTCCGCCCGCGGCGCCGGTCCCGTCCTTCGCGAAGAAGCCCTCGTCGACCAGCCGGGCGTAGGTGTCCGGGGGCACCCGGTGCCAGCGGATGTCGTCGTCCACCACGTCCGGCGCCGGATCGGTGCGCACCCACGGCGTGCCGTCCCCGGCCAGGAACAGCTGGTCCTGCCGCAGCATCGCCACGTCCCCGCCCGGCGCCCGCTCCGTCTGCGGCCAGCCCCCGACGCCGGTCAGCCCCCACAGCACCGTGAACCGCACCGGGGGACGGCGGTCCCGCGTCCATTCCTCCGGGACCGGCTCGGTCTCCGAGCGCGACGGGTCGAGCAGGCTCCGCAGCCGGTCGAAGTCCCGCTCACCCGCGTGCCAGGACGTGGTGCGCCCCGTCCCGGCCCACACGACCACGGCCACGTCCGGCTCCTCCAGGGGCGCCGTACCGTCCGCCACCGCGGTCCCCGGCGCCCCCGCCCACAGCACCGCGGCGACCCCTACCCCCGCTCCCGCCCACCACCGCACGCCGCGCCCCCTCCCGTCCCCCTCTTGTTACACCCCCGGGCCCGGAATGGAGCCCCCTGGTGCCGAACCCGGGCCCGACCGCCCCGCGGAGCCTGAGAGAATGGGGAGCATGGCCAACGATCGTCCCCGCGTGCTCTCCGGTATCCAGCCGACCTCCGGCTCGTTCCACCTCGGCAACTACCTCGGCGCCGTCCGCCAGTGGGTCGACATGCAGACCACCCACGACGCGTTCTACATGGTCGTCGACCTGCACGCGGTCACGGTCCCGCAGGACCCCAAGGAGCTGCGCGAGAACACCCGCGTCGCCGTCGCCCAGCTCCTCGCGGCCGGCCTCGACCCGGACCGCTGCACCCTGTTCGTGCAGAGCCACGTCCCCGAGCACGCCCAGCTCGGCTGGCTGATGAACTGCATCACCGGCTTCGGCGAGGCCTCCCGGATGACGCAGTTCAAGGACAAGTCCGCCAAGCAGGGCAACGACCGCACCACCGTCGGCCTGTTCACGTATCCGATGCTGATGGTCGCCGACATCCTGCTCTACCAGGCCGACCAGGTCCCCGTCGGCGAGGACCAGCGCCAGCACCTGGAGCTGACCCGCGACCTCGCGGACCGCTTCAACCAGACCTACGGCGACGCCTTCACCGTCCCGAGCGCCTACATCCTCAAGGAGACGGCGAAGATCTACGACCTCCAGGACCCGACCGCCAAGATGAGCAAGTCGGCGGCCACCCCGAAGGGCCTGATCAACCTCCTGGACGAGCCGAAGGCCACCGCGAAGAAGGTGAAGAGCGCGGTCACGGACACCGACACCGTGATCCGCTTCGACCGCGAGCACAAGCCCGGCATCAGCAACCTGCTGACGATCTACTCCACCCTCACCGGCGCCGAGATCGCCGAGCTGGAGCGGAAGTACGAGGGCAAGGGCTACGGCGCGCTGAAGACGGACCTCGCCGACGTCGTCGTGGAGTTCGTCACCCCCTTCCGGGAGCGGACCCGGCAGTACCTGGACGACCCGGAGACGCTCGACGCGATCCTCGCCAAGGGCGCGGAGAAGGCCAGGAGCGTCGCCGCCGAGACCCTCGCCCGGGCGTACGACAAGGTGGGCTTCCTCCCCGCCAAGCACTGACCCGTGACGCCGCCGGGGGCACCGCCGCCCGCGGTACCCCCGGCACCGTCCGTGCGCCCCGGCACGCCGCCGTAGCGCTGCACATCACTCCGGTTGCGCCTGCCCACGGCACGGCGGTGGCCGTACAGTCGATATCCGGGTGTCCGTACACCGGCACACAACGAGCGACACAACGACAGGAGACGAAGTGGGGACCGTAACGATCGGCGTGTCGATCGCGGTCCCGGAGCCTCACGGCAGCAAGCTCCAGCAGCTGCGCGCGGGCTTCGGCGACGCCGCCGCTCACGGCATCCCCACGCACGTCACCCTGCTGCCGCCGACCGAGGTCGACGGCGCCGCGCTGCCCGCGATCGAGGCGCACCTGGCGGAGGTGGCGGCGCGCGGCCGGCCCTTCCCGATGCGGCTGTCCGGCACCGGGACCTTCCGCCCGCTCTCGCCGGTTGTCTACGTCCAGGTGGTCGAGGGCGCGGCGGCCTGCTCCTGGCTGCAGAAGCGGGTGCGCGACGCGTCCGGCCCGGTCCCCCGCGAACTGCAGTTCCCGTACCACCCGCACGTCACCGTGGCGCACGGCATCGAGGAGGCGGCGATGGACCGCGCCTACGAGGAGCTGTCCGACTACGAGGCCCAGTGGCCCTGCACCGGCTTCGCGCTGTACGAGCAGGGCGCCGACGCGGTCTGGCGCAAGCTGCGCGAGTTCCCCTTCGGCAGCGCCACGGTGCCCCCGCAGGCCGGACGCGTGGAGACCGGCTCCCTGCCCACCCGGTAGCCGCGCCTCACACCGGCAGCCGCCGGAACACGGTCCGCGGCAGGTGCCGCAGTGCCGACATCACCACCCGCAGCGCGCCCGGCACCCACACCGTCTCCGAGCGCCGCCGCAGCCCCAGCTCGATCGCCGTGGCGACCGCCTCGGGCGTCGTGGCGAGCGGCGCCTCCTCCAGCCCCTCCGTCATCCGCGACCGCACGAACCCGGGGCGTACGACCATGACGTGCACGCCCGTGCCGTGCAGCGCGTCGCCCAGGCCCTGCGCGAAGGCGTCCAGACCCGCCTTGCTGGAGCCGTAGATGAAGTTGGCGCGGCGGGCCCGCTCGCCGGCCACGGAGGAGAGCACCACCAGCGAGCCGTGCCCCTGCGCCTGGAGCGAACGGGCGGCGACCAGCCCGGCCGAGACCGCGCCGGTGTAGTTGGTCTGCGCGACCCGTACGGCGTTCAGCGGCTCGCGCTCGTCGTGCGCCTGGTCGCCCAGGATGCCGAAGGCCAGCAGCACCAGGTCGATGTCGCCCTCGGCGAACACCTTGCCGAGCGCCGCCTCGTGGGACTCGGGGTCCAGCGCGTCGAAGGCGACCGTGCGCACCTCCGCGCCGAGGCCGCGCACCTGCTCGGCGGCCGCGTCCAGGGCGGGCGAGGGGCGTCCGGCCAGCCACACCGTGCGGGTGCGGCGGGCCACCAGACGGCGCACGGTGGCGAGCGCGATCTCGGACGTACCGCCGAGGACGAGGAGGGACTGGGGGAGGCCGAAGGCGTCCTTCACGACTGGCTCCAGACATGTCGGTGGTGGCGGGGGCGTCACAGGGCGAGGCGGCGGGCGAGGTCGGACACGAACACCCCGCGCGGGTCCAGCTCCGCGCGCAGGGCGCGGAAGTCGTCCAGGCGGGGGTACATCGCGGCGAGCAGTTCCGGGCGCAGCCGGGAGTCCTTGGCGAGGTAGACCCGGCCGCCCGCGTCCGCGACCTCCTCGTCCAGCTCGTCCAGGAAGGCGCCGAGGCCGGGCAGGCCCGCCGGGATGTCGAGGGCGAGGGTCCAGCCCGGGACGGGGAAGGAGAGCCAGCCCGGGTCGGCCTCGCCGAAGCGCTTGAGGACGGCCAGGAAGGACGGGCAGCGGCGGGCGGAGATCCGCCGCACGATCCGCCGCAGGGCCTCCTCCCGGCCGTGCCCGACGACGAACTGGTACTGCACGAAGCCCCCGCGGCCGTAGACCCGGTTCCAGTGCGGGACGCCGTCCAGGGGGTGGAAGAAGGTGGAGATCCGCTGGAGTCGGCCCCGGCTGCACCGGGGGGCCTTGCGGTACCAGACCTCGTTGAACAGGCCCACCGTCGTCCGGCCCAGCAGCCCGTCCGGCACCAGGTCGGGGGCGGCCGGCAGGCGGGACGTGCGGAAGGCCAGCGGCGCGCGCCGCGCGCGGGAGCGGGCGGGCAGCGCGTCCAGCGGGGCGTGGTCGCCGCGGGTGAGCACCGCGCGGCCGGTCGCCCGGCCGCGCGCGAGGAGGTCGATCCAGGCGACCGAGTAGCGGTAGCGGTGGTCGGTCGCGGTCAGCCGGGCCATCAGGTCGTCCAGGTCGCCGGCCCGCTCGGTGTCGACGGACATCAGCGCCGTCTCGACCGGCTGGAGCCGCAACGTCGCGGTGAGGATCACCCCGGTCAGCCCCATGCCGCCCGCGGTCGCGTCGAACAGGGGCGTGCCCGGGGTGACGGTGCGCACCCGGCCGTCGGCGGTGAGCAGCTCAAGGGAGAGCACGTGCCGCGTGAAGGACCCCGACACGTGGTGGTTCTTGCCGTGGATGTCCGCGCCGATCGCCCCGCCGACCGTCACGTAGCGGGTGCCGGGCGTCACCGGCACGAACCAGCCCAGCGGCAGCAGGACCTCCATCAGCCGGTGCAGGGAGACCCCCGCGTCGCACAGCACGGTGCCGCCGGCCGCGTCGACGGCGTGCACCCGGTCCAGGGCCGTCATGTCGAGCACGGCACCCCCCGCGTTCTGCGCCGCGTCCCCGTACGCCCGTCCGAGCCCCCGCGCGACGGCGCCGCGCGCCCCGCAGTCCCGGACGGCGACGGCCGCCTCCTCGTACGTCCGGGGGCGGACGACGAGCGCTCCGGTGGGCGCCGTGCGGCCCCAGCCGGTGACGGTGCCCCAGTCGGCGTCGGGGCGGTGGGCGCCGGGGTCCCGGTCGGTGTCGGGAACGGTGTCGGCAGACATGGCGGTGACCGTATCGCCCCTATGTGAATGATTAGTTCCAAAACATTCAAGCCGTCCCTGAAACGGGTGATTAATGGTATGTCGCTCCGGCGTGCCCGCCTTCGCGTGCCGCGGGCGTGGACAGTGAGTGCACATGGACGACCTCGACGACATGGACCACCGGATCGTCAGCGCGCTCAGGGCCTGCGGAACCGACCCGCGCGTGGCCGGCGCCGCGCGCGCCCTGTCCTGGGCGGGGGAGCACGGGGCGCTGTGGCTCGCGGCGGGTCTCACCGCGGCCGCCGTGGACGCGCCCCGGCGTACGGCCTGGCTGCGCGGCACCGCGCTCACCGCGGGCGCCCACGTCGTCAGCATGGGGGTGAAGCGGGTCGTGCGCCGCCCCCGCCCCGCGCACGTCGTCCCCCTGGTGCGCACCGCGGGCCGGCACTCCTTTCCCAGCTCCCACGCCACCTCGGCCGCCGCGGCCGCCGTCGTCTTCGGGGCGCTCGGGGTGCGGGCCGCCTGGCCGCTCGCCGCCGCCGTGTGCGCCTCCCGCCTGGTCGTCGGCGTCCACTACCCCTCGGACGTCGCGGCGGGCGCAGCCCTGGGCGCGCTCACGGCCCGGCTCGGCACCGGCTGGATGCACGGAGGCACCCGTGACTGACACGGCCGTCCTGCGCCAACGCGCCCCCGAACAGCCGCCGGAGCCCGCCCCGCCGCGCCGGGCGAGACACGTCCCGGCCGGGCTGCTGCGCACCGCACGCCCCCGCCAGTGGGTCAAGAACGTCCTGGTCGTCGCCGCCCCGGCCGCCGCCGGCGAGCTGTTCTCCCCGCACGCGCTGGGCCGTCTCGCCCTGGTCTTCGTCCTGTTCACCGCCTGCGCCGCCGCCGTCTACCTGGTCAACGACGCCCGGGACGCCGAGGCCGACCGCGCCCACCCCGTCAAACGGCACCGCCCGGTCGCCGCCGGACAGGTCCCGGTGCCGCTCGCCTACGCCGTCGGCGGCGTCCTGGGCGTCCTCGCGCCCGTCCTCGCCGCCTGGCTCTGCCCCCCGGCCGTCGCGGCCCTGCTGACCGCCTACCTCGCCATGCAACTGGCGTACTGCGTCAGCCTCAAGCACGTCCTGGTCGTCGACCTCGCCGTCGTCACCACCGGCTTCCTGATGCGCGCGATGATCGGCGGACTCGCGCTCGGCATCCCCCTGTCGCGCTGGTTCCTCATCACGACCGGCTTCGGCGCCCTGTTCATGGTCGCCGCCAAGCGCTACTCCGAGGCCGTGCAGATGGCGGGCAAGGAGGGCGCCACGCGCGCGCTGCTCACCGAGTACACCACCGGCTACCTCCGCTTCGTCTGGCAGCTCGCCGCCGGTGTCGCCGTCCTCGGCTACTGCCTGTGGGCCATGGAGGAGGGCGGAGTCCCGCACACCAGCGTGCTGCCCTGGCGCCAGCTCTCCATGGTCGCCTTCGTCCTCGCCGTGCTGCGCTACGCCGTCTTCGCCGACCGCGGCACCGCGGGCGAACCCGAGGACGTCGTCCTGCGCGACCGCCCCCTCGCGCTGATCGGCCTGGTCTGGCTCGCGATGTACGGCCTGGCGGTGGCCAATTGGTAGCCGACCGGCGCGAACTGCTGGGCTTCGCCTGTGTCGGTCTGCTCGCCTACGCCGTCGACCTCGGCCTCTTCACCTGCCTGCGCGGTCCGGCGGGCCTCGGGCCGCTCACCGCCAAGACGCTCTCCTTCGTCGCCGGATGCTCGGTCGCCTACGCGGGCAACGCCCTGGGCACCTACCGGCACACCCGAACCCGCACCCGCGGCCTGCGGTCCTGCGCCGTGTTCTTCGCCGTGAACGCCGCCGGCGCCGCCGTCCAGCTGCTCTGTCTGGCCGTCAGCCACTACGGGCTCGGCCTCACCTCGCGGCACGCCGACACGGTCTCCGGCGCCGGGGTCGGCATGGTCCTGGGCACGATCCTGCGCTTCTGGGGCACAAGAACACTGGTCTTCCGGTCCGGCGCCGCATCCGGTGGCCGGACGGGATCATGGAACAGGACGAGCGGGGGCAGGGTCGGATCATGGACTGGCTGAAGAAGCTCCCCGTCGTGGGACCGTGGATCGCGCGCCTGATGACCACGCACGCGTGGCGCTCCTACGAGCGCCTCGACCGGGTGAAGTGGTCCCGGCTGGCCGCCGCCATGACCTTCACCAGCTTCGTCGCGCTCTTCCCGCTGCTGAGCCTGGCCGCCGCCGTGGCCGCCGCCACGCTCAGCAGGCAGCAGCAGGACAAGCTCCAGGACAAGCTCGCCGAGCAGATCCCCGGCATCTCCGACCAGCTGAACATCCAGGGCCTCGTCGACAACGCCGGCACCGTCGGGGTGATCTCCGCGCTCCTGCTGCTGTTCACCGGCATGGGCTGGATCGAGGCCACCCGGGGCTGTCTGCGCGCCGTGTGGGAGCTGCCCGACGAGGAGGAGAACCCGGTCCTGCACCGGGCCAAGGACGCGGGTGTCCTGGTCGGCCTCGGCGGCGCGCTGCTGATCACCGTCGGCATCTCCACCGTCGCCTCGGCGCTGGTCGGCTGGATCATCCGCACGGTCGGCCTCGCCGAGGGCGGGGTCGGCGGCGTCCTGCTCTACGTCGCCGCCTTCGCCGTCGCCGTGCTCGCCGACTTCCTCCTGCTGCTGTACGTGCTGACCCTGCTGCCCGGCGTCCAGCCCGAGCGCCGCCGCCTGGTGGTGGCCGCGCTGATCGGCGCGGTCGGCTTCGAACTGCTGAAGCTGCTGCTCAGCGGCTACATCCAGGGCGTCGCCGCGAAGAGCATGTACGGCGCCTTCGGCGTCCCCGTCGCCCTGCTGCTGTGGATCAACTTCACCGCGAAACTGGTGCTGTTCTGCGCCGCCTGGACGGCGACGGGCAGCAAGGCGCAGGAGCTGGGGGAGCCGGGGGAGCCGGGCGACGAGGGCGTCACGGACGGGTCCGGCGACGGACCAGGTCCGGCAGCGGCCACTTCCGGTTGACCAGGAACGCGCCGCCCGCGAGCAGCACCAGCACCCCCGCGGTGATGCCGGCCGCGATCCCGACCCCGCCGGCGCCGTGCCCGGCCTGGACGCCCGCCACCGGCCCGGTGCCCGCGGCGCCCTTCCCGGTGCCGCCGGCCTCACCGGAGGCCTCGGCCGAGGGGCTCGCCGCGGTGGCGCTCCGCGGGCCCACCAGCTCGCCCACCGGCCGCACCTTGCCGGCCGCCTTGAAGCCCCAGTCGAACAGGCGGGCGGTCTCCTTGTAGACCTCGTTGTGCTCGTCCTTCGCCGGGTTCATCACGGTGACGAGCAGCACCCGGCCGCCGCGCTCGGCGACGCCCGTGAAGGTGGCGCCCGCGTTGGTGGTGTTGCCGTTCTTCACACCCGCGATGCCCGGATAGACCTCCACGTCCGAGTCGCCCGCCAGCAGCCGGTTGGTGTTCTGGATCTCGAAGGTCCCGCGGGAGGTCTTGCCCTTCTTGTTCTTCGTGGTCTCGCCCGGGAACTTCGCGCTGACCGTCGAGGCGTACTCGCGGAAGTCCTTCTTCTGGAGCCCCGAACGGGCGAACAGGGTCAGGTCGTACGCGGAGGAGACCTGCCCCGGCATGTCGTAGCCGTCGGGGCTGACCACGGTGGTGTCGAGGGCCTGCAGTTCGTCGGCGTGCGCGTTCATGTCCGCGACGGTCTTGTCGACGCCGTCGTTCATCGCCGACAGCACGTGCACCGCGTCGTTGCCGGACCGCAGGAAGACCCCGAGCCACAGGTCGTGGACGGTGTAGGTCTCCTTCTCCTTGATGCCGACCATGCTGGACCCGGCGCCGATGCCCGCCAGGTCGGAGACCTCGACCTTGTGCTTCGTCGTCTTCGGCCACTTCGGCAGCAGCGTGTCCGCGAACAGCATCTTCAGGGTGCTCGCCGGGGCCAGCCGCCAGTGCGCGTTGTGCGCGGCCAGCACGTCGCCCGACTCGGCGTCCGCCACGATCCACGAACGGGCGGTGAGGTCCTTCGGCAGCACGGGCGCCCCGCCCGCCAGGTCCACCTGCGTCCCGGGCTTCCCGAGCCGCGCGCCGCCCACCGCCGACATCGACGCGGGGGGAGTGGCCGACGGACTTCCCGACGGGCTCCCCGACGGGCCAGGCGCGGCGAGCGCGGCGGGGGAGAGGAGGGCGAGAGCGGTCAGGGCGGCGGAGGTGACCGTCAGGGATCGCCTGAGGGCCTTCTTGGGAGCGGGCACGAGCGGAAACGTACCCCTCGCGACCGGGCGAATCCCACCCCGCGCACGGTTCCGGACACCGTGCGGCGATACTGAAACCATGAAGCTCAGCCGCCCCGTCTCCTGGTTCCTGCTCGCTTTCGGGGTGTGGAGCTGGATCATCTGGATCACTTTCGTCAAAAACCTGGTCAAGGACGGCAGCGGGCTCGCCTTCGAGGACGGCGAGCCCACGGCGTACTTCTGGGTGCACCTGCTGCTCGCGATCGTCTCCTTCGTATTGGGGACGGTCGTCGGGGTCATCGGGTTGCGCGGGGTGCGCGCACTGCGCCGAACGTCATAGGCGACGAGGACGTCACGGACGCCCTGGGCGTCACAACCGAGGGGATACGACGGCATGGCGGTCGTCTTCGTGCTGGTCGCGTTGGTGATGGTGGGCGTCCTGGTGACGGCCAACTGGTACGTGTGGCGGCGCCTGTTCCGCGACACGACCCGCGCTCCGGGCCCCGTGCGCCGGATCGGCGCGGCGGTGATCGCCGGGGGCTGGCTGCTGGCGGTCGGCGCGCTGGTCGCCGAGCGCGCGGGCGCCCCGTTCTGGCTCCAGCGGGTCCTCGCCTGGCCGGGCTTCCTGTGGCTGGCCCTGTCGATCTACCTGCTGCTCGCGGTGCTCGCGGGCGACGTCGTCCGGCCGCTGCTGCGGAGGTTCCTGGAACGCCGGGCGGCCGCGCGGAATACGGAGGGTGCCGAGCCGTCGGTCACCCCGGCCGAGGAGACCGAACGCATACCGGCCGGGACGGCCCCGCCGAAGACGCCCGGCACGCCTGAGGCACCCGAGACGCCGGCCCCCGCCCCCGGGAGCGGGTCCACGAGCCCCCTCGCCCTCCCCTCCCGGCGCCTGTTCGTCTCCCGCGTCGTCGCCGGTGCCGCCGCCGCGGCGGCCGTCGGGACGGTCGGGTACGGCACCTACGGCGTGCTGAGCGGCCCGAAGGTGAAGCGGGTCACCGTGCCGCTGGCCAAGCTCCCGCGCGCGGCGCACGGTTTCCGCATCGCGGTGGTCAGCGACATCCACCTCGGCCCGGTCCTCGGCCGGGGCTTCGCCCAGCAGGTCGTCGACACCATCAACGCCACGCAGCCCGACCTGATCGCCGTCGTCGGCGACCTGGTGGACGGCAGCGTGAAGGACCTCGGCCCGGCCGCCGCCCCGCTCGCGCAGCTCCGGGCCCGGCACGGCGCGTACTTCGTCACCGGCAACCACGAGTACTTCTCCGGCGCCGAGCAGTGGGTCGCCGAGGTACGGCGGCTCGGGCTGCTCCCGCTGGAGAACGCCCGCACAGAGCTGCCCCACTTCGACCTCGCCGGCGTCAACGACGTGGCGGGCGAGGACGAGGGCCAGGGCCCCGACTACGCCAAGGCCCTCGGCGACCGGGACCGCTCCCGCGCCTGCGTGCTGCTCGCCCACCAGCCGGTGCAGATCCACGACGCCGTCGACCACGGCGTCGACCTCCAGCTGTCCGGCCACACCCACGGCGGCCAGCTCTGGCCCGGCAACCTCATCGCGGGCGCCGCCAACCCGACGCTGGCGGGCCTGGACCGCTACGGCGACACCCAGCTCTACGTCAGCCGCGGCGCGGGCGCCTGGGGCCCGCCCACGCGCGTGGGGGCGCCCTCGGACATCACGGTGATCGAGCTGGCGTCCCGTCAGGCCTGACCGTCGGGCTCGCGGGCGGCCCTGCGGGCGGCCGGGTCGGGGATCACCCTGGTCATCCCCGGCAGGAAGTCCGTGAACAGCTCGTGCACCTCGCGCACCAGCGGGCGCAGCACCCGGAAGCGGGCCAGCACGACGCCCCGCGCGGTGAGCCGGGCCCCGCGTTCGGCGAGGCGGTAGCTGCGCTCGCGGCCCTCGGTGCGGTCGAAGATCCAGTACAGGACCAGGCCCATCTGGGACAGCCACATCAGCTCCGGCAGGATGTCCCGCAGCTCCTCGGGCACCTTGGTCTTCGCCCCGGCGAGCACCGCGCGGTGGATGCTGATGGCTTCCACGCGCGCGTGTTCCGACTCCGGGGAGAAGGGGCTGAGCGGGCTGTCCGGGTCGGCGGCGTTCTTGAAGAACTGCACGGCGAACTCGTGGTACGGCGTGGCGATGTCCAGCCAGACCTTGAGCACGCCCGCGAGCCTGGCCTCCAGGTCGGTCTCCCTGGCCAGGACCTCGCGGACCGCCGCCTGGTGCTCGGCGGCGATCCGGTCGTAGAAGCCCTGGATCAGGTGTTCCTTGCCGGCGAAGTAGTAGTACGCGTTGCCGACGGAGACCCCGGCCTCCTGGGCGATGGCCCGCATCGTGGTCCGGTCGTAACCGCGTTCCTGGAACAGCCGCATGGCCGTCTCCAGGATCAGCGCGCGGGTCTGCTCGGACTTGCTGAGGTGGGCGCCGTCGTCGGGGCCGTCGTTGGTCGCAGGCACGGGTCCAGAGCCTATCCAGTCGCACAGGTGCCGTCGGCACAGCCCGGCCCGGTGTAGATCCACCCGAGGCGGGGCTCATAGGCCCACCCGTCGCCCGACCACCGCCCCTCACCGAGGCGCTGCGCGCCGCCCCTTTCGATTTCCGCGCGGCGGTACCCCGTGCCGCCCCACTGCCGCTGCCCGGCGCGCCACTTGGCGGCGGCCAGGACGGCCCCCCGGGCCAGCAGGGCGCCCTTGGGCGTGCTGAGCCGGTGGGCGAGCCCGCGGTACCCGCGCAGCGCCCACAGGACGACCACCCAGGCGGCGGCGCCGCGGTAGACCTGCCCGGCGTCGCCCACGGCGGTGACCTCGTCGAGGGTGGCCGCGTGGTCGAGCCCGGGGAAGCGCCTGCGCGCCTCGTCCGAGGCGGCCGGGACCAGCTCCAGCGGCACCAGGCGGGGCTGGCGCAGCAGCCAGTCCCGTACGTGGGTGCCACAGGGCGCATTCGGCGTCGTAGAGGACGGTGAGCCGGCGCACGGGGGCGCCGGCCGTCGTCCCGGGAGCGGGAGCCATCGGATCAGGCTCCGGCCGTCGGGGCCACCCAGCCCTGCGGCGGGACCGGCGGTACCTGCTCGCGCTCCATCAGCCCGCGCCGCCGGATCTTGTTGAGCACGTACACGTTGCCCAGGTGCATCACGCCGAGCACCAGCAGCACCACCCCGAGCTTGGTCGACAGCGCCTCGAAGATGCCGCGGGTGTCGGTGATGGTCTCGTCGTCGCTCAGGTAGAGGGCGACGAAGCCGAGGTTGACGAGGTAGAAGCCGACCACCAGGAGGTGGTTGACGGCGTCCGCGAGCTTCTCGTTGCCGTGCAGGACGTCGGAGAGGAAGACCCGTCCGTTGCGGCTGAGCGTGCGGGCCACCCAGACGGTCAGACCGATGCTGACGGCCAGGTAGATGACGTAGGCGATGACGGTGCGGTCCATGCCCCACCCCTTCTTGAACGCGTTCAAAACGCTGACAGGGCTGACTGTAGACCTGTTTTTGAACACGTTCAAGCGAGGGTCGCGCTCAGGGGCGGCGGCCCAGCTCCGGGCGCTTGGAGTAGTCGGTGAGGCCGATGACGTTGCCCCAGGGATCGGCGAACTCGACGGTCCAGCCGGTGGCCACGGGGAACGGCTCGTCCAGCGGCGGCACCCCGGCCTCCCTCAGCGCGCGGGCGGCGACCCGGGCGTCGGTCACCTCGAGCCACACCCGCGCGGAGGGCCACATCGGCGGCTGCCGCCCGAACTCCTCCTCCGCCCGCAGCAGGAGCCCCGGCGTCTCCACGCCCACCTTGAGCAGCGCGATCCCGGCTTCGTCGAGCCGGTAGGCGACCGGAAAACCGGCCCGCTCGTAGAACCCGACGGCCTCGGCGAGGTCCCCGACGGGCAGCAGTACGTTGTCGAACCCGAGCAGTTCGTACGACTCGTCATCTGACATGCCGTCAGGCTAGGACGGTCATCGCCCGGATCGGCTGATTGTCAGCCCTCGTCGGGCGCGCTCTTCGTCCGTCCGGCGGCAAGGATCCCGGCGACGTCCAGCGTGACCTCGGCACCGAGCGAGTCGGGGAGGGTGACGGTCTCACCGGGGGAGTGGACGCGGTGGGTGGAGTAGTCGGCGCAGTCGGGGTCGGTGAGGACGTGCAGGCGCTGGTGCTTGCGGTCGACGATCACGTAGACGGGGACCATGGCGGCGGCGTAGGCGGTGACCTTGGTTTTCAGGTCGTTCCTCCAGTTGCTGGAGGTGACCTCCAGGACGAGGCGGAAGCAGACCGGGTCGTAGCAGTTGTTCTCGACGAGGTGGTCGTCGACGTCGGCGTCCACGACCGCCAGGTCGGGGATCGCGTAGTCCTCGGCGTTCATGGGAAGCCAGAGTCCGATGCCCTGGTGCACCTCGGTTTCGCCGTCGTCAAGGCCCGCGGCGATGAACGGGCGCATGAGTTTGGTCAGGGCGCGCGAGTGCGGAACGTCCGGTGGCGGGGTCACGACGAGCTGGCCTCCGATGATCTCGAAGCGGTAGCCCGGATTGCGTTCCATGAGGCGGTTCGCCTCCGCGATCAGCGGAAGGTCGCCGTGGGGCAGCTCGACGGATGCTGCGGGCATAGCGTGCCTCCTAGGGGCTGGTGTCGAGGCCATCATCGTAGGACGGAGGGTAGCCGTACGGCCCGTTGCCAACGGGTTCACCCGGTGGTGTGGCATATGCCAGAGGGCCCCGCTTCCAGGGGAAACGGGGCCCTCACAGCCGTGAACCGGCGTAACCGACGGCGTCAGAAGCGGCGCGTGATCAGCGCTCGCTTCACCTCCGCGATGGCCTTGGTGACCTCGATGCCGCGCGGGCAGGCGTCCGTGCAGTTGAAGGTCGTACGGCAGCGCCACACGCCGTCGCGGTCGTTCAGGATCTCCAGCCGCTGCTCGCCGGCCTCGTCGCGCGAGTCGAAGATGAAGCGGTGGGCGTTGACGATCGCGGCCGGGCCGAAGTACTGGCCGTCGTTCCAGAACACCGGGCACGACGACGTGCAGGCGGCGCACAGGATGCACTTGGTCGTGTCGTCGAAGCGCTCGCGGTCCTCGGCGGACTGCAGGCGCTCACGCGTCGGCTCGTTGGTGTCCTTCGTGATCAGGAAGGGCATCACGTCCCGGTACGCCTGGAAGAACGGCTCCATGTCGACGACCAGGTCCTTGAGGACCGTCAGGCCCTTGATGGGCTCGACCGTGATCGGCTTCTCGGGGCTGAGGTCCTTGATCAGCGTCTTGCAGGCGAGGCGGTTCTTGCCGTTGATCCGCATGGCGTCCGAGCCGCAGATGCCGTGCGCGCAGGAGCGTCGGAAGGTCAGGCTTCCGTCCAGGTCCCACTTGATCTTGTGCAGCGCGTCGAGGACACGCTCCTTCGGGTCGATCTCCAGCTGGAAGTCCTCCCAGGCCGCCTCGGCGGCGACCTCCGGGTTGAACCGCCGGACGCGGAAGGTGACCGTGATGTAAGGGGAGTCGGCGAAGCCCGGCTCGGGGGCCTGGACGCTCTTCTCCATGACAGGGGTAGCCATCAGTACTTACGCTCCATCGGCTGGTAGCGGGTCTGGACGACCGGCTTGTAGTCGAGCCGGATGGACTCGGCGCCGTCGTCGCCCACCTCGCGGTACGCCATGGTGTGGCGCATGAAGTTGACGTCGTCGCGGTTGGGGAAGTCCTCGCGGTAGTGACCGCCGCGGGACTCCTTGCGGGCGAGCGCGGACACCGCCATCACCTCGGCCAGGTCGAGCAGGTTGCCCAGCTCGACGGCCTCCAGCAGGTCGGTGTTGAAGCGACGGCCCTTGTCCTGGATCGACACGTTCTTGTAGCGGGCGCGCAGCTCGGCGATCTTCTCGACGGCCGTCTTGATCGTCTGCTCGGTGCGGAACACCATGACGTTGGCGTCCATGCACTCCTGCAGCTCGCGGCGGATCGTCGCCACCCGCTCGGTGCCGGTGGACGAGCGCAGCCGCTCGATCTGCTCGACGACCTGGGACTCGGGGTCCTCGGGCAGCTCGACGAAGTCCGCCTTCTGCGCGTACTCCGCGGCGGCGATGCCCGCGCGGCGGCCGAAGACGTTGATGTCGAGCAGCGAGTTGGTGCCCAGGCGGTTGGCGCCGTGCACCGACACGCAGGCCACCTCGCCGGCCGCGTAGAGGCCCGGCACGACGGTCGTGTTGTCCGCCAGCACCTCGCCCTCGACGTTGGTCGGGATGCCGCCCATGGCGTAGTGCGCGGTCGGCTGGATCGGGATCGGGTCCGTGTAGGGCTCGATGCCGAGGTAGGTCCGCGCGAACTCCGTGATGTCGGGCAGCTTGGCGTCCAGCTGCTCCGGCGGGAGGTGGGTGAGGTCCAGGTAGACGTGGTCGCCCTCGGGACCGCAGCCGCGGCCCTCGCGGATCTCCGTGTAGATGGAGCGCGAGACGACGTCACGGGACGCGAGGTCCTTCATGACCGGCGCGTACTTCTCCATGAAGCGCTCGCCGTCCTTGTTGCGCAGGATGCCGCCCTCACCGCGGGCGCCCTCCGTCAGCAGGATGCCCATGCGCCAGATGCCGGTCGGGTGGAACTGGAAGAACTCCATGTCCTCCAGCGGCAGCCCGCGCCGGTACACGGCCGCCTGGCCGTCACCGGTGAGCGTGTGCGCGTTGGACGTCACCTTGAAGAACTTGCCGGTGCCGCCGGAGGCGTAGATCACGGACTTCGCCTGGAAGACGTGGATCTCGCCGGTCGCCAGCTCGTAGGCCACCACACCGGCCGACTTCTTGACGCCGTCGACCTCGCTGATCAGCTGGTCCAGGACGTAGAACTCGTTGAAGAACTCCACGCCCTCCTTCACGCAGTTCTGGTACAGCGTCTGGAGGATCATGTGACCGGTGCGGTCGGCCGCGTAGCAGGAGCGGCGGACCGGGGCCTCGCCGTGGTTGCGGCTGTGACCGCCGAAGCGGCGCTGGTCGATCGTCCCGTCGGGCGTCCGGTTGAACGGCAGGCCCATCTTCTCCAGGTCGAGGACCGAGTCGATGGCCTCCTTCGCCAGGATCTCGGCGGCGTCCTGGTCGACCAGGTAGTCACCGCCCTTGACCGTGTCGAAGGTGTGCCACTCCCAGTTGTCCTCCTCCACGTTGGCCAGCGCGGCGGCCATGCCGCCCTGCGCGGCGCCCGTGTGGGAGCGGGTCGGGTAGAGCTTCGTCAGCACGGCGGTGCGGCTGCGCTTGGTCGACTCGATGGCCGCGCGCATGCCGGCGCCACCGGCGCCGACGATGACGGTGTCGTACTTGTGTACCTTCATGATTTTCGCAGCCCCGTGCCTAGCGGATGTTCGGGTCGAAGGTGAAGATCACCAGCGTGCCCAGCAGGATGGTGAACACCGTGGCGGTGTAGAGCAGGCCCTTGAGCCACAGCCGGGTGTTGGGGCGCTCCGCGTAGTCGTTGATGACCGTGCGCAGGCCGTTCGCGCCGTGCAGCATCGCGAGCCAGAGCATCAGGAGGTCCCAGACCTGCCAGAACGGCGAGGCCCAGCGGCCCGCCACGAAGGCGAAGCCGATCTTCGAGACACCGCCGTCGAGCACCAGCTGGATCAGCAGGTGGCCGAGGACCAGGACGACCAGCACCACGCCGGACAGGCGCATGAAGAGCCAGGCGGCCATCTCGAAGTTGCCCCGGGTCGACTTCGGGGTCTTCTTCGTGCGCGCGCGGGGCGCCTCGATGAGCGGCGCCGGGTTGTCGGCCGAGTAGAGGGAGGCGCCCTCGACGGGGCCGATCCCGGAAGCGGGGGATTCAGTCGTGGACATTGGCGTCAGCTCCCGAACAGTTCACGAGCGGCGTGGCCGAGGACGGGGTAGATCGCCCCGAGCATCAGCACGACCCACAGGGCGACGACGGTCCAGAGCATCTGCTTCTGGTAGCGGGCGCCCTTGACCCAGAAGTCGACGGCGATGACACGCAGGCCGTTGAGCGCGTGGAAGAGGATGGCGGCGACGAGGCCGTACTCCAGCAGCGCGACGATCGGCGTCTTGTACGTGGCCACGACGGTGTCGTAGGCCTCGGGGGACACCCGCACGAGAGCGGTGTCCAGCACGTGAACGAACAGGAAGAAGAAGATGAGGACGCCGGTGACTCGATGAGCCACCCAGGACCACATTCCTTCCCGGCCGCGGTACAGCGTTCCAGCCGGCACGGAAATTTCCTCCGGGAGCGGGGATTGGGGCCGCGCCGGCTTTCCTTGTCGGTCGGGCCCGGCCGGGTACGGTCCACCGGCCCCCAGCATGGTAGCGACGGTTGTCTGCGGCGCTTACGGGGGGCCTGCCGTTGTGATCAAACTTGCACTCAAAGGAGCAGTGGGTTTGAGCGGGGGCGGCTAATGGGGTGGGGTTTGAGGTGGTTTGCCGGGCGCGGGCCGTCCGTGGCTGGTCGCGCAGTTCCCCGCGCCCCTGAGGACGCTGGTCAACCTGCCCCTTGCGAGGCGGCGGAGTTCTTCCGCCGCAATCAGGCGCTCCTCGTCCGGATCGTTGGCCAAGCGTGACCGGATGGCGGTCAGGACGTGGTCCAGGGCCTCGGCCGGGGGCAGGTCGGCCAGGCAGATGACGAACACGTGTCCGAAGCGGGACTCGTAGGCCGCGTGGGCCGCGTTCAGGGCCGTGTGGGCTGCCGCGTACGTGTCCTCGGGGAGGGTGGGCAGCGTCTCCGCGGCCAGGGCCTCCGACAGGTCGTCCGGGGAGAGGTCGTAGGCCGCCTCGTCCGCCGCCGCCAGGAGGGCGGGGAGGTCCGGGTAGGGCCGGTGGGCGGTGAGGCGGTGGGCCCAGGCGTGGCTGTGCAGGCAGGCCAGGAGGGTCCGGACGGCGTCGTCGGCGGGGGCCGCGTTGAAGCACTCCAACGGGGCGGCCGTTGCCGGTGTGGCGCGTGTTTGCACCGGTACCGGTATGGCCACTCGGCGGGGGAGGTCTGGGAGACGGTGCGCAGGCAGCGTGGGTCCTCGTGGGCTTCACGTGTGTGTCGGCAGGGGATTGTGCGAAAGATGTGGCGTCACGTTATCGAGTGACGGCAACGCGTGTCCGTCCGATGCCCGAATTTCACCCGAACGGGAGAGTTTCAGAACATGTGGTGGACGCATGACGGCAACGGCGGCCGTAGGTTGGCGCTGTGAGCCAGCACGGAGGCCGGATACCGGCGCACAAGGTGAGACAGCGGGCCGTGATCGCCGGCGCGGTGGTCGCCGCGCTCGGTGTGGGAGTCGGCCTCTGGGCCACCGACGGCGACGGCGACGGCGACGGCCCGCAGGGTTCGGCGACCCGGTCGGGCGAGGCGGCCGCGCCGAGTCCCAGCCGCTCCTACCCCCTGTCCAAGGCGCCGCGCACCATTCCCGCCGTACGCGAGCACACCGCGGCCCGCGGCCCCGGCTGGCAGCCGGCGAAGGGGCACCGGGTCGTCGTCGCCGACGCCGGACTCGCCGACGAGGGGAAGCAGATCGCCGGCGAGCTGGGCATGACGTACGCCGGGCAGAAGGGCGACGAGCGCGCCGGGGACCTGGTGCTGGACGTCAAGGCCGACAAGGGCGCGAACCCGGAGTCGTACACCATGACCGTGCGCGACGGCCGGGTCACCGTCACCGGGCCGGCCGAGGCCGGCGTCTACTACGGCACCCGCACCCTGAAGCAGGCGGTGGACGGGGGCGGCACCGCGCCGGAGGGCGTGGTGAAGGACGAGCCCGCCAAACCGAAGCGGGGCTTCTCCCTCGACATCGCCCGCAAGCACTACAGCGCCGACTGGATCAAGGACCGGATCCGGGAGCTGGGCGACCTGAAGTTCAACGAGCTGGGCCTGCACTTCTCCGACGACCAGGCCTTCCGCATCGAGTCCGACTCGCACCCCGAGATCGTCTCGGACGACCACCTGACCAAGGCCGAAATGAAGGAGATCATCGATCTCGCCTCCTCGCGCCACATCACCGTCGTCCCCGAGATCGACTCGCCGGGCCACCTCGGTGCGGTGATCGCCGCCCATCCCGACCTCCAGCTGCGCAACGCGCAGGGCACGGCCACCCGCGGCGCCATCGACATCTCCAAGCCGGAGGCCGCGAAGATCGTCGACGATCTGCTCGACGAGTACGCCGACCTCTTCCCCGGCTCCCAGTTCCACCTCGGCGCCGACGAGTACCAGGCGCTCGTGGTGCCCGACCCCGAGGCGTCCTACCCGACGCTGGCCGCCGCCGCCCGCAAGGCGTACGGCTCCGGCGGCACCGTCGCCGACCTCACCACCGGCTGGCTCAACGGCCGCGCCAAGACGGTCATGGCCCACCACCGCACCCCGCGCGCCTGGAACGACGGCTTCTTCAAGGACACCTCCGTGGAGCCGCTCAAGGACATCAAGGTCGCCTACTGGACGGGCAAGGAGATCGGCGCCCGCCCGCCGGCGGAGTATCTGCGCGAGGGCCGCCAGGTCCTCAACTACAACGACGAGTTCCTCTACTACGTGCTCGGGCAGCCGCAGACCTTCGTCTACCCGACCGGCGAGCGCATCTACGAGCAGTGGACCCCGCGCGTCCTGCGCGGCACCGCGGCCGTCGACGCCAAGTACGACCGGCAGATACTCGGCGGCAGCTTCGCCGTCTGGGGCGACTTCCCGAACGCCCAGACCCAGGCCCAGGTCGCCGAGGGCATCCGGCTGCCGCTGGCCGCGACGGTCCAGAAGCTGTGGGACCCCGGCAAGCCCGAACTGTCCTGGGCGGACTTCAAGTCGCTGGCGGACCGGCTCGACTGACACCGGCCCCCGGTCCCGCCCCGGATCCGCCCCGGTCGCGGCGCGCCGATTGCCCCATCCTGCTGCGAACTCCCGTACGGCTGTGGTGGTCTTTTGACCCAGCCGAACCGACACACCGGGGGGAGCCGGGACATGGGCTACTGGGGGTACTTCGTCGTCGGCCGCGCCGAGCGGCCGCTCGCGGAGCTGGAGGCGCTGCCCGGCGCCGCGGACATGACCCTGCGCCGCTCCGCGCCGGACGGCTGGCAGGTGTGGGAGTTCGCGGGCGGCGACGGGGACGTCGGCAACATGAACGACCTGGCCGGGCAGACCGGCGCACCCGCGCTGTTCGGGTACGTGATGGACAGCGACTGCGTGGTCGTGGAGGCGGCGGCGCCCGGGAGCGGGGCGTGGACGACCTGCCTGGCGCGGACCGCCATGGCCGGATATCTGGGCGCCGAGCGGGACGGGCTCACCCTGGAGGACTACTTCCTGGAGCCCCGGGACGCCGCCGAGCGCGCCGTCGCCTGGGCCGCCGAGGCGGGGCGCACGGCGAGCGCGGGCGACCTGGCCGAAGTGCTGTCGGACGACCCCGCGGCGGATGCGGACGGGGGCGGCCCCGACGCGGACCGCGATGCGGACCCCGCCGACGGACCGGTGGCCGAAACTCTCTTCTTCCGGTTCCTCGACCGGCTGGGCGTCGTGCCGCTGTGACACTCCCGGACCGTCGCACGCAGTAAGGGTCAGTGCGGGCTCCGCGGTGGTGAGCGGGGCGAAGCGGCGGGAACGGGGAGGGACCCGATGAGCCTGGTGGAACTGATCGCGCGGGCCGACGCATGCGGACTCGCCGCGAGCGGGCTGGCTTGTTTGGATCGCTGCCTTCCGCTGCTGGACGGCGACGACGAGGCCCTCAGACCTCTGTGGGCGACCCTCGCCGACGAGCCCGGACGCGACTGGGCGCAGGGGCTGACCCAGGTGCGGGACAAGCTCACCGGCCCCGACGCCACCGGCGAGGACGAGGCCGTGCTCCTGGCCCGCCGCATGCTCGCGGCCGCGCCGGCCGAGTGCTCGGGACCGGCACTGCGGACGTGGGCCGACGCCTGCTCCGTCGCCTCGCTCCGCATCCACCGGCTGCTCGACCCGGCGGCGGACGCGGCCCCGGAGGCCGACGTCCCGCGCGACAGCGGCACGGCGGGACTGCCCCCGCTCGTCGCCGCCGAACTGCGCCGCCAGACCGGCGTCCTGGAACTGCTCGCCGGTCGCGGCGCGGCCGGGCTCCGTCCGGCGCTGGAGGTCTCCACGGAGGGGCGCCGGGTGCTGCGCGCGGTGGTCTCCCGCCGGGCCAGGGGACGCGGCTGAGACCCGGACCCACCGCGGGCCCCTGTGACCGTCGTGCGGGGAACGCGCGGCGGCGTTGCGGCGGACGTGGCGGAGGTGCGGCGGTCCTGCGCCGGTTGCGGAACGACCGGCTCCCACGTGTGACGCGACCCCGCCCCACGGCGCTATAGCCCATGTGACGACTGTGACCAGCGGATTGACGAGCGGATGGACGAGCGGGACGACGAGCCCGCAGCAGACCCGGCCCTCGGCCGCCGCCAGGCCGGTGCGGTGGGCGGCGGACGCGGTGGCCATGATGCGCGAGGGCGCGAGGCTGCGTCTGGACTACTCGGCGCAGAGTCTGTGGCGCGTGGACCGGGTGATCGACGGCATCCGGCGCGAGGAGGCGCCGTACGCCGCGGTGGAGACGGCGCTGCGCGGACTCGGCGCGTACGCCGGGGAGGTGATCGTGCGTGAGTCCGGCGGCGAGTGGTGGGCGACCGGTGGCGACCACTGGGTCCGCACCCCGGACGGCCGCCTGTGGGACCCGATCGACGAGGCCCGCCGCTGCTTCGCCGGGGACGGGTCGCTCCGCCTGCTGTGCCGGGACGCTACGGCGGCCCCCTGACACTCCCTGTGACACTTCTGTGCGCCCCGACGCTGATGACCTTGGGGGCGGGCTCACCCGAGCGCGCGCAGGACTCGGTACGGACGAGGACGGTTCTTGGGCCAGCGAGGGGAACCCCGCCGCGTACAGGCGTACGACGGGGAACTGGGCGCGGCCGTCGCGCGGGCCCAGGAAGGTGACGAGGCCGCCTTCGCGGTCGCCTACCGGCTCGTGCAGCCGGGGCTGCTGGGCTACGTGCGCGGGCTGGTCGGCGAGGACGCCGAGGACGTCGCGGCGGACGCCTGGCTGGAGATAGCCCGTGACCTGCGGCGCTTCAAGGGCGACGGGGCCGGCTTCCGGGGCTGGACGGCGACGATCGCCCGGCACCGCGCCCTGGACCACCTGCGCCGCCAGAAGGTACGGCCCCGGCCCACGGCACTGGAGCAGGACGTCCTGGACCTGCCCGGGCCGCACACCACGCACGACCAGGTGCTGGAGGACCTCTCCACGCGGGCCGCGCTCGCCCTGGTCTCGGCGCTGCCGCGCGACCAGGCCGAGGCAGTCCTGCTGCGGGTCGTCGTCGGTCTCGACGGTCCCTCCGCCGCGCGCGTGCTCGGCAAGCGGCCGGGCGCGGTGCGGACGGCGACGTACCGGGGACTGAAGCGGCTGGCACGGCAGCTGGGGACCGACGGTGTGACGGATGACGGTCCCAGGACGCTGGGGGAGTCGACATGAGGGGCGCCGAGGACGGCGGCCCCGCGGACCGAGCGGGAGCGGAGGCGGGCATGCGGGCACGGCACGGGGAGGGCGACGGCCGCGACGCCGGTCCCCGGCCCGCCCCGGGCACGGAGGCGCTGCTCGCCGCGGCGCTGCGCGGGGAGCGGGCCGACGCCGAGGGCGAACGGCGGGCCGTGGCCGCGTTCCGGGCCGCCCGGGAGGCGGAACCGGCCCGGGCCGCGCGCACCAGGAGGCGGGACGACTGGCGGCCACGCGACGGGCGGCACCCGGGGCGCACGCTGAAGACCGCCCTCTCCGTCCTGCTGGCGAGCCTCGCCCTGGGCGGGGTCGCCTACGCGGCGGCCATGGGCGGGGGCGGCGACGCCGGGGACGACGGCGGCCCGCGCCGCGACCGTCCGCCCGCCACTGCCGACAGCGCCTCGGTCCAGCCGGTCGCCACCCCGCGCGCCGCCACTCCCGGCCCCGCCACCACGCGCCCCGGCGCCTCCGCGTCGCCGGACCGCCCGGCCGCCGCCGGCGACACCGAGGCCCACTGCCGCGCCTACGAACGACTTGAGGGACGCGGCGGTGCCCTGGACGCCACGGCCTGGCGGCGACTGGTCACGGCGGCGGGCGGCGCGGAGCACGTCGAGGCCTACTGCGCCCACCTGCCCGCCGCCACGGAGACCGGACGGGGACCGTCGAACGCCGACGGGAACGCCGACGGCGGGAACGGCGCCGACGGGAACGCCGCCGCAGGAAACGGCGCCGAAGGAAACGCTGCCGCCCCCGACAACGGCGCGGGGAACGGCGCCGAAGGAAACGGCAACCAGGAGAACGGCGGCAAGGGCAGCGGCGGTGGCGGCGGCAACGCCGAGGGGCAGGTCCCCGGCCGGGACCGGTAGCGCCCGTCCGGGACGACCGCGGTGGCCAAGGCAACGGCCGGGGCCGCCACCCCCCACAGGAGAGGCCCCGGCCGTCGCGCGGCACGGGCCGCGCGGCGGCCCGTACTCACTTCAGCGCCGCGACTGCGTTTTCTGTCACACCTCACCGCGTCACGGGTTAGTTGCATCTTGTACGGCAAGGCGAGAGGGACATGGACGAGTGGCGGTTTCAAGACGTAACGTGCCATTCGCGCCGATGCAGCGGGGGGCTCGCTCCCGCGACGTGGTCGCGGGAGACCCACCGCGACCACAGTTGAGAGACCACGACGGCGAGGACCACGTCCGCGAGAGCGGCGCCGGTTGAGGCGCGGAAGGGCTGCGCAGAAAGGCTTCTCGGTGCTGGGGGACGACGCGGAGCTGACCGCCGCGGTGCGCGCGGCACAGAACGGGGACGAGACCGCGTTCCGGACCGTGTACCGCGCCGTGCACCCACGGCTGCTGGGATACGTACGCACGCTCGTCGGCGATCACGACGCCGAGGACGTGGCCTCCGAGTCCTGGCTCCAGATAGCCCGCGACCTGGAACGGTTCGACGGCGACGCCGACCGCTTCCGCGGCTGGGCCGCCCGCATCGCCCGCAACCGCGCACTGGACCACATCCGCATGCGCGGCCGCCGGCCGGCGATTGGCGGCGACGAGACGGAGCTGACGGGCAAGCCCGCGGAGTCCGACACCGCGGACGAGGCCATGGAGGCACTGGCCACCGGCAGCACCCTCTCCCTCATCGCCCGGCTGCCGCAGGACCAGGCCGAGGCGGTGGTCCTGCGCGTGGTGATGGGCCTCGACGCCAAGAGCGCCGCCGAGACCCTGGGCAAGCGGCCCGGCGCCGTCCGCACGGCGGCGCACCGCGGCCTGAAGCGCCTGGCCGAACTGCTCGGCGGCGATCCGGAATCGGGCGGCGGGCTCGACGCCCTGCCGCCGCAGCGAGAACCGCACGGCCGTGCGGTGACGTCCGCGAGTGTGACGCATACGCGTGCGCGGACGCAGAAGGACATGTGATGGCCGACGAGCAGGACAAGTGGCTGGACCGCGAAACGGCGGAGCGCCTGCTGCGCGGAGAGCCACTGGAGGGTGTCGACCCCGTGTCCCGCGACCGGGCCGAACGGCTCGTCGTGGCCCTGGGCGCGCTCGCCGCCCCACCGCCGCCGGCCGGTGAGGAACTCCCCGGCGAGGCCGCCGCGTTGGCCGCCTTCCGCAAGGTGCGCGCCGAACGGGCCGACGCGTCGGCCCAGGCGTCGGCCGCCCTCGGGCACGCTGCCGCTCCCCGGACCTCCGACGCCGGTCTCGTCCGCATCGGCGCGCACGGCGAGGGGGCCCGGCGTCCGCGCCGGAGCCGCACCCTGCGCCTCGGGCTGGCCGCCGCGCTGACCGTCGGCATGATCGGCGGCGTGGCGGCGGCCGGAACCGGAGTGCTGCCGACGCCGTTCGACGGCACCCGACCGGAACCCGCCGCCACCGTCTCGGCCGCGGTCTCGCCCAGCCGTCCGACCGCACGGCCCTCACCGCTGGAGGGCGTGCGGGGCGGCGCGGCGCCCGGCACCACCCCGGGCGCGCCCGCCGGCGGCACCGCACGGAAGGACGGCGAGCCCGGGAGCCGCGACGCCGACGACCGGGACGCGGACGGCTCGGACGGACGGCGGTCGGGCCTCACCGCGTCCTGCCGCAAGGTGCGCGCCGGCAAGGAACTCGACGCCGCCCACCGGCGCGCGCTGAAGGAGGCGGCCGGGGGAGCCTCGCGGGTCGTGAAGTACTGCGGCGGCCTCCTCGCCGGAACCGACGGCGGCGGCCGGGACGGCGGCGACCACGGCGGCGCCTCGGCGGAGCCGACCCACGAGGGCGAGCTGCGCGGGGACACCGGCAACGGCGACAAGAGCGACAAGGGCAACGAGAACGGCAAGAACGACAAGGGCAACAAGGGTGACAAAGGCGACAAGGGCAACGGCGGCCAGGGCAACGGCGGGAAGAAGGGCGACCACGGAGACCAGGGCGACGACGGTGACGACGGCGGCAACGGCGACGGGGACGACGCCGAGCCCGACATAGCCCCGCCCACCCGCGATCCCCACCGCCCCGCCCGCCCTCACCGCACCCACACCCCCTCGGCCTACGAGCCCCGGCCGCAACGGCAGCCCGTCTACGTGCCCCACGCCTCGTCCCCCGCGAGTACCGCCTGACCTGCGCTTTCGCGCAGGTCGGGAATTTCCTCGCCGGTGGGTGTGACACTTTCGGCCGCCGTGGCGCAGTAATGAGTGAGCCGACTGGTCATCGGCTTTCGCACCGAGCCGGGGTTCCCCCCGTACCTGCGGCTCGTGCACATCGGCGCGGGCGGGACACGTTCCCCCGGTCCCGCCCGCGCCCCTTCGCCGTACGGCGGTGTCGCCGTCCTGCCGCCTCACCGGTACACGACGACCTTGTCGCCGTTCCTCACCTGCGCGTACAGATCCGCGATCGCCGCCTCGTCCCGCACGTTGACGCAGCCGTGCGAGGCACCCGCGTAACCGCGGGCCGCGAAGTCGTAGGAGTAGTGCACGGCCTGGCCGCCGCTGAAGAACATGGCGTACGGCATGGCCGAGTCGTAGAGCGTCGAGACGTGGTGGCGGGACTTCCAGTAGACCCGGAAGACGCCCTCCCGGGTCGGCGTGTACTGCGAACCGAAGCGCACGGACATCGTCGACACCGTCCGCCCGTCGATCATCCAGCGCAGTGTCCGGCTCGACTTGCTGATGCACAGCACCCGGCCGGACGTGCAGCGCGGGTCGGGCGCGGCGGCGGGCTGGCCGCCCATCAGGTACAGCTCCCACGTGCCCGGTTCGTGCGACATCCCGAGCAGCCGCTGCCAGGTGACGGTGTCCGTCCGGCCGGTCCGCGGCAGCCCGCGCTTGCCCTGGAAGCCGCTGACGGCACGCTCGGTCAGGTCGTCGTACGTCCCGGTCGGCCCGTCCACGAGCCACTCGACCTGGCGCAGCCTGGCCTGCAGCTCACGGACGTCCCGGCCGGTGTCGCCCCGCTTCCACAGCACCCTGGCGGCATTTGTCCCGGCCGACGGCGCGCCGGGTGACCGGCGGCCCCCGGGCGGCGCGCTCTTCGACGGGGCCCCGGTGGTGACGTCTATGCGCACCGGCGCGTGCCCCTTGCCGTCCGGCCCCGTGCCCTGCACGGTGCAGCCGCCCGCCGCCAGTACGGCCACCAGCGCGACGGCGACCGTCCGCCCCGTGCTCCCCATGCCCGCCATACGCACCACGGCCCCCCGTCGTCTCACGGTCCCGCACCGACGTCCCCTAGGTTGTTCCCGCGGATGACGCGCCGCGAACGGCACGGCATCGTTGTGACCGGGACCGCATCGAGGCTGTGAGGAAGGTCCCAGCGTGCGCCTCTCCACCGGCTGCACGCGCGCGGATACAGTCCGTCGAAGGACGGGCCTGTACTGGCGAGTAAATGACGGGTGGTCCGACCAGTTCGACCATGTGCTCAGCGGGAGGCGACACACCATGACGCGCGAGTCCGAGTCCGGGCTGCCCATCGAACCGGTCTACGGGCCCGACGCCCTGGCGGACTGGGACGCGGCCGAGAAGCTGGGCGAGCCCGGGAAGTACCCCTTCACCCGGGGCGTCTACCCGTCGATGTACACCGGCCGTCCGTGGACGATGCGCCAGTACGCCGGTTTCGGCACGGCGACCGAGTCCAACGCCCGCTACAAGCAGCTGATCGCCAACGGCACCATGGGCCTGTCGGTCGCCTTCGACCTGCCCACCCAGATGGGCCACGACTCCGACGCCCCGATCGCCAGCGGCGAGGTCGGCAAGGTCGGCGTCGCCATCGACTCCATCGACGACATGCGTGTGCTGTTCGGCGGGATCCCGCTGGACAAGGTCTCCACGTCGATGACGATCAACGCCCCGGCCTCCCTGCTGCTCCTGCTCTACCAACTCGTCGCCGAGGAGCAGGGCGTGAGCGCCGACCAGCTCACCGGCACGATCCAGAACGACGTGCTGAAGGAGTACATCGCGCGCGGGACGTACATCTTCCCGCCCAAGCCGTCGCTGCGGCTGATCGCGGACATCTTCAAGTACTGCAAGGCCGAGATCCCGAAGTGGAACACCATCTCGATCTCGGGCTACCACATGGCCGAGGCGGGCGCGTCTCCCGCGCAGGAGATCGCCTTCACCCTCGCCGACGGCATCGAGTACGTGCGCACCGCGGTCGCGGCCGGGATGGACGTGGACGACTTCGCGCCCCGCCTCTCCTTCTTCTTCGTGGCCCGTACGACGATCCTGGAGGAGGTCGCCAAGTTCCGCGCGGCCCGCCGGATCTGGGCGCGGGTGATGAAGGAGGAGTTCGGCGCGAAGAACCCCAAGTCGCTGATGCTGCGCTTCCACACCCAGACCGCGGGTGTGCAGCTGACCGCCCAGCAGCCCGAGGTGAACCTGGTCCGCGTCGCCGTGCAGGGCCTGGGCGCGGTCCTCGGCGGCACGCAGTCCCTGCACACCAACTCCTTCGACGAGGCCATCGCGCTGCCCACCGACAAGTCCGCGCGCCTGGCCCTGCGCACCCAGCAGGTCCTCGCCTACGAGACGGACGTGACCGCGACCGTCGACCCCTTCGCCGGTTCCTACGTCGTCGAGAAGATGACCGACGACGTCGAGGCGGCCGCCCTGGAACTGATGGACAAGGTCGAGGAGCTCGGCGGCGCGGTCAACGCCATCGAGCACGGCTTCCAGAAGAGCGAGATCGAGCGCTCCGCCTACCGCATCGCCCAGGAGACCGACTCCGGCGAGCGGGTCGTGGTCGGCGTCAACCGCTTCCAGCTCGACGAGGAGGAGCCCTACGAGCCGCTGCGCGTCGACCCGGCCATCGAGGCCCAGCAGGCCGACCGCCTGGCCAGGCTCCGCGCGGAGCGCGACCAGGCGGCGGTGGACTCGGCCCTGGCCGCCCTGAAGAAGGCCGCCGAGGGCGAGGACAACGTCCTCTATCCCATGAAGGACGCCCTGCGCGCCCGCGCCACCGTCGGCGAGGTGTGCAACGCGCTGCGGGAGGTCTGGGGCACGTATGTACCCTCGGACGCCTTCTGAGCGTCGCGACGGCGACGGCTGAGCCGGACGGGGCCCGGTTCGGGAGTCAGGCGTCCAGTCCGAACCGGCCCAGATAGGCGTCGAGGCCCTCCGGGGTGTCGCCGGACCATCCGACGTACCCGTCCGGCCGTACGAGGAACAGCCCCGTCCCGTACGCCCCGTGCGCGCCCCCGCGCACCACCCGTACCGCCTCTCCCACGCCGTCGCCGGGGGCGTCGACGCCCAGCGCCAGCAGTGTCCAGTGCGGTCCCCGGAAGGCGTCGAAGAGGCGGACGTCGTCCACCCTCCCGTCGGGCGCGCGGTCGCCGGCCCGTATCGCCTCCTCGCCGACGGTGCCCCGCGTCTCCACCGTCAGCGACGAGTCCCGGTACCCGATGCCCAGCTGCCGGGTCGCCCCGCCGCGCCGCACCTCGCCGCGGTGGACGGCGGTCGACAGGTCGAGCATCTGCGCGGCGATCGGACGCCGTTCCTCCTCGTAGCTGTCCAGGAGCGCGGCGGGGGCGTCGCCCTTCAGCACCGCGCCCAGCTTCCAGCCCAGGTTGTAGGCGTCCTGGACGCTGGTGTTGAGCCCCTGGCCGCCCGCGGGGGAGTGCACGTGCGCCGCGTCGCCGGCGATGAAGACCCGGCCCGCGCGGAAACGGTCGGCCAGCGCCGCCCGCGGCCGGAAGTCGGAGACCCAGCGGACCTCGGTCACGTCCTCGGCGGCGATGTGCGAGCGCTCCGCGACGACCTTGCGGACGCCGTCCGCCGAGGTGTCCAGGTCCGCGCCCTCCGGGAACCGCGCCATCACCTGGAAGTCCTCGGTGCCGGCCAGCGGGCAGACGGCGAGGAGGCCGACGTCCTGGTGCGGCGGGAAGACGTGCCAGTTGTCGCGGTCCAGGCCGCTGATCCGGACGTCCGCCACCAGCGTCGGGCTCGGGTCCACGGTCTCGCCGGTCATGCCGATGCCCAGCGCGCGGCGCACCGCCGACCGGCCGCCGTCCGCCGCGACCAGGTAGCGGGCGCGCACCGTCCCGCCCGAGGAGAGGTGCGCGGTGACGCCGTCCCCGTCCTGCGTGACACCGACGACCTCGTGGCGGAAGGCGACCTTGCCGCCCAGTTCCGCGAGCCGCGCGGCCAGGATCTCCTGCGTGCGCCACTGCGGCACCATCCACGCCCTGTTGTACGGCGAGTCCTCGCTCGGCTCGGCCGGGTCGAACATGTGGTGCTCGCCGACCCGCTCGCCGTTCCGCCAGATCATGCCGATCGGGTAGGGGCCGCCCACCGCGTGGAGCGCGTCGACGACGCCGAGGTCGTCGAAGACCTCCATGGTGCGGGGCTGGAAACCCTTGCCCCGTGAGCCCGGGAACAGTTCCCCGGCGCCCTCCAGGACCAGCGCGTCCACGCCGCGCCGGGCCAGGTCGACACCGAGGGTGAGTCCGGTGGGGCCGGCGCCGACGATCAGTACGTCCGTGTCCAGCACATCCGCGTCCAGGGCGTGCGTATCCATGACATTCACGGCAACTCTCCTTAACAACGTTAAGTCCGGTGTGGGTTCGAGGATGGACTTAACGCCGTTAAGCTGTCAAGCGTGAGTACGGAACGACGCGCCCCCCTCGACCGCCGACGGGTCGCGGACACGGCGCTGAAACTGCTGAACGAGGTCGGCCTCGACGGCCTGAGCCTGCGGACCATCGCCAGGGAGCTGGACGTCAAGGCGCCCGCCCTCTACTGGCATTTCAAGGACAAGCAGGCCCTGCTCGACGAGATGGCCACCGAGATGTACCGGCGGATGCTCGCCGGGACCCCCCTCGACCCGGCCGACACCTGGCGGGAACGGCTGCTCAAGGCCAACCGCGGCCTGCGCGCCTCCCTGCTCGCCTATCGCGACGGCGCCAAGGTGTTCAGCGGTTCACGCTTCACCGGCGCGGTGCACGCCGAGTACATGGAGGGCACCCTGCGGCTGTTCACCGCCACCGGGTTCACCCTCGCGCAGGCGGTGCGGGCGACCACGACGACGTACATGTTCACGCTCGGCTTCGTCACCGAGGAGCAGGGCGTCGAGCCGCTGCCCGGCGAGCGCCGGGAGGGCTTCGACGTGGCGGAACGCGCCCGCCTGCTGGCCGACTACCCTCTGACGGCCGCGGCGGGCGCGGAGATCTTCACGGACTACGACCGGCACTTCGAGGAGTCGCTGGCGCTGGTCATCGAGGGCGTCGCCGCGACCTACGGCCGCGACTGAGCCGCCCCCGCCGCCCGGCCCGCCTTCGCCCGCTGTGCCGCCCGGTACCGGCGCACCGCACGCGTGACGAGAGGCGGCAGCAGGTCCAGAGCGAGCCGCCGGGTGCGCTCCCGCGGGGCCGAAGCACGAGCCGCACGGGCCGCCGGACGGGGCTGCGCGGTCTGCCCCGGCACCGGTGCGGTCCCCGGCCGGCCCGCGCCCGGTGCCGGGGCGGCCGCCGGTGGTGCGGGCGCCGGGTGCCGCGAGGACGGCAGCGAGGGCGGCCGCAGCCGCTTGCCCCTGGCGCGGGTCCGCACCAGCCGGTGCCCCGCGGCCCGCTCCACGGTCACGGCGATGTCGTCGCGCCCGCGCAGCGCCGCCAGCAGCTCCTCCTGCACGGGCTCCGGGTCGCCCCAGGTGCCGTACAGCTTCTGGCTGCTCAGGCAGACCGGGCGCAGTCCGCGGTTGAGCACCGCCTCCCAGGCCGCGACGGCGACGCCCGGGGTGTGCTCGCTGCGGAAGTCGTCCAGGACGACGATGCCGTCGGGCCCCAGCAGCTCCCTGGCCGCGCCGATGTCGCCCTCGACGTGCTCGTACAGGTGCGAGGCGTCGATGTGGACGAAGCGGCAGCTGCCCGGCGCGACCTCGTCCACGACCGCGGAACTGGGCGCCTGGATGATCGTCGGCAGGGTGTCGTGGAAGGAGAGGTAGTTGCGTTCGAAGGCCTGGCGGGTCAGCGAGGAGTACGACTTCGCCGCCTCCGCCCGGTTGGCCGCGTCCGGGGGCTCGGCCCCGAACAGGTCGCAGACGGTGAGCGTCTCGCCGTCCCGCAGCCGGTGCCCGAGCAGGATCGCGCTCTTGCCCAGGTAGGCGCCCAGTTCCAGCAGGTCGCCGCGGGTGTCCAGCCGCTCCTGCCGCTCAAGGAACCAGGAGAACAGCACCTGGTCGAGCGGCCAGAACCAGCCGGGGACGTCGTTCAGCTCACCGGGGTACTCGTGCGTGACTTGCGCAGTGGCCATGAGGCGAGGATGCATCCTCGACCCCGGAAATGGAGTCGGCACGCGCGATCCGACGGTCAGAAAATCGCACGTATCGCTCAATGTGTCCCGGTCGCCACCCTGCGCAGCCCGCTCGGGGAGCCCTCGGGAAGCCGTCAGGAGGCCCGCAGGAAGGCGGAGTGGGCGGCCTTCCCGAGGTAGGTGAACCGGGTGTCGTCCTTCAGGTGCTCGTCGAGCGCCTCCTCGATGCCCGGCCAGCTCGGGTCGCCGAAGTCGTCCAGCACGACGATCGCGCCGGGCGCGGCGATCTCCTCGGCCCACCGGAGGTCCTGGCGCACCCCCTTCGCCGAGTGGTCGCCGTCGACGACGATCACGGCGTAGGAGCGGTCGGAGACGGCCGCACGGGTCTCGGGGTCCTCGGAGAACCCCTGCCGGACGCGGGCCGCCGCACCGGCCGGACCGGCCAGGGCGAGGTTGGTGCGCACCGCGCGCTCGTCCACCGGCGTGCCCGTCGGGTCGGGGCGCACGGTGGTGCCGGGCTGGAGCTGCACACCGGCGAACGGGTCCACGATGGTCAGGGCCGGGCTGCGCCCGTCGCGCTCCAGCATCCGCACCAGACCGGCGGAGAACATGCCGTACAGCGTGCCTATCTCCAGGACCTCGTCGTTCGGCGGGCCGAGCAGCGGGATCGAGGCGAGCTTGCCGCAGATGTTCATGGTGCCGCCCGCGACCCGGCCCACGCCCAACGACTCCAGCGCGATCAGGAGCCGGTACGCGGTGGCCACGTTGCGCTCGGCCGCCACCCGGTCCCCGGCGAGGGCCGCGACCTCGCGGTGCAGCCGTTCCAGGGACCCCTCGGCCACCGTCCGGGAGATGCCACGGCCGGAGGAGCCGACCAGCAGCTCGAAGGTGAGCTGCTGCTTCTTGGTCACCTCGGGGTCGGGCACCGGAGGTCTGCGGGACTCCGCGGCGCGGATCCGCCGCTCGATGCGCTGATCGATGAGATCGGCGACGGGACGCAGCAGGCGCCGGCCGGCGGAACTGCGGAGCAGGGTACGGCTGTTCATGGGTCAACGACCTCTATCCGTCACGGAAGTGAACGTGGGTGCGTGGAACGCCAGTGGGGTGGGTGAGGCCAGACTAGGGACGCCCGGCACCCGAAACGCAGCTCCCGGAACGGGCCATGGGGCGAACTTCTGCGGAACGCCGGATGACCGGACGATGGCGGCTCCCGGCGTTCACCGGGGGGTCACGCACATGTCGCCGATGTTCATCCGGCGGCGCTTTCCGGCGCTCAAGCCCCTCTCATAGCCTGCACCGACGTGCGCCGCGCGGCGCCGCGGCTGCGAGCGCGCGCGACGCGGCATGCCGATCCCCGGCCCGGCCCACACCGCCGGGCCCGCGCGTCCAACCCGGGAGTGACCCCCCATCGCCGCCGAGCCCCTGACCACCACCGAGTCCGTCCGCCCCGCCGCCGTCGCCGACCGGACGCAGGTGCCGCGTCCCCGCGGGGAACACCGGTACGACGTCGACCTCGTCCGGGTCCTGGCCTCGGTCGGGGTCATCGTCTGCCATGCCGCAGGCGAACTGATGAAGGCCGTCGACCGCGACCCCGCGCAGGGCGGGCCCGTCTACTGGACCGCGCTCACCGGGGACGCGCTGAGCCGCTGCGCCGTACCGCTGTTCTTCGCGATCGCCGGCTGGGTCGTCCTCTCCGGAGCCCCGCCCCGCGACGGCCGGCAGGTCCGCAAACGGCTGAACCGCATCGTCGTGCCGCTGGCCGTGTGGACCGCGGTCTACCTGCTGTGGGACTGGGCCCGGGACGCCAACACCGAACCCACGGCGCGGCTCGCCCGGGACGCGGTGTTCGCCTCCGTGCGGCCCGCCTTCCACCTCTGGTACCTGTACGCCTACGTCCCGGTGATCCTGCTGCTGTCGGTGGCCGTGCTGGTCAGGAACGGCAAGCGGCCCTGGGGCGCGGGCGCCGCGCTGCTCGGCCTGGCGCTCGCCCCGACCCTCCTGGGCGACCTCGGGCGCCTCCTCGACGTGCGCGTGCCCCCCTTCGCCTGGCAGTTCGGCGTCTACCAGATCGCGTACGCCGTCGCCGGGGCCGTCCTGCTCTCGCTGCCCGGGTCCGCGGTCGCGGGCCGGCGCCGACGCCTGCTGTGGCTGACCGGCGGGCTGTGCGCGTGGGCCGCGGTCGCCGTCTACGAGCACCGGGTGCACTTCCCGAGCCCGTACGCCTCCGTGGTGGTGGCGCTGCTCGCCGGAACCCTGCTGATGGCGCTCGACCGGATCAGGGTGCCCGAGCGGTTCCGGCCGCTCCTCGGCAGGCTCGCAGGGGCCTCCTTCGGCGCCTACCTGGTCCACCTGCTGTTCCTGGAGGCGCTGGCCCCGCGGCTGGTGTCGGCGGACGCGGGCTGGGCGGGCGCCGCGGGCGCTCTCGCCGGTCTGACGGCCGTCACGGTCGCGCTCTCGTTCGCCGCCGCCCTGCTGTGGACCCGGCTGCGGCTGGGCCGCTGGCTGGGCTGAGCCGGACGGCGCCGGGACGCCGGAGCCCCGCCCGTGCGGCGGGGCCTCCGGCGTCTTTGGCGCCGTCGCGTTCCGGCTCTCTCACTTCCCCCCGGGTCCGCGCCGTACCGCCCTGCGCACCACGCGCCTGGCCCGCCGCACCTGGAGCTTCGCGCGCAGCTGCGGGCGGCTGCCGGGCAGCCCCAGCTCGGTCAGCCGCAGCTCCGGGAAGTAGTAGCCGGGGGTGCCGGAGAGATGGCCGCGCAGCCACTCCTCCGTCGGCCTGCGCAGCTCCGGGTAGGTCTTGGGCTGCATGCAGAAGCCGATCGCCCGGACCAGCGGCGACAGGGACGCGGGCGCGGCGCCGACGAGCGCCGGGTCGCCGGGGCCCTCCAGGTCGGGCACCAGGTGGTCCACGACGGCCAGGGGCACCCGGTTGCTGTTCGGGTAGGGCGTGAGCCGCTCCATCACCAGCGCCGTCCCGACCCGGGCCACGGGCACCTCGTAGTAGGCGGAGGCGGTCACCATCGCCGTCGAGAAGCAGCCGACGACGAGTTCGGGGGAGCAGTGGTCGTACAGGGTCTCGGCCAGCAGGGGCGCGTCCAGCACGGTGAGCCGCACGCCCGCGTCCGCCGCCGCCTTGCTCAGGGCCGCCGTGTAGCCGGCGGGCGCCGTCGGGTGGGGCTTGAAGACCACCGAGCGGTGCCCGGCCCGCGCGGCCCCGGTCAGCATGCGGACGTGGAGGTCCTCCTCCTCCCGCGCGGTCAGGATGTTGATCGCCGCCAGGTACTGGCCGAGCAGCACGGCCGTCGGCTTCTCCCGTACCACGGGAGCCAGTTCGGGGCCGTCGGCCGCTTCCCGCGAGATCTCGTCGAGCACCGCGCGGAACGCCGCGTCGGGGACGACCTCGGGCTCGACGCCGTACTCGGACAGCAGCATCGGCCTGAGGCCCGGGATCAGGTCGAGGTGGAGCAGGCGGCGGATGCGGCGCGCGAGGGTCAGCGGCAGCTTGTCGCGGGTGGGGCCGTAGCTCATCAGGCCGTCGGCGTACACGTGGAGGCTCGCCTCGGAGAAGATCGCGGCCAGCGCGCGGGCCGGGTTGACCTGGATCGACTCGACGGCCAGCTCGATCAGGTCCCGCTCGCCGATGCCCCAGGCGAGCCGGAACGCCTTCTGCCACAGGGACACGTCGTTGCCCCGGGGGCCCCACGCGCTGGGGTGGTGCGGACGGATCGCCTCGTTCCAGCTGACCACGGAGTCGAACCGGCCGGATATTCGCCCGTACCCGTGCATCTCGTCCAGGCGCAGGGCGGTCTCCGGTATCGCCGCGTTGTTGGACACCAGCAGGACGCGCCGGGTCTCGCCGCGCGGTCCGAACAGGCCCGCGTCGAGCGCGGCGGCGAGGGTGGCGGCTCCGTAGAGGGTGGAGACCTGGAATATCTGGGTCTTGGGGGGCATGGATCAGGCAGCCTTCCGCCCGTCACGCAGGCGGCCGAGCAACCTGCTGCGAGTCCTGTCGATGGTCCGGAGGGTCTCCTCCAGTACGTGCTGGGGCATGCGGTGCAGCGCGTCCCGCGCCTCCCGGCGCAGCCGCTGCGCCGCCGAGGTCTCGTACTCGCCCACCTTGCCGAGGTGGAAGGCGATCATGGCGCAGTAGGTCCGTACGGCCTTGGGGAGGAAACGCTCCGCCTCCGGGTCCGCGAGCAGGTCCTTCAGGAGCATGTCGTAGGCCGGGATGAAGTCCAGCTGCCGGGAGTCCTTTATCTGGGTGAGCGAGGTGGCCACGCCCCGCCGGTAGAAGACCCCGTGCAGTCCCACCGACGCGTACGTCGCGGCCTTCAGGTGCAGCCGCCAGATCCACAACCGGTCCTCGGCGGTGCGCAGTTCGGTCGCGAAGCGCATCCCGCCGTCGTCGAAGAGGTGCCGCCGGTAGATCCCCGCCCAGACGAAGGGGTAGTCGACCATCGTCTCCATGTGGGGCGGCGCGATGCCGTCGCGCGGGTCCATCACGACGTTGCGTGCCGGGGCCGGGGGGCGCCGGACCACCCGCTCGGTGCCGGTGGCCTGCACATGGTCGGTGCGGGCGAAGTCGCAGCCCAACTCCTCCACCCAGCGCACCAGTTCGGTGAGGTAGCCCGGCCCGTACCAGTCGTCGCCGTCGAGGAACGTGACGTAGTCGCCGCGGGCCGCGTCGATACCGCTGTTGCGTGCCTGCGCGATGCCCCGGTTCGTCTCGTGCCGGATCACCCGGGTGTCGGTGCGCCGGTCCGCCCAGCGTTCGATCTGCCACGACGTGGAATCCGTGGAGCAGTCGTCGACGAGCAGGAATTCGAAGTCCGGGTCCGCGTTGTTGGCGAGGCTTCTCAGAGTGCTCTCGGCGAAGGATTCCACATTGTGCATGGGAACGACGACGGACAGTTTCGGCACGCGGGCCTCTCACGTTCGAAGAAGACGAGAAACAGATCGGTTCAGAACAGATCAGAGATCTGCGGTGTCCGGGAAGGCCCGGAAAGGCGAACTCCGTTCGTGGGGGAGATGAATTCTTCTCATCCCCCGATCGAGCGCCGGATGGCCCGGGCCCGGCGCACCACCCTGCGTGCCGTGGAGTTGTGCGGCAGGAACCCCAGCCGGGCCGGGATGCCGCCCGGCAGGCCCAGGGAGGTGAGCCTGCGCTTCTTGAAGTACCGCCAGGTGCGGGCGTCCAGGTGCGCGCGCAGATACGCCTCCGCCGCCGGGCGCAGCTCCGGCAGGACCTTCGGCTGCATCGCGAACCCGACGGCCCGCACCAGCCCGGCCAGCTCCTCGGCGTCCACCTCCCGCCGCCCCCCGGCGACGGCGGCCGGATCCGACAGGTCCGGCAGCAGCGCGTCCACGAGGGTGGCGGGCACGCGGTTGCTGTTCTCGTACGGCGTCAGCCGGTCGAGCAGCGTCTCGGTGCTGACCCGGGCGACCGGCAGGCCGTACAGCGCGGACGCGGTGAGCAGCGCCGTGGAGAAGCAGCCGACGACCAGCGCCGGACGCATCCGCTGGAACAGTGCCTCGGCCAGCACCGGCGTCTCCACCACGGTGAGGTCGACCCCCAGCCGCCCGGCCTCCTCCTCCAGGACCCGGGTGAAGCGGGCCGGGGCCGTCGGGTGCGTCTTGAACACCACGCGCGGGTGCCCGAGCGCGACGACGCCGGTCAGCATCCGCACGTGCAGGTCTTCCTCCTCCTCGGCGGAGAGGATGCCCAGCGCCGACAGGTACTGGCCAAGCAGCACCGCGGGCCGCTCCGCGTCCGGCAGCCCGACGGCGCCGTCCGCGGTCTCGGCCAGCACCTTGGTGACCGCCGGGGACGGCACCACCTCGGGCACCACGCCGAACTCCGTCAGCAGCAGCGGCGCGAGCCCGGGCACCAGGTCCAGGTGGAGCAGCCGCTCCACGCGCGTGCCGACCAGCGGGGCGAGCTTGGTGCGGGTGGGCCCGTAACTCATCAGGCCGTCCGCGTAGACGGTCAGGGGCGCGTCGGTGAAGATCTGCGCCACGCCGAGCGCCGGCGGCACGTGGACCGACTCCACGGCCAGCGCCACGTCGTCGTCGCCCAGCCCCCAGGCCAGCCGCAGGTGCCGCTCCCACAACGGCACGTCCCCGGCCCGCGGCGACCAGTCCCCGGGGTGGAAGGGGCGGATCGCCTCGTTCCACGACACCACGTCGTCGAACCGGCCCCGCAACCGCTCGAACCCCGGCGAGGCGTCCAGGGGCGGTGTCGTCTCGGGCGTCGCCGCGTTGTTGGTGACCAGCAGGATCCGCCGGTCGGCCGCGTCGAAGCAGCCGGAGTCCAGGGCCGCGGCGAGCGTGGCCGTGCCGTACAGCGTCGACGCCAGGAAGATCTGTGTGGTCATGCCGCCGCCCCCTCGGCCGGGCCGCCCGAGGCCGCGCGACGGCGCAGCCGCCGCAACCGCGTGGCGCGCTCGGCGTCCATCGTGTCGAGCACCTCGTCGAGCGCCTCCTGCGGCATCCGCCGCAGCGCCGCCGCGCTCCGCTCCTTCAGTATCCGGGCCACGGCGGGCTCGAACCGCTCGATGGAGCCGAGGTGGTGGGAGATGATCGCGCAGTACGTGCGGATCGCCTTCGGCACCAGCCGCGCGGCGTCCGCGTCCCCGGCCGCCCCCGCGAGCACCTCGTCGAACGCGCGGATGAAGTCGAGCCGGCGCACATCACCGATCTGGGTGAGCGAGGACGCCACCCCGCGCCGGTAGAACACACCGAGCAGTCCGGTCACCGCGAAGGACTCCGCCTCCCGGTGCAGCTTCCAGATCCACGGCCGGTCCTCGGCCGTGCGCAGCCCGTCGGTGAAGTGCAGCAGGCCGCGCTCGGCCAGCCGGCGGTGGTAGACGCCCGCCCACGCGTAGGCGTAGTCCACGGAGGTGGTGCGGTGCGCGGGCAGGATCGCGTCGCGCGGGCGCAGGGCCGTGTTGCGGCGGCCGTGCGGGACCCGGTGCAGGGTGCGGTTGCGTCCCGTGCACTGCACGTGGTCGGTGCGCACGAAGTCCACGTCCAGCCGCTCGATCGCGGCCACCAGGTCGGCGCAGTGGCCCGGCGCCAGCCAGTCGTCGCCGTCCAGGAAGGCGAGGTACTCGCCGCGCGCCCGGTCGATGCCGGTGTTGCGGGCCGTCGCCAGGCCGCCGTTGTGCTCGTGTATGACCAGCACCGCCCCCGGCAGCTCGCGCTCCGCGCGCGCGAGGAGGTCCACGGTCCCGTCGGTGGAGCAGTCGTCGACGAGAATGAACTCGAAGTCGTCCCGCGCGTTGGCGCGCAGACTCCGCAGAGTGTCTGGGGCGTATTGCCGCACGTTGTAGAACGGCACGATGACGGAGAGCTTGGGCACGTGAGCGACGTTATGCGACGGTCCGGCATGCGTCTTTACCGGTTTCTTGATTCCCGGTGAACGCGGCGTGGCGAAGCGGTGAAGCGGACGCTTTTCCCGGGTCCGGACGGGCCGAATCCCCATTCGGCGACGTGCTGTTCACCCTTTGTTGGATTCCGGTTGGGCGGTTCCTAGGAATGGCTTCCTAGCGTCTGGGGCGTGCCAGCAAGTGCAACGAAGGCCCTGAGAGTCGCCGTCCTGGCGGACTCCGACACCCGGTGGAAATGGGGCGCGCTCACCGCGACCCGCGTCTGCCCCGGGGACACGGAGATCCACCTCGACGGCTACCTCCTGCGCGGCCGAGCCACCCCCACCGCCCGCCAGCTCCAGGAGGTCGGCGTCAGCGCGGACTCGCTCCGCGAGGTGACCGCCGTCGAGTTCCTGCGCGCCATGGCCGGGGCGCGGGACGAGGACTCCTACGACGTCCTCGTCCTCGCCCTGGTCGGCGGCGGGGTCCAGGCGATGCTGCACGGGCTCGGCCGCGTCTGGCAGCACGACGCGGAACGGCCCGTGGTCGTCACCGGCTACGTCGGCGTCGTCTACGAGAAGCTCGCCGACGGCCTGCTGCTGCGCCACGGCGCCGACCTCGTCCTCGCCAACTCCCGTCAGGACGCGGACCGTTTCCGCGCCGTGTACGAGGGGGTCGGCGCCGACGCCGGCGCGGTGACCGAGGTCGCCCTGCCCTTCCTGGGCGGGGCCGCCTACGCCGGTGAGCCGGGCGGGGACGAGCGCCCCTGCACGGTGGTCTTCGCCGCGCAGCCCTCGGTGCCGGACAGCCGCGGGGACCGTACGTACCTCCTCGAACGGCTGATCCGGCACGCCCGCCTCCATCCCGAGCGCGAGGTGCTGCTCAAGCTGCGCTCCAAGCCCGGCGAACACACCACGCACATCGAGGAACTGCCCTACCAGAAGCTGGTGCAGCGGGCCGACCCACCGCCCAACTTCCGCCTGGTCTACGGGCACATGGGCGAGGTCCTGGACCGCACCGACCTGCTGGTCACGGTCAGCTCCACGGCCGCCCTGGAATCCCTGCACCGCCGCATCCCCACGGTCGTCCTGACCGACCTCGGCGTGCGCGAGGCGCTCGGCAACCACCACTTCGTGGGCTCCGGCTGCCTCGCCTCCTGGGACCAGCTCGACGCGGGCCACCGCCCGGCCCCCGACCCCGAGTGGGTCGCCCGGCAGGGCGTGGCGGCGGACGGCGGCTACGAGACCGCCTTCGACGAGGCCCGCGGACGCATCGCCGCCCTGCTGGGCCGGCCCGGCGGACTGCCGCCGCTCGCCCCCTACTACACCCTCGTCACCGCGCCCGGTTACCTCCCCGGCATCCTCGCCCGCCACCACCTGGCCCCCGACGGCACCCCGCTGCCCGGCGCACCGGCCGCCGACCGGGCGCCCGGCCCCGTGCGGCAGGTCGTGCGGCGTGCGGCCCGCGGCGCCTACCGGCACGGCGTCCAGCGGGTCGCCCCGGTGATCCGCCGGATGGGGGAGCTGTGACCGCCCCGGTGCCCGGGCCCGCCCCGATACCCGAGACCTCCCCGGTTCCGCCCACGTCCGCGGTCCCCGCGACACCTGCGCAAGGAGCAGATCCCATGTCCAACCCGGAAGCGGGCCAGGGCGCTTCGGTGCGCCGGGTGCTCGCCGTGATCCCCGCCCGCGGCGGCTCCAAGGGAGTGCCCGCGAAGAACCTCGCCCCCGTCGGCGGCGTCCCGCTGGTGGTCCGCGCGGTGCGCGAGTGCCTGGCGGCCCGCCTCGTGACGGACGTCGTGGTCTCCACCGACGACCAGGCCATCGCCGCTGCGGCCCGCGAGGCCGGGGCCGAGGTCGTGCTGCGGCCCGCCGCCATCGCCGGGGACACGGCCACCTCCGAGGCCGCCGTGCTGCACGCGATGGACACCCACGAGGCCCTGCACGGCGCCGCCGTCGACGTGGTCCTGCTCGTGCAGTGCACCAGCCCCTTCCTGGTCCGCGAGGACGTCGACGGGGTGGCCGGCGCGGTCGCCGAGGACGGCGCGGACACCGCCGTCACCGTCGCCCCGTTCCACGGCTTCGTCTGGCGGGACGGCACCGACGAGACGGGCGGGGCCGACGGCGGCCACGGCGTCAACCACGACAAGGCGTACCGCCCCCGCCGCCAGGACCGCCCACAGGACCTGCTGGAGACCGGCGCCGCCTACGCCATGGCCGCCCCCGGCTTCCGCAAGCACCAGCACCGCTTCTTCGGCCGCACCGAACTGGTCCGCACCGACCCGGCCCGCGTCCTGGAGATCGACGACCCGCACGACCTGGCCCGCGCCCGGGCCCTGGCCCCGCACTTCGACGCGGCCCGGCCCGGCGCCCTGCCGACCGCGGCCGACGTCGACGCCGTGGTCCTCGACTTCGACGGCACCCAGACCGACGACCGGGTGCTGATCGACTCCGACGGACGGGAGTTCGTCTCCGTGCACCGCGGCGACGGACTCGGCATCGCCGCCCTGCGCCGCAGCGGCCTGACGATGCTGATCCTGTCCACGGAGGTGAACCCGGTCGTCGCCGCCCGCGCGCGCAAGCTCGAGCTGCCCGTGCTGCACGGCATCGACCGCAAGGACCTCGCCCTCAAGCAGTGGTGCGAGGAACAGGGCATCGAGCCCGAACGCGTGCTCTACGTCGGCAACGACGTCAACGACCTCCCGTGCTTCTCCCTCGTCGGCTGGCCCGTGGCGGTCGCGAGCGCCCACGACGCCGTACGCGGCGCGGCCCGCGCGGTCACCACCGTCCCCGGCGGCGAAGGCGCCGTACGGGAGATCGCGGCCTGGCTCCTGGGCCCCTCACTGAACACCCCCGACCCTCTCGAAGCCCCCACGCTCACCCAGTCCAAGTAAGGAACCCCCTGCCATGAGCACCAACTCCCGCATCCGCACCTTCGGCACCCGCGAGGCCGGCCCCGGCCGTCCCGTCTACATCACCGGCGAGATCGGCATCAACCACAACGGTGAGCTGGAGAACGCCTTCAAGCTGATCGACGCCGCCGCCGAGGCCGGCTGCGACGCCGTCAAGTTCCAGAAGCGCACCCCGGAGATCTGCACCCCGCGCGACCAGTGGGACATCGAGCGGGACACCCCCTGGGGCCGCATGACGTACATCGACTACCGCCACCGCGTGGAGTTCGGCGAGGACGAGTACCGCCAGATCGACGAGTACTGCAGGACCAAGAACATCGACTGGTTCGCCTCCCCGTGGGACACCGAGGCCGTCGCGTTCCTGGAGAAGTTCGACGTCCCCGCCCACAAGGTCGCCTCCGCCTCCCTCACCGACGACGAGCTGCTGCGCGCCCTGCGCGCCACCGGCAAGACGGTCATCCTCTCCACCGGCATGTCCACCCCGAAGCAGATCCGTCACGCGGTCGAGGTCCTGGGCAGCGACAACATCCTCATGTGCCACGCCACCTCCACCTACCCGGCGCAGGCCGAGGAGCTGAACCTCCGCGTCATCAACACCCTCCAGCAGGAGTTCCCGAACGTCCCGATCGGCTACTCGGGACACGAGACCGGCCTGCAGACCACGCTGGCCGCCGTGGCCCTCGGCGCCACCTTCGTCGAGCGCCACATCACCCTCGACCGCGCCATGTGGGGCTCCGACCAGGCCGCCTCCGTCGAGCCGCAGGGCCTGACCCGCCTGGTGCGCGACATCCGCACCATCGAGGCCTCCCTCGGCGACGGCGTCAAGAAGGTCTACGACTCCGAGCTGGGCCCGATGAAGAAGCTGCGCCGCGTCACCGGCGTCGTCGCCGAGGCGGAGATCGCCGCCGCCGCGGGCGAGCCCGTCACCGTCTGACCACCGCCCACCGAGTCACTCACCACGGGACGGACCCCCACCGATGAGCCCCCGCGCCGGGAACGCCGGCCCCCGCACTCTCGCCTTCGTCGAGAGCCCGGTACAACTGCTGAACGTGCTGGAGTGGGCGCACACCCGCGCCCCCGGCGCGGAGCTCACCCTCGTGGTCCTCTCGCCCGTCGACCCGATGACCCGCGGCCAGCTGCGCCGCATGGCGGAACTGGCCCGCAAGGAGGGCCACGAGATCCGCTGGGAGGAGGCGCGCGGCGGTGCCACCGCCCCCTTCCGCACGGTCGGCGGCCTGACCACCGCACTGCGCCAGGCGGACCGGGTCGTCATGGGCGACCCGTTCTCCCGCTACGTGCAGCTCCTCCTCACCATCACCCGCGCCCACGACCTGGTCGTCGTCGACGACGGCACCGCCACGATGGAGTTCGTCACCCAGCTGGCCCACGGCGAGCGCCTGGTCCGCTGGCACCGCAAGGGCAGCCGCCCCGGCCCGCGCGACCTGCTCTTCGCCCCGGTCTCCCGGTCGGCCCGCCACCGCCTCACCCCGACCCCCGACCGGCAGGTATCGGTCTTCTCCTCCATGCCCATCGACGACGTCCCCGAAGGCGTCACCGTCGCCGCGAACGACTTCTCCTGGACCAGGGCCCGCTTCGGCCCGCCGCGCATCACCAAGGGCGCCGACATGGTCGGCACCTCCCTGGTGGAGACCGGCGTCGTCGACGCCGACCGCTACGTGGCCGCCGTACGCGCCCTGGCGAAGACCCACGGGGCCGCCCGCTACTTCGCCCACCGCCGGGAGAGCGCCGAGAAGCTGCACCGGCTGGCCGTGGAGACGGGCCTGCAGATCGTCCGCCCCGACCTCCCCCTGGAGCTGATCGCCCGCCGCGGCCCGATCGGCCGCACCGTCCTCAGCTTCCCCTCCACCGTCGTCCACACCCTCCCGCTGGCCCTCACCGGCACCGAGGTCCGGGTCGCCGTCTGCGACATCGATCCCGCCTGGCTCACCGAGACGGCTTCACCGCGGGCCCGCGGATTCCTGAGCGGCGTCACCGGCTCGGCGCGGGACGTGCACCGGCTGTCGGCGGTGGTGAGCGCGGGGTAGGGCGCGTGGAGCGGGCCGCGCGTGGTAACCGTGGGGAAGAGGACGGGTGCCGTGGAGCGGTCGGGCCGCTCCCGGTGATCTCATGATCGGCTCGGCCGGAAAGGCGGCCAAGTTTACCCAAGCGAGATGATGGCTATGCGTAGGGCGGCCGAGTTTTCTTCCCCTAACGGGCTGAATTTTGTTGATCGTGGGTCCATCGATCGCCCGGGAGCCCTACGCTGCAAAGGGTGAACGTGTTGATGTCCCCAGAGTCCGAGGCCGACACTCCTGGTGAAGCCGCGCTGCCCGGCACCTTGCCGGACACGCTGCGCGCGGAGCTCGTGGCCTTCCGCCGTGATCTGCACATGCACCCCGAGCTGGGCAATCAGGAGTTCCGCACCACCGCCGCGATCAAGGAACGGCTGGAGCGGGCCGGTCTCAAGCCCCGCGTGCTGCCCATCGGCACCGGGCTCGTCTGCGACATCGGCACCGGCACCGACTCGGGACAGTGGTCCGGCGGGCCCCGCATGCTCGCCCTGCGGGCCGACATCGACGCCCTGCCCATCCCCGACACCAAGACCGAGTGCGCGTACCGCTCCCAGGTGCCGGACCGCGCCCACGCCTGCGGGCACGACGTGCACACCACCGTCGTCCTCGGCACCGGGCTTCTGCTCGCCGCCCTGCACGAGCAGGGCCTGCTGCCCCGGCCCGTGCGGCTGGTCTTCCAGCCGGCCGAGGAGGTGCTGCCCGGCGGCGCCGCCGACGCCATCGAGGGCGGTGCGCTCGACGGGGTGCGCCGCATCCTGGCCGTGCACTGCGACCCCCGGGTGGACGCCGGGAAGATCGGCCTCAGGGTCGGTCCCATCACCTCCGCCTGCGACCGGCTGGAGATCGCCCTGAACGGCCCCGGCGGCCATACCGCCCGCCCGCACCTCACCACCGACCTGGTCACCGCCGCCGCCCGCGTGGTCACCGACGTGCCCCCGCTCGTCGCCCGGCGCGTGGACAGCCGCAGCGGGCTCGCGCTGACCTGGGGGCGGATCGAATCCGGCCACGCCCCGAACGTCATCCCGCAGCACGCCGAACTCGCCGGGACCGTGCGCTGCCTCGACCTCGACGCCTGGCGGCAGGCGCCCGACCTGGTGATGGGCGCCATCGACGAGATCGCCGACCTGTACCGGGCCAAGTCCGAGATCACCTACGTCCGCGGCGTGCCCCCGGTCGTCAACGAGGTCACCAGCACCGAACTGCTCCAGGCCGCCATGGTCGCCCGGCGCGGCACCGACGCCGTCGAGGGCACCGAGCAGAGCCTGGGCGGCGAGGACTTCTCCTGGTACCTCGAGCACGTGCCCGGCGCCATGGCCCGCCTCGGCGTCCGCCCGCCCGGCGAGCGCACCGTCCGCGACCTCCACCAGGGCGACTTCGACGTGGACGAGCACGCCATCACGGTCGGCGTGGAGATGTTCACCGCGGCGGCGCTGATCGACGCCGTGCAGTAGGCGGCGGAGAAGAACGTCCCCCTTCGATCCGGTCGTTAACAGGGCGGTAACCGGCCAGCGGCACGAATGGATAACGGCGCCGCGCAATCCCGTTCCCAGGAGGTTCTACGCGCGTTAATGTGCGCCGAACCGAGCACCCGCTGCGGGGCTTTGGAGAATGGGGAACCTCAGATGCGTCGGATATCGAGACTGACCCGCGTCGCGGTGGGGGTCGCGTCGCTCGCACTCGCCGCCACGGCCTGCGGCGGCACCAGCGGCGAAAGCGGCGACGACGGCGGTGACGACAAGGGCCTCGCCATCGCCTACGACGTCGGCGGCAAGGGCGACCAGTCCTTCAACGACGCCGCCTACGCCGGTCTGCAGCGGGCCCAGAAGGAGTTCGGCTACAAGACCGCCGACATCGAGCCCACCGACGGCGAGACGGACGCCGACAAGGAACAGCGCCTGACCTCCCTGGCCAAGCAGGGCTACAACCCGGTGATCGGCGTGGGCTTCGCCTACGGCCCGGCGATGAAGGCCGTCGCCGCCAAGTACCCCGACACCACCTTCGGCATCGTCGACTCCGTGGTCGAGGGCAAGAACGTCGCCTCCCTCGTCTTCGCCGAGAACGAGGCCTCCTACCTCGCCGGCGTCGCCGCGGCCAAGGCCACGAAGTCCAAGACCGTCGGCTTCGTGGGCGGTGTGGACGTCCCGCTGATCCACAAGTTCGAGGCCGGGTTCGCGCAGGGCGTCAAGGACACCGACCCCAAGGTCAAGGTGCTCTCGCAGTATCTGACGCAGACCGCGGAGGAGGGCGGCTTCTCCAGCCCCGACAAGGGCAAGGCCGCCGCCGAGGGCCAGATCGAGAAGAAGGCCGACGTGGTGTACGCGGCGGCCGGTCTCTCCGGGCAGGGCGTGATCGAGGCCGCCGCGAAGGCGAAGATCTGGGCGATCGGCGTCGACTCGGACCAGTACAAGCAGGAGGCCCTCGCGGCCTACAAGGACTCCATCCTGACCTCCGCCCTCAAGGACATCAACGGCGCGGTCTTCGCGCTGGCCAAGTCCGTCGAGGACGACAAGCCGCTGACCGGCACCCACACCTTCGACCTGAAGTCCGACGGCGTGGGCCTGTCCGACAGCAACCCGAAGTTCGCCGAGGTCCCCGGCGCGAAGGAGGCCGTGGAGAAGGCCAAGGCGGGCATCGTCGACGGCACCATCAAGGTCGCCACGGAGTAGCCGCGACGGCACGTGACGCAACCCGGCGAAGCGGACGGGCGCCCCGGCGCCCGTCCGTTTCCGCGTGCCGCGACCCCGGGCCGGGCGTCACCCTCAGCCACCCCCGGTCTGCGCCCGGCGAGCACCGTACCCCCGTACGCGTCGCCTTGCTCACGGGCGGATAACAAGGTGGACAGAAGGGGTTTTCAGGCAGGTCTACGCGCGTTAATCTGCGGCGAAAGCAGCGCCGCAGCCGAACCGTCCCCGGCGCTTGTACGACAGGAGCACCAGACATGCGCCGGATTTCCCGGATCACGGTCGCAGGCGCAGCGACCGCCTCCCTGGCCCTCGCCCTCGCCGCCTGCGGTGGTACCTCGACCGACTCCGGTTCGGAGTCCAAGGGGGACAAGGGCCTCGCCATCGCGTACGACGTCGGCGGCAAGGGCGACCAGTCCTTCAACGACGCCGCGTACGCCGGTCTGGAGCAGGCCAAGAAGGAGTTCGGCTACGAGACGGCCGACGTCGAGCCCACCGACGGCGAGACGGACGCCGACAAGGAGCAGCGGCTGTCCTCGCTGGCGAAGCAGGGGTACAACCCGGTCGTCGGCATCGGCTACGCCTACGCGTCCGCCATGAAGAACGTCGCCGAGAAGTACCCGGACACCACCTTCGGCATCGTCGACGACGCCACGATCGAGGCGAAGAACGTCGCGGACCTCGTCTTCAACGAGCAGGAGGCGTCCTACCTCGCCGGTGTCGCCGCCGCCAAGAGCACCAAGACCAACACGGTCGGCTTCGTGGGCGGTGTGGACGTCCCGCTGATCCACAAGTTCCAGGCCGGCTACGAGCAGGGCGTCAAGGACACCGACCCCAAGGTCAAGGTCATCTCGCAGTACCTCACGCAGACCGCGGAGGAGGGCGGCTTCTCCAGCCCCGACAAGGGCAAGACCGCCGCCGAGGGCCAGATCGAGAAGAAGGCCGACGTCGTGTACGCGGCGGCCGGTCTCTCCGGTCAGGGCGTGATCGAGGCCGCCGCCGCCAACAAGGTCTGGGCGATCGGCGTCGACTCCGACCAGTACAAGCAGGAAGCCCTCGCGAAGTACAAGGACTCCATCCTGACTTCGGCCACCAAGGACGTCGCCAAGGCGGTCTACAACCTCGCGAAGTCGGTCGAGGACGGCAAGCCGGAGACCGGTATCGTTCGGGGCGATCTGAAGTCCGGCGAGGTCGGTCTCTCGGACTCCAACCCGAAGTTCGCGGACGACGCCGAGCTCCAGGCAGCCATCAAGACGGCCAAGGAGAAGATCATCAGCGGCGAGATCAAGGTCAAGAGCAGCTGAACGGCTGAGTAGCACCAGCAGTACCTCGAACAGCGTGTAACCGCGCCGGCCCGGCCGCACGGCGGGGTACGGGGAGAGCGTCCTCGAAGTCGCCCTCCCCGTACCCCGTCGCGTCGATGTGCCGCCGCCGCTTTAGATGCCGTAGGGGCGCTACGCGCGTAGACGGCCCCCGTCCCCAGGAGAGTGCGCCATCGACGCGTCCAGCAGCCCTCCGGCCGGAGCGGCGGTCAACGAACCGGTGACCGCCGTCGAACTCGCCGGGATCACCAAGCGTTTCCCCGGAGTCGTGGCCAACCACGACATCCACCTCACCGTCCGCAAGGGCACCGTCCACGCCCTCGTCGGCGAGAACGGCGCCGGCAAGTCGACCCTGATGAAGATCCTCTACGGCATGCAGAAGCCGGACGAGGGCACCATCGCGGTCGACGGCGAGCAGGTGACCTTCTCCTCGCCCGCCGACGCCATCGCCCGCGGCATCGGCATGGTCCACCAGCACTTCATGCTCGCCGACAACCTCACGGTCCTGGAGAACGTGGTCCTCGGCAGCGAGAAGCTGTACGGCATCGGCGCCAGGGCCCGCCGGAAGATCAAGGAGATCTCCGAGCGGTACGGCCTCGGGGTGCGTCCCGACGTCCTCGTCGAGGAGCTGGGCGTCGCCGCCCGCCAGCGCGTGGAGATCCTCAAGGTCCTCTACCGCGGCGCCCGCACGCTGATCCTCGACGAGCCCACGGCCGTCCTGGTGCCGCAGGAGGTGGACGCCCTCTTCGACAACCTGCGCGAGCTGAAGGCCGAGGGCCTGTCCGTCATCTTCATCTCCCACAAGCTGGGCGAGGTCCTCTCCGTCGCCGACGACATCACCGTCATCCGGCGCGGTACGACGGTCGGCACGGCCGTCCCCGCCGAGACCACCCCCCGGCAGCTCGCCGAGCTGATGGTCGGCAGCGAACTGCCCACGCCGGAGACGGCGGAGTCCACGGTCACCGACCGCGCGGTCCTCACCGTCGACACGCTGCGCCTCGTGGCGCCCGGCGGCAAGGCCCTGCTGGACGACATCTCCTTCACCATCCACGCCGGTGAGGTGCTGGGCATCGCCGGTGTCGAGGGCAACGGCCAGACCGAGCTGGTCGACGCGCTCATCGGGCTGCGCCAGGCCGACTCCGGCAGCATCCGCTTCCTCGACCAGGACATCACCGCGCTGCCCACCCGCAAGCGCCGCGAGCAGGGCGTCGGCTACATCCCCGAGGACCGCCACCGCCACGGACTGCTCCTGGAGGCGCCCCTCTGGGAGAACCGCATCCTCGGCCACGTCACCGAGAAGCCCAACAGCAAGGGCGTCTGGCTGGACCTCAAGAGCGCCCAGCAGGACACCCGTCGCATCGTCGAGACGTACGACGTCCGCACCCCCGGCATCGACGTCACCGCCGCCTCGCTGTCCGGCGGCAACCAGCAGAAGCTCATCGTCGGCCGCGAGATGAGCCACAAGCCGCGCTTCCTCATCGCCGCCCACCCCACCCGCGGTGTGGACGTGGGAGCGCAGGCCGCAATCTGGGACCACATCCGCGAGGCCCGGCGCGAGGGCCTGGCCGTGCTGCTGATCTCCGCCGACCTGGACGAGCTGATCGGCCTGTCCGACACCCTCCGGGTGATCTACGACGGCAAGCTGGTCGCGGACGCCGACCCGGCCACCATCACCCCCGAGGCGCTCGGCTCGGCGATGACCGGCGCCGCCTCCGGACACCTGGAGGACGAGGAGACCCCCAAGTCCCCGGCGGCCCCGGCGGGCGTGTCCAAGTCCCCGGAGTCCCCTGAATCCGCGCAGTCCCCGGACACTCCCGAGCCGACCCAGTCGCTCAAGTCCCCCGAGGCCCCTGAGTCCCCCGAGTCTCCGGAAGACGAGGCCCGCTGATGAAGAAGTTCGACAAGGAGCGCGTGCTCCTCGCGGTGGCCGGACCGGTCATCGCGCTCGCCGTGGCCTTCGTGCTCAGCGCGATCGTCCTGATCGCCTCGGGCAAGAACCCGGTCGAACCGTTCGCCCTCATGTTCGAGCAGGCCGGATTCTCCGACATCCAGGTCCTGATCATCAACCAGGCGTCGATGTACTACATCGCGGCCCTCGCGGTGGCCATCGGCTTCCGGATGAACCTGTTCAACATCGGCGTCGACGGCCAGTACCAGCTCGCCGCCATGATGGCCGCGATCGTCGGCGCCCACGCCAGCCTGCCGGCCGGCCTCCAGGTCCCGCTGCTGCTCCTGACCGCCGTCCTCACCGGTGCCTTCTGGTCCGGCATCGCCGGTGTCCTGAAGATCACCCGGGGTGTCAGCGAGGTCGTCGCGACGATCATGCTCAACTCCATCGCCACCGCCGTCATCGGCTACCTGTGGCTGCCCGACGTCTTCGGCGTCAAGATCGGCAACAACAACACCACCGGCGAGATGCACGAGTCCGGCTGGATCCCCGGCATCGACATGGGCGCGGCCGGCGAGATCTACGGCCTGGTCATCCTCGCCGTACTGCTCGGCATCGGCTACTGGCTGGTCCTCAACCGCACCCGTTTCGGCTTCGACCTGCGCGCCTCCGGCGCCTCCGAGTCCGCCGCCGCGGCCAGCGGTGTCGATCCCAAGCGCATGGTGCTCACCGCGATGCTCATCTCCGGCGGCCTCGCCGGTCTCGCGGGCCTGCCGATCCTGCTCGGCGACACCCACACCTACAGCCTCAACTTCCCCACCGGCATCGGCTTCCTCGGCATCGGCATCGCCCTGCTCGGCCGCAACAGCCCGGTCGGGATCGCCTTCGCCGCCCTGCTGTGGGCCTGGCTCGACAAGGCCTCGCCCGAGCTGGACTTCCACGGGTACGACAAGGAGATCGCGGTCATCATGCAGGGCCTGATCGTCCTCTCGGTCGTCGTCTCCTACGAGGCCGTCCGTGAGTGGGGCCTGCGCCGCCAGCAGCGCCGGGTCGGCGCGGAGCTGGCCGCCGGTCACGTCCTCGGCGCCACCGACAACTCGAAGAAGGAGGTGGCCGGCCGATGACCGCTCCGACCACAGCGACCGACGTCAACCAGCCGTCGCTGGAGCACGCACCACCGACCGGCCGCCGCATGTCGTGGCCCGTGCTGCTCCTGGTCATCGCCGGTGCCCTGGCGCTGACCTCGATCGTCCGCCTGATCACCGGCGCCAACGGCATCACCAACGTCAGCCAGATGTCCACCGCGCTCCAGCTCGCCGTGCCGATCGGCCTCGCCGGTCTCGGCGGTCTGTGGGCCGAGCGCGCGGGCGTCGTCAACATCGGCCTCGAAGGCATGATGATCCTCGGCACCTGGTTCGGTGCCTGGGCCGGCTTCCAGTGGGGCCCCTGGACCGGCGTCCTCGTCGGCATCATCGGCGGCTGCCTCGGCGGCCTGCTGCACGCCATCGTGACGATCACCTTCAACGTCAACCACATCGTCTCCGGTGTGGCCCTCAACATCCTGGCCCTCGGCGCCACCCGCTACCTGGCCCCGCTCGCCTTCGAGGGCCACCAGGGCGGCTCGGCCAAGCAGTCCCCGCCGGTCGACTCCCTCGGCCACTTCTCGATCCCGGGCCTGTCCGGCTGGCTGGACAGCCTCAACGACCGGCACTGGTTCTTCGTCTCGGACATCGCGGGCCTGCTCGGCGGCCTGGTCACCGACGTCTCCTGGCTCACCCTGCTCGCGGTCGCCCTGGTGCCCGCCACCTGGTGGATCCTGTGGCGCACGCCGTTCGGCCTGCGGCTGCGCTCCTGCGGCGAGAACCCGATCGCCGCCGAGTCCCTCGGCGTCAACGTCTACAAGTACAAGTACCTCGCCGTGATCATCTCCGGCGGACTGGCCGGTCTCGGCGGTGTCTTCCTCTCCATCGTGGCCAACCCCTTCTACCTGGAGGGCCAGACCAGCGGCCGCGGCTACATCGGCCTCGCGGCGATGATCTTCGGCAACTGGATGCCGGGCGGCCTCGCCATCGGCGCCGGCCTCTTCGGCTACACCGACAGCCTCAACCTGCGCGGCGGCTCCGCCAACGTGCACGCCCTGCTGCTGCTCGGCGCGCTGCTGCTGGTCGCCGGTGCCATCTGGCTGGTCATCCGCAAGAAGTACGTCAAGGCCGCGATCACCTTCGTCGTCGGCGCCCTGGTCTTCGCCTGGTACGCCGGCACCAACGAGGTCCCCAACCAGGTCGTCTCCGCCACGCCGTACGTCGTCACCCTCGTCGTCCTCGCCCTGTCCGCGCAACGGCTGCGGATGCCCAAGGCGGACGGCATGCAGTACCGCAAGGGCCAGGGCAAGTGACCGGGGCCGCGTGGGAGGAGCTGCGCACAGCGGCCCGGGACGCCATGTCCCGGGCGTACGCCCCCTACTCCGGGTACGCCGTGGGCGCCGCCGCCCTGGTCGACGACGGCCGCACCGTCACCGGCTGCAACGTGGAGAACGCCAGCTACGGCATCGGCCTGTGCGCCGAGTGCGGCCTCGTCTCGCAGTTGCAGGTGACCGGTGGGGGCCGGCTGACGCACTTCGTCTGCGTCGACGGCGCGGGCGAGGTACTCGTCCCCTGCGGCCGCTGCCGGCAGCTGCTGTACGAGTTCGGCGGCCCGGAGCTGCTCCTGGAGACCCCGGAGGGGATCCTCCCGCTGTCCCGGATGCTCCCGCAGGCCTTCGGCCCCGACCACCTCACGAAGTAAGGACAGCCAGACATGGCCATGGACGTCATCTCCGTCATCCGCACCAAGCGGGACCGCGGCGAACTCAGCGACGAGCAGATCGACTGGGTCATCGACGCCTACACGCGCGGCGAGGTGGCCGACGAGCAGATGTCCTCGCTCGCGATGGCGATCCTGCTCAACGGAATGAACCGCGGCGAGATCGCCCGCTGGACGGCCGCGATGATCGCCTCGGGCGAGCGCATGGACTTCTCGTCCCTGTCCCGCCCGACCGCCGACAAGCACTCCACGGGCGGCGTCGGCGACAAGATCACGCTGCCGCTCGCGCCCCTGGTGGCGGCGTGCGGCGCGGCCGTCCCGCAGCTCTCCGGCCGCGGCCTCGGCCACACCGGCGGCACGCTGGACAAGCTGGAGTCCATCCCGGGCTGGCGCGCCCTGCTGTCCAACGAGGAGATGCTGGACGTCCTGGACACCACCGGCGCGGTGATCTGCGCGGCGGGCGACGGCCTGGCGCCCGCCGACAAGAAGCTGTACGCGCTGCGCGACGTCACCGGCACGGTCGAGGCGATCCCGCTGATCGCCTCCTCCATCATGTCGAAGAAGATCGCGGAGGGCACCGGCTCGCTGGTCCTCGACGTGAAGGTGGGCTCCGGGGCCTTCATGAAGACCATCGAAGACGCCCGCGAACTGGCGTCCACGATGGTCGGCCTCGGCACCGACCACGGCGTGAAGACGGTCGCGCTCCTCACCGACATGGCCACCCCTCTCGGTCTCACCGCGGGCAACGCCCTGGAGGTCCGCGAGTCGGTCGAGGTGCTGGCCGGCGGCGGCCCCTCCGACGTGGTCGAGCTGACCCTCGCCCTGGCCCGCGAGATGCTCGACGCGGCGGGCCTGAAGGACGCCGACCCGGCGAAGGCGCTGGCCGACGGCTCCGCGATGGACGTCTGGCGCCGCATGATCGCGGCCCAGGGCGGCGACCCGGACGCCACGCTGCCCACGTCGAAGGAGCAGCACGTGGTGAAGGCCGCCTCCTCCGGCGTCCTGACCCGCCTCGACGCCTACGACATCGGCGTCGCCGCCTGGCGCCTGGGCGCGGGCCGCGCCCGCAAGGAGGACCCGGTGCAGGCCGCCGCCGGCGTCGAACTCCACGCCAAGCCCGGCGACACGGTCACCGCGGGCCAGCCCCTCCTCACCCTCCACACGGACACCCCGGACCGCTTCGACTACGCCCTCGCGGCGGTGGAGGGCGCGTACGACGTGGCCCCGGCGGGCACGGCCTTCACCGCCTCGCCGGTGGTGCGGGAACGTATCGCCTGACCTGCGGTTTCCCCATGCGGGTGAACGGGACCGGTGGACCTCCGCCGGTCCCGTTCGGCATGCTGGGATCGGTGACGTACCGATTGGAGACACCGCCATGAGCGCACTCAGTGCCGAGCCGACCCCCGGAGGGGCGGGCTGGGACGAGATCGTCCGTGTCCTGGAGGAAACGGACGCTCCGGAGGGCAGCAAGGTGGAGATCATTGAAGGGATCGTCACCGTGGCGCCTCCGCCGTCCGAAGCGCACAACGACACCGCCGAACTGCTTCAGATCAGCCTTTACACCGCTGTCCCCGAGGGGTGTGGCATCTACCAGACTCTGGGGCTGGGGGTCCCGGAGACTGCGGGCGTTTTCCAGCCCGATCTGTGCGTCGTGCCCAGAGTGGCGTTGCGGCAGGGCAGGAGGGTGCATGCGAGTGAGGCGGAGTTGGTCGTCGAAGTCACCTCGCGCAGCAATGCCAATCACGACCGGATCAAGAAGGTCAGGGGATATGCCCGGGCCGGTGTCCCTCTCTATCTTCTTCTGGACCCCTGGCACAGCGGATGCCCGACAGCCACGCTTTACGGGGTGCCTGAGGACGGCACCTATCGCGTCCTGGCGTCTGTGGAGTACGGCGAGAAGCTGACCCTGCCGAACCCCTTTGACCTGGAGATCGACACCGGCGTCTTTCCCACGAGCTGAGACTCCTCACCCCAAAACCGCCGCCACCCCCACCAGCACCGGCACGGACACCACCGTCGACACCAGGATCGCGTCCCGCGCCAGGCGCTCGCCCACCCCGTAGGTCGACGCGTACGTGTAGAGGTTCTGCGCGGCGGGCAGTGCCGACGTCACCACCACGTCGAGGAGTTGGGGGCCCCGCAGACCGAAGACCCCCGACGCCAGCGCCCAGGCCACCGCGGGCTGTCCCACCGCCTTCAGGGCGACGGCGAGCAGGACCGGCCGCCGTTCCACGCCCCGCAGCGGCATCGTGGAGCCGCACAGGCCGATGCCGAAGGCCAGCAGCACCGCCGGGACGGACATGTTGCCGATCAGCGTCACCGGGTCCATCACCGCGTCCGGGACCCGAAGGCCGCTCGCGGCCACCGCGACCCCGGCGAGCGAACCCAGGGCGATCGGATTGCGCAGCGGCGTCAGCAGCCGCCGCCACAGCGAGCCCCCGGCGCCCCCGCGCGACAGGTCCAGGATCGTCACCGCCACCGGCGTCACCAGCACCAGCTGGAACAGCAGTACCGGCGCCACCAGCGAGGCGTCGCCCAGGACGTACACGGCGATCGGGATGCCGAGGTTGCCGGAGTTGACGTAGCCGGAGCAGAGCGCGCCGATCGTCGTACGGCCCACGCCCCAGCCGCGGGCGACGCCCACCGCGACGAACGCACCGGCCACCGCCACCGTGGACAGCGCCGTCACCAGGAGCCGGGCGGAGAAGACCACCGACAGGTCGGCCGTCGCCAGCGTGGTGAACAGCAGGGCGGGGGAGGCCACGTGGAAGGCGAGCTTGGTCAGCACCTCGCGGCCCTGGGGACCCAGGTGGCCGCGCAGGCCGAGCACATAGCCGACCCCGATCACCACCGCGATGACCGCGAACCCGGTCAGCACCCCCTGCACGGCGCCCCCTTCCGGACGGAGATGTGGATGCCGGGCGGAGCGGAGGCGGGACGGGGTATGTGGGGCATACAGCGAAGCCTCTGTTGGAGGGCACGCGCAGGTCAATGTGATCCACGACGGGCCCCGCACCGATGAGTTCCGCCGGCCCGCCGGGTCTACCGCACGTGGACGCCGTGACACCCGCCGTACTCGTGCTGCCGGGGCCCGTCTCCCGAGGGGAGACGCCCCGGTTCTGCGACGAGGTGCGCGCGCTGCTGGAAACCACCCGGGCCGGGGTCGTCGTCTGCGACGTCGGCGGTCTGGGACCGCCGGGGCTCGCCGTCGTCGACCTGCTGGCCCGGCTGGAACTCACCGCCCGGCGGGCCGGGGGCCGGATACGGCTGCGCGACCCCGATCCGGCCCTGCACGCCCTACTCGACCTCGTCGGCCTCCGCTTCGAGACGGAGCGGCAGGTCGAACAGCGGGAACCACCGCTTGGTGTCGAGGAAGCAGTGGAACCCGGTGATGCGGCCGTCTGAGATCTCCAGCACCTGGACCGCCCAGGGCGCGAAGCCGCCCGCCTCCGGGTCCGGCTTGTAGTGCGCGAAGGCCGGCAGCCCGTTGGCCTCCACCCGCAGCAGCCGGGAACCGGCGCACGCGGCGCCGAGCGTGGTCATGAAACCGGTGATGTCCGACGGACCGGCCAGCCACAGGTCGAACGGCGGCATCGTCATCACCGCGTCCTCGTGCAGCAGCGCCGTCAGCGCCGTCATGTCGTAGCCCTCGAAGGCCGCGACATAGCGCTCCAGGAGCTTCTGCTGCTCCTCGTCCAGCGGGTCCGACACCGCCGCGTCGGCCCCCCGGTCCGCCCGCTCGGCGAGCGTCGCGCGGGCGCGCTGCAGGGCGCTGTTGACGGAGGCGACCGACGTGCCGAGCAGCTCGGCGACCTCGCTCGCCTTCCACGCCAGGACCTCGCGCAGGATCAGCACCGCCCGCTGCTTGGGCGGCAGCTGCTGGAGGGCGGCCATGAAGGCGAGCCGCACGGACTCCTTGGCGACCGCGGCCTCGGCCGGATCGGCGGTCTGCGGCAGCACGCGGGCGTCCGGCATCGGCTCCAGCCAGGTGTGGTCCGGGCGGGGGGACAGGGCGGCCTGGGCGAGCGGCGTCGCCTCCGTCAGGTCCATCGGACGCGCCCGCTTGTTGCCCGCGGTCAGCATGTCCAGGCAGACGTTGGTCGCGATCCGGTACAGCCACGAGCGCAGGCTGGAGCGGCCCTCGAACTTGTCGTAGCTCCGCCAGGCGCGGACCAGCGTGTCCTGCACCGCGTCCTCGGCCTCGAAGGACGAACCGAGCATCCGGTAGCAGTACCCCGTCAGCTCGGGCCGGTGCTTCTCCAGCGCGGAGTCCAGCTCCGTCGTCACGGTGCCGTTGGTCATCGTCCACCCACCCCTGTGGCGTCCCGTCGTGCGCGTCTTCGCGCCTCGCACTTCGGAAGCTACCGCAGGGGACTGACAATGGCCTGTGCAGTCAATGAAAGCGCAGGTCGGGGTGGGGGCGGAATCCTCAGCGGGACAGGCTCAGCGTCTTCACCGGGGCGTCGCCGGCCTGTCGGCGGGCGGCCAGTGATCCGGAGACCGTGATCACCACGACGCCCAGCACCGCGAGGACCCCGACGCCGACCGTCCCGGACCAGCCGCCGGAGTGGAAGGCCACCGCGCCGACCGTGCTGCCCGCGCTGGAGCCCACGTAGTAGGCGGACTGGTAGAGCGCCGAGGCCTGGGCGCGGCCGTGCTGGGCGGTCTTGCCGACCGCCGAGGAGGCCACCGCGTGCCCGGCGAAGAAGCCCGCCGTGATCAGTACGAGGCCCAGCAGGACCAGCGGCAGCGACGGAGCCAGGGACAGCAGCAGGCCCGCCGCGGTCGTACCCGCGCCCAGGTAGAGCGCCCCGCGGCGGCCGAGGCGGCCCACCAGGCGGCCCGCCGTCGAGGCCGAGACCGTACCGACCAGGTAGACCAGGAAGATCGAGCCGATCAGGCCCTGCGGAAGGGAGAACGGTGCTTCCGTCAGGCGGTAGCCGATCACCGTGTAGACGCCGCCGAACACCGTCATGAAGAGGGCGCCGATCGCGTACAGGCGGCGCAGCAGCGGGTCGGCGAGGTGGTCGCGGACCGTGCGGACCAGGACCCGGGGGCGCAGCGAGCCCGGCGTGAAGTGCTTCGGCGCCGGGAGCAGCATCCGGAAGGCCACCGCGCACGCCACCGCGACGAGGCCGATGACCCCGACGGCGACCCGCCAGCCCCATTCCTGGGCGACCCAGCCGGTGATGACCCGGCCGCTCATGCCGCCGACGCTGTTGCCCGCCACGAACAGGCCGATCGCGGTGACCAGCGCCCGCGGTCGCACCTCCTCCGCGAGGTACGCCGTCGCCGAGGCCGGCAGGCCGGCCAGCGCCGCGCCCTGCACCGCCCGCAGCGCGACCAGCGCCGGCAGCGACGGGGCGAAGGGCACCAGCAGCCCGACGGTCACCGCGACCGCCAGGGACGCCGTCATGACCGTACGCCGTCCGAACCGCTCCGACAGGGCGCTCATCGGAAGGACGAACACCGCGAGGCCACCGGTCGCGGCGGCCACCGTCCAGCTCGCGTCGCTCGCGGTGACGCCCAGGTCGCCCGAGATCAGCGGCAGCAGGGCCTGGGTGGAGTACAGGAGCGCGAAGGTCGCGACGCCCGCCAGGAACAGCGCGAAACTCATCCGGCGGTAGCCGGGACCGCCCGGTGTCATGCGCGAGTCGGAGGAGCCGGAGGCGTCGGGGGCCGTGGAGGCGGCGGATGCGGCGTCCACGACCGTGGACGCCCCGGTATCGGCGGGAGTCATGCCACGAAGGTACGAAGCCCCTTACTCATCCGTCCAATGCATGGAATGGCCATAATCGTTCCCATGGTGCATCAGCAAAGCTCACGGCCCCGCCTGTCACCGTCCGGTGACACAGAAGACATCGTCGCGCTGCTCGCGCCCCGCCTCGCGCACTTCGCCGGCGTGGCCCGCACCGAGCACGTCACCCGGGCCGCCCAGGAGATGAACGTCCCCCAGTCGACCCTCTCCCGCGCCCTCGTCCGCCTGGAGGAGGACCTCGGCGTCGACCTGTTCGTGCGCCGCGGCCGCACCCTCGCGCTGACCGTCGCCGGGCGCACCTTCCTCGGCTCCGTCGAACGCGCCCTCGCCGAGGTCGAGCGCGCCGCCGACGAGGTCCGCGCCGACGCCGACCCGGCCACCGGCAAGGTCGCCTTCGGCTTCCTGCACACCATGGGCGCCGAAACCGTCCCCGGCCTGCTGCACGCCTTCCGCGCCGACCACCCCCGGGTCCGCTTCAGCCTCGTGCAGAACTACGGGGAGGCCATGCTGGAGCGGCTGCGCGCGGGGGAGCTGGACCTGTGCCTGACCTCCCCGGTGCCCGACGCGCCCGACCTGGTCGCCCGCCGCCTCGACGAGCAGAAGCTGCGCCTGGTCGTCCCGGCCGACCACGCCCTGGCCGGCCGCAGGCGGATCCGCCTCGCCGAGGCGGCCGACGAGAACTTCGTGACCCTGGAACCCGGCTACGGGCTGCGCCGCATCACCGACGCCCTGTGCAAGGAGGCCGGTTTCCGGCCCAAGGTGGCCTTCGAGGGGGAGGAGGCGGAGACACTGCGCGGCCTGGTCGCGGCCGGACTCGGCGTCGCCCTGCTGCCACCGCCCGCCGTGCCCCGCCCCGGGGTGGTCGAACTGACGGTCACCGCCCCGCGCGCCGCCCGCGAGATCGGCGTGGCCTGGCTGGCGGGCCGCACGGACACCCCGCCGGTGGCGGCGTTCAAGAAGTTCCTGCTGTCGCGGCGGGGGAGTCTGCTGCCGGCGTAGGTGCGCGCCCCACCCGGCGAACGACGGCAGACTCGCCGGGTCGAGCGCCCGCTGTGAAAGCGGCGAACCGGGAGTATCCCGACGCGGTGTACGGACTCCCCGATATGTAACGGTGACTGCGCGGACGGGTTCCGTACACCCGGTCTTCTGAGAATCTTCTGCCATGGCACAGCAAGCGACGCCGGTCCGTCGGGCCCGGCTGGGGCGGACGCTCGGTCCGGAGGGGACGGCGGTGAGCGGTGTGGTGCTGCTGCTCCCCGGGGGCGACGAGGTGTCCGACCGCAGGCCCTCCGCGCTGCTCGCGGCCGCGTCCGTACGCGCGTTGGGGCGCAGGCTGGCACGCGCGGGCCGGGAGGAGGGGCTGGCCGCGCATGTCGTGCACTACCGCTACCGCGGCTGGAACGGGGCCGAGGCGCACCTCGCGCGGGACGCCGAATGGGCCGCCGACGAGGCCGTACGGCGCTACGGCGACGTGTCGGTCTGCTTGGCGGGCGTCGGCATGGGCGGACGGGCGGCCCTGCGGGCGGCCGGGCACGAGGCCGTCAACTCGGCGCTCGCGATCGCCCCTTGGCTGCCGGAGGACGACCTGGCCGCGCCACCCGAACCGGTGAAGCAGCTCGCCGGACGCCAGGTGCTGATCGTGCACGGCACCAACGACGGGCGCAGCGACCCGGAGTTGTCCTTCCGGCTCGCCTCCCGGGCGAAGAAGGCGAACCGCGCCGTGTGCCGGTTCGAGGTGCACTCCGACGGCCACGGGCTGCGCCAGTACCGGGACGAGGTCGCGGCGCTGGCCGAGGACTTCGTGATGGGCGCGCTGTTCGGGCAGTCCTTCTCGCGTCCGGTGGAGGACGCCCTCGCGGCTCCCCCGCCGCTGGGCCTGCGGATGCCGCTGGCGGCGGGGTTCGGGAAGTCGTTGCGGCGGTAGCGCGTCAGCGGCCCGGGGGCCGCCGGGCCGGCCGGTGCGCCGTGGTGCCGTCGTGGCGCAGCGCCCAGAAGGCGACGGCCTGCAGTCCGGCCGTGCCGAGAGTGAGCGAGACGAGCATCAGGGGGAGCCAGAGCGGGCGGTGCGGCGGGCACGGTCCCCGAGTGCGCCCCGGGAGAGCGTCAGGGAGAGCGGACCGGTGACGCCGGCGGCGAGGTCGAGGGGCAGGAAGGAGTAGTTCCAGTCGCTCGTCACCGGGTCGTCGTAGTCCCAGTAGGCGTGTTCCCCCGGGATGAGCGCCAGCAGGGCCACCGACCAGTACAGCAGGAAGGCCAGGTCGGTCACCAGCATCGCCGCCCTGATGCCGGACAGTCCCGGCGTTCGCCCGGCGTTCTACGCGCGTAGGAGTTAGAGTGCGGAAATGACGAGCCAAAGCACCGGGAAGAGCGCCGCGGCGAACACCGCGACGGTCTCCAAGACACCGTCGCCCGACCGGATCCGCCGGGCACCGAAGGTTCTGCTGCACGACCACCTCGACGGCGGGCTGCGTCCCGGCACGGTCGTCGAACTCGCCCGCGAGACCGGCTACCCGGACCTCCCCGAAACCGACGCCGACCTGCTCGGCACCTGGTTCCGGCAGGCCGCCGACTCCGGGTCCCTGGAGCGGTACCTGGAGACCTTCTCCCACACCGTCGGCGTCATGCAGACCCGCGACGCCCTGGTCCGGGTCGCCGCCGAGTGCGCGGAGGACCTCGCCGAGGACGGCGTCGTCTACGCCGAGGTGCGGTACGCGCCCGAGCAGCACCTGGAGGGCGGGCTCAGTCTCGAAGAGGTCGTGGAGGCCGTCAACGAGGGCTTCCGGGAGGGCGAGAGGCGTGCCCGGGAGAACGGCCACCGCATCCGGGTCGGCGCCCTGCTCACCGCCATGCGGCATGCCGCCCGCTCCCTGGAGATCGCCGAACTGGCCAACCGCTACCGCGACCTCGGCGTGGTCGGCTTCGACATCGCGGGCGCCGAGGCGGGCTACCCGCCCACCCGGCACCTGGACGCCTTCGAGTACCTGAAGCGGGAGAACAACCACTTCACGATCCACGCCGGTGAGGCCTTCGGGCTGCCGTCCATCTGGCAGGCCCTGCAGTGGTGCGGCGCCGACCGGCTCGGGCACGGGGTGCGCATCATCGACGACATCCAGGTCGACGAGGACGGCTCTGTCAAGCTCGGCCGGCTCGCCTCCTACGTCCGGGACAAGCGGATCCCGTTGGAGCTGTGCCCCAGCTCCAACCTGCAGACCGGCGCCGCCGACTCCTACGCCGAGCACCCCATCGGGCTGCTGCGCCGACTGCACTTCCGGGCCACCGTCAACACCGACAACCGGCTGATGTCCCACACCAGCATGAGCCGGGAATTCGAGCACCTGGTCGAGGCGTTCGGTTACACGCTCGACGACATGCAGTGGTTCTCCGTCAATGCGATGAAATCAGCGTTCATTCCTTTCGATGAACGACTGGCCATGATCAATGACGTCATCAAGCCCGGATATGCGGAGCTGAAGTCCGAATGGCTGTTCCAGCAGACGGCTTCGACCAGCGGTTCTTCGGCATCCGAGGGCTGAGTGCGGGGTGACGGTAATACGGAAACGCGGGTGGGCTTTCACAATCCGTCCGCATTTCGATGTTTGCCGCCGGGGGTGAAGCGTGTTTACGGTCGAGCACCGCTCACATCCCCGTCACCCCACCACGAGGACGCATTTCCATGAAGCAGTCTGCTGCCAAGACCCTCGGTGTCGCCGCCCTCGGCGCCGCCTTCGCCGCCGCCGGCGCGGGCGCGGCCACCGCGGCCCCCGAGCTCCCCGACACCGCGCAGACGGTGGACTCCGTCGCCCGCACCCTCCCCGCGGAGACCGTCTCCCAGGTGGCGCCCGGCGCGGGCAACGTGCTGGAGCAGGGCCGCAAGGTCTCCCACACCGGTCTGACCGCCGCGCAGCCGGTCGTCGAGCAGGTGGTCGCCGAGCAGCTCGCCGAGGGACCGACCGAGCCGGTCGCCAAGCTGCTCGGCGGAGTGCCGCTGAAGGGGCTGCCCACCCAGGGCCTGCCGGTCAACGGCCTGCCGCTGGGCGGCTGACCCGCCTCCCGCCCACGCGCCGACGGGGCGCACCCGGTTTCGCCGGGTGCGCCCCATCGGCGTACCAGAGGGAGGTACGTGGCTCACCAGGCCGTGCGGGCGGCCTTCTCCTCGGACGGGAGCAGGATCCACAGGGCCAGGTAGAGCAGGAACTGCGGGCCGGGCAGCAGGCAGGAGACCAGGAAGATCACCCGCATCGTGCCGTTGGAGGTGCCGAAGCGCCGGGCCAGCGCGGCGCACACTCCGCCGATCATGCGGCCGTTGGTGGGGCGGGCGAGGCGGGACATCGCGGCTCCTTCGTGAGCGTGTGGGTGGGGCCGCCTTCCGGCTTCCCCTTCATCTGCCCTCCACGCTACGGAGACGAACGGCACAAAGCGTCGCTCTACGGGGCGATACCGACCCTGGGAATCGTCGGGGTCCGACCCTGAGCGGGCTCCTCCTGGGGGACACCCTCCCGCCCGGCCTGCCGGTACCAGCGACGGATCCGGGCCCGGCCCGCCGGGACCACGGCGAGGTGCGCCAGGGCCACCCCCACGGTGTTCAGCAGCACCGAGTCGATGTCGACGACCTGACCGGGCACCCCGGTCTGCAGCAGCTCGATGCCCACCGACAGCAGGGCGGCAGCGGCCGTGGTGCGCAGCAGGGACGCCAGCGGCGAGACGTGCAGCCGCCCGCCGGCCATCGGCAGCAGGACGCCGAGCGGTGCCAGCAGGACCAGCCCCCCGCCCAGCGAACGAGCCGCCGCGGGCCCGCCCAGCGCCAGGTCGGCGCGGATCCCCGCGAAGGGCCGCACGTTCGGCGGCAGCACCCAGGGGACGTCCAGCGGCCGCAGCGCAAACCAGGCGACGAACGCGAGATGTGCGACCAGGAGAACACTTCCTGTCGCACGGATGCGGAGCGCGGCGCTGCCGCCGAGGAACCCATGACGCTGCACGTCCCCCTAGACGCGTCCCCCGCCGTGCGCGGTTCCGGGCCCCCACCCGCAAGGGTGAGGCTTGCGCCACATGGGCCCGCGGGGCCGTCCGTCAGCCGCCCGAGACCTCGTCGGCCGGCGGTTCGTTGCTGCCGGGCCGGGCCCGGACCTCGTCCGTGCAGGAATAGCGGCGGGCGGACCGGTCGGCGGGCCCGGCCAGGATCACCGAGCCGTCGCCCTCGGCCGCGGCCGAGTCGGAGAACGTGCACACCACCTGCGCGAGGGCGTACGAGGTGAGGTCGTCCGGAGCGGTGCTCAGCCGCAGCGTGTCCTCGGGGTCGCCCGAGCGCGGTCCCGTCACCGTGATCCCGTGGCGCACGTCCGAGGTGTACCCGGCCTCCTTCTCCGCGGCCGACGGCTGCGCCGCCAGCTCGTCCAGCAGCCCCTGGGCCACCAGCACGCGCCGCCCCGAGTCCGCGGCGCCGTCCGGCACCCGCACCGTGCGGTCCACGGCCACCAGCGACGAACCGCACAGCAGGAACACCTGCGCGGACAGACCGGGCGTGGCCGACGTCGACGCGTCCGGCTCGGCGAGCGAGCAGCGCACCCGCGAGGGCGCGGGACCGTAGTCCGTGGGCACCTCGGTGGCGCGGATGCCGCACCCGGTCAGCAGCAGGGCCAGTACCAGGAGCCCGGAGAGGGCCGGCAGCCGGCGTACGGTCATCAGACCTGTCCCTTCGCGTCCTTGCCCTTGCTCCCGTCGCCCGCGGCCCCCGCCGTGTCCTCGGCCTCCTCGTCGGCGGGCGGTGACGGGTCCTGCGGCAGCCGCAGCGTGAACACCGCACCACCCTCCGGGGCGTTCTCGGCGGTGATCCCGCCGCCGTGGATGTGCGCGTTCTCCAGGGCGATGGACAGGCCGAGGCCGCTGCCCTCGGAGCGCGGCCGGGAGGCGCTCGCCTTGTAGAAACGGTCGAAGACGTGCGGCAGGACGTCCTCGGGGATGCCAGGACCGTTGTCCCGCACCCGGATGACGACCTCGTCGTCCGCCCGCGACACGGACACCCGCACCGGCGACCCGCCGTGCTTGAGCGCGTTGCCGATCAGGTTGGCCAGGATGACGTCCAGGCGGCGCGGGTCCAGCCGGGCGTGGATGCCCCGCTCGGCCTCCAGCTCGACGGCGTCCAGCCAGGCTCGGGCGTCGATGCAGGCGGTGATCTGGTCGGCGACGTCCACGTCGTCCAGGACCAGGCGGGCGGTGCCCGCGTCGAAGCGGGTGACCTCCATCAGGTTCTCCACCAGGTCGTTCAGCCGCCGCGTCTCGCTCACCACCAGCCGTACGGCGGGCTCGACCATCGGGTCGAAACTCCCGCCCTCGCCCTCGCCGGCGAACTCCAGCTCCTCCTCCAGCACCTCCGTCACCGCGGTGAGCGCCGTCAGCGGCGTACGCAGCTCGTGGCTCATGTCCGCGACGAAGCGCCGGGAGGCCTGCTCGCGGCCGGCCATGTCCGCGACCCGCTTCTCCAGGTTCTCGGCGGCGCTGTTGAACGTCCGGGACAGATCGGCCAGTTCGTCGGTGCCGGACACCCGCAGCCGGGTGTCCAGCTTCCCCTCGCCCAGCCGCCGCGCCGCGACCCCGAGCCGGTGCACGGGCTTCAGCACGGTCGTCGCCAGGGCCTGCGCGAGCAGCGCGGAACCGAGCAGGGCGAGCGCGGTGGCGATCCCCAGCGACCAGGCGAGCGAGTTCAGGTCCTTGGCCTCGGGCTCCAGCGACTTGAGCATGTAGCCGGTCGGCCCGCCGCCGATCACCCTCGTGCCGGCCACCAGGTACGGGGTGTCGTCGTCGGTGATCCGCTGCCAGTACAAGTGGTAGGGGTGCTTGTTGGCCGAGGTGACCTTCTGCTCCCTGTTCACCGCCGTGCGCAGCGACTCCGGCACGTCGGACAGCGCGAAGCCGCCCAGACCGCCCGAACTGGCGTACACGGCTCCGCCGTCGGCGTCCTCGGCGACCAGCAGCACGCCGAACCGCTGGCTGCTGTTGGCCATCTGACCGGCGGTGTGCTGCAACTCGTCCTGCGTGGGGTGCTCGGGCAGCGCGCCCGCCCGGTTCTGCATCTCCTGCTCGAAGTCCCGCAGCACGGCGTCCTGGGTGCGGGTCAGCACCGCCTCCCGGTTCAGCCAGTACGCGATGCCGGACGCGGACACGGCGGCGGTGAGCGCCACCAGGCCGAAGACGAGGACCAGCCTCAGGCGCAGGCTGGTGAAGCGCAGCCCGGACCAGAATCCCTTGCGAGCCGCGGCCAGGCCGCGGGTACCCCCCTGGTGTTCCCGTGTCACTGAGGCGGATCCAGCCGGTAGCCGACACCGCGCACGGTACGGATCAGGGTCGGGGACGAGGGCACGTCCTCGACCTTGGCGCGCAGCCGCTGCACGCACGCGTCCACCAGCCGGGAGTCACCGAGGTAGTCGTGCTCCCACACCAGGCGCAGCAACTGCTGCCGGGACAGCGCCTGTCCCGGCCGCCGGCTCAGTTCGAGGAGCAGGCGCAGCTCGGTCGGCGTCAGCTGGAGGTCCTCGCCGTTCTTCGTCACGGTCATCGCGGAACGGTCGATGACCAGGCTGCCGAAGCTCGCCGAGTCGGTGGACTCCCGCTCCCCGCGCCGCAGCACGGCCCGGATCCGGGCGTCGAGCACCCGGCCCTGGACGGGTTTGACGACGTAGTCGTCGGCGCCCGACTCGAGACCGACGACCACGTCGATGTCGTCGTTGCGCGCGGTCAGCAGGATGATCGGCAGCTGGTCGGTGCGCCGGATGCGGCGGCACACCTCGAAACCGTCGATGCCGGGCAGCATCACGTCCAGCACGATCAGGTCCGGCCGCTGCTCGCGCAACAGCTTCAGACCGTCCTCACCACTGGCAGCGGTGGCCACCCGGTGGCCCTGGCGGGTCAGGGAGAGCTCCAGGGCCGTGCGGATGGCGTCGTCGTCCTCGATCAGCAACAGGGAAGGCACGCGCTCATTCTGGCCCATGAGGGGGTGGGTGTTCGACCCGTGGGTGCGGTTGGGGCCCCAGGACGCCGCCGGACCCTGTGAAGGAAGGGTGCCGCAGACGTGACGGACCCCTGTGACAGCTCTGTGACAGTCGGCGGACACGGCCATGAAGTCGCCGCGGCAGGCTTTTCGTCACAAGCAACCGGCAGTCCACGACGGGGGGGCGCGAGATGAACACGCTGAAGGGCACCAACACCAGCGCAGTGGTCACGCGTCTGCACGACGTGCACGCACACCGGGGTTCCGAGAAGTCCGGTGCCGTGAGCGGGCGGGGGTGCGCTCGCGGCACCGGGCGTCAGCACACCGTGTACATGACGGTGGTTGACGCGAACACGGGGGAAACGGGGAACACGGGGGACCAGGGGGAGCACCGTTCCCTGTCGGAGGCGGAGTTCACCGCCTACGTCCGGGAACGCCGCTCCTCCCTGTACGCGACGGCCTACCACCTCACCGGCGACCGCTTCGAGGCCGAGGACCTGCTGCAGAGCGCGCTGTTCTCGACCTACCGGGCGTGGGACCGGATCAGTGACAAGGCGGCGGTCGGCGGATACCTCCGCCGGACCATGACCAACCTGCACATCAGCGCCTGGCGGCGCCGCAAGCTCAACGAGTACCCGACCGAGGAACTGCCGGAGACGCCCGGCGACATGGACGCGATGCGCGGCACCGAGCTGCGCACGGTCCTGTGGCAGGCGCTGGCCCGGCTGCCCGAGCTCCAGCGCACCATGCTGGTCCTGCGCTACTACGAGGGCCGTACGGACCCGGAGATCGCGGACATCCTCGACATCAGTGTCGGCACGGTGAAGTCCAGCATCTGGCGCTCGCTGCGCCGGCTGCGCGAGGACGAGGTCCTCAGCTTCGGCCGTGACCAGGAGGACGCCTTCGGCGAACTGGTCGCCTGAAGGTACGGGCCGGGTCGACCGGTCCGAGGGGACGGGGCCCCGTGAAAAAAGTTCCGAGCCGGGTGTATCAGGGGGAGACGACCGGGCTCTTACTCACGGGGAAGCACCACGGGGGAACAACGGGGGACCACGGGGGACGGGGATCACGGGGGAGTGGAAAGGGAGCGGGACTGGAGGGCCGGGGGGTCCATCCAGTCCCGCTTCCGCGTGCGTGAGCAGGCGTTACACCACCGTACGGCTGGTGGCGCACCGGCCCGCCGCCGCGGCGGCCAACCGGCCCATCGCCTCGTCCCGGTCGCAGGCGTGGGCGCCCAGGGCCGTCTGCCGGGCGATGACCGACCGCTCCAGCCGCATCAGCCGCCAGCCCCTGCGCAGCAGGAACGGCACGGACTTGCGGCCCTCGCGCAGGTCCCGCAGGAACCGGCGGCGGAACGTCGTCAGCGGGCCCCGGCTCAGGCACAGCGCGTCGGCCAGCACGCCCAGCTCCCGGCAGCGGTCCACCAGTTCGGCGGCGAAGATGCCCTCCGCGAGGAACAGCGGCGTCCGCCCGATGTCGACCGTCGTCTCGCCGGTGCGGGCACTCAGCGAGATGTCGTAGACGGGCACGCCGGTACGCCCCGTGCGGCACAGTTCCCCGATGGCGGCGACCGCCGCGTCCGCGTCCCACGACGCCGGATGGTCCCAGTCGATGTCGGAACTGAGCGGGACCGTCGGCAGTGTCGGGTCGGTGCCCTCCTTGTAGAAGTCGTCGAGGCGCAGCACCGGGAGGCCGGAGTGCGCGGCGAGGAGGGACTTGCCGGAGCCGGAAGGGCCGCAGAGCAGCACGACTCGCGTCGGTATGGGCGGATGGGAGCTCACGGGACACCAGTCTGAGGCATCGAACGGCCGTCGTACGACCCCGCGGGTGGACTTTGCAGCGCTCGTCACATCTCGGTGGCGCTGCGCGGTGACCTGATCACGGTCCGCACTGTTATCAGGGCAGTCCCTGGCAATCCACACCAAGAGGTGGCAGCACCGATGGCCCGACACGCGTCCCCCCGCACCCCGCACGCCCAGCGCGCCCTGGTCGCCCTCGCGACCGCCGGGGCCGCCCTGGCGGCCGGAGCGGCGACGGCTTCCGCCGACAGCGGCGAGACGATCGCCGGCCTGGCCCACACCCGCCCCACCTCGCTGGGCAACATCGACCCGCAGGCGGGCGTCCAGGCGGTGACCGGCATCGTCGGCTACGTCACCGGCCCGGTCGCCGACCTCAAGCCGAACCCGCTGGCCGGCACCGGAGTCGACCCGCTGGACAACGGCGTCGGCACCAAGGTCGCCGACTTCCAGCCGCTGACCTCGACGGCCCTGACCGGCCCGGTCGCCCAGGCCCAGTCCCTCGGGTCCGTGCCGGTGGTGGGGCAGGCGACCGAACTGCTGCGCTGATCCCCGCCCGCCCCGCGGCAGACGAAGAGCCGCGCCCTCCCCGGACGGTGGGAGGGCGCGGCTCGCCGGTGGTCGGGCGCGGTGGTGCCTCAGTACGAGGAACCGGACGCGCCCAGCGCACCCGTCGGGTGCCAGACGGTCTTGGTCTCCAGGAACGCCGTCATGCGGTCGGTGCCCGGGGTCGCCGACCAGTCGGCGTTGTCCACAGGCTGTGGACGCAGGACGCGCTTCAGGTTGTCCGCCGCGGCGATCTCCAGCTCCTTCGCCAGCGTCTCGTCGGCGCCCGCGAGGTCGATCGCGTTGACGTCCTGGTGGGCGGCGAGCGGGGCGGCGATCTCGGCCGTACGGCCGGAGAGGATGTTGACCACGCCGCCGGGGAGGTCGGAGGTGGCCAGGACCTCGCCCAGGGACAGGGCGGGCAGGGGAGACTTCTCCGACGCCACCACGACCGCGGTGTTGCCCGTGGCGATGACCGGGGCGATCACGGAGACCAGGCCCAGGAAGGACGACTCCTGCGGGGCCAGGACGGCGACGACGCCCGTCGGCTCCGGGGAGGAGAGGTTGAAGAAGGGGCCCGCGACCGGGTTGCCGCCGCCGACCACCTGGGCGATCTTGTCGGTCCAGCCCGCGTACCAGACCCAGCGGTCGATCGCGGCGTCCACCTGCGCCGCCGCCTTCGACTTCGACAGGCCCTCGGCGTCGGCGACCTCCGCGACGTACTGGTCGCGGCGGCCCTCCAGCATCTCGGCGACGCGGTAGAGGATCTGGCCACGGTTGTACGCCGTCGCGCCGGACCAGCCGCCGAACGCCTTGCGCGCGGCGACCACCGCGTCACGGGCGTCCTTGCGGGAGGAGAGGGGGGCGTTCGCCAGCCACTTGCCCTTTGCGTCGGTCACCTCGTACACCCGGCCGCTCTCGGAACGCGGGAACTTCCCGCCGACGTACAGCTTGTAGGTCTTGAAGACCGAGAGTCGCGGTTCGGTCTTTTCGGTCTTCTCAGACATCGAGGTATGCCTCCAGGCCGTGGCGGCCGCCCTCGCGGCCGAAGCCCGACTCCTTGTAGCCGCCGAACGGCGACGTCGGGTCGAACTTGTTGAACGTGTTGGACCAGATCACGCCCGCGCGGAGCTTGTTCGCGACCGCCAGGATGCGCGAGCCCTTCTCCGTCCAGATGCCCGCCGACAGGCCGTACGGGGTGTTGTTGGCCTTGGCGACCGCCTCGTCCGGCGTGCGGAAGGTGAGCACGGACAGGACCGGGCCGAAGATCTCGTCGCGGGCGACCGTGTGCGCCTGGGTGACGTTGGTGAAGAGCGTCGGGGCGAACCAGTAGCCGGAGGAGGGGAGTTCGCAGGCCGGCGACCAGCGTTCGGCGCCCTCCGCCTCGCCCTGGTCCGCGAGGGCGGTGATACGGGCCAGCTGCTCGGCGGAGTTGATCGCGCCGATGTCCGTGTTCTTGTCCAGGGGGTCGCCCAGGCGCAGCGTGGTGAGCCGCCGCTTGAGGGAGTCGAGCAGCTCGTCGTGGATCGACTCCTGCACCAGGAGGCGGGAGCCCGCGCAGCAGACCTGGCCCTGGTTGAAGAAGATGCCGTTGACGATACCCTCGACGGCCTGGTCGATCGGGGCGTCGTCGAAGACGATGTTGGCGCCCTTGCCGCCCAGCTCCAGGGTGAGCTTCTTGCGGGTGCCCGCCACCGTGCGCGCGATCTGCTTGCCGACGGCCGTGGAGCCGGTGAAGGCGACCTTGTTCACGTCGGGGTGGGCGGTCAGCGCCGCTCCGGCGCGGCCGTCGCCGGTGATGATGTTGACGACGCCCCGGGGGAGCCCGGCCTGGCGGCAGATGTCCGCGAAGAACAGGGCGGACAGGGGGGTCGTCTCGGCGGGCTTCAGCACCACCGTGTTGCCGGTGGCGAGCGCCGGGGCGATCTTCCACGCCAGCATCAGGAGCGGGAAGTTCCAGGGGATGACCTGGCCCGCCACGCCCAGGGGGCGGGGGTCCGCGCCGTAGCCGGCGTGGTCGAGCTTGTCGGCCCAGCCCGCGTAGTAGAAGAAGTGCGCCGCCACCAGGGGGAGGTCCGCGTCCCGGGTCTCCCGGATCGGCTTGCCGTTGTCCAGGGTCTCCAGGACGGCCAGCTCGCGGCTGCGTTCCTGGATGATGCGGGCGATGCGGAAGAGGTACTTCGCGCGCTCCGCGCCGGGCAGCGCCGACCACTTCTCGAAGGCCTTGCGGGCGGCCTTCACGGCGCGGTCGACATCCGCCTCACCGGCCTCGGCGACCTCGGAGAGGACCTCCTCGGTGGCGGGGGAGACGGTCTTGAAGACCTTGCCGTCGGCCGCCTCGGTGAACTCGCCGTCGATGAACAGGCCGTAGGAGGGGGCGATGTCGACGACCGCGCGGGACTCGGGCGCCGGGGCGTACTCGAAAACAGGTGCCATGGTGATCAGTCCACCGTCACGTAGTCGGGGCCGGAGTAACGGCCTGTGGCCAGCTTCTGGCGCTGCATCAGCAGGTCGTTCAGCAGCGAGGAGGCGCCGAAGCGGAACCAGTGGTTGTCCAGCCAGTCCTCGCCCGCCGTCTCGTTGACCAGGACCAGGAACTTGATCGCGTCCTTCGCGGTGCGGATGCCGCCGGCCGGCTTCACGCCCACCTGGACACCGGTCTGGGCGCGGAAGTCGCGGACCGCCTCCAGCATCAGGAGGGTGTTGGCGGGTGTGGCGTTGACCGCGACCTTGCCGGTGGACGTCTTGATGAAGTCCGCCCCGGCCAGCATGCCGAGCCAGCTCGCGCGACGGATGTTGTCGTACGTCGACAGCTCGCCGGTCTCGAAGATGACCTTCAGGCGGGCGGCCGTACCGCAGGCCTCGCGTACGGCGGTGATCTCGTCGTACACCTTCATGTAGTGCCCGGCGAGGAACGCGCCGCGGTCGATGACCATGTCGACCTCGTCCGCGCCCGCCGTCACGGCCTCGCGCACGTCGGCCAGCTTGACGGCCGGCGAGGCGCGGCCGGCCGGGAAGGCGGTGGCGACCGAGGCGACCTTCACACCGGAGCCGGCGACGGCTTCCTTGGCCGTGGGCACCATGTCGGGGTACACGCAGACGGCGGCGGTGGCGGGGGCCGTGCGGTCGGTCGGGTCGGGGCGGACCGCCTTCGCGCCGAGCGCCCGGACCTTGCCCGGGGTGTCCGCGCCTTCCAGCGTCGTCAGGTCGACCATCGAGATGGCGAGGTCGAGGGCGTACGCCTTCGCGGTGGTCTTGATGGAACGGGTGCCGAGGGAAGCGGCGCGCGCCTCCAGACCGACCGTGTCGACGCCGGGCAGTCCGTGGAGGAAGCGGCGCAGGGTGCTGTCGGACGCGGTGACGTCGGCGAATCCTTGAGCGGGTCCGTTTACGGGGCCCTGTGCGGGTCCGTCGGCGGCGGGTGCAGTGGTGGGCATGGTCACCAGGTGAGCATATCTACGCGCGTAGCGGTCTGTACAGCCCCCGGGCTCGTCCGATGTACCGGCACCGCATGTGAGCGTCGGGCGGCCGGTCGGGCACAATCGGCAGCATGAGCACGCCGGAGCCCCAGTCATCCTCGCCGCAGCCGCCGGGACCCGTGTCCAAGGACCGGGCCTACCGCTCGCCCGCGGGTATCTCCGGCGGCGTGCTGGTACTCGCCCTCGCGCTGTGGCTCGGCATCGACGCCCTGGTCTCGGGCGAGGGGGACACCCGCTGGAAGGCGCTCGCGGCGCTGGTCTTCCTCGTGCCGCTCGTCGCCGCGTACACCGTGCGGCCCGCCGTGTTCGCGAACGACGACCGGCTGCGGGTGCGCAATCCGTTCCGCGTGATCGTGCTTCCCTGGGCGCGGGTCGGGTCGTTCCGGTCCGGGTACACGAACGAGGTCTTCACCGAGGGTGGCGCCAAGTACCAGCTGTGGTCCATCCCGGTCTCGCTGCGCGGGCGCAAGAGGGCCGCGCGGCGGGAGGACCGGCGGGTTGCCGGTGCTGCCGGTGGCGGGGGCCGGCGGGGGAGTGTGCTCGGTGGCATGGGGCAGTTCGGCTCCCGGGGCGGCGGGGCCGGGGCCGCCGCCGTGGGGGCGGAGGGGCCGGTGCGGGCCGAGGCCGACAAGATCATGGACGAACTGCGCGAGCTGTGGGAGGCGCGGAAGGATGCCGAGGGCTCGCAGGGTGAAGTGACGGTGCGGTGGGCGTACGAGATCCTCGTGCCGGTGGTCGCCGGGGCGGTGGCGCTCGGGGTGCTGTTCGGGGTGGGGTGAGGTGTCCACCGGTCCGGTGCGGGTGGAGTGTTCGGTGCGGGTGGGTGAAGCGGGTGGGTAAACCGGGGATGCCTTTGAGGCACCCCCGGTTTTTCTAGATGCCCGCCGCCGTCGAGAAGTCGCGCTTGAGCGCCGTCAGCAGGTCCGTCGCCTTCGCCCGGGCGGCCGGGAGGCCGGCGTGCGTGGCCACCGGGACGACCACCTCCAGGTAGCACTTCAGCTTGGGCTCCGTGCCGCTCGGGCGGACGATCACCCGGGCGCCGTCGAGCGTGTAGCGCAGGCCGTCGGTGGGCGGGAGGGTGTCCGTGCCCCGGCTGAGGTCCTCCGCCTTGGTGACGGGGAGGTCCGCGAGGGCCGTCGGGGGCTGTTCGCGCAGGCGGTGCATCGCGGCGGCGATGAGGGAGAGGTCCTCCACGCGCACCGAGAGCTGGTCGGTGGCGTGCAGGCCGTGCTCCACGGCGAGGTCGTCCAGGAGGTCGAGGAGGGTGCGGTCGGCTTCCTTCAGGGTGGAAGCCAGCTCCGTGATCAGCAGCGCCGCGGTGATGCCGTCCTTGTCGCGGACGCCCTCCGGGTCGACGCAGTAGCCGAGGGCCTCCTCGTAGCCGTAGCGGATGTTCTCGGCCCGGGCGATCCACTTGAAGCCGGTGAGGGTCTCCACGTGCGGGAGGTTCGCCTTCGCGGCGATGCGGCCGAGGAGGGACGACGAGACGATCGACTCCGCGAACGTGCCGTGCGCTCCGCGGGTGACCAGGTGGGCGGCGAGGAGGGCGCCGACCTCGTCGCCCCGGAGCATGCGCCAGCCGGCGGCGTCCGTGGGGTCGGGTACGGCCACCGCGAGGCGGTCCGCGTCCGGGTCGTTGGCGATGACCAGGTCGGGGTCGGTCTCCCTCGCCTTCGCGAAGGCGAGGTCCATCGCGCCGGGCTCCTCCGGGTTGGGAAAGGCGACGGTGGGGAAGTCCGGGTCGGGGTCGGCCTGCTCGGTGACGAGCGCGGGCCGCGGGAAGCCGGCCCGGGCGAAGGCGGCGAGGAGGGGGTCCTTGCCGACGCCGTGCATCGCGGTGTAGACGGTGCGGGCGGTGCGGGGGGAGCCGGGGGCGAGGACGGCGTCCGTGCGGGTGAGATAGGCGTCGAGGACGTCGTCGTCGAGGGTCTGCCAGCCGGCTTCGGGGCGGGGGACGTCGTGGAGGGTGCGCACGGCGTCGATCTCGGCGGCGATCTCGGCGTCGGCGGGGGGCACGATCTGGGAGCCGTCGCCGAGGTAGACCTTGTAGCCGTTGTCGCGGGGCGGGTTGTGGCTGGCGGTGACCTCCACCCCGGCGACGGCGCCGAGGTGCCGGATCGCGAAGGCGAGGACGGGGGTGGGGAGGGGGCGGGGGAGTACGGCCGCCCGGAGGCCGGCGCCGGTCATCACGGCGGCGGTGTCGCGGGCGAAGTCCGCGGACTTGTGGCGGGCGTCGTAGCCGATGACGACCAGGCCGGCCGTGTCGTCCCCGTGGGGGGTCCCCTGCTTCTTGAGGTACGCGGCGAGGCCGGCGGCGGCGCGGATGACGACCGAGCGGTTCATGCGCATCGGGCCGGCGCCGAGTTCGCCGCGCAGGCCCGCGGTGCCGAACTGGAGGGTGCCGGTGAAGCGTGCGGTGAGCTCGGCGTGGTCCTCGGCCTCGATGAGGCGGGCGAGTTCGGCGCGGGTGTCCGCGTCGGGGTCCTCGGCCAGCCATGCCTTGGCTCGTGCGAGGAGGTCGTCTTGCACGTCTTGCACGTCGGTCAGCCTCTCGGGTGTCGGGTGTCGGGTGTCGGGTGTCGGGTGGTGTGTGGGGTGCCTGCGGCGCCTGTGCGGGTTCGGTGGGGGTGCGCGTAGCGCCTTGGGTTCGGTGGGTGGGGCGGGGCCGCGCCGGGGGGTGTCCGTCCTCGGAACGGCGCGGAATCGGTCGGACACAGAAGTGAACTCCGTTGACGCGCCAACCGCTGCGGGCGGACACCCCCCGACACGGCCCCTTCCCGCCGTACGCGGCTGCGGGCCGCCATCCCTGTGGGGCCCGTCCCGCCGTGCGCGGCTCTCCCGCCCCAGCTGCGGGCAGTCGTGCCTCCCCCAGTGCCTGAACGGCCTGGGAGGTACCCCCAGGCGGCACGGGTGGGCGCGGCGGCAACGCCGGGCTGCGTCCCCCCCGGCGCCCATACCCGCTCCGGGCAGCTGTACGACGCCGGATCAGTGAACCGCGTTGCTACAGCCGACCCAGCACCTGCGTGAGCAGCTTTCCCATGCGGGCGGCGGAGTCGCGGCCCGCCTGGAGGACCTCCTCGTGGTTGAGGGGCTCGCCCGTCATGCCGGCGGCGAGGTTGGTGACCAGGGAGATGCCCAGCACCTCCGCCCCGGCCTCGCGGGCCGCGATCGCCTCCAGGACCGTCGACATGCCCACCAGATCGGCACCGATGACGCGGGCCATGCGGATCTCGGCCGGGGTCTCGTAGTGCGGGCCGGGGAACTGGGCGTAGACGCCCTCCTCCAGCGTGGCGTCGACCTCCTTGCACAGGGCGCGCAGGCGCGGGGAGTAGAGGTCGGTGAGGTCGACGAAGTTGGCGCCGACGATGGGGGAGGTGGCGGTGAGGTTGATGTGGTCGCTGATCAGGACCGGCTGGCCGGGGCGCATGCCCTCGCGCAGGCCGCCGCAGCCGTTGGTCAGGATGATCGTCTTGGCGCCGGCCGCCACGGCGGTGCGGACGCCGTGGGAGACGGCCGCCACGCCGTGGCCCTCGTAGTAGTGGGTGCGGCCCAGGAAGACCAGCGCGCGCTTGTCGCCGATGGAGTACGAGCGGATCCTGCCGCCGTGCCCCTCCACTGCGGGCTGGGGGAAGCCCGGCAGGTCGGTGACCTGGAGATCGGCCTCGGGCGCGCCCAGGGCGTCCACGGCCGGTGCCCAGCCGGAGCCCATCACTAGGGCGACGTCGTGGGTCTCGGCGCCGGTGAGTTCGCGCAGGCGGGCCGCGGCGGCGTCGGCGGCGGCGTACGGGTCGCCCTGGATGTCGTCCGGAAGAAGAGATGCGTTCACGCCGAAGAGGGTAGCCGGTTTGCGGCTACGCGCGTAGATGGCGGAGGTCACGGGATGGTGGTTTTTGGGTTGGAGGTTTTGACGAGGGTGGCCCTCAGCAGGGGCGCTTGCGGAGTTCCATCACGTAGTCGTGGGGGGCGCCGGCCGATTCGGCGGCGTCCGCCACCTCGCCCAGGTAGCGGGCGGAGGGCAGGCCGCCCTCGTAGGCGTTCAGGACGTAGGTCCAGGCGCCCTCCTCGCCCTCCAGGGTGTGCGCGCGGACCCGGGTGCGGCGGTAGATGTCCAGGCCCACGCCCTCCCAGCGGTCGAGGGAGTCCTCGTCCATGGGGGCGATGTCGTAGAGGGACACGAAGACCTGGGAGATCGGGTCCTCCACGAGGGTCGCCAGTGCGCCCTCCCAGCCCATGTGCTCGCCCCCGAAGGTCAGCCGCCACCCGTTCAGCCAGCCGGTGGCGCGCAGCGGCGAGTGGGGGGCGCGGCGGGTCATCAGCCGCGCGTCGAGGTTGCCGGCGTAAGCGGCGTAGAGCGACATGAGGGGAAGGGTACGGCAGGGCTGTCGGGCATCGCTGTCGTAACGGTGGCGGCCCCGGGCGGCCTCTCGTTGAGGGGTGCGGGACAATGGGGTACGTGACTCGGATCGTGATCATTGGTGGCGGACCCGGCGGATACGAAGCGGCGCTGGTGGCCGCTCAGCTCGGCGCGGAGGTGACCGTCGTCGACTGCGACGGTCTGGGCGGGGCGTCGGTGCTGACCGACTGCGTGCCGTCCAAGACCCTCATCGCCACGGCTGAGGTGATGACCACCTTCGACTCCTCCTACGAGGAGCTGGGGATCATCGTCGCCGACGACACCCCGCCCATGGAGCAGGCCGCCCGGGTGGTGGGCGTCGATCTGGGCAAGGTCAACCGGCGGGTGAAGCGGCTCGCGCTGGCGCAGTCGCACGACATCACCGCCTCCGTGACGCGGGCGGGCGCGCGGGTCATGCGCGGGCGCGGGCGGCTGGAGGGCATGCAGGGGCTCGACGGTTCGCGGAAGGTCGTGGTGCGGGCCGCCGACGGGAGTGAGGAGACGCTGACCGCGGACGCGGTGCTCATCGCCACCGGTGGACATCCGCGGGAGCTGCCGGACGCGCGGCCCGACGGTGAGCGGATCCTGAACTGGACCCAGGTGTACGACCTGGAGGAGCTGCCCGAAGAGCTGATCGTGGTGGGGTCGGGTGTCACCGGCGCCGAGTTCGCCGGTGCCTATCAGGCGCTGGGGTCGCGGGTCACGCTCGTGTCGTCGCGGGACCGGGTGCTGCCCGGTGAGGACCCGGACGCGGCGGCCGTGCTGGAGGACGTGTTCCGGCGGCGCGGCATGAACGTCATGTCGCGGTCGCGGGCCCAGTCCGTCAAGCGGGTGGGGGACCGGGTCGAGGTGACGCTGTCGGACGGGCGGGTCATCGGCGGGTCGCACTGTCTGATGGCCGTCGGCGCCATTCCCAACACGGAGGGGATGGGGCTGGAGGACGCCGGGGTGCGGCTCAAGGACTCCGGGCACATCAAGACCGACCGGGTCTCGCGGACCTCGGCTCCCGGTGTGTACGCCGCCGGTGACGTCACCGGTGTCTTCGCGCTGGCCTCGGTGGCGGCGATGCAGGGGCGGATCGCCATGTACCACTTCCTGGGCGACGCCGTGACCCCGCTGAACCTGAAGACCGTCTCCGCCAACGTCTTCACCGACCCCGAGATCGCCACCGTCGGGTACTCGCAGGCCGACGTGGACGCGGGCAAGATCGACGCCCGGGTGGTGAAGCTGCCGCTGCTGCGCAACCCGCGCGCCAAGATGCAGGGCATCCGGGACGGCTTCGTCAAGATCTTCTGCCGGCCCGGGACCGAGATCGTGGTGGGTGGTGTCGTGGTGGCGCCGCGTGCTTCGGAGCTCATTCATCCCATCTCGATCGCCGTCGACAACAATCTGACGGTCGAGCAGATCGCCAACGCCTTCACCGTGTATCCCTCGCTGTCGGGGTCGATCGCGGAGGTGGCACGGCAGTTGCACACCCGGAAGGCCGGCGGGGAGCAGTAGTCCGGCGGGCGCGGCCGGAAATGACTCCCCGCTGGTCACGGGGAGTTGCGGCGCTTGCGGGCGGCATAGGCGGCCGGGGTAGGCCCGTATACCACTTCCGGTGGTGGCATGCGAACAACTTCTGTTATTCGGCGCATACTGCTGAAAGCAGACGGTCGTTGGGGTTACTGTCAGTTTCGTGTTCGCTGCAGAACGTCGCCAATTGATCCTCGAAATGGTGCGAGCGAACGGGGCCGTGTCGCTCCGTGAGCTCGCCCGCGTCGTCCAGACCTCCGAAGTGACCGTACGGCGGGACGTGCGCGCACTGGAGGCAGAAGGACTCCTCGACCGCCGGCACGGCGGTGCGGTACTGCCGGGCGGGTTCACGCGAGAGTCCGGCTTTCCGCAGAAGTCTCATCTCGCGACCGCCGAGAAGACGGCCATCGCCGATCTCGCCGCGGGCCTCGTCGAAGAGGGCGAAGCCATCGTGGTGGGGGCGGGTACGACGACGCAGGAGCTGGCCCGCCGGCTCGCGCGGGTGCCCGGACTGACCGTCGTCACCAACTCGCTGCTGGTGGCCCAGGCCCTCGCCCATGCCAACCGGGTCGAGGTGGTCATGACCGGTGGCACGCTCAGGGGGTCCAACTACGCCCTGGTGGGGTCGGGTGCCGAGCAGTCCCTCCAGGGGCTGCGGGTCTCCAAGGCCTTCCTGTCCGGGAGCGGGCTGACCGCCGAGCGGGGGCTGTCCACCTCCAACATGCTGTCGGCGTCCGTCGACCGGGCGCTGGTCCAGGCCGCCGCCGAGGTCGTCGTCCTCGCCGACCACTCCAAGCTGGGTACGGACACCATGTTCCAGACCGTGCCCACCGACGTCATCACCCGTCTGGTCACCGACGAGTCGCCGGGCCACGACGACCGCGCCGCCACCGAGCTCCAGGCCCTGGCCGACCAAGGCGTGCAGATCGCCGTGGCCGGGGCGTCAGGGGGTGGTACGGCCGACGGCACCGGGACATCGGGGGCCCCGGGGGGTGATTCCGTGGCGCGTCAGCAGCGTCGGGACGTGCCGCTTCCGGGGCCGCGCCGTCAGGTTCCGGGTGCGGGGCTGCGTTCGGCCGCCGCCCTGGGTGAGCAGAGCGGCGGGGCGGAGCGGGCGCGCGTCGCCGACCTGCGCCGCCGGTAGGCGTCCCGCGGTCCCGTCGGGCAGTGACAGGGGCGCCCGGCGGACCATGTGATGTGGTCCGCCGGGCGCCCCTGTCGTGCGCTGCGGGTGTCCTCAGTCCTTGATCTCGCAGATCGCGGCGCCGGAGGTGATGGACGCGCCGATCTCGGCGCCCAGGCCCTTGACTGTGCCGGACTTGTGGGCGTTGAGGGGCTGTTCCATCTTCATCGCCTCCAGGACGACGATGAGGTCGCCCTCCTGGACCTCCTGGCCCTCCTCGACGGCGATCTTCACGATCGTGCCCTGCATCGGGGAGGCGAGGGTGTCGCCGGAGGCGGCGGGGCCGGACTTCTTGGCCGCGCGGCGCTTGGGACGTGCGCCGGCCGCCAGGCCGGTGCGGGCCAGCGACATGCCGAGCGAGGAGGGGAGGGAGACCTCCAGGCGCTTGCCGCCGACCTCGACGACGACCGTCTCGCGGCCGCTCTCCTCGTCCGCCTCGGCGTCCGCGGGGGCGGTGAAGGGCTTGATCTCGTTGACGAACTCCGTCTCGATCCAGCGGGTGTGGACCGTGAAGGGGTCGGTGGAGCCGGTGAGTTCGGGAGCGAAGGCCGGGTCCCGGACCACGGTGCGGTGGAAGGGGATGGCGGTGGCCATGCCCTCGACCTGGAACTCGTCCAGGGCGCGGGCGGCGCGCTCCAGTGCTTCCTTGCGGGTGCGGCCGGTGACGATCAGCTTCGCCAGGAGGGAGTCCCAGGCCGGGCCGATCACCGATCCGGACTCGACGCCCGCGTCCAGGCGCACGCCCGGACCGGCGGGGCCCTCGAAGCGGGTGACGGTGCCGGGGGCGGGCAGGAAACCGCGGCCGGGGTCCTCGCCGTTGATGCGGAACTCGAAGGAGTGGCCCCGCAGGGCGGGGTCGTCGTAGCCGAGTTCCTCGCCGTCGGCGATGCGGAACATCTCGCGGACCAGGTCGATGCCGGCGACCTCCTCGGTGACCGGGTGCTCGACCTGGAGGCGGGTGTTGACCTCCAGGAAGGAGATCGTGCCGTCCATGCCGACGAGGAACTCCACGGTGCCGGCGCCGACGTAGCCGGCTTCCTTCAGGATCGCCTTGGAGGACGCGTACAGCTCCTCCAGCTGGGCGTCGGAGAGGAAGGGCGCCGGGGCCTCCTCGACCAGCTTCTGGTGGCGGCGCTGCAGCGAGCAGTCACGGGTGGAGACGACGACCACGTTGCCGTGCTGGTCGGCCAGGCACTGGGTCTCCACGTGACGGGGCTTGTCGAGGTAGCGCTCGACGAAGCACTCGCCGCGGCCGAAGGCGGCCACGGCCTCGCGGACGGCGGAGTCGTACAGCTCGGGGACCTCCTCCAGGGTGCGGGCGACCTTGAGACCGCGGCCGCCGCCGCCGAAGGCGGCCTTGATCGCGATCGGCAGGCCGTGCTCCTTGGCGAAGGCGACGACCTCGTTCGCGCCGGAGACCGGGTCGGGGGTGCCGGCGACCAGCGGGGCGCCGGCCCGCTGGGCGATGTGCCGGGCCGCGACCTTGTCGCCCAGGTCCCGGATGGCCTGCGGGGGCGGGCCGATCCAGGTCAGAGAGGCGTCCAGGACCGCCTGCGCGAACTCCGCGTTCTCGGAGAGGAATCCGTAGCCGGGGTGAATGGCGTCCGCGCCCGACTCGCGCGCGGCCTTGAGGACCTTCTCGATGTCCAGATAGCTGGTCGCGGGGGTGTCACCACCCAGGGCGAACGCCTCATCAGCGGCGCGGACATGCAATGCGTCCCGATCCGGGTCCGCGTAGACGGCCACGCTCGCGATCCCGGCGTCCCGGCAGGCCCGGGCCACGCGGACAGCGATTTCGCCACGATTGGCGATGAGCACCTTGCGCACGATTGAGGCTCCCTCCTTGAAACAAGCCGAGTTTAGGGACTGCCGACACGGCACTTCGACCCGTCCCCAATGGTGAGCTTGCCCACACGGAGCGTGATTCGAGGCCCGCTCGACCCACGAAAGCCCTTGTAGTACCGCGCTACGCAGGACTCCTGGGGGAAACCCTAGCCCCCCGATGTGGTCAAGGTCTCTGTAAGGGCGTGCTGCGGGCCACTCGGTTTCTTTGTGGAGTCCCTACTAATGGCCCAATGATTCTTTGCTCGTGCCGGAACCCTTGTGGCGAGGTTTACCCGTTAGTAGCGTTCGGGGAGTCTCGAACGTACTTGGAGTAACAGTTGTCCTGTGCGACAGCGGTCGAAGGTGGGTGGGGACCGGTGCCAGTGCGCAGGCCGGTGGCGTGGGCCGTGGCGGTCGTGCTCTTCGTGGAGGCGGTCGGCGTCGCGGCGCTGAACTGGTTCCTGGCGACCGTCGTCGACCGGCAGGACATGTCCCTGGCCGGTCTCGACCCGGACATGATGTCCCTCTCCTCGAAGATCGGCGGGGTCGTCTTCGGGCTGTACTTCGCGCTGTGCGCCCTGGTGGCCCTGCTCGTGGCGCTGCGCGACCGCGCGCCCGCGGGGCTCGGCCGGGTCCTCCTGATCAGCGCCGCGGTGGTGCACGGGCTGCTCGGTGCCTTCTCCTGGGGACTGGTGGGACCCGGCGCCTTCGTCTTCATGATCGTCGTACTGGGTCTGATCGTGCTGCTGCTGATGACGTACGACGCCCGCGAGCAGCCCGCGGCCGGTCGGCGGACCGAGGGCGGCAAGGGCGACGACGGCTCCCCGGTCAGCCCTCCGCCGGCGCCCACAACTCCGTGATACCGGTCCCGAGGTCGGCGAGCAGCCGCCGCAGCAGCGGCAGGCTGAGGCCGATGACGTTCCCGTGGTCGCCCTCGATGCCGTCGATGAACGGGGCCGAGCGGCCGTCCAGGGTGAACGCCCCGGCGACGTACAGGGGCTCCCCGGAGGCCACGTAGGCGGCGATCTCGTCGTCGGTCGGCTCGCCGAAGCGGACGACCGTGGAGGCGGTCGCCGAGACGTGGCGGCCGGAGGCGGTGTCCCAGACGCAGTGGCCGGTCTGCAGCGTGCCCGCCCGGCCGCGCATCGCCTTCCAGCGCGCGGTGGCCTCCTCGGCGTCCGCCGGCTTGCCGAGCGCCCGGCCGTCCAGGTCGAGCACCGAGTCGCAGCCGATCACCAGGGCGCCGTGCACCTCCGGCTTCGCGGCCACCACGGACGCCTTGGCCTCGGCCAGGGCGAGCGCCAGCTCGGCGGGGGTGGGGGCGGTGACGGCCTCCTCGTCGACACCGCTCACGAACACCTCGGGGGCCAGTCCGGCCTGGCGCAGCAGGCCGAGCCGGGCCGGGGACTGGGAGGCGAGGACGAGTCGGCGGCGGGGCTGAGCAGCAGTCATGGGGTCACATTAGCCACCTGGGGCGGGGCGGTTCACCCCAGACCGAGCACGATCATCGCGAGGACCATGGCCAGTGCCAGGAAGACGCTCAGCCGCCGCAGCATGTCCTGCGTGTCGCGCAGTTCTTCGGGCGGCTCGTTGTCGGGGTCGGACCACAGCATGTCACTAGCGTGGGGCTTGGCCGGGGGGCGGGGCTTGAGTACGGGTACTTATTTGGGGCGCGGCGTTCCTCTTCCGTGCGCCCACGCGGCGGAGCCGCAAATCGACACAGCCCCGCGCCCCTGGGTCGGCTTCCGCTCAGCTCGGCCAGTACGTGCGGGTCCAGGACACCGGGCCCGGCTGGGGGAGGTGGGTGGTCGCGATGCGGGACGGGTCGGACCAGGCGTCGCGGGGGGCCTCGGGGGTGGGTTCCGAGGCTGCCGTCGCGGCGCGGGCCCTGACGACCGTCAGGGCGGCGGCCAGTTCTTCCGGGGTGGGGTTGCCCCGTACGACCTTGATCGTCACAGCGGCTCCTTACAGGGGGATGTTGCCGTGCTTCTTCGGGGGGAGGCTCTCCCGCTTGGTGCGCAGCTGGCGCAGGCCGCGGACGATGTGGCGGCGGGTGTCCGACGGCATGATCACCGCGTCTACGTAGCCGCGTTCGGCGGCGGTGTAGGGGTTGAGGAGGGCGTCCTCGTACTCCTGGATCAGGCGGGCGCGGGTGGCCTCGGCGTCGTCACCGGCGTCGGCGATGGTGCGGCGGTGCAGGATGTTGACCGCGCCCTGGGCGCCCATGACGGCGATCTGGGCGGTGGGCCAGGCCAGGTTGAGGTCGGCGCCCAGGTGCTTGGAGCCCATGACGTCGTAGGCGCCGCCGAAGGCCTTGCGGGTGATGACCGTGATCAGCGGGACCGTGGCCTCGGCGTAGGCGAAGATCAGCTTGGCGCCGCGGCGGATGATGCCGTCGTGTTCCTGGTCCACGCCCGGCAGGAAGCCGGGGACGTCCACGAAGGTGAGGACGGGGACGTTGAAGGCGTCGCAGGTGCGCACGAAGCGGGCCGCCTTCTCGGAGGCGGTGATGTCCAGGCATCCGGCGAACTGCATCGGCTGGTTGGCGACGATGCCGACCGGGCGGCCCTCGACGCGGCCGAAGCCGGTGAGGATGTTCGGCGCGAACAGCGGCTGGGTCTCGAAGAACTCGCCGTCGTCCAGGACGTGCTCGATGACGGTGTGCATGTCGTAGGGCTGGTTCGCCGAGTCCGGGACGATCGTGTCCAGCTCGGCGTCCTCGTCCGTGACCGCGAGGTCGGCCTCCTCCGGGAAGGCGGGGGGCTCGGAGAGGTTGTTGGACGGCAGGTACGACAGGAGCTGCTTGACGTACTCGACGGCGTCCTTCTCGTCGCCCGCCATGTGGTGGGCCACGCCGGAGGTGGAGTTGTGGGTGCGGGCGCCGCCCAGCTCCTCGAAGCCGACGTCTTCCCCGGTGACGGTCTTGATGACGTCGGGTCCTGTGATGAACATGTGGCTGGTCTGGTCGACCATCACCGTGAAGTCGGTGATCGCGGGGGAGTACACCGCGCCGCCCGCGCACGGGCCGACGACCAGGCTGATCTGGGGGATGACGCCGGAGGCGTGGGTGTTGCGGCGGAAGATCTCGCCGTAGGCGCCGAGGGAGGCCACGCCCTCCTGGATGCGGGCGCCGCCGGAGTCGTTGATGCCGACGACCGGGCAGCCGGTCTTCAGCGCGAAGTCCATGACCTTGACGATCTTCTGGCCGTAGACCTCGCCCAGCGCGCCGCCGAAGACGGTGAAGTCCTGGGAGAAGACGGCGACGGGGCGGCCGTCGACGGTGCCGTAACCGGTGACGACGCCGTCGCCGTAGGGGCGGTTGGCGTCGAGGCCGAAGTTGGTGGAGCGGTGCCGGGCGAACTCGTCCAGCTCGACGAAGGAGCCCTCGTCGAGGAGGAGGTCGATGCGCTCACGAGCCGTCAGCTTGCCCTTGGCATGCTGTTTCTCGACGGCGCGTGCGGAACCGGCGTGCGTCGCTTCCTCGATACGGCGCCTGAGATCCGCGAGCTTGCCCGCGGTCGTGTGGATGTCGGGCTGCTGCTCTTCCGGCTCGGACATCGGGATGCGGCTCCCTGCCTGCTCAAAAGGGGGGGACGGTTACTCGTTCGTAGAGTAGTAGGGGCCCTTCCGATCGGCAGTGCGGTGTTTCCCACACCTAGGGTGGGTTGCATGACGCCCCGAGATTCCTCCGACTCCCCAGGCTCCCCGCGCGACAGGTGGTCCGACCTGGACCGGCCGCCCCTCAGCAGCACGGCCCTGCGCCGGGGACTGGTGCGGGACGGCGGGCTGTGGCGGCAGGTCGACGTCGTGCAGCGCACCGGGTCCACCAACTCCGACCTCGTCGCCCGGGCCGCCGAGGGGGACCTGGCGGAGGGTGTCGTCCTGGTCGCCGAGGAGCAGAGCGCCGCGCGCGGGCGCCTGGACCGGCAGTGGACGGCCCCCGCCCGCTCCGGGCTGTTCTTCTCCGTACTGCTGCGGCCCGCCGGGATCCCCGTGACCCGCTGGGGCTGGCTGCCGCTGCTCACCGGCGTCGCCGTGGCGACCGGGCTGTCCCGCGTCGCGGGCGTCGACACCGCCCTGAAGTGGCCCAACGACCTGCTGGTGACCGTCGGCGACGAGGAACGCAAGGCCGGCGGCATCCTCCTCGAGCGGGCCGGGGACGACGGCGTCGTCATCGGCGTCGGCATCAACGTCTCGCTCCGCGCCGACGAACTGCCGGTCGCGCAGGCCGGGTCGCTGGCGCTCGCCGGAGCCGTGAACACCGACCGGGACCCGCTGCTGCGCGGGGTGCTGCGGTCGCTGGAGGACTGGTACGGGCGCTGGCGCGAGGCCGGCGGCGACCCGGCGGCCAGCGGGCTGCAGGAGACCTACGCGGCGGGCTGCGCGACGCTCGGGCGCATGGTGCGGGCGGAGCTTCCGGGGGACCGGTCGCTCGTGGGGGAGGCGGTGGCCGTGGACGGCGACGGGCGGCTGGTCCTCGCGACGGAGGCGGGGGTGCAGGAGCCGGTGGGAGCGGGCGACATCGTGCATCTGCGGTTGGCGTGAGCGCGGCCCCGGGGCACTCTCGGAGTACGGGACGCACGGGAGTGAGCTGGGGCACACCTGACGTAAAGTTGGGGCCGGTCGAACCTGACCGCGGCAGATCGGAAAGGCAACAGGCGTGACCGTCGACGACACCGGATCCGGCGCGGACGGGGACGGCCGGGTGGACCCCGAGCCCGCCCCGGACTCCGCCGACCCCGGCGATGACCCGCTCGCGCTGCGCCTCGAAGGGCTCATCCTGGGTGCCGAGCGCCGTTACACCCCTTTCCAGGCCGCCCGCAGCGCCGGCGTCTCCATGGAACTGGCCTCCCGCTTCTGGCGGGCCATGGGCTTCGCCGACATCGGCCAGGCCAAGGCGCTCACCGAGGCCGACGTCCTGGCCCTGCGGCGACTGGCCGGTCTGGTGGAGGCGGGGCTGCTCAGCGAGGCGATGGCCGTGCAGGTCGCCCGGTCCACGGGGCAGACCACCGCCCGGTTGGCCGAGTGGCAGATCGACTCCTTCCTGGAGGGCCTGACCGAGCCCCCCGAACCCGGGATGACGCGCACCGAGGTGACGTACCCGATCGTCGAGCTGCTCCTTCCCGAACTGCAGGAGTTCCTCGTCTACGTCTGGCGGCGCCAGCTGGCCGCCTCGGCCGGCCGGGTCATCCAGGCCGGGGACGACGAGGAGATGGTGGACCGCCGGCTCGCGGTGGGCTTCGCGGACCTGGTCGGCTTCACGCGGCTGACCCGGCGGATGGAGGAGGAGGAGCTCGGCGAGCTGGTCGAGGCCTTCGAGACCACCTCCGCCGACCTGGTGGCCGCGCGTGGCGGACGGCTGGTCAAGACCCTCGGCGACGAGGTGCTCTACGCCGCCGACGACGCCGGTACGGCCGCGGAGATCGCCCTGCGGCTCATCGAGACGATGGCCAACGACGAGACCATGCCGGAGCTGCGCGTCGGTATCGCCTTCGGCACGGTCACCACCCGGATGGGCGATGTCTTCGGCACGACCGTCAACCTGGCCTCCCGGCTCACCTCGATAGCGCCCAAGGACGCGGTCCTCGTCGACACCGCCTTCGCGGAGGAGCTGATCCGCACCCGGGACGCCCCCGCCTCGGAGGCCGCGGCCGCCGAGGAGGCCGCAGCCGCGGAGAAGGAGGGCGAGGAACCGCCGGTGTACCGCTTCGCGCTCCAGCCGATGTGGCAGCGTCCGGTGCGCGGCCTCGGTGTGGTCGAGCCGTGGCTGCTCACCCGTCGGGACGGCGGCGGGGAGTCGTAAACCCCGGCGTCGGTCGTCGTAGGCCGAGGCCGCCGGTCGTCGTCCGTCCGTCAGCCGCCGAGCAGGTCCACGCAGAGGCCGATGACCGGCACGCACAGGCCCGGATCGTCGGGTTCCGGCTCCGGGTCCGACGCCGGTGGCGTGCCGCTGCCCGGTGGCGGGGTCGGCGCGGGAGACGGTGCGGGGCGGTCGGACCGCGACGGCCGCGGCGTCCCCGGGGCCGGGGCCCGGTCGCCGGTGTCCTCCGTCTGTTCCCCTCCTCCCCTCCGCCTCTCCGGTTCCCCGTCTCCTGGAGTGCGGCCGTTTGGTGTGTCCGGCCCGGTCGTGGCGGTGGGGGGTGGGACCGCAGGGCCGCCGCTCGCGGCCGGGGTGGCCAGGAGACCGGGTATGAGGCCCGGCTCGGGGGAGCCGCTCAGATCGCCCAAGGCGGACGTCGCCGAAGGGCTCGCTCCGGGCGGTCCGCCGCCGGTGGTCGCGGCGGCGGGCGCCGTCGCCCGGTCCGAGGCCCTGCCCCGGCCGTCGCTCTCCACGCGCGGCCCCGCCTCGGCGCCGAAGCCACCCAGGCCGCCGCCGGGCTCGGGCAGCAGGCGTACGACGCTCAGGGCGCCCGCCGCCAGGGCGAGGCCGCCGGCGGCCAGCAGCACCTTGCGGGGGCGGGGACGGCGGTGCCGGCCGCGGCGGCCCCACGCGTACCGCGGCTCTGTCGGTGTGGTGCCGGTCGTCGCCATGATCCCTCCCCGGTGCGCACGCGCCCCCGCTGCGCCGTGGCGGAGCGACGCTACGGTCTGCCGCGGGCCGGGGTACGGCGGTCGCTCGCATGTCACTCGAACGGGTGGGCGGGGCCGGGGTGCGGAACGGGTGGGTCCGCCCTTTCCCCGCGCGGGTCCGCCTGCGATGATCGGGTGGTCGACTGTTAACACGCGTTAACCGGAGGGTGTCATGAGCGAGGAGCGGTTCGGAGAGTTCGTCCTGGTGCGGCGGCACGCGGACGGGCATGTCGCGGAGCTCGCGCTCGACCGGCCGAAGGCCATGAACGCCGTCTCGACCGCGATGGCCCGGTCCGTGAGCGCGGCCTGCGCGGCGCTGGGCGAGGACCGGGAGGTGCGGGTGGTGGTGCTGACCTCGACGCACGAGCGGGCATTCTGCGTCGGGGCGGACCTGAAGGAGCGCAACTCGTTCTCCGACGCCGACCTGCTGCGGCAGCGGCCGGTGACGCGGGGGGCGTACACCGCGGTCCTCGAACTGCCGGTGCCGACGGTCGCGGCCGTGCACGGCTTCGCGCTGGGCGGCGGGTTCGAGCTGGCGCTGTCGTGCGACGTGATCGTGGCCGACCGTACGGCCGTGGTGGGGCTGCCGGAGGTGTCCGTCGGGGTGATCCCGGGCGGCGGCGGCACCCAGCTGCTGCCGCGCCGGGTGGGCGCCGCGCGCGCGGCCGAGCTGGTGTTCACGGCGCGGCGGGTGGCGGCCGGGGAGGCGCGCGAGCTGGGGCTCGTGGACCAGCTGGTGGAGGAGGGACGGGACCGGGAGGAGGCGCTGGAGCTGGCCTCCCGGATGGCCGCGAACTCGCCCGTGGGACTGCGTGCGGCCAAGCGCGCGCTGCGCCTCGGGCAGGGCCTCGACCTGCGCGCGGGGCTGGAGGTCGAGGACGCGGCGTGGCGCTCGGTGGCGTTCTCGGGGGACCGCGCGGAGGGCGTGGCGGCGTTCAACGAGAAGCGGGCACCACAGTGGCCGGGTGAGTGAGCCACCCGCACGGCCGCGCCGACGGCCGATGACACCCCCCCCGGCCATCGGGGCTGTGCGCCTGGGAGCGCCGGGCGCCGGGGTCGTCCGCTTGGGGACGCCGGGCATCGGGGCTGCGCGACCGGGGTGGCCGGGTATCCGGGTCGTCCGCCCGGGCCGTCGGACATCCGGGTCGTCCGCCCGGGATCGCTCGACTTCCGGGCTGCCCGCCTGGGGCCGCCGACCATCCGGGCTGCCCACCCGGGGTCGCCGGTCATCGGGGCTGTGCGCTTGGGGGTCGCCGGGCGTTGGGGTCGTCCGCCCGGGGGCGCGGGCATCCGGGTCGTTCGTCCAGGCCGCTGGGCATGGGGGCCGCCCGCCCGGGTGTGCGGACATCCGGGTCGTTCGTCCAGGGCCGCCGGGCATGGGGGCTGCTCGCCTGGGGTCGCCGGACATTCGGTTCGTCCGCCCAGGGCCGCCGGCCGTCGTTCGCCGCGATTCGCGGCCGCCCCGCACCCGCCCCCGTCGGCCGGACCTCGCGAGGGTGCTGCCTGGGTCGCGGACAATCGCCCGGTTCGCCCCGTTTACGTAACGTTTCTTCGTGAATTTCCCTAGCCTGGAGTGATGGGTGACGACAGGCGGCTCGCGGCCGTGGTGGCGCTTGCGCAGGGGATGGCCGCCGCGCACAGCGCGCGTGAGGCGTGGCGGGCGGCGGCCGTCGGCGGGTGCCTGGCGCTGGGCGGCAGCTTCGCCGCGCTGTCGGTGTGGGAGCGGGAGCTGGGACGGCTCCGGGTGCTCGTGAACGTCGGCCGACGGGCCGAGGGCGAGGAGGAGTTCCCGGAGGACGAGTCCTACCCGGTGCACCAGTTCGCGGAGATCACCGAGTTCCTGCACGAGCGCTGGGCGGGCGGCGGTGAGCCCGACGCCTGGGTCGAGACGGCCGCGGGGCCCGCCGCCGGGCGTCCCGGGTACGTCCACCAGCGCGTCGCCGCCCTGCGCCGCCGGGGCCGCGGCTGCTGCGTGGTCGCGCCGATCGTGCTGCACGGGCGGGCCTGGGGCGAGCTGTACGTGGCCCGGCCGGTGGGGGAGCGGGTCTTCGAGCGGGCCGACGCCGACTTCGCCACCGTGCTGGCCTCCGTCGTCGCCGCCGGGATAGCGCAGACCGAGCGGCTCGAGGAGGTCAGGCGGCTCGCGTACACCGACGCGCTCACCGGGCTGGCCAACCGCCGCGCCGTGGACTCCGCGCTGGACGAGGCCGTCGAGCGGCACCGCGAGGAAGGCGTCGTCGTCAGCCTCGTCGTGTGCGATCTGAACGGCCTCAAGCGGGTGAACGACACCCACGGACACGCGGTCGGGGACCGTCTCCTGGAACGGTTCGGGTCGGTGCTGTCGCTGTGCGGGGCGATGTTGCCGGGGGCGCTCGCGGCCCGGCTCGGCGGGGACGAGTTCTGTCTGCTCGCGGTCGGACCGTCCGCCGACGCGGTGGTCAAGGCGGCCGAGGAGCTGTGCCGCCGGGCGGCCGAGCTGGAGCTGGGGGACGGTGTGGCCTGCGGGGTCGCGTCCACGGACGATCCGGTCGGGCCCGTCCGCTCCGCCCGCCGGCTGTTCCGGCTCGCCGACGCCGCCCAGTACCGGGCCAAGGCCGAGCGCGCGGCCGGGCCGGTCGTCGCGGGGCGCGAGGGGCCCGACGACCCCGTCGTGCGGCTCGCGGACCAGCCCTCCCGGGAGGAGGACGGGGAGCGCAGGCGGTTCCGCGGGCGGCACTCGCCGTGACGCCGGTCCGGTAAGGGGCGCCGCGGGTGCGCATCCGTGACGCACCCCCTCGTGACATCATCGAATTCACTGCGTACGCTCCTGAATATGGATATGCACACTGTGGTGGTGGGGACGGCCGGGGTCACCGCGTCCGACGTCCTCGCCGTGGCGCGCGGCGGCGCCCGGATCGAACTCTCCGACGACGCGGTCGCCGCGCTGGCCGCGGCCCGCGGCATCGTGGACGCGCTGGCCGCCAAGCCGGACCCCGTCTACGGCGTGAGCACCGGCTTCGGAGCCCTGGCGACCCGGCACATCAGCCCCGAGCTGCGGGCCCAGCTGCAGCGCAACATCGTCCGCTCGCACGCCGCCGGGATGGGCCCGCGCGTCGAGCGCGAGGTGGTCCGCGCGCTGATGTTCCTGCGGCTGAAGACCGTCTGCTCCGGGCACACCGGCGTCCGCCCGGAGGTCGCGCAGACCATGGCCGACGTGCTGAACGCCGGGATCACCCCGGTCGTGCACGAGTACGGCTCGCTGGGCTGCTCCGGCGACCTCGCCCCGCTGTCGCACTGCGCGCTGACCCTCATGGGCGAGGGCGACGCCGAGGGCCCCGACGGCACCGTACGGCCGGCCGGTGAGCTGCTCGCCGCGCACGGGATCACCCCGGTCGAGCTGCGCGAGAAGGAGGGCCTCGCCCTCCTCAACGGCACCGACGGCATGCTCGGCATGCTGATCATGGCCCTCGCCGACCTCGACACCCTCTACAAGTCGGCCGACATCACCGCCGCCCTGACCATGGAGGCCCTGCTCGGCACCGACAAGGTGCTCGCCCCCGAGCTGCACGCCATCCGCCCGCACCCGGGGCAGGCCGCCAGCGCCGCCAACATGGCCGCCGTGCTCGAGGGCTCCGGCCTGACCGGGCACCACCAGGACGACGCCCCCCGCGTCCAGGACGCCTACTCGGTGCGCTGCGCCCCGCAGGTCGCGGGCGCCGGACGCGACACGATGGCCCACGCCGGCCTCGTCGCCGAGCGGGAGCTGGCCGCGGCCGTGGACAACCCGGTGGTCCTGCCCGACGGCCGCGTGGAGTCCAACGGCAACTTCCACGGCGCTCCGGTCGCCTACGTGCTGGACTTCCTCGCCGTCGCCGCCGCCGACCTCGGCTCCATCACCGAACGGCGCACCGACCGGCTCCTGGACAAGAACCGCAGCCACGGCCTGCCGCCGTTCCTCGCCGACGACGCGGGCGTCGACTCCGGTCTGATGATCGCCCAGTACACGCAGGCCGCCCTGGTCAGCGAGTTGAAGCGGCTCGCCGTACCGGCCTCGGCGGACTCCATCCCGTCCTCCGCCATGCAGGAGGACCACGTGTCGATGGGCTGGTCGGCGGCGCGCAAGCTGCGCACGGCCGTCGACAACCTGGCGCGCGTGATCGCCGTCGAGCTGTACGCCGCCACGCGCGCGATCCAGCTCCGCGAGGGACTGACCCCGGCACCCGCGTCGCAGGCCGTCATCGACGCCGTACGGGCGGCCGGGGTGGAGGGTCCGGGACCGGACCGCTACCTGGCGCCCGACCTCGCCGCGGCGGACGCGTTCGTGCGCGCCGGGCACCTGGTCGCGGCGGCGGAGACGGTCACGGGGCCGCTGCGCTAGCAGGATGTGGGCCGGCGGATCGTGACGTCTCCGGGGGGCCCTGGCGGGGCTACGCCGGGGCCCCTCGTGCTGCCCGCAGGAGTTCCCGGCGCTCCGGACGGTCAGGGATGGACCCAGACGGTCAAGAGCGCCAAAAGAACGTCAAGTTCTCTCAAAAGCCGAGGCGTTCCCGGCGCACCGAGTAGCCCACGAAGCCGGCGCCGAGGCCGAGGCAGAGGGCGCCGCCGACGACGTACGGCGTGCTGTCGAAGCTGCCGGTGTCGGCCAGCCGGGTCGTGCCCTCGCCGGTCGCCGCCGCCTCCGTGGACGTGTCCGCGGAGGCGGCTCTCGCCTGGGCCGTGACCTGCGGGGACGGGGTCGAGGCAGCGGACTCGAGCACCGGTGTCTCGGGTGTCGCGTTCGCCGACGGGACGAACCAGAGGGCACACAGCAGACCGCCCGCGGAGGCGGCGGTCAGCAAGGAACGGCGAGCGGATGACACGGAATATCGATCCCCTTGTGGCGCTGGCGAATTGGCCGTGTGGGCAGATGTTAGTGAAAGGCGCGGGTCACAGGAAAGTCACGGGAGCGGTCGGCCTTACGCTCCGGGCATGAGCACTCCTGAGACATCACGGTTTGTACGGATTCGCGTCGAGCTGGTTCTCGAGGTCGACGACGAGGAGGCCGTCACCGGGGCCGCGCTGCAGGCCCTCGCCGACGACACCGAGCTGTCGGACGCGGAACGGGCCGACTCCGAGCGCGCTGTGACGGAGGACACCGCCGAGGCCCTGGCGCATCTGGTGGACCCGTTCGACCTGGTCAGCATGGTGCCCGGGGTCGAGCTCCGGCAGGCGTCCTGGAGCAGTGAGCAGATCGACTACGACCCCGACTCGCCCGAGTGGGACCTCGACGAGGATGATGGCGGCGAGAACGACCCGGAAGACGAAGAAATGACGGTCGGCTGACGCACTGTGGGGAAATTCCTGACCCCGGGCGGCAACCGCCGCCCGGGGTTTCGTCGTCTCACGGTGCGCACTGACCGACACCTGCCCGCACCGCCCCGGACTCCGGTGGCAAACGTGGCATGCCCCACACCCGTGAGCGAGGTGGAACGGGACGAACCGGTCGTAGCGTTGAAAGTTCTGACGGGGTATCTCGGGGTTTCGGGAATCGGCAACGATGGAGAAGCGTGTGATGACGGACGGTAAGCGGCGCAAGGGTCTGATGGCCGCGTCCGCACTGCTCGGCGGTGTGCTGGTGCTCTCGGCATGTTCCAGTAGCGACGCCGGCACCTCCGGGGGTGGGGACAAGACCTCGCAGGCCGAGGTCGACGAAGCGGCGGCCAAGAAGACGTCCGAGGCCCAGATCAAGATCACGCCCAAGGGCGGCTCGGACAACGCCTCCATCAACAACGCCGCCGGTGTCACCGTGAGCAAGGGAACGCTCACCGAGGTGAAGATGACCGCCTCGGACGGCACCGAGGTCAAGGGCGAGATATCCGCCGACAAGACCAGCTGGAAGCCCAGCGGTCAGCTGGAGCGCGCCACCAAGTACCAGATCACGGCGACCGCGCAGGACTCCGAGGGCCGCGCCGCCCACGAGAACGCGTCGTTCACCACGGTCTCCCCCCAGAACAGCTTCATCGGGACCTTCACCCCGGACGACGGCAAGACCGTCGGCGTCGGAATGCCCGTGTCGATCAGCTTCGACAAGCAGATCACCGACAAGGCCGCCGTCCAGAAGGGCATCACGGTCAACAGCAGCAGCGGCCAGGAGGTCGCCTGCCACTGGTTCTCCACCCAGCGCATGGACTGCCGCCCCGAGAAGTACTGGCAGGAGGGTTCGACCGTCACCCTCAAGCTGGCGCTCGACGGGGTCGAGGGTGCCGACGGCGTCTACGGCGTCCAGCAGAAGTCGGTCACCTTCAAGATCGGCCGCAACCAGGTCTCCTACGTCGACGCGAAGACCAAGCAGATGAAGGTCACGCAGGACGGCAAGACCGTCAAGACCATCCCGATCTCCGCCGGCTCCCCGGACAACAAGACCTACGAAGGCCAGATGGTGATCTCCGAGAAGTTCAAGGAGACCCGGATGGACGGCTCGACCGTCGGCTTCACCGACGACGACGGCAAGGGCGAGTACGACATCAAGGACGTGCCGCACGCCATGCGCCTGAGCACCTCCGGCACCTTCATCCACGGCAACTACTGGGGCAAGGGCATCTTCGGCAGCGTCAACACCAGCCACGGCTGCGTCGGCCTGCAGGACGCCAAGGGGGCCAACGACCCGAACACGCCGGGCGCCTGGTTCTACAACAACTCCATCATCGGTGACGTGGTCGTCGTCCAGAACACCGGCGACAAGACCATCGCCCCGGACAACGGCCTCAACGGCTGGAACATGGACTGGGCCCAGTGGAAGGCGGGTTCGGCGGTCTGACGCCGGACTCCCCGAGGGCCGACAGCACTTCGCACGGGCGCCCGCCACTCCCCGCACGGGAGCGGCGGGCGCCCGTGCCTGTCGTCACGTCGGCAGCGAAGCCGCCGCGTCCGTGCCCCAGCTCGCCAGCATCCGCAGCGCGTCCGCCGACGGGGAGCCGGGCTCCGCGTGGTACGTGACGAAGGCCTGCTCGTCGTCGTCGACCAGGCGGAACGTCTCGAAGGACAGGGTCAGGTCACCGACCAGCGGGTGCCGCATCCGCTTGACGCCGTAGCTCTTCTCCTTGACGTCGTGCGTGGCCCACAGCCGCCGGAACTCCTCGCTCTTCACCGACAGCTCGCCCACCAGCGCGGACAGCCGCGGGTCGTCCGGGTGCCGGCCCGCGTCCATGCGCAGGAAGCTGACCATGTCGTACGCCTTCTGGTCCCAGTCGATGAACAGCTCGCGGTAGTCCGGGTTCAGGAAGACCAGCCGCGCCCAGTTCCGCTCGGCGGGCGGCAGCTTGCCCCAGTCGCCGAAGAGGGCGGCGGCCATCCGGTTCCAGGCGAGGATCTCCGAGCGGCGGCCCGTCACGTACGCCGGCACCGTGTCGATCGACTCCAGGAGCTGGAGCAGCGCCACCCGCACCGGCTGCTTGCCCCGCGGGGCCCCGCTCCGCCCGCGCTGCTGCTTCGGCCTCGCCAGGTGCGTCAGGTGGGCCTGCTCCGCGTCGGTGAGCCGCAGCGCGCGGGCGATGGCGTCCAGGACCTCCGCCGACACGTTCTGCCCGTTGCCCTGCTCGAGACGGGTGTAGTACGCCACCGACACCCCGGCCAGCTGCGCCAGCTCCTCGCGCCGCAGCCCCGGCACCCTGCGCTGCCGCCCGAACGACTCGAGACCCACGTCCTCCGGCTTCAGCCGCGCCCGCCGGGTGCGCAGGAACTCGCTCAGTTCGGCCCGCCGGTCAAGCTGTCCATCCATGCCTCCAGTATCGCCGGACGTATTCCCGGTCGTACGCACACGAGCCTGACCCCGTCGGTGGTACGCACGCCGGTCGTACGCAAAGCCGTGGTCTGGGTGGATCAGCCGGGCGCAGGCAGGGTGGAAGCATCACCCAGTCACGTCGAGAGAATCCCGGAGAACACCGGCATGACCACTGTCGCCGCGTACGCAGCACCCGCCGCCAAGGCGCCGCTGGAGCGCACCACCATCGAGCGGCGCGAGGTGCGTGAGCATGACGTCCTCATCGACATCAAGTTCGCCGGCATCTGCCACTCCGACATCCACCAGGTCCGCGAGGGCTGGGGCGACGCCATCTTCCCGATGGTCCCCGGCCACGAGATCGCGGGCATCGTCTCCGAGGTCGGCCCCGGCGTCACCAAGTTCGCCGTCGGCGACCGGGTGGGCGTCGGCTGCATGGTCGACTCCTGCCGCGAGTGCGAGAACTGCAAGGCCGGCCGTGAGCAGTACTGCACGGGCGGCAAGGTGATGACCTACAACGGCATCGGCAAGGACGGCGAGCCCACCTACGGCGGCTACTCCGAGAAGGTCGTCGTCGACGAGAACTTCGTCCTCGGCATCCCCGAGGGCATCTCCCTGGACGAGGCCGCGCCCCTGCTGTGCGCCGGTGTCACCACGTACTCCCCGCTCAAGCGCTGGAACGCGGGTCCCGGCAAGAAGGTCGCCGTCGTCGGCCTGGGCGGCCTCGGCCACATGGCCGTCAAGCTCGCGCACGCCCTGGGCGCCGAGGTGACCGTGCTGTCGCAGTCCCTGCGCAAGAAGGACGACGGCCTGAAGCTGGGCGCCGACCACTACTACGCCACCAGCGACCCGGCCACCTTCGAGGAGCTGGCCGGCACCTTCGACTTGATCGTCTCCACGGTCTCGGCCCCCCTCGACCTCGGCGCCTACCTGGGGCTGCTGAAGACGGAGGGCACGCTGGCCAACGTCGGCGCCCCCGAGGAGCCGGTCTCCCTGAACCTGTTCGCGCTGCTCGGCGGCGGCAAGTCCCTCGCCGGTTCCATGATCGGCGGCATCGCCGAGACCCAGGAGATGCTGGACTTCTGCGCGGAGCACGGCATCGGCGCCGAGATCGAGCTGATCGCCGCCTCCGAGGTCAACACGGCCTACGAGCGGGTCCTGGCCAGCGACGTGCGCTACCGCTTCGTGATCGACACCGCGACGATCTGATCCCCGGGGAAGATTTTTTCGGATTCTTCCCTCCGTCCTGTCACACCGCCGCCCCGCCCCGGGTCATACCGCCACCACATACGGCGGGCGCCCGGGCGGGGCGGTCCCACATCGGTTCCACCCCGCCTCCCGGACGCCACGGACACCGGGAGCAGTAGCCATGACCCACCCCTCGACCTCCACGACGCCCCTCCTCGTCACCGGCGGCACCGGCACCCTCGGCGGCCACGTCGTCCCGCTGCTGCGGGCGGCCGGACAGGAGGTGCGCGTCCTCACCCGGCGCCCCCGCCCCGCCGCGGACGGCGTCACGTACGTCACCGGCGACCTGCGCACCGGCGCGGGCGTCGAGGCCGCCGTCGACGGCGTGCACACCGTGCTGCACCTGGCCGGCGGGCCCAAGGGCGACGACGAGGCGACCCGCACCCTGGTGGACGCCGCCGTGCGTGCGGACGTACGGCACCTCGTGTACATCTCGGTCGTGGGCGCCGACCGGGTCCCGCTGGCCTGGCTGCGCACCAAGCTGGAGTCGGAGCGGGCGATCACCGGCTCGGGCATCGGCTGGACGGTGCTGCGGGCGGCCCAGTTCCACGAGCTGACCCTCACCATGATCGAGAAGATGGCCCGGCTGCCGGTCCTCCCGGCCCCGGGCGGGCTGCGCCTGCAACCGGTCGCCGCCCGCGAGGTCGCCGCGCGCCTGGCCGAGCTGACCCTGGCCGGGCCGTCCGGCCGGGTCCCCGACATGACCGGCCCCGAGGTCCAGGATCTGGCCACGCTGACCCGTTCCTATCTCGACCTGCGCGGCGGACGCCGGCGCCCGAAGCTGCCGGTGCGCATTCCCGGAAAAGCAGGTCGCGCGTACCGTTCTGGCGAGAACCTCACGCTGGAAGGCGCGCTGGTCGGCAAGCTGACATGGGCGGAATTCCTGGCGGAACGGTTGGCCTCATAGGTTCTCCGGGCCTTTGTGGCCGAAAGTCGGCGGCGCCGAAGAATATGCGCATGACAACTATTGCAAAGCGGATCAAAACCTTCGCCCCCACCTCCGCAAAGGGTGCTGGAATATCGTTTCTGCTGCGAATTCCGGCGCGATGCTGAAAGCGGCACACAGCATGCCCGCCGATACCCGGCGGGCATCGCTCCGTCGCGTTCGCAAGGAGATGGCAACGTGGTGCGAAGCAGGGCGAAGGCCGCGGCCGACGCCGCGGACCGGCTGCTGAAGGCCGGTCAGCTGCTACGGAAGTCCCCGACCACCCTCGATCTGAGGGCCGTGTACCGCACGGACCAGAAAGTCAATGACAGTCCTTATCGGGAGCGGTGGGCGCATGACAAAGTCGTGCGCTCCACGCACGGCGTCAACTGCACGGGTTCCTGCTCGTGGAAGGTGTATGTCAAGGACGGTCTGATCACCTGGGAGACCCAGCAGACGGATTATCCGAGCGTTGGCCCCGACCGGCCCGAGTACGAGCCCCGCGGCTGCCCGCGCGGCGCTTCCTTTTCCTGGTACACCTATTCGCCCACGCGCGTTCGCCATCCGTTGGCCCGCGGTGTCCTGGTGGAAATGTACCGGGACGCCAAACGCCGGCACGGCGGCGACCCCGTGGCCGCCTGGGCCGAGCTGACCGGTGACCCCGACAAGCGGCGCCGCTATCAGCGCGCCCGCGGCCACGGCGGCTTCGTCCGCGTCGACTGGGACGAGGCGCTGGAGATCGCCGCCGCCGCCCAGGTGCACACCATCGCCGAGTACGGCCCCGACCGCGTCGCCGGTTTCTCCCCGATCCCCGCCATGTCGATGGCCTCGCACGCGGTCGGCGCCCGCTACCACTCCCTCATCGGCGCCCCGATGATCTCCTTCTACGACTGGTACGCCGACCTGCCGATCGCCTCCCCGCAGGTCTTCGGCGACCAGACCGACGTACCGGAGTCGGGGGACTGGTGGGACGCGGCCTACCTGATGCTGTGGGGCTCCAACGTCCCCGTCACCCGCACCCCGGACGCCCACTGGATGGCGGAGGCCCGCTACCGGGGCCAGAAGGTCGTCGTCGTCTCGCCGGACTACGCGGACGCCACCAAGTTCGCCGACGAGTGGCTGCACCCGCACCCCGGCACCGACGGGGCGCTCGCCATGGCGATGGGGCACGTGCTCCTCACCGAGTTCTTCGTGCGCCGCCAGGTGCCGTACTTCACCGACTACGTGAAGCGCTTCACCGACCTGCCCTTCCTGGTCGCCCTCGACGAGCACACCCAGGGGCACGCCGACGGACCTACGGCGGGCCGCTACACGCCCGGCAAGTTCGTCACCGCCGCCGACCTCGGGCTCGGCCGGCACGCCGACGCCGGGGCGCGGGCCTGGATGCCGGTGCTGATCGACGCCGACACCGACGACGTGGTCGTGCCCAACGGCACCCTCGGCGACCGGTGGGGCAAGGACGGCCAGGGGCGCTGGAACCTCGACCTGGGCGGGGTCGACCCGCTGCTCACCCTGCACGGGCGCACCGACGGCCGTTGTGACAACGGTGTCGAGGTGGTGCTGCCCCGCTTCGACGAGCCGGGCGCCACCGTGGTGCGCGGCGTACCCGCCCGGGAGGTCGGCGGCCGGCTCGTGACCACCGTCTACGACCTGCTGCTCGCCCAGTACGCCGTGGCCCGCCCCAAACTCGCCGGTCGCTGGCCCGGCGGCTACGGCGACGCCGACGAACCCTGCACCCCCGCCTGGCAGGAGCGCATCACCTCCGTTCCGGCCGACGCGGCGGTCCGCGCGGCCCGGGAGTTCGCGCGCACCGCCGAGCAGACCCGGGGCCGCTGCATGATCGTGATGGGGGCGGGCACCAACCACTGGTTCCACTCCGACACCATCTACCGCTCCTTCCTCTCCCTGCTCATCCTCACCGGCTGCCAGGGCGTCAACGGCGGCGGCTGGGCGCACTACGTCGGCCAGGAGAAGGTCCGCCCGTACACCGGCTGGCAGCAGCTGTCCACGGCCGCCGACTGGGTACGGCCCTCGCGGCAGATGGCGGGCACCCCGTACTGGTACCTGCACACCGGCCAGTGGCGGTACGAGTCCCACGCCGCCGACGCCCTCGCCGCACCCACCGCGCCCGGTACCCTCGCCGGGCTCCACACCGCCGACCTGGTGGCCCAGTCGGCCCGCCTCGGCTGGATGCCGTCGTACCCCACCTTCGACGCCAACCCGCTCGACCTCGGCCGCCGCGCCCGCGAGAGCGGCCAGGAACCCGGCGACTGGATCGCGGAGCAACTCGGCTCGGGCGCCGTCGACTTCGCGTGCGAGGACCCGGACGCGCCCCGCAACTGGCCGCGTGTGCTGACCGTGTGGCGGGCCAACCTGATCGGCTCCTCCGCCAAGGGCAACGAGTACTTCCTGCGCCACCTGCTCGGCGCCCGTGACGGCGCCACCGCCGAGGAGGCGCCGCCCGGGCACCGGCCGCGCTCCGTGGCCTGGCGGGACGACGCCCCCGAGGGCAAGCTCGACCTGCTGCTGAGCCTGGACTTCCGGATGACCTCCACCACGCTCTTCTCCGACCTCGTGCTGCCCGCCGCCACCTGGTACGAGAAGCACGACCTGTCCTCCACGGACATGCACCCCTTCGTGCACGCCTTCAGCCCCGCGATCACCCCGCCGTGGCAGGCCCGCACCGACTTCGAGATCTTCCACTCCCTCGCCCGCCGCTTCGGCGAACTCGCCGCCGGCCGCCTCGACACGGCCCACGACCTGGTCGCCACCGCCCTCCAGCACGACACCCCCGGCGAGACCGCTCAGCCCGGCGGCCGGGTCACCGACTGGCGCGACGGCCGCACCCCCGTCGAGCCGGGCCGCAACGCCCCGGACGTGACCCTCGTCGAACGGGACTACACGGCCCTCGCCGACCGGCTCGCCGCCTTCGGGCCGCTGGCCGAGGAGCACGGCATGACCGTCAAGGGCGTCACCGTCAACCCGCACGAGGAGGCCCGCTGGCTCGCCGCCCGCTGCGGCACGGCCCCCGCCGGACCGGCCCACGGCCGCCCCCTGCTCGACACCGACGTCAAGTTCTGCGAGGCGATCCTCGCCCTGTCCGGCACCACCAACGGCCGCCTCGCCGCCGAGGGCTTCGACCGGCTCGCCGACCGCGTCGGCCCCGGCGCCGGACTCGCGGAACTGGCCGCGTCGGTGGGGGAGCGGCGGGTGGTCTTCTCCGACACCCAGGAACGGCCCGTGCAGGTCGGCGCGAGCTTCGAGTGGTCCGGCAAGGAGGCGCCCGACCGGCGCTACTCGCCCTTCACGGTCAACACCGAGCACAAGAAGCCCTGGCACACCCTCACCGGCCGCCAGCACTTCTACGTCGACCACGACTGGATGGCCGAGCTGGGCGAGCAACTCCCGGTCTACCGGCCCCCGCTGAACCTGGCCGAGCTGGGCGACGCCCCGACCTCGGCCGGCGACGGCCGCGCGGTGACCGTCCGCTACCTCACCCCGCACGCCAAGTGGTCCATCCACTCCGAGTACCAGGAGAACCTGCTGATGCAGACCCTGGCCCGCGGCGGCCCCGTCATCTGGATGAGCCCCGCCGACGCCGACGCGATCGGCGCCGCCGACAACGACTGGGTCGAGGCCGTCAACGCGCACGGCGTCGTCGTCGCCCGCGCGATCGTCTCGCACCGCGTCCCGGACGGCACGGTGCTGATGTACCACGTCCAGGAACGCCTGGTGAACGTGCCCAAGTCGGAGGCGAACGGCCGCCGGGGCGGCGTCCACAACTCCCTCACCAAGCTGCTCGTCAAGCCCACCCACCTCATCGGCGGCTACGGCCAGCTCTCCTTCGCCCCCAACTACTACGGCCCCACCGGCAACCAGCGCGACGCCGTCACCACGATCAGGCGCCGCTCCCAGGAGGTCACCTACTGATGCGCGTCATGGCACAGGTGGCGATGGTCATGAACCTCGACAAGTGCATCGGCTGCCACACCTGCTCGGTCACCTGCAAACAGACCTGGACCAACCGCACCGGCACCGAGTACGCCTGGTTCAACAACGTCGAGACCCGCCCCGGCCAGGGCTACCCCCGCGGCCACGAGGACCAGGAGAAGTGGAAGGGCGGCTGGCGCCTCAAGGGCGGACGCCTCGTCCCGCGCAGCGGCGGCCGGGCCCGCCGTCTCGCCCGCCTCTTCGCCAACCCCGACCTGCCCACCCTCGACGACTACTACCAGCCCTGGACCTACGACTACGAGAACCTCACCACCGCCCCCCTCGGCGACGACATCCCCACCGCGCCGCCCCGCTCCCAGATCGACGGCCGCCCCACCGAGATCACCTGGGGCCCCAACTGGGACGACGACCTCGGCGGCGGCCCCGGCCAGCTCGCCGCCGACCCCCTCCTCGCCCGGATGAGCGAGCAGGTCCGCCTCGACTACGAGCGGGCGTTCATGTTCTACCTGCCCCGCATCTGCGAGCACTGCCTCAACCCGTCCTGCGTCGCCGTCTGCCCCTCCGGCGCCCTGTACAAGCGCGTCGAGGACGGCATCGTCCTGGTCGACCAGGACCGCTGCCGGGGCTGGCGGATGTGCGTCAGCGGCTGCCCGTACAAGAAGGTCTACTTCAACCACGCCACTGGCAAGGCCGAGAAGTGCACCTTCTGCTACCCGCGCATCGAGGCCGGCGACCCGACGGTCTGCTCCGAGACCTGCGTCGGCCGCCTCCGCTACCTCGGCGTCATGCTCTACGACCCCGACAAGGTCGGCGCCGCCGCCTCCGTCACCGACGAGAAGGACCTGTACGAGGCCCAGCTCGGCTGCTTCCTCGACCCCGACGACCCCGAGGTGGCCCGCGCGGCCCAGGCGTCCGGCATCCCGCACGACTGGGTCGAGGCCGCGCGCCGCTCCCCGGTGGGCGCCCTCATCACCCGCTACCGCGTCGCGCTCCCGCTGCACCCGGAGTACCGCACCATGCCGATGGTCTGGTACGTCCCGCCGCTCTCCCCGGTCGTCGACGCCCTCACCGGCAGCGGCCACGACGGGGAGGACCCGGCCGCGCTGTTCGGCGCGATCGACACGCTGCGCATCCCCCTCGGCTACCTCGCCGAACTCTTCACCGCGGGCGACCCCGGCCCCGTCGAGGCCGCCCTGTGCCGGCTGGCCGCGATGCGCTCCCACATGCGGCGCGTCAACCTCGGCGAGGAACAGGACCCGCGGATCGCCGAGGCGGTCGGTCTCGACGAGCGGGGCATCCTGGAGCTGTACCGGCTGCTCGCCCTCGCCAAGTACGACGAGCGGTACGTCATCCCGACCGCCTACACCGGCTCCGTCCCCGACCCCGGGGGCACCGGAGCGGGCTGCAGCCTGGACGGCGTGGGCGGGCCCGGGATGATGCCCGAGAGCGCGGACTTCGACCCGGACTCCTTCCACGCGCCGCCCACCGCGGACACCTCCGGCACCTCCACGTCCCTGCGCGGCCGCGTCAACCTCCTGAACTGGAACGGGAGGGGACGCCCGGACGGCCTCTTCCCGCGCGCCCGCGGCACCGTGCGGACGGAGCCCGAGCTGTGAGCCGCAGCCGTACCGGAAACACCGCCAACGCCCCGGTCGTCTTCCAGGCCGCCGCCCTCCTCCTCGGCTACCCGGACCGGGACTGGCCCCGCCGCCCGCGCACCGTCCGCGAGACGGTCGGGGCACTCCCCGGCCCCGAGATCCAGCTCCTGCTCTCGTTCTGCGACCGGGCGGAGCGGGAGGACCCCCTTGCCGTCGCCGCCCGCTACGTCGCCACCTTCGACCGCAGCCGCCGCCGCTGCCTCTACCTCACCTACTACACCGACGGCGACACCCGCCGCCGGGGCGCCGCACTGGCCCGCATCAAGTCCGTGTACCGCACCCACGGCTGGCTGCCCCCGGACGACGAGCTGCCCGACTTCCTGCCGCTGATGCTGGAGTTCGCCGCCCGCACCACCGAGGCGGGCACCGCCCTGCTGACGGACCACCGCGCCGCGATCGAGGTCCTGCGCTACGCCCTCGAAGCCCACCGCAGTCCCTACGCCGCCCTCCTCCAGGCCGTCTGCCGGTGCCTGCCGGGCCAGGCACCGGCCAGCCGCGAGGAGGCCCTGCGCCTGACCCGTACCGGCCCGCCGGCCGAGGCGGTGGGCCTGGACGTCCTGGGGCCCTTCCCCGCCCAGCCCCGGCCGAACGACGAAGGAGCCCGCCGATGAGGCACCTGCACATCGCCCTGTGGGGCGTCCTGCCGTACCTGACACTGGTGGTGCTGGTGGCGGGCACGGCCTGGCGCTACCACTACGACCGCTTCGGCTTCACCACCCGCTCCAGCCAGCTGCACGAGAGCCGGCTGCTGCGGGTGGCGGGCCCGCTCTTCCACTACGGCCTGCTGTTCGTGATCGCCGGCCACGTCGCGGGCCTCCTGGTCCCCGAGTCGCTGACCGACCGCCTCCACGTCAGCGAGCACCTCTACCACGCCAACGCCCTGATCGCGGGCGGCACGGCGGGCCTGGCCACGCTCGCGGGCCTCGCCCTCCTGCTGTACCGCCGCCTGCGCACCCCCGCGATCAGGGCCGCGACCAGCCGCAGCGACCGGGTCGTCTACCCGGTGCTGGTCACGGTCGTCCTCGCCGGACTGACGGCCACCGCGTCCGGCGCGACGGCCGAGTCCACGTACGACTACCGGCTCGGCGTCTCCGTCTGGTTCCGCAGCCTGTTCGCCCTGGACCCGGACGTGACCGCCATGGCCGAGGCGCCGCTGGTGTACCGGCTGCACGCGCTCCTCGCCATGGCCCTCTTCGCCCTGTGGCCGTTCACCCGCCTGGTCCACGCCTTCACGGCGCCGCTGGGCTACCTGGTGCGGCCGTACGTCGTGTACCGCTCCCGGGGCCGCGGCGAGGTGCGGGCGGGGCGGCCGGTGCGCTGACGCTCAGCGGGCTGCCGGGCGGCGCCGACGGCGCAGGGCCGGGTCGAGCAGCGCGGGTGTGGCGTCGAACTTCTCGTGCGCGGCCAGATCCGTGCCCGGCGGGACGATGGCGTCGATCGCGTCGAGGACGTCGTCGGAGAGCACGGTGTCGGCGGCGGCGAGCTGGGAGCGCAGGTGGTCCAGGGTGCGGGGCCCGACGAGCGCGGCGGTGACGGCCGGGTGCGCGGTGACGAAGCCGAGCGCCAGCTGGATCAGGGTGAGCCCGGCCTCGTCCGCGACCGCGGCCAGCTTCTCGACGGCGTCCAGCCTGGCCCGGTTGGCGGGCAGCGCGGTGTCGAAACGCTCCGGCAGCATCGCCGACCGGTGCGTGGCGACCTCCCGCCCGGCGCGCACCGCGCCCGACAGCCATCCCGAGGCCAGCGGGCTCCACACCAGCACGCCGAGCCCGTACCGCTCGGTCACGGGCAGGACGTCGCTCTCGATCCCGCGCTGGAGGACGGAGTAGCTGGGCTGCTCGGTGACGTACCGGCTCAGCCGGTGCTCGCGGGCGGCCCACTGGGCCTCGACGACGCGGTAGGCGGGGTAGGTCGAGGAGCCGAAGTACCGGATCTTCCCGGCCCGCTGCAGATCGGTGAGCGCGGACAGGGTCTCCTCGTCACTCGTGTCCGGGTCCCACCGGTGGATCTGGTAGAGGTCGACGTGGTCGACACCGAGCCGGCGCAGGCTGTTGTCCAGCTCGGTGACCAGCCAGCGACGGGAGGCGCCCCGGTGGTTGGGCTCGTCGCTCATCGGCATGTACGCCTTCGTGGCCAGCACGATGTCGTCCCGGCGCCCGGCGATCGCCTTGCCGACCATCTCCTCCGACTCGCCGCCGCTGTACCAGTCGGCGGTGTCGATGAGGTTGATCCCTCCCTCCAGGGCGGCGTCGACGAGGGCGGTGGCCTCGTCCTGGGTGGTGCGCCCGATGCTGCCGAAGTTCATGGCGCCGAGCGCGAGCGAGCTGACCTGCACACCGGTGCGGCCCAAGGTGCGGTACTGCATGACGGTTCCTCCACTGGGGGTGGCCTGGGTAGGGGGCGAGGCATGACTTGGTGGCGGGCTCGACGCTCTGGCATCATGGAGAGACCAAGCGGAACACCGTCCCGTTTACTCGCCCAACGATACGGAACGCTGTCCCGTTTAGCAACCGGTGAAGGGAACGGCACGGTGAAGGACGGCGAAGCGGTGACGGGGCAGGCAGCCTCCCGGCCCAAGCGCGCGGACGCCCGGCGCAACGAGAAGTCCCTGCTCGACGCCGCGGCCGCGGTGTTCGTCAGGTCGGGCGTGGAAGCTCCCGTGCGCGACATCGCGGCCGAGGCCGGCGTCGGGACGGCCACGATCTACCGCCACTTCCCGACCCGGGCGGACCTCATCATCGGCGTCTACCGGCACCAGGTGGAGGCGTGCGCCGAGGCCGGCCCCGCTCTGCTGGCCAGCAGCCCCACCCCGTACGCCGCCCTCGCGACCTGGATCGACCGGTTCGTCGACTTCCTGGTCACCAAGCACGGCCTCGCCGGGGTGCTCCAGTCCGACAACGCGGGCTTCGAGGCCCTCCACGCGTACTTCCTCGACCGCCTCGTCCCCGTGTGCACCGACCTCCTCGCCGCCGCGACCGCCTCCGGCGAGATCCACACCGCCGTACCGGCCATCGCCCTCATGCGCGGCGTCGGCAACCTCTGCATCGGCGCCGAGACCCCCGACCCGCGCTACGACGCCCGCCAATTGGCGGGGGTGCTGGTCGCGGGGTTGCGCACCGCGGGCTGACCCGGCTCGGATGCCGAGCAGTCCGCCGAATGGACCCGGACGACGGACCGCCGGGGCTCGGAGGCGGTTGCCACGGGCGCCGCGAGCAGCCGGTCTCCCTCACAGTCCGGACGGATGGGGCGACAGCCAGTCCACGTGACGGCCGCGAAGCCGGTCGCGCTCGCCGGGCGTGGCGAGAACGACGTCCGCACCACCGTCGTACGGGTGGTGGATACGGCGGAGCTCCGTGTCCGTGACGAACACCTCGACGAGCGCCTCGTCGGCCACCGCGCGGAGCAGGGCGTCGACGCAGCCGCTCCGCCAGGGCCGTCGGTACGCGTAGAAGCGGGTGTAGGTGTGAAGTACGGGGTCGGGGTCCTCTTCGTCCGACTCGGTCCACCAGTGGGCGCCGTCGGGGTGTGACTCCCGCTGTCGCGTCGGGAAAACGGCGGGTCCGTCGGGGGCCCAGGACCAGTCCGAGGTCACCACGTACACGTCGCGGTGCGCGAACAACTCGTCGAGCACCGTGTTGTACCGGTGCAGCGCGACCGCGTACTCGTCCTCGGACTCCGGATACCGCTTCGAGCCCGGGAGGCTGTGGAAACGGACCCAACGGTCGGCGTACGTGCTGCGGAACGTGTGCGCGACGGGCGGCCCCGAGGGGCGCCGGGCCCGCCACAGGGCGGCGAGTGCGTCGGGGGAGTGGTCCGTCACGGTCGTAGGCCACTCAGCAGTTCTTCCGCGGCCCGGTACGGCAGCTCCCGGGGCAGCAGGCCCCGTGCCGAGTCGAGGTCGCCTTCGCGTACGAAGCCGTGGATCTCGTGGGCGAGAGGGGTGACGTCACGGATCCCGACCGTCCACTCGTCGGCGTACCGGCGTGCGGCCTCGCCGGAGAGGCCGAGTTGGAGGGAGCGGTACGGCAGGGGCCGCAGACACAGGTCGCGTTCGGGGTCCCACTGCACGCGGGCGGGTGAGCGCTTCAACTCGCGCTGCCAGGCGGCCCGGTCGGGGTGCACGCCGGGCCGGTAGCTCGACAGGCACGCGTTGCGCAGGGCCCACTCGAAGCCCTCGCGAGTGATCTCGACCGCCAGGACGGTCTCCTGGCCCTCCTTGGCGGCCCATCCGCAGCGGTACATCATCCACAGGAACGACGGCTTGATCCACGTCATCCTGTCCCGCTTCCAGACAGCGGGAAAGCGTCCCTCGCGGGCGGCGGGGAGGCCGATCTCCGGGGCGTAGGCCTGGTAGACGGTGACGGTGGACGCCGTGTGGACCGCCCGGACCTCGTGCTGGGGCTGTTGCATGGTGTACAGCGTGGGACCGGGCACCTCGCCCCGGCCACTGCTTTTCGCCGGGAACGCCGGATGCACCTGCCGGCGCGGTGACTGGCCGTGGAATGGTTGAGGGGGCCCCGTGCGTTGCAGGAGGGTGGGTATGGGAGGCCGGTCGGGTATGGGCCGCGTGCCCGAGTGACCGAGCCGAGAGATTTTTGGAGGGCCGCGATGGCTGCGCAGACACAGAGGGCCGTGCTGGCGGGCGGATGCTTCTGGGGGATGGAGGAGCTGATCCGTCGGCTCCCGGGCGTGACCGCGACCCGGGTCGGGTACACCGGGGGTGACGTGCCGAACGCGACGTACCGCAACCACGGCACGCACGCGGAGGCCATCGAGATCCTCTTCGATCCCGAGGTGACCGACTACCGCGCGATCCTGGAGTTCTTCTTCCAGATCCACGACCCGAGCACCAAGAACCGCCAGGGCAACGACATCGGCCTCAGCTACCGCTCGGCGATCTACTACGTGGACGACGAGCAGAAGCGGATCGCCGAGGACACCATCGCGGACGTGGACGCCTCCGGACTGTGGCCCGGCAAGGTCGTCACCGAGGTGGAGCCGGTCGGCCCGTTCTGGGAGGCCGAGCCCGAGCACCAGGACTACCTGCAGCGTTACCCGGACGGGTACACCTGCCACTTCCCGCGCCCGGGATGGCGGCTGCCCGCCCGTACCGAGGGCTGAGCGGCAGGGGAAGCGGGACGCGGTCCGGCCGGACGACCGGCCGGACCGTCCGCATGAGCGCGCCCGGCGCTCAGTGCGGCAGCGTCGCCGGGCTGCCCCCGTTCGCCTCGTACCCCGCCACCGCCAGCGCGCGGTAGACCGCGAACTCCGCCGCCGGGTCGGCCGACAGGGTCCACGGCAGGGCGCCGACGTGGCCGTCTATGACCATCAGCTGGTTCATCGCCTCGGCCCAGCGCTCGCCGCGGACCAGGAAGAAGACCAGCAGGTGGCGGACGTGCGCCTGCATCGGGTCGTCCGGGTGGGCGGAGTGGACCGCGTGCAGCGCGCCGTGGACGGCCTTGGTGACGACCTCGCTCTGGTAGAAGCCGCTGACCAGGTTGACCTCGGGCAGGTGCTCGAAGACCGCGAAGAGCGGCATCGCCGCCAGCAGGGAACCCCGCGGGGCGCGCGCGGCCGCCGCCTCCGCGAAGGAGTACGCCAGCTCGCGCGAGCCGTGCCACTTCTCGCACCAGTACTGCAGGGCGGCCAGGTGAGCGCCCATGTGGTTCGGAGCGCGGTCCAGGATCTTCAGCCAGAGCTGCTCGAACTCCTCGCGCGGGTAACCGAGGCCGCGGGCCACCGACAGCTCGATGATGTACGGGACCGGGTCCCCGGGCGCGAGGAGGGCCGCCTCGCCGCAGGCCGCCTTCGCCTCCTCCATGATGATCCGGAAGTCGTCCGAGCCCGGAGTCGCCGTGCGCCACGCCTGCTGCACCAGGAACTCGGCGTGCACCGCCGCGCCCCCCGCGTCCTTGGGCATCTCCGCCCGCCACACCCGCAGCCACTGCCCGCCCGGTGTCTCCCCGACACCGCCGGGCCGCTGCCGCAGCTCCAGCGACGCGGCGCCCGCGAAGGCCTGCACGCGCTGCCAGCGCCGCTCGCCCTTCGCCTCCGTGCCGGCGAGGAGCTGCTGCGCCCCCCGGTAGTCCTGGGTGCGCTGCACCAGGTCCAGGACGTCCAGCAGGTCCTCGTCCGGACCCGGCATGCGGACGTCCAGCTCCTCCTCGCGGGCGAAACCGTAGTTCGCGGGGTCGGCGGCGTCCGGGTGGCCGGGCTCGACCAGGCCGACCGCGCCGCGCCGGCGCCGCGAGAGTTGGAGCAGCACGAAGCCGAGCATGACCAGTGCCATCAGGACCCAGAGAATCTCCATGTCTCAAGCGAACCAGACGCCGCCGACAATTGGCCAACCCGTCCCCCGCGCTGTGGAAAACGCGCGAAGCGTTCCGCACGGCTACCCTCGGTGCCCATGAGCGACAGGCACATCAGTCAGCACTTCGAGACGCTCGCGATCCACGCGGGCAACACCGCCGATCCCCTGACGGGCGCGGTGGTCCCGCCGATCTATCAGGTGTCGACCTACAAGCAGGACGGCGTCGGCGGGTTGCGCGGCGGCTACGAGTACAGCCGCAGCGCCAACCCCACCCGCACGGCCCTGGAGGAGAACCTCGCCGCCCTGGAGGGCGGCAGGCGAGGTCTCGCCTTCGCGTCCGGACTGGCGGCCGAGGACTGCCTGTTGCGTACGCTGCTGAGTCCCGGCGACCACGTGGTGATCCCGAACGACGCGTACGGCGGCACCTTCCGCCTCTTCGCCAAGGTCGCCACCCGGTGGGGCGTCGAGTGGTCCGTGGCCGACACCGGCGACGCCGCGGCCGTGCGGGCCGCACTCACCCCGAAGACCAAGGCGGTGTGGGTGGAGACCCCCTCCAACCCGCTGCTCGGCATCACCGACATCGCGCAGGTCGCGCAGGTCGCCCGGGACGCCGGCGCCCGGCTCGTGGTCGACAATACCTTCGCCACCCCGTACCTCCAGCAGCCGCTGGCGCTCGGCGCGGACGTCGTCGTGCACTCGCTGACCAAGTACATGGGCGGCCACTCGGACGTGGTCGGCGGCGCGCTGATCGTGGGCGACCAGGAGCTGGGCGAGGAGCTGGCCTTCCACCAGAACGCGATGGGCGCGGTCGCCGGGCCCTTCGACTCCTGGCTGGTGCTGCGCGGCACCAAGACCCTCGCGGTGCGCATGGACCGGCACAGCGAGAACGCGACCAAGGTCGCCGAGATGCTGTCCCGGCACCCGCGCGTGACGAGCGTGCTGTACCCGGGGCTGCCCGAGCACCCGGGGCACGAGGTCGCCGCCAAGCAGATGAAGGCGTTCGGCGGCATGGTGTCCTTCCGCGTCGAGGGCGGCGAGCAGGCCGCGGTCGAGGTGTGCAACCGCGCGAAGGTCTTCACGCTCGGCGAGTCCCTGGGCGGCGTCGAGTCGCTGATCGAGCACCCGGGCCGGATGACCCACGCCTCCGCGGCGGGTTCCGCCCTGGAAGTGCCCGCCGACCTGGTGCGGCTGTCGGTCGGCATCGAGAACGCCGACGACCTGCTGGCGGATCTCCAGCAGGCGCTGGGCTAGCGGCGGCCGGCGGCGAGGGCTCACCAGCCCTCCCAGCCGGTCACGGGTGGGGTCGTCTCCGAGGGCGGCTCCACCCACGGCTGGACGGTCAGCGCCCACACCGTGAACGCCACGGCCGCTGCGCCCAGCAGCAGCCACATCAGGCGGCGGGCGGCGGTCCTGCGGCGCAGCATGCGTCCGCCGCGGCGGACGGCCTCCGCACAGAGGTCGGGCGGCACCCGCGGCGGCGACTGCTCCATGATCTGCCGCGCGGCGGCCTCGCGCCGGGGACGGTTCACCGGCACCTCCCGGTCCGCCGCGCGCGCGTGCCGGCCGTCGCGCGGGTCGTCGCGCACGTCGCCGTACGGCTGCTCCGGGCGCTCGCCGGGCCGGTCACGGCGTCGCCGCCTTCGCTTCCGACGTCACCGGCCGGACCGGGGCGGGCGGCGGGTGCAGCAGGGCGGCCGTCGCGCGGTCGCAGAGCGTCCGTACCCGTTCCACGGGCAGGCCCAGCAGCGCCGCCGTCTGCTCCTCGGCGACGCCTTCGTACAGCCTGAGCACCAGGACCAGGCGTTCCTGCGGCGCGAGCGGGCCCAGGGGGCCCACGGGCCGCCGGCGGGCCCGGCCGAGAACGCCGTACCGGTGCCACGCCTCACGGGCGAAACGCGTGGCCAGGTACTGGCGGGCGCGGTCGTACGGGTCCTCCCCGTGCAGCCGGTCCCAGTACGCGTACGTGTGGGCCAGACTCAGGGCAAGCAGGCGCCGCGCGCGCGGGTTGGCGTCCGGGGCCTCGGCGGTGAGCAGGGTCGCGGCGTGCAGGAGCCGCCCTGCCGCGCCCGCGACGAACGCCTCGAACTCGCGGGCCCGGCGGGCGTTCCGGGACGCATGCCGTTCTCGCACCGCGCCTCCCGCCCAGACGGCGACGACCCCTGAGGTCTCATATCAGGCCAGGGGCGGCCCGTCGGTCAAGGGTTCGGTGCGAACCCCGCTCCGGAAAGCCCCGGAAAGCTCCGGAAAGCTTCGGAAAGCCGCGGAACGGCGTGCGGGGCGTCGTTCAGGAGCCCGCCTGCGTGTCGGTGGACGCCACGCCGGAGGGGGCCATCCGGGCGGACAGGGCGCCGTTGAAGCGCGCGAGGAGCGCGCAGAATGTCTCACGCTCCTGCGGCGCCCAGTCGTGGGTCAGTTCGGCCATGAGCTGACGCCGGGAGGAGCGGACCTCCTCCAGCCGCGCCACGCCGCGCGGCGACAGCTGCAGGACCACCGCGCGGCCGTCCTCGGGGTGGGAGGTCCGCTTGACGAGTCCGGTGTCGACGAGCGGGGCCACCTGCCGGGTGACCGTCGAGGAGTCGATCCCCATGCTCGCGGCGAGCGCCTTCACGCCCATCGGGCCCTCTTTGTCGAGGCGGTTGAGCAGCAGGTAGGCGGCGCGGTCCATGGAGTTGCGCACCTGGCCGACCCCGCCGAGCCGGGTCTGTTCGGCGCGTCGGGCGAAGAGCGCGACCTCGTGCTGGAGCGTCTCGAGAAGACCGGTGTCACCGGCGGTCGTCATGTCCATCGACATTTCAGGCGTTGTGGGCATGGCCGGGGGCTCACTTCGTGGAGGGCTGCTAATTGGGGGACAGGGTACGCGGCCGGGCGGCAAGGCGTACCGGCGCTGGGCAAAGCGGGTCTCGGAGGTTGGTCACAACGTCGCGGGGCGTCCGGGAACTGCGATGCTGGGGGGTATGAGCTACAGCACGACGCGCCTGGTCGCTCCCGTCACCCTCGACGACGTGCGCGGAGCGCAGAAGATGCTCTCGGGCGTGGCGCGGGTGACGGCGATGGAGGGCAGCAGGCACCTGTCCCAGCTGGTCGGCTCGCCGGTGCACTTCAAGTGCGAGAACCTCCAGCGGACGGGCTCGTTCAAGCTGCGCGGCGCCTATGTGCGGATCGCCGGGCTGCTGCCCGAGCAGCGGGCCGCGGGTGTGGTCGCGGCGAGTGCGGGCAACCACGCGCAGGGCGTCGCGCTGGCGTCGTCGCTGCTCGGTGTGCGCTCGACGGTGTTCATGCCGCAGGGGGCGCCGCTGCCGAAGATCAGTGCGACCCGGGACTACGGCGCCGAGGTGCGGCTGCACGGCCAGGTGGTGGACGAGACGCTGGCCGCCGCGCAGGAGTACGCGGAGCGGACCGGTGCGGTCTTCATCCACCCCTTCGACCATCCCGACGTCATCGCGGGCCAGGGCACGGTCGGGCTGGAGATCCTGGAGCAGTGCCCCGAGGTGCGGACCGTCGTGGTCGGCATCGGCGGGGGCGGGCTGGCGGCCGGGATCGCGGTCGCGGTGAAGGCGCTGCGGCCGGACGTGCGGATCGTCGGCGTGCAGGCTCAGGGTGCGGCCGCCTACCCGCCCTCGCTGGCCGCGGGGCGCCCGGTCGCCGTCGAGAACCCGGCGACGATGGCCGACGGGATCAAGGTGGGACGGCCCGGCGACGTGCCGTTCGGGATCGTCGGCGAGCTGGTGGACGAGGTCCGCACGGTCTCCGAGGACGAGTTGTCGACCGCGCTGCTGCTGTGTCTGGAGCGGGCCAAGCTGGTCGTGGAACCGGCCGGGGCGAGCCCGGTGGCGGCGCTGCTGAGCGCGCCGGACGCCTTCGAGGGGCCGGTCGTGGCGGTCCTGTCCGGCGGCAACGTGGACCCGGTGCTGATGCAGGGCGTGCTGCGGCACGGCATGGCCGCGCAGGGCCGCTACCTGGCGGTCCGGCTGCGGCTGACGGACCGGCCCGGGGCCCTGGCCACGCTTCTCGGGGTGTTGTCAGTGGTCGACGCCAACGTCCTCGACGTGAGCCACGTCCGAACCCATCCGCGGCTCGGGCTCACGGAGGCGGAGGTCGAACTGCACCTGGAGACGAAGGGCCCGGAGCACTGCACCGAGGTCGGCCGCGCGCTGCGGGAAGCGGGATACACCGTCATCGCCTGAGCCCCCTGGGGCTCCCGTGCAGGAGACGGCGGCCACTTCGTCACTCGTTCGAGCAACTGCATTGTGAGACGCGATACATCGCGTTATGGTGTGTCGTAAATCGCTCGCTGAGCGCGGCGAAACGTACAAACCTAGGCTTTCCGAAGAATCCCCGACGACGTGGAGACTCATATGCCAGGCGCCATCTATGCCGAAGGCCTGGTGAAGACCTTCGGTGACGTACGGGCTCTGGACGGCGTCGACCTCGACGTTCCCGAGGGCACGGTCCTGGGCCTGCTCGGGCCGAACGGCGCGGGCAAGACCACCGCCGTCCGCTGCCTCACGACCCTGCTCCGCCCCGACAGCGGAAAGGCGGTCGTCGCGGGCATCGACGTCCTCAGGCAGCCCAACGAGGTACGCCGTTCCATCGGCCTCTCCGGCCAGTTCGCCGCGGTCGACGAATACCTGACCGGCCGGGAGAACCTGCAGATGGTCGGGCAGCTCTATCAGATGAAGGGCAAGGCCGCGAAGGCCCGCGCCATCGAGCTGCTCGAGCAGTTCCACCTCTCGGACGCCGCAGACCGTCCCACCAAGACCTACTCCGGAGGCATGCGCCGCCGGCTCGACCTGGCGGCGGCCCTGGTGGTCTCCCCGCCCGTCATGTTCATGGACGAACCCACGACCGGCCTCGACCCCCGCAACCGCCAGGAGCTGTGGGAGGTCATCAAACAGCTGGTCGCCGGCGGTACGACCCTGCTGCTGACCACGCAGTACCTGGAGGAGGCCGACCACCTCGCGCACGACATCGCGGTCGTCGACCACGGCCGCGTCATCGCCCGCGGCACCTCCGACCAGCTCAAGGCCCGCACCGGGGGAGAGCGCGTCGAGGTCGTCGTCCACGAGCGCGACCACATAGGGACGGCCTCCGAGGTGCTCGCCGGGTTCGGCAAGGGCTCGACCACCGTCGAGGAGCACACCCGCAAGCTGACCGTCCCCGTCACCGGCGGCGCGAAGCTGCTCGCCGAGGTCATCCGCGAGCTCGACGTCCGCGGCATCGAGATCGACGACATCGGCCTGCGCCGCCCGACCCTCGACGACGTCTTCCTCTCCCTCACCGGCCACGTGGCCGAGGCGAAGGACGAGGCGAACGGATCGGCGGACGACGCCGACCACGAGCAGGAGAAGGAGGTCGCCAAGTGAGCGCCGCCACCGATGCCGCGCCGGTCACGGCGCCCGCCCACCCCATCGGCCAGTCCATCCGCGACTCGCTGGTCATCGCCCGCAGAAACCTCATCCGGATGACCCGGATCCCGGAGATGGTGCTGTTCGGTGTCATCCAGCCGGTGATGTTCGTGGTCCTCTTCACGTACGTCTTCGGCGGCTCGATGAAGATCGGCAACACCACCGACGCGGGTGTCTACAAGGACTTCCTGATGGCGGGCATCTTCGCCCAGACCGTCACCTTCGCCACCGCGGGATCGGCGGCCGGGATCGCCGACGACATGCAGAAGGGGCTCGTCGACCGGTTCCGCTCCCTGCCGATGGCCCGGGGCGCGGTCCTCACCGGCCGCACCGTCGCCGACCTCGTGCAGACGGCCATCACCCTGCTCGTCCTCGCGATCGTCGCGCTGATCGTGGGCTGGCGCACCGGCTCCGCCGACCCGACCAGCGCCGGCGAGATCCTGGCCGGATTCGCGCTGCTGCTGCTCCTGGGATACGCCTTCACCTGGATCGGGGCGCTGATCGGTCTGTCCGTGCGCACCCCGGAGGCGGCGACCTCGGGAGGGATCATCTGGCTGTTCCCGGTGACCTTCGTCTCGAACGCCTTCGTGGACTCCAGCCAGATGACGCCCTGGCTCCGGCACATCGCCGAGTGGAACCCGTTCAGCGCCACGGTGCAGGCCTGCCGCGAGCTGTTCGGCAACCCCGGCGTCGTGCAGTCCGACGCCTGGCCCATGCAGCATCCCGTCTGGGCCTCGGTGATCTGGTCCGTGCTGATCATCGCGGTCTTCCGGACGCTGGCGGTGCGCAAGTACCGCTCGGCGGCCATCTGACCGGGAGGCGACGCGACGAGCCCCCGGCGTCACGGGGACACCGGGGGCTCGTCGACGGGTGAGCGGCGCGTCAGCCGTTGTACGGCTCGGCCTTGAGGATCTTCACCGAGGCGGGCTTGCCGTTGGGCAGCTCGTACTGCGCGTCGTCGCCGACCTTGTGGCCGATGACGCCCGAGCCCAGCGGGGACTGCGGGGAGTACGTCTCGATGTCCGAGCTCGCGTACTCGCGCGAGGCGAGCAGGAAGGTCAGCGTGTCGTCCTCGTCACCGTCGAAGGCGATCGTGACGACCATGCCGGGCGCCACCACGCCGTCGGCGGCCGGGGCCTCACCCACCTTGGCGCTCTCGAGCAGCTGGGTCAGCTGGCGCACGCGGAGCTCCTGCTTGCCCTGCTCCTCCTTCGCCGCGTGGTACCCGCCGTTCTCACGCAGGTCCCCCTCCTCGCGAGCCGCGGCGATCTTGGCAGAGATCTCGGTGCGCGCAGGACCAGTAAGGTATTCAAGCTCCTCCTTGAGCTTGTTGTACGCCTCCTGGGTCAGCCAGGTGACGTTCTCGCTGGTCTGGGTCACGGGTGCTCCTCGTTGGTACTGGGAATACAAATCAACGCCCTACCCAGAAGGATGTTCCTTCACGGAAGGGCGAAACCACGAGCCTAACAATTCAGTGGCCAAAGGGGGAGGACATAAGCCGCCAGATTCCTGTCTCCGCAGGTCAGGCGGCAGGTATCGGCGGCATCGGGCCCCGCCGGATCACTCCGGGTGGCAGCCGAGCAGCTCCGCCGACGTCCCCGCGGCCTTGGTGCGCAGGGTGACGACCTTGTCGATGCGGGTGTCGTCCCCGTCGAAGCGGAAGTCGGCCCGGCCCACCTCGTCGCCGTCCTCGGCCTGGGAGCGCACGGTGCAGTACCCGGTGACGCCGGCGTCCTTGCGGACCTCCAGGTGCACCTGCACCGAGTTCTCGGCCAGCTCGAAGCCGATCAGCTCCCCGCTGATCTTGTTCTGGCCGACGTAGTGGTAGCCGAACCAGCCGATCAGGGCGAGCAGGAGGGCACCGAGGACGGCGCCGACGACCTTGAGGGTGCGGTCGGCCCGTTCGTCCGAGGAGCGGCCGTACCGACCCTGGGGCGTCCGTGTGCTCGCCGTACTCATGATCGTCCTCTCCGCGGGAGCGGGTCCGGCTTCCGGGCCCCGGAATTATTCCGCCCCCGATTCGGTCACTATAGAAGCCTGCCGCCCGCCACCCGACCGCCGCCCCTCGACGACGCCCCTACGGGGCGGCACCATCACAATTGCGCCGCTGCACGCCGGGGCGCCGACTGACCGAGGATTGAGTCTTGACTGACCAGCTGCGACTGATGGCCGTTCACGCCCACCCCGACGACGAGTCGAGCAAGGGCGCGGCCACCATGGCGAAGTACGTGTCCGAGGGGGTGGACGTGCTGGTGGTGACCTGCACGGGCGGGGAACGCGGCTCCATCCTCAACCCGAAGCTCCAGGGGGACGCGTACATCGAGGAGAACATCCACGAGGTGCGCAAGAAGGAGATGGACGAGGCCCGGGAGATCCTGGGCGTCGGACAGGAGTGGCTCGGCTTCGTCGACTCCGGCCTGCCCGAGGGCGACCCGCTGCCGCCGCTGCCGGAGGGCTGCTTCGCCCTGGAGGACGTCGACAAGGCGGCCGGTGAGCTGGTGCGGAAGATCCGCTCCTTCCGGCCCCAGGTGATCACCACCTACGACGAGAACGGCGGCTACCCGCACCCCGACCACATCATGACCCACAAGATCACGATGGTGGCCTTCGAGGGTGCGGCCGACACCGAGAAGTACCCGGAGGGCGAGTACGGACCGGCGTACCAGCCCCTGAAGGTCTACTACAACCAGGGCTTCAACCGGCCCCGCACCGAGGCGCTGCACAACGCGCTGCTGGAGCGCGGCCTGGAGTCGCCCTACGAGGACTGGCTCAAGCGCTGGTCGGAGTTCGAGCGCAAGGAGCGCACCCTCACCACCCACGTGCCCTGTGCGGACTTCTTCGAGATCCGCGACAAGGCGCTGATCGCGCACGCCACGCAGATCGACCCCGACGGGGGCTGGTTCCGGGTGCCGATGGAGATCCAGAAGGAGGTCTGGCCCACCGAGGAGTACGAGCTGGCGAAGTCCCTCGTGGAAACCTCCCTCCCCGAGGACGACCTCTTCGCGGGCATCCGCGACAATGCCTGACATGAGTGCAAGCGCAAGCCTGGCAATGACGCACCTCGTCACTCTCGCCGAGCTGGACGAGGACAAGGTCACCCCTGGTGTCCTCGGGTTCATCGTGTTCGCGGTGATGGCCCTGGCGGTGTGGGGACTGATGAAGTCCATGAACCGGCACATGGGCAAGGTGGACTTCAAGGAGGCGGCCGAGCAGGACGCCCCCGGCGGCGGTGAGGCGAAGCCCCAGCGGGGTTAGACCCCGCCGGGGGCGGTTCCCTCAGCGGTGGTGCGGCCCGGCGGGTGCTACGCCGGCACCGCCACGCCCATCACCTCTCTCGCCTGGCGGCCCGGGACCATGCCCAGGCGCCAGGCCTGCCAGCCCGCCTCCAGCTGGACACCGCGCTCCAGGAGGAGCTGGTAGGCGTCCACGTAGTCGTCCAGTTTGGTGTCGCGGGCGGGATGGCGGGCGCGGGACAGCTGCGCCAGCTCCTCCTGCGCCACCGCCGCGCCGACCTCCACACCGCCGGGGGCGGCGTACGGCAGCAGCGTGCAGCGCAGGAAGCGGGCCCAGTCCTCGCCCCGCCGGTCGCCGTACCCGGCGAAGAGGGCGGCCGCCTCGTCGCACAGGGCCAGGGCCTGCGGCGTGCGCGCGTTGCCCGCGTCCACGACCGCCAGCTCCAGGCACGTCCACGCCTCCCCGTGCCCGACGCCGATGCGCTGGAAGTCGGCGCGCGCGTCGACCAGGAGCTGCCGGGCGAAGCCCGAGTTGCGCAGGGAACCGGTCTGGGCGGCCCGCTGGTCCCGGGTGACCCGTGCCGAGTGGTGCCGGGCGCAGGCCAGGCCGTACACGTCCCGCATCCGGGAGAACATCGTGCGGGAGCGTTCCAGCTCGCGCACGGACTGGTCCAGGTCGCCGGTCTCCTCCAGCGCCTGGCCCAGGTAGTAGACCGTCCAGGCCTCGCCCCGGGCGTCCTCGTTCTCGCGGTGCCGGACCGCCGCCCGCCGCAGTTCCTCCACCGCCTCGGAGGCGTCGCCGCCCACCAGGCGGGCCCGCGCCAGCTGGGTCAGCGCCCAGGCCTCGCCGCGGGCGTCCTGGGTGCGGCCGTACAGGTCGAGGGCCGCCCGCAGGTCCGACTCCGCCCCCGGCACGTCGCCCCTGCGCAGGTGCAGCTGGCCGAGCTGGAAGTGGGCCCACGCCTGGCCGTGCACCGACTCGCCCGCGCGGTGCAGCACCAGCGACTCGGTGAGCAGCTCCAGAGCCTCGGCCAGCCGGGCCCGGTCGCGCTGCACCGCCGCCAGCGCGTGCAACGTCCACGCCCGGTCAGTGGCCAGCTCCGGCGCGGCCTGGAGGTCCAGCGCCTCCTGGAGCTTGGCCGCCGCGTCGGTCAGGTTGCCCTGGTGGTGCAGCGTGATTCCCAGCGAGCACAGGGCCCGCGCCGCACCGGCGTCGTGGTGGGCGTCCCGGTACAGGTCGACGACGGAGGCCAGCGTCGTACGCGCCTTGTCCAGCTCGCCCAGCTGCCGGGCCGCGATACCGGTGCGCCACTGCACCGAGCGCACCAGCAGCCCCTGGTCCACGGACTGCGCCAGCTCGCTGATCTCACCCAGCCGGTACAGGTCGCCCCGCAGCAGGCAGTAGTCGCACAGCGCGCCCAGCAGATTCAGCACCGCGCCCTGGTCGACGCCCTCCGCGTGCCGGAGCGTCGCCGTGATGAAGCTCGACTCGTCGTCCAGCCAGCGCAGCGCCTCGTCCAGGGACGTGAAGCCGTACTGCCCGAACTGGTTGGAGCGGGTCGACATGTTGCCGTCGACCAGGCGCAGCACGGAGTCGGCCAGCTCGGCGTAGTTCGCGATGAGCCGTTCCTGCGCGGCCGTCCGCTCGCCGGGCTCCTCCTCGTCGGCGAGCCGGGCGCGGGCGAAGGCGCGCACCACGTCGTGCAGGCGGTAGCGGCTGCCCCGGACGTGGTCGATCAGGCCCGCCCGCGACAGCGCCGCCAGCTGCCGGGTCGCCTCCGCCTCGTCCGTGGCCAGCAGCGCGGCGGCGGCAGCGGCACCCAGCGAGGTGCGCCCCGCGAGCGCCAGCCGGCGCAGCAGCCGCCGGGCGGGCTCCGGCTGGTCGGTGTAGCGCAGCCACAGCACCCGCTCGACCGGCTCCACCGGCCCGTAGGCGCCCAGGTCGGTCGCCAGCGCGCGCGGCGAGCGCGGACCCAGCGACGACCCGGCGACCCGCAGCGCCAGCGGCAGCCCGCCGCACAGCTGCCGGATCAGCTCGCTCGACTCGGCGTCGTAGGGCCCCGAGGCGTCCTCGGCCGCGGCGCCCAGCAACTCCTCCGCGCCCGCGGCGTCCAGCTCCTCGACGGGCAGGTCGTACACCCGCGCGGGCAGGTCGGGCGGGAGCCGCAGCGGCCGGCGCGCGGTGACCAGCACCAGGCTGTCCGAGCGTTCCGGCACCAGCGCGCGCACCTGCTCGGGGTCCGAGGCGTCGTCGAGGACGACGGTGACCGGGACGCCCGTCAGATGCTGGTGGTACAGCTCGCTGAGCCGCTTGACCTGCTGGTCGGCGGAGGAGCGCTCCCGGAACAGCAGCTGCTCGCGCGGCGCCCCGAGCCGGTTCAGCAGATGCAGCAGGGCTTCCCGGGTGCTCAGCGGCGACTCGCCGCCCTCGACCGAGGCGCTCGGACCGGAGCCGCCCGCTGCGGACCCGGCCCCGCGCAGGTCGACCAGGCAGGCCCCGCGGAAGTAGTCCCGCAGCTCGTGGACGGCCCGGACCGCCAGCGTCGTACGGCCGCTGCCGGGGGCCCCGTGCAGCACCACCACCGTCGGCTTGGTCTCCGTGCTCGCGCGGGCCGCCTGCACCCACTGCCGCAGCCGCGCCATCTCCTGGCGCCGGCCCGCGAACACGCCCTCCGGCTCGGGCAGTTGCCCGAACGACTGCTCCAGGGCGTTGCGGCCCCGGGCGGCCGCGCTCTTGTCGGCGCCCCGCAGCTTCGGCCCGGTCTTGGCCGGTCCGGTGGACGCGGCGAGCATCCGCTGCTGGTCGAGGAAGGGCCGGATGCCGCGCACCTCCAGCGCGGTGAGCCACTGCAGCCGCAGCTGCTCGGGCCCGCCGGGCTGGCTGACCGCCCCGGCGCGGTGGTGGGCGGCCGGCACATGCGCCCCGACCACCTTGACCACGGTCGCCGCCGCGCCGACGACGCCGACCGTCACGCCCGCGCCCACCGCGGTGCCGGTGCCGGTGCCCAGCGCCACGTCGGCCACCACCGCGGCGACCGCCGCCACGGCGGCCACCAGCAGGGGAGTGCCGGCGCCCTCACGGGCGTAGCGCTGGCGGAAGGTGAGGTGCCCGGCCGCGGCCTCGTCGAGGGCGCGGGTGTAGGTCTCGTACTCCTCGCCGGCCGTCCCCGCCATCGCGTCCAGTGCCGCGCGGGCCCGGGAGAGCAGTACGTTTCCGTCCGTGCGTCCGCCCGAGCGCCGTACCTCCTCCTCCACGGCCCGCCTGAGCAGCCCTTCGGCCTCCGCCCGATGACTGTCCCGCATGTCGCGCCCCCTCCGGCGGCATCGGTGTCCTACCGGGTCGCCCCAGGCGCCCCGGTGGCCCCAGGAGTCCCAGAGCCCTCCCCGCCCATCCCCGGGTCCTTCCCCGGTTATGCGTGAGTCAAGTGTCCTGCCGCGAGGAGACCCTGGGGAGGGATGGTTCGCACCGGCCGGGAAAGTCGACGAATTCCCCTCTTGACCCGGGTGACCGCAGCCACTAATTTGCGACGGAGGCAGGCCCATGACTACCGACAGGAGGCGACCGGCAGATGAACACCAACTCTGACCTGAGCCGCCTCGCCCGCCGCACGGTGTGGGTTTCGGGTCGGGTCGCGCACGGCTGCTGACACGCCGTTCCGCTGTGCCCCAGCGGGGCACATTCCGGGTTTCTCCTCTTTCTTCTCCCTCACTTCCCCCTTCACGGCATGCCGTTGTCGCGTGCCGATGTGCGCCTGCTCGTCTTCTGCGGCGCGTCCGGACTCAGAAAGCTGCCTGAAATTGGCGAACATGATGAATCGACCTGTCCAGAATCGACCTGCCCCGAGTCGAAATGAAGGTCTGTCATGGTGACGGCACGGATCACGGTCAACGGAAAAGAAGCACCGATCGCGCCGGCCGCGCCGCACACCACGGTGCTGGACTTCCTGCGCGAGCGCGGCCTCACCGGCACCAAGGAGGGCTGCGCGGAGGGTGAGTGCGGCGCCTGCTCGGTCCTGGTGGCCCGCCCCGGCGTGAACAAGCCCACCGACTGGGTGCCGGTCAACGCCTGTCTCGTCCCGGTCGCGGCGCTCGACGGCCAGGAGGTCGTCACCTCCGAGGGCCTCGCCACCGTCGAGGCGCCCGGCACGCCGCCCGTACTGCACCCGGTGCAGGAGGAGATGGCGGTCCGCGGCGGCTCCCAGTGCGGTTACTGCACGCCGGGATTCGTCTGCAGCATGGCGGCCGAGTACTACCGGCCCGACCGCTGCGCGCACGCCGGCCAGGGCTCGGATCCGGCCGAGGGCGCCGACGGCGTCGCCGGTAGCGACCCCGAGCACGGTCCGAACGGCTTCGACCTGCACGCGCTCAGCGGCAACCTGTGCCGCTGCACCGGCTACCGGCCCATCCGCGACGCCGCGTTCGCCGTCGGCGTGCCCACCGACGAGGACCCGCTGGCCCGGCGCCGCGAGCAGGACCCGCCCGCGCCCGTCGCCACCGAGTACCGCCAGGACGACAGCGCCTTCCTGCGCAGGAGCACCCTGGCCGAGACCCTGCGGCTGCTGCGCGAGCGGCCCGACGCGGTGGTGGTCGCCGGCAGCACCGACTGGGGCGTCGAGGTCAACATCCGCTCCCGCCGGGCCGATTGCGTGGTCGCCGTCGACCGGCTGCCCGAACTGCGGGAACTGCGGGTCGAGTCCGACCACGTCGAGATCGGGGCCGCGCTGACGCTCACCGAGATCGAACGCCGCCTGGACGGCACCGTTCCGCTGCTGGCGCAGCTGTTCCCGCAGTTCGCGTCCCGGCTCATCCGCAACGGCGCCACCCTCGGCGGCAACCTGGGTACCGGCTCGCCCATCGGCGACAGTCCGCCGGTGCTGCTCGCGCTCGAGGCGTCGCTGGTGCTCGCCGACGCCGACGGAGAACGCGAGGTTCCGCTGGCCGAGTACTTCACCGGCTACCGGCAGAGCGTGCGCCGTCCCGGCGAGCTGATCCGCGCGGTGCGCCTGCCGCTGCCGCTGTCTCCGGTCACGGCCTTCCACAAGATCGCCAAGCGGCGTTTCGACGACATCTCCAGCGTGGCGGTCGCCTTCGCGCTCGACATCGAGGGCGGGACCGTCCGCAAGGCCCGCATCGGTCTGGGCGGCGTGGCCGCCACCCCGGTCCGCGCGCTCGCCACCGAGGCCGCCCTGGAGGGCAGGCCGTGGACCACCGGGACCGCCGAGGCCGCGGCCGAGGTGCTGCGGGGCGAGGGCACGCCGATGAGCGACCACCGCGCCAGCGCCGGCTACCGTTCCGCGATGCTCGGCCAGAGCCTGCTGAAGCTGCACGCACAGACCACCGAGGCGGTGCCGTCATGAGCCACCTGTCCGAGCGTCCCGAGAAGCCCGCCGTCGGCGTCTCGATGCCGCACGAGAGCGCCGTCCAGCACGTCACCGGCGCCGCGCTGTACACCGACGACCTGGTCCAGCGCACCAAGGACGTGCTGCACGCCTACCCGGTCCAGGTCATGAAGGCCCGCGGGAAGGTCACCGCACTGCGCACCGGACCCGCCCTCGCGGTGCCCGGCGTGGTGCGGGTGCTGACCGGCGCCGACGTGCCCGGCGTCAACGACGCCGGCATGAAGCACGACGAACCGCTCTTCCCCGACGAGGTCATGTTCCACGGCCACGCGGTCGCCTGGGTGCTCGGCGAGACCCTGGAAGCCGCCCGGCTCGGCGCGGCCGCCGTGGAGGTGGACCTGGAGGAGCTGCCCTCCCTGATCACACTGCCGGAGGCCATCGCGGCCGGCAGCTACCACGGGGCCCGGCCCGTCATGACGCACGGCGACGTCGACGCGGGCTTCGCCGACTCGGCGCACGTGTTCACCGGCGAGTTCCAGTTCTCCGGCCAGGAGCACTTCTACCTGGAGACGCACGCGGCGCTGGCCCAGATCGACGAGAACGGGCAGGTGTTCATCCAGAGCAGCACCCAGCACCCCTCCGAGACCCAGGAGATCGTCTCGCACGTGCTCGGGGTGCCCTCCCACGAGGTGACCGTGCAGTGCCTGCGGATGGGCGGCGGCTTCGGCGGCAAGGAGATGCAGCCGCACGGGTTCGCGGCCGTCGCCGCGCTCGGCGCCAAGCTGACAGGCCGGCCGGTGCGGTTCCGGCTCAACCGGACCCAGGACCTCACCATGTCCGGCAAGCGGCACGGGTTCCACGCCACCTGGAAGATCGGCTTCGACGCCGAGGGACGTATCCAGGCCCTCGACGCCACGCTGACCGCGGACGGCGGCTGGAGCCTGGACCTGTCCGAGCCGGTCTTGGCCCGGGCGCTGTGCCACATCGACAACACGTACTGGATCCCCAACGCACGCGTCGCCGGCCGCATCGCCAAGACCAACACGGTCTCCAACACCGCCTTCCGCGGCTTCGGCGGACCGCAGGGCATGCTGGTGATCGAGGACATCCTGGGCCGCTGCGCGCCGCGGCTCGGCCTGGACGCCAAGGAGCTGCGGGAACGCAACTTCTACCGGCCGGGCCAGGGTCAGACGACCCCCTACGGGCAGCCGGTCACCCAGCCCGAGCGGATCGCCGCCGTCTGGCAACAGGTCCAGGACAACGGCCGCATCGCCGACCGCGAGCGCGAGATCGCCGCCTTCAACGCCGCGCACCCGCACACCAAGCGGGCCCTCGCGGTCACCGGAGTGAAGTTCGGCATCTCGTTCAACCTCACCGCCTTCAACCAGGGCGGCGCGCTGGTGCTGATCTACAAGGACGGCTCCGTCCTGATCAACCACGGCGGCACCGAGATGGGCCAGGGCCTGCACACCAAGATGCTTCAGGTGGCCGCGACCACGCTGGGCATCCCGCTGCACAAGGTGCGCCTCGCCCCGACCCGGACCGACAAGGTGCCCAACACCTCCGCCACCGCGGCCAGCTCCGGCGCCGACCTCAACGGCGGGGCGGTCAAGAACGCCTGCGAGCAGCTGCGCGAGCGGCTGCTGCGGGTGGCCGCGAGCCAGTTGGGCTCCAACGCCTCGGACGTGCGCATCGTCGAGGGCGTCGCGCGCACCCTGGGCAGCGACCAGGAGCTGGCCTGGGACGACCTGGTACGCACCGCGTACTTCCAGCGGGTCCAGCTCTCCGCGGCCGGCTACTACCGGACCGAGGGGCTGCACTGGGACGCCACGAAGTTCCAGGGGTCGCCGTTCAAGTACTTCGCCATCGGCGCCGCCGCGACCGAGGTGGAGGTGGACGGCTTCACCGGCGCCTACCGCATCCGGCGGGTGGACATCGTGCACGACGTCGGCGACAGCCTGTCCCCGCTGATCGACATCGGCCAGGTCGAGGGCGGGTTCGTGCAGGGCGCGGGCTGGCTGACGCTGGAGGACCTGCGCTGGGACACCGGTGACGGACCGAACCGCGGGCGCCTGCTGACCCAGGCGGCGAGCACGTACAAGCTGCCGAGCTTCTCGGAGATGCCCGAGGAGTTCAACGTCACCCTGTTGGAGAACGCCACCGAGGAGGGCGCGGTCTTCGGGTCCAAGGCGGTCGGCGAGCCCCCGCTGATGCTGGCGTTCTCGGTGCGCGAGGCGCTGCGGCAGGCGGCCGCCGCGTTCGGGCCGAGGGGGACCGCCGTCGAGCTGGCCTCGCCCGCCACGCCGGAGGCGGTGTACTGGGCGGTCGAGTCGGCCCGGCGGGGTGGCACCGCCGGGAACGGCCGCACCCCCGACGTGGCGGCGTCCGCCGCCGACGGCGGCGCGGTCCGCACCGGCGTGGAAGCGCTGAGCGGTGCCTGACATGACCTGGGTCGCCGCGGTCGCGCGGTTGCGGGCACGCCGGGAACCCGGCGTGCTGGTGACCGTCGCGACCGTGCGCGGTCACGCCCCGCGGGACGCCGGTGCGAAGCTCGTCGTGGGGCGGACCGGGACCTGGGGCTCGATCGGCGGCGGCAACGTCGAGGCCGTCGCCGTCGACCGGGCCCGGGAGATGATCGCCGCGGCCGAGCCGGCACCGGAGATGCTCGACTTCGCCCTGAACGACAAGGTGACCAACCGGCACGGCGTGCAGTGCTGCGGCGGCACCGTCGCGGTGCTGCTGGAACCGCTGCCGGTGGTCCGGGCGGTGGCGGTCTTCGGCGTCGGGCACGTCGGTCTGGAGCTGGCGCGCATCCTGGCCCGTCAGGACCTCGACCTCCACCTGATCGACAGCCGCGCCGACCTGCTGACCGAGGAGCGCCTCGGTGTGCTGGCGGACGCGGTGGCGCAGGTGCACACGCACCACACGCCGCTGCTGCCGGAGGAGGTGCTGGCCGAGCTGCCGCCCGGCACCCACGTCCTGATCATGACCCATGACCACGCCGAGGACGCCGCCCTGTGCGACGCCGCCCTGCGCACCGGCCACCTCGGTTCCATCGGCCTGATCGGATCGGCGGCCAAGTGGGCGCGGTTCCGAAAGCGCCTCGCCACCGAGGGCGGCCACGACGACGCCGCCATCGACCGGATCAAGACCCCGATCGGGCTGGCCGACATCACCGGCAAGGAACCCGCGACCATCGCCGTGAGCGTCGCGGCCGATCTGCTGCGCGCCTTCGAGGCCGAGGGCGACTGACCCCTCCGGGGCGGTCGTCCGCCCTCCTGTCCGCCCTTGTAGGAAGCTATGAAGCGGCGGTCGCGGCCGGTCCGTAGTTCATGTTTTCGGCCCCTGGCCGGGTCTCGTCGGCGAGCTGTGTACTGCTCCTACGCATCCTCCCCGTGAAGCGCACCGGCCCGCACGCCGTACTCCCGCACGCCGCCCGCCCAAGAAGGAGCACGCATGACGACCACCGACACCCTCGAGACCGGCCTCCGCGAGCTGGAGCGTGCCTGGATGGACCAGGCCATCGAGCTGGCCACCACCAGCGTCCGCGACGGCGGCGGCCCCTTCGGTGCCCTGATCGCCAAGGGCGGTGAGATCGTCGCCCTCGGCAACAACCAGGTCACCGCCGGCCTCGACCCCACCGCGCACGCCGAGGTCAGCGCCATCCGCGCGGCCTGCAAGACGCTCGATACGTTCAGCCTGGAGGGCTGCACCCTCGTCACGTCCTGCGAGCCCTGCCCGATGTGCCTCTCCTCGGCCCTGTGGGCCCGCGTCGACCGCCTCGTCTACTCCGCCGACCGCCACGACGCCGCCGTGGCCGGCTTCGACGACCGCAAGTTCTACGACCTGTTCGAGAAGCGGCCCCAGGCGAACTGGCCCATGACCGTGGAGCACCTCGACCTGCCCCACCGCACCCAGCCGTTCGACGCCTGGATCGCCAAGTCCGACCGCGTCGACTACTGAGCCGGCCGCGGAGCGGCAGCCTCCCCGGCGCCCCGCCGCCCCGTCCGTGCGCCCCTTCCACCGTGGCGTTCGGGCGGGGCGGCGGCGCGTGCGCCAGGATGGGGGCATGCCCAACCGACTTGCGCAGGCGACGTCCCCCTACCTCCTCCAGCACGCGGAGAACCCGGTCGACTGGTGGCCGTGGGAGGCCGAGGCGTTCGAAGAAGCCCGACGGCGCGGCGTCCCCGTCCTGTTGAGCGTCGGCTACAGCGCGTGCCACTGGTGCCACGTCATGGCGCACGAGTCGTTCGAGGACGGGGCCACCGCCGAGTACCTCAACTCGCACTTCGTGAGCGTCAAGGTCGACCGCGAGGAGCGCCCCGACATCGACGCCGTCTACATGGAGGCCGTGCAGGCGGCGACCGGGCAGGGCGGCTGGCCCATGACCGTGTTCCTCACGCCGGACGCGGAGCCCTTCTACTTCGGCACCTACTTCCCGCCCGAGCCCCGGCACGGCATGCCCTCCTTCCGCCAGGTGCTCCAGGGCGTCCAGCAGGCGTGGGCCGAGCGGCGCGACGAGGTCGACGAGGTCGCCGGGAAGATCGTCCGGGACCTCGCCGGGCGGGAGATCTCCTACGGCGACGCGCAGGCACCCGGCGAGGAGCAGCTCGGGCAGGCGCTGCTCGGACTCACCCGGGAGTACGACGCGCAGCGCGGCGGGTTCGGCGGGGCGCCCAAGTTCCCGCCGTCCATGGTGATCGAGTTCCTGCTGCGCCACCACGCCCGCACCGGCGCCGAGGGCGCGCTCCAGATGGCGCGGGACACCTGCGAGCGGATGGCCCGCGGCGGCATCTACGACCAGCTGGGCGGCGGCTTCGCCCGTTACTCCGTGGACCGCGAGTGGGTCGTGCCGCACTTCGAGAAGATGCTGTACGACAACGCCCTGCTGTGCCGCGTGTACGCCCACCTGTGGCGGGCCACCGGCTCGGACCGGGCCCGCCGGGTCGCCCTGGAGACCGCCGACTTCATGGTGCGTGAACTGCGCACCGCCGAGGGCGGGTTCGCCTCCGCGCTGGACGCCGACAGCGACGACGGCACCGGGAAGCACGTCGAGGGCGCCTACTACGCGTGGACGCCCGCCCAGCTCACCGAGGTGCTCGGCGCCGAGGACGCGGAACTGGCCGCGCAGTACTTCGGCGTGACCCAGGAGGGCACCTTCGAGCACGGCGCCTCCGTGCTCCAACTGCCGCAGCAGGAGGGCGTCTTCGACGCCGCGCGGATCGCGTCGGTCCGGGAGCGGCTGCTCGCCGCCCGGGCCGGGCGTCCCGCCCCGGGCCGGGACGACAAGGTGGTCGCCGCCTGGAACGGGCTGGCGATCGCCGCGCTCGCCGAGACCGGCGCCTACTTCGAGCGCCCCGACCTGGTCGAGGCCGCCGTCGCCGCCGCCGACCTGCTGGTGCGCCTGCACCTGGACGAGCAGGTCCGCCTCACCCGCACCAGCAAGGACGGCAGGGCCGGTGCCAACGCCGGGGTGCTGGAGGACTACGCCGACGTGGCCGAGGGCTTCCTCGCGCTGGCGTCGGTCACCGGGGAAGGCGTGTGGCTGGACTTCGCCGGTTTCCTGCTCGACCACGTCCTCACCCGCTTCACGGACGGGTCCGGCTCGCTGTACGACACCGCGGCCGACGCCGAGCGGCTGATCCGCCGCCCGCAGGACCCCACCGACAACGCCACCCCGTCCGGCTGGAGCGCCGCCGCGGGCGCCCTGCTGTCGTACGCCGCCCACACCGGCTCCGCACCCCACCGCACCGCCGCCGAGCGCGCCCTCGGCGTGGTGAAGGCGCTCGGCCCGCGCGTCCCGCGCTTCATCGGCTGGGGGCTGGCGGCCGCCGAGGCGCTGCTGGACGGCCCGCGCGAGGTCGCCGTCGTCGCTCCGGGCCCGGCCGATCCCGCGGCGCGCGGGCTGCACCGTACGGCGCTGCTCGGTACGGCGCCCGGGGCGGTCGTCGCCTTCGGCACCGAGGGGAGCGACGAGTTCCCGCTGCTCGCCGACCGGCCGCTGGTGGGCGGGGCCCCGGCCGCGTACGTCTGCCGGAACTTCACCTGCGACGCGCCGACCACCGACCCGGACCGGCTGCGCGCCGCGCTGGACGCCGTCCCGAGCAGCTGACCCCTCAGCCGTCCCGGCCGCTCCGGCCCACGGCGCGCTCCACGATCGCCTCCAGCTGCTCGTGGTGCGCGCCCCGCCAGTAGGCGCGGCCGCAGTCGGTGCACTGGGCGAAGACGTCGTACGACCGCTGGGTGCCGCCCTTGAGCTGCTCCGCCACCTCTTCCTTGGTGGCCGTCCGGAGCAGCCCGTTGCAGGCGGTGCAGCGCGTCCAGGGGCGCAGCGCGGGCCGGAACCGGTCCAGGACCTCCTGGAGCTGCTCGTCGGGGCGGGTGCTGTAGACGTAGGCGCCGGCCCACAGCTCGCGGCGGCGCAGCAGTCCGCGGTCGCGGCTGAGCAGGACCCGCTTCTCGGCCGCGGACAGCGCGGCGAGCGCCGGGTCGCCGAGGTCGGTCGACTCGTACGCCGTGTCCACGCCGAGCAGCCGCAGCCGGCGGGCGAGGGTGCCGAGGTGCACGTCGAGCAGGAACCGCAGGGGAGCGCCGGGGACCCGCTGGGGGTGCTGGACGGGCCGCACGCGCACCGACTCGCCGCCCGCCGGGATGTGTCCGGGCGGCACCTCGCGGCCGTCGACGAGCAGGCTGCCGACCTCGGTCAGCGGCACGCCGAGGGACTCGACGAGGTGGCCGAGGGTGGAGACGCCGTCGGTGGCCGCGCGGGCGGCGCCGGTGGGGCGGGCGCGCGGGACGAACAGGTGCAGTTCGGGGGCGAACTCGACGTGGATCTCGGGACCGTTCACCCGGTCAGAATGCCACGGAGACCGGGACCGGGCCCCAGCCTTTTCGGCGGCCTTCCCGAGGGCTTTCCCCGCGGGGCGGCTAGTACGCGACCAGCGAGATCCCCACGTAGTGCGCGATGAAGGCGGCCAGCGTGAAGGAGTGGAAGACCTCGTGGAAGCCGAACCAGCGGGGTGAGGGGTTGGGGCGCTTGAGGCCGTAGATCACGCCGCCCGCGCTGTAGAGCAGGCCGCCGACGATCACCAGCACGAGGACGGCGACGCCGCCGGCCCGCATGAACTCGGGGAGGTAGAAGACGGCCGCCCAGCCCATGGCGAGGTAGCAGGGGGTGTAGAGCCAGCGCGGGGCGCCGACCCAGAAGACGCGGAAGACGATCCCGGCCGCGGCGGCCGCCCAGATGCCCCACAGCAGCCACCGCCCCTGGGCGCCGGGCAGCAGCAGCATCGTGAGCGGGGTGTAGGTGCCCGCGATGATCAGGAAGATGTTGGCGTGGTCGAGGCGGCGCAGGACCCCGTCCATGCGGGGGCTCCAGTTGCCCCGGTGGTAGAGCGCGCTGACGCCGAACAGCAGGCAGGCCGTGAGGACGTAGACACCGCAGGCTATGCGGCCCTCGTGCGAATCGGCGAGGGCGGTGAGCACCAGACCGGCGACCAGGACGGCGGGGAACATGCCGAGGTGCAGCCACCCGCGCAGCTTCGGCTTGACCGGATGCGGGAGGGAGAGCGCTACGGGCCCGCGGCCGTCGGCCGGCAGGTCCCTGGGCGCGTCGGGGACGGACGCAGTCATGGGCGCATCGTACCTACGGTTCCGTAAGTTACGCATCAGTACGGACGGGCGTCGCCTGGCGAGTGGTCATCGTCTCACGGAGGATTCGGCGGCGCATTCCCGGTTGGGGCACGTGGCGATCCTCACGCCGCTCAAGTGTGACGCCCTCTGGACAGATGGGCGCTCGCGTCGGATGATCAAATGAGTGCGGTCGACACCGGATGAGCGCCCACGAGGTCAACGTCACGCGTCCGGGTCGCAGCCCCCACGGGGCCTCCAACAAAAAACCCCTCATTTAGGAGCAATCGTGGCGCGCGACATCGCGGCTCCCTCCGTCCCCACCAACCACCAGGAACTGATCTCGTGGGTGAACGAGATCGCCGAACTGACCCAGCCGGACGCAGTGGTCTGGTGCGACGGATCCGAGGCCGAGTACGAGCGACTGTGCGGGGAGCTCGTCGAGAAGGGCACCTTCCGCAAACTGGACCCGATCAAGCGCCCCAACTCCTACTACGCGGCCTCCGACCCCTCCGACGTCGCCCGCGTCGAGGACCGGACCTTCATCTGCTCCGCCAAGGAGGAGGACGCCGGCCCGACCAACCACTGGAAGGACCCCGCCGAGATGCGGGCCATCTTCACCGGTGACAAGGGGGAGGGCGGTCTGTTCCGCGGCTCCATGCGCGGCCGGACCATGTACGTCGTGCCCTTCTGCATGGGCCCCCTCGGCTCTCCGCTCTCCGCGCTGGGCGTCGAGATCACCGACTCCGCGTACGTGGCCGTCTCCATGCGCACCATGACCCGCATGGGACAGCCGGTCCTGGACGAGCTGGGCGACGACGGCTTCTTCGTGAAGGCCGTGCACACCCTCGGCGCCCCCCTCGCCCAGGGGGAGGCGGACGTCCCGTGGCCCTGCAACAGCACCAAGTACATCTCGCACTTCCCCGAGGACCGCGAGATCTGGTCCTACGGCTCCGGCTACGGCGGCAACGCCCTGCTCGGCAAGAAGTGCTACGCCCTGCGCATCGCCTCCGTCATGGCCCGCGACGAGGGCTGGCTCGCCGAGCACATGCTGGTGCTGAAGCTGACCCCGCCCACCGGGGAGCCCAAGTACGTCGCCGCCGCCTTCCCGTCGGCCTGCGGCAAGACCAACCTCGCCATGCTGGAGCCCACGATCTCCGGCTGGACCGTGGAGACCATCGGCGACGACATCGCCTGGATGCGCTTCGGCGAGGACGGCCGCCTGTACGCCATCAACCCCGAGGCCGGCTTCTTCGGCGTCGCGCCCGGCACCGGTGAGCACACCAACGCCAACGCGATGAAGACCCTGTGGGGCAACTCCGTCTTCACCAACGTCGCCCTCACCGACGACGGCGACGTGTGGTGGGAGGGCATGACCGAGGAGACCCCGGCCCACCTCACCGACTGGAAGGGCAACGACTGGACGCCCGAGTCGGGCACCCCCGCCGCCCACCCCAACGCCCGCTTCACCACGCCCGCCGCGCAGTGCCCGATCATCGCGCCGGAGTGGGAGGACCCCAAGGGCGTGCCGATCTCGGCGATCCTCTTCGGCGGGCGCCGCGCCACCGCCGTACCGCTGGTCACCGAGTCCTTCGACTGGAACCACGGCGTCTTCCTCGGCGCCAACGTGGCCTCCGAGAAGACCGCCGCCGCCGAGGGCAAGGTCGGCGAGCTGCGCCGCGACCCCTTCGCCATGCTGCCGTTCTGCGGCTACAACATGGGCGACTACATGGGGCACTGGGTCGACGTGGCCAAGGGCAAGGACCAGTCCAAGCTGCCGAAGATCTACTACGTCAACTGGTTCCGCAAGGACGACGAGGGCAGGTTCGTCTGGCCCGGCTTCGGTGAGAACGGCCGTGTCCTGAAGTGGATCGTGGAGCGCCTGGAGGGCAAGGCGGACGGCGTCGAGACCCCGATCGGCGTGCTGCCGACCAAGGAGTCCCTGGACACCGACGGCCTGGACCTCGCCGACGCCGACCTGGAGTTCCTGCTCAGCGTCGACAAGGAGGTGTGGCGCGAGGAGGCGGCGCTCGTCCCCGAGCACCTGAACACCTTCGGCGACCACACGCCCGCCGAGCTGTGGGACCAGTACCGGGCGCTGGTGGAGCGCCTGGGCTGAGCAGTACCGACACCGCCAAGCTCCGTGGCCGGTCCGACTAGCCCTGACCCGCGAAGTCGTCACGAAGGCCGGTCACGAGGGGGTCTCCCCGCACTCCAGTAGCTCATCGCCACCCCGGAGCGCGGAGAAGCCCCGCTCGGGCCGGGTCCCCGCACAACGGCGTGCGACGGACCCGGCCCTTCGGCGTGTCCGGGCCCGGCGCCGAGGCCGGTCCACCGGCGACGCCCCGGCGGACGGTGGCATGCGCCGCTCCGCGCGCGGTACCCGGAAGGCCGGAACCGCGGAGACGCGGAGAACAGGACGAGGAAGGAGGGACCCGCCATGGCAGACGACGGTGATTTCTACACGCGCGACCGGCCCCGGGATCCCGACCCGCAGCTGGCGGAGGACCGCCCCCGCGGTGGCGGCCCGGAGGACCCGCACCGGCGCGGCAACTGGCCCGTGTGGGCGATCGTCCTCGCGGTCATCCTGGTCTTCGTCGTCCTGACGGTGATCTTCGGCTGACCCGCCGGGCGGTGGGGTGTGTGGCGCCCGGTCCGCGCGTCGCTGCGGGTGCACGCGGACCGGGGCCGTACGGGGGGGCCCGGGAGGGCTCAGCGGGCCGCGAGTTCGCGCGGCTCCAGGGCCGCGGAGTGCGCGTCCATGCGCTCGGCGGTCAGGATCGCGACCGCCGTGTCGGCGCGGGAGGCCGCGACCACCAGGGCACGGGCCGCCAGCGTGTGCGCCCGCCGGTGCAGGGCCGCCGGACGCGGCTCCGGCTGGGCGGCGGCCACCTGCAGACGGACCGGCGCCTGACCTCCCCGCAGCCGGGTCACCTGCTCGGTGAGCCGGTCGGCCGCGGCGTCCAGGTCCGCGTCGGGTGCCAGCGCGCGCAGCTCGTCCGTGACGGCGAGCAGGGCCGCGAGATGGCCCGCGAGCTGGATGTCCAGCTCCTCGTCCCGGGACCGGTGGGGGAAGTCCGTGGGGTTGTCGGCCATCGTGCTGTGGACCGACTTGCTGCGGATCGGCTCGTACATGGGATGGCCTCCTGAGTGGTTCAGGAAACCATCCTACATTGGATTCAATCTAAAGTTGACGGGATTCGGGACACGGCCCGGCAACGGCCGCGACTCAGGGCTGGCCGTAGCCGTCCAGGAAGTTCCCGATCCGGCCCACGGCCTCGCGCAGGTCGACGGCGGTCGGCAGGGTCACCACCCGGAAGTGATCGGGGTCGGGCCAGTTGAATCCGGTGCCCTGGACGACCATGATCTTCTCCTGGCGCAGCAGGTCCAGGACCATCCGCCGGTCGTCCTTGATCTTGAAGACCTTGGGGTCGAGCCGCGGGAAGAGGTACAGCGCGCCCTTCGGCTTCACGCAGGTCACGCCGGGAATGCTGGTGAGCGCCTCGTGGGCGGCGTCCCGCTGCTCGCGCAGCCGGCCGCCCGGCAGCACCAGCTCGTTGATGGTCTGCCGCCCGCTGAGCGCCGCGACCACGCCGTGCTGGCCCGGCATGTTGGCGCACAGCCGCATGTTCGCCAGGATCGTCAGGCCCTCGATGTAGGACTCGGCGTGCGCGCGCGGCCCGGAGATGGACATCCAGCCGACCCGGTAGCCGGCCACCCGGTACGCCTTCGACATGCCGTTGAAGGTGAGGGTGAGCAGGTCGGGGGCGATCGCGGCGGTCGGGGTGTGCGTGGCGTCGTCGTACAGGATCTTGTCGTAGATCTCGTCGGAGCAGACCAGCAGGTTGTGCCGGCGCGCGATGTCCGTCAGCCCGCGCAGCATCGCGTCGTCGTAGACCGCGCCCGTCGGGTTGTTCGGGTTGATGATGACGAGCGCCTTGGTGCGGTCGGTGATCTTCCGCTCGACGTCGGCGAGGTCGGGCATCCAGTCGGACTGCTCGTCGCAGCGGTAGTGCACCGCCGTGCCGCCGGACAGCGAGACGGCGGCCGTCCACAGCGGATAGTCGGGCGCCGGGACGAGCACCTCGTCGCCGTCGTCCAGCAGGCCCTGCATCGCCATCACGATCAGCTCGGATACGCCGTTGCCGATGAAGACGTGCTCGACGTCCGTCTCGATGCCGAGGGTCTGGTTGTGCATGACGACCGCCCGGCGCGCCGCCAGCAGGCCCTTCGCGTCGCCGTAGCCGTGCGCCGTGGAGACGTTGCGGAGGATGTCCTCCAGGATCTCCGGTGGGCACTCGAAGCCGAAGGCGGCCGGGTTGCCGGTGTTCAGCTTCAGGATGCGGTGCCCGGCCGCCTCCAGCCGCATGGCCTCCTCGAGCACCGGGCCCCGGATCTCGTAACAGACGTTGGCGAGCTTGGTCGACTGGATCACCTGCATGTCCGTGAGCTTACGACCCGGTTACGTTTCCCGGGTCGTGTTATCCGCCACTTGAGACGCGCGGTTTGGGTGGGTTTCGTCACGCACCGGTTGCCCACTCCCGGCCGGATCACCGCGGAGTGCGCCGCACCGACCGCCCCGCCAGCACGTCCGTGCGCCGCCCGTCGTCCATCACGAACCGGCCGTCGACCAGCACGTACGGGATGCCCGTCGGCAGCACCCGCGGGTCCTCGTAGGTGCTGCCCGCCGCGACCGTCGCCGGGTCGAAGAGCACCAGGTCGGCCCGGTACCCCTCGCGCACCAGACCCCGGTCCGGCAGCCGCAGCCGGGCCGCCGGGCGCGAGGTGAGGTGGGCGACGCACTCCTCCAGCGGGAGCACGCCCAGCTCGCGCACGTAGTGGCCCAGGTAGTGCGGGAAGGTGCCGTAGGCGCGCGGATGCGGCTTGGCGCCCTGGAGGATGCCGTCCGAGCCGCCGGTGTGGACGCGGTGCCGCATGATCGCGCGGACGTTCTCCTCGTGGCCGACGTGCTGGAGGACGGTCGGCGCCAGCCGGTCGGCCAGCAGCAGCTGCCGGGCGACCTGCCACGGACTCTCGCCGCGCAGCCGCGCCGACTCAAGGACCGTACGGCCGACGTACTCCCCGAGGGCCGGGTCGCCCGTGCCGGAGATCTCGATCGTCTCCCACTCCATGGGCACGCCGTGCGAGCCGTCGGAGCCGATCTCCTCCATGTGGTGCCGGATCCGCTCGGCGGTGTCGTCGTCCGCCAGACGCTTCATGATCTGCTCCGGGCCGCCCTCGCTCGCCCAGCTCGGCAGCAGCGCCACGAGGGTGGTGCAGCCGGGGGTGTACGGGTAGGTGTCGAGCGTGATGTCGGCCCCGCCAGCCAGCGCCTCGTCGAGCAGGGTCAGCAGCTCGGGCGCCTTGCCCTTGTTCACGCCGAAGTTCATGGTGGCGTGCGCCAGGTGCAGCGGGCAGCCGGCCTCCCGGGTCAGCTCCACCATCTCCTCGTACGCCTGGAGCGCCCCCGCCCCGTACGAGCGGTGGTGCGGGCAGTAGTAGCCGCCGTACGACGCCACCACCCGGCACAGCTCGGTCAGCTCGGCGTCCTTCGCGTACATGCCCGGCGTGTACGTCAGCCCGGACGACATGCCGACCGCGCCCTGCTCCAGGCCCTCGGCGACCAGGCGCCGCATGTGCTCCAGCTCCGCCTCGGTCGCCTCCCGGTCGTCCCAGCCGACGGCGAGGGCGCGCACGGTGCCCTGCGGGACCAGATAGGCGGCGTTGACCGCGATGCCCCGGTCCAGCCGGTCCAGGTACTCGCCGACCGACCGCCAGTCGAAGTCGATGTCGTCGCCCGCGCCGTTCCACCCGGCGATCGCGCGGCGCACCTCGCCGAGCGTGCGGTCGTCGACCGGCGCGTACGACAGCCCGTCCTGGCCGATGACCTCCAGGGTGACGCCCTGCGCGGCCTTCGCGCTGTGGTCGGGGTCCCGCAGCAGCGTCAGGTCGCTGTGGGCGTGCATGTCGATGAAGCCGGGGGAGAGGACCAGGCCCTCGGCGTCCAGCTCGCGGCGTGCCTCGGGGCGCTGGCAGCCGGCGGCCGCCGCCTCCTTGACGATCGAGACGATCCGGCCGCCCTCGACCACGACGTCGGCGCGGTAGGAGTCGGCGCCGGAGCCGTCCACGACGTCGGCGTCCCTGATGACCAGCTCTTCCATGCCTGGCTCCTCCTGGCTTCTCTGGCTTGTCGGGCTTCTCTAAAGGCTCCGGCCTCTAGAAGAAGGTGCGGATGTAGTCGACGACCGTCCCGTCCGCCTCGGCGACCGGGATGAGCTGCCACTTGTCGAAGGAGGTGCACGGGTGGGACAGGCCCGTCCCGAGCCAGTCGCCGACCTCCAGGTCCGCCTCCCCGGTCGTGCGCACCCAGGCGTGCTGGTCGGACAGGCCGGTCACCTCGATGCCGGTGGCGGGGCGCTCCGCGCCGTCGCGGCGCACCACCTGGGCGAAGGGCAGGTGGAGGTCGTACGCCGCGTCCCGCTTGCCCGCGTTGGTGAACGCCTGCTCGGAGGAGGGGCGGGAGACGACCTGGCTCCACAGCCGGAAGGCGGGCTCCAGGGCGCCCTCCTGGGGGACCCGGTTGAAGGGGGTCAGCTCGCGGTAGTGGCCGTCGTCGTGGGAGACGTACGCGCCCGAGCGCAGCAGCTTCAGGACGGGCCGGGAGAGGCCGGGGACCTCGGCGAACACGTCGGCCACCGCGTCGAACCAGGCGCTGCCGCCCGCGCTCAGCACGATCTCCTCCAGACCCTCGAACCGCCCCGCCTTGTCGAAGTCGACGGCGAGCGCGACCAGCCGCCGCAACCACGCGTGCACACGCTCCGGATCGGCGTCCGGCACCTCGCCCTCGTACCCGGCGACTCCGGCCAGCCGCAGCGTCCGCGTCCCGGCCACCGCGTCGGCGACCGCCGCGCACTCGGCCTCGGTGCGCACACCGGTCCGGGCACCCGCACCGGCGCCCAGCTCGACCACGACGTCCAGCGGGCGGCCGGCGCCCGCGTCCGTGAGGGCCGCGTCCATCAGCTCGATGCCGCGCACGGAGTCGACGTAGCAGACGAAGCGGAAGTCCGGGTCGGCGTCCAGCTCGGTGGAGATCCAGCGCAGGGCGGCGGCGTCGACCAGTTCGTTGGCCAGGAAGACCCGCCCGATGCCGAAGGCCCGCGCCACCCGTACCTGGTGCGGCACGGCGAGGGTGATGCCCCAGGCGCCGTGCTCGATCTGGCGGTGGAAGAGCTGCGGGGCCATGGAGGTCTTGCCGTGCGGCGCGAAGGCGAGGCCGTGCCGGGCGGAGTACGTCTCCATCAGCTTCAGGTTGTGCTCCAGGCGCTCGGCGGACAGGGCGAGCACGGGGGTGGTGAAACCGCCGGTGAAGAGGTTGCGGCGCTGTCCGGCCAGCTCGGCGACGGTCAGGCCGTACGCGTCCGGCGGGAGGCCCTTGAAGCGGTGGTCGACGTGCTCCTCGGCCAGCTTGGCGAGCGCGTCGCGGCCGTCGGTGGAGCCGGAGTCGAGGGCCATGGAGCCTCCCTGATCTGTTGCGTTGCAATGTCTGCAACGACCATTGCGTATATCGCTTACTGCTGTCTAACATCTCGGCGAACGCGGGGTCAACGGAGCAGCCGCCCGCGAGACGCGAAGAACGAGCCGCAGACAGTACAGACAGCACAGACGGCGCGGACGCCGCAGCCGCCACGGACGAGGAGCCCCCACCATCGTGACCGCCACCGGACGAACCAGCACCGCCCCCGACGTCGTGGACGTCGTCGCGCTCGGCGAGTCCATGGTCACCTTCCTGCCCTCCTGCCCCGGGCGCCTCGCCGACGTCCCCTCCTTCGACCGGGCCATCGGCGGCGCCGAGTCCAACCTGGTCTGCGTACTCGCCGCCGTCGGACACTCCGCCCGCTGGGTCGGCCGGGTCGGCGCCGACGGCTTCGGCGACCACCTCGTCGAGGCGATCGGCGCCTACGGCGTCGACGTCTCCGCCGTGCGCCGCGACCCCGCCCGCCCCACCGGCATCTACTTCCGCACCGCCGGGGACCGCGCCACCGACGCCCACGAGGTGGCGTACTACCGGGCGGGCTCGGCCGCCTCCGCGATGTCCGTGGACACCATGGACCTCGACGCGATCCGCTCCGGCCGCGTCCTGCACCTGTCCGGCATCACGCCCGCGCTCTCCGCCGACTGCCTCGGCCTGATGCGCGAGCTGACCGCCCGCCGCCCCGGCCGGCCCCTCGTCTCCTTCGACGTCAACCACCGCCCCGGCCTGTGGCGCGACGCCGGTCACGGACACGGTCCCGAGGTGCTCCTCGAACTCGCCCGCGGCGCCGACCTGGTCTTCGTCGGCGAGGACGAGGCCTGGGGACTCGGCGGCCCCGAGGCCGTACGCGCCGCGCTGCCCGAACCGGAGCTGCTCGTCGTCAAGCAGGGCGCGAGCGGCGCCACCGCCTTCCACGGCACCGACGTCACCTCCGTGCCCGCCCTGCACGTCGACGTCGTCGCCGCCGTCGGCGCGGGCGACGCCTTCGCCGCCGGGTTCCTCTCCGCCACCCTGCGCGGACTGCCCGTGCGCGAGCGCCTGCGCCACGGCCACCTGATGGCCGCCGCCGCCCTCACCGTCCCCGGCGACCTCGCCACGCCCCCAGCCCGCGACCACGCCGACCGGCTGGCCGCCCTCGACGACACCGCGTGGGGGAGACTGCGACTCGGCCCCGGCTGGACACAGGACGTCCGAGGAGCCGACGAGGAGGTACGTAAGCCATGAGTCAGACCGTCGACCGCGCGCTCAGCATCCTGCCGCTGCTCGCCGAGGGCCCCGCCGACCTGGGGCGGGTCGCCGAGCGCCTGGACGTGCACAAGTCCACGGCCCTGCGCCTGCTGCGCACCCTCCACGAACACGGCTTCGTCTACCGCCAGTCCGACCAGCGCTACCGTCTGGGCGCCCGGCTGATCTCCCTCGCCCAGGAGGCGATGGAGAACCTCGACGTCCGCGAGATCGCCCACCCCCACCTCGTACGCCTCAACGAACAGGTCGGACACACCGTCCACCTCGCCGTGCACGAGGAGGACGAGGTCCTCTACATCGACAAGGTCGAGAGCCGCTACCCCGTCCGCATGTACTCCCGGATCGGCAAGCCCGTCGCCATCACCGTCGCGGCCGTCGCCAAGCTGCTCCTCGCCGACCTCCCCGAGAACGAGCGGCGGGCCGTGGCCGAGCAGCTCGACTACCCCATGTACACGGCCCGTTCGACACCGAACGCCGACGGGTTCCTCAAGGAACTCGCGAAGGTGCGCGAACAGGGCTGGGCCACCGACCTCGGTGGCCACGAGGAGTCCATCAACTGCGTCGCCGCGCCCATCCGGGGCGCCGACGGCCGGGTGGTCGCCGCCATGTCGGTCTCCGCGCCGAACGTCGTCGTCACCGCCGAGGAACTCCTCACCCTGCTCCCGCTGGTCCGCCGTACGGCGGACGCCATCAGCGGCGAGTACTCCGGCAGGACCCCAGTCAAGGAAGTCACCGCATGACCGACAAGATCGCTCTCGTCCCCGCGACCCACACCGTCCCCCCGGCGAAGTTCAGCCACGGCGTGAAGAAGGGCAACATCCTCCAGGTCGCCGGCCAGGTCGGCTTCCTGCCCCACGAGGAGGGCAGGGCCCCCACCCCGGCCGGTCCGACCCTGCGCGAGCAGACCCTCCAGACCCTCGCCAACGTCAAGGCGATCCTGGAGGAGGGCGGCGCCTCCTGGGACGACGTGATGATGCTCCGCGTCTACCTCACGGACGTGGACCACTTCGCCGAGATGAACGAGATCTACAACGCCTACTTCGCGGAGCAGGGCCTCACCCAGCCGCCCGCCGCGCGCACGACCGTGTACGTCGGTCTGCCCGCCGGCCTCCTCATCGAGATCGACGCGCTCGCCGTCCTCGGCTGACCGTCCCTTCCGCTCCGCCCGCCCGACTGCCTTGAACGGCACGGCGCCCCCACCCCTCGGGGCGCCGTGCCGCGCTCCTCCCTGCCCGAAAGCTCCATGTACTTATCCAGAGGACCCCCGAATGTCCTACTCGTCCTTCCCTCTTGCCGCCGCCTCCGAGACCCCACCGCACACCGGCGGTCTGCTCACCCTGATCGACGGCACCGCCGGGCTGCTGACCGTCGCCGCCATCGGCATCGTGCTGCTGCTCTTCCTCATCATCAAGGTGCGGTTGCAGCCCTTCGTCGCGCTGCTCGCCGTCTCCATAGCCGTCGGCCTGCTCGCCGGCCTGTCGGTCACCGAACTCTTCGGCACCGTCCAGAAGTCGGACGCCGTCTCGACCATCGAGTCCGGCATGGGCGGCATCCTCGGCCACGTCGCCATCATCATCGGCCTGGGCACCATGCTCGGCGCGATCCTCGAAGTCAGCGGCGGCGCACAGGTGCTGGCCTCACGGCTCCTCGGCCTCTTCGGAGAGAAGCGCGCCCCGCTCGCCATGGGCCTCACGGGCCTGATCTTCGGCATCCCGGTCTTCTTCGACGTGGGCATCTTCGTCCTCGCGCCCATCGTCTACGCCGCCGCCAAGCGCTCCGGCAAGTCGATCCTGCTCTACTGCCTGCCGCTGCTGGCCGGCCTGTCCATGACCCACGCCTTCCTGCCGCCGCACCCCGGCCCGGTGGCCGCCGCAGGACTGCTGAACGTCAAGCTCGGCTGGATCATCCTCATGGGCATCGTCTGCGGCATCCCCGCCGTGCTCGCCGCCTGGGTGTTCTCCGCCTGGATCGGCCGCCGCATCTTCGTGCCCGTGCCGCAGGACATGGTCGAGGCGGCCGAGGAGGCCAAGCAGGCCGTCGTGGAGGAGCAGCGCAAGGCGGGCGTCGCGCCGACCGAGACCCCGGTCGCGCTCGGCACGGTCCTCGGCATCATCGGCACCCCGCTGGTCCTGATCCTCGCGGCGACCTTCTCCTCCATCGCCCTGGACCCGTCCACCCTGCGCTCGGTGATCGAGTTCTTCGGCAACCCGTTCGTCGCGCTGACCATCGCCCTGCTGCTCGCCTACTACCTGCTCGGCATCCGGCGCGGCTGGTCCCGCAAGTCCCTGGAGACCGTGTCGACGGCCTCGCTGAAGCCGGTCGGCAACATCCTGCTGGTGGTCGGCGCGGGCGGGGTCTTCGGCGCCGTCCTCAAGGCCAGCGGCGTCGCCCAGGCCCTCTCCGACACCTTCAACGACGTCGGCCTGCCGGTGATCGTCCTGTCGTACCTGATCTCCGTGGTGCTGCGGGTCGCCCAGGGCTCGGCGACGGTCGCCATCGTGACGACGGCGGGCATCGTGGCGCCGCTGCTCGCCGAGGGCGACCACTCGCAGCCGTTCGTCGCCCTGGTCATCATGGCCATCTCGGCCGGCTCCATCTTCGCCTCGCACGTCAACGACGGCGGTTTCTGGATGGTCGCCAAGTACTTCGGCATCAGCGAGCGGGACACGCTCAAGACGTGGACCGTGCTGGAGAGCGTGCTGTCGGTCGCCGGGTTCGTGGTGGCGGCGGTGGTGAGCCTGTTCGTGTAGGCGACTCACGCGGGCGACTCGTGTAGGCGACTCGTGTAGGCGTCTGATAACGAAGTTGGGGCTGGCTGTGTCCGGCACAGGATCGTCGACCATACTGCCCGCGTGGAGCAGCGCAGAGGATCGACGAGCCAGCCCCTGGAAGGCGCCGGATTCGACCCGGCATTCATCCCCGGGCTCACCGCACCCGTGTCCGGTGGGCCGGAGGACGTGAGACGCGACGAGACCGAGGCGGTCGAGGACGCCGCCGCGGAGACCGAGGAGTCGTCACATTCCCCGGCCGTCGGCGAACCGTCCGCCGAGGGCACCGACGACGCCGCCGAACCGGACGACGAGGCCCCCGTGGACGGCCCCGTCTTCGAGGCCTCCGACCGCCGCGCCAAGATCGTCGCCGACCACAGGGGCGTACGCCTCTCCCTCGACGACCAGGAGTGCGAGTTCCGCTGGGACGAGGTCGGGGCCGTGGAGACGGAGACCGGCCGCTTCGGCAAGCGGTTCACGGTCACGGTGCACACGCCGGACCGCCGCTGGTACCCGATCGAGATCGAGGCCACGTCCCGGAGCCGCTTCCCGGAGTGGGAGTCGGCCCTGGACGAGGTCCTGGACGCGTACTTCGAGGACGGCGAGGCGGAGGCCCAGGAGACGGCGGACACGGCGGACACGGCAGAGAAGGACGCCGAGGAGGCCGCGCCCCCCGCGGAGTAAGCGCATCGGGTGAAGATCCGTGCACGCCCTCTTGCCGCACCGGCGACCATGGGCTTTCTTGACCTCCATGGCGGACACCACGGGCAACACCTCAGACGTAGGCGTATCGGGCGGTGCCGACGCGGCTCCCCGTAAGTCCAGTTGGCGCTACATCGGCCCCGGCATCGTTGTGGCGGCGACCGGCGTGGGCGCCGGCGACCTCGTGGCCACCCTCATCGCGGGCAGCAACTTCGGCTACACCCTGCTGTGGGCGGCGGTCATCGGCTGCCTGGTGAAGATCTCCCTCGCCGAGGCGTGCGGCCGCTGGCACCTGGCCACCGGCCGCACCCTCTTCGACGGCTGGGCGAGCATCGGCCCCTGGACCACGTGGTTCTTCGCGATCTACGCCGTGATCTGGGGCTTTGTCTACGGCGCCGCGGCGATGTCGTCCAGCGCCCTGCCGCTGCAGGCGCTCTTCCCGGACGTGATGGGCCTCGAATGGTGGGGCATCGCCTGCGGCCTGGTGGGCCTGGTCTTCGTCTGGTTCAACAAGTACAACGTCTTCGAGAAGGTCATGACGGTCCTGGTGGGCGTCATGTTCGTGGTGACGGTGTACCTGGCGATCCGCGTCACGCCCCACCTGGGCGACGCCTTCGCCGGACTCCTCCCGGTCCTCCCGGACGAGAAGGACTCGGTCCTCAACACCCTGGGCCTGATCGGCGGCGTGGGCGGCACCATCACGCTGGCCGCGTACGGCTACTGGGTCAACGCCAAGGGCTGGACCAACACCGGCTGGATGAAGGTCATGCGCCTGGACAACCGGGTCGCCTACGCCACCACCGGCATCTTCGTCGTCGCGATGCTCTTCGTCGGCGCCGAGCTGCTCCACTCGGCCAACATCGCGATCGCCAGCGGCGACAAGGGCCTGATCCAGCTCGGCGACATCCTGGAGCAGGAGTACGGCACGGCGACCGGCAAGCTCTTCCTGATCGGCTTCTTCGCCACCAGCTTCACCTCGCTGATCGGCGTCTGGCACGGCGTGAGCCTGATGTTCGCCGACTTCCTGGCCCGCCGCCGCGGCGAGCGCGAAGCACGGGGCGACGAACTGGCCTCCGGCCGCCGCGAACGCTCCTGGGCCTTCCGCGCCTACCTGCTGTGGCTCACCTTCCCGCCCATCGTCCTGCTCTTCCAGGACGAGCCCTTCCGCCTGATCATCATCTACGGCGTCCTGGGCGCCGCCTTCATGCCCTTCCTCGCCCTCACCCTGATGTGGCTCCTCAACTCCTCCCGCACCCCGCGCGAGTGGCGCAACGGCAGCCTCAGCAACGGCATGCTCACCGTCGCCGGGCTGCTGTTCCTGGTCCTGTGCGTGAAGCAGATCTGGGACCAGCCGTGGTCGGAGTTCTTCTAGTCCTCTTCCAGTCCTCTTCGCGCGGCGGACGTGCCTGCCCCCGACACGACGAGGACCCGGTGATCAGCTGAGGTCCATCTCGTCCTCCCCGTCGACGTCCATCGGCTCGGGCGAGGTGGCCCTCGGCGCTTGGCCCCCCGGCGCCTGGGCCTCTGCCGCGAACCTCTCCCTGGCGATGTTCGCCAGGTTGTCGCGCAGCGCCGGGATACGGGAGTCGCCCGACTTGATGGCCGGTTGGAGGTTCCGGCTCCAATAGCCCTCGACATCGGCGGGAGTACGGCACCCTGCCGCCTTCAACAGGCCGGCGACCTGATCGTCGTCGCCCTTGTGCTTCGCGACGTCGGGCTTCTGGATCATGCGGTCCAGATAGTTGAGGATCAGTTCGTCGCGCGAGATGTGGTCACCCGTAACGACAGCATCCCCTTCGACCTGCATCGATTCCTTCAGGTCGAACGGGTTGTTGAACCCCATCTCGCCGGACACGTCGAACTGGAACTCCGGCACCTTTTCGTTCTTGCAGTAGATGGACTGCACATGGTTGCCCTTGGCGCTGACTTGTCCAGACCACGCGCCCGAACGCTCCATCTCCTGGAAGAGCCTGTTCATGTTGTCATCGTTCGACACATCGATGTCGATGTCCTGCGGCGCCCTGGCTCCCCCGTAGATGTACGCGATGAGGCTGCCGCCGAACCGGTACCCGACCTCGATGCTGCGCATCCAGGCGTCGAACTCCTGGAGGACGTAGAGGAGTTTGTCCCACCTGGCCTCCTGTTGCTTGGCCAGCTCCGGATTCTCGACCTTCAACGCCTCGAACCGCTCTTTCACGGCCGACAGCGTGAGGCCGATCTTGGCCCCCTCTGGAGCGGCGGGCCCACCGCCCGCCGGTGCCCGCTGCACCACCTGGCTGTACGCCTGGTTGCCGATGGCCCGTTGCAGCACCATGGCCGAGTGCGGAGCACCGGGCATCCGCGTGGCGGTCACCGCGGCGTTGTCGGCGCGGCGGGGCACCGTACGGGTGTTCCCGGGCCGAGGAGCATGGTGGTCGTCGTGGGCGTGCATGATGCGTCCTCCTGTGGGGCAGGGCCTGTTGGCACTCTAGCCGCGCGCCTTCACGAGGCTGCCCGGTCGGAGGGCGGAGAAGGGTACATCGGGGCATCAGGTCTGCCCCAAGGAGCAGTTGACCGATGCTCCGGCACCGGCACCGGCACCGCAACGCGCCCCACTCCCCACTGAGCGCGATCTTTCGCAGCTGCTCCATGGTCAGCGCGGGGGCGTCCCGGGTGGCGTCCTTGTTCTGGTCGCCGGTGTTGAAGGCGCTGATCACCACGCGGAAGCCCTCCGGTCCGGGGCGCAGTGTGTCCACGCTCCACATCACCATGCCGGAACCGGCCTTCTCGCCGGGCCCCTGCCGGGTGACCAGGCGCGTGCCGTCGGGCCGGATCTCCCGCCGGCGTACAACTGCCCGGCGCTGTCGGCCATCCCGTGCTGGACGTTGATCTGGACGAGGCTGCGGCCCCGCCCGTCGTCCACGACGACGTAGGCGTACTCGGACTCCTGACCCTGCGCTACCGCTTCTCCACCCTCCGCCTGATCGCCTATGACAGCCACCCCCGCCACACCAGTCCCCACCCGGCCACCGCCTGCGACACCCGCCGCCGCGCGCCCTCCGCGTCCCGGCCTGCGTCTGCCGCGCCTGCGACGGCACATGGGGCTTCGGCGAGGCGAGGGAACCCGGCGGCGGCACCCGCATGTGGGCGACCCTGCCGAGGGCGAGCGCGCCGGCATACGGGGCGCCTTGACGACGTACGTCACAGTCGGCCTTTGCCGTCCCTTGGTGCCGCCCATACCGTCCGCATAACCGTCATCACTACGGTCGTCGGGTTGGCAGGTGCACAGGGCGAATCACGGGGGAGGGCCCGCATGGCGGACCTGGCGAAAGAGGCGGCGTCGCTGCACAAGGCGGCGTCGGGGCTGCGGGCCGTGGGACACCACACGGCGAAACCGTTGCAGGAGTTCGAGTCCGCATCGCAGGACCTGTCGGCCCTTGGTGCCCTGGGGTCGCTCCTCGGTGCGAAGGACGACATCGAGGAGGGCATGACCACCCTCGCGAAGCTGACGAAGCAGCTGGGCGAGGAGTGGGAGACGGAGGCGAAGTTCCTGGGCGACGTCTCCGACGCCTTCGACCTGCTCGAGGTGCTGCTGACCGCCGCGGCACAGGCGAAGAAGGGCTGAGCGGGGCGTGGTCGACCTCAACCCGCTGCACTACATCAACAAGTTCAACCACATGTTCGGCGACACGGTCGCCGACGGCCTGGAGTTCCTGGGCATCACGGACCCGGCGGTGGACCCGGACGGCATCCGGGAGCTCGCCAAGAAGTGGCGCGCGCTGGCCAAGGGCCTGGACGACGCGGCCGAGGCGGCGCGGAAGTCGCTGGCGGACGTGGAGTGGGAGGGCAAGGCGGCCAAGGCCCTCAACAAGCGCGCCAAGTCGGCCCGTAAGCAGGCCACCGAGATGGCCGATTCCCTCCGCGAGGGCGCGAAGGCCCTGGACGACTTCGCGGACAAGGCGCATGAGCTGCTCTCGGAGATCGGCGTCATCCTGGCGGAGATCGCCGAGCTGGAGCTGGCGGGGCTCGCCCTGTCCGTGCTGACCGGCGGCACGTCGGCGGTCGTCTCGACGCTGATGGCCGGCTCACGGGCGGCGAAGGTGGTCGCGCTGGTCGCCCGGATCGAGCAGGAGGGCACCGTCCTGGCGTCCGCGATCCGCGGGGTGATGGAGGTCATCCGAGCGGTCGAGCGGGCGCTGAAGACGCTGAAGGAGATTCGCGGCGTCGCGGCGGCGGGGAAGATGGCGAAGGAGGGCATGAAGTTCTCCGCCTTCGACACGCTGCTGCGAGACCCGGAAGCCTTCAAGGACCCGGAGAAACTCGCCGGCATCCTCACCGAGGGCGCCCTGCTGGGCGTCGGCTTCGGAGCCCTGGGCAAGGCCCTCGGCAAGGGCCTCAAAGCCCTCAAACCCGCCGACCTGGCCAAGCTCAGCAAGGGCTTGAAGCTGAACTGCGCGACGTTCGAGCGCCTGAGACTCAACCCGGGCTTCAACAAGCTGCCCGCCTCGATCCGCAACGAGATCAAGAAGTTCGTCCGAGACCCGATCGACGTCGCCACCGGCGACATGGTCCTGACCTGTACCGACGTGTCGCTGCCGGGCGTATTGCCCCTGGTCCTTGAGCGGACCCATCTCTCCTCCTACCGCTGGGGAGGTTGGTTCGGCCCATCCTGGGCCTCCACCTTGGACCAGCGTGTACAGGCCGACGGCGAGGGCTTCGTCTACGCGGCCGCGGACGGTGCCCGTCTCCGCTTCCCGTTCCCCGTCCCGGAGACGGACGATGAGGTGAGGCCCGACACCCCCGGCTCCCGGCTGTCACTGTCGTGGGACGACGAGACGGATGGCGCCGTACGCATCACGGACCCTGGCACCGGCTTCATGTACGTCTTCTACGGGCCCGTTGCCGCCGCCGGGGACGAGGCCGTCGATCTGCCATTGCGGTGCGTGAGGGATCGCAACGGAAACCGCATCACAGTTGTCTACGAGGGCGCCGACATTCCCACAGCGTTGGTCCACTCGGGCGGCTACCACATAGCTGTGGACCACGACCCCACCTTCTCGCGCATCACGGGTCTGCGTCTCCTCGATCCCAGGAGCCCGGACCGCCCGGGCGTCAGCCTCCTCACCTTCGGCTATGACGGAGCGGGACACCTGATCGAGGAGACCAACTCCTCGGGGCTGTCACTTCGCTACACGTACGACACCGAAGGTCGTGTCACCTCCTGGACCGATCGCAATGCCACCACGTACTGGTACACGTACGACGGGCGGGGCCGCGTGGTGGCGACCGGTGGTACGGGTGACTTCCTCGCTTCGGCCCTCTCCTACGACAGCGGCACACGCACCACCCGCGTGATCGATTCCCTCGGCCACGTTCGGGTCTATGAGCACAACGAGGCCCTGCGCCTGGTCCGCGAGACGGACCCCCTGGGTAACGTCACGACTCACAGATGGGACGAACACCTGCAACTCGTCGCCGTCGCGGATCCGCTAGGAGCCGAGCGGCGGTACGTCTACGACGAGCGAGGCAACGTCACGCGTGTGATCCGTCCGGACGGAACGGAACTGAACTCCGCATACGACGCCCATGGCCTGCCCGTGCTTGTCACCGGACCTGACGGGACCACATGGCATCAGGAGTACGACGGGCATGGTGACCGCGTCGCCGTGACCGATCCGGCGGGAGCCACTACTCGTTTCACCTACAACTCCTCAGGCCACCTGACTTCAGTCACGGATGCCCTGGGGAACTGCACGCAGGTGCGGTGCAACGGCGCTGGACTGCCCGTCCAGATCACGGATCCTCTCGGTGGACGCTCCCAATACACCCGGGACGCCTTCGGCCGGCTGAGCGCCTTCACCGACCCTGTCGGCAACGTGACTCGGCAGGAGTGGACCTCGGAGGGCAAGCTTCGCCGACGTGTGCTCGCCGATGGGTCCGATGAGTGTTGGGAGTACGACGCCGAAGGCAACTGCACCAGCCACCGGAGCGCCACCGGGGCAATCACCCGGTTCGAGTACGGCCCGTTCGACCTGATGACAGCCCGCACGGGCCCGGACGGCGCTCGTCACGCCTTCGGCTATGACTCCGAGTTGCGTCTCGTCGAGGTCACCAATTCCCAGGGCATGCGCTGGAACTACATCCACGACGCAGTCGGCCGACTAGTGCGTGAATCCGACTTCGACGGGCGCGTCGTCTCCTATGCCTACGACGGGGCCGGTCGACTTACCGCCAGTACCAATGCCCTTGGGCAGACGACCCGCTTCGAGCGGAACATCCTCGGCCTCGTCGTCAAGAAGGTGGCCCCCGACCGGAGCACGGATTACACCTACACGCCAGCGGGACGAATCGCCACCGCAGTGACGGCGGACTCGGCACTGCTCCTTTCCTATGACCCCGCCGGGCATGTGCTCTCCGAAACGGTCGATGGCCGAGTCACTACTTATGAATACGACCCGTTGGGTCGCCGAACGAAGCGTGTCACTCCGACGGGAGCGGTCAGCCGCTGGAGCTACGACGCGGCGGGGAGGCGGACCGGGCTGATCACGGGAGGCGGGCATCGGGTCACCTTCGCCTACGATGCGGCGGGCCGTGAGCTGGGACGCCTCATCGGCGGAACCGCCATTGCTCAATCGTTCGACGGGTTGGGGCGCCTCACGCGTCAGACCGTGCAGGACGCGGCAGGCGAGACTGTGCAGCGCCGCACATACACCTACCGGGCGGACGGCTACCCCACCCGCGTCGACGATCGCCTCACCGGAGTACGAGACTTCGAGCTCGACGTGACCGGCCGTGTCACAGCGGTCCGGGCTGAGGACTGGACCGAACGTTACGCGTACGACGAGGCCGGCAATCAGACCGATGCCGAGTGGCCTGCCGTACATGCTGGCCACGAGGCGACCGGTTCTCGCAGTTACTGCGGTACACGGATCATCCGGGCCGGGAACATCCGCTACGAACACGACGGCGCCGGTCGCATCACGCTACGGCAGAAGACTCGGCTGTCCCGCAAACCGGACACGTGGCGCTACGAATGGGACACCGAGGACCGCTTGGTTTCGGTCACCACACCGGACGGAAGCAAGTGGCGCTATCTCTACGACGCACTCGGGCGCCGCGTGGCCAAACTGCGGCTGACCGCGGACGGAGTCGGCGTTGCCGAGCGGTCGGAGTTCACCTGGGACGGAGCCGTCCTGTGCGAAGAGACCACAGTGGGGGCGTCCCTGCCCCGACCCGTCACCCTCACATGGGATCACCAGGGGCTGCACCCCATCGCTCAGACCGAGCGAGCCGGCGCCGACGCACTCGCACAGGAAGAGATCGACTCCCGCTTCTTCGCCATAGTCACAGACCTTGTCGGTACGCCGACCGAACTCCTGGACACCGCAGGGGGCGTGGCGTGGCGCACGCGAACCACGGTGTGGGGCAAGACGGCTTGGACCGCTGCCGGTACGGCCTACACCCCGCTTCGTTTTCCAGGCCAGTACTTCGACCCTGAGACGGGTCTCCATCACAACTACCACCGGATGTACGACCCGGAATCCGGGCGCTATTTCACCCCCGATCCGCTCGGTCTCGCCCCGGCTCCCAACCCGTCCACCTACGTCCACAATCCGCACACCGGGACCGACCCGCTCGGACTGGCACCTCGGTGCGAGGACACAATCCCTGGCTTCCGCAAACAGACCGATCACCCGCTGAGCAAACGGATACACATTGGAGAAGATGGCAAGGTCACCATCACCGGCAAGGGTGCGCTCTACGTCAACCTGAGTGGCGACGTTGGGCATACCGTCCGTTTCCGAGGCGAAGGCGGGCAGATCGTTGAGTTCCAGATATCGGCCGAGTTCCGAGAAAAGATCAGGCGGACCGCTGTGCCTCAGGAGGAGCCCGGTCTTGGGTTCAGCAGGGCTGAGTGGAAACAGATGAAGAGAATTTGTCCGGAGATTTCGGACCCGACCATGGGAGACGACTTGTACGGCATTCCCAGTGGGATGCTCAATGAGTTCAGGGAAGAAGTAGCGAAGTACCCGGGCAGAGTCGTTCAGGAAGGTTAGGAGGCGTCCCGTATGATGCACGAGATCGAGGACATCGAGCAGGAACGGTTCCGGTTGTCGCGGCGACCTTCCTTGCAGGAGACGCCTCCTGTCGTCGGCGTATTCGATGTACGCCTCAGTTGCCCGGTCGCGGAATTCGGCGACCGGGTGCGGTCCGTACTTGACCCTGCACTTCGACTGGCGGTTGCACACCCTTTCGAAGGTGAAGATCTACCGGTCGATTCGATCCCCGATTGGTTCGTCGCCGTCGCCCGTGGAAGTGCCGAACCGGCCCCTGATTTCGCGGTCCGCGGCGCTGAGCGCTACGCGGCCGCTATCGGACGCGGTGCGTGGGACCTTCAAGAGTGGCTGTACCAGTTCGATCCCGAATCCGAGTTTCGTGGTTGGGCGTGGTGGGGTCTTACGCAATCGGGTGAACGTGAAGTGCGGCTGTGGGTGGACACGTGGGGTGAGTCCTTCTTCGCCTGCGATGAGCTGCGATGGCTCGCGTACGTCGCCGGTGCCGCAGAGGTCGACGGGCCGAGACTGGAGAGGTCCGACGCCTGGGTTGCCGCAGCGCAGACCTGACGCGCAGCGAGAGGCCCCCGCTCACGTGGCAGTGGGCGGGGGCCGAACCGGATCGACGGGGCCGGCCGGGCCGGACGGTCAGCCGTCCCCTACGGCAGCGCGTGCACGTGGGCGCCCACCGCGCTCGACCAGGCGTTGCCCGCCGTAGCGTCCCAGTTGGTGGACCAGGTCATCGCGCCCCGCAGGTCGGGGTACGTCCTCGACGGCTTGAAGGAGCCGCAGTTGGTCGCCTTGGTGAGGCAGTCCAGGGCGGCGTTGACCACCGACGGGGACACGTAGCCGCCGCCCGCCGCGCGGGTGGAGGCCGGCAGGCCGAGGCCCACCTGGGACGGGGCGAGGCCGCCCTCCAGCTGGATGCACGCCAGGGCGGTGAGGAAGTCGACCGTGCCCTGGGCGTACACCTTGCCGTCGCAGCCCAGCATCGTGCCGCTGTTGTAGTACTGCATGTTGACGACCGTGAGGATGTCCTTCACGTTCAGCGCCGTCTGGAAGTAGCCGCCCTGCGTCGACTGCATGTCGATGGTCTGCGGGGCCATGGTCAGGATCATGTCCGGGCCGGCCTTGGCCGACAGGGCGCGCAGGGCCTGGGTCATGTAGGTCGGGTTGAGGCCGTTCTCCAGGTCGATGTCGACGCCGTCGAAGCCGTACTCCTGCATGAGGGAGTGGACGGAGTCGGCGAAGTTCGTCGCGGAGGCGGAGCTGTTCACCGAGACGGTGCCCTTCTCGCCGCCCACCGAGATGATGACCTTCTTGCCCGCGGCCTGCTTGGCGCGCACGTCCGCCTTGAACTGGTCGACCGTGTAGCCGCCGAGTCCGGCCGAGTCCAGGTTGAAGGTCACGGCGCCCGGCGTCGTGGTCGCGTCCGCGAAGGCCACCGCGATGATGTCGTAGGCGGACGGCACGTCGGAGATCTTCTGGACGGTCGCTCCGTTGTTGAAGTTCTGCCAGTATCCGGTCACCGCGTGCTTGGGCAGGTCGCCGCCGTTCCCGCCGTCGTCCGGCGCCGTGGTGCGGGCCGTGACCGCCGCCGACTTCGCGGACTCACCGGCCGCGTTCGTCGCCGTGACCTGGAAGGAGTACGCGGTCGAGGCCGCCAGGCCGGTCACCGTCGCCGAGGTGCCGGTCACCGCGGTCACCTTCGTGCCGTCGCGGTAGACGCTGTAGCCGGTGGCGCCCGAGACCGTGTTCCAGGTGAGGGACGCGGAATTCGGGGTCGTACCGGAGACCCTCAGGCCGGCCGGGGCCGACGGGACCGTGGGGTCGGGGTCCCCGTCGCCGCCACCGCCGTCGGGGCCGAAGACGGACAGGTCGTCGACGTAGTACGCCGACTGTCCGTACCAGCCGTGCGTGTACACCGTCACGGAGGTCGTCGAGGAGCCGGTGCTGAAGGTGGTCTTCAGCTGCTTCCAGGAGGCCGAGTCCGGGGTCCAGGTCGACACGTCCGTCGTACCCGTGCCCGTCACGCCCAGGTAGGAGTACCCGCCCTGCACCCACGCGCTCAGCGTGTACGTCGAGTTGGGCTTCACCGCGACGCTCTGCGAACAGCGGGCGTTGTCCTGCCCCGCCGGAGTGGCCTTCAGCGCGGCCGAGCCCGCGTGCGCCGGGGAGGCGACGGTGGTGCCGCTGTTCGCCGAGCAGGTCCAGTTGCTCAGCCCGGACTCGAAACCGGCGTTCTTGGCGTTGTTGACGTCGGCGGCCGATGCCGGGCCGACGGCCGTGAACGCGAGCGCCAGGGCGGCGGTGACGGCGCCCGTCAAGGAGCCGAGACGTCTTCCGCGCCGTCTGCGTACGGGGTCCACTGCTGCCTCCGGGGGTGAGGTGGGGCGGAATGGGGGACGGTGGCCACCGCTGACGTACAAGGTGGTCCAGACCAATTGAAGTGTCAAGAGGTAGGTACGGACCAAGTTCGCCGCCCGGAGGGTGCGACCGACTCGCACTCGAAAATGCTCAACCTGCCCCGGTTTGGCGCACCTTGTGCAACGCAAGTTGTTCCACAGCTACAGAAACGCTGTTCTCCGGTCACAGAGGCGTGGATACAGTGCTCAGGTAGTCACGCAGTGAAGTCATCCGGGTGTGCCGGAGTAACGCCGGCGGACCGACGGGCATGGGAGACGGGGAGCCGCGCGTGCCAACTGCCATTGCCGTGACCAGTGCCGACATGGCACTGCCGCCGCAGGACGAACGGACGCTGCCCGCGGCCGTGCTCCAGGACGTCGACCGGCGCCCCCTGGAACAGGTGCTGGCCGAGCTCCAGACGCTGGTGGACCAGCACGGACACGTGATCGTGGTGTGCTCCGAGGCCGTCCCGGCGGGCGTGGAACGGCGCCTGCACACCGTCCGCGCCCTCCTGGAGACCGACCGTATCGCCCTGTTCCGGCCGCCCCTGCCACCGCTCGGGATCGCCGTACTGGCCCGCCAGTTGCGCCAGTTGGCCTCCTGCGACCTCAGCCCGGGCGTTCTCGCCTCCGCCGGCCGGCTGCTCACCCACTACATCCACGCCGGCGCCCTGCTCGGCTCGGTCGCCCGGCTCGACCACGTGCCCGTGGGTCTGAAGGCGCACGCCAGGTCCTGGGTGCCCGGCAGCCAGTTCGGCGTCGTCGCCCACCCCGTGCCGCAACTGGTGAAGGTGGTACCCGAAGCCGCCCTGGACGGACCCGAGTTCGGCACCTGGCTGCTGGTCGCCAAGGGGCAGCTCGCCTCCGACTGGGTCACCGGCACCCTCGCCCCGTCCTGGCGTGTGCAGGGGCTGCGCGAGACGGCGCTGCCCGCGGAGTCCGCGGACTGGTGGGGGACGGGGCGGCTGACCGAGTTCTGCGCGTACCTCCCCGACCTCTCGGTCCTCTACCAACTGGTCACGTCCGTAAGGCGCAGCGCCTGCCACTGGTGCGGCATCGACGTCATCGGCGACCGCTGCGTGTTCTGCTCCGCGACACCACCGGTGTACGACGACGGCAACGGCGGCGGGAGTGGCGGCGGGCGCGGCGGTGGCGGGGACCGGGCGTTGGACCACCGCCGCGATCCCGCCCTCGGCCGCCGCCGTGAGAGACGGGCCCTGACTGGGTAGGCCCGTAGCGCCCCGTCCGCCCGCCCCAGTCCCTCCGTCCGCCCGGACATCCGACCCCCCAATGAGGTTGCACGGCCCATGAACTCCCGTCAGCGCCGCGGCATCATCCTGCTTCTCCTCTCGGTCCTGTGCGCCCTCGGCGCCTTCGCCGGCGTGCTGTCCGTCATCAACGACGTGAAGTCCAAGGTCGGCCCCGAGGTGGCCGCGTACCGGGTGAAGAGCGACATCGAGCCCTACACGCAGCTCGGCGCGGCGCAGTTCGAGAAGATCGAGATGCCCGAGCGCTGGCTGTCCGGGAACGCCGTCACCGACCTGTCCCAAGTCCGCGGGAAGATAGCCGTGACCAGACTGAAGGCCGGCTCGCTGCTCCAGAGCGACATGATCGTCGACACGCCCGCCCTGCGGCCCGGACAGCAGGAGGTCGCCATCATGATCGACGCGGCGACCGGCGTCGCCGGGAAGATCACCCCGGGCTCCACCGTCAACGTGTACGCCACCTTCGAGGGCCCCCGCGAGGGCGATCCCGACCAGTCGAAGATCATCGTGACCAACGCCAAGGTCATCGACGTCGGCGAACTCACCTCACTGGAGCCCGACGAGGACAGCCGCGACCGCGAGCCCACCGACGCCGTCCCCATCACCTTCGCCCTGTCCACCATCGACGCCCAGCGCATCACCTACGCCGAGTCGTTCGCCCGGCGCGTCCGGCTCGCGCTGGTGGCCCCCGGCGGCGACACCGACGTCCCCGACCAGGACCGGACGTACGAACTCGCGAAGGACAAGTGAGAGCCGCATGGCCACGAGGATCCTCCCGGCAGTCGGCGACCCGGACGCCGTACGGTCCCTCACGACGCTGCTCAGCCAGCTCCCGGACGCCGAACCGGTCGCCCCGGTCGCCGACTCCACCCAGCTCGTCGACACCCTCGCCCGGCTCGCCGCAGAGTCGGTCGACGAACTGCCCGAGGTCGTGATCGTCCACGAGCGCATCGGACCGGTCCCCGCCCTGGAGCTGATCCGCGAGGTCGCCCTCCGCTTCCCGGCCGTCGGCGTCATCCTCGTCACCTCCGACCCCGGCCCCGGTCTCTTCCAGGCCGCCATGGACCACGGCGCCCGCGGCCTGGTCGCCCTCCCGCTCGGCTACGAGGAACTCGCCAGCCGCGTCCAGGCGGTGGCCCAGTGGTCGGTGGGCGTACGCCGGCACCTCGGCGGCACCGTCGACGTGTACACCGGAGCGGGCGGCACCGTCGTCACCGTCAGCGGCGCCAAGGGCGGCGTGGGCGCCACCCTGACCGCCGTCCAACTCGCCCTGGCGGCCCAGGCGTCCGGCCGGTCCACCGCCCTGCTCGACATGGACCTGCAGACCGGCGACGTCGCCTCCTACCTGGACGTCCAGTTCCGCCGCTCCGTGGCCGACCTGGCCGCCATCACGGACCTGTCCCCGCGCGTCCTGGCCGACGCCGTCTTCCGCCACGACAGCGGCCTGGCCCTGCTGCTCGCCCCCGGCGAGGGCGAACGCGGCGAGGAGGTCACCGACCGCGCCGCCCGCCAGATCGTCGCCGCCCTGCGCTCCCGGTACGAGGTCGTCGTCATCGACTGCGGCGCCCAACTCGGCGGGGCCGGCGCGGCCGCCGTGGAGAGCGCCGACACGGCGCTGCTGGTCACCACCCCGGACGTGGTCGCCGTACGGGGCGCCAAACGGGCGGTACGGATGTGGGAGCGGCTGCAGATCCGCAAGGCGCAGGAGACGACCGTGGTCGTCAACCGGCACACGCGGGGTACGGAGATCCAGCCCCCGCTGATCCAGAAGATCACCGGCACGGCGATCGCCGCCACCACGGTCCCGGCGAACTTCAAGGAACTCCAGAGCGCCGTGGACGCGGGCCGCGTCCACGAACTGGACGGCAAGAGCACCGTGAAGCAGGCCCTGTGGACCCTCGCGGGCGAACTGGGCCTGGCCGGCGTGCCCAACGCGGGCCGGAAGGGACACGGCCGCCTCCGGGGAGACCGGGGCGCGGCCGGCCTCCGGCGCCGGAAGGACGGTGCGGGGTGAGCGGACGGTGCGCGGTAAGCGGGTTACGCGGCCGGGTCCGGGACCGGGACGGCGGCCAGGTCACCATCGAGTTCCTCGGCATGACCCCGGTGATCATCGCGACGCTGGTGGTGCTGTGGCAGCTCGTGCTCGTGGGATACACGTACACGCTCGCGGGGAATGCTGCGGACGAGGCGGTACGGGCGGCGACGGCGGCCGACCGCGGGGCGCGGGAGGGTGCCTGCCGGGAGGCGGGTCTGGACAAGCTGCCGGGCTCGTGGGAGGGGGGTGCCGAGGTGCACTGCGGTACCGCGGGCGGTTACGTCACCGCCGACGTCCACATCGAGGTCCCCCTGCTCTTCCCGGGCACCCTCAGCGTCCCCTTCACCGTGCACGGACACGCGGGGGCCGTCGAAGAGGAGGACGACTGAGATGCCGTACTCCCACCGCAGGGCGCCCAGGGTGCCGCACTCCCCGAGGGCACGCGTCGGGGACCGGGGCCAGGTGGCCATCGAGCACCTCGGCTTCCTCCCGATCCTGGTCCTCGTCGGCATGGCCGTCGTACAGCTCGGCCTGATCGCGTACACCGCCCAGCAGGCCGGCACCGCGGCCCGCGCGGGGGCGCGCAGCGCCTCGCTCCAGGAGAGCGCGGAGGCGGCGTGCGCGGCGGCCGTCAGCGACCGGCTGGCCGGCGGCACCCACTGCACGCCGTCGTACGGCGGGGACGAGGTGACGGTCACCGCCACCGTCGAGATCCCGTCGATCGTGCCGGGCTGGGACTTCGACCCGGCCCGCAAGACCGCCACCATGCCGCTGGACCACTGACCGAGGAGCCGAGGACGCATGAGCCTGCGCGCACGCATCCACTCCCCCGAGGAGCACGGCAGCCGGGGCGAGGACGGACACCTGGTCGCCTCCTACCGGGCCAAACTCCTGGCGGAGATCGACCTCGCCGAGATGAGCTCGCTGGCGACGGCCGAGCGCCGGGCCCGCCTGGAACGGGTCCTCGGGCACATCATCAGCCGCGAGGGCCCCGTCCTGTCGACGGTCGAACGCTCCCAGCTGATCCGCCGGGTCGTCGACGAGGCGCTCGGCCTCGGCATCCTGGAACCGCTCCTGGAGGACGCGTCGATCACGGAGATCATGGTCAACGGCCCCGACGCGATCTTCGTGGAGCGCGCGGGCCGCGTCGAGCAGCTGCCCCTCCGCTTCGCCTCCCACGACCAGCTGATGCAGACCATCGAGCGCATCGTCTCGACGGTCAACCGCCGCGTGGACGAGTCGAATCCGATGGTCGACGCCCGCCTCCCCTCCGGCGAGCGCGTCAACGTCATCATCCCCCCGCTCTCCCTCACCGGCGCCACCCTCACCATCCGGCGCTTCCCGCGCTCCTTCACCCTCCACGAGCTGATCGGCCTCGGCTCGCTCGACGAGAACATGCTCTACCTGCTCGCCGGTCTGGTGCAGGCCCGCTTCAACATCATCGTCTCGGGCGCCACGGGCACCGGGAAGACCACCCTCCTCAACGCCCTCTCCGGTCTGATCCCCGAATCCGACCGCATCATCACCATCGAGGACTCGGCCGAACTCCAGCTCCAGCAGGCGCACGTCATCCGCCTGGAGTCCCGCCCCCCGAACGTCGAGGGCCAGGGCCGCATCACCATCCGCGACCTGGTCCGCAACTCGCTGCGCATGCGCCCCGACCGCATCGTCGTCGGCGAGGTGCGCGGCGGCGAGTCCCTGGACATGCTCCAGGCGATGTCCACGGGCCACGACGGCTCGCTGGCCACCGTCCACGCCAACAGCGCCGAGGACGCCCTGATGCGTCTGCAGACCCTGGCCTCGATGTCGGACGTGGAGATCCCCTTCGTCGCCCTGCACGACCAGATCAACAGCTCCGTCGACGTCATCATCCAGCTCACCCGCTTCGCCGACGGCGCCCGCCGCATCACCGAGATCGCCCTGCTGGCCAGCCACGGCGGCGAACCGTACCGCCTGGCCACGGTCGCCCGCTTCAACGCCCGCCCGATGTCCGCCGAAGGGCGCGTCGTCGGCGCGTACGAGTACCACCCGCTCCCGCACCGCACCGCCGAGCGCCTCTACATGGCGGGCCAGCCCATCCCGCAGGCCTTCGGCGTGGCCCACACACCGGACCAGCTCACCACCCGAGAAGCCAGGTAGGACCGCCCGATGGAACTGGACACGCTCGTCACGCTCACCACCGGCATCTCACTGCTGACCTGCGTCCTGGCGGTCGTCGGCCTGCACTCGTACGCCGCCGGGAAGGCCCAGCGCGCGGCACTGGTCGACCGCCTCACCGCGGCCGGCCAGACACCGGTGGCCGGACGCCGACGCCGCTTCCCCGGGCTGGACCGCCGCCTGCGCCGCACGAAACTGGGCCGGAACCTGGAACGCCGCCTGTCGGCCACCGGCCTGGACGTGACCCCCGGCGAGTTCTTCGCCTACATGCTCGCGACGGTCGCGGGCCTGTGGCTGATCGGCCAGGCGGCCCTGGCCCCCTTCTTCGGCCCCCTGGCCGGCCTGCTCGGCATCGGCGTCGCCGTCCAGTTCCTCAACTGGCAACGCCAGAAACGCATCGAGAAGTTCATCAACCAGCTCCCCGAACTCGCCCGTATCCTCGCCAACGCCACCCAGGCCGGCCTCGCCCTGCGCACCGCCATCGGCATGGCGGCGGAGGAACTGGAGGCCCCGGCCGGCGAAGAACTGGGCAAGGTGGCCGACCAACTCGCCATCGGCGCCTCCATGGACGACGCCCTCGGTGAACTCGCCGGCCGCCTGCCCTCCCGCGAACTGGTCGTCCTCGTCACCACCCTCGTGCTGTCCAACCGTGCCGGCGGCCAGGTGGTCGGCGCGCTGCGCAACCTGACGGAGACCCTGGAGGAACGCAAGGAGACCCGGCGCGAGGTCCGCACCCAGCTCTCCCAGGTCACGATGACGTCGTACGCCGTCCCCGTCCTGGGCATCGGCTCGTTGCTCCTGATGAACGGGGTGAAGGACGGCGCCCTGGAACGCATGACGGGCTCCCCGGCCGGCCAGGCCGCGGTGATCACCGCCTTCGCGCTCTACGCCGTCGGCTTCGTCCTCATCCGCCGCCTGTCCCGCATCGACGTCTGAGAGGAGGGGACACGGACATGGGCCTCGCACTGCCCGGCATCCTTCTGGCCCTCCTCATGGGCATCGGCGTCTGGGGCGTCTTCGCCGGCATCCGCATGTACCGGGCGGAGGCCAGACTCCCCGACGACCTCGCCCTCGCCCTGGAGGTCGGCGCCACCCGCACCGGCGCCGCGCACTCCCTGATCGACCGCATGGGCATGCGCTACGCCCCCGCCGTACTGCGCCTGATGGGCCCGGCCCTGGTCGCCAGGTACCGCCGCAGGATCGACCTGGCCGGCAACCCCGGCGGCCTCACCATCGACCGCTACGCCGCCCGCCGCGCGGTCTACGGCTTCCTGGGCGCGCTAGGATTCCTCGTCTTCCTCCTCCGCGGCCAGTACCTGGTCGCCCTCCTGCTCCTCGCCTTCGGCGCGTTCTGGACGGAGGTGGGCATCTGGTCGGCGATCCGCATCCGCAAGGACGTCATCGAGCGCACGCTCCCCGACTTCCTGGACGTCCTCGCCGTCGTGGTCAGCGCGGGCCTGGGCTTCCGCCAGGCCCTGGACCGGGTGTCGACGCGGTACGAGGGCCCCTGGGCCGACGAACTGCGCATCACGCTCCGCCAGATGGACCTGGGCATGAGCCGCCGGGAAGCCTTCACGGAGCTGCGCCGGCGCAACGACTCCGAACAGGTCGCGATGTTCGTGACGGCACTCCAGCAGGGCGAGGAACTGGGCGCCCCGATCGTCGACACCCTGGTCTCCCTGGCCAAGGACATGCGCCGCACGGACGCCCAGAACGCCCGCCGCAAGGCCGCCCGCGCGGTCCCCAAGGCCACGCTGATGATCACGACCTTCATGGTCCCGGCCACGATGATCCTCCTCGGCGCGGGCCTGATCCTGGGCTCGGGGACGGACTTCGGCACGATCACGGGCGAGTAGGGGAGGTACACGTAAACAAAGAGAGTGCGATCGCATACATACCGGCAAGGTCAACAACCGATGAAACCAGGTCCAGTAGGGCCCATTTCGCGCAAAGCCTTTCGCACATGCAATCAACTGTGGGACAGTCGTCGCCTGGTTCTCCCGACAGGCCGAGGTCCCGACCGAGCGCAAGGGAGGTGGAGATCGTGGACGCCGTCACGTCCGGCATGACCAGCCAGCAGATCCCCACCGCCCAGCCGTACGGCTCCGCCCACCCTGGAGGGGAACACCATGACCAACTGGCTCCACACCGCCGCCGCATACCTGCACACCCGCACCGCCACCCCGAAGGACAAGGGCCAGACAGCGGTGGAGTACCTGGGCATCATCGCGGTGGTGGTAGCGATCGTGCTGGCGATCACGGGGACGGACATTGGGCAGACGATCTACAACGCGATCAAGGACAAGATCACCGAGGTCACCGGTGCTTGATGTCTGCGCGTGTACGCGACGACGCAGGGCAGGCTTTCCCCATCTACATCACGGTGGTGGCAGGCCTGCTCTTCCTCGCGCTCGCGTACCTCGCGGTCGGTCAGGCCGCAGGGACTCGCAACGAGGCGCAGACGGCAGCGGACGCCGCGGCACTTGCAGCGGCTCTGGAAGCCCGTGACCACCTCGCGGACCAGTGGTTCGACAACGTCCTGGAACCGGATTCGTGGCAGGACATCTTCGAGGGAAGAACGCCGGTTCCCAACGCGTGCTGGCGAGCCGAGGAGTTGGCCGCACGCAATGACGCGAGCGTGGATTGTGCACCGGACGGGCTCCTGGGCTACACAGTCTCCGCCGAGACCAACGACACCGTTGGGGACACCATCGTGCCGGGCACAGAGGATCAGAAGGCGACAGAGAGCGCGACCGCGGTCATCGAACCCCGCTGCACGCCCAAGCCGCCCGCCGAGGACGCAGGCGACGACGCACTGCCGAGCCTCACCTGTGAAGGTGGCGAGGACTGGGACCTGAAGCCGGACGACCTCGCGGACCTACCGAAGCCCGAGGACCTGTTCGACGTCCATCTGGCCGACAGCTGACAAGCGAACAATGAGGACGAAGGAAGCGGAGTCATGAGCATTCGGTTCACAAGGGGCCGCGGGGGACTGTCCGCATGGCCTGTTGCGATCGTGCTGGTCTTCGGCCTGGTGGCTTGCAGCGGTGGAGGCGGAAGCGATGACGACAAGCCAGAGGCGTCGACGGCCGCTTCCAAAAGCAGTGAGTCGAAGCCGGATGCCCAGGAGGACGACTCGGGCCAGGCGCTGGCCGAGCTGAAGGGACCAAGCGGCCTGTTTCTCAAGGTCACCGCTTCGGAGCGGGACGCAGGAGGTTTCATCACGATCAGTGGGGAATTGAAGAACGACGGTGAGAAGACCGTCAACATTCCCGCTCAACTGAGTGGCAACGAAACCGAGATCATCAAAAACGGCAGCTCTTTGGGGGGCGCCACTCTGGTGGATTCCAAAGGCAAGAAGCGATACTACGTACTGCGTGACACAGACGGTCGTCCGCTCACGACCACAAACTTCCCCGCCCTGAAGGCAGGCGAGTCCCTGCCGGTGTTCATGCAGTTCCCCGCGCCCCCAGCCGACACGGCCGAGGTGACGCTTCAGCTGCCGATGTTCACGACCGGCACCATCGAGATCTCCGGGTGAGGGCACCATGACCTCGACCCCGCGCCTGATGGCCGCAGTAACCCTCATGCTCGCCACGACCGTGTACGGCACCACCACCGCCCACGCAGACGACGACCCCAACGACCCCCCGGGCACGGAACCCTCCGCCTCCGCCCCCGTGGAGGTGGACCCCAACGACCCCGACCTCAAGCTCCCGGACGGGGCCACGCTTGCCCAGGCGAAGGTCCTGGACATCAAGTCGGTGGTGGAAGAGCAGAGCGGCGACGAGCGCCGGGAGGACACCAACACGAGCGTGACACTCGCCCTCCAGGCCGAGGTGCTGTTCGGCAAGGACAGCTCCAAGCTCGGTGCCGAGGCCAAGTCCCGCATCAGAGGCATCGCCGACGAGATCAGGACCCAGAACGCCACAAGGGTCCGCGTCTTCGGCTTCACCGACGACCTCGGCTCCTCCGCCCACGGCGACGTGCTTTCCAAACGGCGCGCCAACGCCGTCCACGACGTCCTGTCCCAGTCCCTCAACGACGCGGGCATCACCTACGAGGTCCGGGGCTACGGCGAGCAGTACCCCATCGCCGACAACGCCACTGAGGCCGGTCGCAAGAAGAACCGCAGGGTCGAGGTCTCCTTCCCCCGCTCGGAGCCCTGACCAACCATGAGCAGGCGAACGCACCCCCGCCCAGGTCCCGCCCGCACAGTCCTGCCGGCCCTGGCAGCGCTGACCGCCCTGACAACGACAGCGGCGTGCAGCACCACGCACCCAGCGGATGACGAGGCACCCAGCACGCCCCGGAACCGTCCCACGGCGTCCCGCCCCGCACCGGAGCCCCCCTCCTCGTCACCGGCGGACGGCACCGACGTCAGTGCCTGCACCGACGGCAACTGCGAGATCGCGGTGACCGAGCCCGTGACCCTCCACTTCCAGGCACCGGGCGACACCGGCCGGGCAACGTTGTCGGTGACGAAGGTCGGACCGAACGAGATCGAGTACGAGGTGAAGTCCGGCAACAACCGCTCCACCGGCGGCGCGAGCGGCCCGGGCCAAGGCTGCCTGACGTACCTCCGCGAACGCGGCAGCGGCAACTCCTGCGGCACCCTCGACCCCACCCGCCCGAGCCCGCAGCCCGGCGCCGTGGTGATCCAGGCGACGACTGGCTCGAACGGAACGGCACTCCTCCACATCGTCTCGCCCTGACGAAGCTCCCCGGGGGACAGACGGCGAACACACCGGCCCCGATGCGGATGCCGATGCCAAGGGCGACGCCAGAGGAGGACCCGCCGCCGCAGGCTCGGGGTCGACGTCACGGACGACTAGTCCGCCGGGCCCTCCACGATCTCCACCCGCGCCCCCCTCCGCACTCCCCACTCACTCATCGCCCCGGCCTCCGCCTCCAGCACGTGCCGCGCCCGCAACCGGGGCAGCCCCAGCCTGCCCGGCCGCATCGTGCGCACGGCGATGACGGCGAGCCGCCGGTCGAGGTAGGCCACGTCGATGGCCATCCGCATCCGGAACGTGTGCACGCTGTTGGCGGGGCTCAGCAGCATCGCCCCCTCGACGGAGTCCCGACCTAACAGCCCCCTGGTGCGCGCTCGATAGGAACTCGCGATATCCAACGGAACGCGAGCGCCCTCGCCACCCGGCCCACCCACGACCAAAGCCCCCACCCCGTCCCGCCACCGCCGCCGTCCCATGCATGCACCCTCCACCCGGCCCCCGTCGAAGGTAGCGGACCCGGAGCGGATGGCAGCGGGACCCCTTGGCTGCTTCCACTGTGTTACGGAAACTGTTATGGCTCAAGTAGGCGCCCGTACAGTGCATTTGAAATCCCGGGAGACGGCGGGGAGACAGGTGTCACCCCGGTACCGTCCGAGCCCGGTGGATAGCGTTGCTTCGCTGAAGAGAAGCCTCGTCCCACCCAGGAGCCGACAGTGAATCGCCGCCGCCCCACCCTCCTCGCAGCGCTCACGCTGACCGCCACAGCGGCCTTGACGCTGTCCGCGTGCGGAAGCAACGACGACAGCCCCGGCAAAGGGGAGGACCAAATCGCGGGTGCGGACACGAGCAGCGAGCCGTCGACGTCACCGAACGAAACGGATCCGGCCCAGGCGGAGCGGCCGGAGATCGCGTTGCCGGCCGACGTGACGTACAAGATCGAGTGGGACAAAACCGGTGACCCGGTCAAGGATGCCGTGCTGCGCGATGCCGAACAGCGCATCCGGGCCGTGGACATGGCCATTGCGGAGCAGGATCCGCTGCACAAGGCGTATCGCTTCTACTCCGAAGGCGAGGCGGCCGCGGGGAGCGAGAAGTACATCCGGGACTTTGTGGACCACAAGGCGCGTACGACCGGCATAACCCGCTACTACAACGAGAGTGTGAACGCCAAGGACGACGGTACCGCCGCCCTGGTGTACTGCGAGGACCAGAGTAAATCGTTCAACAAGTTCCTCAAGACGGGGAAGGCTGAAGTCACGTCGGTGACGAAGGACAGCTATGTCCTGTATGCGAGCACGCTGCGCAAGAACAGCAAGGGCGTCTGGGTGACGGAGCGACTGGTTTCGGAGCGGGGGAGTGCGAAGTGCCGTCCTTGAATCTCGAAGTGCCTTGATACTGCCTGTGGGGCTCGCCGCCCCCTCCTCGCCACCGCTGCTCCGGCCTAGGCGGAGGAGGGATTCGGCGGGTGCTGGCCCCGCCCTCGCGCCGACGGAAGCCGCCAGAAGCGGACGCGACACATGCAGCCACACCCGCTCGACCCAGGGATAGCGTTGCTTCGCTGAGGAGAAGCCTCGTCCCACCCAGGAGTTGACCGTGAATCGCCGCCGCCCCACTCTCATCGCAGGGCTCACGCTGGTCGCCGTTGCGGCGTTGACGCTGTCCGCGTGCGGAAGCGACGACGACAGCCCGGGCAAGGAGGAGGGCGAGACCGCGGGTGCGGACACGGGGGACAAGCCGTCTGCCCCGCCGAGCTCCACCCCCTCGTCCGCTGCGGCAGCCGGCCGACCGAACGTGGAGCTTCCGCCGGACCTGAAGTTGACCTTCGAGGACGCAGAGAACGGCGACCCGGTCAAGGACGCCGTTCTCGCGGACAACGCTGAGCGGATGCGTGCCGTCGACGCTGCCATCGCCGGTACGGACTCTGAGGGCAATGCGCTCGGCTTCTACAACACGGGCAAGGCCCTGGAAGCAGCAGTGTCGTGGGTCGGGCAGTTCGAAAAGGCCAACGCCACCGTGACCGGCCAGGTTCGGTTCTTCGATCGGGATGTGACGCTCAAGGGCACAACTTCAGCTGTTCTGTCGTTCTGCGCGGACGAGAGCAAGGGGTTCAGCAAGAACAAGAAGACAGGCGAGGTGGCCAAGACGCCCGTCACCAAGAACAGCTACGTCCAGTACAACACCAGGCTCGACAAGAACGCCAACGGCGTCTGGCAGACATCGCAGATCGTCTCCACGAGGGGGGCGGCCCAGTGCCAGCCATAGCGGCGGACGCCAGACGGACCCGGCCGCCCTGCGACTGACGCACCGAGCCCGGAGGTCCAGTGGTGTCAGGCGGCCGATCCATCGCGTGGACTCCGGCATGGCCACGGGCTCCACTCTGGTGTCCCTCGGCCTCGCTGGATAGCGTGGCTTCGCTGAGGAGAAGCCTCGTCCCACCCAGGAGTTGCCCGTGAATCGCCGCCGACCCACCCTGTTCGCAGCGCTCACGCTGACCGCGGCTGCGGCCTTGACGTTGTCCGCGTGCGGAAGCGATGACAGTTCCGACAAGAGGGAAGACAAGATCGCCGGGGCGGACACAGGCGACAAGCCGTCTGCCTCGCCGAGCCCGAGCAAGACGTCAGAGCCCGGTCGGCCGGAGATCACCTTCCCTTCCGACGCGAAGAATGTTTTCGAGGGCGGCAAGACGGGCGATGCCAAGAAAGACGCCGTCCTCGCGGACAGCTCGCTGGCGGTCAACGCGGTCGACGAAGCCATCTTCAAGGGCAACACCGGCACGAAGGCGCTCGGCTACTACAACACAGAGAAGGCCTTGAGCTCGTCGATTACCTACGTACAGGGGTACATCGACGACAACGACACGTGGGTCGGTGTAACCCGGTACTTCAATCGAAAGGTCACCTTTTCTGGCGAGGGTCAGGCGTACGTCACCTACTGCTCGGACGAGAGCAAGTCGTACATCAAGAACAAGAAGTCGGGGAAGATCGACAGGTCGGCGGCGACGGCTGACAGCTACGTTCTCTACAACACCAAGCTCGCTAAGAACGCCGCTGGTGTCTGGCAAACCACCGACATCGTTTCGAACAGGGGGGCCAAGGCGTGCCAGCCGTAAGGAGCCTGGCCAGGACGGTGACCGTTCTGGCTCTTGTCTGCGTTCCCGTGCTTGCCGCACAGTCGGCTTTTGCCCAGCGCGGCAAACACGGAAGTAATGGTCAGACGGAGCAGCGCGCCGAAACTCACGGTGACGCCGTTTCGGTAACTGTGGGTGGTGTTGTCTTCGATCGCTCGAAAAACGGTAGCGGTGATTCAGTCGGTGCGGTGACGTCGTCCACGTCCTGGTCGCCGCCTGCGTGCTGGTACGCCCCGAAGTACACCCCCGAGCAGCTGCAGAAGTACCTGGAGCCGATCTGGGAGGCGGAGTCCACCGGGTACGAGTGGGACGCCAAGCAGCGGGAGAAATACAACGCGCTGGATGAGAAGAGGGGCTTTAACAAGGACAAGACAGGAAAAGGCTATTGGTGGGGCTCTTATGTGAACGAGAGCTTCCCGCCGGGCTGGGACAAGTGCGACAAGGACTACTTCTGGGTGGACGAGGGTGACCCCCCGCCCGCGGACATCGAGAACGCCGTCACCCCGGAAGTCCTCGCCGAGCTCGCCTACGGGGAGATTCGTGTCCCCGGTACCGAAGTGACGCTGGCGCCCGCGGCGGCGACCAAGGTGAACCTTCCGACGTGGGCCTGGCTGGACGGTGCGGACTTCAAGCCGGTCTCGGTCACCGCGTCCGTGAAGGAGATCGGTATCGAGGCGACGGCCACGGCGGAGCCGGTCTCGCTGCAGATCGAGCCGGGCACCCCGGATGCCGAGACCTATCCGGCGTCGGGGGTCTGCGAGATCAAGGGCGGTCGCATCGGCGCGCCGTACGAGAAGGGCAAGGCGGACGACACACCGCCGTGCGGGGTGAAGTACCTGCGGTCCTCGGGTGACGGGACGTTCCCGCTTCGGGCGACGGTCACGTGGGAGATCCACTGGACCGGCAGCGGCGGCGCGGGCGGAGACCTCCCCGACGGTACGTTCGGCGCCACCCAGGACGTGGTCGTCCAGGAGATCCAGGCCGTCAACCGTTGATCGATCCCACCAGTCCTCAGGGCGGTGGCAGTCGCCGGGGCGTCACGAAAACCGGATGACGTCGTTCCTCTCATCGGTGCGGTGGACCGGTGAGAGGGGACGGGCGGGTGGCGGAGCGGCTTGCCGTGGACGGGGACGAGCTCGGGCGGTTCATGAAGTCGCTCAAGGAGTCGTCGACTTCGCTCAGGGGCGTGCGGAAGGCGCTGTCGGACGCGACGATCGCCGGGCTGGGCACGGATGAGCTCGACTCGGCGTGCGAGGCCTTCCAGGAGGACTGGAAGTACGGCTCCGAGGAGATCGGCAAACAGACGGAGGACCTTGCCGACATCATCGGCAAGAGCAAGGACAGTTACCTCGAGGTCGACAAGGCGCTCGAGGCTGCGGTGCGCAAGTCGCGCGAGGCCAAGGGCGGCGGCGGGAAGTGACCGTCACGGCCGGCCACGACCGGTACGGCGCCGCCCTCGACCCGCAGTCGCGGGCGGACCTGGGCAAGCCGCAGGGGCTCAAGTCCGCTCCGCCCATCCCGAACCCGGCGTATCCGCACCTCGGCTTCAATCCCGTGCCGGGGGACACGGAGACCGTGCGGGGGCTGGAGAAGAAGCTCAGCGGATGCGCGAAGGTGCTCCAGGAGGCGTACGACCTCGTCACCGAGCTCCTGGACGGGAGTTGCTGGAACGGCGACGCCGCCGTCGCCTTTCGCGAGCAGCTGGACGGCGGGCCGTTGCCGCTGAACCTGAAGAACGCGGCGCACTCGATCCGCAAGGCGGCCAGGCAGCTGGACCGCTGGGAGGGCGAACTCGACGACTTCCAGCGGCGGGCCGGGAAGCTGGAAGACGACGCGAAGGACGCCCAGGCCGCGGTCGACCGTGCGCAGGGGCGCGCGGACTCGGCGGGCCAGGACCCCGACCTGAAGAAGGAGGGGGCCGATGGCGACGCCGCGCAGAAGGCACTCACGCGCGCGAACGGTGACCTCGACGATGCCCGGACCGAGCTGAAGAAGATCATCGGCAAGGCGAAGAGGCTGGCCGAGGAGCATGAGGAGAAGGCCGGGTACCGGGCGCGGAAGATCCGTGACGCCACGAAGAAGCTGGTGCCGCATGAGCCGGGGTGGTTCGACGAGGTACTCGACTGGCTGGGCGACAACCTCCCGGACATCCTCAGCTTCGTGGCGGGGTTGATCGGGGTCGTGGCGCTTCTCCTCGCGGGGCCGTTGGGCTGGGGTATCGCGACGGTGGCTGCCTTGATGCTCACGGCTTCAGGGCTGAGCACGGTGGCGCTTGGTCTGCGGCTTGCAGACCCGGAAGTGCGGGCTTCTTTGTGGGACGGGTTGACGGAGGGGGAACTCGACGCCGACTTCTGGAGCAACGCTGTCTCAGTAGGAGCAGACGCCGTAGGCGCACTACCAGGCATCGCGGCAGTGGCCAAGGGTTCCTTCGAAGCCACGCGAGCCGTTCGCAGGAGCGGACAAGTGCGCGATTTCTGGCAGCGTGCCAATACATACGGTTCCAGGGTTGTCGACGAGGCCGGAGCAATCACGAACCTGGAGAACTCCATGGTCGCACGAGCGGTGCGCGGATTTAGCGACCCCGGCAGAGCTGCCAATGCCGTTGCCGGTACTTCGGGCGTGGTCGGTGTTGGTACGGGAGGGTTCGGTTTGTACAACAAGGCCGTGGACGCAGAGGACGACGGAATCAAAGACGGTGCCGTCGCCGGTATCGACGGCTCGCGTCTAGTTCTTGACGGCGGAGGCCTTGTGGACATTGCACGATACGTCTTCTGTCATTGAGTAGGAGGGAAGGAATCGTGGATCCTGTCGTCTGTGCGACTGCATGGGATCACCCACCCACCCGTCGCGCTTGGCTCCGTCACATGGTGATGAACGTCGTCGGCTTCTTCGGTTGGGTAAGTGGCTGGGTCTTATTGCTCGGTGTCTCGGTGTACTCGGCCGATTGGCTCGTCTGGGTGTTCCTTCCGTACTTCGTTTACGGGCCCTACCGTGCGCTGACGCAACTGCGATATTTCCCAGCAGCGCTGTCGATGCTCCGCATCTTGCGTACCAATGCTTGGCAGCTCCTGCGGGATGTTCCGTACGGACTGACTGATCGTCCGGAGGTATCCAGCAGGCACTATGGCTGGTTTGAGTTTCCTGACCCTGCTCGTCCAGGCCAGCGGCTACCCATGGTTTTTACCCAGCATCTGCGCTTGGAATGGTGGTGCCGGCGTATGGCGCCCCGCGCCAAGCCGCGGCTGAAGGCGCAGATCGAGGAAATCTGGTTCGCGGGCGATGTCCGCTTCGCAGGAGTCCTCGCCGCACCCGGACGAAGAGGGAGGGGCCCTCGGCGCATGCACGTCATGGAACAGCGGGCCAACCGTCAGAACGATGAGTGCCTCAGCGGCCGGGGAGCCGGGCCTGACGACATCGCGCGGGGGCGTCGGGCGGCTGGTCCTTCCATTCGTTCCTGATCCGTAGAGGAAGGCCCCATGATCGCTCCCCGGATCTCGATGCACGAATCTGTCAAAGATGCGCAAGCAGAACTGTGGTTCGCTGAGCCCGTTGGGTTCATGCCCATGCCGCTCAACTCCCTGCTGGCCGAACCCGGCTCCTCGGACGCCGAAGCGATGCGCGAGGCTGTCGCCCCGTTACTCGAAACCGCGCCCAGTGAATTGGTGCGTCAGCGGCTGGTTGCTCAGGTCGCGCTGGGCCAGCAGATGCTCGGGGGCCTGTGCGGTATCGGCACGGTCCACTGCTCGGTCGGCCTGCATCGTGACGACATCGATCCCACGCGTATGCACGTACTCTCCCTCTTCACCGTCTCTTGGCGCGACACGAATGTCGCTCCCCGTGGCGTAACGGCGGCCCGCGCCGCCACGTCGGCCGCGGGACATACGCACATCGCCTTTGAGGAGCTTCCCTGCGGTCCCGCAGTCCTCAGCGAGACCACATTGCGATACACCGCTGAAACCGGGCTCCCCCAGCTCCCCCTCCTCCAGATCCACGCCCACCTCCCCCACCCCGACTGCAAGCGGATGGCCGTGTTCACGGTCAGTACCGTCGCGGTGGCGCGGCGGGAGGAGTACCGGGCGTTGGTGAGAGGGATGGTCGAGACCGTTCGTTTCGAGGATCCGCTGGGGGTGGCGTCGTAATGGTGTTGAACGGGGGCCTCGGCCGACGGTAGGAAGGCATCATGACTGGACTCGGTGCCGTATTCCGTCCTCAGCTGGCCCCCGAGCGGCTGCGTGCCGTGGCTCGTGTCGCCGATGAGGTGGGGCTCGAGGAGCTTTGGCTGTGGGAGGACTGCTTCCGGGAGGGCGGGATCTCCACGGCCGCCGCCGCCCTCGCGTGGACCGAGCGGGTGCGGGTCGGGGTCGGGCTGTTGCCCGTGCCGTTGCGGAACGTCGCCGTCACCGCGATGGAGGCCGCCACGCTGCACCGGATGTTCCCCGGCCGTGCCGTCCTCGGCGTGGGGCACGGGGTGCAGGACTGGATGGGACAGGTCGGCGCGCGGGCCGAGTCGCCGCTCACGCTGCTGCGCGAGCACCTCGTGGCGCTGCGGGCGTTGCTGGGCGGAGAACGGGTGACGTCGAAGGGGCGCTACGTCCGACTCGACGACGTCGCGCTCGACTGGCCTCCGGAGCAGGCCGTCGAGGTGCTCGCCGGCGCCACCGGGCCCCGTTCGCTGCGGCTGGCCGGTGAGGCCGCCGACGGGACCGTGCTCACCGCGAACACCCCGCCGGACGGCGTGCGCCGCGCCCGGCGCCTCATCGACGAAGGGCGGGCGGCGGCCGGGCGGACGGACGCGCACAAGGTCGTCGTGTATCTCCTCGCCGCCACCGGCCCCGGCGCCGCTGAACGGCTCCGGAACGAGCTGGTCGCCGAAGGCGTCGCGGACGTCCCGGACCTCGGGGCCGCCGGGGACGCGGAGGCCGTTGCCGACGCCGTGCGGCGGCTGGCCGAGGCCGGGGCCGACACCGTGATCCTCCAGCCGACCGGCGACGAGCCCGATCCGGAGGGATTCGTACGGTTCGCCGCCGAGCGGGTCCGGCCCTTGGCGGGGGCGTAGTCATGACCGCTCACCGTTCCGACGATCGCGATCATTCAGCGGAGCGTCCCGACTGTCCCGGTCGCCGTGACTTCGACCACCTCGTGGCCGAGGGCGCCGCCGTGCCCACCGAAGGGTGGGACTTCTCCTGGTTCGAGGGGCGGGCCACCGAGGCCCGGCCGTCCTGGGGATACGCGCGGTCCATGGCGGAGCGGCTGGCCGGGGCCACCGCCGCACTGGACGTGCAGACCGGGGGAGGGGAGGTGCTGGACTTCGCCCTCGAATCCGCCGGCCCGCACCGCGCCCCGCTCGTCGTCGCCACCGAGGGCTGGCAGCCCAACGTCGCCGAGGCCACCCGGCTGCTGCGCCCGCGCGGGGTCCCGGTGGTCGCCTCCGCGGACGACGCGCCCCTGCCCTTCGCGGACGGCGCCTTCGACCTGGTCGTCAGCCGGCATCCGGTCGAGCCGCACTGGGACGAGCTCGCCCGCGTGCTCGCGCCCGGCGGCACCTACTTCGCCCAGCACGTCGGTCCCGCCAGCGTCTTCGAGCTCATCGAGTACTTCCTCGGGCCGCTGCCGGAAGCGAGCCACCGGCACCGTCACCCCGACCGTGAGCGTGCCGACGCCGAGGCTGCCGGGCTCGAGGTCGTGGAGGTGCGGGCGGAGCGGCTGCGGATGGAGTTCTTCGACGTCGGTGCCGTGGTCCACTTCCTGCGCAAGGTGGTGTGGATGGTCCCCGGGTTCACCGTCGACGCCTACCGGGACCGGCTGCGCGACCTGCACGAGCGCATCGAGGACGAGGGGCCCTTCGTCGCCCACAGCACCCGTCACCTCTTCGACGCGCGCAAGCCGCAGGCCATGCCCTGATACGCCGTGCCGTGATCCAGCCGCATCCGGTCCCGTCCTGAGACCCGCGAGTCCGCGTCCTCACGCGTGCGCCCCCACCGTCACCTCCCCGATCACCAGCTCCGCCGCCGCCTCCAGTACGGCCCCCACCCGTTCCACGCGGTCCGCCAGCTCGCGTTCCTGCCGTGCCGTCAGGGGGGCCAGCGGCTCGACCGTGACCGTCGTACGGCGGCCCCGGCGGCGCTGGTGCCAGACGCCCGCCACGACCCCGTCCACCAGCAGCACGGGGAAGTTGCCCGCCTGCCCGCCCGCCAGCGCCCGCCGGTACGCGGGCCCCGGGAAGAGCAGCTCCCGCGGCTGCGCGGCGACGACGTACGCGTCGAAGTACGGCAGCAACCGCACCCCGCGCACCAGCTCTTCCTGCTCCGGGGCGTCCGGGAAGGCGGTGTCACCGGCCACCACCCACGCCGGGGTGCCCTCGTGGCGGACCTCCTCGATCTCGCCCGCGGCGGCCAGTTCGGCGTAGCGGGCCTTCGCCCAACCGGGTGGTGCGGCCAGCCAGCGGGCGAAGTGCTGCGGCGTCGCGGGGCCGTACGCGTACAGGTATCGGCGTACGAGGAGCCGCGACGCCTCCTCGGGCGGCAGCGGGGGGAAGTGGGGCGGGCGGGTGTACGTCACCCTGCGGCCGCGGTTCGGGCCGAAGGACAGGGCGCCGCACTGCCCGGCCCGGTGCAGGACCTGGCGCCAGCGGGGCCACATGGTCTGGAAGGCCGGCATGACCAGGTCACCCGCCCACGGGCCGGTGCGGGCGACGACCTCCTCGCCGAGTTCGTCGATGGTCAGGAAGGCGCCGTCGAGCGCGTCGGCGATCGCTGCCACGACCTGCCCGGCCTGCTCCCCGGTCAGGCGTACGTCGGGGGACGCGGAGGCCGTGCCGTCCGGGATCGCGGGCAGCGCGGCGCACCACATCGGCAGGTCGCGGGCGGGGAGCAGGTGCACCGTCCCGCGCGGGCCGTGCGTCTTCACCAGCGAGGGCGAGGGCGGCGGGGGAGACGCGGTGGGCGCGGTGGGTGAAGCCGCCGGCCACAGGGCCTCGCGTACGTCCGCGCGGGTCACGTCGTCGGTCCGCAGGCCGACCGACAGCTCGGCCGCCGACATTACCTGGGCGTGGACGCCGAGCATCGCGGCGGCCACGTCGGCGACGGGAGCGCCCGTTCGGGCGGACCTGGCCAGGAATTGCCGTTCGAAGCGCCGTGCGCTCGCCGCGGTCCAAGTGATCCCCGTCGTCTTCGTCATGAGGTGACGTTAGGAGAGGAGTAGGACAGAAGGCGTCCCCTATGCCATGGGCTGTCTCCAGGGCTGTTGCGGTCGTCCGGGGGTCGAAGGAGTGGGGATCTTCCGGACCTAAGGGGCACACCTTCGCAAATGTCCGTGCGTGCGGAGTCAGGGTGCGGAATCACCCATCGATCCTCACAGGGTGTCCACATCGTTATTCACCGTTGCCCTTCTCGGGTCGTATGCGGACCATCTGATCGCGTAAGTTCGAGCCCAGGTAATTCGCGTGAGCAAAGCTACGCGCGTGGCACCGCGCAGTGGAGGGGGCTGCGCGGTGCCGGATCAAGGGCCTGCCGCGCACCGGTCGGGCGCCCGACCGAGCGCCGGGTCAAGCCCGTGTGTGCCGGTGGCGTCACCCGGACGGGGGAAGCGGGATTCCGGGCCGCGGCGCCCGTCATCGGCCCGGCTGGGCCACTCCAGTCGCACCCGAATCGGCCGCCACCTGGAGACACGCGGTGATTTGGCCACCTTTCGGGGCGGAATGAGGGCTTCCGTGGTCATCCTGGCGTCGCCGGTCGACTTCGGAGAGTAGTTGTGGCACGCCGATGCACGCAGCATCACTTACGAAGGGTTATGGTGGAAACCCCCCCTCGGGCCGGTCCGTCTCCCCCCCCACGGACCGGCCCGTTTTTTGTGCCTTGCCGGGCCGCCTCCCGGGGCGCCCCCCCAGTGGTACGCCCGTAACGAGGAGTTCACCGGTGCGCCGTCCTGTGTCGTGGCATGGCGGCGCTTGTTCGAGGGCATAAGCCAAGCAGGTCGACGCCCGAACCACGGGTGTCGGTTCTCAGCGGACGGCCCGGAGCCGTCCGCCCGGGAGGCCCTTTGCACCAGCCCCACCGTGCGGTCACGGCACGGAAGACGCGGCGGAGGGCCGGTCCACGGCCCGCGCCAGTGCAGGGCGGCCCTCGACCGGCCGGATTGTTACGGCCCTCCTGGTGCGGCTCGTTCCCGCCCTCCCGGCCCTGCGTCCACTCCGTCGCTCCCCGACCTCTTCCGAGGGGGTACGTCCTTCCGTGGTGACCAGCACAAAGCGCCACAAGCCCGACAGGCGCACCTACGTTCTCGACACCAGCGTCCTGCTGGCCGACCCGAACGCCCTGAACCGCTTCGACGAGCACGAGGTCGTGCTCCCCATCGTCGTGGTGACGGAGTTGGAGGCCAAAAGGCACCATCCCGAACTCGGGTACTTCGCCCGGCAGGCCCTGCGCCTGCTCGACGAGTTCCGGGTGCGGCACGGTCGCCTCGACGCCCCCATCCCGATCGGGGACCTCGGCGGCACCGTCCGTGTCGAGCTCAACCACTCGGACCCCAGCGTGCTGCCCACCGGCTACCGCCTGGGGGACAACGACTCCCGCATCCTCGCGGTCGCCCGCAACCTGCAGGCGGAGGGATTCGACGTCACCGTCGTCTCGAAGGACCTCCCGCTCAGGATCAAGGCGTCCTCCGTCGGCCTCCTCGCCGAGGAGTACCGCGCCGAGCTGGCCATCACGGACTCCTCCGGCTGGACCGGGATGTCCGAACTCACCCTGCCGGGCGAGCAGGTGGACGTGCTCTTCGAGGAGGGCCGGGTCTACGTCCCCGAGGCCGCCGACCTGCCCGTGCACACGGGGCTGACCATCCAGTCGGAGCGCGGCAAGGCGCTCGGCCGGGTCACGCCCGACGGGAACGTCCGGCTGGTGCGCGGCGACCGGGAGGCGTTCGGCATCAAGGGCCGCAGCGCCGAGCAGCGGATCGCGCTCGACCTGCTCCTCGACCCGGACGTCGGCATCGTGTCGATGGGCGGCCGGGCCGGCACCGGCAAGTCGGCGCTCGCGCTGTGCGCGGGACTGGAGGCCGTGCTCGAACGCCGGCAGCACCAGAAGGTGATGGTCTTCCGTCCGCTGTACGCGGTGGGCGGGCAGGAGCTCGGCTATCTGCCCGGCTCCGAGGCCGAGAAGATGAGCCCCTGGGCGCAGGCGGTCTTCGACACGCTGTCGGCCGTCACCAGCCGGGAAGTCATCGAGGAGGTGACCGCGCGCGGGATGCTGGAGGTGCTGCCGCTCACCCACATCCGGGGACGCTCGCTGCACGACGCGTTCGTGATCGTCGACGAGGCCCAGTCGCTGGAGCGGAACGTCCTGCTGACCGTGCTGTCCCGGATCGGGGCCAACTCACGGGTCGTCCTCACCCATGACGTGGCGCAGCGGGACAATCTGCGGGTGGGCCGCTACGACGGGGTCGTCGCCGTCGTCGAGAAGCTGAAGGGGCATCCGCTCTTCGCGCACGTCACCCTGACGCGCTCCGAGAGGTCCCAGATCGCGGCGCTCGTGACCGAAATGCTGGAGGACGGTCACATCTGACCCGACAAGGGTTGGTTACCCGTCAGTTCGGCGCCGTCCGGAAAAGGCCGAGAGCCTAGCCGGGCGGCGCCTCGGTGTGTGGGGATTTCCATGAATCCCCTGGGCCAAACGAGATGTGAGCTTTCACACGCATCACAGAATTGCCTCACCCGCCGGGTTACGGCAGAGTCTCCTTCCTGTCAGGCCCCGCATACGACACAGCCGTACCCCCAGCGGTACGGCGCCCCAGAAGCACCAGATCCAACTCCATAGCAGAGTCGTATGCCGCCCGAGCACCATGCGGCGCTCCCGACGAGGGAGTTGTCCACCGGGCCCGTGCCTCCCGTGACCCGTAGTTGGGGAGGCCAGCGCCAGGGGCACGATTGCGTCCGCGAGGGTCACCGAAGCGGGCGATGCTGGAAGGAAACCGTGTGAGCCGGATCTCGGTCCGGGGATTCGCAGTGGCCTCGGCCACGGCGGTCACCGCCGTCGGAAGCGTCGTCGGCGTTGCCTCGGGCAGCGTCGCGCAGAGCAACGACGACGCGGAGGCGACGGCAGCAGGCACGACCCTGCTTGCCGACATCCCCATGGGTGAGCAGGCGCAGGTGCAGACCGCGTCCCTGACGCAGCAGGCCGACGTGCAGGCCATCGCGGCGGACGCGAGCGCCAAGAAGGACGCCGAGGCGGCGGCCCGCAAGGCAGCCGCCCAGACCGCCGTGGCCAAGCAGGAGAAGGCCAAGAAGGCGGCTCAAGCGGCGAAGCAGCGCGAGGCGGCGCAGGAGGCGGCCAGCCGCGACGCCAAGCGGGAGTCCACCAGCTTCGCCGTCCAGAGCTCCTACAGCACCAGCCAGATCCAGGCGATGGCCCGTCAGATGGTGCCCAGCGGTCAGTTCCAGTGCTTCAGCAACATCGTGAATCACGAGTCCAGCTGGAACTACCAGGCCGTGAACGCCTCCTCCGGTGCCTACGGCCTCTTCCAGGCACTCCCCGCGGGCAAGTACGCCTCCGCGGGAGCCGACTGGCGGACCAACCCGGCCACCCAGATCAAGTGGGGCCTCAGCTACATGGACAACCGCTACGGCAGCCCGTGCGAGGCCTGGTCCTTCTGGCAGGCCAACCACTGGTACTGAGCCCGCCGTCCGCCCGTCGTCCCCGTCGGCGCGGCCCACGCTCAACCTCGCGCAGCCCCTCACCGTCCTAGGGTGAGGGGCTTTCGCATTGCCGCCCTGTACGGTCGGACCGGAATGGCTCCGGGGGGAGTGGTGGGGAAAGACGGGGGAAGAGGACGGATCATGTCACGAGTGCCAGGGTGGCTCGGCCGGCTCGGCGCCGGGCTGACGCGCATGAGCGAGCGGTTGGAGCAGCGCCGCGAAGAGGCGGGGCGGGACGACGCCGACGACGGGCCGGTGCCGGCCGCCCACCCCGTGCGGCGGCCCCTGGACGACACGGCCGAGGACGCTGCCGGGGGCGCGACCGACGACGCGGTCGCGGAGTACATCGGGACACACCGTCCGATCGTGATCGGCAACCGCCCCGACCCGGCGCAGGCCGTGCCCTGGGGAGTACGGGTGGCCGCGGAGGCCGGCTGGCGGCTGCTGGTGCTCGCGGGCACCGTGTGGGTGCTGATGCGGATCATCAGCGCCGTGCAGCTGGTGGTGCTGGCGTTCGTGGCCGCGCTGCTGATCACCGCGCTGCTCCAGCCGGCCGTGGCCTGGCTGCGCCGGCGCGGGGTGCCGCGGGGGCCGGCCACCGCGCTGACCGCGATCCTCGGATTCGTGATCATGGGCCTGATCGGCTGGTTCGTCACCTGGCAGGTGATGGAGAACATCGACAATCTCTCCGACCAGGTCCAGGACGGCATCGACGAACTGCGCAACTGGCTGCTGAACAGCCCCTTCCACGTCACCGACAAGCAGATCAACGAGATCGCCAAGAACCTGCGGGACGCGGTCGGCGCCAACACCGACCAGATAACGTCCGCCGGACTCGAGGGCGTCACGGTCGTCGTCGAGGCGCTCACCGGCATCCTGCTGGCCGCCTTCTCGACGCTCTTCCTGCTCTACGACGGCAAGCGCATCTGGCAGTGGTCGCTGAAGCTGGTGCCCGCGGCCGCCCGGCCGGGCGTGGCCGGGGCCGGTCCGCGCGCGTGGCGGACGCTGACCGCGTACGTGCGCGGCACGGTGATAGTCGCCCTCATCGACGCCATCTTCATCGGCCTCGGCATCTACTTCCTGGACGTGCCGATGGCCGTCCCGCTGGCCGTGTTCATCTTCCTGTTCGCCTTCGTCCCGCTCGTCGGGGCGGTGGTGTCGGGCGCCCTCGCGGTCGTCGTGGCGCTGGTGACGCAGGGCGTGTTCGCCGCGGTCATGACGCTCGTCGTGGTGCTGGCGGTGCAGCAGATCGAGGGGCACATCCTGCAGCCGTTCATCCTCGGGCGGGCGGTGCGGGTCCATCCGCTGGCGGTGGTGCTGTCGGTGGCCGCCGGCGGCATGGTGGCCGGCATCGGCGGCGCCGTGGTCGCCGTACCGCTGGTGGCGGTGACCAACACCGTCGTCGGGTATCTGCGGGCGTACTCGCGTGAGGCCGCCCTGCGGCAGACGCCCAGGCCGCACGGGGCCACCTCGACCGACGCCGCCCCGGCCGCCGACCGGCCTCCGGTGCCGCCGAAGAACGCGGAGGCCCCGGAAGCCCCGGAAGCGCCGGAACCCCCCGCGGACGGCCCGCCGTCGGACACCTCCCCGGCCTAGACACGCGAACGGGCCCCGCCCACCTCTCGGTGAGCGGGGCCCGTGCCGTGTGTGCCGCGGGGAGCGGGACTACTCGGCGGCCAGGACCGCCTCGGCGTCCAGCGTGACGCCGACGGCCTCGACCACGGCGGCGATCTTGAACGCCTCCTGGATCGTCTCGCGGTCCACACCGGCCTTGCGGAGCACCTGCTCGTGCGAGTCCAGGCACATGCCGCAGCCGTTGATGGCGGACACCGCGAAGGACCACAGCTCGAAGTCGACCTTGTCGACGCCCGGGTTGCCGATGACGTTCATCCGCAGACCGGCGCGCAGGGTGCCGTACTCGTGGTCCGACAGCAGGTGCCGGGTGCGGTAGAAGACGTTGTTCATCGCCATGACCGCGGCGGCCGACTTGGCGGCCGAGTACGCCTCGGGCGTCAGGTTCGCCTTCGCCTCCGGCTCCAGCTCGCGCAGCACGATGGGGGAGCGCGAGGCGATGGCGGTCGCCAGCACCGTGCCCCACAGCTGCTGCGCCGGGAGGTCGGAGTTGCCGATGACCGAACCCAGGTTGAGCTTCAGGTCCTTGGCGTAGTCCGGTACGGCGGACTTCAGGGAGTCGAGGGACATGTCAGCTCACTCCCCCGACAGCAGCGCGACCGGGTCCAGGGTCTCGTCGCCCTTGCTCCAGTTGCACGGGCAGAGCTCGTCGGTCTGCAGGGCGTCGAGGACCCGCAGGACCTCCTTGGGGTTACGGCCGACGGAGCCGGCGGTGACCATCGTGAACTGGATCTCGTTGTTCTGGTCCACGATGAAGACCGCGCGCTGCGCGAAGCCGTCCTCGCCCTCGATGCCGAGGTCACGCATCAGCTCGTGCTTGGAGTCGGCCATCATCGGGAAGGGCAGGTCGGTCAGGTCCGGGTGGTCCTTGCGCCAGGCGTGGTGCACGAACTCGGAGTCGCCGGAGAAGCCGAGGATCTGGGCGTCACGGTCGGCGAACTCGTCGTTCAGCTTGCCGAAGGCGGCGATCTCGGTGGGGCACACGAAGGTGAAGTCCTTGGGCCACGCGAAGACGACCTTCCACTGACCCTCGTAGGTCTTGTGGTTGATCTGCTGGAACTCCTTGCCCTTCTCCAGCGAGACGCAGGCGGTCAGGTCGAACTCGGGGAACTTGTCACCGACAGTGAGCACGCGCTCTCCAAAAAGTGCAGCGAGGAAACACCCGCTTTGCGAGCGTTTCCATGGGTTGGACGTTGTTGATGTTGGCACAGGGTGCATTGATTAGTGAAATAGCTACAATCGGTCGAGTTGATCGGAGGTGGCTATTAGTGACCATCAAGAAGAGGCAGCCCAGCCTCGCTCAGCTGCGGGCTTTCGACGCGGTCGCCGAGCACCTGCATTTCCGCGATGCCGCCGCCGCGATCGGCATGAGCCAGCCGGCGCTCTCGGGCGCGGTCTCCGCGCTGGAGGAGGCACTGGGTGTCACGCTCCTGGAGCGTACGACGCGCAAGGTGCTGCTCTCGCCGGCCGGGGAACGGCTGGCGGTGCGGACCAAGGCGGTCCTGGCGGAGGTCGGCGCGCTCCTGGAGGAGGCGGAGGCGGTCCGGGCGCCCTTCACCGGCGCGCTCAGGCTCGGCGTCATCCCGACGGTGGCGCCGTACCTGCTGCCGACGGTGCTGCGGCTGGTCCATGACCGCTACCCCGACCTCGACCTCCAGGTCCACGAGGAGCAGACCGCGAGCCTGCTGGACGGGCTCACCACCGGCCGCCTCGACCTGCTTCTGCTCGCGGTCCCCCTGGGCGTGCCCGGCGTCAGCGAACTCCCGCTCTTCGACGAGGACTTCGTCCTGGTCACGCCGCTCGACCACCGGCTCGGCGGCCGGGAGGGCCTGGAGCGCTCGGTGCTGCGCGAGCTGAAGCTGCTGCTGCTCGACGAGGGGCACTGCCTGCGCGACCAGGCCCTCGACATCTGCCGCGAGGCGGGCCGGGCGGGCGTGCCGGCGACGACCACGGCCGCCGGACTGTCCACGCTGGTGCAGCTGGTGGCGGGCGGCCTCGGGGTGACGCTGCTGCCGCGCACCGCCGTCCGCGTGGAGACCTCCCGCTCCAGCCAGCTCCTCACCGCGTCCTTCACCGACCCGGCCCCCACCCGCCGCATCGCCCTCGCCATGCGCACCGGCGCGGCCCGCTCGGCGGAGTACCGGGAACTGGCGGCGGCCCTGCGGGAGGCGATGGCGGACCTGCCGGTCCGGACGGTGCACGACTGAGGGACCGGACGACCACCCCGGGCGGTCGCGCGGTCCCTCGGTCGTGCGGCGGCGGGGCTACTCCGTGCGCAGCCCCTCCGGCCGCATCAGCCGCAGCAGCGGCGGCAGGCTGCACAGCGTCACCGCCAGGACGACCGCGGCGCCGATCCCGGTCATGGACAGGACGCCGGTCCAGTCGACGCTCACCGGGGTGCCCGTCATCTTCAGCAGCACCGTGCCCAGGGTCAGGCCCACCGCGGTGGCGAGCACCAGGCCGAGCACGATGGGAATCGCCGTCTGCCACAGCACCGACAGGCTCAGCGTGCGGCGCCGGGTGCCGAAGGCGACCAGGGCCGACAGCAGCTTCTTCCGCTCCCGCAACTGCTCCAGCTGAGAGACCAGCAGACTCGCGCCGATCAGCGCCAGCACACACGCCGCCCCCACGAACAGACCGGTGCGGATGGCGTCGAACCGGTCGGTCCGCTCGGTTGCCGCCCAGGTCACGGCGTCCGCCAGCGGGTCGACGGCCGCCGCGGTGTTCCGTACCAGGTCGTGCACGTCCGGCACCGACTCGTCCAGCCGTAGGTAGGCGTGCCCGTCCAGCGACGGCGCGAGCGTCTCCGGCAGCGCCTTCCTCGTGATCAGGATGCCGCCCCGGTCGGTGCCCGCCAGCAGACCCATACGCGGCTTCGCGGCCTTGACGGCGTCCGGCACCGTCCAGGGGATCTCCGGGCGCTTCGGGCCGCCCTCGTAGGACGGCTCCACGTAGAGCTTCCGGCCCGGCGCGGCCAGCTTCGACACGTCCTCCTCGCCGTCCCACTCGGCGCCGTGGACGGCGAACACGTCCCCCTCGGCGCACGAGGGCAGGGTGGCGATCTCCCGCAGCGACGCGCAGTCGCCCACGGTCACCGTCGTGCCGTTCTCCGGGTCCTGGGGACGGTCGCCCAGCCACCCCTCGGAGTAGCCGAAGACCTCCTTCACGCCCTTCGTGTCGCGGAACTTCTCGGCCGCCGAGTCCACGCGGACCCCGCTCGGGAGGATCGCCTCCATCTGCGCCTGCGACACGTCCTGCCCGGTGGGCCTGGTGTAGTCGTCGTCCACGCCGGCGAACAGCATCTGCAGTGCGATTGCCCCGGCGACGGCCACCGCGATGCCGTTGACCATCCGGGCCGCCGTACCGCTGCTCAGCTGGAGCCTGCGCACGGCCAGCTGCCAGGCCACGCCGCCGGAGCCGAGCCGGGCGACGACGCGCTCCACGACCCACGGCAGCAGCGCGGTCACGCCGACCAGGAGCAGGACGACACCGCCGGTCACCAGGTACTGGTTGAAGTCGCCGTTGTCGCGGCCGTTGCCGATCATCGGGTAGAGCATCCCCAGTCCGGCCAGCGGCAGCAGCAGCCGCCACCACAGCCGGCGGCGGGAGGGACGGCCCGCGCGCACCACACCGAGCGGCTCGATGACGACACCGCGCAGGGCGAACAGCGTCACCAGCACCGCCGCCGCCGGCACCGCCACCGCGACCAGCAGGGCCAGCAGCGGCGAGGGGTTGAGATAGCTGGGGAACACGCTGATGTCGAACACCTCGGCGTTGCCCGCGAGCTGCCGCCCGACCATGAAGAAGGCGGCGCCGAAGACCAGCCCGAGGACCGCGCCGGCCATGGCCTCACCGGCGGCGATGCGCCGGGTCATGCTGCCGTCGGAGCCCACCAGGCGCAGCGCCGCGAGCCGCCGGTCCCGCCGCTCGCCGCCGAACCGCACGGCGGCGGCGATGAACACCGCGACCGGCATCAGCAGCACCACGAAGACGACGAGGATGAGGAGGAGCAGCACAGGGTCGGCCTGCTCCTCCCCCGGCTGCGGGTCGCCGAAGTGGTCGATGCGTTCGACCCGGCCCGCCGTGATGTGCTCCGCGAGTCCTTCCGCGCCCCGGTAGTAGGCGAGTTCGGCCGAGCCGATCAGCCCCTCCTCGGCGATCGTGCCGACGATCCGGTCCGGCAGCCGCTCGCGCAGCAGGGCGCCGGAGTCCGACCCCAGCAGCTTCTTCAGCGCGGGGGAGACCACCATCTCGCCCACCGCCGGGAACTTCTCCACGCCCGGCGGCAGCGGCGCCCGCGGCCCCTCGGGCTCCAGGGCCCGGCCCCGGACGTCCTTGTCGCGGAAGTCCTCGTCGACGTCGGCGACCACGAGCGTGTCGTTCGCCTTAGGGATCGGGTCGATGGCGAAGGCGAGGTCGGAGCGCGCCGCCTCCCGTTCGTGCCGGACGGTGAGCGCGCTCGGCAGGGCCGTCGTCAGCAGCAGCAGCGCCACGCCGAGACCGACGCCGACGGCCGTCAGCACGGCCCGGGTCCAGCCCTCGCGGCCCCCGGTGAAGGCGAAGCGGACGCCCAGCATCAGGTCGGCCGCCCACTGGCGCACGTTCATACGACCCGCTCCATGTCCCTGGACTTGCCGTCCCGTACGACGATCTCGCGGTCGGAGTAGGCGGCCACCCGGGCCTCGTGCGTGACCAGCACGACCGCGGCGTTGGTGGAGCGGGCGGCGTCCGTCAGGAGTTCCATCACGCGCTCCCCGTTGAGGGAGTCCAGCGCGCCGGTCGGCTCGTCCGCGAAGAGCACCCGCGGGTTGGTGACCAGCGAGCGGGCCACCGCGACCCGCTGCCCCTGGCCGCCGGAGACCTCGCCCGGCCGCTTCTTCCTGAGGTCGTCCACCTCCAGCCGCTCCATCCAGGTCAGCGCGGCCCGCTCGGCCTCCTTGCGCGAGGTGCCGTTCAGCCGCAGCGGAAGGGCGACGTTCTCGACACAGGTCAGCTCCGGCACCAGCTGGCCGAACTGGAACACGAACCCGAAGTCCGAGCGGCGCAGCGCACTGCGCTGGGCGTCGGACATCGCCGACAGCTCCCGCCCGTTGTACGTGATCGTCCCCGAGTCGGGCGTCACGATGCCGGCGAGGCAGTGCAGCAGCGTCGACTTGCCGGACCCGGAGGGGCCCATGACGGCGACGACCTCGCCGGGGTGGATGGAGAACCCGGCGTCGTCGAGGGCGAGAGTGGGACCGTAGGCCTTGCGGAGCGCCTCGGCGGAGAGCAGGGAACCTGCGGGAGGAGTCATCGGGTTACCGCCTCACGGAGCTTGTCGAGGCGCGCGGCGGTGAGTTCCAGCCAGCGCAGGTCGGCCTCGAGATGGAAGAGGGCGTGGTCGCAGATGAGCTGGTCCGCGAGGTCGCCCTTGCGCTTGCGGTCGGTGAGGATGCGCATGCTGCGCAAGTGCTCCGAACGCTGGGTGTCGAGGATGTCGGCGGCGTCGCGGTGGGTGAGCAGCGCGAGGACGACCTTGGTGTAGAGCGTCGACTGGAGGTACGGCTCGGGCTTCTCCGGCGTGGCGAGCCACCGCTGTACGTCGGTGATCCCCTCGTCGGTGATCGCGTACCGCTTGCGCTCGGGACCGCCGCCCGCCTCGATGCCGTCGACCACGACGAGGCCGTTCTTCAGCAGGCGGGACATCGTCGAGTAGACCTGGCCGTAGTGCAGCGGCCGGTCGTGACCGAACTTCTCGTCGAAGGCGCGCTTGAGGTCGTAACCGTGGCGCGGCCCGGACTCCAGGAGCCCCAGGAGGGTGTGACCGATGGACATGCGGAGCACTCTACACACGGTGTATACGCCCTATGTATACGCACTGTGCAGAGGTCGTGGCGGCGGGTTCACGAGGGCGGCCGAGCCGCAGGTCGGAGGCGATTGTCACGGTTCCGCTACGACGGAGGCCGCACCTCCGCATCGCTGCGGTGGCGCGGCCTGCGCAGGGCGGTCGGGGCGGTCAGGGCGGTGGCGGGGCTCCCGTGCCGCCGCCCCCCGGCGGGCGGCCGCGGCGCGGCAGCGGTCCGGTGTCGCCGGGCAGCCGGCCGGCCTCCGCCAGCGCCCTGCGGAGCAGGAACTCGATCTGGGCGTTGGCCGACCGCAGCTCGTCGCCCGCCCAGCGGGCCAGCGCCTCGTACACCTGCGGGTCGAGCCGCAGCAGCACCTGCTTGCGCTGCCGCGGCCGACGCTTCGGTGCCGGGTCCTCGGAGGGCGCGGAGCCTTCGGGCGGGGTGGTCACTGGTAGAGCGTCCCCGTGTTCAGCACCGGCTGGGCGGCGCGGTCCCCGCAGAGCACGACCATCAGGTTGGACACCATCGCCGCCTTCCGCTCGTCGTCCAGCTCCACGATGCCCTGTTCGCTGATGCGGACGAGCGCCGCCTCGACCATGCCGACCGCGCCGTCCACGATCTGCCGCCGCGCCGCGACCACCGCACCGGCCTGCTGCCGCTGGAGCATCGCCGAGGCGATCTCCGGGGCGTACGCGAGGTGCGTGAAGCGGGACTCGATGATCTGCACCCCGGCCGCCTCCACGCGCGCGTGCAGTTCGACGGCGAGCTTCTCGGTGATCTCCTCGGCGTTGCCGCGCAGCGAGAGGCCGTCCTCGTCGTGGGCGTCGTAGGGGTACTCGATGGCGATGTGCCGCACGGCCGCCTCGGTCTGGGTGGAGACGAACTCGACGTAGTCGTCCACCTCGAAGGTGGCCTGCGCGGTGTCCTCCACCCGCCACACCACGACCGCCGCCAGCTCGATGGGGTTGCCGTAGGCGTCGTTGACCTTCAGGACGGCCGTCTCGTGGTTGCGCACCCGGGTCGAGATCTTGGTGCGGGAGGTGAAGGGGTTGACCCAGCGCAGGCCGTCCTGCCGGATGGTCCCCCGGTACCGCCCGAAGAGCTGCACCACACGGGCCTCGCCCGGCGCCACCATGTTCAGCCCGCACATCGCGAGGAAGGCGGCCAGGGCGATCACGACGCCCGCGATGATCAGCGCCGCCTTCGCGCCGGTGGAGGCGACCGCGGTCGCGGTGACGATCAGGCCGGCGCCGACCAGCAGCCCGACCAGCCCCAGCAGCAGCGCGAAGCCGCCGCCGATGCTGTGCGCCTGGTTCTCGCGCACCCGGGGCGTCGGCATCTCGGGCACATCGGCGGTGACCTGCGGGGCATCGTGCGTGGACATGGGTGGTCCCCCGTTCTCTCTTTGCTGACTAAGTGATATCACTTTACACGCCGATCACAACCCTGAACCCCTCTCGTACGTCGGTTCCTGTGGAACGGGTGCTGATTCTCACGTCCGTACAAGGCTGGATCGGTTGCCGTTTGTCACATCTCCCGGTGTTAGCTTTCTGAGCTGACCTGAGCGACGAACCTGTGTGACGCGTGAGCGAGACGTGCCCACAGATGACCGAAGCGGAGCGGATCGGATCCATGGGACGAGCGGAAGAGAGAAAAGCGCGACAGCGCGGTGGACGCCGCGCGGCGCCGAAACGCCGCCGTTCGTCGCGCGCGGCCGCCAGTGCGGGCGGGAAGGGCCGGATACGCCGGCTGTTCACGTGGAAGAAGATCCTCGGCACGTTCTTCGGCCTCTGCCTGCTCGGCATGGGCGCCTTCATCGTGCTGTACATGATGATCGACATCCCCGAGGGCAACCCCGAGGCCGAGCTGCAGAGCAACGTCTACAAGTACAGCGACGGCAGCATCATGGCCCGCACCGGCGAGCGCAACCGTGAGATCGTCGACCTCGCCAAGATCCCCAAGGACGTCCAGCGGACCTTCGTCGCCGCCGAGAACAAGACCTTCTACAAGGACGCCGGCGTCGACCTCAAGGGCACCGCGCGCGGTGTGCTCAACACCCTCTCCGGCAAGGGCGCGCAGGGCGGTTCGACGATCACCCAGCAGTACGTCAAGAACTACTACCTGACCCAGGACCAGACCGTCTCCCGCAAGCTGAAGGAACTGGTCATCTCCCTCAAGCTGGACCGGGAGAAGTCCAAGGACTACATCCTCGCCGGCTACATCAACACCAGCTACTACGGCCGCGGCGCCTACGGCATCCAGGCCGCCGCCCAGGCCTACTACCGCGTCGACGCCGAGGACCTGACGGTCGAGCAGGGCGCGTACCTCTCCGCGCTGCTCCAGGCGCCGAACCAGTACGACTGGGCGATCGCCAGCGAGACCGGCAAGAAGCTCGTCCAGCAGCGCTGGAACTACGTCCTGGACAACATGGTCGAGCAGAAATGGCTGAGCGCCGGCGACCGGCAGGGCATGACGTTCCCGAAGCCGAAGGAGCCCAAGGCCGCCGCGGGGATGGACGGCCAGACCGGATACCTGGTGGACGCGGCCAACTTCGCGCTCAAGAAGCAGCTCGTCGCCCAGGGCGCCGCCGAGGACATGGAGCAGGCCAAGGCCCTGGTGGACCTCGGCGGCTACACCGTCACCCTCAACATCGACAAGAAGAAGCAGGCCGCGCTGGAGAAGGCGGTCAAGGAGAAGCTCACCAGCAAGCTGGACCCCGACAAGCGCAAGGTGGACGCGGACGTCCAGGCCGGAGCCGTCTCGGTCGACCCGAAGACGGGTTCCGTCGTGGCGATGTACGGCGGCGTGAACTACCTGAAGCACTACACCAACAACGCCACCCGCGACGACTACCAGCCCGCCTCCACCTTCAAGCCGGTGATCCTCGCCGCCGCCGTGGACCACGACGCCGAGACCCAGGACGGCGTGCCGATCACGGCCAACACCCTCTACGACGGCGACAGCGAGCGCCCCGTGATGGACGGTGATCGGAAGGTCGGCTTCGCACCGCCCAACGAGGACGACCACGACTACGGCGAGATCGACGTCCAGGAGGCGATGAACAAGTCGGTCAACTCCGTCTTCGCGCAGATGGGCATCGACGTCGGCATGCCCGAGGTCATGAAGGTCGCGGGCGAACTCGGCATGGACACCGAGGGCGAGCAGGCCGTGCCCGCGCAGACCCTGGGCAGTATGGGCGCCAGTCCGCTGGAGATGGCCGGCGTCTACGCCACCTTCGACAACCACGGCAAGAAGGTCACCCCGGCGATCGTGAAGTCGGTCGAGCACAAGGACCGCACGATCGAGATGCCCGACCCCATCGGCGAGGAGGTCATCAGCCAGGAGGCCGCGGACACGGTGACCTCCGTGCTCACCGGCGTGGTCGACGACGGTACGGCCAAGACGTCCGTACGGGAGAACCCGCTGCGGGACGGTCAGCAGGTGGCCGGCAAGACCGGTACGTCCGACAACAACAAGTCGGCCTGGTTCACCGGCTTCACCCCGGGCCTCGTCACCTCGGTCGGCCTGTTCGGCGAGGACGACAAGGCACCCCACCCACAGGTCCCGATGTACAAGGCCGCCGGCGTCGACTACCGCGTCAACGGCGGTGGCCCCCCGGCGGAGATCTGGGCCGCGTACACCTTCGGCGTCATGGACGAGGTCACCAAGTTCGACCTGGAGACCAAGCAGGGCGCCGCGGTGAAGCCCAGCAGGTCGCCGTCGAACTCCCAGTCGCCGAGCCACTCGCCGTCCAAGGAGCCGACGACCGAGGCGCCGCCCCCGTCCGACGATCCGACGACCGAGGCACCCCCGTCGAACGATCCGACGACCGAGGCGCCGCCCGAGTCGCCGACGCATTCGCCGTCGAACAGCCCGTCCACCGAACCGCCGCCGGACGGCGGCGGGTCCACCGAGTCGGGAGAGCCTGGCTTCCCGGGCGGGGACTGGGTGCCGTAGACCGTCAGGAGCCGCGGACACACGCGAAGGGGCGCCCGGTGCTCACCGGGCGCCCCTTCGCGTGTTCGCCGCTCCCCGGCCTCAGCCGCGGTTCAGCTCGAACCACACCACCTTGCCGGTGCTCAGCCGCGTCGCGCCCCAGCGCCGGGCCAGCCGGTTCACCAGGTACAGCCCGCGCCCGCCCTCGTCGGTGGCGCGCGCCTGCCGCAGCCGGGGCAGCTGCGGCACGTCGTCGCCGACCTCGCAGCGCAGCACGTCCGTGCGCAGCAGCCGCAGGGTGACCGGTTTCGACGCGTAGCGCACCGCGTTGGTCACGACCTCGCTGACGAGCAGCTCCACGGCGTCCGTGAGGTCCTCCATGCCCCAGCGGGCGAGCGCCCGCCGGGCCAGGCGACGGGCACGGCCGGGGGCCGCGTCCTCGGGCTCCAGGAACCAGTACGCCACGTCGCTGGGCGCGATGCCGTCGAAGCGGGCGGCGAGCAGCGCGATGTCGTCGTCCCGGTCGCCCGGGCCGAGCATGTCGAGCACCTCGTCGCACAGGGCTTCCAGGGGCGGCGGATGATCGGGACCGGTGAGCTGCGCGGTCGCCGCCAGCCGCTCCCGCAGCTGCTCTATGCCGGTCCACACGTCCCGCAGCCGGGACTCGACCAGCCCGTCCGTGTACAGGAGCAGCGTCGCACCGGCCGGCGCGTCCAGCTCCACGGCCTCGAAGTCCACGCCACCCACCCCGATCGGGGCGCCGGCCGGCACCCGCAGCACCTCGGCGTGGCCGTCCATGTGCAGCAGCACCGGCGGCGGGTGGCCGGCGTTGGCGACGGTGATGCGGTGCGAGACCGGGTCGTACACCGCGTACAGGCAGGTCGCCATGCGGTCGGTGCCGAGCCGCTGGGCCTGTTCGTCCAGGTGGTGGAGCACCTCCTGCGGCGGCAGGTCGAGCCCGGCCAGGGTCTGCGCCGTGGTCCGCAGCTGGCCCATGATGGCCGCCGAGGTCATGGAGTGGCCCATGACGTCCCCGACGACCAGCGCGACCCGGCTGCCGGGCAACGGGATGGCGTCGTACCAGTCGCCGCCCACCCGCGCGGTCTCGGCGGCCGGGAGGTAGCGGGAGGCCAGCCGTACGCCGGTGCAGCGCGGCAGGTTCTCCGGGAGCATCGTGCGCTGCAGCTCGTCGGCGATGTACGCCTCACGCCCGTACAGCACCGCCTTGTCGATGCCGAGGGCGCTGTGCGTGGCGAGCTGCGCGGCCACCAGCAGGTCGTCGGCCTCGAAGGCGACGCGCTCCGGGCCGCGCAGGAACAGCGCGGCGCCGATCACCCGGCGCCGGCCGCGCAGCGGGGCGAGGATCGCCCTGCGGCCGTCGGGCAGGGCGAAGTCGCGCTCCTCGCCCAGCAGTTCCGGCAGCGCGGCGCGGACCGCGGGCGTGTCCGTGAACACCGGGCGCACCCCGCGCAGCACCTCGGCCAGCGCGCTGCCCGGCCGCACCTCGCACAGCTCGGCGCCGACCGTCTCCAGCTCGGAGGGCTCCGGCGGGGCCGCGGGGGTGAAGCCGCCCTCGGTGTCCCGCTCGGCCGGTATGCGGTCGGTGCGCCGCAGCCGCAGGACCAGGGGGCCGGTGGGCCGCTCGTCGCCGACCGGCAGCGGCTCGCGCAGATAGACCAGGATGGCGTCCGCGAACGTGGGCACGGTGGCCCGGCACAGCCCCATCACGATCTCGTCGAGGTCCATGCCCCGGGCGATCCGCCGGGTCGCGGCGCCCACGAACCGCAGCCGGTCCCCGTCCCGGCGCATCGGCGTGGGCCGGCCGGGTGCGGTGGGCTGCCCGATACGCCGGTCGGGCTCCGCCGGCGCGCCGCGGCGGCCCGGGCCCGCGACACCGGCCGCCGCCCCGGAGCCCGGCTGCGCCAGACCGGCCTGCCCGCCGCCCGCGGTCACTCCGTCCGCGGAGGCGCCCTCCGTGGAGACGCCGCCGGGAGTGGTGCCCGCCGAGGGCGTGTCACCCGACGGCGCACCGTCCGGTGGCCCGCCGTCCGGCTGGACCGGGACGCCCTCGGACGCGGGCCGCGGGCGGTGCGCGTCGGGCTCGGCGGCCTGCTCGGCGCCCGGCTGGGAGTGCTCGAAGGCCGCCGGGGCGTCCTCGCCCGCGGCGGGCGGCGTCTGACCGGCGCGCCCCTGGGCCGGTAACGCGGACCCGGAGGCGCGCGGCGGCACGGGGGTACGCAGGAGCGCCCCGCGGGGATCCGTGGGGTCGGCGCCCGGCGAGGGGCGGTCGAAGGAGGTCGGGTGCTCCGTCACGCGTGTCGAATCCATCCGTCCGGGACTGCGCGCGGCGCGTGCAGTTCGTCCCGCAGAAATCCCGATACCCGCAATCCGTGCCCAAGGAACGGGGTTCCCGCGTGGTCAGAGGCTGTTCCTGTGTCACCGGCGGACCGTCTGCGGTCCGTCTGCGTGTTGCCCTCGTACCCCTCGCTCACGTCCTGCCGCCCCTCGGTGACGATCGGTCAAGCACAGCGCACACTCCGCCGGTTGCCGCTGCCGCGCTCATTGCGGAGGACGATCCTACGTTTGTTGCCGGGGGGCACATCAAGGGTCTCATGAGGAGACGTGCGCGGGCGTGCGATCCCAGTCCCCCGGCAGGGACGGTACCGGCCACGCCGGATCGGGCCGCCAGTGCTCCCAGCCGTCGGCGAACGGCGACCCCCAGGCACGGATCTCCGCGACCGCGGCCCGCCCCGCCCGGCGCACCCGCCCGGCCAGCGCCGGGTCGACCAGCCGGTCCCGCTGGGCCTGCGCGAACTCGTCCTCGTCCCGCCAGTGCCAGGTGCGGTCGGGGTGGACGGAGATGTCCAGGAAGTGGTCCTCCGAGTCCACCCCGCCCTCCCAACGGGTCAGCGGTTCCTCCAGGTTCACGTACCAGTTCTTGAACCGCCAGCCCGGGTCCCAGAACAGCCACACCGACCAGGCCTCGCCGGGGCGCGCCAGCTTCAGCACCCCCGTGCCGAACCACCGGTCGCGCTGCACGGCGCGCGGCTTGGTGTAGCGGGTGGCCAGCGGTTCCAGGTGCACGGGCGTACCGTCGGCGAGGACCGGCTTCACGCACTCGGTGCCGGGCGCCAGCCACACGGCGAGCAGCTCGGCGTCGTCCCGTACGACGGTGACGGGGCGTGCGATGTGCGGGTGCGGTCCGCCGTTCTCCCGGTACCGCCACAGGATGTGGCTGCCGGGCGCCCAGTGGTCCACCGGGCCCGCCGGACCGTCCGCTCCCGGCTCCGCCGCCGCGCTCACCGCTTCTCCGTCTGCCATGGAGAGATATTAGGTGCCATGGCCAAGCGACGCCCCGGAGATCGCGAGAGCGTGCGCCGGCGTACGCCCCCGGGCCGTGCCGGGACTTTTCACGGACGGGTCATCCGCAGCACGTCCAGCGCCTCGTCCAGCTGTTGGTGCGTCAGGTCGCCGCGTTCGACGTACCCGCTCTCCAGCACGACCTGACGGATCGTCTTCCGCTCGGCCAGCGCCTTCTTGGCCACCTTGGCGGCCTCCTCGTACCCGATGTACTTGTTGAGCGGCGTGACCACGGACGGCGACGACTCGGCGTACTCGCGGGCCCGTTCGGGGTGCGCGACGATCCCGTCCACGGTCCGGTCGGCGAGCAGCCGGGAGACGTTGGCCAGCAGCCGCACCGACTCCAGTACGTTCTTGGCGATGACCGGCAGCATGACGTTCAGCTCGAAGTTGCCGGCCGCCCCGGCGGCGGCGACCGTCGCGTCGTTGCCGGTGACCTGGGCGGCGACCATCAGGACCGCCTCCGGGATCACCGGGTTGACCTTGCCGGGCATGATGGACGAGCCGGGCTGGAGGTCGGGGAGGGAGATCTCCGCGAGCCCGGTGCGCGGCCCGGACGCCATCCACCGCAGGTCGTTGGCGATCTTCGTCAGCCCGACGCCGATGGTCCGCAGCTGCCCGCTCGTCTCGACGATGCCGTCCCGGGCGCCCTGCGCCTCGAAGTGGTCGCGCGCCTCGGTCAGCGGCAGCCCGGTCGCGCGGGCCACCTCCGCGATGACGGCGGCGGAGAAACCGGGCGGGGTGTTGATGCCGGTGCCGACCGCGGTGCCGCCCAGCGGCAGCTCGGCGAGCCGGGGGAGCGACGCGTGGAGCCGCTCGATGCCGTAGCGCACCTGGGCCGCGTACCCGCCGAACTCCTGGCCCAGCGTGACGGGCGTGGCGTCCATGAGGTGCGTACGCCCGGACTTCACCACGTCGGCGAACTCCTCCGCCTTGCGCTCCAGGGCGCCGGCGAGGTGGTCGAGGGCCGGGATCAGGTCGCGGGTGACGGCGGCGGTCGCCGCGATGTGGATCGAGGACGGGAAGACGTCGTTGGACGACTGGGAGGCGTTGACGTGGTCGTTGGGGTGCACGCCGCGGCCGAGGCGCTCACCGGCCAGGGTCGCGACGACCTCGTTGGTGTTCATGTTGGACGAGGTCCCGGAACCGGTCTGGAACACGTCGACGGGGAAGTGCTCGTCCCACTTCCCCTCGGCCACCTCGGCGGCCGCCTCCCGGATCGCGGCGGCGACGTCCTCGTCGAGCACCCCCAGCTCGGCGTTGACCTTGGCCGCCGCGCCCTTGATCCGCGCGAGCGCCTCGATGTGCGCGCGCTCGATGCGCTGCCCGGAGACGGGGAAGTTCTCGACGGCACGCTGCGTCTGGGCGCGCCACTTGGCGTGGGCGGGGACGCGGACCTCGCCCATGGAGTCGTGCTCGATGCGGTAGTCGCTCATACCGGGTACAGCGTGCGGGGCGGGGCGGATGTTCCGGGGGAGGGTGGGATTCGCCCCCCCCGGGCCCCGCTCCTCGAACGCCGGAGGGACGGGCTACGCCAGCCCCGGCCCCCGCACCGGAATCGTCGTGAACGTCGGCGCCGGCGCCGGGTCCTGGAAGAAGTCGTTGCCCTTGTCGTCCACCACGATGAACGCCGGGAAGTCCTCGACCTCGATCTTCCAGACCGCCTCCATGCCGAGCTCCTCGTACTCGACGACCTCCACCTTCTTGATGCAGTCCTGCGCGAGCCGGGCGGCCGGGCCGCCGATCGAGCCGAGGTAGAAGCCGCCGTGCGCGTCGCACGCGTCGGTGACCTGCTTGCTCCGGTTGCCCTTGGCCAGCATCACCTTGGAACCGCCCGCCGCCTGGAACTGCTCCACGTAGGAGTCCATCCGCCCGGCCGTGGTCGGCCCGAAGGACCCGGACGCGTACCCCTCGGGCGTCTTCGCCGGACCGGCGTAGTACACCGGGTGGTCCTTCAGGTACTGCGGCATCTCCTCACCCGCGTCCAGCCGCTCCTTGATCTTGGCGTGCGCGATGTCGCGGGCCACGACCAGCGGGCCTGTCAGCGACAGCCGGGTCTTGACCGGGTGCTTCGTCAGCTCGGCGAGGATGTCGTCCATCGGCCGGTTGAGGTCGATCTTCACCACGTCACCGTCGGCCTCGAGCTGCTCGTCCGTGGTCTCCGGCAGGAAGCGCGCCGGGTCGGTCTCCAGCTGCTCCAGGAAGACGCCCTCGGCGGTGATCTTCGCGACCGCCTGCCGGTCGGCGGAACAGGACACGGCGATGGCGACCGGGCAGGACGCGCCGTGCCGGGGGAGCCGCACCACGCGCACGTCGTGGCAGAAGTACTTGCCGCCGAACTGCGCGCCGATGCCGATCTTCTGGGTCAGCTCGAAGACCTTCTCCTCCAGCTCCTTGTCCCGGAAGCCGTGCCCCAGCTCCGAGCCCTCGGCCGGGATCTCGTCCAGGTAGTGCGCGGAGGCGTACTTCGCGGTCTTCAGCGCGTACTCCGCCGACGTGCCGCCGACGACGATGGCCAGGTGGTACGGCGGGCAGGCGGCCGTGCCGAGCGAGCGGATCTTCTCCTCCAGGAACTTCATCATGGAGGACTCGTTCAGGACGGCCTTCGTCTCCTGGTAGAGGAACGACTTGTTGGCCGAGCCGCCGCCCTTCGCCATGAAGAGGAACTTGTAGGCGTCGCCGTCGGTCGCGTACAGCTCGATCTGCGCCGGGAGGTTGGAGCCGGTGTTCTTCTCCTCCCACATGGTGAGCGGGGCCATCTGCGAGTAGCGCAGGTTCAGGTTCTTGTACGCGTCGTAGATGCCCCGGCTCAGGGCCTCCTCGTCGCCGCCCGCCGTGAGCACGTTCTGCCCGCGCTTGCCCATGACGATCGCCGTGCCGGTGTCCTGGCACATCGGGAGCACGCCCGCCGCCGCGATGTTCGCGTTCTTCAGCAGGTCGAGGGCGACGAACTTGTCGTTGCCGGACGCCTCGGGGTCGTCGATGATGCGGCGCAGCTGCGCCAGGTGGGCCGGGCGCAGGTAGTGCTGGATGTCGTGGACGGCCTCCTCGGCCAGCTTGCGCAGCGCCTCCGGCTCCACCTTGAGGAACGTCCGCCCGTCGGCCTCGAAGGTGGAGACATCCTCGGCGGTCACCAGCCGGTACGGAGTGGTGTCCTCGCCCTGGGGGAGCAGATCGGTGTACGCGAACTCAGGCATCTCGCCCATTCCTCACTCGACATCACGCGCGGCTGGATTCCTCAGCAACGACGGCTGGCCTCCGTTGGCAGCGCCAACCAGCGTAAAACCTGCCGAGGGCGCCGAGCTTGTGAGGTAAGGCTCAGTAGGGAGTTCCGGTTCACGACAAGGTTGTCCACAGGGCTGGTCGCGATCTATCGCGTTTCGGTACGCTACTGCCGTGGACCTTCAGAAGCACGCCCCAGCCGCACCGCGCACCTCCGAGCTGCGCGCCTCGGACGCCGACCGCGACCGCGTCGCCGACATGCTGCGCGAAGCCCTCGCCGAGGGACGGCTCACCGCCGACGAGCACGCCGAGCGCGTCGAGGGCGTGCTGGCCGCCAAGACCGTCGGCGAGCTGGACGTCTTCGTCCGGGACCTGCCCGCCGCCCACCGCGCCCGGGACACCACGGCCCCGGCCGCCCCCAACCGCCCCACCGCCGGCGCCATCCCGGCGGAACCCGACGAGAACGTGGTGGCGGTCTTCAGCAGCGCCGTCCGCAAGGGCCGCTGGCGGGCGAACCGCCGCATCCACGCCTACGCGGTCTTCGGCAGCGTCGAGATCGACCTCAGCGAGGCGGTCTTCGAGTACCAGCAGGTCGTCATCAAGGCGTTCTCCGTCTTCGGCAGCGTCGACGTGCGCGTCCCGGAGAACGTGTCGGTGCGCGGCGCGGGCGGCAGCGTGCTCGGCAGTTTCGAGGTCCACACCCTCGACTCCAGCGAGGCCGACGCCCCCGTCATCTACGTGGACGGCTGGGCCGTGCTGGGCAGCGTCGAGGCCCGCCCCAGGCGCGGCAAGGTCGTCGCGGACATCCTCGACCGGGTGCACCGCCGGGTCGAGAAGGGTTTGCGCAAGCACCTGTAGCGACGGCACCGGCAGCGGTGGGGAACCCAGTGCATAGGCGCGCGTACAACGGGTAAGCCTTGACGCATCGTCTCTCGCTAGCGAAGCCGTCGTCAGGAGTAGACCCGTGCTGCAACCGCCGCATTCGTCCCTGCAGGTAGCTGCCGTTCCGGCCCAGCGGGTGCCCGTGCGGGACAGGGACCAAGACGCTCCCTGGCACACCGAGGCGGTGTGCCGGCGCGACGAGGCCGGACTGTTCTTCGCCCCCTCCAAGGAACCGACCGCCGCCCGCCTCTCCCGCGAGGAGGCCGCCAAGCGCGTCTGCGCGCGCTGTCCGGTCATGGTCGAGTGCCGCGAGCACGCCCTGCTGCAGCCCGAGCCCTACGGCGTCTGGGGCGGCCTCACCGCCGCCGAACGCCGCGTGGTCCTGGCCCGGCGCCGCCGCCGCGACGTCGAACTCAAGAAGGCCGCCCGCACCACAGGCCGCATAGCCGCGGCCGGCTAAAACCAGCAACCCCAAAGGGCACCCTCTCCACACAGAGGGTGCCCTTTCAACGCCGGGGAAGTCAGCCGACCAAGGGGCGCGGGGCTGTGCCCGATCTGCGGCTCTGCCGCGCGAGCGCGACCCCGCGCACGTAGCGACGCCGGGGAAGTCAGCCAACCGAGGGGCGCGGGGAACTGCGCGACCAGCCACGACGGCGCCGCAGCCGCCACATCGCACCCGCCCCTACCCCCCCCGTGGGCGCCCCGCGAAACCGACGGAGTCTACTTCGCCCGGTCGAAATCAACCGCGCTGTACGCCCGCAGCTTGCTCAGCCGGTGCTCGGAGTCGATCCGCCGCACCGTCCCCGACTTCGACCGCATCACGATCGAGTCGGTCGTCGCCGTCTCCGACCGGTACCGCACCCCCCGCAGCAGCTCGCCGTCGGTGATGCCGGTCGCGACGAAGAAGACGTTGTCCCCGGAGACCAGGTCGTCGGTGGTCAGCACCCGGTCCAGGTCGTGCCCCGCGGCGACCGCCCGCTGCCGCTCCTCGTCGTCCTTGGGCCACAGCTTGCCCTGGATGGTGCCGCCCAGGCACTTCACGGCGCAGGCCGAGATGATGCCCTCCGGCGTGCCGCCGATGCCGAGCAGCAGGTCGATGCCTGTGCCCTCGCGCAGCGCCAGGATGGAGCCGGCCACGTCACCGTCGGAGATCAGCTTGATCCGGGCGCCGGTCTCCCGGACCTCCTTGATGAGGCCCTGGTGCCGCGGCCGGTCGAGGATGACGACGGTGACGTCCTCCGGCGTGCGCCGCTTGGCCTTGGCGATCCGGCGGATGTTCACGGCGACGGGCGCGTTGATGTCGACGAAGTCGGCGGCCTCGGGGCCCGTGACCAGCTTGTCCATGTAGAAGACCGCGGACGGGTCGAACATGGAACCGCGCTCGGCGGCGGCCAGCACCGCGATCGCGTTGGTCATGCCGTTGGCGGTCAGCGTGGTGCCGTCGATCGGGTCGACGGCGATGTCGACCTCGGCCCCGGTCCCGTCGCCGACCCGCTCCCCGTTGAAGAGCATCGGGGCCTCGTCCTTCTCGCCCTCGCCGATGACGACGACGCCGTTCATCGAGACGGTGTGGACGAGGGTCCGCATGGCGCGCACCGCGGCACCGTCGGCGCCGTTCTTGTCACCGCGCCCGACCCAGCGGCCGGCGGCCATCGCCGCGGCCTCGGTGACCCGCACCAGCTCCATGGCGAGGTTGCGGTCGGGGGCCTCTGAGGGGACGTCCAGCTCGGACGGGAGATGATGCTCGGTCATCGGAACGCACCTTTCTGATACGACGACGGCCGGATGAGGGTGTGGCCATGACTCTATCGTCAGTCCGACAAAATGAGCAGGGGACCCCACGTATGAGCGGATCAGGCACCTGCGACGATAGGGGGCGTGGCAGGTATGAAAGGCAAGCAGAAGTCGGCCCGGGACATGATCCTCTCCCTGGGGGTCATCGTGTTGGCGGCGGGCGTGATCTGGATGTTCATTCCGCACGACGACGGCGAACCGGACGTCAAGCGGGTCGACTACCGGGTCGAGTTGCTGACCGCGCAGCGCGCCGCGTCGTACCCGGTGGCCGCGCCCGAGGGGCTGTCCGAGGAGTGGAAGCCGACCTCCGTCCGCTTCCGCGGTGACGACTCCGACGCCTGGCACCTGGGCTTCCGGGCTCCGGACGGCGAGTACGTGACGATCGAGCAGTCCACGCAGAAGGCGTCCACCTTCATCCAGGACGCCAGCCGGGGCGCGCGGGCGACCGAGCGGACCGAGGAGATCGGCGGCCGGACCTGGACCCGGTACACGGGTGGCCGGTACGACGCGCTGGTCCTGCACGGCACCGACGACATGAAGGGCGCGACGACGGTCGTGGCCGGCACCGGGTCGTTCGAGCAGCTCGGCAAGATGGCGGCGGCGCTGAAGCTGACCTGACAGGCCACCGGCCACCCGGCCCCGTGGCCCGGCCGCCCACGAGCCATGACGAAGCCCCCGGCGAGGTGCCGGGGGCTTCGTCGCGCGTGCGGTGCCGCGTGCCTCAGACCGTGGTGACGACCTGGTCGTAGGCGAGGCGCGGGGAGCGCGGGAACCAGGCGTCCGGGCCCGGGCGGCCGATGTTGACGACCATCAGCGGGGTGTGGTCGTCGTCCAGGAACTCCTTGCGCACGCCCTCGAAGTCGAGACCGGTCATCGGTCCGGCGGCCAGCCCCGCGGCGCGGACGCCGACGATGAAGTAGGCGGCCTGGAGGGCGGCGTTCAGGGTGGCCGCGCCCTCGCGGACCGGACGCTCGCTGAAGAAGGCGTCCTTGGCCTGCGGGAAGTGCGGGAAGAGCTCCGGCAGCTCCTCGTGGAACTCGTTGTCCGCGGACAGGATCGCGACCAGCGGGGCGGCGGCCGTCTTGGGCCGGTTGCCTTCCGCCATGTGCGTGACCAGGCGCTCGCGGGCCTCGGGAGAGCGGACCAGCGTGATGCGCAGCGGCGACTGGTTGAAGGCGGTCGGGCCGTACTTGACCAGGTCGTAGATCGCCTGCACCTGCTCGTCGGTCACCGGCTCGTCGGTGAAGGTGTTCGCCGTGCGGGCCTCGCGGAACAGCAGGTCCTGGGCGGCGGGGTCAAGAACGAGAGACATGCGTGATCTTTCTCCGGGGGTGCGTCGGCTCCGCGCGGCGTGGAGCCGGGAGCCGTTGACGGTGATGACAGTACGCCGAAGAAGTTCAAGTTTCAATCAAAAAGGGAGCGTGGTGATCCGCTTCACAGGGGCGGCGGTACACCGGCACTCGTACCGAGCCGTCGACCGGCCCGCACGCCGGGCCAAGGCCGGTCGCCTGCTGGGCCTCCTGATGGACTGCCTCGGGCTCACCGCCCGGCCAGGCCCGAGCTAGAGCGTGCCGTCGCTCCCGGCGGCCGCGTCCTCCGTGCCCGCCTCCTCCTCGGCCAGCGCCGCGTCCAGGCGGGCCCGGGCGCCGTCCAGCCGGCGGCGGCACACCTTCGCCAGCTCCTCGCCCCGCTCCCACAGGGCTAGGGACTCCTCCAGCGTCGTACCGCCGGCCTCCAGCCGCCGGACGACCTCGATCAGCTCGTCCCGCGCCTGCTCGTACCCGAGCGCCTCGGACATCGCCGTCGGCTGCTGCACCTCGCTGGTCATCCACCCACCCTATGCGTCGACTCGTACGGAGAAATCGCCCTCGGCGACCCGGGCCCGCAGCGTCTCGCCCGGCTCCACCTCGCCGGGGTCGCGGACCGCGTGGCCGTCGGACCGCTGGAGCACCGCATACCCGCGCTTGAGGGTCGCGGCGGGGGAGAGGGCCACCACGCGCGCGTGCGTGTGCGTCAGCTCGGAGTCGGCCCGGTCGAGGTGGTGCCGCAGCGAACGGCGGCCCCGGTCCAGCAGGGCCGTCACCTGTTCGGCCCGCTCCTCGATCATCCGGTGCGGATCCTGTATCGACGGCCGGGCCAGCGCGTGGGCCAGGCCCCGCTCCTCGCGGTCGACGAACGCCGCCACACACCGCCGCGCGCGGTCCCGCAGCAGCCGTACCCGCTCGTACTCCTCGCCGACGTCCGGCACGACCTTCTTCGCGGCGTCGGTCGGTGTGGACGCGCGCAGGTCGGCGACCAGGTCGAGCAGGGGACTGTCCGGTTCGTGGCCGATCGCCGAGACGACCGGCGTACGGCAGGCGGCCACCGCCCGCACCAGCTGCTCGTCGGAGAACGGCAGCAGGTCCTCCACGCTGCCCCCGCCGCGCGCGACGACGATCACGTCCACGTCGTCCAGCGCGTCCAGCTCCTTCACCGCCTGCACCACCTGCGGTACCGCGTGCACGCCCTGCACCGGGACGTTGCGCACCTCGAAGCGGACGGCGGGCCAGCGGTGCCGGGCGTTCTCCAGGACGTCCCGCTCGGCCGCCGACGCCCGTCCGCACACCAGGCCCACCAGCTGCGGCAGGAACGGCAGCGGCTTCTTGCGCTCGGCCGCGAACAGCCCCTCGCGCGCGAGGGCCTTCTTCAGCTGCTCCAGACGGGCGAGCAGCTCACCGACGCCCACCGGCTTGATCTCGGCGGCCCGCAGCGAGAGCTGCCCCCGTGGCGCGTACCACTCCGGCTTGGCGTGCACGACCACCCGCGCGCCCTCGCCGACCACGTCCGCCACGGCGTCGAACACCTGCCGGTAACAGGTCACGCTCACGGAGATGTCGTACGACGGGTCGCGCAGCGTCAGGAACACCACGCCGGCGCCCGGCCTGCGCGACAACTGGGTGATCTGCCCCTCGACCCAGACCGCGCCGAGCCGGTCGATCCAGCCCCCGATCAGCCGTGAGACCTCGCCCACGGGCAGCGGGCTTTCGGGGGAGGAGTTGGCAGCCATGCGCCCGAGCGTAACGGCCGGGTCCGACAACGGGGCCCCTCGAGACCGCCCCCGTCACACGCCCGTCCGGTCCGTGTCCCGTCGCCCCCTCCACTGCACCGCCAGCACCACCAGCCCCACCGCCAGCCAGATCGCCCCGACCACCTGCGCGGTCGACGACGCCTCCACGATCACCGCGACGGTGATCGCCGCGCCGAGCACCGGCACCAGCAGATGCCGCCACCAGCTCACCCGGCCCGCGCCGCGCCGGACGACGAACCAGCCCACCACGCTCGCGTGGAGCAGCGTGAACGCGGTCAGCGCGCCGACGTCGACCACCGAGACCAGGTGGTCGAGACCGTCGTCCCGGCGCGCCGCCCACACCGCGGCCGCCATCGTGATCACCGCCGACACGAGCAGAGCCACGCGCGGCACCCCGGCGTCCGTCCGCGACAGCACGCCCGGCAGCCGCCGGTCCCGGCCCATCGCGAACAGCAGCCGCCCGGCCGCCGCCTGCCCGGCCAGCGCCGCGAACGCCGCGCCGATCGCCTTGCTCACCGCCACCAGGTCGTGCAGCCACGTGCCCACCGACGCGTCCACGGCGTCGTAGAACGCCGACCCCTGCCGCTCCGGCTCCGCCGCCAGCTGGGCCGACGACACCGGCTCCAGGAGCGCCACCAGGTACGTCTGCGCCACGAACAGCACACCCGCCAGCGCCAGGCAGAAAAGCAGCGCCCGCGCGACCTTCGCCGAGCCGCCGGTGACCTCCTCCGCGAAAGTGGCGATCGCGTCGAAGCCCAGGTACGACAGCACCGCCACCGACACCGCGCCAACCACCGCCGACAGCGCGAACGCCCCCTGGGTGCCGTCCCCCGACAGCGGCGACAGCCAGTCGCGCTCGGCCCCGTCCTGAGCCAGGACCACGATCGCCGTGGCCACGAAGACGATCAGTACGACGATCTCCATGGCGAGCACCAGGAAGCCCACCCGGGCCGCCGTCCGCACCCCCCACACGTTCAGCAGCGTCGTGACGACCACCGCGATCGCCGTCCACACCCACCGCGACACCTCGGGGACCAGCGCCTCCATCGCGATGCCGGAGAAGAGGTACGCCACCGCCGGGATGAGGACGTAGTCCAGCATCGCCATCCACCCGGCGATGAACCCGGCCCCGTTGCCGAGCCCCGCGCGCGCGTAGGCGAACACCGACCCGGCCTGGGGGACCACCCGCACCATCTGCGCGTAGCTGAACGCGGTGAACGCCATCGCGATCGTGGCGACGACGTAGACGAGGGCCACCGCGCCGTGCGACTTGGCGTCCAGCGTGCCGAACACGCCGACCGGCGCCATCGGCGCGATGAAGAGCAGGCCGTAGACGACCAGGTCCCTGAAGCCCAGACTTCGCCTCAGCTGGTGTTCCTCACCGGCCCCCGGGGCCGTCGTACCGGTCTGCGCCATCGTGCCTCCGCCAGTGCCTCGGTTCCCGCCCCGGTTCTCCTTCGGACTCTGCCTCGGAACGTTCCCGCCAGTCTCCCCGGCAACGCCACACCCACGCGATCTTTGACCCGCCGAACGCGGCCTTACGATGGGTGCCATGACTGCTTCGCCTGGCCGCCGTGTCCTGCTCGCCGCCCCCCGTGGCTACTGCGCGGGTGTGGACCGCGCCGTGATCGCCGTCGAGAAAGCCCTGGAGCAGTACGGGGCTCCGGTGTACGTCCGGCACGAGATCGTTCACAACAAGTACGTCGTCCAGACCCTGGAGAAGAAGGGCGCGATCTTCGTCGAGCGGACGGAGGAGGTCCCCCCGGGGAACATCGTGATGTTCTCCGCGCACGGCGTGGCTCCCGTCGTCCACGAGGAGGCCGAGCGCGGCCGCCTCGCCACCATCGACGCCACCTGCCCGCTCGTCACCAAGGTCCACAAGGAAGCCGTCCGCTTCGCGAACGACGACTACGACATCCTGCTGATCGGCCACGAGGGCCACGAGGAGGTCATCGGCACCTCCGGCGAGGCCCCCGACCACATCCAGCTCGTCGACGGACCCGAGGACGTCGCGAAGGTCGAGGTCCGCGACCCGTCGAAGGTGGTCTGGCTCTCCCAGACCACCCTCTCCGTCGACGAGACGATGGAGACCGTCGACGCGCTCCAGGACAAGTTCCCGCAGCTCATCTCCCCGCCGAGCGACGACATCTGCTACGCCACGCAGAACCGCCAGCTCGCGGTGAAGCAGATGGGCGCCGAGGCAGAGCTGGTGATCGTCGTCGGCTCGCGGAACTCCTCCAACTCCAAGCGCCTCGTCGAGGTCGCCAAGCAGGCCGGCTCCCGCGAGGCGTACCTGGTGGACTTCGCCGACGAGATCGAGGAGTCCTGGCTGGAGGGCGTCAGCACGGTCGGCGTCACCTCCGGCGCCTCCGTCCCCGACGTCCTGGTCGAGCAGGTCCTGGAGTGGCTCGCGCGGCGCGGCTTCGAGGACGTGGAGATCGTCAAGGCCGCCGAGGAGTCGATCACCTTCTCGCTGCCCAAGGAGCTGCGCCGCGACCTGCGCGAGGAGGCGGCATCCCTGGTGGCGGAGCGGGGCGGCTCGGGGACCGCCGGTACCGCGGGTACACCCGGGGCGTGACCGTCAGTCGTCCGTCGTAACGTAGGGCCATGCAGATCTTCGGCGTGGACATCGGCGGATCCGGGATCAAGGGCGCCCCTGTGGACCTCGACAGGGGCGACCTGGCCCAGGAGCGCTGCAAGGTGCTGACCCCGCACCCGGCGACCCCCGACGGCGTGGCCGACGGGGTCAGGCAGGTCGTCGAGCACTTCGGCTGGACCGGCCCGGTCGGCCTCACCTTCCCGGGTGTGGTGACGGGCGGCGCGACGGTACGCACCGCGGCCAACGTCGACAAGGGCTGGATCGACACCGACGCGCGCGCCCTGTTCAGCGAGCGGCTGGGCGGGCTGGACGTGACGGTGGTCAACGACGCGGACGCGGCGGGCGTCGCCGAGATGCACTTCGGCGCCGGGCGCGGCCGCAAGGGCACGGTCATCCTGCTCACCTTCGGCACCGGCATCGGCAGCGCGGTCTTCACCGACGGGGTCCTGGTCCCCAACACCGAGCTGGGCCATCTGGAGCTGGACGGTCACGACGCGGAGAAGCGGGCCTCCAGCAAGGTCAAGGACGATCACGACATGTCGTGGGAGCACTGGGCCCACCGGGTCCAGAAGTACCTCGCCCACGTCGAGATGCTGTTCTCGCCGGAGCTGTTCATCATCGGCGGCGGCGTCAGCCGCAAGTCCCAGAAGTTCCTGCCCCACATCGAGGGCGTCCGGGCGGAGATCGTCCCCGCCCAGCTCCAGAACAACGCGGGGATCGTGGGCGCGGCGATGCGCGCGGCGGGCTGAGCGGGGGCGGTTGCGAGGGGCGTGGGCGAGTGAGGGCCGGCTGCGAAGGCGCCGTCACGCGGCCGGGATCCGGTTCCGGGCGGCCGCCCGGCGCCGCACCAGCCGGATCCGGCGGACGATCACGGCCGCCCCGGCGACCAGCGTCCCGCCGTACAGCCACCCGGCCTCGGTGGCCAGCGCGGTGACGAGTCCCATCAGCCGTCCGGCGGGACCGTCCCCGCTCTCCGCCACGGGCACCAGGCCCACGGCGAAGGCGATCGGCACCACGACGGGGGCGGTCAGCAGGTCGCCCCGGCGCACCCAGAGCGCGGTGAGCAGGCTCACCGGCACGAACAACACCCCGTACACGGTCAGGGACGCGCCGAACAGCAGCTCGTCCAGGAAGCCCAGCAGAGTCATCACGGCCGCGCAGAACAGACCGCTGCCGAGCCCCGTCAACCGCGGATTGGGCATCCCGCGCACGGCCCGCACGGCCCTGGCCACCGGTGAACCCGCTCCCGGAGCGGGGCGCGCCGGGTCCACGGGCCGACCCGCCGGCCGCCCGACCACCCGGCCCGCGGGCGGCCGTGCGGCAGCGGCACCGCCCCGGCCCTGTGCGGGCAGCGGCGCCCGGCTTCGTCGCGGTCCGTACTGCGCAGGTCGCGTCCTGTGTTGCTCCACTGCACCAACTTAGGTCTGTTTATGTGCCGAATAGCCCGACAGACACGCCGTGGGGCGCGCCTTGGCCAAGCGTTCGACTCCGAGCGGGTCCGGTACGGCACACCCCGTAGACTGGTGGATCGGCCCCTGTCCGGCCTGCCCCATCCCACCCGCCCCTCCGCATCTCACGTACGGGAAGTCGCAACGTGTCGCTCACGATCGGAATCGTCGGTCTGCCGAATGTCGGCAAGTCGACCCTGTTCAACGCCCTGACCAAGAACGACGTGCTCGCGGCCAACTACCCGTTCGCCACGATCGAGCCCAACGTCGGCGTGGTCGGCGTCCCCGACCCCCGCCTGGCGAAGCTGGCCGAGATCTTCTCCTCCGAGAAGATCCTCCCGGCGACGGTCGACTTCGTCGACATCGCGGGCATCGTGCGCGGCGCGAGCGAGGGCGAGGGCCTGGGCAACAAGTTCCTTGCCAACATCCGCGAGTCCGACGCGATCTGCCAGGTCATCCGCGCCTTCAAGGACGAGAACGTCGTGCACGTCGACGGCAAGGTCTCGCCGAAGGACGACATCGAGACGATCAACACCGAGCTGATCCTCGCCGACCTCCAGACCATCGAGAAGGTCCTCCCGCGCCTCCAGAAGGAGTCGCGCATCAAGAAGGACATCGCTCCCAAGGTCAAGGCCGTCGAGGAGGCCAAGGAGATCCTGGAGAAGGGCGACACCCTCTTCTCCCAGGGCATCCTCCAGGGCACCGAGCGCGCGGAACTCCTCCACGACCTCCACCTCCTCACGACGAAGCCCTTCCTCTACGTCTTCAACGTCGACGAGGACGAGCTGACCGACGACGACTTCAAGGACGAGCAGCGCGCCCTGGTCGCCCCCGCCGAGGCGATCTTCCTCAACGCCAAGCTGGAGGCGGACCTCGCCGAGCTGGACGAGGACGAGGCCCTCGAACTCCTCCAGTCCGTCGGCCAGGAGGAGCCCGGCCTCGCCACCCTCGCCCACGTCGGCTTCCGCACCCTCGGCCTGCAGACCTACCTGACGGCCGGCCCCAAGGAATCCCGCGCCTGGACCATCAAGAAGGGCGCCACCGCGCCCGAGGCCGCCGGTGTCATCCACACCGACTTCCAGAAGGGCTTCATCAAGGCGGAGGTCATCTCCTTCGACGACCTGGTCACCACCGGCTCGGTGACCGAGGCCCGCGCCAAGGGCAAGGCGCGCATGGAGGGCAAGGACTACGTGATGCAGGACGGGGACGTGGTGGAGTTCCGCTTCAACGTCTAGCGGAGTGAGGCACGCCTGTTCGCGCTGGACGCGGTGAGGCCCCCGCGCCGCCATGCGGTGCGGGGGCCTTGCCGAAGTGGTGATGCTGCTTAGAACGGCATGTGGCCACGGGCCCGTCGGCCGGCCGAACCGCTGCGGCCGACGGCCTTGGAACTGCTCCGGAAGGGCTTGCTGAAGGCGCGACCGAGGATGCCGGGGGCCTTCCCCCCGGCTCGGGATCCGGCGCCGAGCGTGCGCTGCGTCCCGCGCTGCGGGTGGCGGGAGAGGCGCGGTACGAGGAAAGCGAGGACGGCGAGAACGACGCACACGGCGACAATTCCTACGATCATCATGATGCGACTCCAGAATCTCCGACGTGTCTGTCGATTGCCCTGGATGAGGGAGGCCATGCGCCGAGCCACGCCTGTCCGCGAGGCCGAGCGCCTCACTCGCGGTGCGCTTCCGCGTGGGTCGCTCTGTCAGTTCACAGGAACCGGCGCAGGGGCAGGACGGCCGTCTCCCGGAGGCGTTGCAGGGCGGCGCGGCGCTTCCAGCGGGTCGGTTCGATGGCGGTGCTGCGTTCCAGGTCGGCGTCGAAGTCCCGGTCCAGGCCGGTGGTGAACTCCTGGTCCAGGACGGCGAGCATGATCTCCTCGTCGTGGTCCATGGAGCGCCGGTTGAAGTTGGTGGACCCGATCAGGGCGGCCAGCCCGTCCACGGTGATGATCTTCGCGTGCAGCATGGTCGGCTGGTACTGGCGAATCGACACCCCGGCGTCCAGCAGACGGGCGTAGTGGTACTGGCCGGCCAGTTGGCAGGCCCGCTGGTCGGTGTGCCGGCCGGGGAGCAGGATCTCCACCGTCACGCCGCGCCGGGCGGTGGCGCAGAGCAGGTCGACGAAGTAGCTGTCCGGGGCGAAGTAGGCGGTGGCCAGGCGGAATCGGTGCTCGGCGGAGGTGAGCATGACGCGGATGAGGGTCTGCATGTCCTGCCAGCCGAAGCTGGCCGAGCCGCGCACCACCTGGACGATGGATGTGCCGGGCTGGGTGTGTTCGGAGAACCGGTCCCGGTCGTCGTACAACTCGTCGTGGCACTCGGCCCAGTTCTGGGCGAAGGCGGCGGCGACGCCGTCCACGGCCGGGCCGCGCACCTGGACGTGGGTGTCGCGCCACTCACCGGGGCCGCGGGCGTCGCCGCACCACTCCTCGGCGATGCCGACTCCTCCGGTGAAGGCGGTGTGCTCGTCGACGACGAGGGCCTTGCGGTGGCAGCGGTGGTTCTGCTTGAACGGCGACAGCCAGAGCGGTTTGCGGAACCAGGCGATCTGTACGCCCGCGGCCTCCATGACATCCAGCAGGTCCTGCTCGATCTCCTTGGCGCCGAAGCCGTCCAGCAGCAGCCGGACCCGTACCCCGGCCCGGGCCCGGTCGGCGAGGGCGGCGGCGAAGTCGCGGGCTATCTGCCCGCGCCAGTACACGAACGTCATCATGTCGATCGTGTGCTCGGCCGCCCGGATCGCGCCCAGCATGGCGGGGAAGATCTCGTCGCCGTTGCGCAGCGCGACCAGTTCGTTCCCTTCGGTGGCGGCGACGCCGATCAGCCGTTCCAGACGGCGGCGCAGCCGTTGGATGCTGACCCCGTCGGTGCCGGGGTGCTGTTCAGCGACGGTCATGCCTGGTCCTTACCGGGGAGAGCGGGCCTGCCCCGAAGCGTCCTGCCGGGCGCCGTCGGGCGCCGGGAGTCTATCCCGGCCTCAGCCCTGGCCGGTGAGCTGACGCCGCTGTGCCGAGGCGGCGCCCGTCCCGGTGCCGTCGGTCACGTCGCGCAGTTGGGAGCGGGCGGTGATGCCCAGTTTGGGGAAGACGCGGTAGAGGTGTGAGCCGACCGTGCGGGGGGAGAGGAACAGCTTCTCCCCGATCTCACGGTTGGTCAGGCCGCGGGCCGCGAGCTGCACGATCTGTTGCTGTTGAGGGGTGAGTTCGGTGAGCGCGCGGGGGGCGGCGCCGTTCGGCTCGATGCCGGCGGCTCGCAGTTCCGCCTTGGCGCGTTCGATCCACGGTCGGGCGCCGAGCCGCCGGAAGGTGTCGAGTGCGCCGGTCAGCAGCGGTCGGGCCGCCGCGATACGACGCTGCCGGCGCAGCCACTCGCCGTAGTCCAGCCGGATCTGTGCCCGCTCGAAGGGCCGGTGCTCGCCCGCCTCGTCCGCCAGCGCCGCCCGGTAGTGCCGTTCGGCGTGCTCCGGTTCGGCGAGCAGGGCGCGGCCCCGCTCGGCCAGGGCGGAGACACGTGCCGACGGGCCGGTGCCCGGGCGCCGCACCGACCGCTCCAGCAGTTCCGCGGCGGATGCGCGCTGTCCCCGGCGGACGGCCGCCGCGGCCAGGTCCGCCAGGACGGTGGGGGAGACGTGGTAGTGGACCGGGTCGCCGTCCTCGGTGAAGGCGGCGCGGAACTGCGCGTACGCGGTGTCGTAGTCGCCCTCGGCCACCGCCGCCAGCCCCAGGGCGCGGCGGGCGAAGACGGCGACGGAACGGCTTTCCAGGGGATCGACGAGGGCCAGCGCCCGCTCGGCGTTGCCGCGTGCCTCGGCCGGCTCACCGAGCAGCGCCAGCACGGTCGCGTCGAGCGCTCGTGCGCACGCCTCGGCGTGGGCCAGCCCGGCCTGCGCGGCCACCTCCGCGATCTCGGCGGCCACCGAGCGGGCCTCGGCCCAGCGGCCCTGCTCCAGATAGGCCCAGCCGGCGGCGCAGGCCAGACCGGCCGGCAGCGGGCCGTGGGCCTGCCAACGGCCGAACGCCTCGTCGAAGGTCCGGGCGGCGAGCGGGGTCTGGCCGAGGAGCCAGGCAACGACGGCGAGCGCGGTCAGGGATCCGGCGTCGTCCTTGGCCTCGGCGATCAGCCGGGGCAGCGCCGGGGCGAGGGAGGCTCCCGCACCGTCGGGATCGGAGACGGCCCGTGTCCAGGCGCGCAGCGCACCGCCCGCGGGGGAGTCCGGCACCTCGGAGAGGAGGTCCTCGATGCGCTGCCGCTGGGACTCCTCGCCCGAGTAGTAGCGGACCACCGCTGCCGCCGCGAGCGCGTCCAGCAGGCGGGGCGACCGGGCGTCCGCGGCCTCCTCGGCGATGCGCGACAGCAGCGCGAAGGCGGCCGTGTGGTGCGGACCCATGGTCATGAGCTGCCCCCTCGCCAGCGCGGCCCGGCTGGTCGGCGCCGGGTCGTCACTGCGCTTACGGACCTCGTCGGCCAGGTGTTCCACCCAGCCGAGCTGACCGGTGTAGACGGCCATGTCCGCGGCGTCGGCCAGTAGCCGTGCCTGGTCCGCGCGGCGCGGGCTGAGTTCCGCGGCGCGCTCCAGGGCGGCGGCTGCGGCCGCGTGGCCGCCCCGGCGCCTGGCCCGGCCCGCTGTCTCCAGGAGGAGCGCCGACACCTGCTCGTCGGGCCGCTCGGTAGCGGCGGCGAGGTGCCAGGCGCGGCGGTCGGGCTCCTCGCCCAGCAGCCGGGCGAGAGCGAGATGGGCCCGCCTGCGCTCCTCGAAGGGCGCGGCGTGGTAGACCGCCGAGCGGACGAGCGGGTGCCGGAAGGAGATTCCGGTGCTGTGCCGTCGTACGAGACCGGCCCGTTCGGCGGGCACCCATGTCGTGTCGTCCGCCTCGGGCAGGCCCCGCGCGGCCACCGGCGCGTCCGACGCGTCCGCGGCGGCGAGCAGCAGCAGGGCGCGGCGGGTGGCTTCCGGCAGATGCCGCATGTGCCGGGCGAAGATCGCTTCCAGCCGGTCGGTGACGGGCAGCGGGCCCTCCACTCCGCTGCCCTGCGGCTGTCGGCCCGCGACGGCGGAGGCACGGGCGAGTTCGACCAGGGCCAGCGGATTGCCAGCCGCCTCCCGCAGGATCCGGACCCGGATACGGCCGGTGGGCCGGATCGGCTGCTCATCCAGGAGCCGGTTCGCCGCGTCACCGCTCAAGGGCCCGATCTCCAGGCGCTCGTAGCCCTGGTCGAAGCCGGGCAGCACGGCCGCGGCACGCACGCCCATCAGCAGCGTCACGGGCTCGCTGTCCATCCGCCGGGCCACGAAGGAGAGAACGTCCAGCGACGCGAGGTCGATCCACTGGGCGTCGTCGACCACCACGAGCAGCGGTGCCGGTTCCGCCAGCTCCGACACCAGGGTCAGCACCGCCAGGCCGACGAGCAGGGTGTCGGGGGCCTCGGCGTGATCGGGGTGATCGGGGTGAGGGGTGGCGTCGGACAGTCCCAGCGCGATCCGGAGCGCGGAACGCTGCCGGGCCGGCAGGCCGTCCAGGTCGCCGAGCACCGGGCGGAGCAGCTGGTGCAGACCGGCGAAGGCGAGACGGGCCTCGGACTCGCTGCCGACCGCTCGCAGCACCCGGTGGCCGGCGTCGCGCGTTCGGCGCACGGCGAGGTCCAGCAGGACACTCTTGCCGACCCCCGGTTCGCCCTCGACGACCAGCACCGCGCTGTGCGACCGGTCGGCGGCGACGCGCCTCATGAGGGCCGCGGTCTCGGTTTCCCGGCCCAGCACCCTCGGAGCGGGATCTCCAGCCGGGCTGCGGCCCGCCCGAGCGCGTCCACCATTCTCCACGGTCGCTCCAGAAACTGAGATTTCGCACAGCCCGCCGTATGCCGTGGGCCGTATCCCGGAGACCGCTTCAACGCGCACCTCTCCCGCGGCATTCCCGATGGCGCAGGCCAGGTGCAGTCACGTGACGCATACCGCCTCCCGGCAGCGCGGCGCACCCTTGCGGAACAGGCGCGTTCACGGGGGAGCGCCGAGCACGCGGAAGCGATCGAACTGGAGAGACCACCATGGACACCCTCGCCCTCGGCGATGTCACCGTGACCCGGGTCCGGGAGTACTACGGTCCCGTCGGCCTGACACCCGAGGAGTTCGTCCCGGAGAGCCCGGCCCAGGCGTGGGACACGCACCGTTCCTGGCTGGTGCCCGACTTCCTGGACGCCGGGACCCGGAGCGTCAACACAGCGATCCAGACCTGGGTCCTGCGCAGCGAGGGCCGGACCATCCTGGTCGACACCGGCGTCGGCAACCACAAGGACCGGCCGTACGCGCCGGTGTGGAGCCGTCTGGACACCGACTTCCTGGGCAATCTCGCCCGCGCCGGGGTCCGCCCCGAGGACGTCGACATCGTGATCAACACGCACCTGCACGTCGACCACGTCGGTTGGAACACCTACCTCGACGGCCGGACCTGGGTACCGACGTTCCCCAATGCCACCTACCTCATGGCGAAGGCGGACTTCGACTACTGGAACCCCGCCAACGAGATCAGGACCCGGCTCGGCCGCGGCAACCAGAACGTCTTCGAGGACAGCGTCGCCCCCGTGCACGCGGCCGGCCTCACCCGGCTGTGGGAGGGCAGCCACCGGATCGACGCCAACCTGCGCCTCGACCTCGCGCCCGGCCACACCCCCGGCTCATCGGTGCTGCGGCTGGAGTCAGGCTCCGACCGGGCCCTGTTCGTCGGCGACCTGATGCACAGCCCGATCCAGATCCACGAGCCCGACGCCAACAGCTGCTTCTGCGAGGACCCCGCCGAAGCCCGCGCCACCCGCCACAAGCTCCTGGGCTCGGCGGCCGACGGCAACGCCCTCGTCTTCCCCGCGCACCTCGGCGGCCACGGCGCCGCCGAAGTGGTCCGTGAGGGAAGCAAGTTCGCCGTCAAGGGCTGGGCGCCCTTCTCCAAGTACACCGAGCAGGCCTGAGGTCCGCGGAAGGACACGCGACATGAACCACCACCCCGACCCCGTGGTGACCACCGCGCAGGGAACCGTACGCGGCCTGCACCGGGGCGGCACCCTCACCTTCCTGAACATCCCGTACGCCGCCCCGCCCCGCGGCGCCGGCCGGTTCGCCCCGCCGCGGCCGCACGAGCGGTGGGCGGGCGTGCGGGACGCCACCGTGCCGGGACCCACCGCCCCGCAGTCCGCACGCCGGCTCGGCGACATCGACATGACCCCCTACTTCGGCACCGGCTGGAGCCGCGGCGAGGACTACCTCACCGTCAACGTCTTCGCGCCCGCCGCCGGAGGGGGCGGACTGCCGGTCATGGTGTTCGTCCACGGCGGCGGTTTCGTCGCCGGATCGACGCGGGCCACCCTGTACGACGGCTCCGCGTTCGCCCGTGACGGCGTCGTCCTGGTCACCCTCAACTACCGGCTCGGGATCGCCGGGTTCCTCGACCTCCCCGGGGCGCCCGCCAACCGCGGCCTGCTCGACGTCGTCGCCGCGCTGCGCTGGGTGCGGGAGAACGTCTCCGCCTTCGGCGGCGACCCGCACAACGTCACCCTCTTCGGCCAGTCGGCCGGGGCGACCACCGTCGGCGGCGTCCTCGCCACCCCCGAGGCCGCCGGCCTGTTCCGCCGCGCGATCGTGCAGAGCGGCAGCGGCCTGGGCGCGTTCACGCCCGAGCAGGCCGCCCGCGTCACCAGGGCCGCGGGCGAGGCCCTGGGCATCGAGCCCTCCGTCGCCACCTTCGCAGGCATCCCCGACGAGCGGCTCGTCGAGGCGGCCGGCGGGCTCGCCGGCATCGACCTGCGGACCGGGACCCACGGCGATCCGCTGATCGGTCTCAGCCCCTTCAGCCTGGTCCTGGACACCCAGCCCGCCGCATCCGTCGCCGCCGGCCGCGCCGCCGACGTCGACCTGCTCGTCGGCACCAACACCGAAGAGGGCAACCTCTACCTGGTCCCGGTGGGCAAGTACGCCACCTCGACCGCCGCCGACGTCGACGAGACCGCCGCCCGCTCGCACCCCGATCCGGCGCGGCTCGTCGAGACCTACCGCGCGTCCCGCCCCGGGGCGTCCTTCGCGGAACTGCGCTCCGCCGTCATGGCCGACGCCCTGTTCGGCGCGGGCAGCCGCGCCCTGGCGGAAGCACATGCCGCCCACCACCCGCGGTCCGCCACCTACGCCTACGAGTTCGCCTGGCGCTCGCACGCCCTGGGCGGGGAACTCGGCGCCGCCCACGCCGTCGAGCTGCCCTTCGTCTTCGACCTCGCCGACCGGCCCGAACTCAACGGCCCCGACGCCCTGCTCGGCCCCGACAAGGCCCCCGCGGACCTCGCCACCCGCGTCCACGAGACCTGGATCCGGTTCGCCCGGACCGGCGACCCCGGCTGGGACCCGTACGAAACCGGCCGCCGGGCCACCATGCGCATCGACACCGAGTGGACCCAGGTCGACGACCCCCGCGGCGGGGAACGGCGGGCATGGAGGACCTGACGCCGCCGGTCCAGGACCGCTCCGGCGCGTCAGCGCTCCAGGGCGCACTCCGCCGCCGCCACCACCGTGCGGGCCTGGAGTTCCACCTGGTCGGGCACCGGCACTCGGCGCAGCCGCAGGGACGACGCGAACTCCGCGCACCAGGTGGTGAAGAGCCCGTCCAGCTCCTGGCGGAGTCCGGCTGCCGCGGGGTCGTCGGCCGCCTGGAGGAGCCGCAGCAGGAGCCCCGCCGCGCGCAGGGGCTGGCGGCGTGCGACGACCTCCAGGGCGCTGATCGCGGCCGTCGTCAGCCGGGGTGAGGTCCCGGTGCGGGGCTCGTCGTCCGCCTGCCGGAGCAGGGGTGCCCAGGAGCCGGCCACCAGGTCGTACAGGTCGTCGGCCATCCACTCCAGTACGCGTCTGGGCGGGCTGTCCTCGGCCGGCGGCAGGAAGCCCCGGGCCTTGTCGAAGACGGCGGTCACCTGCCGGCCGCCCTCCCGCACCAGCCCGGCCAGCTCGCGCAGGGCCCCGGCCGGGTCGGGGTGCGGGGACAGGTCGTCGGCCGTACCGGTCGCCCACAGGGGGACTTCGACGATCGCCGTGACACCGCCGTACCGCTGGGGCGCGCACCAGGTGGACAGGCCGATGTTCTCGGAGCCGGCCGCCAGCCGGGCGGTGCTGTCCGGCGGGGGCAGGACGTGGATGCCGGGGGCCGGGTTCTCCCAGTACAGGGCGTCGTACGTGCCGTGCTGGACCGGGACGCCGACTGCGGCGGCGAAGGCGTGGAAGGGTGCCGCGAGGCCGGGGAGGCCGCGGGTGAGCTGGACCCAGGTGCCGCCGGCGTCGACGCTGTGCAGCGAGCACTGGAGAACGGGCCGCAGCTCGTCGACCGCGTCGAACAGGGCACGGCTCTCCGGAAGTTGCCGCCCCTCGATGGGCGCCCACTCCGGCTGCTCCGCCGCGACCGGGCGGAAGGCGGCACGGTAGTAGCGGTCCAGGGCGTGTCCGGGACCGGCCGTCGCCGCCTCCAGACCCTCGCTCAGGGCCGCGCCGTCCGGGTCGAGACACAGGACGAGGTCCCAGGTGACGGCATCGGGATCGGTCGCCGCGGACCGCCGGTCGCCGTCGGCCACCCGCTCGGCCAGCGCCAGCGCGGTCGCGCCGCCCACCGGCTCGTCCGAGTGCGGCCGGGCCACCACCAGGACGTGGCGCGGCCCGTGGCCCACGGACAGCATCAGGATCGGCCGGCCGGCCCGGGACGTGCCGATGCGGCGCAGGCGGCAAACTCCGGGGAACCGGGCGACCAGCCGCCGCGCCGACCCGGTGACTTCCGCGACCGTGGGACAGCGGTGCATCGGGCGTGTCCGGTCAGGCGCCGCCATTGCCACCGCTGTCGCCGGTGGTCTCCGTCTTGTCCAGTGGACGGATCTCGATCGTGTTCGCCATGGCGTGCCGTCTCCTCCCGAGGGTGCCTGCGGTGCATGGGGTGCCTTGGGTGCGCGGGGCACGTTGTGCTCCTGTCAGCGTTCGCCCACCCCGTGTCCGTTGTCAACGTCCCTTGCCATCCGCGTGGTTGGGGAGGGCGAGGGGCCGGCCCGGTCAGCGCCCCGTCGTCCCGTCGATCAGCTCGCGCAGGATGTCCGCGTGGCCGGCGTGGCGGCCGGTCTCCTCGATCATGTGGGTCAGGGCCCAGCGGACGCTGGGCGCGGGGCGGCCCGGGCGGGACCGGGGGAGCGGCTCGCCGAGGTCGGCGCAGCCGTCGAGCACGCGGTTCGCCCGTTCGACGGCCTCGCGGTAGCGGGCGACGACCTCGGTCACGCCGTCCTCGGGCGCGGCCCGGAAGGTGGCCGGCCAGCTCCGCACCTGTGCCCCGAGGAAGAGCGCGCGCTCGACGTGGGTCAGGTGGTTGAGCAGCCCGAGCAGGTTGGTGCCGGACGGCACCGCGGCCGTGCGGACCCGCGGTTCCGGGGCGCCCTCGACCTTGCCGGCGATCGAGGTCCGCAGGTAGTCGAGGAAGCCGCGCAGGGTCTCGGCCTCGCTGCCGCCGGTCCGGGGCGGCGGGGTGTCCCGGCGGTGGGTGCGGGGGGTGGTGGGCATGGTGACGGGCCTCCAGGGGGCGCAGGGCGGGCGGGCCGCGGGCATACGGCCCGTCAGCCCGCGCGACGGACGAGCAGGACGTGGTCGACGACTTCGGCGGTGCGCCCGTCCGGTCCGGTCGCGGTCCGGCGCGGGGCCTCGGCCCGCTCGACCCGCCAGGTCGCCGGGTCCAGGGCGAGGTCCGCCGCGACCTCCTCCGGGGAGGGGTACCGCGCGTCGGGGTCCTGGTCCCACGACCACGGCGCGGTCGAACCGTGGTCGACGACCAGCAGCCGCCCGCCCGCGCGCAGCGCGTGCGCGGCCGTACGCAGGACCGACGCGCGGTCCAGGTCGAAGGGAGTGTGGAGGTAGTGGGCGCAGACCAGGTCGAACCGGCCCTCGGGGAAGGACGCGCGCAGGTCGTGTTGTACGGCGTCCACCAGGTCGCCGAGGCCGTGCGCGCGGGCCTGCCCCGCGAGCCGCTCGGCCGCCACGCCGGAGATGTCCACGGCCCTGACCCGCCAGCCCCGCCGGGCCAGCCACAGCGCGTCGCCGCCGCTGCCGCACCCGAGGTCCAGGGCGTCACCGGGCGGCAGCGCGGTGACCGTCTCGACGAGGCGGACGTTCGGTCGCGGGGTGTCGGGCGCCGGTCGGGCGGCGTACACGCCGTCCCAGAACGTGACCGCATCGGTGGCGCTCATCGGAACTCCTTCGTCGGCTGTCGGCCGGCTCGGTCCGGCAGGGCCGGGTGCGAGCGACGGACGTGGCCAGTGTCGACAGCGACCGCGCGATCCGGCACGAAAACTTGCCGTTATGACAAGGTGGCCCGATGGACGCCGGCACGGACGACGTACTCGACGCGGTGGGCCCGCGACTGCGCGCGCTGCGCCGCGAGCGGGGCATCACCCTCGCCCACCTCTCGGCGGCGACGGGCGTGTCGGAGAGCACCCTGTCCCGGCTGGAGAGCGGACAGCGTCGCGCCACCCTGGAACTGCTGCTGCCGCTCGCCCGGATCTACGACGTCCCCCTGGACGACCTCGTCGGCGCCCCGCGCACGGGCGACCCCCGCATCCACCTGAAGCCGATCCGGCGCTACGGGATGGTCTTCGTGCCGTTGTCCCGGCGGCCGGGCGGCACCCAGGCCTTCAAGATGATCATCCCGAGCCGCCCGGCCCCGCTCGATCCGACCCCGCAGACCCACGAGGGCTTCGAGTGGCTGTACGTGCTCGGCGGCCGGCTGCGGTTGCTGGTCGGGGAGCGCGACCTGACGCTGGCGCCCGGGGAGGCCGCCGAGTTCGACACCTCCCTGCCGCACTGGCTGGGCAGCGCCGACGGCGGCGCGGTCGAACTGCTCGTGCTGTTCGGGCTGCAGGGAGTGCGGGCCCATGTGAGCGGCGGCGGTGCCGATGGCGGCGGGGGCGACTGAGCGCCGTCCCGTCCCGGCGGTGGCCGCGAGGGGTGCCGGGGTGCCCTCAGGCGCGGTCCGTCACCCGGCGGCACGCCTCCACGTACCCGCGCACCAGCGTCCGCCCCTCGTCCTCGCGGCGCCAGGCCAGGGCGTAGCGGCTGGGGGTCAGGCCGCGGACCGGGCGGGTGGTGACGCCGCCCAGGGTGATCAGCGGGGCGTTGCCCGTGGCCACGAGGCAGATGCCGAGACCCGCGACCAGCGCCTCGTACGTCTCCTCCGTGCCGGAGATCTCGGCGCCGACGCGCGGTGGGCGGGCGGCGGGCCCGTCGAGTGCCCGCCGTTCGTCCAGTGCCAGCCAGAAGTCGCGCAGCACCCCCGCCTCCGGGGGCAGGGCGAGGAACGGCTCGTCGGCCAGGTCGGCGAAGTCGACTTCCCGCCGGGAGGCGAGGGGGTGGGTGTCGGGGAGGGCGACCAGGCGGGGTTCCTCGGCGACCACCGTCCAGGCGTAGCGCTCGGCGTCGGGCAGCGGCAGCCACACGTACGCGACGTCGGCCGTGCCGTCGGCCAGGCCCGCGGTCGGGTCCTCCCAACTCGTCTGCCGCAGCCGCAGCACCGCCTCCGGGTGGGCCGCGGTGAAGCGGGAGCGGATCGCCGGCAGCAGACCGCCACGGCCGGGGCTGGTGCTCATGCCGACGAGCAGGGTGCCGCGCCGCGCGGCCCGGGTCGCCTCCACCGCCGCCGCGCCCTCGGCCCAGTCGGCCAGCACCCGCCGGGCGTGCGGCAGCAGCGCCGTACCCGCCTCGGTAAGAGTCACGCCCTGACGCTCACGGCGGAACAGCTCGGTCCCCAACTGCCGTTCCAGCGCGCGGATCTGTTTGCTCAGCGCGGGCTGGGACACGTACAGGCGCTCGGCCGCCCGCGTGAAGTGCAGTTCCTCGGCCACCGTCGCGAAGTAGCGCAGCTCCCGCACATGTACGTCCGTCGTCATAACCGTTGGTTATCACCGTGTGTCTTGGACGGGCAACCCGCCCGTGGACGAGCGTGGTTGGTGTCGGAGCAACGGATGCCCGGACGAGGGACACGAGGGAGTCGGAATGAACAAGGTGTGGCTGATCACCGGGGCGAGCAGCGGCTTCGGGCGGGCGATCGCCGAGGCGGCCCTCGCCGACGGCGACGTCGTGGTCGGCGCGGCACGGCGCCCCGAGGCGCTCGACGACCTCGTGGCCGCGTACCCGGACCAGATGGAGGCGCTGCGCCTGGACGTCGCCGACACGGCCGCCGCCGGGGACGCCGTACGGGACGTGCTGGCACGGCACGGGCGGATCGACGTACTCGTCAACAACGCGGGCCGCACGCACGTCGGCGCCCTCGAGGAGACCGGCGAGGAGGAGCTGCGCGCGCTGTTCGACGTGCACGTCTTCGGTCCGGCCGCGCTGACGCGGGCGGTGCTGCCGTCCATGCGGGAGCGGCGCTCGGGCGCCATCGTGCAGATGAGCAGCATGGGCGGGCAGATGTCCTTCGCGGGCTTCTCGGCGTACAGCGGCACGAAGTTCGCGCTGGAGGGCATGTCCGAGGGGCTCGCGGACGAGGTCCGGGACTTCGGCATCAAGGTGCTGATCGTCGAGCCGGGATCCTTCCGCACCGGCCTGTTCGAGGCGGGGAACGCCGGGATCAGCGCGGACAGCGGCGTGTACGCCAAGGTCGGCGAGACCCGCGGGACGGTCGCCGCGGGCGACGGCAGCCAGCCCGGCGACCCCGCCAAGGCGGCGGCGGTCATCCGGGCCGCCCTCGCGGCCGAGCACACCCCGCTGCGCCTGCCGCTGGGCGACGACGGCGTCAGCGCGGTCCTCGGCCACCTCGACCAGGTCCGCGAGGACGTCGAGGCGTGGGAGAAGCACACCCGGGCCACGTCCTTCGACGACTGAGCCCCGGCACGGGCCACGGGGGCACGTGGCCGGTCGAGGTGGCCCTGGGGGTGGGCGCGCCGGTGGTGATGATGCGGCGTGGGTGCTGTTCGGTGCGCCCCGCGCCCCGCGCCCGGTATCCGGCGCACGGGGGCGGACGGGTCGTCCTGGAAGAGCCGTGGTTCGGCGCCGGTGCCGCCGCCCTGGCCGCCTCCGGCAGACCGGGCCTGGCGGCCGTCTCCGCCGGTGTCCACCTGGCCGACGCGGCGCTCGGACGGCTGTGGAGGCAGTGACGCCCTGCGCGCCCGCGACCCGCGACCCGCGCGCGGCGCGGACCGTGCTTACGATGCGCGAGGCCGCACCCGTCGCCGCACCCCTCTCGAACAGGAGCACGGTACCCGTGTCCATGCCGCCTCCGCCGGGCCCCCAAGGGCCGTACACCCAGGGGCCGTACGCTCCGCAGTGGGGCCGACCCCTCACCCCGTACCCCCGGCAGGCTCCCGTCAGCGGGCTCGCCATCGCCGCGTTCGTGCTCGGGGTCCTGTGCTTCGTGCCCGCGGTCGGGCTCGTCCTGGGGCTGGTCGCGCTGGCCCGGATCCGGAAGCGGGGCGAGCGCGGCAAGGGGTTCGCGGTGGCCGGGTGCGTGCTGTCCTCGGTGGGGCTGGCCCTGTGGGTGCTGACGCTCTCCACGGGCGCCGCCGGCGACTTCTGGGACGGCTTCCGGGACGCCGCGCGCGGCGAGGACACCGCCTACTCCCTCGAGAAGGGCCAGTGCTTCACCACCCCGGGCGGCTCCCTCCAGGGGGTGACGTACGACGTCGACGAGGTGCCCTGCACGCGGGAGCACGACGGCGAGGTGTTCGCCGCCTTCGACCTGCCGGACGGTTCCTACCCGGGCGACGCGGAGATCACGCGCGCCGCCGACGACCGGTGCTACGCCCTCCAGGACGGCTACGCGATGGACCGGTGGGCGCTGCCGACCGACGTCGACGTGTACTACCTGACCCCGACCTCCGGGAGCTGGCGGACCGGTGACCGCGAGATCACCTGCCTGTTCGGGAACACGGACGAGCGGGACACGCTGACGGGCTCGCTGCGCAACGACGGCGCGCGGCTCGACCCGGACCAGCACACCTACCTGCTCGCGGAGGGCTACCTGAACCGGGCCATGGACGAGGTGCCCGCGGCGGAGGCCGTCGAGGACGACTTCGCGGGCTACCGGGTCTGGGCCGGGCAGGTCTCGGAGGCGCTCAGGGGCGAGATCGCGATGCTGGACGGCCACGACTGGCCCGCCGGCGCCGAGCGCCCGGTCGCCGAGTTGACCGAGGACCTGCGGGCGGCGCAGCAGGAGTGGAGCCGGGCGGCGAAGGCCGCCGACCTCGACGCGTACTTCGAGCACTACGGCAAGGGCTACGACCTCGTCGTGGCCGACAGCACGGTCACCGCCCGCAAGACCCTCGGCCTGGCCACCACACCGCCGGACCACGAGGGCGGTGGCGAGCGCGGGGGAGACGACCCCGGCGTGGAGGTGTGAGAGCGGCCCCAGTGGGGAGAAAGTGCCTGCGTAAAGCCCTCCGGCCACACAAGTCATCACATCGAGTGATTCTTTGGCCTTTACTTGCCTGGTCCAACCTACGGTTGCCACGCTGTTGCTGTCTGTACAACCTGATGGGAGCGGCCAGTGACATTCGGTGAGCAGCCGGCGTATCTGCGTGTCGCGGGTGATCTCCGCAAGAAGATCGCCGACGGCCTGCTGCCGCCCCATACCCGCCTGCCGTCCCAGGCGCGGATCCGCGAGGAGTACGGCGTCTCGGACACCGTCGCGCTGGAGGCCCGCAAGGTGCTGATGGCCGAGGGGCTCGTCGAGGGCCGCTCCGGTTCCGGCACCTATGTGCGCGAGCGGCCCGTCCCGCGACGCGTCGCCCGCTCCGGGTACCGGCCGGCCGGCGGGGCCACGCCCTTCCGCCAGGAGCAGGCCGACGCCCACGCGCACGGCACCTGGGAGTCGCGCAGCGAACAGGCCGAGGCGAGCGGTGCCGTCGCCGAGCGGCTGGGGATCAAGCCCGGTGACCGGGTGATGTGCACGCGGTACGTCTTCCGGGAGGCCGGTGAGGCCGTCATGCTCTCCACCTCCTGGGAGCCGCTGGACCTGACCGGCCGCACCCCCGTGATGCTGCCCGAGGAGGGGCCGCTCGGCGGCATGGGCGTCGTCGAGCGGATGGCCGCCATCGACGTCGTCGTCGACAACGTCACCGAGGAGGTCGGCGCCCGACCCGGCCTCGCCGAGGAGCTGCTCGCCCTGGGAGGGGTGCCGGGGCACGTGGTGCTGGTGGTCCAGCGCACGTTCTACGCCTCGGGGCGCGCGGTGGAGACGGCCGACGTGGTCGTCCCGGCCGACCGTTACCGGGTGGCGTACCACCTGCCGGTCAGGTAGCCCGTCAAGCAAGGCCCCGGCCCGGGGAGTTCACGCGCCCTGACGCACCCTTTCGCGGCGTGGGGCGGTGCGGCGCGGTGTGAGATGGCGCACGCCTGTCGTGCGCCTCCCGCGCTCCGCTGCCCCGCCCGCACACCTGTCCGGGGTCGCGGCGCCCTGCGCGCCTGCGCCGCGATCCGGCCGTTCCCCCAGGTCGCCTCGCCCTGCCCCGGCATGCCCGTGACCGGAGGCATCGGTGTGCGGAGGCGGCGCGTTCCGCATCGTGCGCCCCCTGCGTTCTGGCTGGTTGCGTACCTCTTTGTGCAAAGCCGTATTCGCTCCGTGAAGGTTGGGCGTAGGCTCGGGCATATGCGGATTGCGGTTTCCTTGGCGGGCGGGGCGCGGCGGGTGCCGTGGGCGGCGGGAACGGGAGGCGGAGGGGCGCGATGAACGACAGCACGGTCACTCTTCCCTGGCTGGTCTTCCGGCAGGACGACAACGGCAATCGCTACCGTGTGGGCAGATACGCGACCCGGGCGGAGGCCCAGCAGATCGCGGACACCCTCGACGGCCGCGGACACAAGCAGCTCTACTGGGTGGAGAAGCTCGGCACCTCGGGACCGGGCGCGGCGGACTGAGCCGTAGGCTCCGGCGCATGACGGAACGGATCGTGGTGGGCGCCGCCCTGGTCGACGGCGGGCGCCTGCTCGCCGCGCGCCGCAGCGCACCCGCCGAACTGGCCGGACGGTGGGAGCTGCCCGGCGGCAAGGTCGAGGCGGGCGAGACGCCCGAGGCGGCGCTCGTGCGCGAGCTGCGCGAGGAACTCGGGGTGGCGGCAGAGCCCGGTGAGCGCGTCCCGGGTCAGTGGCCCCTGAGGGAGCCCTTCGTCCTCCAGGTGTGGACCGCCCGCCTGCTCCCCGGTTCCGCCGCCCCCGAACCCCTCGAGGACCACGACGAACTGCGCTGGCTGACCCCCGCCCGGGTCTGGGACGTGCCCTGGCTCGACCAGGACGTACCCGCCGTCGAGCAGGCGCTCGCCCACCTGGGACTCCAGGCGGGGACCCCGGCGAACGGTACCGAGCCCGGATAAAGGGTATGTGCCCATTAACCCCATGAAAACGGGCAGCGATGGGTCGTCGGCCGGGGAAGTGATCGGCGTGAGGGACGGCGAGAGTGACTGTGCCGAGTGGGTCTTTCCCGCGGCGCCGGACGCCGTGCGCACCGCCCGCTCCCTGGTCCGCCGCACCCTGGACGAATGGCGGCTCGACAGTGTCGGGGACATCACCGCCCTGCTCGTCAGCGAGCTGGTCACCAACGCCCTGCGGCACGCCACCGGACCCATCGGCGTCCGCGTGGTGCGCGACCCGGACGGAGCGGCAGGCGTCCTGCTGGTGGAGGTCTCCGACCCCCTGCCGGACCCGCCGCGCGAGCGCGCCGCCCGTCCCGACGACGAGGACGGCCGGGGTCTGCAGTTGGTGGCGTCCGCCGCGCGGCGCTGGGGCACCCGCCCCGGCGAGGCGGGCAAGACCGTGTGGTTCGAACTCGCCCTGCCGCGTTAGCGCGACGTCCTCGTGACGCACCGTCGCCGTCGCGCCGGTCCGGCGTCCGGAATGTCCCCACATCACCCCTGCTCCCGGCCGTCAACCGGTTCAGGCCAGTGGCAGTTGTGGAACTGCGTGATTCGATGCCGTGTCCGCTGGTTAGAAGACTGGAAGTGTTGTCACGGTCCGGACCGAAAACCATCGGGACCGTGCTGTGATCGTGAACACCGTGTCGTGCGGCGCCGTAGTGCTGGATACTGCGGGCAGCCGCCTCCGGTGACCGGTGCCGGACGCGGTGAGCTGGAGGGGACGGTTCGCGTGAGCGAGATACCAGCGAGGGCCGAGGAGCCCACGGAGTCCACGGAGTCCGAGGGCCCGTCGGCAGACGCGCCACTCGGTGACGCGGTGTGGCAGAGCAGCCCGCCCGGCTCCATCTACGACTACATCAAGGTCGCCTCCTTCTCCATCGGCCCCGACGGACTCGTCGACCAGTGGAGCCTGCGTGCGGAGCAACTGCTCGGCATCCGGGCCGAGGACGCCGTGGGCACCGATCCCATCGAGGCCTTCATCGATCCCGACCTGCGCGAACGCGGCCAGCGCAAGATGACCGAGATCCTCGACGGGCGGGAGTGGACCGGCGTGGTCCCCTTCCGGGCACCGGACGAGGCCGAGGGGACCGGTCAGCACGCGGGCGGCCGAAGCGGGCGGCGCGGGCTCGCCGAGGTGTACGTCATGCCGACGCGCACGGAGGACGGGGAGAAGGCCGCCGTCTGCATCGTCGTCGACGTCCGCGTCCTGCGCAGCATCGAGACCGACCTCGCCGCGTCGCAGGCCATATTCGGCCAGTCTCCGTTCGGGTTCCTGCTGATCGACCCCGACCTGCGGGTGCGCCGTGCCAACCAGCGGTTCGCCGCCACCTTCGGCGGCACCCCCGACGACCACCGGGGCAAGGGCGTCCACGACTACCTGCCGCGCGCCGAGGCCGACCGGGTCTCCGCGACCCTGCGCCGGGTCCTGGAGACCGGCGACTCCATCACGGACATGCACGTCACGGGCTTCGTGCCGGGCACCGAGGAACGCCGCCACTGGTCCGTCAACCTCTACCGCGTGCACAGCGGTTCCGGCCGGCCCATCGGCGTCGCCTGGCTCGGCACCGACATCACCGCCCGCCGCCAGGCCGCCCGCGAGGCCGCCGCCGCCCGGCGCAACCTCGCCCTCCTCAACGAGGCCGGCGCCCGCATCGGCAACTCCCTCGACCTGGAGACCACCGCCCGCGAACTCCTCGACGTCGTCGTCCCCGGCTTCTGCGACCTGGCCACCGTCGACCTCTACCAGGGCCTGCTGGTCGGCGACCAGAGCCCGCCAGGACTCGCCGACGGCAGCGCGGAACTGCGCCGTGTCGCCTTCTCCAGCGCCGTCTCGGACGCGCCCTTCCTCGGCACCGGCGAGCAGGTCGAGCTCGGCGCCGTCCACCACTACCCGTTCAACTCGCCCTGCGCGGACGCTCTGCGCACCGCCCGGCCGCGCGCCGTCCCCGCCGAGGACGGCGGTCTGGTGCAGTCCACGCTCGCCGTGCCGATGGTCGCCCACGACACGGTCGTCGGACTCGTCCAGTTCGCCCGCACCAAGGGCAGCGAGCCGTTCGGCGACCGCGACCGCGACCTCGCCGTGGAACTGGCCGCGCGCGCCGCCGTCTGCATCGACAACGCCCGCCTCTACCGGCGCGAACACGAACGCGCGCTGATACTGCAACGCTCGCTGCTCCCGCCCGGCGACCCGGAGGCATCGGGACTCGACATCGCCTGCCGCTACCTGCCCGGCAACGCGGCCACCGGCCGGGCCAGCGAGGTCGGCGGCGACTGGTTCGACGTCATCGAACTCCCCGGGCACCGCACCGCGCTGGTCGTCGGCGACGTCATGGGCCGCGGTCTGCGCGCCGCCGTCGCCATGGGCGAACTGCGCACCGCCGTACGCACCCTGGCCCAGCTCGACATCGAACCGGCCGAGGTGCTTTCCCAGCTGGACGAGATCGCCCGCGGCCTCGGCGCTCCCGGAGGCGTCCAGCAGGCCACCCGGGCCGCCCGCCGCCCCCGCGAGGCCGACCTGTCCGAGGTCTACCTGGCGACCTGCGTGTACGCCGTCTACGACTCGGTGACCCGGCGCTGCACCTTCGCCAACGCGGGCCACCTGCCGCCCGTCCTGGTCGAGCCCGGTGAGACCGCGCTGATGCTGGACGTGCCGCCGGGCCTGCCGCTCGGCGTGGGCGGGGAGCCCTTCGAGGAGGTGGAGGTCGAACTGCCCGAGGGCGCCCTGCTCGCCCTCTACACCGACGGCCTGGTCGAGAGCCGCGATCACCCCCTCGACGAGGGCCTCCAGGCCTTCGTGGGCGCCCTCACCGACCCCACCCAGCCCCTGGAGGACGTCTGCGACCAGGTCCTCAACACCCTCGACAGCCACCACGGCGAGGACGACATCGCCCTGCTGATGGCCCGAGTCCAGGGCCTGCCCAGCGACTCGGTCGGCGACTGGACCCTCCCGCGGGAGCCCCGCAGCGTCGGCCGGGCCCGCGAGTACGCCCGCGCCCAGCTGCTCGCCTGGGACATGGAGCCGCTGGTCGACACCACCGAACTGCTCGTCAGCGAACTCGTCACCAACGCGCTCCGCTACGGCGAGGGCGAGATCAGGCTCCGCCTCCTGCTCGACCGCACGCTGGTCTGCGAGGTCTGGGACTCCGGCCTGGTCCAGCCGCGCCGACGCCGCGCCCGCGACACCGACGAGGGCGGCCGCGGCCTGCAACTGGTCGGCCTGCTCAGCGCGGCCTGGGGCTCACGCCGTACGCCGCGCGGCAAGACGGTCTGGTTCGAGCTGCCCCTGCCGGGCGCCGACACCCAGCTCACCGATCCGGCGGAGGCCCTGCTGAGCCTGTTCTGACCCGCCCCGGAGTCGTACGCGTCCGGGCCCGCCGGGTGCGGCGCACATGCCCGTACCCGGCCAGCAGCAGGGCCGCCCCGGCCGCGACCAGGGGCGGCACCAGATCCGCGGAGATCATCGTCACGCACCCCTGACCGCAACCGGAACACCGGTTCGAGTCGTCCCCGCTGGCACCACGCTCGGAGCGTACGCGCGGCGACCGGTCACCGCGACCGGGGCCGGGCCACAGGGAGGGGACACCCGTGGAGGACACGGAGCCAAGAAACACCGAACCGACGGCCGTACCGGCAGCCGAACCGACAGCCGCCGACGGCGCCCAGCCTCCACCGGGGCCCAGGAAGAAGCGGCTCCGCCGCACCCGCCGCATCACCCTCGCCGTCCTCCTCGTCCTGCTCCTCCCCCTCCTCACCGCCGAGGCCGCCCTCCGCATCACCTACATGGGCGACCCCGCGGACGGCACCCACACCCGCGACCGCGACGCGATCTGGCTCGGCCACGCCTGGGTCGACGGCCGCAAGAAGGACGCGGACCTCACCGCGCTGGCCCGCGGCCTCAGGACCACCGGCATCCGGGACCTGTACGTGCACACCGGCCCGATGGAGCACGACGGCACGCTGCCCGAGGCGCTCTACCCCAAGGCCCGCTGGCTGATCGACGGCGTGCACCGGCAACTCCCCGGCGTCCGCGTCCAGGCCTTCCTCGGCGACGTCCTCGCCACCGAGGGCCCCGACGGCATGCGCCTGGAGCAGGCCGACACCCGCGCCGCCGTCGTCGACTCCGCCCGCCAGGTCCTGGACGCGGGCTACGACGGAGTCCACCTGGACCTGGAACCGCTGCACTCGGGCGACCGGAACTACCTCTCGCTCCTGGACGGCGTACGCGCCGTCACCCGCGCCCGGGACGCGCAACTCTCCGTCGCCGCCCACCAGATCGACCCGCTGCCGGCCCTGCACTCCGTCTTCGGCCTGTTCACCCAGCACCCCAAGTGGTGGTCGCAGGATTTCTTCGGCCAGGTCGCCCGCCGCGTCGACCAGATCGCCGTGATGTCCTACGACACCGCGCAGCCGCTGGAGAGCACCTACGGCGGCTACGTGGCCCAGCAGACCTCCCTCGCCCTGGAGGTCACCCCGCCCACGACCCACCTGCTGATGGGCCTGCCCTTCTACCACGAGAGCAACTTCGACCACTGGGGTCACGCCGAGACCGTCGCCGCCGCCGTGCGCGGCGTCCGCCTCGGCCTGTCCCGGACGGACGCCGACCGCGAGCTCTTCGGCGTCGCCCCGTACATCGACTTCGCGGCGACGGACACGAACTGGGAGGAGTACCGGGACGGCTGGGTCCGCTAGGACCGGTCCCGGGAGCGGCGCCCGATCTTCGAGCCCAGCCACACCAGCGGGTCGTACTTGCGGTCCACGGCCCGTTCCTTCAGGGGGATCAGCGCGTTGTCCGTGATCCTGATGCCCTCGGGGCACACCTCTGTGCAGCACTTGGTGATGTTGCAGTAGCCCAGGCCGTGTTCGTCCTGGGCGGTGCGTGACCGGTCCAGGCCGGTGTCACCGGCGGCGTCCAGCGGGTGCATGTCCAGTTCGGCGACGCGCATGAGGAAGCGCGGGCCCGCGAAGGCGGGCTTGTTCTCCTCGTGGTCCCGCACGACATGGCAGGTGTCCTGGCACAGGAAGCACTCGATGCACTTGCGGAACTCCTGCGAACGTTCCACGTCCTCCTGCATCATCCGGTACTCGCCCGGCCCTAGGTCGGCGGGCGGGACGAAGGCCGGGACCTCGCGGGCCTTGGTGTAGTTGAAGCCGACGTCCGTCACCAGGTCCCGGATCACCGGGAAGGCGCGCAGCGGCGTGACGGTGATCGTCTCCTCACGGGTGAACACGGACATGCGGGTCATGCACAGCAGCCGGGGCCGCCCGTTGACCTCGGCCGAGCACGAACCACACTTGCCCGCCTTGCAGTTCCAGCGCACCGCGAGGTCGGGGGCCTGGGTGGCCTGGAGGCGGTGGATGATGTCGAGCACCACCTCGCCCTCGTTCACCTCGACCGTGAAGTCGGCGAGGCCACCGCCCTCCACGTCACCGCGCCACACCTTGAAGCGGGCCTCGTAGCCGCTCATTCGGACAGGCCCTCCAGCTCGTCGTCGGCGAGGTACTTCACCAGCTCCTCCTTGTCGAAGAGGGCGAGCAGGTCGGGCCGGATCGGCTCGGTGGTCTGCCGCTCCAGGGCGATCCGGCCGCGCTCCGGGTCCGTCGCCGCGAGGTCGCCGGCCGGATCGGCCAGCGAGCAGAGCAGGTTGGCCGGGCGCCAGCGCCGGTCCATCGACGGATGGTCCTCCCGGGTGTGCCCGCCGCGCGACTCGGTGCGCTCCAGCGCGGCCCGCGCCACGCACTCGCTGACCAGCAGCATGTTGCGCAGGTCCAGGGCGAGGTGCCAGCCCGGGTTGAACTGCCGGTGCCCCTCCACCCCGGCCCGGCGGGCACGCACCCGCAGCTCCGCCAGCTTCTCCAGGGCCTGCTTCATCTCCGCCTCGCGACGGATGATCCCCACCAGGTCGTTCATGGTCTGCTGGAGTTCCTGGTGGAGGGTGTACGGGTTCTCCGGCGGCCCGGCACCGGGCTCCTGCGTCTCGGCGGAGAACGGCCGCAGCGCCTCCGCGGCCGCGGCGTCCACCTGCGCGTCGTCGACCCGGGCGCGCCCGTCCCCGTCCGGCCGCCCCGCCGCGTACTCGGCCGCGTACCGCCCCGCCCGGCGTCCGAACACCAGCAGGTCGGACAGCGAGTTGCCGCCCAGCCGGTTGGAGCCGTGCATGCCGCCGGCCACCTCACCGGCGGCGAACAGCCCCGGCACCCCGCGCGCGGCGGCGGTGTCGGAGTCGACGGCGACGCCGCCCATGACGTAGTGGCAGGTGGGCCCGACCTCCATCGCCTCCGCCGTGATGTCCACGTCCGCCAGCTCCTTGAACTGGTGGTACATGGACGGCAGCCGGCGCCGGATCACCTCGGCGGACATCCGGGTGGACACGTCGAGGAAGACCCCGCCGTGCGGTGAGCCCCGGCCCTCCTTCACCTCGGCGTTGATCGCGCGGGCGACCTCGTCGCGGGGGAGCAGCTCGGGCGGGCGGCGGTTGTGGTCCGGGTCGTCGTACCAGCGGTCGCCCTCCGCCTCCGACTCGGCGTACTTCTCCTTGAAGACGTCCGGGACGTAGTCGAACATGAACCGCTTGCCCTCGGAGTTGCGCAGCACCCCGCCGTCGCCGCGCACCGACTCGGTGACCAGGATGCCCTTCACCGAGGGCGGCCAGACCATGCCCGTCGGGTGGAACTGCACGAACTCCATGTTCAGCAGCGGAGCCCCGGCCAGCAGCGCCAGGGCGTGACCGTCGCCCGTGTACTCCCACGAGTTCGACGTCACCTTGAACGACTTGCCGATGCCGCCGGTGGCGATCACCACCGAGGGCGCCTGAAGGACGAAGAAGCGGCCGCTCTCGCGCTCGTAGCCGAAGACGCCCGAGACCTCGCGGCCCTCCTTGAGCACGCGGGTGACCGTGCACTCCTGGAAGACCTTCAGCCGGGACTCGTGGTCCCCGGTCTCGCGGAAGTCCTCCTGCTGGAGCGAGACGATCTTCTGCTGGAGGGTGCGGATCAGCTCCAGACCCGTGCGGTCGCCGACGTGGGCGAGGCGCGGGTACTCGTGGCCGCCGAAGTTGCGCTGCGAGATCCGGCCGTCCTTCGTACGGTCGAACAGCGCGCCCCAGGTCTCCAGTTCCCACACCCGCTGCGGTGCCTCCTGGGCGTGCAGTTCGGCCATCCGCCACTGGTTGAGGAACTTGCCGCCGCGCAGCGTGTCGCGGAAGTGGACCTGCCAGTTGTCGCCGGAGTTGACGTTGCCCATGGAGGCGGCGATGCCGCCCTCGGCCATCACGGTGTGCGCCTTGCCGAACAGCGACTTGCAGATCACGGCCGTACGGGCGCCCCGTTCGCGGGCCTCGATCGCGGCGCGCAGCCCGGCGCCGCCCGCGCCCACCACGACGACGTCCCATTCCTGCCGGTCGACCACGGACATCAAAAGGCCTCACTCATCGGAAGTCGTCAGAAGAAGCGCGGATCGTCGAAGACCCCGGACGCGACCAGGTAGACGTAGAAGTCGGCGAGCGCCACGCTCACCAGCGACGCCCAGGCGAGCTGCATGTGCCGGGCGTTGAGCCTGCCCACCAGCTGCCACATCCGGTAGCGCACGGGATGCCGCGAGAAGTGCCTGAGCTTGCCGCCGACGATGTGCCGGCAGGAGTGGCAGGAGAGGGTGTACGCCCAGATCAGCGCGATGTTGGCGAGGAACACCAGGGTGCCGAGCCCCATGTGGCCCCACGCGTAGTGCTCGTCGCGGAAGGCGAGCACGGTGTCGTAGGTGAGGATGCCCGCGACCAGCAGCGCCGCGTAGAAGAAGTACCGGTGGACGTTCTGCAGGATCAGCGGGAAGCGGGTCTCGCCGGTGTACTTCTTGTGCGGCTCGGCCACCGCGCAGGCCGGCGGGGACGCCCAGAATCCCCGGTAGTAGGCCTTGCGGTAGTAGTAGCAGGTCAGGCGGAAGCCGAGCGGGAAGATCAGGATGATGATCGCGGGGGAGACGCCCCACCAGGTGCCGAAGAGTTCCCAGTTGGGCCCCGAGCGCATCGGCTCGCAGTTCTCCGCCAGACAGGGGGAGTAGAAGGGCGAGACGTACGGGGCCGCGTAGTAGTCGGCGTTCGCGAAGGCCCGCCAGCTCGAGTAGGCGATGAAGGCCAGCAGGCCCGCCGCGGTGGCGGCCGGTGCCAGCCACCAGCGGTCGGTGCGCAGGTGCGGGGCGCGGATGGCGGCGCGCGTCGGGGTGTGGACGCCACCGCCCGGGGGACGGTCTTCGGTGGCTGGAGGTTCGGTACCAGTTGCCACTGGGCGACTCCGGTCGGTCGGGTCGGGTTCAGGGAGCGCGGCGGTCGCGGGCGCCGAGGCCCTCGTCGTCCGAGTCCGTCCACAGCGAGCCGTCGTACGGCGTGTCGGGGATCGGGACGAGGTCCGGGCGCGTGGGGGCGTCCGGCGCGGCAGCCGCCGCCCGCAGCAGCGCGAGGCTCTCGCGCAGATGGTCGGCGTCGGTACGGACCCGGCGGACCTCCAGGCCACCGCTGCCCAGCTGCTGTTCCAGCCGGGTCACCGTCCGGGACAGCTCGTCGAGGCTGCGCTGCACCGATGACAGATCGTCGTGCACGGACAAGACGTGACCTCACTTCCGTCGGACACGGCAAGGGGCGGCCGGGCTGGGGAGCGACGCTGGTGCGCCTGAGAGTGTCGCGCGTCACACCAGTCGCTGGGAAGGGATGTGCAGCGATTGGCCGGGGCGTGTGGGTGCACCGCGGGTGGCGTTGAGCCGCACGGGTGAGCTTACGCACCGTCGTCGCCGTGTCTCCCAGCGTGGCGGAACCGTTTCCCCTTCAGTTGCCGCATCCCCGTCCGGATACAAATGATCAACCTGAATACCGCAAATCTCGCAAACGCGGCCTTCCGGAGGTAGCAGAGATGTCCCACGTCGGCGTCGGACCGCGCGCGGTCATGCGTTCGGTCGCTTTCCTCACCGCGGGTGTCCTCGCGGTTCCCGCGCTGGCCGGCTGCACCTCCGAGGACCCGTCGGGCAAGCCGCTCGCCGGGCAGGACGTCGCCGCCGCGGCCCGCGCCCGCATCTCCGACGGCGGCACCCTGCGCTGGGCCGTGGACTCCGTGCCGGACACACTGAACGCCTTCCAGTCGGACGCCGACGCCACCACGACCCGCGTCGCGCAGGCCGTACTGCCCTCCATGTACCGCATGGACGAGACCGGCAGCCCGGTGCGCAACCCCGACTACCTGGAGTCGGCCGAGGTCGTCGACACCGAGCCCAAGCAGGTCGTCCTGTACAAGCTGAACCAGCAGGCGGTCTGGAGCGACGGCCGGGAGATCGGCGCCGCGGACTTCGCCGCCCAGTGGCGCGCCCTGTCCGGGAAGGACAGCGCCTACTGGACCGCCCGCAACGCCGGCTACGACCGCATCGAGAAGATCGAGCGCGGCGCGAACGACCTGGAGGTCAAGGTCACCTTCAGCCGGCCCTACGCCGACTGGAAGGCCCTGTTCACGCCCCTGTACCCGAAGGACGTCACGGGCACCCCCGACGCCTTCAACGACGGCGCGCGGCGGACGCTCAAGGTCAGCGCCGGGCCCTTCGCGGTCAAGAAGGTCGACACCAAGGGCGACCGGGTCGTCCTCACCGGCAACCCGCGCTGGTGGGGCGAGCCGGCGAAACTGGACCAGATCGTGCTGCGCGCCGTCCCCCGCGACGAGCGGGTCTCCGCACTGGTCGCCGGCAAGCTCGACCTCGCCGAGATCGACCCGGAGACCGCCGACGAGGTCAGCCTGGCCGCCGGGCCCCGGGATCCCGCCACCGGCACCCCGCTCATGGGCCCCGGCGGCACCCCGGCCCCCGGCCCGCAGGGCAGGTCCGCCGCCGAGGCGCTGCGCTCCTGGGCCGTCGCCAACGGCTCCGACGAGGAGGCCGCCGAGGAGGAGGTCCTCGCCCGCGAGGAGCGGAGCGAGGCCGAGGCGAAGGCCCGGCGCCGTCAGCAGGCCCTGAGCGGCTTCGAGGTCCGCAAGTCGCTGGAACCCGCCTACACCCAGCTCGCCCTCAACGGCTCCGACGGCCCCCTCGCCGACGAGCGCGTCCGCAGGGCCGTGGCCCGTGCCCTGGACCGCGGGAAGCTGGCCAAGGCGGTGCTCAAGCCGCTCGGCCTGCCCGCCGAGCCCGTGGGCAGCCACCTCGCCCTGTCCGGCCAGCCCGCCTACGCCGACGGCAGCGGCGCGCTCGGCGAGCAGAACGCCAAGGAGGCCCGGGCCCTGCTCGCGGACGCCGGATGGGTCCCCGGCGGCCCCGTGAAGAAGAAGGGCGGCGAGGAGGCGGCCGGCGCCGAGAAGGAAACGAAGGACGAGAAAGACGAGAAGGACGAGGACGGCAAGGACGAGAAGGACGAGCAGCAGTCCGAGGGCGACGACGACGGCACCTACATCGTCGGCGAGGACGACAAGAACGGCGGCGACGACGCCAAGGACGGCGCCGACCAGGAGAGCGGCGAGAAGCACAGCAGCGGCAAGAACACCGCGCAGGGCGGCGCGCCCGGCGCCTACGCCCCCAAGGGCACCGCGGCCCCGGCCGGCTCGGCGGCGGCCCCGCTCGCCAAGGACGGCAAGGCGCTCACCCTCCGCTTCGTGCTCCCCTCCGGCCCCGGCTCCGAGACCCTGCGCACCGTGGCCGACCGCATCACGGACATGCTGAAGGAGATCGGCATCGGCACCGAGGTCACCAAGGTGCCGGACGAGAGCTACTTCAAGGACCACATCGCCGCCGGCGAGTACGACCTGGCGCTCTACTCCTGGCCCGCCTCCGCCTTCCCGGCCACCGACGCCCGCCCCATCTACGCCAAGCCCGTCCCGGCCGCCGACGGTTCCCTGAACGTCGCGCAGAACTACACCCGGGTCGGCACCGACCAGGTCGACCAGCTCTTCGACCGGGCCATGGGCACCCTGGACCAGAAAGAGGCCCGGGACCTGCTGCGCAAGGCCGACTCGCGGATCTGGGCGGCGGCCGGCTCCGTCCCCCTCTACCAGCGCCCCCAGCTGGTGGCGGCCCGCGAGAACCTCGCCAACGCGGGAGCCTTCGGCTTCGAGACGCCGGTCTACGAGGACATGGGCTTCCTCAAGAAGGGCGCCCAGGGCTCCCGGCCCTCCGCCCCGTCCTCGGCGTCGCCCTCGTCCTGAACCCTCCTGGCAAGCCGCAGTCCCCGGGGCCCCGTACCATTGGGTGAGGCCGTGGCATGTACCGCCCGGCAGGCCCGCGTGACACGGACGTCCGCGACGGCCGTCCTCACACCCTCCGGGAGTAAGCCACTTATGGCCGCGTCTACAACGCGTCACGACATCCGCAACGTCGCCATCGTCGCCCACGTCGACCACGGCAAGACCACCATCGTCGACGGAATGCTCAAGCAGGCCGGCGCCTTCGCCGCGCACCAGCTCGAAGGCGTCGACGACCGCATGATGGACTCGAACGACCTGGAGCGTGAGAAGGGCATCACGATCCTGGCGAAGAACACGGCGGTGAAGTACCACCCGAAGGATGGCGGCGACGTCATCACCATCAACATCATCGACACCCCCGGCCACGCCGACTTCGGCGGCGAGGTCGAGCGCGGTCTGTCGATGGTCGACGGTGTCGTGCTGCTCGTGGACGCCTCCGAGGGCCCGCTGCCGCAGACCCGCTTCGTGCTGCGCAAGGCGCTCAGCCAGCGGCTGCCGATCATCCTGTGCATCAACAAGACGGACCGCCCGGACGCCCGGATCGACGAGGTCGTCAACGAGACGTACGACCTCTTCCTCGACCTGGACGCCGACGAGGAGCAGATCGAGTTCCCGATCGTCTACGCCTGCGGCCGGGACGGCGTCGCCTCCCTCACCAAGCCCGAGGACGGCACGGTCCCCTCCGACTCCACCAGCCTGGAGCCGTTCTTCTCGACGATCCTGGACTACATCCCGGCGCCGACCTACGACGAGGACGCCCCGCTCCAGGCGCACGTGACCAACCTGGACGCCGACAACTTCCTCGGCCGTATCGCGCTGCTCCGCGTGCACCAGGGCGAGCTGAAGAAGGGCCAGACCGTCGCCTGGATGAAGCGCGACGGGTCCGTGCAGAACGTGCGGATCTCCGAGCTGATGATGACCGAGGCGCTCACTCGCAAGCCCGCCGAGAAGGCCGGCCCCGGTGACATCTGCGCCGTCGCCGGCATCCCGGACATCATGATCGGCGAGACTCTGGCCGACGTGGAGAACCCGGTCCCGCTGCCGCTGATCACGGTGGACGAGCCCGCGATCTCCATGACCATCGGCACCAACACCTCCCCGCTGGTCGGCCGCGGCGCCACCGGCAAGGGCGCGGACAACAAGGCGGTCGTCAAGGACCGCAAGGTCACCGCCCGCCAGGTCAAGGACCGCCTGGACCGCGAGCTGATCGGCAACGTCTCGCTGCGCGTCCTGGACACTGAGCGCCCGGACGCCTGGGAGGTGCAGGGCCGCGGTGAGCTGGCGCTGGCCATCCTGGTCGAGCAGATGCGCCGCGAGGGCTTCGAGCTGACCATCGGCAAGCCGCAGGTCGTCACCAAGGAGGTCGACGGCAAGACGTACGAGCCCGTCGAGCGCATGACGATCGACGTGCCCGAGGAGCACATGGGCGCGGTCACGCAGCTGATGGGCGTGCGCAAGGGCCGGATGGACAACATGTCCAACCACGGCTCGGGCTGGGTCCGCATGGAGTTCGTGGTCCCCTCGCGCGGCCTGATCGGATTCCGGACGGAGTTCCTCACCCAGACCCGCGGCACCGGCATCGCCCACTCCATCCACGAGGGCCACGAGCCCTGGTTCGGCACCCTGACGACCCGCAACAACGGCTCGCTGGTCGCCGACCGCTCCGGTGCCGTCACCGCGTTCGCGATGACCAACCTCCAGGAGCGCGGCGTGCTCTTCACGGACCCCGGCACCGAGGTGTACGAGGGCATGATCGTCGGCGAGAACTCCCGCGCCGACGACATGGACGTGAACATCACCAAGGAGAAGAAGCTCACCAACATGCGCTCCTCCTCGGCCGACTCCTTCGAGGCGATCGTCCCGCCGCGCAAGCTGTCGCTGGAGCAGTCCCTGGAGTTCTGCCGCGACGACGAGTGCGTCGAGGTGACCCCGGAGGCCGTCCGGATCCGCAAGGTGAACCTGGACGCCCGCGAGCGCGCCCGCGCCGCCAGCCGCGCCAAGCACGGCTGACCCACCGCACGACGGACGGCACCGGACACCACGGCTCACGTGGTGTCCGGTGCCGTTTGGCGTGATGCCGACGCGGGTGGGGCGCGGGGGTAGGGAAAACCCTCGATTTCCCGGCGGGGCGGGGCAGAGTGGGCAGGCCCGCACTAACCTGCGCGGAAGCACTCCGCCCGGAGTGCCGACGGGCGGTCCCGTCCGGGGGTCCGGGGGCCGGCGCCGACGGACGTGCCGGGCGCGGGACATACCTGCGGGTCAGCTTGCACCCACCGCACGTTACGCGCAATCAATTTCTGTCGCGCGGACGTCCGTTATACGGACGGTCACCACCGTTAGATGTGTAACAAGTCCGTTTCGCAGCGATCTCGCACCAAACCCTTTGTCCGGATTTTGAAAGATCTGGCCCCTATCTGTGATCGAACCGAGACCTCGAACCTGTGGTTCGTTCCCCGGAGGATGGCAGATAGTTAGGCGCGTAGAGCTCGGATAAACGGGTCACGCGCTGACGGGGCGCAGGCTCGCGAGCGTGAGGGTGCCAGGCGATCTCATCACCGGCCGATGGCCGGAATGTGTCGTGTGCTCCTCTTTGCGGTGAACCAGCGGATTCATGAGGAGGAACCCATGCGAGGTGCCACAAGCGCCATATGGGTCGCGTCGTCCCCGATGGCAGGTGTAGGCCCCGCGGGTGCGTTCAGTGCCGTCACGGTTGACGCGGCAGCGGCCCGGCGTCGCGAACTTCCTTGACGTAGTGCGCCGTCGGTCGGTAGTCGCCGACCGCGAGCCAGGGTTCTCCCGGGACCGTGCCGCCCCTCCGTCTTTGTTCCCCTCGCGCGCTGCGAAAGACGTACGCCGTGCGAAGGCCGTCGGCCGCGTGCACTCCCGACGACCTCCTACCTGTGAAATGGACGAATCATGACGAGTCCAATCGAGATTGAGGGTGCTGAAGCCTCTTCCGTCTTGGACAAAGAGAGCGCGCCGCAGGGCGACGCCCCGAAGCCCAAGGAGCCGGAAGGGCGCAAGCCCGGCCAGTTGATGTGGGCGCGCTTCAAGCGCGACCGGGCCGGTGTGATCTCTGCCTGCATCGTCCTGTTCTTCTTCGTGGTCGCGGCGGCGGCGCCACTGATCTCGAAGGTCTACGGCAAGGACCCGTATACCCTGTACGGGCAGGAGAACCCCGACCTCCTGGACATGTTCACCATGCCCGCCGCGCCCTTCGGCGGCATCGACGGCGACTTCTGGTTCGGCATCGAACCGGGCCTGGGCCGCGACGTGTTCACCCAGCTGCTGTACGGCATGCGCAACTCGATGGCCACCGCGCTCGCGGCGACCCTCATCATGACGGTGCTGGGCGTCCTGATCGGCCTGGCCGGCGGCTACTTCGGCGGGAAGATCGACTACTGGCTCGGCCGGATCACCGACTTCTTCATGGCGCTGCCCAGCCAGCTCTTCTTCGTCGCCGCGATGCCCGTCATCACCACGGTGTTCGTCGCCCCGGACAAGGAGACGCCCACCTATGTGCGCGCCTCCGCGATCATCATCGTGCTGTCCTTCCTGGGCTGGATGAGCATGGCCCGGATCGTCCGGGGCGCCACGATGTCCCTGCGCGACCGGGAGTTCATCGAGGCGGCCCGCATCTCCGGAGCCTCGCCCTGGCGCATCCTCCGCAAGGAACTGCTGCCCAACATCGTCACTCCGACGCTGGTACAGGCGACGCTCACGCTGCCGAGCACGATCCTCAGCATCGCGTTCCTGTCCTTCGTGGGCGTGGGGTACGTCGAGCCCACGCCGGACTGGGGGCGGATGTTCGCCATCGGCGCGGACATCGTCGAGCAGGACCCCTACTACATGCTCTTCCCCGGCGTCGCCATGGTCGTCTTCATGGTGGCCTTCAACCTCCTCGGTGACTCGATCCGGGACGCCTTCGACCCCAAGGGAAACCGCTGAGGCCAGGGGGACCCCCCACATCCTCGCCCGGCCGGTTCGGTGCCGCTCAGCCCGGCCCCGGCCACGTACCAGCAGTGCTCACTACTCACAGGCAGGTGGATTCGTCCCTATGAGCATTCTCCGCAACCGCACCGCCACGGCCGCCATAGTCGCGGTCGCAGCCGGCGCCCTGACCCTCACCGCCTGCGGCGGCGGCGACGGCGGCAGCTCCGCCAAGGACAACAGCAAGAAGAAGGAAGACGCCAAGTCGCAGTCGAAGCCGGTGCAGATCGGTGACGCGCAGGCGTCCACCGGCCCGGCCCCCGAGGTCCCCGGTGCCAAGCCGGGCGGCATCGCGACCGTGTACCAGGAGGCGGACTTCTCCCACCTGGACCCGGGCCAGATCTACGTCTCGGACGGCAAGCTGCTCAGCCGCCTCATCTTCCGCGGTCTGACCCAGTACGACGAGGACGAGAACGGCAACCTGACCGTCGTGGGCGACCTCGCCACCGACGCGGGCAAGGCGTCCGACGGCGGCAAGACCTGGACGTACACCCTCAAGGACAACCTGAAGGACGCGAACGGCAACCCGATCAACTCGGCGGACATCCGCCACACGATCGAGCGCCTGTACGCCAACTACATCACCGACGGCCCGACCTACCTGCAGCAGTGGCTGTCCGGTGACGGCACCACCTACCGCGACGCCTACGCGGGCCCGGACAAGGGCAAGCACCTGCCCGACTCCGTCCTGGAGACGCCGGACGACAAGACGATCGTCATGCACTTCAAGAAGGCGCGTCCCGACGTCCCGCAGATGCTGACCATGCCCGGTTACAGCGTCGTGCCGGAGGAGACGGACACCAAGGAGAAGTACGACAACGCCCCCGTCGCCGTCGGCCCGTACAAGATCGCCGACTTCAAGCCGGGCAAGTCCATGAAGCTGGTGAAGAACACCCAGTGGGACCCGAAGTCCGACTCGGTGCGCCACCAGTACGTCGACGGGTTCAACATCTCGATGAACCACGACGACGAGGACCAGACCAAGACCCTCCTCGCCGACCAGGGCGAGGCCAAGAACGCCATGATGTTCACGGGTCAGGTCGCCACCACGCAGCTGCAGAAGGTGGTGGGCGACAAGAACGCGATGAAGAACCGCACGATCCAGGGCTACGCCCCGTACGTGTGGCAGCTGAACTTCAACATGGACCGCATCAAGGACAAGAAGCTCCGTGACGCGATCACCCTGGCGCTGCCCTCCGACTCGGTCTTCAAGGCCGACGGTGGTGCCTACGGCGGTGAGGTCGCCAACTCGCTGATGTCGCCCACGACCCCGGGCTACAACGACAAGTTCGACCCGTTCAACCGGCTCAAGAAGCCGAACGGTGACATCGCGGCCGCCAAGAAGCTGATCAAGGAGGGTGGCTTCGAGGGCAAGAGCCTCGTCTACGCCTACGGCAACACGCCGACCCGCCAGAAGCAGGCCGTCCTGATCGCCGACGCCCTGGAGAAGATCGGTCTGGACATCCAGAAGAAGGAGATCGACTCCGCCACCTGGTACGAGCAGGTCGGCAAGGTCAAGAACGGCTACGACCTGTACATGACCGGCTGGGGCCAGGACTGGCCGTCCGCCTCCACGGTCATCCCGCCGTCGTACGACGGCACGCAGATCCAGGACGGCGCGTCGAACTACTCGCACATCAACGACGAGCACGTGAACTCCGAGATCAAGCGCATCGAGACGATCACGGACACGGCGGAGGCCACCAAGGCCTGGGCCGAGCTGAGCGAGTACATCTCCAAGGAAGTCAACCCGGCCGCCCCGATCTACTACACCAAGGTCTTCCAGATCTTCGGTTCGAACATCGGCGGCATCCGCTACAGCTCGGACTCGAGCTACGTGGACGTGACCCGGATCTTCCTCAAGAAGTAGTCCGCTCGGTCGGGAAACCGGTGGGGGCGCGCGGCGGAGCGCCCCCACCGGGCCCTGATCCCCTCCAGACCTCCCCATCCGACTGCCGCAGTCCTGAGAGCAGCTGTCTGCCATGCTTCAATTCCTGATTCGCCGGACCTTCGGCGCAGCGCTGATCCTGGTGTTGATCAGTGCCTTCACCTTCTTCATGTTCTTCGCGATCCCGCAGGACCCGGCCATGCTGGCCTGTGGCAAGAACTGCACTCCGGACGCGCTGGCGATCATTCACCAGAACCTGGGCCTCGACAAGCCGGTCCCGGTGCAGTACTGGAACTTCCTGATCGGCATCTTCGCCGGCCGTGACTTCGCCGTCGGCCACTGCAGCGCTCCCTGCTTCGGCGTCTCCTTCGCCAACAACCAGAACGTCTGGGACACGATCCTCGACCGCTTCCCGGTGACCATCTCGCTGACCCTCGGCAGCCTGCTGGTCTTCCTCACCCTCGGCCTCGGCGCCGGTCTGCTGGCCGCCAAGTTCCGCGGCACCTGGATCGACAAGACGTTCAGCTCCGGTTCGCTGGTCATCAGCTCGCTGCAGATCTACTTCCTCGGCCCGCTGGTGATGATCCCGCTGGTGTACTCGACGGGCTGGCTGGACAAGCCGAAGTACGTGCCCTTCTCCGAGGACCTCGGCGGCTGGTTCATGGGCCTGCTGATCCCCTGGGTCGTGATGGCGACCATCTTCACCGCCAACTACACCCGGATGAGCCGCTCCTCGATGATCGAGCAGCTCCAGGAAGAACATGTGAGGGCGGCCCGCGCCAAGGGCATGTCGGGCAACTACACCTTCTTCCGCTACGCCTGGCGCGGCTCCCTCGTCCCCATCGTGACCATCCTCGGCATCGACCTGTCCGCCCTCATGGGCGGCGGCATGGTGACCGAGATGACGTTCGGCCTGGCCGGGATCGGCCGGCTCGCACTGAAGTCCGTCACTGACAAGGACCTGCCGATGCTGATGGGCGTCATGCTGGTCAGTGCCGCACTCATCATCGTCTTCAACCTGATCGTGGACGCCCTGTACGCCGTCATCGACCCGCGCGTGCGCCTGTCCTAGGAGAACCACCGTGACCACTCAGACCAAGCCCGAAGAGGCCCCGGCCGCCGCCGCGGGAGACCCGTTCCTCTCGGTGCGCGACCTCAAGGTCCACTTCTCCACCGAGGGCGGCGTCGTCAAGGCGGTGGACGGGCTCTCCTTCGACCTGGAGCGGGGCAAGACCCTCGGCATCGTGGGCGAGTCCGGCTCCGGCAAGTCGGTGACCAACCTGGCCGTCCTCGGGCTGCACGACCGCCGCAAGACCGCGATCGACGGATCGATCACGCTGGACGGCCAGGAGCTGACCGACGCCAGTGAGAAGCAGCTGGAGAGGCTGCGCGGCAAGAAGATGGCGATGATCTTCCAGGACGCGCTGACCGCGCTGTCGCCGTACTACACGGTCGGCCGGCAGATCGCGGAGCCGTTCATGAAGCACAACGGCGCGTCCAAGAAGGACGCCCGGGTGCGCGCCATCGACCTGCTGCAGAAGGTCGGCATCCCGCACCCGCAGCAGCGGGTCGACGACTACCCGCACCAGTTCTCCGGCGGTATGCGTCAGCGCGCCATGATCGCGATGGCCCTCTCGTGCAACCCCGACCTGCTCATCGCGGACGAGCCCACCACGGCGCTCGACGTGACCGTCCAGGCGCAGATCCTCGACCTGCTCAAGGACCTCCAGCAGGAGTTCGGCTCCGCGATCATCATGATCACCCACGACCTGGGCGTGGTCGGCAACATGGCCGACGACATCCTGGTCATGTACGCGGGCCGGGCCGTCGAGCGCGGCACGGTGCGCGAGGTGCTCAAGACGCCGCAGCACCCGTACACCTGGGGCCTGCTGAGCTCGATGCCGAACCTCACCTCAGACGTCGACGAGCCGCTGATACCGATCCCGGGATCGCCGCCCTCGCTGATGAACCCGCCCTCGGGATGCGCGTTCCACCCGCGGTGCGGCTTCACCGACCTGGTCTCCGGCAGCCGTTGCTCGGGCGAGCGCCCGCTGCTCGGCCAGGGACGCGCCGCCGCCTGTCACTTGACGGGGGACCAGCGGCAACAGGTCTTCATCGACAAGATTCAGCCCCGGCTGGGCTGAGCGGAAACCGGCGACTGGGGCATCACCATGAGCGACAACAGCAAGACCAGCAAGACGAAGACAGCGGTGGCCGACACCTTCCCGCAGCAGCGGGACGGTGACACCGGCCCGCTCCTCAAGGTCCGCAATCTGGCGAAGCACTTCCCGATCAAGGGCGGCTTCCCGATCAAGCGCACCGTCGGCCATGTCAAGGCCGTCGACGGCGTCGACCTGGAGGTCTACCCGGGCGAGAGCCTCGGCCTCGTCGGCGAGTCCGGCTGCGGCAAGTCGACCACCGGCCGGCTGCTGACCCGCCTGTACGAGCCCACCCAGGGGACCATCGAGTACAAGGGCCAGGACATCAGCCGCGCCAACCGGCGACAGCTGGCGCCGATCAGGTCCGAGATCCAGATGATCTTCCAGGACCCGTACGCGTCGCTGAACCCGAGGCAGACCGTCGGCACGATCATCTCGGGCCCGATGGAGATCAACGGGATCAACCCGCCCGGCGGCCGCGAGAAGCGCGTCCGGGAACTCCTGGAGATCGTCGGTCTCAACCCGGAGCACTACAACCGCTTCCCGCACGAGTTCTCCGGCGGCCAGCGCCAGCGCATCGGTGTCGCGCGCGCCGTCGCCCTGGAGCCGAAGCTGATCGTCGCCGACGAGCCCGTCTCGGCCCTCGACGTGTCGATCCAGGCCCAGGTGGTGAACCTGCTGCAGGAGGTGCAGCGGGAGATGGGGATCGCGTTCGTCTTCATCGCCCACGACCTGGCGATCGTGCGGCACTTCTCGCAGCGCATCGCGGTGATGTACCTGGGCAAGGTCGTGGAGATCGCGGACCGCGACTCGCTCTACAACCGCCCCCGCCACCCGTACACGCACGCCCTGCTGTCCGCGGTGCCGGAGGTCGACCTCGACGCCGAGAAGAAGGAGCGCATCCGGCTCGAAGGCGACGTTCCCTCGCCGATCTCGCCGCCCTCCGGCTGCCGGTTCCGCACCCGGTGCTGGAAGGCGCAGGACAAGTGCGCCACCGAGGAGCCGCCGCTCGTGCAGCTCTCCGGCAGCCGTGAGGGCCACCTGACGGCCTGCCACTTCCCGGAGGCGGGCTCGACGGAGGCCAGGGCCGAGGACATCGTCCTGGACCCGGGCCTGAAGGCGTTGGAGGGCGACGCCGACGGCGGCGCGGCGGTCTCCAAGGCCTGACCGGCACACAGAGGCAGTCGGGGAAGGGCGGCGGCGGGAGGAGGACTCCCGCCGCCGCCCTTCCGCATGCCGCCGGACCTCCTGCACCCGTCCGGAGGACACCGGCAACCCGTATGGACCGGACGGGTGTGCGCCCCCGAGTACGCCCCTCAAGGCTGGACCGGAACGGACCAGCGGACGAGTCAGGGCACGAGGAGGCACTCCATGCGCGGAGCCAGGCACGCCAAATGGGCCGCTTGCGCGGCGGCGGCAGCCCTCGCGGCGACGGCCTGCGGCGGCGGGGGCGGGGACGGGGGCGGCGGCGGGAACGGCGGCGGTGTGCTCAGCTCCTCCTGGGGCGACCCCCAGAACCCGCTGGAGCCGGCCAACACCAACGAGGTGCAGGGCGGCAAGGTCCTCGACATGATCTTCCGGGGGCTGAAGAAGTACGACCCGAAGACCGGCGAGGCGAAGGACATGCTCGCCGAGAAGATCGACACCTCCGACTCGCAGAACTACACCGTCACCGTCAAGGACGGCTGGACCTTCAGCAACGGTGAGAAGGTCACCGCCCAGTCCTTCGTGGACGCCTGGAACTACGGCGCGAGCCTGAAGAACAACCAGCGCAACGCGTACTTCTTCGCGTACATCGACGGCTACGACAAGGTGCACCCCGAGAGCGGCTCGCAGAGCGCCGACACGCTCTCCGGACTGAAGGTGACGGGGCCGCGCACCTTCACCGTCAAGCTCGGCCAGAAGTTCTCCAGCTTCCCCGACACCCTCGGCTACAACGCCTTCGCGCCGCTGCCCAAGGCGTTCTTCGACGACCACGACGCCTGGCTGAAGAAGCCGGTCGGCAACGGCCCCTACCAGGTCGACAACTACACCCGCGGCTCCCAGATGTCCCTGCGCAAGTGGGACGACTACCCCGGGCCCGACAAGGCGCAGAACGGCGGCGTGGACCTGAAGGTCTACACCGACAACAACACCGCCTACACCGACCTGATCGCGGGCAACCTCGACCTCGTCGACGACGTCCCGGCCTCCCAGCTCAAGAACGTCAAGAACGACCTCGGCGACCGGTACATCAACACCCCGGCCGGGATCATCCAGACCCTCGCCTTCCCGTTCTACGACGACGCCTGGAACAAGTCCGGCTCCGACAAGGTCCGCACCGGCCTGTCCATGGCGATCGACCGCAAGCAGATCACCGACACCATCTTCCAGAAGACCCGCACCCCGGCCACCGACTGGACCTCACCGGTCCTCGGCGAGGACGGCGGCTACAAACCGGGCCTGTGCGGGGACGCCTGCGAGTACAACGCCGACCAGGCCAAGAAGCTGATCAAGGAGGGCGGCGGCCTCCCCGGCGGCCAGGTCAAGATCACGTACAACGCCGACACCGGGTCCCACAAGCAGTGGGTCGACGCGGTCTGCAACTCCATCAACAACGCCCTGGACAACGACCGCGCCTGCGCCGGCAACCCGGTCGGCACCTTCGCCGACTTCCGCAACCAGATCACCGGCAAGAAGATGAGCGGTCCCTTCCGCGCGGGCTGGCAGATGGACTACCCGCTCATCCAGAACTTCCTCCAGCCGCTCTACTACACCAACGCCTCCTCCAACGACGGCAAGTGGTCCAACAAGGAGTTCGACGGGCTCGTCGACAAGGCCAACGGCCAGACCGACACCGCCGAGGCCGTCAAGACCTTCCAGCAGGCCGAGGGGGTCGTCCGCGACAACATGGCCGCCATTCCGCTCTGGTACCAGAACGGCAGCGCGGGCTACTCGGACCGGCTCTCCGACGTGGCGCTCAACCCGTTCAGCGTCCCGGTCTACAACGAGATCAAGGTCGGCTGAGGGGGCGCCATGGGACGCTATGTCGTCCGGCGGCTGCTCCAGATGATCCCGGTCTTCATCGGGGCCACGCTGCTGATCTTCCTGATGGTCAACGTGATGGGCGACCCCATCGCGGGCCTGTGCGGCGACCGGGAGTGCGACCCGGCGACGGCCGCGCAGCTGCGGCACGAGTTCGGCCTCGACCAGCCCGTGTGGCGGCAGTACGTCACCTACATGGGCAACGTCTTCACCGGCGACTTCGGCACCGCCTTCAACGGCCAGCCGGTCACCGAGCTGATGGGCACGGCGTTCCCGGTCACCATCCGGCTCACCATCGTCGCGATCCTCTTCGAGATCATCGTGGGGATCATCCTCGGCGTCGTCACCGGTCTGCGCCGCGGCCGCCCGGTCGACACCGGTGTGCTGCTCCTGACCCTCGTCGTCATCTCCGTCCCCACCTTCGTCACCGGCCTGCTGCTCCAGCTGCTGCTCGGCGTCAAGTGGGGGTGGATCGACCCGGCCGTCTCCTCCGAGGCGCTCTTCGGCGAGCTGATCGTCCCCGGCCTGGTCCTCGCCTCGGTCTCGCTGGCCTACGTCACCCGGCTGACCCGCACCTCCATCGCCGAGAACCGGCGCTCCGACTACGTCCGCACCGCCATCGCCAAGGGCCTGCCCCGCCACCGGGTCATCACCCGGCACCTGCTGCGCAACTCCCTGATCCCCGTCGTCACCTTCATCGGCACCGACATCGGCGCCCTGATGGGCGGAGCCATCGTCACCGAGCGGATCTTCAACATCCACGGCGTCGGCTACCAGCTCTACCAGGGCATCCTGCGCCAGAACACCCAGACCGTCGTCGGCTTCGTCACCGTCCTGGTCCTCGTCTTCCTCGTCGCCAACCTCGTCGTCGACCTCCTGTACGCCGTACTCGACCCGAGGATCCGCTATGTCTGACCAGGAGCCCTACGAGCCCGAACGCGCCGTCGCCGGCACCGGCATGGGCGGCACGATGGACCTCGGCACCAGCGAGGCGGTCACGCTGGAGCAGCCGCCGGGCCCGGACGGGGCGGACCCGCGGGACAAGCCCCGCAGCCTGTGGTCCGACGCCTGGCACGACCTGCGCCGCAACCCCGTCTTCATCATCTCGGCGCTGGTGATCCTGTTCCTGATCGTCATCTCCATCTGGCCCTCGCTGATCGCCTCCGGCAGCCCCCTCAAGTGCGACCTGGCCAAGGCCCAGGAGGGCTCCCAGCCCGGCCACCCCTTCGGCTTCAACGGCCAGGGCTGCGACGTCTACACCCGTACCGTCTACGGCGCCCGCACCTCGGTGGCGGTCGGCATCCTCGCCACGCTCGGCGTCGCCGTCCTCGGCAGCGTCCTCGGCGGCCTCGCCGGGTTCTTCGGCGGCGGCGGGGACGCGGTGCTGTCCCGGATCACCGACATCTTCTTCGCGATCCCGGTCGTCCTCGGCGGACTCGTCCTCCTCTCCGTCATCACCAGCAACACCATCTGGCCGGTCATCGGCTTCATCGTGCTGCTCGGCTGGCCGCAGATCTCCCGCATCGCCCGCGGCTCCGTCATCACCGCCAAGCAGAACGACTACGTGCAGGCGGCGCGGGCGCTGGGCGCCTCCAACTCCCGGCTCCTGCTGCGGCACATCGCGCCCAACGCCGTCGCCCCGGTCATCGTCGTGGCGACCATCGCGCTCGGCACCTACATCTCCCTGGAGGCGACCCTGTCCTTCCTCGGCGTCGGCCTCAAGCCGCCCAGCGTCTCCTGGGGCATCGACATCTCCTCCGCCGCCCCCTACGTACGCAACGCCCCGCACGCGCTGCTGTGGCCCTCCGGAGCCCTCGCCATCACCGTCCTCGCGTTCATCATGCTCGGCGACGCGGTGCGCGACGCCCTCGACCCGAAGCTGAGGTGAGCCGCCGCATGCTGCTCGAAGTGCGCGACCTGCACGTGGAGTTCCACACCCGGGACGGCGTCGCCAAAGCCGTCAACGGCGTCAGCTACGGCGTGGACGCGGGCGAGACCCTCGCGGTTCTCGGCGAGTCCGGCTCCGGCAAGTCCGTCACCGCCCAGACCGTCATGGGCATCCTCGACGTCCCGCCGGGCCGGATCACCGCGGGGGAGGTCCTCTTCGAGGGCCGGGACCTGCTGAAACTGAAGGAGCAGGAACGCCGGAAGGTCCGCGGCGCCGAGATGGCGATGATCTTCCAGGACGCCCTGTCCTCGCTGAACCCGGTCCTGACCGTCGGCGCCCAGCTCGCCGAGATGTTCACCGTGCACCGCGGCATGTCCCGCAAGGACGCCCACGCCAAGGCCATCGAGCTGATGGACCGGGTCCGCATCCCGGCCGCCAGGGAACGGGTGCGGCAGTACCCGCACCAGTTCTCCGGCGGCATGCGCCAGCGCATCATGATCGCGATGGCGATGGCCCTGGAGCCCAAGCTGATCATCGCCGACGAACCCACCACCGCCCTCGACGTCACCGTCCAGGCCCAGGTCATGGACCTGCTCGCGGAACTCCAGCGTGAGCTGCACATGGGCCTGATCCTCATCACCCACGACCTCGGCGTGGTCGCCGACGTCGCCGACAAGATCGCCGTCATGTACGCGGGCCGGATCGTCGAGACGGCACCCGTCCACGACATCTACAAGGCCCCGGCCCACCCGTACACCCGCGGCCTGCTGGAGTCGATCCCGCGCCTGGACCAGAAGGGCCAGGAGCTCTACGCCATCAAGGGCCTGCCGCCCAACTTGACGCGCATCCCGCCCGGCTGCGCCTTCCACCCCCGCTGCCCGATGGCCCAGGACGTCTGCCGCACCGACGTCCCTCCCCTCTACGACGTCACGGAGTCCGACGCCGAGCGGGGCAGCGCCTGCCACTTCTGGAGGGAGTGCCTGCATGGCTGAGACCACGGAGCCGATCCTCGCAGTCCGCGGCCTGGTCAAGCACTATCCGCTGACCTCCGGCATCCTCTTCAAGAAGCAGGTCGGCGCGGTCAAGGCCGTCGACGGCGTGGACTTCGAACTGGCCCGCGGCGAGACCCTCGGCATCGTCGGCGAGTCCGGCTGCGGCAAGTCCACGGTCGCCAAGATGCTGGTCAACCTGGAGAAGCCGACGGCGGGGGAGATCCGCTACAAGGGCGAGGACATCACGCGCCTGTCGGGGAAGGCCCTGAAGTCCGTCCGCCGCAACATCCAGATGGTCTTCCAGGACCCGTACACCTCCCTCAACCCCCGTATGACGGTGGGCGACATCATCGGCGAGGCATACGACATCCACCCGGAAGTGGCCCCGAAGGGCGACCGCCGGAAGCGGGTCCAGGACCTGCTGGACGTGGTCGGCCTGAACCCGGAGTACATCAACCGCTACCCCCACCAGTTCTCCGGCGGCCAGCGCCAGCGCATCGGCATCGCGCGGGGCCTGGCGCTGCGCCCGGAGATCATCGTCGCCGACGAGCCGGTCTCGGCCCTCGACGTGTCCGTGCAGGCCCAGGTGATCAACCTGATGGGCCGCCTCCAGGACGAGTTCGACCTCTCCTACATCTTCATCGCCCACGACCTGTCGATCGTCCGGCACATCTCCGACCGGGTCGGCGTGATGTACCTGGGCCGCATCGTGGAGACGGGCCGGGACGCGGAGATCTACGACCACCCCACGCACCCGTACACCCAGGCGCTGCTGTCCGCGGTGCCGGTGCCCGACCCGGAGGCCCGGGAGCACCGCGAGCGGATCATCCTGGCCGGCGACGTCCCGTCCCCGACCAACATCCCCTCCGGCTGCCGCTTCCGCACCCGCTGCTGGAAGGCACGGGAGCGCTGCGCGCTGGAGGTGCCGGCGCTCGCCGTGCCCGCCGAGTTCCGTTCGGTCTCCGGTCCCGCGGCGCACGACTCCGCCTGCCACTTCGCGGAGGAGAAGCAGGTGGTGCCGCCCGACGGCGAGGGGGAGGGCGGGGGCAGCGGGCCGGGGTGACATGGTCCCCGGCCCGCTTACGGCACCCGCACGGCCGTACGCCGATCAGCGTGGCGCGGCCGTGTGTCGAGGCCGCTTCGGTGAAGTTACCCGCGTGTCAAAGACGTCGGCGTACGGGTGACGCGGCAGACGTCACGCCGGGGCGGGCAGCGACCGCTTGAGGAAGTCCACCTGGAGCCGCAGCAGGTTCTCGGCGACCGACTCCTGCGGGGTCATGTGCGTGACGCCGGACAGGGGCAGCACCTCGTGCGGCCGGCCGGCCGCCAGCAGGGCCGAGGACAGCCGCAGCGAGTGGGCGACCACCACGTTGTCGTCCGCAAGCCCGTGGATGACCATCATGGGCCGGTGCGGCTCGGCGGCGTCGACCAGTCCGGCGTCGTCGATCAGCGAGTTGCGGCGGTAGACGTCCGGTTGCTCACCGGGGTCGCCGAGGTAGCGCTCCTGGTAGTGGGTGTCGTAGAGCCGCAGATCGGTGACCGGGGCGCCCACCACGGCGGCGTGGAAGACGTCCGGCCGGCGCAGCGCCGCGAGGGCGGCCAGATAGCCGCCGAAGGACCACCCCCGGATGGCGACGCGGTCCAGGTCCAGCGGGAAGTCGGCGGCGAGGGCGTGCAGCGTGTCCACCTGGTCCTGGAGCACGACGGCGGCCAGGTCGTCCTTGACGGCCTTCTCCCAGGCGGGGGAGCGCCCCGGAGTGCCCCGCCCGTCGGCGACGACCACCGCGAACCCCTGGTCGGCGAACCACTGCGAGGTGAGGTGGGCGTTGTGCGCGGCCACGACGCGCTGGCCGTGCGGGCCGCCGTAGGGGTCCAGGAGGACGGGGAGGGGGGTGTCACCGTGGTAGTCCGTTGGCATAAGCACGGCGCACGGGACACGCCGTGCGCCCCCTTGGGTGAGGGTCACGCGCGGGGACAAACCGGGGTCTTCCGCATACGAGGCGATGGTCGCCGCGAGCTTTCCGTCCCGCAGCACCCGCACCCGGGCGCCCGGCCGGTCCAGAGTGGCGGAGACGAGCACGGTCACGTCCCCCGCGCGCACCGCCGAGTGCACGCCGGGCTCCTGCGAGAGGCGCTCCACACCGAGTTCGTTCACCCGGTACACGTGCACCTCGCCGGTCTCCGCCCCGTCCGCCTCCTCGCCCGCCGAGGCGGAGACCAGCACGTCGTCGGCCCCGACGTCCAGCACCGCCCGCAGGTGCAACTGGGCGCCCGTAAGCGGCCGTTCACCCACCGCGAGCACCCGCGCCCCACCCTCGTCGGCGATCCGCACGAGCTGACCCGACGGGCTCCAGCAGGGCACCCCGGGGAAGAGTTCCAGCCAAATTGGATCTTCGTCGGCGTGCACCATCCGGGTCGTCCCCGACGCGGTGTCCACCGCCAGGTACAGCTGGCTGCGCTGGTCGCGCGCCTGTACGAGAAGCAGTGGCGCACCCGCCGCTGACCAGTGCACTCGCGCCAGATACGGATACCGGGCCCGGTCCCAGAGGACCTCCGTGCGCCCCCCGTCGAGACCGACGACGAACAGCCGTACGTCCGCGTTGGGGGTGCCCGCCGCCGGGTACGGCACGTGTTGTGGATCACGTCCGGGGTGCGCCGGGTCGGAGATCCACCAGCGCTGGACCGGCGTGTCGTCCACGCGCGCCACCAGCAGCCGGTCCGACTCGGGGCTCCACCAGAAGCCCCGGCTGCGCGCCATCTCCTCGGCCGCCACGAACTCGGCGAGCCCGTACGTGACGCCCTCGCCGTCCGCCTCGGCCAGCGCCCTGTCCCCGTCGCCCTCGGCGCCCACGACCCGCAGGGCGCCCCGGGCGACGTACGCGACGTGCCGGCCGTCGGGGGAGGGGCGCGGGTCGATCACCGGCCCGGGGGTGGGCAGTTCGCGCGCCGTGCCGACCCGCAGCTCGGCCGCGAAGAGCCGCCCCGACAGCGCGAAGGAGGCCAGCTCGACCGCCGAGTCGGTGGCGTAGCCGACGATCCCGGCGCCGCCCTCGCGGCTGCGCTCACGTCGGGCCCGTTCCTCGGGCGACAGGCGTTCCTCGGTGCCGCCCAGCAGGGCGCGCGGGTCGGCGGCGACGCGCTCCCCGCCCTCCTCGACGTCCAGGACCCACAGGGAGTTCGCCCGGTCCGTACCGGTACCGGAGCGCAGGAAGGCGACCCGTGAACCATCGGGTGCCACGGTGAACGAACGCGGCGCGCCGAGCGTGAACCGCTGGGTGCGGGCGTGCCGTTTGGGGAAGGAGTCGGACTCGGTCGTCATGCCTTGACCATATTGGCCATGCGCCCCCTTGTGCGGCCGTGCGCCGAGAGATGCGCGCGCACGGACAGTTATGATCACTAGCGCATAGTGGGTATCAACCAGGTGCCCCGCTGCGTGGATTTATCTGCCCCGAGCTTTGACTGCGACCGACCCCCCCCCCGTGTCCCTGGGCCCATTGGAGGTGAGCCGCCGTGGCACTCTCGATTTCGGCGGTTGTGCTGCTGGCGATCATCGTCTTCCTGCTGGTCAAGAAGTCAGGCTTGAAGGCGGGCCATGCGATCGTGTGCATGCTCCTCGGCTTCTACCTGGCCTCCTCGACGATCGCTCCCACGATCAACGACCTCACGACCAACATCGCGGGGATGATCAGCGACATCAACTTCTGACGTCGGTGCCGACGCCGGCGCGGGCCTCATAAGGTGGGGGCATGACGGAACCACCCGCCCGGCGTCTGCTGCTCGTGCACGCGCACCCGGACGACGAGTCGATCAACAACGGCGTCACCATGGCCCGGTACGCGGCCGAGGGCGCGCACGTGACGCTGGTGACCTGCACCCTCGGCGAGCGGGGCGAGGTCATTCCGCCCGCGCTCGCCCACCTGTCGGGAGCCGCTCTCGGCGGGCACCGCAGGGGTGAGCTGGCGGACGCGATGCGCGCGCTCGGCGTCGAGGACTTCCGGCTGCTGGGCGGGCCGGGCCGGTTCGCCGACTCCGGGATGATGGGACTGCCCGACAACGACGACCCCGGCTGCCTGTGGCAGGCGGACGTCGACGCGGCCGCGGCCCTGCTCGTCGACGTGATCCGTGAGGTGCGCCCCCAGGTGCTCGTCACCTACGACCCGAACGGCGGCTACGGCCACCCCGACCACATCCAGGCCCACCGCATCGCCATGCGGGCGGTGGAGCTGGCGGACGAGGCCGGGTGCCCCGTCGCCAAGGTCTACTGGAACCGCGTGCCGCGCTCCTCCGTGGAGGACGCCTTCGCCCGGCTCCGGGACGACCTGCCCGGCCTGCCGTTCGACAAGGCGGCCGCCGTCGAGGACGTACCGGGCGTCGTCGACGACGAGCGGATCACCACCGAGATCCGCGGCGAGGGCACCGCGTACGCCGCCGCCAAGGCCGCCGCGATGCGCGCGCACGCCACCCAGATCACGGTCGCCGGACCGTACTTCGTCCTCTCCAACGACCTGGCCCAGCCGCTCCTCGCCACCGAGCACTACGAACTGGTGCGCGGCGAGCGGGGCGGCGACGGGCGCGAGAGCGACCTGTTCGCCGGGATCACCGGGCTCACCGGGAACGCAGAGCCCTCCGCGGTCCCCGCGACCGGGGCGGCCTCGTGAGCGGCCGCAACGAGCCGGCGAGCTCCGCGCTCGCCCAGCCGCTGCGCCCGCCCTCGGCCGGGCGGGCCGCCCTGTACGTGGGGCTCTTCGTGCTCGGCGCCGTCCTCGGAGTGGCGGGCGCGCTGGTGCAGCCGGCCTGGTTCCCGGGCGGACTGCTGCTCGCGCTGGCCGCCGAGGCGGGGCTGTGCGTCGGGGCGGGCCGTGCCGTGGGGCGCCGGGGCGGAGCCGTCGCGCCCGCCCTCGGCTGGGCGCTGGCCGTGGTGCTGCTCACCACCAGCCGACCGGAGGGCGACTTCCTCTTCGCCGCCGGTGCGGGCTCCTATCTCTTCCTGCTCGGCGGCATCGCCGTTGCTGTGATCTGCGCCACCCTCGCGCCGGTGCGGCAACCGGACGGCGGCTCCGCCCGACTTCGCAAGTGACGTACCGCTTCGCCGTGCCGCGGGCGTGCGAGTCCCGTGTGGGTTTCCCCGGCGGTCACGGGATACGCGTGAGAAGTGGCCAGTATGGTGGTGCGCGCCGCCGAGCCGCCCGCTGAAGGCGTGACGGGCGGCGGAGCCAACCGGGAGAACCTGCCTTGAGTCGTGAAACTGACAGTTCGTCCTCCGGGCCCCACGGGCGCGGCGGAGCCGCATACCCGTCGGGCACCCCGCCCTACGGGACACCCACGGCTTCCGACGCCGGTGCCGACGCGGGCCGTTCGGCCGCGCGACCGGAGGAGCGCAAGACCGAGACGACGCTGACGACCCGGATCCGGATCAACATCCCCGGGTCGCGGCCCATTCCGCCGGTCGTCGTGCGCAAGCCCGTCGCGGACGCCGCCGCCGACGCCGCCGCCGACGACACGGAGACGACGGGCGAGCGGCCCGCGCCGGCGCCGAGTGCCCCCGCGCCCCCGGCCGCCGCTCCCGAGGCTCCCGCCGAGACCGGCCAGTCCGCCGAGGAGAGGCCGACGAGCGACTGGTTCGCGCCCCGCAAGTCGGGTCCGGCCAAGGGCGCCTCCGGTGGCGGCTCCACCAACGGCGCCGGTCTGCCCGGCGGTTCGGCGGCGGCCGCCGGGGGACCGGGTGCGCAGGGCCCGCGCGGGGCTGGTACCGCGGGCGCGGGTGCGTCGGGCGCCGGTGCGCGGCCGGGCGGCGGGAGTGGCCGCCCCGGTGGCGTCGTCGGCTCCATGAGCGCACCCGGCGGCTCCCGGCCCGGGTCCGCGGGCGGTGCCCCGCGCTCCGGTGCGACCGGCGGGCCCGTGGCGCCCGGCCACGGTGGCGGCACCGGCTCCTTCGACGTGACCGAGGCGCTGGCGGCCGGTCCACTGGGCGGCAACGGCAACGGCAACGGCAATGGCAACGGCACCCGGCCGGGCGGCGACGCCGGTGGCGAGCCGCGCCGCGACGGCCTGCCGTACTTCGCGGGGGACGGGCAGGCCGCCCCGGGCCCCGGAGCCCCCGGCGAGCAGCAGAACGGCCTGAACGGACAGTCCCCGTACGGCAACGGACCCCAGGGCCCCGCGGGCCCGACGAGCGGTCCGGTCACCGGCGACAGCCGGCTGTCCCCGCCCCCGGTCGGCGACCTCGGCGACCTGGGAATGTCCGGCGGCCCCGGAGCGCCGGCCGGTCAGCGCGAGCCCGCACCGAACGGTCTGCGTGGCCCGGGCAGCCTGGGCGGGCCCGCGGGCTCCGGTCCCGGCACGGGCCCGGACCCCGCCCGCCCCGGCCCCGGCGGCGGGCTCAGCGACGACACCGCGATCCTCACCCCGCAGCGGCCGGTTCCTCCCGGCATGGGCAACCCGGACAACATCTCCGGCAACACCGTCACCAGCGGCATCCCCGTCGTACCGGGCGAGCGCAACGAGCCGTTCCGGGCCGCGTCCGGCGACGGGCCGCTGCCGCACACGCCGCCCAAGCTGCCCGAGCCGGTCTCCGCGCCGCCGGCGAACTCCGCCAAGCCGGCCAAGAAGAAGGGACGCAAGAAGCTCCCGCTGCTCGTCGGCGCACTGGTCGTCGTCGCCGGTGTCGCCTACGGCGCCGGCCTGCTGATGAACCGTTCCGACGTGCCCAAGGGCACCACCGTGCTCGGCGTCGACATCGGCGGCGGCACCCGCGACGACGCCGTCGAGAAGCTGGACGCGGCCCTCGGGGTCCGCGCGGCCAAGCCGCTCAAGCTCACCGTGGGCGGCGACACCGTCTCCCTGAAGCCGGACCAGGCGGGACTCCAGCTCGACACCCAGGCCACGGCCAGCGACGCGGCGACGAGCGACTACAACCCGATGTCCGTGATCGGCTCGCTCTTCGGCCAGAAGCGGGTCGTCGAACCGGTCATGCCCGTCGACGAGGAGAAGCTGCACGCCGCCCTGCAGAACGCCGCGAGCGGGGCCGGGTCGGTGACCGAGGGCACGATCAAGTTCGAGTCGGGCAAGGCCGTGCCCGTGTACGGCAAGGCCGGCAAGGGCATAGACGTCGCCAAGTCGACCGAGGCCGTGCAGGCCGCGTACCGCGCCCAGGTGGAGACGGGCACCGCCACCGGGGTGAACGTGCCGACGACCACCAAGGAGCCCACGGTCTCCAAGGCCGAGGTCGACCGGATGCTGAAGGAGTTCGCCGAGCCGGCCATGTCGGCCAGGGTGACCGTGCAGACGGACGCCGCGCACTCCATCCCGATGAGCCCCGAGAAGTCGCTGTGGAAGTTCCTCAGGGTCACGGCCGTCGACGGCAAGCTCGTCGACAAGCCCGACCTGAACGCCCTCAAGGAGCTCTACGGCCAGACCTTCGACGGTGTGCTCATCACCCGGGCCAACGGTGAGAAGACCGCCGTCACCCCCCAGGACGTCTACGGCGCCATGCGCCAGGCCCTGAAGAGCAAGACCGACCGGGTGGCCGTCATCGACACCAACCCCAGCTGACGCGGCCGCAGGAGAGAGGGGCGCCCGGCACTCGCCGGGCGCCCCTCTCGTCCTACGCCGCCGGGTGCCGCATGACATCTGTCATCCGGCACCCGGGACCGCCGACACTGCCGGGCGCCCGGCCGCCGCGGCCACGATGGGAGCATGACGAGGACAACGGCGGTCGGCTTCGACCAGGTGACCAAGGGGTACGGCGACGTCCGGGCCGTCGACGGGCTGACACTCGCCCTGCACCCGGGACAGACCGTGGCCCTGCTGGGCCCGAACGGGGCGGGCAAGTCGACCACGCTCGACCTGCTGCTCGGCCTCAGGCGCCCCGACACCGGCACCGTCCGGGTCTTCGGCACCGAACCGCGCGAGGCCATCGTCGCCGGACGGGTGGGTGCCATGCTGCAGAGCGGCGGCCTGATGGACGAGGTCACGGTCGCCGAACTCGTCCGGCTGGCCTGCGCACTGCACCCCAGGGCCCACCCGGTCGCCGACGTGCTGGCCCGCGCCGGACTCACCAAGATCGCCGACCGTAGGGTCGACAAGCTCTCGGGGGGCCAGGCCCAGCGGGTACGCTTCGCGCTCGCAACCGCCGGTGACAGCGACCTGATCGTCCTGGACGAGCCCACCACCGGTATGGACGTGACCGCCCGCCAGGCCTTCTGGGCCACCATGCGCGAACAGGCCGACCAGGGCCGCACCGTGCTGTTCGCCACGCACTACCTGGAGGAGGCCGACGCCGTCGCCGACCGGGTGCTCGTCCTGCACCGGGGCCGGCTGCTGGCCGACGGTACGGCCGCCGAGATCAAGGCCAGGGCCGGGTCCCGCCGGATCTCCTTCGACCTGGAGGGCGCGATCGACGAACAGGCGCTGCGCGCCCTGCCCTTCCTGACCTCCCTCACCGTGTCCGGCCGGACCGTCCGCCTCCAGTCCTCCGACGCCGACGCCACCGTGCACGCGCTGTACGGCCTCGGCCTCTACCCCCGCAACCTCGAAGTCGCCGGACTCGGACTCGAGCAGGCCTTCGTCGCCCTCACCGCCGCCGAGGAGGCCAAGCAGCCGTGACCAGCCTGATCAGGCTCGAACTCACCCGAGCCCTGCGCAACCGCAAATTCCTGTTCTTCTCGGTGATCTACCCCTCGGCCCTGTTCCTGCTGATCGCGGGCAACGCCGACGGCACCGGCGAGGTCGACGGCACCGGACTGACCCTGCCGACCTTCTTCATGGTCTCCATGGCCTCCTTCGGCGCCCTGACCGCCGTACTGATGGGCAACAGCGAGCGCATCGCCAAGGAACGCGAGAGCGGCTGGGTGCGGCAGCTGCGGCTGACCACCCTCCCGGGCCGCGGCTACGTCCTCGCCAAGACCGCGAGCGCCGCCGTCGTCAGCCTGCCCGCCATCGTCGTCGTCTTCGTCGTCGCCGCGGCCGTGAAGGACGTGCGCCTGGACGCCTGGCAGTGGCTCGCCCTCACCGGCGTGATCTGGGCCGGCAGCCTGGTCTTCGCCGCGCTCGGCGTCGCCATCGGCTACCTGGCGACCGGGGACGCGGTCCGCCCGATCACGATGATCGTGTACTTCGGCCTGTCCATGCTCGGCGGCCTGTGGATGCCCACCACCACCTTCCCGCAGTGGCTCAGGGACATCGCCGAGTGGCTGCCCACGCACGCGTACGCTGCCCTCGGGCAGTCGATCGAACAGAGTCACGCCCCGCACGCACAGGACCTCGCCGTCCTCGCCGTCTACTTCGTGCTCTTCGCGGGCGGCGCGGCCTGGCTGTACCGGAAGGACACGCTGAAGGCGTGAGCGGCGTCGGCATCGGGCAACGCCCGGAGAACCGCAGGCAGAAGACCGTCAAGGTCATGTGGACCGCCATCTGGCTGGCCTACCTGAGCGCCCCCGTCAGCGACCTGCTGCACGGCGGTCACGCCGTCGGCGTCCGGATCCTCGGCTGGGCCGGCCTCGCGGCCTTCGTGACCTGGTACATGCTGCTGCTCTTCCGCACCGGCCGCCGCGAGAGGACCAAGCTGGTCCTCGGCTCCCTCGCCGTCCTCGCGGCCCAGTCCACACTCCTCGCCCTCACCCTGGGCCGCGAGTGGCTGGTCCTCTTCGTGTACGTCGCGATCGCGTCCGGCGCCGCCCTGCCGCTGCGCCTGGCCCGCTGGACGATCCCGGGCGCCTCGGCGCTGCTCACCGCCGTGGCGCTCGCGGTGCCGGGCGGGACCTCCTTCATCGCCGGACTGCTGCTCCCGGCGCTGCTGGGCGGCTTCGCCATGACCGGCGTGCGCGAGCTGGTGCGGACCACCCTCGCGCTGCGCGAGGCCCGAGCCACCGTCGCGCAGCTCGCCGCCAACGAGGAACGGCTGCGCCTCGCCCGCGACCTGCACGACCTGCTCGGCCACTCGCTCTCCCTGATCACCCTGAAGAGCGAGCTGGCGGGTCGTATGCTCCCCGCCCACCCCGACAAGGCCGCCCAGCAGGTCGCCGACATCGAACAGGTCAGCCGCCAGGCCCTCGTCGACGTCCGCGAGGCCGTCACCGGCTACCGCCGGGCCCGCCTCGCGACCGAACTGGCAGGCGCCAAGGTCGCGTTGACGGCCGCCGGAGTGGCCGCCGAGCTGCCCGGCGAACCGGACCTGGCAGGCGTCCCCGAGGAGTCCGAGACGGCCCTCGCCTGGGCGCTGCGCGAGGCGGTCACCAACGTCGTACGGCACAGCGGCGCCCGGCGCTGCGTGGTGGAACTGCTGGAGCGCCAGACGCTGGACGGCGCGGTGCTGGAACTGTCGGTGGAGGACGACGGCTCCGGCCGCCCCGCCTCCGCGCACACCCCCGGCAACGGCCTCACCGGCCTCACCGAACGCCTGGCGAAGGCGGGCGGCACACTCGAAGCGGGCGCGGCCCACCGGGGATTCAGGCTGGTCGCCCGCGTCCCGGCGGCCGCGGCGGCCGACGTAGGATCCGGGGCATGAGCCGCACGATCAAGGTCCTGCTGGCCGAGGACCAGGCGATGGTCCGCGAGGCACTGGCCGCCCTGCTCGGCCTGGAGGAGGACATCGAGGTCGTCGCCCAGGTGGCGCGCGGCGACGAGGTGCTGGACGCCGCCCGCGCCCACGGCGTGGACGTGGCCCTGCTGGACATCGAGATGCCCGGTGCGACCGGCATCGAGGCGGCTGCCCTGCTCCACCGGGAACTCCCGGCCGTGAAGCTGGTCGTCCTCACCACCTTCGGCCGCCCCGGCTACCTGCGCAGCGCCATGGAATCCGGCGCCGACGCCTTCCTGGTCAAGGACGCCCCGGCCGCCCAGCTCGCCGCAGCGGTACGCAAGGTGCTCGCGGGCGAGCGGGTCATCGACCCGACCCTGGCGGCGGCCGCCCTCGCGGAGGGCGCCAACCCCCTCACCGACCGCGAACGCGAGATCCTCCGGGCCGCCGCCGACGGCTCCACCAACGCCGAACTCGCCACCGCCCTCCACCTCTCCCAGGGCACGGTCCGCAACTACCTCTCCACGGCCATCCAGAAACTGGCGGTCAGGAACCGCGCGGAGGCAGTCCAGGTCGCAAGGAACAAGGGCTGGCTGTAGAAGTCGCCCGGGCTGCGCCCGCCAGCGCGGGCAGGCGACCCACCCCTCCCGGCACCCTCACCGACGCTCAGTTCAACATCGCCCGAGCCGCCCGGGCCTCCCCGCGCACCGCCTCGGCGGCATCGCCGTCCACCGCCTCCACCACCTCCGCGTACGCCTCCAACTCCCCGGCCCCCGCCAGGAAGTCCCCCCGCTGCACCAGCAACCGCGCCCGCTCGTACCGCAACCGCGCCGCATGCGCCGGCAAAAGCAGCGCCAGGTCGACCGCCCACAGGCCCACCGCCGACTGCTCAGGCCGCCTGGCCGCCCACGCCCGGATGTTGTTCAGCACCCGGGACACGACGTCCAACGGCGCCGCGGGCTCCAGCATCGACGGCCGCAGCTCCGCCCCCGTCGCCCCGGCGACCAGCACCTCCGCGTCCTGCCCGCTCAGCAGGCGCCCTCCGTCGAACGGGTCGACGAGCACCCGCTCCTCCAGCGACCCGGACCCCGGCCCCGGCTCCGCCCCGAACCCGACCACGAAATGCCCCGGCAGGGCGACCCCGTACACCGGCGCCCCCGCCCGCCTGGCCACCTCGATCCACACCACCGACAGCAGGATCGGCAGCCCGCGCCGGCGCCGCAGCACCTCGTGCAGCAGCGACGACTCCAGCCGCTGGTAGTCGGCCGCGGACCCGTGGAACCCGTACCGCTCGCCGAGCAGGTCCCGCAGCGCCACCGCCCAGGCCCGCGGCGTACCCGGCCGGAACGGCAACTGCCCCGCCAGCCGGTCCAGTTCCACCGACGCGGCGTCCAGCCCGGCCTCGTCGAGCATCCCGTCCGCCTCCGCGCCCACCAGCAGGCACAGCGTGGCCAGGTCGGGCCGCTCGGACCGCGCCTCTTCGGCGAACCGCCGCCGCAGTTCGGCCGAACGTTCCGGCGACGGGGGCTGGGGTGGATGAGGATGACGCATGGCCGGCTCGTGCCCTTTCACAGCGATGTCACGGCGACGGATCACCGGTCCGTCCCGGCGTCCCCGGGCTCCCGGTAGTGGTGGTAGGCGTGGTGCGCGGCGAAGCCCATCCCGGCGTACAGCGCCCGGGCGCCGGTGTTGTCCGTCTCCACCTGGAGCCACGCCGCCGACGCGCCCTCGTCGAGCGCCCGCCGGGCCAGCGCGGCCATGACGGCGCTCGCGAGCCCCCGGCGCCGCTGTGCGGGGTCGACCTCGACGGCCGCGAAGGAGGCCCAGCGCCCGTCCACGACACACCGCCCGATCGCCGCCGGGGTACCCGTCGCGTCCGCACCGGGCACCGTGGCGAACCACACCGACGGTCCTCCGCGCAGTACCCGCAGGGCCACGTCGCTCACGCTCTTGCGCCGGTACCGGGCCAGCCACGCCTCGTCCGCCTCCCGGGACAGGACCACACCGGTGCCCTCGGCCAGATCGGCGACCGGCGCGAGTCCGCCCGTCCACACCTCGGCCGTCACCTCCCGGACCCAGCCCCGCCGCTCCAGCTCCGCGCACAGCGGCTCCTGCGTGCCGTCGGCGCCGGTGGCGGTCTGGACGTACGCGGGCAGCCCGCGCTCGCCGTACCAGCGGCGTACTGCGTTCAGCGCCTCGTCGAGGGGCAGCCCCGGATCGCCGAGCGGCAGCACGGAGTTGGCCCGCCGGGTGAAGCCCCCGGCCGCCCGCAGCTCCCACCCGCCGAGCCGCTCGCTCTCCACCGGGGGCCAGGCCCGCGCGGCGACCCGCGCCAGTTCCTCGTAGGACGCGGCGGGACCGCGACGGCGGGCGGGCGCGGCCGGTACGACCTTTCCGGCGACCAGGGCGGACTCCGCGACACGCACGGTTTCGCCACCCTTTCGTGTGATCAGCAGCACACCGTCGGTCCATGATGTGAGAACACCGACCGTGTCGGTGAACTTCTCACCCGCGACACCCGCTTCGCTCAAGCGCCGTACGGAGACTCGTTTGCCCACGTCAGCAGCGGTGATACGGACCTCAAGTCGCCCTGCGGCAGAGATTTCCACGGGTCTGTCCACCCCTCCTGTTCGGATCATGCCCAAGAACGGAGATACTAGGGGCGGGCATCGACGACGCCGCGCTCCCGCGCGCCAGGCGGCGGAGCCTGAGGAGGCCCGCCAGCGCCCTATCGAGGAGGAACGACAGCGTGACCTACGTCATCGCGCAGCCTTGTGTCGACGTGAAGGACAAGGCGTGCATCGAGGAGTGCCCGGTCGACTGCATCTACGAGGGCCAGCGGTCCTTGTACATCCACCCGGACGAATGCGTCGACTGTGGTGCCTGTGAGCCGGTCTGCCCGGTCGAGGCGATCTTCTACGAGGACGACACTCCCGAGGAGTGGAAGGACTACTACAAGGCGAACGTCGAGTTCTTCGACGAGCTCGGTTCGCCGGGCGGCGCCAGCAAGCTGGGGCTGATCGAGCGCGACCACCCCTTCGTCGCCGCGCTGCCGCCGCAGAACCAGTAAGAGCGGCCCGCACACACGCGCCGCCTCGGTCCCGTACGGCCTGATCACCCCGATCGGCGCCGCACGGGACCGAGGCGTTTGCCGTGCCGGGCGCTCACGAGGAAAGGGAGCCACCCACCGTGTCCGCAGTCTCCGACCGACTTCCCACCTTCCCCTGGGACAAGCTGGAGCCGTACAAGAAGACGGCCGCGGCCCACCCCGGCGGCATCGTCGACCTCTCGGTCGGCACCCCGGTCGACCCGGTCCCCGAGCTGATCCAGAAGGCCCTGGGCGACGCGGCGGACTCCCCGGGCTACCCGACCGTCTGGGGCACCCCGGCGCTGCGCGACGCGATCACCGGCTGGGTGGAACGCCGCCTCGGCGCCCGTGACGTCACCCACCGGCACGTGCTTCCCATCGTCGGCTCCAAGGAACTGGTCGCCTGGCTCCCGACCCAGCTGGGCCTCGGCCCCGGCGACAAGGTGGCCTTCCCGCGCCTGGCCTACCCGACGTACGAGGTCGGCGCGCGCCTGGCCCGCGCGGAGTACGAGGCGTACGACGACCCGACCGAGCTGGACCCGGCGGGCCTCAAGCTCCTCTGGCTCAACTCCCCGTCGAACCCGACCGGCCAGGTGCTCTCCAAGGGCGACCTGACCCGCATCGTGGCCTGGGCCCGCGAGCACGGCGTCCTCGTCGTCTCCGACGAGTGCTACCTGGAGCTGGGCTGGGAGGCGGCCCCGGTCTCGGTCCTCCACCCGGACGTCAACGGCGGCTCCTGCGACGGCCTGGTCGCCGTCCACTCCCTCTCCAAGCGCTCCAACCTCGCCGGCTACCGCGCGGCCTTCCTGGCCGGCGACCCGGCAGTCCTGGGTCCGCTCCTGGAGATCCGCAAGCACGGCGGCATGATGACCTCGGCGCCGACCCAGGCCGCCGTGGTGGCGGCCCTCGGCGACGACGAGCACGTCCGCGTCCAGCGCGAGCGCTACGCGGCCCGCCGCACCGCCCTGCGCGAGGCCCTGCTCGGCCACGGCTTCCGCATCGAGCACAGCGAGGCCAGCCTCTACCTCTGGGCCACCCGCGACGAGTCCTGCTGGGCCACGGTCGCCCACCTGGCCGACCGGGGCATCCTGGTGGCCCCGGGCGACTTCTACGGCCCGGCGGGCGAGAACTTCGTCCGCGTAGCCCTGACGGCAACGGACGAACGCGTCCAGGCAGCCGTCGAGCGCCTGAAGGCCTGAGGCCCCGCTGTGGGCAGTCGTTCCGCAAGGCGACGGGGGTACCTCCCATGCCCGTGAGGCAATGGGGGAGGGTGGGCACAGCCCCCGACGCCGGGCCACGGCCAAGACACGCTCACTGCACCCACGCAAGGCACCAAAAAGCGCCGGGGCCCAGGAAAGAAACCCGGGCCCCGGCGCCGTACAAGCCCGGCGCTAGCCGATGGGCAGCCCCTGCACCGGCAGCCCGCCCTTGCCCAGCGCCTCCGTCGGCAGCCCGCCCTTCGTGGCGGTCGAAGCCGTGTCACCCACGATGTCCCCGGCGGAGCCCGCCGCTTCCCCGGCCGCGTTCTGCGCCGCCGGCGTGGCCTTCTTGACGACCGATCCACCGGTCTTGCCGGCGGTCGGCACGGTCTTCTTGACGGCCTTGCCGCCGGTGTCGCCCGCGGTCTCGGTGACGTTCTCGGCCGCGGAGGCGGCGGTGTTGCCGACGTTCGCCCCGTCCAGGGCGGTCAGTCCCCCGAGGTTCGGGGTGGCCGGCAGTTCGGGCGCCGCGCTGGCGGAGCCGGCCGCACCGACCCCGGCAGCCGCTCCCGCAGCGACGAGCAGCGCGGCACGGGCGATCCGACGGGTCAGGGGGAGGGACATGATGCTCCTTCGACGTAAGTCGACGACAACGATGGGTAATCCGACCGGGCCCGGAGGGCGACCGGAGAGTGGTCGACCGGGCTCGGACGCAGTGACTACCGCTCGAGAGCCACGAAGGTTGCGGCGGCCCAACGTAAAGAGTTGGTAATGCGTCGCATTATCAGGTGCACAGAAAAACGGGCAAAAGGGCGCCGGTCGGAAAGTCTGCTGAATCCTTACGGCCCTTGATTTTCCCGGGTCCCGACGCCTTCGGGAGTGAGGGTGCGAAAACCCGTGCTCCGCGCCGACGCGGGTCACTCGCACAGATGACGCTTCGTACGCGCGCCCTACCGCGCGGACGTGATCCGCACCGGCCCCGCCGTCCGCTCCGCGCCCTTGGCGCCTCCGCCGCCCGTCGGGTTCCACTTGCTGTCCGTGTTGCCCGCGGTCCACTCCCGGCCCGCGTAGGTGACCCGCTGGATGTGCAGCGAGGAGGCGTTGGCCACCGCCCAGTGCGCCAGCTGCCAGCCGCGCCGCCCGCGCTCCTCGGCCGCGCCGGAACCGGTGCCGCCGGTCACCGGCAGGGTCACGGTCCGCTCGTCGGAGCCGGCCGCGGGCCGGGCGGAGGTGGCGTCGCCGCCCACTTCGGCGCCGGCCGGGCGGAGCACGTCGTGCCCGAAGTCCCGTACCAGCGCCGCGCGTACCGCGTCCGGGCCCGTCTCCCGGGCCGTGCCGGGGAGCCCGTCGCAGGTCAGCGTCGCCGCGGACCGTCCGGTGAGCGCGGCGGAGAGCAGTGCGGCGCCCGGTTCGTGCTTGGCGTAGGCGTACGGGAAGGCGCTGCGCTGCACGCGCTGGGCGGCGTCGGTCAGCGGGAGGTCCAGGTAGCCCGGGATCTCGACCAGGTGGTCGTAGAACAGGCCCGCCGAGTACGCCGGGTCCATGATCTCCGCGGGCTTGCCCCAGCCCTGCGAGGGCCGCTGCTGGAACAGGCCGAGCGAGTCCTTGTCCCCGTGGTCCAGATTGCGCAGCGACGACTCCTGCAGCGCGGTCGCCAGCGCGATCGTCACGGCCCGCTCGGGCAGCTTGCGCGCGGTGCCCACGGCGGTGATCGTCGCCGCGTTCACCGCCTGCTCCGGCGTGAACTCGTACGCCCCGTCGCCCTTGCCGCCGGCCACCCGGCACCCCGGGGCGCCCCCGCCCCCGGTGACGTACTGCACCGCCAGATAACCGGCGACCGCGAGCAGGGCCATGGAGGCGGCGCCCGAACGGGCGAGGCGGCCACGGCGTTTGCGGGGTGGGGACGGCTGGAGCACGCGTACAAGGTACTGGAGGGTAGGGTCCGGTGTCCGCCGGGTACGGACTCTGCCCGAAAGGGCAGGGCGTTAGGGTCGGGGCCATGGCCGATACCCCGCTTGACCTCACGCTGGACGCCGCGGAGCTTACCGCGCGGCTCGTCGACTTCCCGTCCGAGAGCGGCACCGAGGAGCCCCTGGCGGACGCGATCGAGAGTGCTCTGCGGGCCCTGCCCCACCTGTCGGTCGAGCGGTACGGCAACAACGTCGTCGCCCGCACCGGCCTGGGCCGCGCGGAGCGCGTCATCCTGGCCGGCCACATCGACACCGTGCCGATCGCCGGCAACGTCCCGTCCCGGCTGGACGAGGACGGGGTGCTGTGGGGCTGCGGCACCTGCGACATGAAGGCGGGCGTCGCCGTCCAGCTGCGCATCGCGGCCACCGTCCCCGCCCCCAACCGCGACCTGACCTTCGTCTTCTACGACAACGAGGAGGTCGCCGCCGAGCTGAACGGCCTGAAGCACGTCGCCGAGGCCCACCCCGATTGGCTGGAGGGCGACTTCGCGGTGCTCCTCGAACCCTCCGACGGGCAGGTGGAGGGCGGCTGCCAGGGCACCCTGCGGGTGCTGCTGAAGACGGCGGGGGAGCGGGCGCACTCCGCGCGCTCCTGGATGGGCTCCAACGCGATCCACGCCGCCGCCCCGATCCTCGCGCGCCTGGCCGCGTACGAGCCGCGCTACCCGGTCATCGACGGCCTGGAGTACCGCGAGGGCCTGAACGCGGTCGGCATCACGGGCGGGGTCGCGGGCAACGTCATCCCCGACGAGTGCGTGGTCACGGTGAACTTCCGCTACGCCCCGGACCGCAGCCCCGTGGACGCCCTCGCCCACGTCCGGGAGGTCTTCGCGGACTGCGGGGTGACGGAGTTCGTGGTCGACGACCACAGCGGCGCGGCCCTGCCGGGACTGTCCCACCCCGCCGCGGCGGCCTTCATCGAGGCGGTGGGCGGCACCCCGCAGCCCAAGTACGGCTGGACGGACGTGTCCCGTTTCTCCGCCCTCGGCGTCCCGGCGGTCAACTACGGCCCGGGCAACCCGCACCTGGCGCACAAGCGCGACGAGCGGGTCGAGGTGGCGAAGATCCTCGCCGGTGAGGAACGCCTGCGGTCGTGGCTGACGGCTTGATCCACCGCGGGTTTATGTCGCTGCGTGGCGGACATGCTGAGGTCCCTCGTACGTAACCCGCGTAGATCTACGCTGAGGTGGAAGAACCTGCGACTGGAGGGAGCGCGCATGGCTACCGGCAACCCCGAGGGCAAGAAGCGGCCACCGGAGGAGCAGCGCCTGGGCCCCGTCCTCCGGCGGCGGGACAAGGTGCAGGAGAGCACCACGGACCAGCGCCTGCTGGACGAACGCGCCCCGACGGACTGGGTGCACACCGACCCCTGGCGCGTCCTGCGCATCCAGTCGGAGTTCATCGAGGGCTTCGGCACGCTGGCCGAACTGCCGCCCGCCATCAGCGTCTTCGGCTCCGCCCGTACGGCCGTGGACTCACCGGAGTACGAGGCGGGCGTGCGACTGGGCCGCGGCCTGGTGGAGGCGGGCTTCGCCGTCATCACCGGCGGTGGGCCCGGCGCCATGGAGGCGGCCAACAAGGGCGCCCTGGAGGCGAAGGGCACCTCGGTCGGCCTGGGCATCGAACTGCCCTTCGAACAGGGGCTCAACCCCTACGTCGACATCGGCCTGAACTTCCGTTACTTCTTCGTCCGCAAGATGATGTTCGTGAAGTACGCGCAGGGCTTCGTCGTCCTGCCCGGGGGCCTCGGCACCCTGGACGAGCTCTTCGAGGCCCTCACCCTGGTGCAGACCCAGAAGGTGACCCGCTTCCCCATCGTCCTGTTCGGCTCCGAGTACTGGGGCGGCCTGGTGGACTGGCTCCGCGGCACCCTGGTGGCCCAGGGCAAGGCCGCGGAGAAGGACCTCATGCTCTTCCACGTCACGGACGACGTGGACGAGGCCGTGGCCCTGGTCTCCAAGGAAGCGGGCCGGTAGCGGCAGGTCACGGGCGGGGGCGAGGCCCTGGGCCGACCCCCGCCGAAGCCTGGACCGACGCCCGCCGAAGCCTGGGCCGACCCCGCCCGAGTCCTAGGCCAAGCCCCGCCGGGCCACCGCCGGCTCCCGGTGCCCGGCGATCGTCGCCACCATGTCCAGCACCTGCCGGGTCTCCGCCACCTCGTGCACCCGGTACACCCTGGACCCCAGCCACGCCGAGACCGCCGTCGTCGCCAGCGTGCCGACCAGCCGTTCCTTCACGGGCCGGTCCAGCGTCTCCCCGACGAAGTCCTTGTTCGACAGGGAGACCAGCACCGGCCATCCCGTCTCCACCATCTCCCCGAGCCGCCGCGTCGCCTCCAGGCTGTGCCGGGTGTTCTTCCCGAAGTCGTGCCCGGGGTCGATCAGCACCGACTCCCGCGGCACCCCCAGCTCCACCGCCCGCTCGGCCAGTCCCAGCGTCACCCGCAGGATGTCCGCCATGACGTCGTCGTACGTCACCCGGTGCGGCCGCGTGCGCGGCTCGGCGCCGCCCGCGTGCGTGCACACCAGCCCCACCCCGTACCGGGCCGCGACCTGGGCGAGCTTCGGGTCGACGCCGCCCCACGCGTCGTTCAGCAGGTCCGCGCCGGCCTCGCACACGGCCTCGCCGACCTCGTGCCGCCAGGTGTCCACGCTGATCACGACGTCCGGGAACCGCCGCCGGACCTCCGCGACGAAGCCCACCGTCCGCCGCGCCTCCTCCGCGGCCGACACCTCGTCCCCGGGGCCCGCCTTCACCCCGCCGACGTCGATGATCGCGGCCCCCTCGGCCACCGCCTGCTCCACGCGCGCGAGGGCGGGCTCGTCGCGGAAGGTCGCACCCTGGTCGTAGAAGGAGTCCGGGGTACGGTTCACGATCGCCATGATCACCGGCTCGTGCGCCGTGAATTCACGCCTGCCCAGCCTGAGCATCCCCTGTGACATCTCCTCGACCACACCGTTTCTCTCGTGCCGCTCTCGACCCCGGGTCCACGGTCCTTCGACGACCGCGGTCCCGGCTGTCAGACTCGCATGGCACGATCGGACCCGACACAACCGACTCCGGCACGACCGACTCGGACTCCTGCCGGACTCCGACCCGACCATGGGGGCCCCAGCGATGGTCATGTTCCTGTTCCTCGTCATCGCGCTGGCCGTCGTCGTGGCCGCGGTGACGCTCGCCGTGGTGGGCGGTGGCGAGAGCGGGCCGCTGCCCGACGCCGCACCCGAGCGGGTACGGGACGCGCTGCCCCCGGACCGTCCGGTGGACCGCGGCGACGTGGAGCGGCTGCGCTTCCCGCTGGTGGTCCGCGGCTACCGCATGGCGGACGTCGACGACGCCCTCGGCCGCCTCGGCGCCGAGCTGGCCGAGCGGGACGCCCGGATCGCCGACCTGGAGTCCGCGCTGGCGGGCGCCCGGGCCGCGGCCGCCCACCGCCACGTCGTCATGGACAAGCCGGCCCAGGAGGAGCAGCAGTGAGCGCCGGGGAGGCCCTCGCGGGCCCGGACGGCGCGCTGCGCTGCCCCTGGGCGCTCTCCACCGCGGACTACGTCACGTACCACGACGACGAGTGGGGCCGCCCGGTCCGCGGCGACGACGCCCTGTACGAGCGGCTCAGCCTGGAGGCCTTCCAGTCCGGCCTGTCCTGGATCACCATCCTGCGCCGCCGCACCGGCTTCCGCAGCGCTTTCGCCGGCTTCGAGATCGCCGAGGTCGCGGCCTTCACCGAGGCCGACCGGAAGCGCCTCCTCGCCGACGCCGGCATCATCCGCAACCGCGCCAAGATCGACGCGACCCTGGCCAACGCGCGCGTGCTGGCCGAGTGGGCCCCCGGCGAGCTGGACGAGCTGATCTGGTCGCACGCCCCGGACCCGGCCGGACGACCGGCCCCGAAGACCCTCGCCGACGTCCCGGCCGTCACACCGGAGTCCACGGCGCTGTCCAAGGCCCTGAAGAAGCGGGGCCTGCGCTTCGTCGGCCCGACGACGGCGTACGCGCTGATGCAGGCGTGCGGACTGGTCGACGACCACCTGGCGACCTGCGTGGCCCGCCGCTCCTGAGCCGCCGGGCGCCGCCCGCGAGGGGGCCCGGGGCCGTCTACCGGCCGAGGTACTTGGGCTTCTCCTTCTCGACGAACGCCCGCACCGCGATCGCGTGGTCCTCGGAGGAACCCGCCCGCGACTGCAGCTCGTCCTCCTTGTCCAGCGTCTCGGAGAGCGAGTGCGTCAGCCCGTACGCCATCGCCTCCTTCAGCGCCGCGTACGCCACCGTCGGCCCCTCGGCCAGCGCGCGGGCCGTCTTCTCGGCCTCGGCGCGCAGGTCGGCCGCGGGGACGACCCGGGTGGCGATGCCCAGCTCGTACGCCTCCTGCGCGCCGATGCTGCGCGGGAAGAGCAGCAGGTCGGCGGCGCGGCCGGGGCCGACGACGCGCGGCAGCGTCCAGGAGATGCCGGAGTCCGCGGTGAGCGCCACGCCCGCGAAGGAGGTGTTGAACGCCGCCGTGTCCGCGACGATCCGGTAGTCCGCGGCGAGCGCGAAACCGAGGCCCGCCCCGGCCGCCACGCCGTTCACCGCGGCGACCACCGGCTTCTTCGCCTCGGCGAGCGCGCGCACGATCGGGTTGTAGTGCTCGCGCACCGTGCTCATCGTCTGCCCCGAGCCGGTCTCCCGGTCGGCGGCCAGCAGCCCGATGTGCTCCTTGAGGTCCTGGCCGACGCAGAACGCGCGCTCCCCGGCCGCGGTCAGCAGCACCGCCCGTACGGTGTCGTCCGCCGCCGCGGAGCGAACCGCGTCCCGGAGCGCGACCTTGGTCTCGATGTTCAGCGCGTTCATCGCCTCGGGGCGGTTCAGCGTGATCGTCGCGAGCCCGTCGCTCACTTCGTGGAGCACGGTGTCGGCCATGGGAAATCCCCTCCGCGTCGTGTCATGCACTGTCGTACGGCGGCATGCGGTGGCATGCGTCCGGGAGACAGCATGACGGAGATCACCGGGAACGGATCGCTCATGAGGTGTGACCTGCGTCAAAGAAATCCGGTCCGTATCCATTCGGTGGAAGTGCGTGAGGGCGCGCAGTATCGCAGTCACATCGCCGAATTGAGTGGTTTTGCTCGCGCGCGTTGCCCAAGCGATGCCGACCGATGTTGGTCATCGGGTCCTGGGATGCGGGATAATGGCTGGGAAGCAATGTGTTCGATGCCGGTGTCGCGCGTCCTTGCCGGAATGCGCGTGCCCTCACGGGCCGTCGCCGGTGACGGTGAGCTGGTATCAGGAAGGGGAACGAGCATGGCGGCCATGAAGCCGCGGACGGGTGATGGCCCGCTCGAGGTGACCAAGGAGGGGCGGGGCATCGTCATGCGCGTTCCGCTCGAAGGCGGCGGGCGGCTCGTCGTCGAGCTGACCCCCGACGAGGCCGACGCGCTCGGCGACGCCCTCAAGAAGGTCGTCGGCTGACGCGCGAGCGACCACAACCGTGCAATCACCCCGGTACCGCACATGGTGCCGGGGTGGTTGTCGTGTGACGGCCTTTCCCGGCGCCCGGCTTTTTCCTTCGGCATTCGGGTGAGCGCTGTCCGTGCGACTCCGGTTCAGCGCTTCACGGCGCACAGCAGTCCGTCGCCCACCGGGAGCAGCGAGGGAATCAGCTCCTGGCTCTCCCGCACCGCGCGCAGCAGTTCCCGCACCCGCAGCACCTCGGTGGGCTGCGGTCCCGAGTCGATCGTGCGGCCGGCGCCGAAGACGCCCTCGAAGGCGACGAGGCCTCCGGGGCGCAGCAGACGCAACGATTCGGCGAGGTAGTCCAGGTACTCCAGACGGTCGCCGTCGCAGAAGACGAGGTCGTAGCCGGCGTCCGCGAGCCGGGGCAGCACGTCGAGGGCGCGCCCGGGAATGAAGCGGGCGCGGTTGCTGGCGAAGCCCGCGGCCCGGAAGGCCTGGCGGGCGAACTGCTGGTGCTCCGGCTCCGGGTCGACCGTCGTCAGTACCCCGTCCGGCCGCATGCCGTGCAGCAGATGGATCCCGGAGACGCCGCAGCCGGTGCCGATCTCCGCGACCGCCTTGGCGTCCACGGCGGCGGCGAGCAACCCCAGGGCGGAGCCGGTGCCCGGGGTCACCGAGCGCAGACCCGCCTCGCGGGCCCGGTCGCGTGCCCAGAGCAGCGCGTCGTCCTCGGCGACATAGGCGTCGGCGAACGCCCAGCTCGTCTGCCGGTTGCCGGTAATGACCCTCTCCTGTCCCCGTCGTTGCCTCGGCGTGACTGTATCCGTTGGCGTCGGGAACCCGCAGATGGGACCAGTCGTTAAAAGGGGAAGCAAGAGGCGGAACCGAAGAGGCGACCGAGCGGCCCGGGGACGAGCCGTACGGGCGCAGATCAAATTCTCGTAAAACCGCTTATCCGGAGCTAACGGGCGAGGTGGCTATGGTAGGGGCTCCACTGGACACCACCAGAGCCGACAGGGGAGGTGCGGCCGCTCCCGCGGATCGGGGCGGAGTGCTGCGGCGCTTCCTCGGATCGGCAGGCAGGCCGAAATCCGTGAACGACACCGCTGCTGACCACAGCCACTCCGACGGTCCCGCCAGGGGATCCGCCCAGACCGCGACCTTCTCCAGCGACGCGGACGGGCAGGCGTGGACTCCGCCCACCTGGGAGGAGATCGTCAGCACCCACAGCGGCCGGGTCTACCGCCTCGCCTACCGCCTCACGGGCAACCAGCACGACGCCGAGGACCTCACCCAGGAGGTCTTCGTCCGCGTCTTCCGGTCCCTGTCGACCTACACGCCGGGCACCTTCGAGGGCTGGCTCCACCGCATCACCACCAATCTCTTCCTGGACATGGTCCGCCGCAAGCAGCGCATCCGGTTCGACGCGCTCGGCGACGACGCGGCCGAGCGCCTGCCCAGCAGGGAGCCCAACCCGCAGCAGCTCTTCCACGACGCCCACTTCGACGCGGACGTCCAGCAGGCGCTGGACACCCTCGCGCCCGAGTTCCGTGCCGCCGTCGTCCTGTGCGACATCGAGGGGCTGTCGTACGAGGAGATCGCCGCGACCCTCGGCGTCAAGCTCGGCACGGTCCGCTCCCGCATCCACCGCGGCCGTTCCCAGCTGCGCAAGGCGCTCGCGCACCGTTCACCCAAGGCGCGGGCCGACCGCCGCTCGTTCGCGGCCGGCGTCCCCGCACTGGGAGGAGGGGGCACGAGCGCGTGAGTGGATCACGGCCTGAGTGCGAGGGACACCTCGCAGAGCAGCACCTGGGAGACCGACTCTCCGCCCTGGTGGACGGCGAGCTCGGTCATGACGCGCGTGAGCGCGTGCTGGCGCACGTGGCGACCTGCCCGAAGTGCAAGGCGGAGGTCGACGCCCAGCGCCGGTTGAAGAACGTGTTCGCCGAAGCCGCCCCGCCGGCCCCCTCCGAGAGCTTCCTGGCCCGCCTCCAGGGACTCCCAGGCGGCGGCGACACGGACGGTGGCGGCCCGCCGCTCGCCGGACTGGCCGGAGGCTTCCGCACGTCCGCGAGCTCCGGCGTCCTCGGCCCGAGGCGGGGCGAGCGGTTCGAGTTCGACTACGTCCCCGCCCGGCCGCACGCCTCGGTGCTGCCGCCCTCCTCGTCGGGGCGCGGCTTCCGCATCCACGACGTGCACCGGCAGGAGTCCGACCGTTCGGCCTCGCGCGGCCTGCGGTTCGCCTTCGTCGCCGCCGGAGCGGTGTCGCTGGCCGCGATCGCGCTGGGCGGTGTCACCCTCGGCACCCCGGACACCACCACCGAGGCCCGCGGCTCGGGCAGCGGCAGCAACGTGACGCCGCTGCGCACCCCCGGCGCGGCCGCGGCCACCGGCTCCGAGAGCCAGCGCCGCCGCACGGGCGGTCCGCTGCTCGGGCAGGGCCAGCGCGCACTGGGTGACACCCCCGTCGCGCCCACCACAGCCTCCGCGCCGTTGCTGCCCGGGATGCCGGCCCCCGCCGGGGGCGACGCACGGCAGCAGGCCGTCCGGGCGCTGACCGCCCCGGTGACGGCCGGTGCCGCCGCCATGTCCCCGCTGATACGTCCGCTGGAGGCCGTTCCGCCGCTCTCCCTGAGTTCCTGGTCGACGGCCACCGAGGTCAGGCCGCCCGGCCTGCTCACCGCCCCCGACCCGGCGCCGTCCCCCTACCCCGTGGCTTCCCCGGCCGCCTCCTACCCTCCGGTTCGCTGACGGGCTCTGCGCGCCGGTCCGCGAACCTGATTGAATCCGGGGTGGCGCCAGAGCCCTTGGAGCCGACGATCTGCGGCCAGCTGCGGGGGAGAACATGAACGAGGGGAAGCCCACGAAGGCGAAGTGGTGGAGTCGTCCCCGCTCGTCCGAAGACGCGCCCGACGGCGACTTCGAACTGGAACGCCCCCGCCCGGTCCCCACCACGGGCACGGGCACCGACGGGGGCGACTTCGAGCTGGAACGCCCGGCGACGTCCCGCGCGACCGGCGAGGGCGACTACGAGCTGGACCTCCCCCGCCCCGAGCCCGCCGAACCGGCGGACGCCGGTGGGCTTCGGCGGGACGGTCAGCCGCGCGCCGACGCCCCCGAGCCGGCCGACGCCGGTCCGCCCCGGCAGGGGGACCGTCGCGCCGTCCCGGCGGAGGACGCCGTTCCGGCCGGGGGCGTGAGGTCGCGGTCCCACGCGGGGACCGGCTCGGCCCCGCCCGCCGATGCCGCGCCCGCCACCGAGCGTCCCAAGCCGCTGCACGAACCCGACCCGTACAGCACCCCGCCCTACGGTGAGCCGGGCCCCTGGGCCCCCGCTCCGCCGGTCCAGCACCCGGCGGCCACACCCGCGCACGGCACGGCGACGACGGCGGCCCCGCACGCACCCCTCACGCCCGCACCGGGGGCCCCGCACGCGCCTCTCACGCCCGCACCGGCGGCCCCGCACGCGCCTCTCACGCCCGCACCGGGGGCCCCGCACGCGCCTCTCACGCCCGCACCGGCGGCCCCGCACGCGCCTCTCACGCCCGCACCGGGGGCCCCGCTCGCCCCGGTGCCGCCCGCGAGCGCGTCGTCGGTGTCCCCGCCTCCGGGTGCGGTGCCGGACCCGGCATTCGCGGAGGCCCCGCCGCCGGCGCCGCGGGCCGAGCAGGATCAGCACCCGGCGGCGGCCCCGGCGTATGACACGGCTCCCGACCCGTGGGCAGGGCCGGCCGCACCGGCGGCCGGTTCCGAACCCGCCGCCGATCCGTGGGGGCGTTACGACCCCTGGGCCGCCTCCGCCCAGCTCCACGACGCGGCCGAGCGCGCGCCGGAGCGGCGACGCCGGCCGGCCGCGAAGATACTCGTCGGCGGGGCGCTGCTCATCGCCCTGGTCTCCGGCGGCATCGGCGGCGCCGTCGGCGCCCACCTGGAACGGAACGGCGGCGTGGGCACCGTGGAGCTGCCCCAGGCCGGACCCGAGGCGGCCGGGCGGGACCCGGACAGCGTCGCCGGCATCGCCGCGCGCGCCCTGCCCAGCGTGGTGACCCTGCACGTGAGCGGCAGCGAGGCGGCCGGCACCGGCACCGGGTTCGTACTCGACGACCGCGGCCACATCCTGACCAACAACCACGTCGTGGAGCCCGCGGGCTCCGGCGGCGAGATCACCGTGACCTTCAACAGCGGCGACACCGCCGAGGCCGCCGTCGTCGGCCGCGACAGCGGGTACGACCTCGCCGTGGTGAAGGTCAAGGGCGTCAGCGGCCTCACCCCGATGCCCCTCGGCAACTCCGACGGCGTGCGCGTCGGCGACCCCGTCGTCGCCATCGGCGCCCCCTTCGACCTGGCCGGCACGGTCACCTCCGGCATCATCAGCGCCAAGGAACGGCCCATCACCGCGGGCGGCGAGGAGGGCGACGGCAGCGACGTCTCGTACGTCGACGCCCTGCAGACCGACGCGCCCATCAACCCCGGCAACTCCGGCGGCCCCCTCCTGGACGCGCGGGGCCGGGCCATCGGCATCAACTCCGCCATCCGCTCCGCCGACAGCGGCAGCGCCGAGTCGGACGGCGGCCAGGCCGGTTCCATAGGGCTCGGCTTCGCCATCCCCATCAACCAGGGCAAGCGCGTCGCCGAGGAACTGATCAACACCGGCAAGGCCGCCCACCCCGTCATCGGCATCACCCTCGACCTGAACTACACGGGCGACGGCGCCCGCGTGAGCGCCAAGGACGGCGACGGCGGACCCGCGGTCACCACCGGCGGCCCCGGCGCCAAGGCCGGCATCAAGCCGGGGGACGTGATCACCGCGGTCGACGGACAGCGTGTGCACTCCGGCGAGGAACTCATCGTCAAGACCCGCGCCCACCGCCCCGGCGACCGCCTGGAGCTGACCCTGGAACGCGACGGCAAGGAGACCGAGGTTTCCCTGGTGCTCGGCTCCTCCGGCGGCGACTGACCCCGGGGAGGTCCCGACAAGGCGCCAGGAAGGCAAACAATTCGGAAAGCGCTCACGTACACCCACTCGGGGCTCACGGGACGGTACCGGTCGGACGGGATCGACGGGTACCGTGGTGGCGGCCCGGACATCCCAAGGAGCTTCAGGTGTTCAATGACATAGGCGCACTAGAGCTGGTGACGCTCGTCGTCCTCGCCGTGCTCGTCTTCGGTCCGGACAAGCTCCCCAAGGTCATCCAGGACGTGACGCGCACCATCCGGAAGATCCGGGAGTTCTCGGACAGCGCCAAGCAGGACATCCGCCAGGAGCTGGGCCCCGAGTTCAAGGACTTCGAGTTCGAGGACCTCAACCCCAAGACGTTCCTCCGCAAGCAGCTGGACAACGACGAGCTGGGGCTCAAGGAGATCCGCAACGGCTTCGACCTGAAGAAGGAGATGGCCGAGGTCACCGACGCGGTCCACGGCCGCGACACGGAGCCCTCGTCCTCCGGCTCGAGCAGCGGCCGTGTCGACATGTCGAAGAAGCCCGAGACGCCCGGGAAGACCGACAAGCCCGCCGACGGCCGTCCGCCCTTCGACATGGACGCCACCTGATCCCAGCCCGCGCCCGGCCCGCGGACCGCGAACGTGACGTGTCTCATACTCCGGACGGGGCGCACAGACCCTGAAGGCGACGCCCGCGCGGCCCACGCGCCGGGCGATTTCCCGGCTGCCGCCAGTGGGATGGCTATGCTGCCCGAGTTGTTGTGCGGACCGGACGAGTGCGCCCGAAGGGGGGCGGGCCGTTCCGGCCCGACGAGAGCGAGGAGGCGTCCGGGCACATGGAGACGACGAGTCGGGCAGTCGCGCAGGCGCCGGCCGCGGAGGGCGGACCACAGTCCCCCTCCGGCCGGCGTACGGTCGACGGCTACCTGCGGGCGCCCTTCCCGTGGTACGGCCTCGACGAGGCCTTCACGGGACGGCGCTGGCTGATGCAGGTCGGTACGGCGGCCGACGGGGCCGTGGAGCACGGCTCGATCGGGCACGGCGACGAACCGTCGGTGCGCAACGAGCACGTGGCGGGCGACGAGCAGGACGCCAAGGAGAAGTTCGCGGTCGTCGTGACCGTCGCGGCCAACCCCGACCGGCGCAGCGCCGACGGCACCGGCCTGCTGGAGGCCACCTCGGTGTCCTCGGCGGCCTGGCTCGCCGGAGTGGGACTGCTGTCCTTCACCTGGCCGGGCCAGATGGACCACTCGCTGCGCGACGACTGGCTGGAGCAGCAGACCGAGACCGCGTGGGTCCTCGCGGACGATCTCGACGGCGAGGACTGGACGACGCTGTCCCTGCCGGTGGACGGCGTGCCGACGCCCTTCCACTACCGGGAGTCCGAGTTCGGCTGGGTGCTGGCCGGCTCGACCGAGCAGGGCGTGCACCTCGGCGCGTACGGGCGGGGCATGAGCGCGTACGGGCTGGCCTTCGCCGTGGTCAAGGACATCGCCGCTTACGCCTAGCCGGCCGCCCGTACGACGCAGGGGCGCCGTCCCGGCGGACAGCGCCCCTGCTTGCCGTACCCGTGTCCCGTACGGGACGTCAGAACTTGTTCTTCGGCGTGATCCCCAGCGACAGCCCCGAGAGGCCGCGCTGCCGGCCGCCGAGCTTGCCCGCGATCGAGCGCAGGGCCGCGCCCGCCGGGGAGTCCGGGTCGGACAGGACGACGGGCTTGCCCTCGTCGCCGCCCTCGCGCAGCCGGACGTCGATCGGGATGGCGCCGAGGACCGGCACCGACGCACCGGTCGTGCGGGTCAGGCCGTCGGCGACCGTCTGACCGCCGCCGGTGCCGAAGACGTCGACCATCTCGCCGCAGTGCGGGCAGGGCAGCCCGGACATGTTCTCGACCACGCCGACGATCTTCTGGTGGGTCTGCACGGCGATGGCGCCGGCCCGCTCCGCCACCTCGGCGGCGGCCTGCTGAGGGGTCGTCACGACCAGGATCTCGGCGTTCGGCACCAGCTGCGCCACCGAGATCGCGATGTCGCCGGTGCCGGGCGGCAGGTCGAGCAGCAGGACGTCCAGGTCGCCCCAGTACACGTCCGCCAGGAACTGCTGGAGCGCGCGGTGCAGCATCGGGCCGCGCCAGACCACCGGCGCGTTGCCCGGGGTGAACATGCCGATCGAGATGACCTTCACCCCGTGGGCCGAAGGCGGCATGATCATGTTCTCGACCTGGGTGGGACGTCCGTCGGCGCCCAGCATGCGCGGCACGGAGTGGCCGTAGATGTCGGCGTCGACGACACCGACCTTCAGTCCGTCGGCCGCCATCGAGGCCGCCAGGTTCACCGTCACCGAGGACTTGCCGACGCCGCCCTTGCCGGACGCCACCGCGTACACCCGGGTCAGGCTGCCCGGCTTGGCGAAGGGCACCTCGCGCTCGGTCTGGCCGCCGCGCAGTGCGCTGGCCAGCTCCTTGCGCTGCTCGTCGCTCATCACGTCCAGCTCGACGTCGACGCGCGTGACGCCCTCGACCCGCGAGACCGCGTCCGTCACGCGCTGCGTGATGGTGTCCCGCATGGGGCAGCCGGAGACCGTCAGGTACACGGCGACCGCGACCGCTCCGTCCGCGCCGATCTCCACCGACTTGACCATCCCCAGCTCGGTGATGGGCCGGTTGATCTCGGGGTCGTTCACCGTCGCCAGTGCTTCGCGCACCGCGTCTTCCGTAGCCATAGACACGATGGTACGGCGCCGCCCACGGGGCGCGGAAAGCCCCGTCAGCGGTCGTGTACGTCACGCCCCGCGGACCGATCTGCCGGGAATACCCCGCGGTCGGGGTGGTGACCGTTCTGCCGCTCCTCCAGGTCCCTGACGAGGTCCTGCAGCTCGGAGCGGATCCAGTCCCGCGTCGCGACCTCGCCGAGCCCGATGCGCAGGGCGGCGATCTCCCGGGTCAGGTACTCGGTGTCCGCGATCGACCGCTCGTTCTGCTTGCGGTCCTGCTCCAGGTTGACCCGGTCCCGGTCGTCCTGCCGGTTCTGCGCGAGCAGGATCAGCGGCGCGGCGTAGGAGGCCTGGAGCGACAGCATCAGCGTCAGGAAGATGAACGGGTACTCGTCGAAGCGCAGCCCGCTCGGCGCCGACACGTTCCACACCACCCACAGGATGATGACGACCGTCATCCAGACGATGAACCGCCCGGTGCCCAGGAAGCGCGCGACGCGCTCCGACAGCCGGCCGAAGGACTCCGGGTCCCACTCGGGCAGCAGCCTGCGGCGCGGCGGGCGGGGCTGGTCGAGGCGGGTCCGGGCGCGGGAGGACGCGGTGGCCCCCGACGTGGCGCGCTCCCGGGTCGTCGTCTCGCGCTCAGGCACCATCGGCGCCCACCTCCCCCGTCGTCGCCTCGTCCAGGTGGTACTCGGTCTCCCGCCAGTCGTCGGGCAGCATGTGATCCAGTACGTCGTCCACGGTGACCGCGCCGAGCAGTGCCCCCGAGTCGTCGACGACGGGCGCCGCGACCATGTCGTACGCGGCGAAGAACCCGGCGACCACGGGCAGCGCGGCCTCCGGCTCCAGGGGCTGCAGGTCGTCGTCGAGGATCGAGCCGACCAGCGTGTACGGGGGGTCGCGCAGCAGGCGCTGGAAGTGGACCGTGCCCAGGTACTTGCCGGTCGGCGTCTCCTCGGGCGGCCGGCAGACGTAGATCTGCGCGGCGTGCGCCGGCGACAGGTCGGGGTTGCGGATGCGGGCCAGGGCGTCGGCGACGGTCGCGTCGGGCCGCAGCACGATCGGCTCGGTCGTCATCAGACCGCCGGCCGTGTGCTCCTCGTACGCCATCAGGCGCCGCATGTCGGCCGCGTCGGCGGGCTGCATCAGGCTCAGCAGCCGTTCCTTGTCCGCCTCGGGCAGCTCGCCGAGCAGGTCGGCCGCGTCGTCGGGGTCCATCGCCTCCAGGACGTCCGCGGCGCGCTCCTCCTTCAGCTTGCCGAGGATCTCGATCTGGTCGTCCTCGGGCAGCTCCTCCAGCACGTCGGCCAGGCGGTCGTCGTCGAGTGCGGCGGCGACCTCGGCACGGCGCTTGGCGGACAGGTGGTGCAGGACGTTGGCGAGGTCGGCGGGGCGCAGCTGCTCGAAGGTGGCCAGCAGGTTCTCGGCGCCCTGTCCCTGCTCCTCGACGGAGAAGCCGGTGACGCCGGACCACTCCACGGTCAGCGTCTCGCCCTTGTTGCGGCGGAAGGCGCCGCCCTTGCGGCCCTTGCGGACGAAGACCTTGTCGATCTCCCAGTCCCGGCGGGCGGGCAGCTGCTGCACCGACAGGTCGAGCACCGTGACCTCCTCACCCGTCTCGGCGAGCGTGACCCGCCGGTCGAGCAGCTCGCCGAAGACGAGGCGCTCGGTGGGCCGCTGCTCGAAACGCCGGACGTTGACCACGCCGGTGGTGATGACCTGGCCGGACTCGATTCCGGTGACCCGGGTCATGGGCAGGAAGATCCGGCGGCGGGTGGTGAGTTCGACGACCAGGCCGAGCACCCGCGGGGGTTTGCGGGCCACGCGGAGCATGACGACCAGATCGCGCACGCGTCCCACCTGGTCGCCGGCCGGGTCGAAGACGGCGATGCCGGAGAGATGGGAGACGAAGATCCGGGGGGCGCCCGCTGCCATGGCCGCGGCCTCCTTTCCTCACGCTGCGCGGAGTCGAGTGAGAGTGCGTGAAAGTCGAGTGGGAGTGAGTGAAGGCTGATTCGTACGGTGTCTCTTTTCCGAATTGCCCGCTCGGACGCGCTTCAGGCTAGCCCGTCCCCATCGGCCTCGCCCTGGTGGCCGGTCCGGACGGACCGGCTCCGATCGCCCCGTACAGCCCCGGTACGCTGCGCCCTGGCCCGGTCGGTTCGCCGCCGACGCCCGTCGGCCTCCTGTCCGCCCTGTCAGAAAGGCAGTTTCCCCCGTGTCTGTGACTCCCCGGCGCCGAATCCGCAGGGCCGCCTGGCTGGGCGCGGTGTGCGTCCTGGCCGTGACGGGAGCCGGGCTGACGGGATGCAGCGGCGAGGACCCCGACGCGGGCACCAACGGCCTCGGGAAGCTCCCGGCGGACAAGATCCAGGCGAAGGCGAGCACGGCCGCACAGGCCGCCGACACGGTCCGCCTGCACGGCACGGTGGACGCCGGCGGCAACAGGTACACCCTCGACATGCGGCTGAAGGCCGACGGCGGGACCGGGTCGGTCGCCGCCGAGGGGACGACGTTCGGACTGCTGCGCGTCGGCGAGCAGCTGTTCCTCAAGGCCGACGCCGGGTTCTGGAGCCACGACGGCGGCGACGCCAAGGCGGCCGACAAGCTCGCCGGCAAGTACGTGAAGGTGCCGCAGAGCGACCCCGTGTACAAGAAGTTCAGCGGCTTCACGGACAAGGACGTCCTCCTCGGCGGTCTGCTGACCCTGCACGGCACGGTGAAGACGGACGGCCGCCACGAGCAGGCGGGCGTGCGCACCATCCGGATCACCGGCGACGACGGTGCCGGCGGCGCGCTGGACGTCTCCCTGGAGGGCACGCCGTACCCGCTGCGGCTGGTGCGGGCGGGCAGCGCGGGCACGATCGGCTTCTCGGACTGGAACAAGGACTTCGCGCTGGAGCAGCCCGCGAAGGACGACACCCTGGACTACGGCAAGCAGCTGCCGACGTCCTGAGGCGTTCCTGGGGCGTCAGCGCCGTTTGCGGCGCTTCAGCAGCAGGCGCGGCAGCCCCGCCGGCGCCGGCTGCCGGGTCGTCGCCGGGCTCGGCAGCGGTGCCTCGGCCAGCGAGGCGTCGGGCAGCGGCGCCGTGCTCCCCGTCGGCTCCAGGCGCAGCACCCGGCACTCACGGGCCCAGCGGTCGGTCATGGCCTCGCCGTCCGGGGCGTTCAGCCGCTTGCCCTTGAGGTCGCCGACCGCCGCCTGCCACGCCTCGGAACCGGACGGCAGCTCCACGACCCGCGCGGCCCAGGAGACCAGCCGGCCGCCCTTGTCCTTGCTGCGCACCGTCACCTCGGCCGCGGTTCCGTCGGCCAGCCCCGGCAGCGGCTGCTCGCCCGGCCCGTCGCCGACGACGCAGGCCGCGCCCTCGTGCCAGACGTGCCACAGCGCCCGGGCGGGCACCCCGGGGCCCTTGACCCAGATGAGGCCGGACTTCTTGGTGGCCTCCTCGACGAGGGCCTGGTCGAGCAGCTCGCTTGTCATGCGGTCAGCCTATCCAGGGGTCCGGGGGCGGGTTCAGAGCCAGCCGTTGCGCTTGAGCGTGCGGTGGATGCCCAGACAGAGCGCGACCGTGACGGACAGGACCAGCGGGTAGCCGAACTTCCAGTGGGTCTCCGGCATGTAGTCGAAGTTCATGCCGTACACGCCGCACACCATCGTCGGCACGGCGATGATCGCGGCCCACGAGGTGATCTTGCGCATGTCCTCGTTCTGCGCGACGGACGCCTGGGCCAGGTTGGCCTGGAGGATGGAGTTCAGCAGTTCGTCGAAGCCGATGACCTGCTCCTGCACCCGCGCCACGTGGTCGGCGACGTCCCGGAAGTACTTCTGGATCTCCGGGTCGATCAGCCGCATCGGCCGCTCGCTGAGCAGCTGCATGGGGCGCAGCAGCGGCGCCACCGCCCGCTTGAACTCCAGCACCTCGCGCTTGAGTTGGTAGATCCGTCCGGCGTCGGTGCCGCGCGGGGTGCCCTTGCGGCCCGGCGAGAACACCTCCGTCTCGACCTCGTCGATGTCGTCCTGCACCGCGTCGGCGACCGCGATGTAGCCGTCGACGACGTGGTCGGCGATGGTGTGCAGCACCGCGGAGGGGCCCTTGATCAGCAGCTCGGGGTCCTCCTGGAGGCGGCGGCGCAGCGCACGCAGCGAGCCCTGCCCGCCGTGCCGGACGGTGATGAAGAAGTCCCGCCCGGTGAAGCACATGACCTCGCCGGTCTCGACGACCTCGCTGTTGGCGGTGAGCTGGTCGTGGTCGACGTAGTGGACGGTCTTGAAGACCGTGAACAGGGAGTCGTCGTAGCGCTCCAGCTTGGGCCGCTGGTGGGCCTGGACCGCGTCCTCCACGGCCAGCGGGTGCAGTCCGAACTCCCGGGCGATACCGGCGAACTCGTCCTCGGTGGGCTCGTGCAGGCCGATCCACACGAACCCGCCGTCGCGGCGCACCTGGCGCATCGCCGTGTGCGGGGTCAGCGGCACATCGGTCTCGACGCGGGTGCCGTCGCGGTAGACGGCGCAGTCGACGACGGCGGAGGCGGTCGCCGGATCGCGGGTGGTGTCATAGGGACCGCTGTCCTTGCGCAGGGAGACGCGGGACGGGCGGACCGCGGCGCGCAGGTCACGGATCATCGACATGGCAGGCTCCTTCGCGGCGGGGCAGCGAACGAGGCCGGTGACGGGTGGAACCGCCCGGAATGAGGACGTCCTGGCTACGCGTGTTCGGCGCGTCCACAAAGCGGGGGGCACCGCACCGTCGCGGTGGCCGGCTTCGCTGCTGATTCAGCTGCTGATACGGATCGACGGACATCGCGTCGACGGATCGGATCAGGCAAAACGAGACGAAGTGCTCTTCCGTGAGAAGGCGCGCACAGGAAGCCGCGGCAGGAAGGCCGAAGCGGCTGCGTCAGCGGCTGGAAGAGCGGGTGGTACTGCACGGTCGACTTCGGTCCATGCCGCCCACCTCCTCCGGCCGGTCCCTCGTGAGGGACGATCCATTCCCCTTGTTTGGAGGGGTTCCCCGTAGGGGAGAGTTCACAGCGTCGGGGGCTTGATCGCGACGCGCTGCGTGCTGCCCCGAACCGCTGGCCCACAGTACCAGCCGCGCGACGTGTCAAGGCGCCGCTTTGCCTCTTCACGACGAGTTCTATGCTCGCCGCATGGCTGATGTTCTTCCTCTGGTCGAGGCCCGGTTGCACAGCGCGCTGGGCGAGCCGGACGCGCGCGCGGCGGTCACCTTCCTCGGCACCGACCGCATCGAGGTGCTGCGTTTCCCCGCCTCCGGCCAGGAGGGCGACGTCGTCCGCTACGCCACCCTCGGCATGTCGGCCCAGCCCATGGCGGACCCGACGGCCGCGCTCGCCGACCCGGTCAAGGGTCCCCGCGCCGAGCTGGTGCTCTCCGTGCGGGCCGGGGCGGCCGACACCGACAAGGTGCTCCGCCCGCTCGCCGTGCTGGCCGCCTCCCCGCAGGTCGAGGGTGTGATCGTGGCGCCCGGCGCGTCACTCGACGTCGGCGAGCCGCTGTGGCCCGGGGCCCCTTTCACCTCGGTGCTGGTCGCCGAGCCGGGCGGCCTGGTCGAGGACTTGGAGCTGGACGCCCCGCTGGACCCCGTACGGTTCCTGCCGCTGCTGCCGATGACGCCGAACGAGGCCGCCTGGAAGCGCGTGCACGGCGCGCCCGCGCTCCAGGAGCGCTGGCTGAACCACGGTACGGACCTGCGCGATCCATCGCGCAGGTCCGTACCGCTGGACTGACGTGGCAGGGTGACGCAACTCACCGGATTCCCTCGTCAGTTGGCGAAGACGGTGACCGAGTCCTCACTGGCGTGCTGCGGCTCCAGCTCCTCGGCCTCGTGGGTGAGCGCGCGGCGGCGTACGACGACCACGACCGCGCCGAGCAGGGCGGTCACCGCGGCCACCACGAACGGGATGCGGACGTCGGTCCACTCCTCGATCTTCGGCGCGAAATAGGGGGCGGCGGCCGCGGCGAACCAGCGCACGAAGTTGTAGCCCGCGCTGGCCACCGGACGCGGCGCGTCCGAGACGCCGAGGGCCAGCTCGGTGTAGACGGTGTTGTTCACGCCGATGAACGCGCCGGACAGGATCGTGCAGACGATCGCCGCGGTGTGGTTGCCGTAGCCGAGGACCAGGACGTCGGCCGCGAGCAGCACCAGCGAGCCGCCGAGCACCTTGAGCGAGCCGAAGCGCCGCTGCATGCGCGGCGCCACCAGCACCGAGAAGACGGCGAGCAGCACGCCCCAGGCGAAGAACACGGCACCCGACTTGTACGGCGTCATGTTCAGCACGAACGGGGTGAAGGCCAGCACGGTGAAGAACGTGTAGTTGTAGAAGAACGCCGAGACCGCGGCCGAGGCGAGTCCGCCGTGGCCGAGCGCCTTGATCGGGTCGAGCAGCGAGGTCTTGCGGGCCGGCTTCGGCTGCTCCTTCAGGAACACCGTGATGCACAGGAAGCCGATCGCCATCAGGAAGGCCGTGCCGAAGAACGGGTAGCGCCAGCTGGCGTCGCCGAGCAGCGCGCCCAGCAGCGGGCCGCAGGCCATGCCGAGGCCGAGGGCGGACTCGTAGAGCAGGATCGCGGCGGCGCTCCCGCCGGCCGCCGCGCCGACGATCACGGCGAGGGCCGTTGAGACGAAGAGCGCGTTGCCCAGGCCCCAGCCTGCCCGGTAGCCGACGAGCTGGCCGACGGTGTCGGAGGTGCCGGCGAGGCCCGCGAAGACCACGACGAAGGCCAGGCCGAGCAGCAGGGTCCTGCGGCCGCCGATGCGGCTGGAGACGAAGCCGGTGACCAGCATCGCCAGGGCGGTGATGAGGAAGTACGAGGTGAACAGGAGGGAGACCTGGCCGGCGCTCGCGTCCAGGCCCTTGGCGATGGACGGGAGGATCGGGTCGACGAGCCCGATGCCCATGAAGGCCACCACGGACGCGCCCGCGGTCGCCCACACGGCCTTGGGCTGCCGCAGGATGCCGCCCGCACCCGCGTCGAAGGGGTCCATGCTTGCTCTCCAATGCCGAGGAATTGGTTGGTGTATACACATAGTAAGTTAGGTCTGCTAATTAATGCAACATACATCTAGTCGTCCGGGTGCCGGCCCGTTCGGCGCCCTTCCGTCCGGATGGGTGATCGTCCTTGACGTGGGGGAGCGAGGGTAGGACCGTGGGGCTCTATGAGGGGCGAACCCAGTTGCCCGAAGTGTGGTGGCCGGGTCAGGGCTCCCGGCCTCTTCGCCGATTCCTGGCAGTGCGACCTGCACGGCACCGTGCACCCGGTCCAGCCCGTACTCCCGCCCAGCGTCGAGGCGCTCGGCGTCGTGGTGCACCGCACGCAGGTGCCGGTGTGGATGCCCTGGCCGCTGCCGGTCGGCTGGCTGTTCACCGGCGTGGCCTGTGCGGGCGACGACCGCAGCGGGGGCAGGGCGACCGCCGTAGCCTGTTCCGGCCCCGGTCCGCTCGGGGGCATCGGTGAGCTGATCCTGGTCGCCGAGGAACTCGGCGTCGGCCTCGGCGCGCGGTACGCGGGGCTCGACGCCCCCGACCCCGGCCCGTACCTGGACGTCGAGAAGCCGCCCCAGGCCAAGGTTCTGGCCGCCGGCCGCCCCACCCCCCTCTGGCACGTCTCCGGCGGCCCGGTCGACCGTGCCGTCTTCGCCGGGGAGGCCCTCGGCATGTGGCTGTGGGCCGTCGTGTGGCCCGAGCGGTCGGGGCTGCTGATGTACGAGGAGCTGGTCCTGACCGACCTGCGGGACGCGGGTGCCGAGGTGGACCTGGTGCCGTGCGGGGCGCTGTCGCCGCGGCTGATCGAGCCGACGGTGCCGTAGCGCCGTACCGTGCCGTACACCGCCGTACCGTGCCGCGCCGCGTGGGTGGACGGGCGCGGCAGATGCGGGGCGAGTAGGGGGCGCAGGGGCGCTGCGGGTGTGACGGTGAGGGGTCGAGTTCCGGTTATCCTTGAGCGTTCCCCTCCGTCCCGTCACCGCTTGGAGTCTGCGTCGTGCGCATCGATCTGCACACCCACTCCACCGCGTCCGACGGCACGGACACCCCGGCCCAGCTGGTACGCAAGGCCGCGGCGGCCGGTCTCGACGTCGTCGCGCTGACCGACCACGACACCACCCGCGGCCACGCCGAGGCCGTCGCCGCGCTGCCCGAGGGGCTCACCCTCGTCACCGGCGCCGAGCTCTCCTGCCGCCTCGACGGCGTCAGCATGCACATGCTGGCCTACCTCTTCGACCCCGAGGAGCCCGCCCTGCTCGCCGAGCGCGAGCTGGTCCGGGACGACCGGGTACCGCGGGCCCGGGGCATGATCACCAAGCTCAACGAACTGGGTGTGCCCGTGACCTGGGAGCAGGTCGCCAGGATCGCCGGGGACGGCTCGGTCGGCCGCCCGCACGTGGCCTCCGCCCTCGTGGAACTGGGCGTCGTCCCGACCGTGAACGACGCCTTCACCCAGGACTGGCTGGCCGACGGCGGCCGCGCCCACGTGGGGAAGCACGAGACCGACCCCTTCGAGGCGCTCCGGCTGATCAAGGGTGCGGGCGGGGTCGCCGTCTTCGCGCACCCGGCCGCCGCCAAGCGGGGCCGTACGGTGTCCGAGGCCGCGATCGCCGACCTGGCGGCCGCCGGGCTCGACGGCATCGAGGTCGACCACATGGACCACGACGCGGACACCCGGACCCGGCTGCGCGGGACCGCGAAGGAGCTGGGGCTCCTGGTGACCGGCTCGAGCGACTACCACGGCAGCCGGAAGACCTGTGTGCTCGGCGAGTACACGACCGACCCCGAGGTGTACGGGGAGATCACGCGACGGGCGTTCGGGGCGTTCCCCGTGCCCGGGGCCGGCGGGGCCTGAGCCTCACCCCCCCCGCGCGACCTCCTTCCACTCTTCCCCCTCCTCCGCAAGGCCAGTAGCTCACCCATGTTCGACGTCGCCGTCTTCGGCTCCCTCTTCCTGACCCTTTTTGTCATCATGGATCCCCCCGGGATCACCCCGATCTTCCTCGCGCTGACCTCCGGCCGCCCCGGCAAGGTGCAGAAGCGGATGGCCCTCCAGGCCGTCTGCGTCGCCGGTGGCGTGATCACGGTGTTCGGTCTGCTCGGGCACCAGATCCTCGACTACCTGCACGTGTCGGTGCCCGCCCTGATGATCGCGGGCGGGTTGCTCCTCCTGCTGATCGCCCTCGACCTGCTCACCGGCAAGACGGACGAGCCGAAGCAGACCAAGGACGTCAACGTCGCCCTCGTACCGCTGGGCATGCCGCTGCTCGCCGGGCCCGGGGCGATCGTGTCGGTCATCCTGGCCGTGCAGAAGGCGGACAGCGTGACCACGCAGGTCTCGGTGTGGGCGGCGATCCTCGCCATCCACGTGGTGCTGTGGCTGGTGATGCGGTACTCGCTGCTGATCATCCGGGTGATCAAGGACGGCGGTGTGGTCCTGGTGACCCGCCTCGCCGGCATGATGCTCTCCGCGATCGCCGTGCAGCAGATCATCAACGGGGTCACCCAGGTGATCCAGGGCGCGTGAGCACGAGAACAGGGCCCCGCACGGAGTTCCGTGCGGGGCCCTGTTCTCGTGTGTGAAGGGTCCGCGCTACAAGGCCGAGGTGTCGGCTGGGCGGATCCACAGGCGCTGCCCGATGGCGGCGGCCTGCTGAACGATGCGGTTCACGGAGGCTGCGTCCACGACAGTCGTGTCCACGGGGGTCCCGTCGACGTCGTCGAGTCGCATGACTTCAAAGCGCATGGCCTCTCCCTTGATCTGGTCATCCTCCTGCGGAGAACTACTGGTGTGGCTCCTGGGTCGTCGGTGCCCGGGCTTCCGTAGTGGTCAACGGGATGCCCTCTGCAAACATTCCCTACGCTAAGGAAAATTTTCGCACGACTAATTACTGACAAGTAAGCCGCTTGTTACGGGGTGGCGGGGACGGCGAGAGTCGCCCGGTTCGCGGCGCTGTTCGCGGCGCGAAGGGCAGATGTCCGGTACAAGACTGACCGGGACCAGTTGTGTTCGTAGCGTGACCGCCGGGACAATGGACGCGATGAACGACGACCTCGCGCCCCTGAACGCTCGTATCGATCGCACGAACGAGCTGCTCCAGCGCATGCTCGCCGAGGTGGCGAAGACCCCCTCGACCCACGCGATCTTCGTCGACGCCGGTTATCTGTACGCGGCGGCGGGGCGGCTGGTGGCCGGGACCGAGGACCGCAGGGCCTTCGACCTGGACGCCGACGCCCTCATCGAGGCGCTCATCGACAAGGCCCGCACCGTCTTCGCGGACAGCCGCCTGCTGCGCGTCTACTGGTACGACGGCGCCCGCCGCCGCATCCACACCGCCGAGCAGCAGTCCATCGCCGAGCTCCCGGACGTCAAGGTCCGCCTGGGCAACCTCAACGCCAACAACCAGCAGAAGGGCGTCGACTCCCTCATCCGCTCCGACCTGGAGTCCCTCGCCCGGCACCGCGCCATCAGCGACGCGGCCCTGCTCGGCGGCGACGAGGACCTCGTGTCCGCGGTCGAGGCCGCCCAGGGGTACGGCGCCCGCGTCCACCTGTGGGGCATCGAGGCCCCCGACGGCCGCAACCAGGCCGAGCCGCTGCTCTGGGAGGTCGACAGCCAGCGCACCCTCGACCTCGACTTCTTCAAGCCGTACGTCTCCCGGCGCACGACCCACACCGGAGAGGCCCCGGGCGCGCTACGCCCCGGCCGCGAGGACGTCCGCTTCGTGGGCGCGCAGATCGCGGCGAAGTGGCTGGCGTCCCGGGGACGCGAGTCACTGGTGGAGCTGCTCCCCGGCCACCCCTACCTCCCCGGCTCCGTGGACCAGGACCTGCTGGTGGAGGCCGAGGGACTGCTCCAGTACTCGCTGCGCGGCCAGCCCGACCTGCGACGCGCGCTGCGGGACGGCTTCTGGGAGCACCTGCGGGCGCAGTACTAGGGCTCGGCCGGCCTCAGCGCACGTACGGTCGGGGCGGTACGGGGTGGTCGTCCCAGAAGTCGGCGAGGGCGCGGGCCGTCGGCAGGGGCTGGTCGGTGTTGGGGGAGTGCTCGGCGCCCGCGACGACCGTACGGCGCGCGTTCAGCCGTAGAGCCATCTCGTCCAGGAGGGGTACCGGCCAGGTGTCGTCGTAGGCGCCCGACAGCACGTGGAAGGGCAGTGGCACGGCGGCCAGCTCGGCGACCCGGTCCGGCTCGGTGCACAACTGGCGTCCCGTGGCGAGCAGTTGCGCCGGTCTGGTGCCCAGCCAGCGCTCGCGCAGCCGTTCCGGGTCCTCCGGGCCGTGGGCGGGGGCCGGGGCGCCGGCCTCCTCAGGCGGCCCCATGGCCTGCATCACCTTCCAGACCTCCGACATCGTCATCGTGTCCAGCGCGTCCCGCAGCAGCTTCACCCGCTGCCGCTGCGACTCGGAGATCCGCGCCGGGCCCGAGGACATCAGCGTGAGGGACAGGAACGGGGCGGGGTCGAGCAGGACGGCGGCCCGGGCGATCTGGCCGCCCAGGGAGTGCCCGACCAGATGCACGCGGGTGCCGAGGGCGGCGGCCTGCGCGAGCACGTCCCGGGCCAGCTCGGACCGCGCGTACGCGGCCTCGTCGTGCTCGGGCCCGTCCGACTCGTACTGCCCGCGCCCGTCCACGGCGACCGTGCGGTAACCGCGCGCCCCGAGCGGCCGGTGCAGCAGCGTGAAGTCCTCCTTGCTCCCCGTGAACCCGGGCAGCAGCATCACCACGCCCCTCGGCGCGACCCCGTCGGCCACGGGCGAGTCGACGACGGCGAACTCACCGCGGGCGGTACGCAGCCGGTACGCGCGGGCGTCCGGGGGCGGGCTGAAGGCGGCGTTCCTGCTCACGGGCAGAGGTTATCGGGCGGGGACCGCCGGGCGCGGACACGGGCGTGCCCACGCCGTCGGCCCGGCCCCGCGTGGATCGCGGGACCGGGCCGACGGTCTGGGAGGAGCGGCGCGGATCAGCTCTCGCCGGCCTCCGCGGTGGCCGCGGCCGTCTTGCGGGTGCGGCGGGCCTTGGGCTTCGCCTCCGCCGTGTCGGCGGCCGCAGCGGGCGCCTCGACGGCGGCCGCGGCCTTACGGGTCCGGCGCCGCGGCGCGGCCTCCGGCTCCTGCGAGGCCTGGGCCGGGATCTCGGCGGCGGCCTCGGGGGCCGCGGCCGTCTTGCGGGTGCGGCGGGCCTTGGGCTTCGCCTCCGTGGCCTCGGCGGTGTCGGCGGCGGATTCCGCCTTGGCGGCGGCCGTCTTGCGGGTGCGGCGGGGTTTGGCCTCGGCCGCAGCCTCGGTCTCCTCCGGTGCCTGCACGGCCGGTTCGGCGGCCTTGCGGGTGCGGCGGGCCTTGGGCTTCGCCTCCGTGGCCTCGGCGGTGTCGGCGGCGGCCTCTGCCTTGGCGGCGGCCGTCTTGCGGGTGCGGCGGGGTTTGGCCTCGGCCGCAGCCTCGGTCTCCTCCGGTGCCTGCACGGCCGGTTCGGCGGCCTTGCGGGTGCGGCGGGCCTTGGGCTTCGCCTCCGTGGCCTCGGCGGTGTCGGCGGCGGCCTCTGCCTTGGCGGCGGCCGTCTTGCGGGTGCGGCGGGGCTTGGCCTCGACCGCAGCCTCCTCCGGAGCCTGCGCGGCCTCGGTGTCGGCGACGGCCGCCTTGCGCGTGCGGCGGCGCGGCTTGGTCTCGGCCGGTTCGGACGCGGACTCGGTCACTCCCTCGGCCGTGTCGAGTGTGGCCTCGGCGGCCGTGGCCGTGGCCTTGCGGGTGCGGCGGCGCGGCTTCTCGGCGGGCGCCTCGGCAGCGGGGGTCTCGACGGCCGCCGGGGTCTCCACGACCGTCGCCTCGGTGACCGTCGGAGCGGTCTCCAGCGGGGCGGCAGGGGCCTCGGCGGACTTGCGGGTGCGGCGGCGGCGCGGCTTGGCCGGAGCCTCCACGACCTCCGTGGCCTCCGCCGATTCGACGACCGTGGTCTGCGGAGGCGCGAGCGCGCTGTCCTCGACGGCCTGCGCCACCGGGGCGTCGACCGTCGCGGCGGTCTCCGGGCGGCGCGACGGCTCACCATTGCGCGTACGGCGCCGGCGGCGCAGCGTGCGGGGACCCTGCGCGGCGTCGGTGCCCGCGTCGGCGGCGCCGTCGGCGCCGTCGGCACCGCCGGTCACGGCCTCGGCGGCGGTCGACCCGGTGGTGGCGGTGTTCTCCGCGTCCACCGGCGCACCACCGCGCATCCGACGGCGGCGGCGCGGCGTCGTACGGGACGAACGGTCGCGGTCGCGGTCACGGTCACCGGAACGCGCGTCGTCGCGGCCACCACGACCACCACGGTCGCCGCGTCCGCGGCCACCGCGGCCGCCCGGCTCGCCCAGGTCCTCGAGCTCCTCCGCGTCGAGCCCGGCGCGGGTGCGCTCCGAGCGCGGCAGGACGCCCTTGGTGCCCTCGGGGATACCGAGGTCGGTGTAGAAGTGCGGGGAGGTGGAGTAGGTCTCCGCCGGGTCGCTGAAGCCCAGGTCCAGCGCCTTGTTGATCAGCTGCCAGCGCGGGATGTCGTCCCAGTCGACCAGCGTGATCGCCGTACCCTTCGCGCCCGCGCGGCCGGTGCGGCCGATGCGGTGCAGGTACGTCTTCTCCTCTTCCGGCGACTGGTAGTTGATGACGTGCGTCACGCCCTCGACGTCGATGCCGCGGGCGGCGACGTCGGTGCAGACGAGCACGTCCACCTTGCCGTTGCGGAAGGCGCGCAGGGCCTGCTCGCGGGCGCCCTGGCCGAGGTCGCCGTGGACCGCGCCGGAGGCGAAGCCGCGCTGCTTGAGCTGGTCGGCCAGGTCGGCCGCGGTGCGCTTGGTGCGGCAGAAGACCATGGCGAGACCGCGGCCGTCGGCCTGCAGTATGCGGGCCACCATCTCGGGCTTGTCCATGTTGTGCGCGCGGTAGACGAACTGCTTGGTGTTCGCGACCGTCGCGCCCGCGTCGTCCGGCGAGGTGGCGGAGATGTGCGTGGGCTGCGACATGTAACGGCGGGCCAGTCCGATGACCGCGCCCGGCATCGTCGCCGAGAACAGCATGGTCTGGCGCCTGGCCGGCAGCATGTTGATGATCTTCTCGACGTCGGGCAGGAAGCCCAGGTCGAGCATCTCGTCGGCCTCGTCGAGGACCAGGCTCTTGATGTGCTTCAGGCTCAGCTTCTTCTGGCCCGCGAGGTCCAGCAGACGGCCCGGGGTGCCGACGACCACGTCGACGCCCTTCTTCAGGGCCTCCACCTGCGGCTCGTAGGCACGACCGCCGTAGATCGCGAGGACTCGTACGTTGCGGACCTTCCCGGCGGTCAGCAGGTCGTTGGTGACCTGCTGGCACAGCTCGCGGGTCGGGACGACGACGAGGGCCTGCGGGGCGTCGGTCAGGGCCTCGGGGGCGGCGCGGCCCGCCTCGACGTCCGCGGGGACGGTGACGCGCTCGAGGAGCGGGAGGCCGAAGCCCAGCGTCTTGCCGGTGCCGGTCTTGGCCTGGCCGATGACGTCCTTGCCCGACAGGGCTACGGGGAGCGTCATCTCCTGGATGGGGAAGGGAGTGATGATGCCGACGGCTTCGAGGGCTTCGGCGGTCTCGGGGAGGATCCCGAGGGATCGGAACGTCGTAGTCAGGGTGCTGCCTCTTCTGTGTGCGTGGTGCGAGGCGAGCGCGCGGGTCGTGCCGGACCGTGTCGGGGACGTCGGCCGCCCTTACGGGTGAGCCGTAGGACACGGGACCTCTGTCGACGCTCCAGCGCTCGTACCACTGAGGGTCCCCCTCCGGATTCCGTACGCAGCGTGGCGTACGGCGGGAGGGCTGTCGGGTCGGAGCCGATCGGGCCACCGACCGGGCATCCTCATGCGTGCGGCCCGGCGACGATGTGACGTACGCGTACGTCACATACTCGGCAGGCGCATTACCACCATACCCCGGATTCGCGCACATGCGATGGCCGATTTGCTCACGTAGTCGTCGTCACACTGACTGACCAGGGACTTACCACCGCCGAAGAGCGGGCTATTGTGCGCTGTATGACGAGCTCTGACAAGCCTGGCACCGCCGCAGACGCCCCCGCCGAGACCACCGGGACCCCGGGTACCGCCGGAGCCACGCCGGTCGCCGCCCGCGACTGGGCGACGGCCGCGTCCGACCCGCAGTACCGCGCCGCGGTCGTGGACCTGCTCGGCGCGCTCGCGTACGGCGAGCTGGCGGCGTTCGAGCGGCTCGCGGAGGACGCCAAGCTGGCGCCCACGCTGGCGGACAAGGCGGAGCTGGCGAAGATGGCGTCGGCGGAGTTCCACCACTTCGAGCGGCTGCGCGACCGGCTGGCAGAGATCGGCGAGGAGCCGACGGGCGCCATGGAGCCGTTCGTGGCGGCCTACGACGGCTTCCACAAGCAGACGGACCCTTCGGACTGGCTGGAAGGTCTCGTCAAGGCCTACGTCGGCGACTCCATCGCCAGCGACTTCTACCGCGAGGTCGCCGCCCGCCTGGACACGGACACCCGCGAGCTGGTCCTCGCCGTGCTCGACGACACCGGGCACGCGGGCTTCGCCGTGGAGAAGGTGCGCGCGGCGATCGACGCCGACCCGCGCGTGGGCGGGCGGCTCGCCCTGTGGGCGCGGCGGCTGATGGGGGAGGCGCTCTCGCAGTCCCAGCGGGTGGTGGCCGACCGGGACGCGCTGTCGACGATGCTCGTGGGCGGCGTCGCGGACGGCTTCGACCTGGCCGAGGTCGGCAAGATGTTCTCCCGGATCACCGAGGCGCACACCAAGCGGATGGCCGCGCTGGGGCTGGCCGCCTGACCTGCGCCGGAGCGGGCCCCGGCGCGGTACGGCGACTGCCGCTCAGGCGGCCGACGAGCTGCGACGGAGACGTCCCGCGGGGCGCAGCAGCAGCGACAGCGAGGCCGCGGAGAGCGTCGCCGAGCCGAGCAGCACCAGCACGATCCCCCCGGCGCCCAGCGCCGTGTGCGTGACGAACGCCCCGAAGAGGGCCCCGGCGACGCCGGTCGGCAGGACCAGGAGCGGGGCGGGCAGGCGGTGGGGCAGACGGTGTGCGGCGGCCCATGCCAGGGCGAGGCCGAGGAGTGCGGCGCTGAGCGCTTCCAAGATCATGTCTGGGTCCCTCCCACATGGCCGGCCTGCCCCAAACGGTCACAGCCGACTTACCCCTGACCTGCGGAATGCAATCCTCCCCCTGTGGGTGAACCGTGCTCCGCCCGTGAACGGGAAGACGGGTGGGGCCCAGCGGTGTGTCACCGCCGGGCCCCACCCGTACTTCGTTCGTCGTCCCGCGTCCGGCGGCTACAGCGCGCCGAAGCCCACCTTGCGCGGGGCCGGCTCACCGATCTCGACGTAGGCGAGCCGGTCGGCCGGCACCAGGACCTTGCGGCCGTGTTCGTCCACGAGGCTCAGCAGCTGCGACTTGCCGGCCAGTGCCTCGCCCACCACGCGCTCGACCTCCTCGGCGCTCTGACCGCTCTCCAGAACGATCTCGCGAGGCGCGTGCTGCACGCCGATCTTGACCTCCACGGCTATGTCCCTCCGACGGTCAGTAAGTGCGCGATCTTCCGCGCCGTACCAGCACACATTAGCCCGGTGAGGGGACGTACACGCTGCGTCGGAGAACGCCAGGAGCGAACAGCCGACGGGAACAGAACCCGCGCCGCGGTGGTCAGTGCTGCTCGGTGCCGTGCAGCGGGAAGCCCGCGATGCCCCGCCAGGCCAGCGAGGTCAGCAGCTGGACCGCCTGGTCGCGGGGCACGCTGCGGTCGCTGTGCAGCCAGGAGCGCGCCACCACCTGCGCGAGACCGCCCAGGCCGGAGGCGAGCAGCATCGACTCCGCGCGCGAGAGGCCGGTGTCCTCGGCGATCACGTCGCAGATCGCCTCGGCGCACTCGTTCGTCACCTTGTCCACGCGCTCGCGCACGGCGGGCTCGTTGGTCAGGTCCGACTCGAAGACCAGGCGGAAGGCACCGCCGTCGTCCTCGACGTAGGCGAAGTAGGCGTCCATCGTCGCCCGGACGCGCTGCTTGTTGTCCGAGGTCGACGCGAGAGCGCTGCGCACGGACTGGATCAGCGCCTCGCAGTGCTGGTCCAGCAGGGCGAGGTAGAGGTCGAGCTTGCCGGGGAAGTGCTGGTAGAGCACCGGCTTGCTGACGCCGGCGCGCTCGGCGATGTCGTCCATCGCGGCCGCGTGGTAGCCCTGGGCGACGAACACTTCCTGTGCGGCGCCCAGCAGCTGGTTGCGTCGGGCTCGGCGGGGAAGGCGTGTGCCCCGCGGGCGTACCGCCTCTGTCTGCTCGATGGCTGTCACGCCGCCTCCCATAGTCGTCCTCGTGCGGTGTGCGCCGCGTCGACATCGTACTTTTCGGTAACCGTGGTGTGTGTGCTGCGAGCGCAGAATTTCACGGACCGGACGGTGGCGATAGCCGCACAACAGGTTTCAAAAGTGTCCAGAGCGGGCAAAGATCGGCCTCCCATCCGGGCGGTGGAGCCGCTCCGCCGCCTCGTGGCGCGTCGCGTCCCCGCCGTTCAGCGGTAGTCGTCCTCGTCGTGCGAGACGACCCGGGCCTGCTCGGCCAGGTCGGCCTCGTTGGCGAGGCCCGGCTCGACGCCGGTCAGCGGCTCGTCGCGCTCCTGGCCGAGGTCCGCCCGCTGCTCGGCGGCGTCGGCGTCGGGCGCTTCCACGTCGCGGTCCTCCGGATCCGGTGCCTGGACCTCGTCGTCGAAGGTCTCGGGGTCGGTCGGGTCGACGGTCATGCTGGGCTCCCTTCCTACGGACGGCCCCCGGGTGCAGGGGTCACACGCGGGTGCCCACTTCACGAGCCTAGGAGACACCCGATCCGGACGCCATGCGTCGCCGGGCCGGTCTTGGGCGCCCGGTCCTGCGTGTCCGGTTCTGCGCGCTTGGTTCTGTGTGTCCGGTCCTGCATGTCCGGTCCTGTCTGTTCGGTCCTGGCGTCGACGGCAGGCGCCGACGGCATCCGTACCCCGCCGACGCGCCGCCGCAGCACTGCTTGTGACGGCGAACACGTGAACCATTGTGTGATCATCTCGTAATATTGCCGCATGCCTTCGACCGAGCCGCCGTCCGTGCCGCCCGCCAACGTGCTGCCGAAGGTCGCGGCCGTCAAGGCCGCGGACGGGGAGCGGCTCAGGTCGGTCCACCTGCCCGGCATCAGCCTGACGGTGCGGTCGAGACGCCCCGCCCGCGAGGGCCTGCCGCCCGCCCTCTACGTCCACGGCCTCGGCGGCTCCTCGCAGAACTGGTCGGCGCTCATGCCGCTGCTGGACGGCGTAGTCCACAGCGAGGCCGTCGACCTGCCCGGCTTCGGCGACTCCCCGCCGCCGGACGACGGCGACTACTCGATCACCGGCCACGCGCGCGCGGTCGTCCGTTACCTCGACGCGTCCGGGCGCGGTCCGGTGCACCTGTTCGGGAACTCGCTCGGCGGCGCCGTCGTCACCCGCGTGGCCGCGGCACGGCCCGACCTGGTGCGCACGCTGACGCTCGTGTCGCCCGCGCTGCCGGAGATCCGCGTGCAGCGCACCGCCGTACCGACGGGGCTGCTGGCGCTGCCGGGGGTGGTGCGGCTGTTCACCCGGCTCACCCGGGAGTGGACGGCGGAGCAGCGGGTCCGTGGCGTGACGGGGCTCTGTTACGGCGACCCCGGGAGAGTGAGCGAGGAGGGCTTCCGCAACGCCGTCGAGGAGATGGAGCGGCGGTTGCAACTGCCGTACTTCTGGGACGCGATGGCGCGTTCCGCGCGGGGTATCGTCAACGCGTACACGCTCGGCGGCCAGCACGCGCTGTGGCGACAGGCCGAGCGGGTTCTCGCACCCACGCTCCTGGTCTACGGTGGACGGGACCAACTCGTCGGTTACCGCATGGCCCAGCGGGCTGCCCGCGCCTTCCGCGACTCCCGGCTGCTGACGCTGCCGGACGCGGGACACGTGGCGATGATGGAGTATCCGGAGGCCGTGGCCACGGCGTTCCGCGAACTCCTCGCGGACACCGCGGACACGGCTGCCGCCGCGGACGCGGTGGACACCGGGAAACCGACGGGTGGCGAGAGGACCGACGGGGCCGCGGACAGCGAGCCCGCCAACCAGACCACAGGAGGCTGAGGCGCGACGTGGGACGCCACAGCCGCCGCGGGCCCGCCCCCAGGGCAGACGCCGCGGACACCGCCGCAACACGCGAGAACCCGTCGGGGCGGCCCGAGCCGCGTCCGGCGAACGGACCGTCGCGGGAGCCGCAAGGACCACAGGCGCCACAGGGGCCGTACCGACCGCGGCGGGCCGAGGGGGCGCCCCGTGGGGCGGCGGCGCCGGGCGACGCCCCGGGCGTCCGCCAGGGGTACGCGGGCCCCGGCCCGGGGCGAGGCCCGGGCGCTCGTTTCCCGGACGGAACACCGGCCCACGGCTTCCCCCGGATGACGGACGGGACGCCCGCGCGGGGCGTCCCGAGGCTCCCCGACGGCACGCCGGCGCACGGCGTGCCCAGGCATCCCGACGGCACCCCTGCGCACGGTGTGCCGCGGGTCCGGGGCGGCCACCCCGAGCAGCGGGAACCCGGCGGCGGCTGGGGCGACTTGGGCGGGCGGACCGGTGCCGGGTACGGATCGGCGGCGGGACCGGGCGCCGGGGTTCCCGGGGCCTTCGTGCCGTCGCCGTCCGGGCCGCCGCGCCCGCCCTTCCCGAGGCAGCGGCAGGCGCCCGGGGAGGGGCCCCGGCAGGACTACCTGGACGCCTTCGGGGAGGACGACGACGTCTTCTCGGGCCGTCCCCAGCGGCGTGCTCCCGGTGCGTCGCGGCCCGCCGACCCGTACGCCTCCGTCACCGACTGGAGCGCCGCCGACGGGCGTGAGGCCGCGGGCGGTGCCGGGAGTGGCGGCGCCTCCGCCGACGCGGGTGCGGACGCCGACGACCAACCGCCCACGGGCGAACCCGCACCGGTCAAGGGTGCCAAGGGCCGGACCTTCACCGGTATCGCGGCGGCCGCCGTCACCACCGTGCTGGCCGTCGTCGTGGCCGGTCAGGTCGCCGACGGGGCGGACGGGGGCGACATGCGCGCCCAGTCCGCCACCGACCAGGCCCGGGGCGCCCACGACCCGGCGTCACGGGACGACCAGCGCCCGACGCCCTCCGCGCCCGAGGCCGCGAAGCCGCTGACGTACGAGCAGAAGATGGGCAAGACCTACCCGCTCAGCGCCACCCTCAAGGCCTCGGGGAAGTTCGACGCGGTCCCGGGCATCGCCAAGGGGCCCGGGCGGGGGCAGAAGTACACCTACCGCGTGGACATCGAGCAGGGGCTCGGTCTCGACGGCGCGCTCTTCGCCGACGCCGTGCAGAAGACGCTCAACGACGACCGGAGCTGGGCCCACAACGGCGCCCGCAGCTTCGAGCGCATCGAATCGGGCCGGCCCGACTTCGTCATCACGCTGGCCAGCCCCGGCACCACCGCCGAGTGGTGTGCCAAGTCCGGCCTGGACACCACCGAGGACAACGTGTCCTGCGACTCGGCCGCCACCCAGCGCGTGATGATCAACGCCTACCGCTGGGCCCAGGGCGCCGCGCCGTACGGTGACGCGATCCACCCGTACCGGCAGATGCTGATCAACCACGAAGTCGGTCACCGCATCGGCTACAACCACGTCACCTGCGACAAGGACGGCGAACTCGCCCCGGTCATGCAGCAGCAGACGAAGTTCATCGACCACGACGGAATCGACTGCCGTCCCAACCCCTGGGCGTACCCGAACAGCTGACCGGGCACGGCATCACGTGTGGTGACTGCTTGATCTCCTAGCGCGACCGAACGCGCCTCGCACGGGAAAGTTACGACCGTTCACCCCTTTTGGTGGCGCGATGGACAACCGTCCATCGCGCCACCTCCTTGTCCGCATACGTTCGTCCCGCTGCGAGCCGCCGAGCCAACGGCGGTTCCCCAAACGGGAGATCGGGGGTGCGCGCGTGCGCATCGGACTGCTTACGGAGGGTGGCTATCCGTATGTGAACGGTGAGGCCGGACTCTGGTGCGACCGGCTCGTGCGCGGCCTGGACCAGCACGAGTTCGACGTCTATGCGCTCAGCCGGAGCGAGCACGAGGAGGCCGAGGGCTGGGTCCCGCTGCCGCCGCAGGTCGGCCGGGTGCGCACCGCCCCGCTGTGGGAAACCGTGGACGACGGAATCGTCCACGGACGGCGCGCGCGCCGGCGCTTCGCCGAGTGCTACGGCGAGTTGGCCACGGCCCTGTGCACCGCGGGTCCCGGGAACCCGTCCGGGGGACCGGAGGGAGAGCCGGAGGGGCAGTCCGCCCTTGAGGCGGACCGTTTCGCCAGCGCGCTGTACGGCCTCGCCGAACTCGCCCGCGACGAGGGTGGACTGCCCACCGCGCTCCGCTCGGAGAACGCCGTACGCGCCCTGGAACGCGCCTGTCGCGCGCCCGGCGCCCACCGTTCGGCGCGCGAGGCACGCGTTCCCGACCTGCTGACCGTCGCCGCGCGCCTCGAACGCGTTCTGCGCCCCCTGTCCCTGGACTGGTACGAGGACGACGACCTCGGCTCGGTGGACCTGTGCCACGCGACCTCCGGCGGTACGGCAGCCCTCCCGGGCCTGCTCGTCCGGCACTTCTGCGACGTGCCCCTGCTGGTGACCGAGTACGGCGTGCGGTTGCGGACGCACTACCTGACCGAACCCGACTCCTCACCCGCGATACGGTCGCTGCTCGCCGCCTTCCACGGTCGGCTGGCCGCCGAGACCTACCGGCGCGCGGCCGTGATCACGCCCGGCAACACGCACGCCCGGCGCTGGCAGGAGCGCTGCGGCGCCGACCGCGCCAAGCTACGCACGGTCCACCCGGGCATGGACGCGGCCCCGTTCGCGGAGGTGGGGGAGTCCCCGGAGTGTGCCGACCCGCAGACCCTCGTCTGGGTCGGCCGTGTCGAGCCGGCCAAGGACCTGGTCTCGCTGCTGCACGCCTTCGCGGAGATCCGCAGGGCGGAGCCCGGATCGCGGCTCAGGATCGTCGGCGCCCCCTCGGGCCCGGAGGGCGCCGCGTACCTGGTCCACTGCAAGGCGCTGGCCGCGCAGCTGTTTCCCGACGAGGCCGACGGCCCGCACGCCGTCGGCCGCAACCCGGTCTCCTTCGAGGAGACCGGCGGGCCCGAACTGCCCTTCCGAGCCGACGCGTACGCCTCGGGCGCCCTGGTGGTGCTCTCCAGCGTCGTCGAGGGGTTCCCGGCCGGGCTGGTCGAGGCCATGTTCTGCGGCCGCGCGACGGTGTCCACGGACGTCGGCGCGGTGGTGGAGGCCATCGGCGGCACCGGGCTCGTCGTGCCCCCGCGCAATCCGCGGGCGCTCGCCGAGGCGTGCGTCGCGCTGTTGCGCGACCCCGAGCGCCGGGACCGGTTGGGCGCCGCCGCGCGCGCCCGCGCACTGGAGCTGTTCACCGTCGAGCAGAACATCGCGGCATTTCACGGCATTTACCTGGAGATCCTCTCGCGTACACCGGCACGCCGCGTCCTCCTCGACGACACCGGCGAGCCCCTGCCCTTCGGCGTACCCGCCGAGGCCCACGTCCCCGGTCGCTGGAGTGACCCGACGGCCCGTGTCGTGGCCAGGGGCGGTTCCAGTACGGCCCGGAGCGGTCCCGGCTGGGCGACCGAGGCCGATCCGGTCCGGGCGACCACGCCGGTCTCGGCGAGCGAGGGAGCGGCCCGATGAGCGGCCTCGGCGAACTGGACCGGCCCGAGACCCCGCGCAGCCCGGGCGCCTGGGACGAACGTTCACGGACCTCCCTGGCCCACGGGCCCGACGGGGCCGACCCGGCCCTCGGCGCGCAGACGGGTGCGGGGGACGGTGGGCGCCCGGTGGACGGCCCGGCTCCGGCGGAGGACTGGAGTCCGGAGGAGGGCGTGCGGCTTCGTGACGGTGCCGGCCGTGAGGGTGCCGGTCGTGACGGTGCCGGTCGCGACGGCGGCAGGAAGTCGCCGTCCGCGTCCGTCGCACGCCGTGCCGCCGCGGACCCCGTGAAGGGGCTGCTGCACCGGCACCGCGAGCTGTGCGAACGCGCCGTGGACCCACTGGAGATCGCGGCGGGACTGGAAGCGCACGGCGTCACCGACCGGACCGCCGCCCGCTTCCGTCACCGTGACGTGTTCTCCCTCGCGGAAGAGATGTACGCCCGTGTCCCGCGCGACCGCGACGGCCCCGCGCGTCCCGAGATCGCGCCGACACCCCGGCCACGCGGGCCACGCACCGCCGGAGTCGTTCTCGCCCTGCTGCCCGGTGTGCTGTGCGCCGCCACCGTCGCCGGACTGCGCCTGGCCGAGGGCCGACCGCGCATGATCGTGGCCGTCGTCGGCATCCTCGCGGTGTCCCTGGCCCTGGGGGCCGCGCTGCGCCGCGGGCCGCTGAGCGCCGCCACGCGCACCACCAGCATCTGGACCTGCTGGCTCGTCGGCTACGCCGTCCTCGGCGACGGACTCCTGCGGACCGCGGTCAGCGGCGGCCCCGACGGTCTCCCGGACGGCACCGCCGACGGCCCGTGGCCCGTCACCGTAGCCCCCGTCCTGGCGCTCGCGCTGTCCTACGCCCCCGCGGCCGGATGCGCCCGCCTCTTCACCGCGGGCGCCCGCGGCAAGCTGACGTCCAGCCGGGGCCTGGCCGACTTCTCCGCCTCCGTACGCCCCCTGCTGTTCGGCACGTTCGCCCTGTACACGGGCGCCCTCACGGGCCTGCTCGCGCTGACCGGCGCGGTGCTCGGAGAGCCCGCCGGTCTTCCCCAGGGCCTCAGCCTGGGGGCCCTGCTGCTGCTCGCCCGGCTGCTCACCGTGCACGGTCACGCGTACGCCCCCACGCTCGTCCTCACCGCCGCGGCCGCCGCGGAGGCAGTCGCCCTGGCCACGCTCTTCGCCGGCCGCCTCCCCGGCTGCGGCTTCCTGGCCGTCCCCGTGGAGACCCTGGTCACCGCCTGCGGACCGGCCGGTGTCCCGACGGCCGTCTGCGGCCTCGGCGCCCTGACCCTCCTGGTGCACGCGGGCCGTCGCCTGACCCGGGCGTCGGCCCACGCGACGACGGAGCGAACAGGGTGAGCGCCCGCACGAACAGCCCTTCACACGCCCCCGACACCCTCGCATCACCCCTTGAAGGAGCCCCCAGATGACCACCTCCCGACCCGACGCCTCGGCACCGGGAGCCGCCCGATGAGAGTCCTGCTGATCGGAGCCAACGGCTACATCGGCCGCTTCGTCGCCGACCGTCTGCTCGCCGACCCGGCCGTCCAGCTCACCGCGCTCGGCCGGGGTGACGACGCCGACGTCCGCTTCGACCTCGCCACCGGAAGCCCAGGCGCCCTCACCCGCTTCCTCGACGCGGTCCATCCCGGTGTGGTCGTCAACTGCGCCGGCGCCACCCGGGGCGGCGCCCGCGAACTCACCCGGCACAACACCGTCGCCGTCGCCACCGTCTGCGAGGCACTGCGCCGCAGCGGCTGCGGCGCCCGCCTGGTACAGGTCGGCTGCAGCGCCGAGTACGGACCCAGCCAGCCCGGCTCCTCGACCGCGGAGGACGCCGTGCCCCGCCCCGGCGGCCCCTACGGCGTCAGCAAACTCGCCGCGACCGAACTCGTCCTCGGCTCCGGCCTGGACGCCGTCGTCCTGCGGGTCTTCTCGCCCGCCGGACCCGGCACGCCCGCCGGCTCCCCGCTGGGCCGGCTCGCCGAGGCGATGCGCCGCGCGATGCAGTCCGGCGACGGCGAGCTGCGGCTCGGTGGCCTCGGCGCCCAGCGGGACTTCATCGACGTCCGCGACGTCGCCCGCGCGGTGCACGCCGCCTCGCTCTCCGCCGCCCAGGGCGTCATCAACATCGGCTCCGGCCGCGCCGTCCGCCTGCGCGACGCCGCCGCCACCCTCGCCCGGGTCGCCGGCTACGGCGGCGCCCTGCACGAACTCGACGGCCCCCCGGGCGCGCTGCGGCCCGCCATCGGGCACCCCCGCACGGAGTCCGTCGGTCACCGCGTCGACGGACTCGGGCACCACCGGACCGACGCCCTCGGCCATCACCGCCCGGACCCCCTCGGAAGCCGCGGCGAGCGCACGGACCCCGAGCACGCGGCACCGGCCCCCCACCCGTACCCCGACGGCTGCGGCAGCTGGCAGCAGGCCGATGTGCGCACCGCACGCGACCGGCTCGGCTGGCGGCCCCGGATCGCCCTCGAAGAGTCCCTCGCCGACATCTGGATGGAGGCGGCATGCCGTATCTGACCAGTACCCGAACCGGCACCGCGAGCACCGGTGTCCGAACCGGCCTCGGTGTCCCGGGGCTGGCCCACCCCCTCGTCGCCCCCGACGAGTGGGCCGGCCTCACCAGCCCCGGCACCCCGCTGCACTGGGTCGTCCTCAACATCGCCGACGGGCCCGGGGCCCACCCCGACCCGCGGTGCCTGGAGGCCGCCGGTCGCCTGCGCAACGCGGGCGTCCGCGTCCTCGGCCATCTCGACGCCGCGTACGGAACCCGCAGCCTCGGCGAACAGATCTCCGACGCCCACCGGTACCTCGACTGGTACCAGGTCGACGGATTCCTCCTCGCCCACTGCCCGTCCGACCGGGCCGCCCTCCCCGAGGTCCGCCGTACGGTCACCACTCTCCGGACGATCCGTGACGGTGCCCACATCGTCCTCGGTCACGGCACCCACCCCTGTCCCGGCTACGCCGAGAACGCCGACCAGCTCGTCACCTTCTCGGGCACCTGGGCCGACTACCGCTGGTCCCAGGCGGCCGAATGGAGCGCCGACTATCCGCCCGAGCGCTTCTGCCACTTCGTGCACGGCCTGCCGCGCGGGCACCTGGAGGAAGCGCTGCGCATCGCCCGTTGGCAGGGAGCGGCGACGATCTACTTCACCGACCGCACGGACCGCGGCGGCCGGGCCGACCCCTGGGAGACGATGCCCGGCTACTGGGACGAAATCGTCTCGCGGGTCGGGACAGGTGTCTCGGAATGAAAAAGGCCGTGGCAGTGTTACTGGGAGAACAACCGTAATTACTGACCGACCAACGGAGTCCCCGTGTCGCTGCCACCCCTGGTCGAGCCGGCCGCCGAGCTCACCGTAGACGAGGTCCGCAGGTACTCCCGCCACCTGATCATCCCCGATGTGGGGATGGACGGGCAGAAGCGGCTGAAGAACGCCAAGGTGCTCGCCGTGGGCGCGGGCGGCCTCGGTTCGCCGACCCTGATGTACCTGGCGGCAGCCGGTGTCGGCACGCTCGGCATCATCGAGTTCGACGAGGTCGACGAGTCGAACCTGCAGCGGCAGGTCATCCACAGCCAGGCCGACATCGGCCGGCCCAAGGCCGAGTCCGCCCGTGACACCATCAAGGGCATCAACCCGTACGTGGACGTGATCCTTCACCAGGAGCGGCTCGAGGCCGACAACGTGATGGACATCTTCAGCCAGTACGACCTGATCGTCGACGGCACGGACAACTTCGCGACCCGTTACCTGGTCAACGATGCCTGCGTGCTGCTGAACAAGCCCTACGTCTGGGGTTCGATCTACCGCTTCGACGGCCAGGCCTCCGTCTTCTGGTCCGAGCACGGCCCCTGCTACCGCTGCCTCTACCCGGAGCCCCCGCCGCCCGGCATGGTCCCCTCCTGCGCCGAGGGCGGTGTGCTGGGCGTGCTGTGCGCGTCCATCGGCTCCATCCAGACCAACGAGGCCATCAAGCTCCTCCAGGGCATTGGCGAACCGCTGGTCGGCCGCCTGATGATCTACGACGCCCTGGAGATGACCTACCGCCAGGTCAAGGTCCGCAAGGACCCCGACTGCGCGGTCTGCGGCGAGAACCCGACCGTCACCGAGCTCATCGACTACGAGGCCTTCTGCGGCGTCGTGTCCGAGGAGGCCCAGGCGGCCGCCGCCGACTCCACGATCACTCCCAAGCAGCTCAAGGAGTGGATCGACGACGGCGAGAACATCGAGCTCATCGACGTCCGCGAGCCGAACGAGTTCGAGATCGTCTCCATCCCGGGCGCCCGGCTGATCCCGAAGAACGAGTTCCTCATGGGCTCCGCCCTGGAGAGCCTCCCGCAGGACAAGAAGATCGTCTTGAACTGCAAGACGGGTGTCCGCAGTGCGGAAGTCCTCGCGGTCCTCAAGTCCGCCGGCTTCTCGGACGCCGTCCACGTCGGCGGCGGTGTGATCGGCTGGGTCAACCAGATCGAACCGGAGAAGCCCGTCTACTGATCACCGGCTCCGCTCACCAGCGAGGCTGAAGAAGCCCACGGCTCTGACCAGTTCAGATGCCGTGGGCTTCTGTCGTTGCCGGTCAACGTCGGCTGACCCCGGACGGCCCAGGGACGGCCCCGGGACGCCACGTCGGGGCATCGCTTCAGGAGTGCCGGCAACCGCCATGCGCACTCCGCGGGCGGTGCTCCCCGCGGTTTGCGTGTCCGGTCAGTCCGCCGATGCGGAACTGGGGCGTTCGCGGACTGTCAGCCTGGTTGCTGTTCTCCGTGGCTGTACTGACCCCGCGAAGAGCACGGTGGCCAGCGCGAGAACGTCAGCGTACGCACTCACCACCTCAGCCGCGGTGCTCCAGGAGACGACAACGACTACCACCACCGTGATCACCAACGGTTTCAGACCTGGGTTTGACAGCCCCCACGGGGGAAGGGTCAGACTCATTCTTGAACCTCCTTGGTTCATGCCCATCCGGTCGCCTCGCCGGGAAGCCTGCGCGACTGGGTGGGCGCTTCGAGGGCCCGGGCAGGTGCATTTCGGGTTCTCGTTAACGGTCTGACGCCTTCACTGTCGGCCCCGCCTGGTCGCTGGCTGCGGACCGCGCGAGAGCCCTTCTCGTTCGAGAGCATGATCACCCCACCCCCCTTCTTGGGCTGCGGCTGGCGCCGCACGGCTGAATTCAATAGCATGAGGCGAGAGAAGTACAAACCCCCAGGTCAGGGGTCGTGTGGGTCTCGTCAATCAGTTGTCAATCAAGTTCGCGACTTAGTTGTCAATTAAGTTGCGAACTTAGCTGGCGAACCGATTGTCGATTATGTTTGCGCATTACGGGATCGGATTAGCTTGGCGAATATGTCTATGAAAAAGCTTCGCATATTGCTGAGCGTGATTTGAAAGCTTGGTGGCTACCTTTTGGAGCGCACCAAATGAGTGGCGCGCTTCGTCGAGCGGGCGGCGGAGCGGCTTTGGGCTGGAGCTGCTTTGGGGCGAGTGATCATGGCCCCGTAAGCTTCCGGCGAGTCGGGCAGTCTGTGGACCTGCCCGTTAAAGCACGACGTTGGGGCCATGATCTTAGAGGCTCGCCCCAAAGTGGCTGCCTAAAGCCGTGGAACCGGCCGCCCCAGCCACGACGGGGTTCTGGCCTCGGGATCGTCCTCTAACCCCTGCCCCGGCCTGGTCTTCGCCCCCTTGTGGGCGCGGGCGGGCGACGCCGCGCGGCCCCGGTGACGAAGGCAAGGAGGGGCAGCGCGGCGGCGACCGACCGGCGCCGCCGCGCTGTGCGCGGCACCTCCGATCTCCCGATCGGACTGCTTGCAGTTCCAGGAGGCCGGGAGCGACGCGAGCGAAGCGAGCCTTGATGATGTAGGGAAACTCTTACCGCGCCACGCCTTGGGTCGCTGGTCCGGGGTGTCGGCTACGCGTCCGTCTCGGCTACCGTGCGGACTATGCCCTCTGGATTGGACACGCCTCACGGCGCGGCTGAGCTGGCCGAGTCGCTCTTGCCTCCGCTCGGGAATCGTTGGCTGCACACTCAGGCGGTGGCGGCTCGTGCGAGCGAAGCGTCCGCGGCAGTGACCGAAGGGGACCGTGACCTGCTCGTAGCCGCTGCTTGGCTGCATGACATCGGCTATGCCCCGGAACTGCGGGACACCGGGTTTCACCCGCTCGACGGCGCGCGTCATCTGGAAAGCCTCGGGGCGCCCTCCCGGCTCGTCCGCCTCGTCGCTCACCACTCTGGGGCCGTGTACGAGGCTGAACAGCGTGGGCTCTCTGCTGAGCTTGACGTGTACGAGCGGGAGGACTCTCCCGTCCTCGACGCCCTGATCTACGCGGACATGACGACTGGCCCGGCCGGACAGTCCTTCGACTTCGATCACCGCATTGACGAGATCCTGGTGCGATACGAGCCGGGCAGCGAGGTGCACAACGCGATCAGCAAGGCACGTCCCTACCTCGGGGCCGCCGTCGAACGGACGCGCTCTCGCCTCGCTGATCAGCCGACGTAGGGATCGGGGCGATCACTCAGCCCGCGGTCGATCCGCATTCGCATCGACGGGTGGATGTTCAGGTCGTCCAGTCGGCTGGGGTGGACGAACGCCACCTCCTTGCTCTCGCTGCTCGTACGCAGCTCGCCGCCCACGATGCGGGCCCGGAAGCAGATCGAGAACTGTTGGCGCACTTCGCCGTCGTCGTACGCCATGACGTGCGCTGGGTTGGTGTAGATGCCGACCAGACTCGTCACCTCGACGTCGAACCCGGTCTCTTCCTTGGTCTCGCGCACGGCGGCGTCGGGGGCTGACTCGCCGACATCGACCCCACCGCCGGGCAGGGCCCACAAGTTGTTGTCCGTCTTGTGGATCAGCAGGACTTCCCCAGCATCGTTCAGCGCCACGGCGGTGACGGACGGAACAATGCTGTTCGCCTTCGGGGCGTTCGGATCGTTGAAGTAGTCGACTCGGGCCATGCCTCAAGCCTTGCACGCTCTGCCGGTGGCGATACCTCCCGGCTGGCTACTCCGGCCGACCGTGCTCCCATGCATAGTCGAAGCTCCGCATGTAGTGCCTGAACGTTCGGGCGCCGGGGATGTAGCGGAAGTGCAGTACGGGGTTCTGCCCCGCGGGTGCGCCGAGTACGTGCGGGTTCACCAACACGTCGTCATCGAACCGGTAGATCGAGTTGTACAGGATCGTGTCGTGCAACCGGACTTCGACACCTGGCGTCGTCATGGCCGGTGCCAGGTACCGCCGGGTGATCCGGGCTCGTGCGGCCAGATCGCCACCGATGCCTTCCTCTTCGCCGCGCTGGCGGACCATCTCCGAGTCGGGGTCGCCGAGCAGGACGCGCACTTGTCCTCCGGCCTTGGCCTTCTCTGCCAACTGGTCCGGAAGATCCGGATGGCTGTCGAAGAGGAACAGCCCCGCGTACACCAGGATGTCTACGTGGTCCCTCGCCTTCTCAATCAGGGATGACCACAGCGTTGCCGGCACTGCCCCACGGTGCGGGTAGTACGTGATCAGCTCGGAAGTACTCGCCGACTCGGCTTGCTTCTGTACGGCGGGCCAGATGTAGACCTCATCGACGCCCAGGAAGCTCGCGGCCTTCCAGCGGTGTCCCCGGTGCGGCGTGCGGTCCGTTGTAATCCACCGTTCCACGCTCTTGGGGTCCACCCCGACGTGCTGTGCCACGGACTGGATCGTCTCGCCCTTCGCTGAAATCGCCGCACGCAGACGCTCGTTCGCCATGACGTGTCCTTCCATGGACGCCGTAGGGACGTTTTGACGATAGCTCAGACGTCCCCAAACGTCCATACGGACCGTGATGCGTCCACTACCTTTCGCGGTCTCCTGATCTCACCGCCGGATGGCGGCTCAACTCCCGCTAGATCAGGAGACAGACGATGCGTCAGATCCCCGTCGACACGTCCACCGCCACCGTGATGGTGGCCCAGTCCCCGCAGCCGAAGGTGAAGGACCGCCGTACCGGCGAGCGGGCGATGGACGCCGAGACCGGCGCCGCGCTGTCGACCGTGGACGTGATGTTCGCGGCCAACGGTGAGGTGGAGATCCTGTCCGTGACCGTCCCGGAGACCGGCATTTCCGGTGACCTGATGATGGGCACCCCGGTCGCGCTCACCGGCTTGATCGCCCGGCCGTGGGAGAACGAGTTCAACGGCCAGAAGCGCCACGGCATCGCCTTCCGCGCGGTCGCCGTGACCTCCCTCGCCGCGGGTGCCTCGTCCTCGAAGGCGGCCTGAGCCATGACGTGGCTGACTGTCGTCCTGGTGCTGGTCGCTGCTGCTGCGGGTCTCCTGCGGTGGCGGCGCCCCGCCTGGTACTGGATGACCTTCGGGGTCACCCTCGCCGCGCTGCGGGTCCTGGTCCGCTACGGCTCGGTCATGGACGCCTGCGGGCTCACGGTCCCGGCCCCGCGCTGGCGCCTGACCCTGGCCCGGATAACCAACCGGCCGATTCCCGGTCCCCGTGCCCCGCGCATCCTGCGGCTGCGGGTGACCCGTACCGGCCTGGTCCTGCGGCTCAAGCTCCGCCCGGGTCAGGACGCCTTCGACGTGGCGGCCTCGTGTGACCGGCTGCGGCACTCCTTCGCCCTGTACGGGGTCACCTCGCGTGAGGTGCGCTCGGGTGTGGTGGAGCTGCGGATGACCGGCTACGACGTGCTCAAGCGGGTGCAGATGCCCGCCCGTGTCGACACCCGGCCGATGCGGGTCCCGGTCGCCCTGCGCGAGGACGGAGCCGTGCACTACCGCGACTACCGCACGGTCCCGCACGGCCTCACCCTCGGCGCCACGGAATCCGGCAAGTCCGTCTATCAGCGCACCCTCGTCGCCGCGCTCGCGCCGCAACGGGTCGCCCTGGTCGGCATCGACTGCAAACAGGGCGTGGAGCTGTTTCCGCTGGCCCGCCGGTTCTCCGCGCTCGCCGACAACCCCGACACCGCCGCCGAACTCCTCGCCGCCCTCGTGTCCCACATGCAGGACGTGTATCAGCTCATCCGGGCCGAGCAGCGGATCACCGCGGACGTGCCGGATGCGGAGATCGCCGCCGACATCTGGTCCCTGCCCGAAGACCTGCGCCCGGTGCCGATCGTGGTCCTGGTCGACGAGGTCGCCGAACTCGCCCTGTTCGCGACCCGGGAGGATGAGAAGCGCCGGGATCGGATCATCACCGCGCTCGCCCGGCTGGCTCAGCTCGGCCGCGCTGCCGGCATCTATCTGGAGATCTGCGGGCAGCGCTTCGGCTCCGAACTCGGCAAGGGCATCACGATGCTCCGTGCCCAGCTCACCGGCCGGACCGCGCACCGCGTCAACGACGAATCGTCGGCGAACATGGCCTTCGGCGACATCGCCCCGGACGCCGTACTGGCCGCGATCCAGATCCCCACCGACACCCCGGGCGTCGCCGTCACCGGCGATTCGTCCGGCGGCTGGGCCCGCATCCGCGCCCCGCACACTTCCCTGCGCCAGGCCGTGAACGTCTGCAACCGGCACGCCGACCTGACCCCGGACCTGCCCGCCCTCGCGCCGTTCCGGCCCGCCCTCGGCACCCTCGCCACGGCCCCGGCCCCGGCCGTCGAGTCGGCCCCGGCCGCCGCCTGACCCCGCCCTGGAGGCCCCGTCATGGCTACCGCGAAGAAGCCCACCACCCGCCGCAAGACCACGCCCGCCACGCCCGAACCGGCCTCGTGCCCGGAGTGCGACGGCACCGGCGAGCACACCGAAACCGTCCGCGTCGGCGCCCGCAAGGGACGCGCCACTGACGACCGTCAGACCGTCCTCTGCCTCACCTGCTGGGGCACCGGCCACGCCACCGACTGACCAGGAAGGAGGACACCATGGCCCGCACTGCCCTTCGCGTCGATGCCGTCCTGGTCCAAGCCGTCATCGCCGGTGCCCTGTCCTTCGCTCACCTTCACGACCTCGCCGCGGCTGCCGGACAGGACGGGTGGAAAGCCTGGGCCTACCCCGTCTCCGTCGACCTGCTCCTGGTCGCCGCCTGGCGCCGACTGCGCTCGGACGGACCGTCCCGGCTGGCGTGGTGCTGGTTCCTGATCGCCCTGGTGGCCTCGCTCGGCGCGAACGTGGCCACCGCCGGGTTCCTGGACCTGGAGCACCCGCCCGCCCTGCTCCGCCTCGGCGTCGCCGGATGGCCCGCCCTCGCCTTCCTCGGCGGCACCCTCCTCGCCCACTCACCCGCGCGCCCCGCCGAGACCCCGGAGACGCCCGCTGCTCCTGGCCCGGCGCCCGCGGCCGAGTTGGAGGTCGAACCGGTTCCCGCTGCCGAGCCGGACCCGGCTCCGGTCGACACGGCCGACGACGCTCCGGCTCTCCCGCCCGCCGTCTCGGCCCCGCCGTCCGCTGTTGACGTTCCGGCCGCGCTGGTCGACCACGCCCGCAAGGTCGCCGCCGACCACGAGCACCGAACCGGCGCCCGGATCGACACCGACACCCTTCGTGCACGTCTCGGCGTTCCGCCGCACATGGCCGACGCCATCGCCGCTCAACTCGCCTGAGGAGATCACCGTCATGCCTGCCCGCGACTTCTTCCACTCCGTGATGCGGATCGGACCGGTGCAGATCGGCACCCACCGCGACCGCCACGGCCAGACCAAGCACGCTGCCGTGTGCAGCAACGACGGCTGCGGCTGGTCCGCCGACTACACCAGCCAGTCCGCCGCCCAGCTCGCCGCCCGCACTCACCGCTGCAAGATCCGCTAGGAGGCCGTGATGGACGTCCCGCTCTGGTTCGCCCTGCTCTGCGTCGGAGTCCTCGGCGTCAAGCTCATCCGCCCGCCCTGGTGGCTCATCGGCGTGCTCCTGCTCGGCGGATTCCTCCTCGCCGACAGCGTCCTCGCCCCGGTCATCGACACCGCGATCAAGTAACCCACGGAAGAAGGAACGTTCATGCTCCGGCCCAAGCACCCGACCATGCCCCAGCCCACCGGCATCGTCACCCCGCCCGCCGTCATCGAACCCACCACGATCACCCCCAGCACCCCGACGGCCCCGGCCGCTCCGGCTCCGGCCTCGACCCGGCCCACGATCCAGCTCACCCCGGGGACCGCGCTCGCCCTCGTCGGCGGCGGCACCGCCGTCGTCCTCGTCGTCGGCGCCGTCCTGGTCTCCATGCTCCTGGCGGTCGCCATCACCGGCGCCTCGGTCGCCGTCTGCGCCGTCGTCCTGCGCTCCCTGCTCGCCTCCGACACCCGGCGCCGCTAACGGCCCCCGGGGCGGCTCTCTCGCCAAAGAACCGCCGCCCCGGGCGCCTTCCCACCTTCCAGACCCAACGGACCCGAAAGGCACGCCCATGATGCCCCAGCCCGCCCCGAGCGCGCGCATCTGCCGCGACTGCGACGGCTTCCCGACCGTCGCCATCACCACCGGCACCCTCCACACCGACGGCACCCGCGCCACCCTCCGGATCACCTGCCCGACCTGCAAGGGCACCGGCCACGCCACCCCCGCCGCCCTCGTCCGCGCCGGGCGGTGAATGTCATGACCCTGCTGAATTGGCGCTCCTCGGAGCACTACGACCACACCGGCGACCAACCGTGCGTGATCTGCACCAAGCCCACCCCGCTGCGCTCCGACCGCGGCAAGCCCGTGCACAAGGTCTGCGCAGAGGACTGGATCGACCGCCACACCGCCAAGGAGGACGACGCGTGACCAACACCGTCACCTCGGCGGGCCTGGACCCGGTCACCCTCGGCGATCTGCTGCGGGTGGCCGGGTCCCCCGGCTTCGACCGCTGGCAAGAACAGATCAAACGCACCGGCGGCTGCTCCGACCCTATCCACCTGACCGGCTGGACCCTCCACAAGGACAAGACCACCGGCGCCACCCTGCACCACTACACCACCGCCGACGAACCGGGCGGACGGCTGCGCGTCGCTTGCGGCAACCGCCGGGCCTCCCGCTGCCCGGCCTGCGCCTGGACCTACGCGGGCGACACCTACCACCTCATCCGCGCGGGCCTGGCCGGTGACGACCGCCGCAACATCCCCGCCACCGTCCGGGATCACCCGCGGGTCTTCGCCACCCTCACCGCCCCCTCGTTCGGCCCGGTCCACAACCGGCCCGACCGTGGCACCTGCCGCTGCGGTGTCCGCCACACCCAGGACTCCCCGGAGCTGGGTACCGCCCTCGACCCGGTGACGTACGACTACGCGGCGGCGGTGCTGTTCAACAACTACGCCGGGCAGCTCTGGCAGCGCTTCACCAACCGGCTCCGCCGTGAGATCGCCGCCCGTGCCGGCATCACCCAACGCGAGCTGAAAGAGTGCGCCCGGCTGTCATACGGCAAGGTCGCCGAGTTCCAGAAACGCGGCGCCGTGCACTTCCACGCCGTGATCCGCATCGACGGACCCGACGGCCCGGACGCCCCGCCGCCGTCCTGGGCCACGGTCGATCTCCTCGCCGACGCGATCCGCGCCGCCGCCGCGCACTCCTACACGTCCGTCTCGGTCCCGGCCTCCGCGGACCAACCGGCCCGCACCTTCCGCTGGGGGACGCAGCTCGACGTGCGACCCGTGAAGGCGTTCGGGGACGGCTCCGACATCACCGAACAGGCTGTTGCCTCCTACGTGGCCAAGTACGCGACGAAAGCGGCTGAGAACACAGGCACGCTTGACCGCCGGGTGGGGGAGCTGTCCGAACTCGACCGCCACGGCGTCCCCGACCACGCCCGCTGCCTCATCGCTGCGTGCAAGATGCTCGATCCGCTCTACCCCGACCGGCGCCTGTGGGCCTGGGCTCACATGCTCGGCTTCCGCGGCCACTTCTCCTCGAAGTCTCGCCGCTACTCGACCACCCTCGGCACTCTCCGCCAAGCCCGCGCCGACTATCGCGCCGCCCAAGAGGCCGCCGCCCTCGGCATCGACGACCGCGAGCCGGACACCGTGCTCGTCCTCACCGACTGGCAGTACGCCGGACACGGCCACAGCCCCGGTGAATCCGTACTCGCCGCCACCATCGCCCGCGATCTCCAGCTCAACCGCGAGACAGCTCGCGAAGCCCTACGCGACCAACGTGCTTTCGAAGGGGAGTGCTGACCATGACCTCAGAGTTGCCGAGCCGGTTCCTGACCCCTGAGGACCTGGTCGAGATGTTCGAGCTGCCCAGCATCGAGACGGTCTATCAGTGGCGTCGCAAGCGCACCGGCCCCCGTGGATTCCGCGTCGGCCGACATCTCCGCTTCGACCCGACTGACGTGCGGGCCTGGGTGGACTCCCAGATTGGGGAGGCTGCCTGATGGCTGGCCACATCCAAGACCGCTGGTACCGAGTGGAAACCGGCTCGGACGGCAAGCCTCGCAAGGTCAAGACTGACCGCCACGGCACTGGTCTGCGGTACCGCGCTCGCTACGTCGGTCCGGACGGCACCGAGAAGTCCAAGAGTTTCCCGGACCGACAGAAGCGGCTCGCGGAACAGTGGCTTTCGCAGATCGAGGCGGACATGGCGCGGGGCCAGTACATCGACCCGCAAGGAGGTCGCCTCACCGTACGGCAGCACGCAGAGCGATGGTTGGCGTCTCTGACCATGGACCCGGGCACATTCGTGAGCACGGAGCAGCGCATCCGCCTGCATGTTCTGCCGTACATGGGGAGCCGAACCCTGGGCTCTCTGCGGCCGACGCACATCCGCGAGTGGTTGCGGAAGCTACAGGATGCGGGAGTGGCGCCCGCCTATCAGCGGGTGATCTTCGCGAACCTCTCCACCATGCTTACAGCGGCAGTCGATGACCGACTGATCACTGAGAACCCGTGCCGCTCATCGTCGGTGCGGGCCCCAAAGCTTGACCGCCGCCGGGTAGCCCCGTGGTCGCGTGACCGTGTCCTCGCGGTTCGCTCGGCCCTGCCTGAGCGCCACCGCGCCATGGTGGACCTGGGCGGTGGTTGCGGCCTGCGTCAAGGTGAGGTGCTGGGCCTCGCCGTCGATGACCTCGACCTCATTGAGGGACTCGTGCACGTAGAACGGCAGGTCAAGCTCATCCGTAACCGCCCGGTGTTCGCGCCGCCCAAGGGAGGGAAGACGCGCACGGTCCCGCTCCCCGAGAGCGTCGCGCGGTCCATTGAGGAGCACATCAGCCAGCATCCACCCGCGGCTATCACCTTGCCCTGGCGGACGGTCGACGGAGAGTCGGTTACGGCGTCGCTGCTCTTTCACCGGGATCAGGGTCGTCCGGTCAACCGCAACGACTTCAACCGTTGCACCTGGCGACCGGCCCTTGCCGCGGCGGACGTTCCCTTTGGACGGGCGAACGGGATGCATGCGCTGCGGCACTTCTACGCGTCTGTTCTGCTGGACGCGGGCGAAAGCGTCAAGGCTCTGTCCGAGTACCTGGGCCACCATGACCCAGGCTTCACGCTGCGCACGTACACCCATCTGATGCCCAGCAGTGAGAAGCGGACCCGGGAGGCAGTGAACCGGGCCTTCGCGGACGGCCCCGAAACAGAAGACGGCCCCACGACGGCCCAGGAGGAGTGAGACGAGTCCGAACGTGCAGTTCATGGCGCGTCCGCCCTGACTTGCCCGTCTACTGACCGGCTCCCGGACCCGCTTCCCGGACGGCGGGGGTTTCGCGCACCGTGGGTGCCCGAAGCCCCCGCCGTCGTCATGAGCAGACCTTGCCGTCCTTCGGTACCGTCCCCTTCAACAGGTAGGCGTCCACCGTGGAGTCGACGCAGTCGCTCCCGCTGCCGTACGCGCCGTGTCCCTCGCCCTTCCAGGTCAGCACCACGCCGACGTCCTTGCCCAGCTCGTCCGCCATCCTGCGGGCGCCCTCGTAGGGCGTGGCCGGGTCGCCCGTGTTGCCGACGACCAGGATCGGGGCGGCGCCGGGCGCGCTCACCTCCGGCGTCTGGTGCTGACCGGCCACCGGCCAGTCGTGGCACCATCCGGCGGTGTCCCAGCCGAGGAAGGCGCCGAAGACGGGCGACACCTTCTCGAACCTCGGCAGCAGCTTCTTCGTCTCCTCCACGGTCGGCCGCTGCTTGTCGTCCAGGCACGATATGACCCGTTGCGAGTGGGTCGTCGTGCCGTAGCGCCCCGAGGGGTCACGCTCGTTGTAGCCGTCGGCGAGTGCCAGCAGCTCGGAGCCGTCCCCCTTCTCGGCCGCCTCCAGCGCGCTGGTCAGGGCCGGCCAGCCGCTCTCGCTGTACAGCGGCAGCACGATCCCGGTGAGCGCGAGCGTCTGCGTCAGCTTCCGCCCCGGCGAGGAGGTCGGCAGCGGGTCCGCGTCCAGGCGCTTCAGCAGGTCGGTGATCTTCCGCGATCCCTGTCCGGGTTCCTGCCCGGTCGACTCCAGGTAGTCGTCGAGCGCTCGCTGGAACCCCCTGGCCTGGTTCTCGGCGTGGCCCATCGTGTCGGCGTCCGGGTCGACCACGGCGTCGAGGGTCACGCGTCCCACGTGCTGGGGGAAGAGGTGGGCGTAGACACCGCCGAGTTCGGTGCCGTAGGAGATGCCGAAGTAGTGCAGCTTCTCGTCGCCCAGCACATGCCGCATCAGGTCCATGTCGCGAGCGGTGTCCGTGGTCGAGACGTGCTCCATGAGCTTGCCCGCGGCCTTCTCGCAGCCCTTGCCGAAGTCCGCGGCGTCCTTCAGGTAGGCCTGCTCCTCTGCCGGGGTGTCCGGCGTGGAGTCCACCGACTCGGCGGCCTCGATCGCCCCGTCGGTGCGGCAGCGGACGCCCTCGCTGGCGGCCACCCCGCGCGGGTCCCAGCTCACCAGGTCGTACCGCTGGTGGAGGGAGGAGACGCTGTCGGCGTAGGACGGCATCATCGAGACGCCGGAAGCTCCGGGGCCGCCGAAGTTGAACAGCAGGGAGCCGATGCGGTCGTCCCCGCTCGCCCTGGACCGGATCAGCGCGAGATCGATCGTCTCGCCGTCCGGGTCGGACCAGTCCAGCGGCGCCTCGAGCGTGGCGCACTGCCAGTCACCGTCCGGAGCCGGGGCCTCGTCGGTGCCCTTGCAACGGGCCCAGTCCAGCGTCTGGGACGCCAGCGCCTTCGGCACTCCGGAGGGGGCCGCCGCCGAAGGTGCCGCGCTGCTCCTGCCCCCGTCGTCCTTGTCCTCGTCGGACGAGCCGCCGCTGCAGCCCGCTGTCAGCAGTGCGGCGGCGGCCGTCAGGGCCGTCCACCGGACGAGACGCGCCATGTCCTCTCCCCCCTGGCAAGCCGTCCGCGCCGTGCGGCGGATGGCGTTCCTGCCATGGTAGGTGGAGCGGGCAGCGCCCGCCGACGCCTGTGGATAACGCTCTGACCTGCTCCTTCGTCAACCTGTGGCGTCGTCCTCGGTCAGGAGCAGACGGTGTCGGCCGCCGGTACCCTGCCGTCGAGCAGATAGCCGTGCACCGCGTCCTGCACGCACGTGTTCTTGCTGTCGTAGGCACCGTGCCCCTGGCCCTTGTAGGTCAGTTCCACGCCGACGCCCTTGCCGAGCGCGTCCACCATCCTCCCGGCGCCCTCGTAGGGCGTCGCCGGGTCGCCGGTGTTGCCGATCACCAGGACCGGCGGTGCGCCCGGGGCGCTGACGTCCGGGTGGTCGGCGGCACCGGCGACCGGCCAGTCGGTGCAGCTGAGCATGGACCAGGCAAGATAGTCGCCGAACAACGGGGAGGCGTCCCGGAACTCGGGCAGCTTGCCCTGCACGTACGCGGAGTCGTACCGGGGTTTGTCGTCGGCGCAGTTGATGGCGACGTTCGCCGCGGTGATGTTGCTGTACTCGCCGTCCTCGTTGCGCCCGTTCAACGCGTCCGAAAGCACCATGAGGACCCGCCCGTCCCCCTCGTACGCCTGCTCCAGGCCCTCGGTGAGGTACTCCCAGAAGTCCTTCGAGTACAGCGCCTGGGCGATGCCGCCGGTCGCGGCGGTCTCGGTGAGTTCGCGGGGGAAGACGCCGGGGATCGGTTTGCGGTCGAGGTCCTTCAGCAGCCGGGCGATGCGCGCCTTGACGTCCTCGGCCGTGTCCCCGATGGGGCAGTCCTCGGCCTTCGACACACAGTCCTCGGCGAAGTTGTCGAGCGCCAGCTGGAACCCCTTCGCCTGGCCCAGTGAGCTCTGTTCCGCCGTCTGCGTCGGGTCGACGACCGCGTCGAAGACGGCACGGCCCACGTGCCGGGGGAAGAGATGGGCGTAGACGCCGCCGAGTTCGGTGCCGTAGGAGATGCCGAAGTAGTACAGCTTCTCGTCGCCGAGTACCTGGCGCATCAGGTCCATGTCGCGGGCGGCGTCGGTCGTGCGCACCTGGGGCAGGATCTTCTTCGAGTGCTTCTCGCAGGCCGCGTTGAACTCCCGCGTGTTGTCCACGAACCCGGTGCGCTCGGCGCGGTCGTCGGGGGTGGCGTCCTGCTGGAAATAGGTGTCGAGCTGCTTGTCGTCGAGGCATTCCAGGGGGTCGCTGCGGCCGACGCCGCGCGGATCGAAGCTGACCAGGTCGTAGCGGGTGCGCAGCTTCGCGTAGTCCTGGCCGAACGCGGGCAGTGTGGTGACGCCCGACCCGCCCGGCCCGCCGAAGTTGAAGACGAGCGAGCCGATCCGCCGGTCCGCCGCGCCGCTGGCCTCGGCGCGAATCAGCGCGAGTCCGATCGTGTCGCCCCCGGGGTCGTCCCAGTCGAGTGGGGCCTTCATGGTGGCGCACTGCCACGCGTCGCCGTCCGGCAGCGGCGAGGGGGCGGCGCCACCACCCTCGGCCTCGGACGGTGACGGGCAGTCCTTCCAGTCCAGTTTCTGGCCCGTCAGGTCCTCGTCGTCCTCCTGCGACCCGCCGCCGCAGCCCGCCAGCAGGACGGACAGCACGAGTGCGGTGGCGGTCAGGGCGGCGGCGCGCAGCCGGGAGGGATTCGGCATGCGTCCATCGTGCGGTCGCGCGGGAGCGCATGCTCGGGGCCAGGGCCGTACGGGGTACGGAGCGCCCTTCCCGCGTCCGGTTACAGCGCCTCTTTGCGCGTGAGGTGGTTGAAGACCAGCCAGCCCGGCAGCACCGGCAGCCACAGGGTGAGCAGCCGGTACAGCAGCACCGCGGGCGCGGCGACCTCCTTGGGAAGGCCGACGGCGATCAGACCGACCGTCAGCGTCGCCTCCACCGCGCCCACACCGCCCGGCGTCGGCGCGGCGGACCCCAGGGCGTTGCCCGCGAGGAAGACGACCGCGACGCTCGCCAGACTGATCGACGTCGAGTCGTCGCCGAAGGCGCGGATCGAGGCGTCCAGGCACATCACGAAACAGGCCGTGAGCAGCAGCATGCCGCCGATGCCGGTGACCAGCTTCTGCGGCCGCTGCAGCACGTCCAGCATGCGCGGCACGACCCCGGCGAAGAGCGACCGCACGCGCGTGACGACGAATTTGCGCAGGAACGGCACCGACGTCACCACGAGCACCAGGACCGCCACGGTCAGCAGGCCGGCGATGACCGTCCGGGACGGAGACAGCGACGGCGTCTTCTCGGTGCCGGTCAGATAGCCGAAGGACAGCAGCATCAGGATGTGGCAGCCGAGCCCGAACAGCTGGGACGCGCCGACACTCGCCACCGCGAGCCCCGGGCGCACGCCCGCGCGTTGCAGAAAGCGGGTGTTCAGGGCGACGCCGCCGACCGCGGCGGGGGCGACGATCTTCACGAACGATCCGGCGACCTGTGCGGCCACGGTCCGCAGGAACGGCACCTTCTCGGGCACGAAGCCCAGCAGGGACATCGCCGCGGCGACGTAGCTCGCCGCCGAGAACAGCACGGCCGCCGCCACCCAGCCCCACTGGGCGTTCGAGATCAGGGGGCCGAACTCGATGTGGGTGAGCTGGGTCAGCAGGAAGTAGGCGCCGATCGCGCCGGCGATGAAGCTGATCAGCGTGCGCGGCCGCACCCGCTCCAGCCGGGCCGGCTCGACGGGGGCCTGCGGCCTGATACGCAGCACCGCGTGGCGGATCTGGGTGAGCAGGTCCTCCTCACGCGCCTCCTCGATGGCCTCGTCCACGGCCCGCTTCTCGGCCCGCTGCTCGGCACGTACGGCCTTCTTGTCCGGTTTGTCGATCTGAGGGGGCTTGTCGGTCTGCTCCGACGCGTGGCTCGTGGTGTCGTGACCGGCCGCCTCCGCGCGGGCCAGCTTGGCCTGCCGGGACGACTCCAGTACCGCCTCGCGCTCGCGCTGCGCCCGTTCCCGCGCCAGTCTGCGCAGGGTCGCGCGCGTGGAGCGGCTCAGCGCGATGGGCTGGAGCATGGGCAGGCAGTCCGCCACCGCGTCGGGGCCGAGGACGCCGACCGCCGACGCGACCGCGCGTTCGGCGCCGACCCGCAGGCCGAGCGTCACCAGGAGCTGGGAGATGTCCATGCGCAGCAGCAGGTCGCCGGCGGCGATCTCGCCGATGCGCAGGTCGGTGAGGATCACCGTGCCGGAACGATCCACCAGGATCGCGTCGCCCACCAGCCTGCGGTGCGCGATGCGCCGGGACTGCAGCGCACGCACCTGCTCCCAGGTCTCGCGCAGCAGGTCGTCGGTGATCTCGTCGTCCGCCAGCGAGTCCAGGGAGCGCCCGCCGGTGTGCTCGTAGACGAGCATCACGGCGTCCGGTCCCAGCTCGGACGTCGCGATCAGCTTGGGGGCGTTGGCGCCGGCTGCGATCGCCGCGTAGGCGAGCAGCGCCTCCTGCTCCAGCGCCTGGCGCAGCGAGGGGAGGCTGCTGCGGGTGGCGAAGCCGCGCAGTGTCAGGTTGCGCCACGCGCGGTAGAAGAAGCCCTGCGCCTGCTGCTCGCGGTCCACCACCGTCACGTCGAGCGGTCGGCCGTCCTCCAGCGTGACGAAATAGCGGCGCCCGCGGTCACCGGTCTCGACGCTGTCGGACGGCGCTTCCTGCCGGGCGGCGGTCACCGGCCGGAACCCGACGTGACGCAGGCCCGCCATCAGCGTCCGACCGGTGGGCCGGACGTTGGGGGAGCCGACGGCGTACAGGGTGCCGTAGGCGACGGTCCAGCCGATGAGGACGGTCAGGATGATCGAGAACGGCGTCGTGTAACCGGTGACCAGCATCGAGAAGGCGTCGAGGAGCAGCACGATCCACAGCACCGCGCGCCAGCGGGGTCTGCGGGACATGCCCACTGCCGTCATGTACGCGATGACCGGGGCGAGGTAGCCGTGCACGGGGTCGGTCAGCGCGTGGATGTCACCCGGGGACGGCTGGGTGAGCGCCTCCTGGATGGAGCCGGGAGCGGCCTTGGCGACCCACAGGTCGGTGGCGAGGGTCACCCCGTGGGCCAGGACCGCCGCAAGTACGCCGTCGGCGATCCGCAGCCCGTCCCGTTTGATCAGCCGTTCGATCGCGAACGCGACGGGCACCAGGAGGATCGCGATGCTGGAGGCCAGCCCCGCGATCTTGATGAGCAGGTCGGGCGCCTGGCCGGTGCCTTTGTTGATGTCCTGTTCGAGGCCCGAGGTGGTGCCGTGCGCGAAGGCGGCGATGGCCAGGAGTACGGCGACGGCGAGCACGCCCACCAGGAGGCGCACCAGGTCGGAGGGGCGGTGCACGCGCGCGGGGAGCAGCGGTTCGTCGCCCTCGACCTCGTCGATGTGCGCCACGTCGTCGGGGTCGGCGGCCGTCGCCGACGGGCCTTCGGCCGCCCGCTCGCGGGTCTCCCCGTCGCCCGCGTCCGCGGTGTCCGCGCGCGGGGAAGCGTCAGAGGTGCCCTCGGCGTCCTCGGGGTGCACACCCTGCTGCTTCATCGCCTCTTCTTGCTCTCGTATCACTGGTCACCGCCCGCACGATGGTGGCATGCCGCGTCGGACTCGGCAGGCATCAGGGTGCCCGTGCGGGCCGCACAGTCTGCCCGAAGCGACGCTCGCGGGCGAGGGACGCGGGCCTTCGGGAGTGCGTCGCGTTGTCGGCGGGGTGCGGCAGGATGGGGCGGATGAGCGAGCAGAGCCTTCCGGACGGCGACCGTCCGGAGAACGCGGACGCGCTGCCCGAGTACGCCGAGCGGGTCCTCGACGTGACCGAAGTGATCCCGCCCGGCCGCGTCATGACGTACGGGGACGTGGCCGAGTACCTGGAGGAGGGGGGACCCCGCCAGGTAGGCCGGGTGATGTCCCTCTACGGGGGAGGCGTCCCCTGGTGGCGTGTCGTCCGCGCGGACGGGGTCCTGCTCGCGGGGCACGAACTGGAGGCCCTCGACCGCTACCGGGAGGAGGGCACGCCCCTGAAGGAGGCGAGCAGAGCCGCCGAGGGGCACCTGCCGCGCCTCGACCTGAAGCGGGCGCGGTGGGACGGCGGTGGACGCTCGCAGGAGCACGGCGGACACGCACAGGGTCACACCTGACAGCTTCCGCCATACGGCGGGCCGATGTGTGACATGTGATCCGTACGAGGTAAACCGGGCGCTTCGGGCATGTCCGTGGCATGACGTACGTTCGTGGGGCAGGGGGCGCTCGTGCCTCGAGTGACCCGAGGGAAGAAGAGGAAGCGCTGCTTCCGTCTCTTCCGTCGGCGTAGCGTCGGCCGCACGCGTCCCCCTCATCCCGCGGCCACCGCCCCACCCGCGGCGCGGACGGCCCACCAGCACACCCACCAGGACCGGCGAACCACGTGAGCTCCTCTTCCTCCACCGGACACCCGCCGCACCCGCAGGTGCGACGGGGGAGCCGTGGCGCTTACCGACTGGTGCGTACCCCGCCGGCACGCGTGGACCCCCCTCGTCTGGACGCCGCACAGCGCGCCGTGGTTGACCACCGGGCCGGACCGCTGCTCGTCCTGGCGGGACCGGGCACCGGTAAGACCACCACGCTGGTCGAGTCGGTGGCGGACCGGATCGCCAAGGGCGGCGACCCCGAGCGCATCCTGGTGCTCACCTTCAGCCGCAAGGCGGCCGTCGAGCTGCGCGAGCGGATGGCGCTGCGCATCGGTGCCGCGCGCGCCCCCCGGGCGACGACCTTTCACTCCTTCGGTTACGCCCTGGTCCGCGCCCACCAGGACAGCGACCTGTTCGTGGAACCCCTGCGGCTGCTGTCCGGCCCGGAGCAGGACGTGACGGTGCGCGAGCTGCTCGCCGGCCAGGTGGACCTGGAACGGCTCGGGCTCGCCCATGTGCGCTGGCCCGACGAGCTGCGGGCCTGCCTGACCACACGGGGCTTCGCCGACGAGGTCCGCGCGGTGCTCGCCCGCAGCCGCGAACTGGGACTCGGCCCGGACGCCCTCGGGGCCTTCGCCCGGCGGATCGGCCGCCCCGACTGGCGTGCCGCCGCCCTCTTCCTCGCCGAGTACCTCGACGTGCTCGACCTCCAGGGCGTGCTCGACTACGCCGAACTGGTCCACCGCGCGGTGCTCCTCGCCCGCCGCCCCGAGGTCGCCGCGCAGCTGACCGCCCAGTACGACGCGGTGTACGTCGACGAGTACCAGGACACCGACCCCGCCCAGGTACGGCTGCTGCACGCCCTGGCGGACGGCGGGCGCACCCTCGTCGCCTTCGGCGACCCCGACCAGTCGATCTACGCCTTCCGGGGCGCGGACGTGAACGGCATCCTGGACTTCCCGGCCGCCTTCCCGCGCGCGGACGGCCGCCCGGCGCCGGTCGAGGTGCTGCGGACCTCACGCCGGTCCGGGGCCGCCCTGCTGGACGCCACCCGGCTGCTGACCCGGCGCATGCCGCTGACCCGCCTGCCCGCCGACAAGGTCCGCGCCCACCGTGAGCTGTCCCCGGCGCGGGACGGCGGGCGGGTCGAGGTGTACACGTACCCGACCTCCGGCACCGAACTGGACAACATCGCCGACATCCTGCGCCGGGCCCATCTGGAGGACGGCGTCCCGTGGAGCGACATGGCCGTCCTGGTACGCGCCGGTTCGCGCGCCATCCCCACACTCCGCCGTGTCCTCACCGCGGCCGGCGTCCCCCTGGACATCGACGGCGATGACCTCCCCCTGCGACACGAGCCCGCGGTGGCGCCCCTGCTGACGGCGCTGCGGGCCGTGGCGGAGGCGGAGGCGGGGGAGCGGCCCGGGACCGACGCGGCCGATCAGGCCGTACCCGAGGCGGCGTCGCAGGACGCCTCCGAGCCCGAGCCCGCAGCCGACGCCGCCGACACGAAGCCCACGCGCGGTGAACGCGCGCACCGCGCGGACGGTCCGTGCTGGCTGCCCACCGAGACCGCCCTCACCCTGCTCACCTCGCCCCTCGCCGGCATGGACGCCGCGGACCTGCGCCGCCTCGGCCGTGCCCTGCGCGACGAGCAGCGCGCCGCCGGCAACCCGCTGCCGCCGCCCTCGGACGAACTGCTCGCACGGGCGCTGGCCGAGCCGGAACGGCTTGCCGTGCACGACCCCGCGTACGCGCGCGGTGCCCAGCGGCTCGGCGCGCTACTGCGCAAGGCACGCGAGCGCCTGGCGGGAGGCGGCAGCGCCGAGGAGGCGCTGTGGGACCTGTGGGACGGCACCCCGTGGCCCACCCGCCTGGAACGCTCCGCCCGGCGCGGCGGCGCGGCCGGGCGCAACGCCGACCGCGACCTGGACGCCGTGTGCGCGCTGTTCGCGACGGCCGCCCGCGCGGAGGAGCGCACCGGCGGCCGGGGCGCCCTGAACTTCCTCGAGGAGATCGACGCCGAGGACATCGCGGCCGACACCCTCGCGCGGCGTGCCGTACGCCCCGACGCCGTTCGCCTGATGACCGCGCACCGCTCCAAGGGGCTGGAGTGGCGGCTGGTCGTCGTCGCCGGCGTCCAGGAGGGTCTGTGGCCGGACCTGCGCCGTCGCGGCTCCCTCCTGGAGGCCGACCGGATCGGCCGCGACGGGCTCGCCGAGCCCCTCACCCCCGGAGCCCTGCTCGCCGAGGAGCGCCGCCTGTTCTACGTGGCAGCCACGCGCGCGCGGGAACGACTCGTCGTGACCGCGGTGAAGGCGCCGGCCGACGACGGGGACCAGCCCTCCCGGTTCCTGACCGAACTCGGCGTCGAACCCGCCGACGTCACCGGCCGCCCGCGCCGCCCCCTGGCCGTCGCGGCGCTCGTCGCCGAACTGCGGGCCACCACCGTCGACCCCCGCGTCTCCGCGCCCCTGAGGGAGGCCGCCGCGCGCCGTCTGGCCCGCCTCGCCGCGCTGACCGACGAGGACGGCCGCCCTCTGGTGCCGTCCGCCCATCCCTACCGCTGGTGGGGCATGTGGGACCCGACCGAGAGCAAGGTGCCCCTGCGCGACCGCGACCAGCCCGTCACCCTCTCCGGAAGCGCCCTGGACCAGTTGGCCAACACCTGCGCCCTGCAGTGGTTCCTGGGCCGTGAGGTGAAGGCCGACGCGCCCGCGACCACCGCCCAGGGCTTCGGCAACGTGGTGCACGTCCTCGCCGACGAGGTGGCCTCCGGACGCACCCCGGCCGACCTCGCCGTCCTCATGGAGCGCCTGGACTCCGTGTGGAACGCGCTCGCCTTCGACGCGCCCTGGAAGTCGGCCCAGGAGAAGGCCAACGCGCGCGTGGCGCTCGAACGCTTCCTGAAGTGGCACGTCATGGACCGTGCCGGGCGCACCCCGGTGGCGAGCGAGCACGACTTCGACGTGACCCTGGAGGCGGGCGACTACGAGGTGCGCATCCGGGGTCAGATGGACCGCGTGGAGGCCGACGGCGACGGACGCGCCTACGTCGTCGACTTCAAGACCGGCAAACAGGCGCCCACCTCCTCGGAGGTGGCCCGCCACCCCCAGCTCGCCGTGTACCAGCTCGCCGTCCGCGAGGGCGCCGTCGACGAGGCCTTCGACGGCGTACGCCCCGAACCGGGCGGCGCCGAACTCGTCCACCTGCGCCAGGGCGCGCCCCAGCGGGACGGCGGCGAGACCCTGCCCAAGGTGCAGACGCAGGAGTCGCAGCAGGGGCCGGAGGGCGAGTGGGTCGGAGACCTGCTGGCCACGGCCGCGGGCAAGGTCCTCGACGAACGGTTCACCCCGACCACGGGCCAGCACTGCACCCACTGCGCCTTCCGCGCGTCCTGCAGCGCACGGCCCGAGGGCCGACACGTCGTGGAGTGAGCGACGGGAGACGGGCAGCGGAGCGTCGTGGGACCGGACCGGGACCGCCGAGGCCGAGCGGCCGGTGTGACACGTCGCACCACACGGGCTGACCTGCGCTTCCCCCGCCCCGGAAAGGCCATCAGGCACCCGCTGTCAGTGGGCGCCGCTAGCCTCTCTGACGTGCCCGCCCACATCACCGATCCCGAGCAGCTCAAGGAGCTCCTCGGCATCCCCTTCACCCCGGAGCAGACGGCCTGCATCGTCGCGCCGCCCGCACCGCAGGTGATCGTGGCCGGAGCCGGGTCGGGCAAGACGACGGTGATGGCGGCCCGCGTGGTGTGGCTGGTCGGCACCGGCCAGGTCGCCCCCGAACAGGTCCTCGGCCTCACCTTCACCAACAAGGCGGCCGGCGAACTCGCCGAACGCGTCCGCAAGGCCCTGATCAGAGCGGGCGTGACCGACCCGGACGTGATCGACCCGGACCACCCGCCGGGCGAGCCCGCGATCTCGACGTACCACGCCTTCGCGGGCCGCCTCCTGACCGACCACGGCCTGCGCCTCGGGCTGGAACCGACGTCCCGCCTGCTCGCCGACGCCACCCGCTACCAGCTCGCCGCGCGGGTCCTGCGCGAGGCCCCCGGGCCCTATCCGGCGCTCACCCGGTCCTTCGCCGACCTGGTCAGCGACCTCCTCGCCCTCGACGCCGAACTCGCCGAGCACCTCGTACGCCCCGAAGACCTCCGCACCTGGGACGCCGGTCTTCTGGACACCCTGGAGGGCGTCCGGCTCAGCAACGCCGATCTGCGCAAGGTCCCCGAGGCCGCCGCCGCCCGCCGCGCACTGGCCGACCTGGTGATCCGCTACCGGGCCGCCAAACGCGAGCGGGACCTGCTCGACTTCGGCGACCAGATCGCCCTGTCCGCACGGCTCGCCGGGCTCCCCGAGGTGGGGCGCGTGCTGCGCGACGAGTACCGGGTCGTGCTGCTCGACGAGTACCAGGACACCTCCGTGGCCCAGCGCATCCTCCTGGCGGGCCTGTTCGGCGGCGGCACCGGCCATCCCGTGACCGCCGTCGGCGACCCCTGCCAGGCGATCTACGGCTGGCGCGGCGCTTCCGTCGCCAACCTCGACGACTTCCCCGAACACTTCGCCCACGCGGACGGACGGCCCGCGGCCCGTCAGGCGCTCAGCGAGAACCGCCGCAGCGGCGGCCGCCTCCTCGACCTCGCCAACGGCCTCGCCGAGCCCCTGCGCGCCATGCACGCGGGCGTGGAGGCACTGCGACCCGCCCCGGGCGCCGAACGCGACGGCATGGTCCGCTGCGCCCTGCTGCGCACCCACGCCGAGGAGATCGACTGGCTCGCCGACTCCGTCGCCCACCTCGTGCGCACCGGCAAGGCACCCGGTGAGATCGCCGTCCTGTGCCGCACGGCGACCGACTTCGCCGAGATCCAGGGCGCGCTGGTGGCCCGCGACGTCCCCGTCGAGGTCGTCGGCCTCTCCGGGCTGCTGCACCTCCCCGAGGTGGCCGACCTGGTCGCCGTCTGCGAGGTCCTCCAGGACCCGGGCGCCAACGCCTCCCTGGTGCGCCTGCTCTCCGGTCCGCGCTGGCGCATCGGCCCGCGCGACCTGGCCCTCCTGGGCCGCCGCGCCCGGCTGCTGGTGAGCCACGCGCGCGTGGAGGGCGACGACGATCCCGACCGGAGGCTCGCCGAGGCCGTCGAGGGAGTCGACCCGTCCGAGGTGATATCGCTGGCGGACGCCCTGGACACCTTCCTGGAGACGCCGTTGGACGGCACCGGGGACGACGACGGGCTGCCCTTCTCGGCGGACGCGCGCGTGCGGTTCGCCCGGCTGGCCACCGAGCTGCGCGATCTGCGCCGAGCCCTGTCCGACCCGCTCATGGACGTCCTGCACCGCGTCCTCGCCGTCACGGGCCTGGAGGTCGAGCTGTCGGCGTCCCCGCACGCCCTGGCGGCCCGCCGCCGCGAGACCCTGTCCAACTTCCTCGACGTCGCCGCGTCCTTCGCCGCGAGCGACGGCGAGGCCAGCCTGCTCGCCTTCCTCGGCTTCCTGCGCACCGCCGCGCAGTACGAGAAGGGCCTGGACAACGCGCTGCCCGGCGGCGAGAACACCGTCAAGGTGCTCACCGCGCACAAGTCCAAGGGCCTGGAGTGGGACGTCGTCGCCGTGCCCGGCCTCGTCACCGGCACCTTCCCCAGCGGCCAGGGCCGCGAGAAGTGGACCGCCCAGGGCAAGGTGCTGCCGCACGGCCTGCGCGGCGATGCCGAGACCCTGCCCGACGTCGCCTCCTGGGACTCCCGCGGCCTGAAGGCCTTCCACGAGGCCATGAAGGACCACCAGCACACCGAGGAGCTCCGCCTCGGCTACGTCACGTTCACCCGCCCCCGCTCCCTGCTCCTCGGCTCCGGACACTGGTGGGGGCCCAGCCAGAAGAAGCCCCGCGGCCCCTCGGACTTCCTCACGGCGCTGTACGAGCACTGCGCCGCCGGACACGGCGAGATCGAGGCCTGGGCGGACGAACCGGCCGAGGACGAGGAGAACCCCGCCCTGCACCGGGCGGCCGTCGACGAGGTCTGGCCCCTCCCCCTGGACGACGAGGCACTCGCCCGGCGCCGGGCCGCCGCGGAGACGGTCCTCGCCCACCTGGACGGCCTCGCCTCCGGGGAAGGCGGCCTCCCGTCCGACCCCGGCACCTACGACGACCCGGACTGGCCGCCACCCCCGGAGGACGACGAGGCACTCCCGGAGGAAGCGGAACCCGACGGGGCCGGGGACCCCGCCGACTGGGACACCTGGACCGCGGACCGCCCCACCACCGCGCGGGAGAGCCCCACGGTCCCGCACCAGGCGACGCCCCACGAACCGCCCTCGGGCGCCGCACCCGCGCCCGCACGCCTCACCCCGGAGGAGACCCGCACCGTCGCCTCCTGGGACCGCGACCTCGACGCGCTCACCGGCGAGCTCCTGCGCGCGCGCGAGAGCGTCACCGAAGTGCGGCTTCCGGCGTCGCTGACCGCCTCCCAGCTGCTGAGTCTGGCCGCCGACCCGGACGGCTTCGCCCAGGAACTGGCCCGGCCCATGCCCCGCCCGCCGCAGCCCGCCACGCGCCGCGGCACCCGCTTCCACGCCTGGGTCGAGGCCCGGTTCGAACCCCTGACGCTGCCCCTGCTGGAGCCGGAGGAGCTGCCCGGCGGCGACGCGGAGATCGCCGACGAACAGGATCTGGAGTTCCTGAAGGACGCCTTCGAGCGCACCGAGTACGCCCGCCGCACACCCTTCCGCGTCGAGGCGCCCTTCCAGCTCTCGCTCGCCGGCCGGGTCGTACGCGGCCGCATCGACGCCGTCTACAAGGAGGGCGACGGAGACACCGCGACGTACGAGATCGTCGACTGGAAGACGAACCGCGCCGCCACCGCGGACCCGCTCCAGCTCGCGCTCTACCGCATCGCCTGGGCCGAGCAGCAGCACGTGCCGCCCGCCTCGGTGACGGCCGCCTTCCTGTACGTGCGCACCGGCGAGGTCGTACGGCCCCGGGGGCTGCCGGACCGGGCGGCGCTGGAGAAGCTGCTGCTGGCCGAGCCGGTCGGTGACGAACCGCACGATCGGGGTGTCCGCGCGGGCCGATAGGCTCGTAAGCATGAGCCACCCCGTTGACAATGCCGTCAATGCTGTCAGCGCTGTCCGCACGTACATCGAACAGCACCGCGCCGCCTTCCTCGACGACCTCGTCGACTGGCTGCGCATCCCGTCCGTGTCGGCCCAGCCCGACCACGCGACCGATGTGCGCCGCAGCGCCGACTGGCTCGCCGCCAAACTGAAGGAGACCGGCTTCCCGACCGCCGAGGTCTGGCCCACCCCCGGCGCCCCCGCGGTCTTCGCCGAGTGGCCCTCCGGGGACCCGCAGGCGCCGACGGTCCTCGTCTACGGCCACCACGACGTGCAGCCCGCCGCCCGCGAGGACGGCTGGAGCAGCGACCCCTTCGACCCCGTCGTCCGCGAGAACCGTCTCTACGCGCGCGGGGCGGCCGACGACAAGGGACAGGTGTTCTTCCACACACTCGGCGTGCGCGCCCATCTCGCCGCCACCGGCCGCACCGCCCCCGCGGTCAACCTCAAGCTGCTGATCGAGGGCGAGGAGGAATCCGGCTCCCCGCACTTCCGCACCCTCGTCGAGGAGCGCGCCGAGCGGCTCACCGCCGACGCGGTGGTCGTCTCCGACACCGGCATGTGGTCCGAGGACACCCCCACCGTCTGCACCGGCATGCGGGGCCTCGCCGAGTGCGAGATCCGCCTGCACGGACCCGACCAGGACATCCACTCGGGCTCCTTCGGCGGCGCGGTCCCCAACCCGGCCACCGCCGTGGCCCGACTCGTGGCCGCCCTGCACGACGAGCACGCGCGCGTGGCGATCCCCGGCTTCTACGACGGAGTGGTCGACCTCACCGACCGCGAGCGTGAGCTCTTCGCCGAACTGCCCTTCGACGAGCGGCAGTGGCTGCGCACGGCCAAGTCGTACGCCGCCCACGGCGAAGCCGGACACACCATCCTGGAGCGCATCTGGGCCCGCCCCACCGCCGAGGTCAACGGAATCGGCGGCGGCTACCAGGGCCCGGGCAGCAAGACGATCATCCCGTCGTCCGCCATGGTGAAGCTCTCCTTCCGCCTCGTCGCGGGCCAGGAGCCCGACCACGTGGAGAAGGCCGTCCGCGCCTGGGCCGCCGAGCAGGTTCCGTCGGGCATCCGCTGCGAGATCACCTTCAGCCCCGCCACCCGCCCGTGCCTGACGCCGCTCGACCACCCGGCGCTGCGGTCCGTGGTCCGCGCGATGGGCCGGGCCTTCGGGAAACCGGTCCGCTTCACGCGCGAGGGCGGCTCAGGACCGGCCGCCGACCTCCAGGAGGTCCTCGGAGCGCCGGTGCTCTTCCTCGGCATCTCCGTCCCGTCCGACGGCTGGCACGCCCCCGACGAGAAGGTGGAACTGGACCTGCTCCTCAAGGGCGTCGAAACCTCCGCCCACCTCTGGGGCGATCTGGCGGAGCACTGGCGTCACGCGCCCTGAGCGCCGTACGGTCCGGGACCCGACCGGCGACGCGCGCGGCACACTGGAAAGGCCGCCCCGCACCGCCGAGCCCTCCCGGACCCGGTCACCGCCCGCCGTACGAACCGCTGAACCCGCCTGCCGAACCGAACCGCTCACCGGGGGAGTTGGAAGCACCCGTGACCACCTGGACCGACCACACCGCCGACCGTCCCATCTCGCTCACCGCTCCCAGCGGCATCGACCGCGCCGCCCACCACCGCCTCGACGAGGCCTGGCTCGCGGCGGCGTGGAGCCACCCCTCGACGCGCTGCTTCGTGGTCTCCGGCGGCCAGGTCCTGATCGACGAGACACCCGACGGGGCCACCGAACTCGTCATGACCCCCTCCTTCGAGGCCCCGCTCACCGAGGCGCACCGCTACTTCCTGGGCACCGACGAGGACGGAACCAGCTACTTCGCCCTCCAGAAGGACTCCCTGCCCGGCCGCATGGACCAGTCCGCCCGCCCCGCGGGCCTGCGCGAGGCCGGCCTGCTCCTGTCGCCCCGGGACGCCGGACTGATGGCCCACGCGGTCGCCCTGGAGAACTGGCAGCGCCTGCACCGGTTCTGCTCCCGGTGCGGCGAGCGCACCGTCATCGCCGCGGCAGGACACATCCGCCGTTGCCCCGCCTGCGGCGCCGAGCACTACCCGCGCACCGACCCGGCGGTGATCATGGCGGTCACGGACGGGGAGGACCGCATCCTGCTCGGCCGCCAGATGCACTGGCCCGAGGGCCGCTTCTCGACCCTCGCCGGTTTCGTGGAGCCCGGGGAGTCCATCGAGCAGTCGGTGCGCCGCGAGGTCCAGGAGGAGGTCGGCGTCACCGTCGGCCCGGTCGAGTACGTCGCGAGCCAGCCGTGGCCCTTCCCGTCCAGTCTGATGCTCGGCTTCATGGCCCACGCCACGTCGACCGAGATCAACGTCGACGGCGACGAGATCCACGAGGCCCGCTGGTTCTCCCGCGAGGAACTGGGCGCCGCCTTCGAGTCCGGCGAGGTGCTGCCGCCCTACGGCATCTCGATCGCTGCCCGCCTCATCGAACTCTGGTACGGCAGGCCGCTGCCCACGCGCGGCGCCTTCTGAGCCCGGCGTCACAAGAGGGGCGGCCCCCTCCTCCCGTTGCGGGAAGGGGCCGCCCCTCTACGACTTCTGCGACTGACTGCGTCCTGGCCTGCCGGCTACGCGCCGACCTTCTGCTTCACCTGCGCCAGCGACGGGTTCGTCAGCGTCGAGCCGTCGGGGAAGAGCACGGTCGGCACCGTCTGGTTTCCGCCATTCGCCTTCTCCACGAACGCGGCGGACTCCGGGTCCTGCTCGATGTTGACCTCGGTGTACGCGATGCCCTCGCGGTCCATCTGGCTCTTCAGCCGACGGCAGTAGCCGCACCACGTGGTGCTGTACATCGTCACAGTGCCCGGCATGTCTCTCGTGCTCCTTCGGCGACTCGGGAAAGTGGCGGCTCGGGATGAGGTCGCAGGAGGAGAACGTCCACGGCGGCGCGCCCATTCCCGTCGCGTCTTCCCGCTGCGTGCTGCCTGCGGCGTGATGCCGGCCGCATTGGTACGACTATCGGTGCGTGCCTGTGGACAACCGACTCACCCGTCTCGCGAGACCTGGCAGCATGGCGGTGTGACAGCAGCAACGCACTCCACCCTCTTCCCGCAGGTACCGGACTCGGCCGACGCGGTGCTCGAAGGGCTCGACCCCGAGCAGCGCGAGGTGGCGACCGCCCTGCGCGGCCCGGTGTGTGTGCTGGCGGGAGCCGGCACGGGCAAGACCCGGGCGATCACCCACCGCATCGCCTACGGAGTGCGGGCCGGGATCCTCCAGCCCTCCAGCGTGCTCGCCGTCACCTTCACCAACCGTGCGGCCGGTGAGATGCGCGGTCGGCTGCGCCAGCTCGGCGCCGCCGGTGTACAGGCCCGCACCTTCCACTCGGCGGCGCTGCGGCAGCTCCAGTACTTCTGGCCGAAAGCGATCGGCGGCTCCCTGCCCAGGCTCGTCGACCGCAAGATCCAGCTCGTCGCCGACGCGGCCGCCGCCTGCCGCATCCGCCTCGACCGGGGTGAGCTGCGCGACGTCACCGCGGAGATCGAGTGGTCCAAGGTGACCCAGACGGTCCCCGCCGACTACGCCCCGGCGGCGGCCAAGGCCGGCCGTGAGGCTCCCCGCGACCCGGCGGAGATCGCGCAGTTGTACGCGGCCTACGAGGACCTCAAGCGCGCGCGCTCCGCCATCGACTTCGAGGACGTGCTGCTGCTGACGGTGGCCGTTCTCCAGGACCGGCACGACGTCGCCGAGCAGGTCCGTGCCCAGTACCAGCACTTCGTCGTCGATGAGTACCAGGACGTCAGCCCCCTCCAGCAGCGCCTGCTGGAGCTGTGGCTCGGGGACCGCGACGACCTGTGCGTGGTCGGCGACGCCAGCCAGACGATCTATTCGTTCACGGGAGCAACCCCCGACCACCTGCTCGACTTCCGAGTCCGCCACCCCGGTGCCACCGTCGTCAAGCTGGTGCGCGACTACCGGTCCACCCCGCAGGTCGTCCACCTCGCCAACGGTCTGCTCGCCCAGGCCCGGGGGCGGGCCGCCGACCACCGTCTGGAGCTGGTTTCCCAGCGCCCCGCGGGCCCCGAGCCCGTCTACACCGAGTACGCCGACGAGCCGGCCGAGGCCGAGGGAGCGGCCCGCCGCATCCGCGAGCTCATCGACTCGGGGGTTCCGGCCGCCGAGATCGCCGTCCTGTTCCGCACCAACTCCCAGTCCGAGACCTACGAGCAGGCGCTGGCCGACGCCGGGGTGCCGTACCAGTTGCGGGGCGCCGAGCGCTTCTTCGACCGGCCGGAGGTGCGCAAGGCCGGCAGTGCCCTGCGGGCCGCGGCGCGCTTCGGCGGCAACGACTCGCTCCTCGACGACGTCGTCGACCTGCCCTCGCAGGTACGCGCGGTGCTGTCCGGGGAGGGCTGGACGACCGAGCCCCCGGCCGGATCGGGCGCCGTGCGGGAGCGCTGGGAGTCGCTGGCCGCCCTGGTCAACCTGGCTCACGACTTCGCCGCCGCCAGAGCGGGAGCGACCCTGAGTGATCTGGTCGTGGAACTCGACGAGCGGGCGGGTGCCCAGCACGCCCCGACGGTGCAGGGCGTCACCCTCGCCTCCCTGCATTCGGCCAAGGGCCTGGAGTGGGACGTCGTGTTCCTGGTCGGCGTCGCCGAGGGCATGATGCCGATCACCTACGCAAAGACAGACGAGCAGATCGAGGAGGAACGCCGCCTCCTCTACGTCGGTGTCACCCGCGCGCGGGAACGCCTGCACCTGTCCTGGGCGCTGGCCCGGTCGCCCGGCGGCCGGCCGAGCCGCAGGCCCAGCCGCTTCCTGAAGGGGCTGCGACCCGGTTCGGGCGTGGCAGGCGGGCGAGCGGCTGCCGCCGGGGGCACCGGAGGCGTGGAGCGTGGGTTTGGGGGCGGCAGTGGCGGTGCCGGAGCCGCCGCGCCGAGACGGACCCAGCGGACACCGGCCCGCTGCCGGGTCTGCGGACGCACGCTCACCGACGCCGGTGAGATGAAGCTGATGCGCTGCGAGGGCTGCCCGTCCGACATGGACGAGGGCGTCTACGAGCGGCTGCGCGAGTGGCGGGCGGTGCAGGCGGGACGCAGCGGACAGCCCGCGTTCTGCGTCTTCACCGACAAGACGCTGATGGCGATCGCCGAGTCCGTCCCGGAGGACGAGCGGGAGCTGGCCCGGATCCCGGGGGTCGGGGCCCGCAAGCTCAACCGCTACGGGGCCGATGTCCTGGCCATCTGCGCAGGCCAGGAAGGTGTGGGGCGTGACGAGGACGACTGATGCAAACTCGTCGAAAAAATAGTTTGCGCATGCCCCGGGAATCCCCATAGGTTCTTGGTCACGGGAACAGCGGCCTTCCCGGAGGCCCTGAATCCGTGTTGTACTTGCATATCCGCGGACTGGTTCGTCCCAGTCCCCCGAGACGCCGAGAGGAGGCGAGTTCAGTGATCAGCATCAACAGCAGCTTCAACGTCAGCTCCACCGCCAAAATGACCGATCGCTCGGCCGTCTCCCTGTGCACGCTCGGCGCTTCTCACTCGGGCACCGGTCTGTCCGGCATTCGTGCCGTGCGTCCGGCCGCCGCCGCTGCCCCCGCGGGCCTTCCCGTCCGCGAGCGCAATGAGCGACCGACCAAGGCACTGGAAGCAGCAGTAGCAGCACAGGCGCAGGCCTATGCCTTTACCGCGACCGGTGCCGGATTCCGCAAGCAGACGACGCAGCACCACCTGATGTGGGCCTTCCGTGGGCCAGAACCCTGGAGTGATCCAGCCTGATCGCCGATCAGGCCGGCGCCTTCAGGGCCGCGGAACCCCACCCGGGATCCGCGGCCCTTCTGTTTGTCCCCGAACGGGGACGACAGCACGAAGGAGCCTCGGGACAAGTAAAGAACCCGGTACCAAGCCGCCACCCGGTCAACCGGCCGGAACGAACAGACGAGGAAGACCACCCGTGCAACTCGAAGCGCACGCCCCGTCCGTACCGCCTTCCGACACGATCCCCAAGCCCTGTTCCACGGAGGACTCCACCTTGACCCCGCTCACCGCGCTCACCGCGCTCGACGACGCCATCGAGAACCTCGGCGTTCCCGTCCCCTGCCGCTCCTACGACCCGGAGGTCTTCTTCGCCGAGTCGCCGGCGGACGTGGAGTACGCCAAGTCCCTCTGCCGTACCTGCCCGCTGGTCGAGGCCTGCCTCGCCGGTGCCAAGGAGCGGCGTGAGCCCTGGGGCGTCTGGGGTGGAGAGCTGTTCGTCCAGGGTGTCGTCGTCGCCCGGAAGCGGCCCCGTGGCCGCCCGCGCAAGAACCCGGTTTCGGCATGAACACCGCAGGCACGATCGACCGCCCCCTCACGTACGACCCCCAGAAGCAGGCCCCGATGAAGCCGTCCACCCACGACATCGCAGGCACCACGCCTGAAGACTTCACCAGCAGCGGCGCGAAGGACTCGCGTCAGAACAGGACCCGCGAGATGCAACTCATCCCAGAAGCCCTGGCACGTGCGCATATGCACGACCGCCTGCACGAGGCCGAGCAGGAGCGCCGGGCGCTGCGCCTGGCGACCGCTCGCCGGATGCAGCGCCGGGCGGAGCGCGCCTCGATGCGCGCCCGGCGTGCGCTGGCCATGGCGGTCATGCAGTAACCGACACACCTGGAGCGGTGGTCTCCCGTCGGGAGACGAAGCTCCGCCCCCGGGGGGGCCGGTCCGTGCGAACGGACCGGCCCCCACGGCGTGTTCGGCCCCGGTGGATCAGGCCTCCGCGGCCGTCTCCTCCCCCTCGTACACGTCCTCGCCCTCCTCGGCGACGTCCTCGTCCGCCTCTTCGGTCTCGTCCTCGGCGAGGAACCCGACCAGCCACTCCTCCAGCTCGTCGCGCAGCCGAACGGTGGCCCCCAGCTGGCACAGCACACCGATGGTGCTCAGGGTCACGCGGTGGATCAGCAGGTACGCCGGCGGCAGGTTGAGCTGCTTGGCCAGCTGGTACGCGGGGGAGCGGGGATCACCGATGCGGGCGGCCTGGCTCCGCATCCAGCCGCGGGTGAAGGTGAACGCGTCGACCCGGGCCGGCTCGATGATCGGCAGGAGGTAGTCGAGAACGGCGTCCGGTTCCAGCTCTATCGACTCCTTGACGAAGCCCTCCGTGCGGAGCATCTCGTAGACAGCCTCCGCCTCGCCGTCCAGCGTCATGCGCAGGGCCTCGCCGATGGGCTCGGGCAGACCGCCCGGGAGGCGGTCGACCGTGCCGAAGTCCAGGACGCCCAGGCGCCAGTCGTCCTCGCCCTGAGGCCCGCCGGGCAGCAGCCGGAAGTTGCCGGGGTGCGGGTCGGCGTGCAGGAGCCCGGTGCGCGCGGGACCGGAGAACAGGAAGTGGGCCAGCAACTGGCCGGCCCGGTCGCGCTGCTCCTGCGTGCCGTTCGAGATGATCTCCGACATCGGGATGCCGTCGATCCACTCGGTGATCAGCACCTGCTCCCGCTGGTGGACGACGTCCGGCACCACGATGTCCGGGTCGTCGTCGAAGACCTCGGCGTGCGTCCGCTGGGCCTCGGCCTCCAGGTCATAGTCCAGCTCCTCCGAGACCCGGTCCTTCAGCTCCGTGATCAGCGGCTTGATGTCCATGCCGGGGACCAGCGGCCCGAGCAGGCGGGCGAAGCGGCTGAGCTGGTTCAGGTCGGACAGCAGGGCCTCGCCGGCGCCCGGGTACTGCACCTTGACCGCCACCTCACGGCCGTCGTGCCACACCCCCCGGTGCACCTGGCCGATCGAGGCGGCCGCGGCGGGCTTGTCCTCGAACTCCAGGAACAGGTCCTGCCAGTCCTCACCGAGCCGCTCCGCGAGCACGGAGTGCACGGTGCGCGTCGGCATCGGCGGCGCCGCCTCCTGGAGCTTGGTCAGCGCGGCCCGGTAGGGGCCGGCGACCTCCTCGGGCAGCGCCGACTCGAAGACGGACAGGGCCTGCCCGAACTTCATCGCCCCGCCCTTGAGCTCGCCCAGCACCTTGAACAGCTGGTCCGCGGTGCGCTGCTGCAGCTGCTGGCCGACGATCTCCGCGGACTCGCCCACGATTCGCTTGCCCAGCCCCCAGGTGGCCCGCCCGGCGAAGCCGAGCGGAAGCGCGGCGAGCTTGGCGGTCCGGGTGACCGCCTTGCGCGGAAGATCAGACATGCGCCCTCCAAGTCCCAGCCGGCCGTGTCGGTTCCGCCTCGTGGCGCAGGTCCGCCGACGGCCCTTGCCCCGCCATTGTCGCGCGCCGCACCCCGTCCTCGGCGATGTGTTCCTGCTTACCTTTCCCGGCCGCTCCGCAGGGGCACCCGGGGTGCGGCCGGACCGGCCGCACCTGCCATCGCAGACCGGGCAGCGCGACCTCCCAGCGCGCGCCGGTGCTCGACGGCGTCCGGCCGTCCAGGAAGGCGAGCGCGTGAGCCGCCGCGAACCCGGCGACGGTCGTCGCGAGGGTGAGGTCGCAGGGCGGCACCCGGCGCTGCCGGCCGGAGCGCCACTGCGCCACGAGCCGCGGCCAGGCCGGGTCCCGGTCGGTGCGGTCGGCGTGCAGACAACCGGCGCACCCGGTCTCGCCGGGCAGCACGAGGGGGCCGACGACGCCGGTCCCCTCCACGACACCGGCGTACAGGTGGGGCGTGCCGGAGGCCATCAGGGATTCCGCGCCGGCGGGGTCGGGCGTGTGCACCGCGACATCGTCGCGCGGGGCGAGGACCACCAGGGCGAGACCCGGGGCGCCCTCCTCGGGCGGTGCCGTCGGGCCTCGGCGCGGCGGCCGGTCGGGGGCGGCCCGGCGGACCACACGGCGGGCCGTCTCGTCCCGGCGGTCGCCGACGGACTCGGCGGGCAGACCGCCCGGAGCGACGTCCCACGGCTCGACGCGTCCGCCGTCGCGCACGTCGATCTCCCCGATGCCCGCGCCCGACAGCAGCCCCGCCAGCACCGCGCCCACCCGTCCCGCACCCCGTACACCCACCCGCAGGGCACGTCGGGCGGCCAGGTGTCTGATCGCGTCGCCCGGTTCCGACGTGGTCAGGGACAGGGAAGCCAGGTCGGGGCGGAGCCGGTCGAGGACCTCCTTCTTCTCCCGCAGGGCGTCGGCGGCCGGCCCGCCGCCTCGGGAGTCGTCGAGGAGACCGGCCCGCGCCAGCCGCTCCACGACCCGGTCGACATGCCCGTCCGGCAGGTCCATGCGCTGCCCCGCCTCCCGCAGGAGCGCCGGGCCACGGGTGCCGTTGAGCAGTTCGAGGAAACTGCCCGTCGCCGTGTCCACCGGTGCCAGCGTCAGCGCGTGCGCCGGTGTCATCCCGAACTGCACGGTGTTCAGATCGCGCCAGCCGCGCCTGAGCGCGGGCTTCACCATCGGATGCATGCCAGGTCCCCCGTCTGTCCTGCGGTGTCGTGTCGTGTCTTCCTGCGTCCGCGGGATCCGTCCGCGAGTGCCAGCATGCCCGGATGCGCTCGGGGGCGTCGAAAGTTGTCCACAGGCAGTGGGTATTCGTCGTACGAATCAGCCGCACACCTTCCAGGACGAGTGGTGGATCGGCACCGATGCGTCCCGGAGCCGGGACTTCCCCGTGTGCAGCGGGTAACGTCGTGGCGTGTCCGCCGACCCACTGCACCGCGCCGGGGCACCCCCGCGCACACCGATGAATCCGCCGCCGAACGGCCCGGGGACGAGCGCGATCGAGGTGCGCAGGAGCACCCGGCGACGCCGGACGGTATCCGCGTACCGCGAGGGCGATCGCACCGTCGTACTGATCCCCGCCCGGATGTCCGAGGCCGAGGAGCAACGCTGGGTGAGCGTCATGCTGGACAAGCTGGCCGCCCAGGAGAGCAAGCGCGTCCTCGGCGACGCCGAGCTGGCCGCGCGCGCGGAGCGCCTGTCGGGGCAGTACTTCGAGGGCCGGGCCCGGCCCGCCTCGGTCCGCTGGGTCACCAACCAGAACACCCGCTGGGGCTCGTGCACCCCGTCCGAGGGAAGCATCCGGCTGTCGCACCGACTCCAGGGCATGCCCGAGTACGTCGTCGACTACGTCCTCCTGCACGAACTGGCGCATCTGCTGGTCCCCGGGCACGGACCCCGGTTCTGGCGGCTCCTCGAGGCCTACCCGCGGACCGAGCGCGCCAGGGGCTACCTGGAGGGCGTGGTCGCGGCGGACCGGCTGCCGCACGTACCCGGCGCCGGCGACGAGTAGCGCGCGCGGCCCGGGCGGGTGTCCGCCACGGCCCCGCACGGGTTTCGTACCGGGTCTGTACCGACTTCCTCCGGTGTCGGTGTTTGCCGTTAGCCTGTCGCGACGCACTCGCATTCGGATGGGGGACGGTCGTAACGCATGGCCAGGGAATTTCAACGCGGCCACAAGGCCAGGATCAGTGACCTCACCGCGGGCACGGATCTGTACGTAGGCGTGCAGATCTCCGGCCCCGGGCTGAGCTTCGACATCAGCTGCTTCGGTCTCGACGCCGACGAGCGGTTGTCGGACGACCGGTACTTCGTGTTCTTCAACCAGCCGAAGACCCCGGAGGAGTCCATCCAGCTCCTGGGTGCGCAGGCGGGTGACACGGAGTCCTTCCGGGTCACCCTGGACAGGATTCCGCAGCAGATCCAGAAGCTGTCCTTCACCGCGACGATCGACGGCGCGGGACAGATGTCGCAGGTGGGGCCCGGGTACATCCGGATCGTCGCGGGCGGCGAGGAGGTGGCCCGGTACCCGTTCAGCGGCTCCGAGTTCTCCACCGAGCGCGCCGTGATGCTGGGCGACTTCTATCTGAAGGACGTGTGGCGGTTCGCCGCCGTCGGACAGGGCTTCGACGGCGGTCTCGACGCGCTGCTGAGGAACTTCGGCGGCGAGGTGGCCGAGGACGAGGCTCCCGCCCCGCAGCAGCCGCAGGCCGGTGCCGCCCCGAGCTTCGCCCCGCCCGCCCAGGCCTCGGCGCCGCCCGCCTTCGGCGCGCCCGCCGCGTCCGCCCCGGCCCCGGTTCCCGCGCCGCAGCCCGCCCCGCAGGGCTTCGCTCCGCCGCCCGCCGCCACGCCGCCACCGGCTCCCGCCCCGGCGCCCGGGCCGGACGTGCACGCCGCGCAGACCATAGTCGCGCCCATGAACACGCCGCCCGGCAGTGCCCCGGTGCCGCCCCCCGCTCCGGCGCCCGCGCCGTACGGCCAGCCGGGCCAGCCCGGTCAGCAGCCGCCGTACGGCCAGGTCCCCGGCCCGAGCGCGCCGCCGCCCCCCGGCTACGGCCAGCCGCAGGCTCCCCAGGTCCCCGGCCCGCCGCCGGGATACGGGCAGCCGACCGCGCCTCCCGGCTACGGCCAGCCCGGCCCGCCCGCGGGCCACGGCCAGCCGGCGCCCCCGCCCGGCTACGGCCAGCAGCCTCCTCAGGGCATGCCCCAGGGAGCACCGCAGGGCGCCGGTGTGACCGCGGCGCTCCAGCAGTTCCGGGAGACCGCGCCCGGGCAGCGCTGGACGCAGCAGAACAAGAAGCTGGTCCGCGTCGACCTCGGAGCGGAGGGCCAGCCCGTGCTCGCCCGGCAGGGCAGCATGGTGCTCTACCAGGGCAAGGTCGACTTCAGCTACAAGGGCGCCGGATTCGCCGGCCGGGTCGTGGGCAACGCGACCGGTCAGGAGATGCAGCTGATGCGCTGCACCGGCAAGGGACAGGTCTTCCTCGCGGACAACTCCGCGATGCTCCACCCCATCGAGCTCCAGGGCGACGCCGTCTGCGTCTCCGCGGAGAACGTCCTGGCCTTCGACGAGAGCCTCCAGTACGAGGTGCGCCGCGTCGAGGGGCACGGCATCCCGGGCGGCGCGCTGTTCACGATGCAGTTCCAGGGCACCGGCACGATCGTCGTGAAGACGCGCGGTGTGCCCGTGGTGCTGCCGGTCACGCCCACGACCTTCGCCGACTGCAACGCCGTCGTCGCCTGGTCCGCCGCCGCCCAGGTGGTCGTCTCCAGCCAGGTGCGGATGCGCCGCAACTCCTACGCGGGCGACACCGGCGAGAGCGTCAACCTGCAGTTCCGGGCCGCGCCCGGCAGCTTCGTCGTCGTCCAGCCGTACGAGATCTGAGGGAGAGCCCGACATGAACCAGCCGCTCGCGGGCTACGCTCCCGCACCCGCAGGTGCCCGCATGGAGAACCACGGCAACCACATGCTGAAGGTCGCCATGCAGACCGGAAACGACCTCCTCGCGCGCGTGGGCTCGATGGTCGCCTACGAGGGCTTCGTCCAGTACGAGCCGAACCCGCCGGCCGTCCGCCAGATCGCCAAGGACTGGATGACCGGCGAGGGCGCGCCCCTGATGAAGTGCTCCGGCGACGGACTGCTCTACCTCGCCGACTACGGCGCCAACGTCGTCGTCATCAACCTCAACGGCGACGGGATCTCCGTCAACGCCACCAACCTGCTCGCCTTCGACGCCCACCTCACGTGGGGCGTGGAGCGGGTCAAGGGCCTGGCGAAGTTCGCCGGGCAGGGCCTGTGGAACACCAGGATCTCCGGCCAGGGCTGGGTCGCGCTCACCTCCCGGGGCAAGCCGATCGTGGTCGACTGCGGCGGCGGTGAGGACGAGACCTACGTCGACCCGGACGCGCTCGTCGCCTGGTCCCCGAACCTCAAGGTGAAGGGCAAGCGCAGCTTCAAGGCGCAGTCGCTGATCGGCCGCGGCAGCGGTGAGGCCTTCCAGATGGCCTTCTCCGGTCAGGGCATCGTCGTCGTCCAGCCCAGCGAGGACAGCACCGACCGCCTCCGGGTCCGGGGCTGAGGGGGAGCCACACCATCATGCAGAGCCCGATTTTCGCCTACAACGACCAGCAGACCCAGGAAGCCTGGAGCCTGCAGAACAAGCACATGCTCCGCGTCGCCCTGACGGGCCACGACGACGTGCTCGCCCGCAAGGGCACGATGGTCGCCTACCAGGGACTCGTCGAGTTCGACGCCGAGTACCAGAGCAACAACCAGTCGCGTGCGCGTGCGCACACCGGTGAGGGCCTGGACCTGATGCGCTGCCACGGGCAGGGCACGGTGTACTTCGCCAACCTCGCCCAGTGCGTCCACGTGGTGGACGTCGACCAGGACGGACTCACCGTCGACAGCAGCTACGTGCTCGCGATGGACTCGTCCCTTCACCACGAGGTCATCGCGGTGGACAGCCTCTACGGCATCTCCGGCTCGGGGAAGTACCAGCTCAACATCACCGGCCGGGGCAAGGTCGCCCTGATCACGTCGGGCTCCCCCCTGCTCATGCAGGTGACGCCCGACAAGTACGTCAACTGCGACGCCGACGCGATCGTCGCCTGGTCGACCGGCCTGCGCGTGCAGATGCAGGCCCAGACGCACTCCTCCGGGGTGTGGCGGCGCCGCGGCAACACCGGTGAGGGCTGGGAGCTGAGCTTCATGGGCAGCGGCTTCGCGCTCGTCCAGCCCAGCGAGCTGCTGCCGCCGCAGAACGCCCAGGTCGGACAAGGGCTCGCCGCGCAGTACGGCATGGGGCAGCACGGGGCCCGCGGCCAGAACCAGGGCAACGTCTGGAGCTGAGCGCTCCCACGGCCACCGTTCGGTAGGGGGCGATCGCCAGGGCGGTCACCCCTTACCGCTCACAGGCGGGCGCGGGTCGCCTCCAGCAGGCGCACGACCGACTCGTCGGCGACGTCCGCGACCTCGGCGTACGGGAACCAGCGCAGGTCGAGGGACTCGTCGCTGATCGCCTCCACCGCACCCTCGGGAGCCACGGCCGCGTACTGGACGTCCAGGTGCCAGGCGCAGGGCGTGTGGTGGCGGTCCAGCCGCACGGGGCCGCCGGACAGCAGGGTCAGTCCGGCGATGCCCGACTCCTCCGTGCCCTCGCGCAGGGCCGCCCGGGCCAGCGTCTCGTCGACCGGCTCGCAGTGACCGCCCATCTGCAGCCACATGCGCATCTTCTTGTGCAGGGTCAGCAGGACCCGCTCGCGCGAGGGATCGATCACCATGGCGCTCGCCGTGACGTGCCCGTCGGCGCAGGCCTTCCACATCCCCTCCGGGTGGGTCGCGAGATGGTCCAGGTAGACCTGCCGCAGCTCGTCCTGGCCCTCGTACGCCTTGAGGACCAGGACCGCGTCGTCGTGGAGGCTCACTCGCCGCCGTCGCCCTTGGTCTCGTCCGGGCCGTCGTCCTGGCTCTCGCCCTGGTCCTTCTTCTTCAGATCGGGCTTGCCCGCCGCCTCGCCGAGCATCTTGTCCAGCTCGGAGAAGTCGAGCTGCTCGCGGTGCACGAAGCCGTCCGGGTCGTCCAGGTCGGTCGCGGTCGGCAGCATGTCCGGGTGGGCCCACAGGCCGTCCCGGCCGTCGACACCGTGCGCGTCCGTCAGGGACGCCCACAGGCGGGAGGCGTCGCGCAGCCGGCGCGGGCGCAGCTCCAGGCCGATCAGCGTCGCGAACGTCTGCTCCGCAGGACCGCCCGAGGCACGACGGCGGCGCAGCGTCTCGCGCAGCGCGTCGGCGGAGGACAGGCGCGGCTTGGCGGCGGTGTGCACCACCGCGTCCACCCAGCCCTCGACGAGCGCCAGGGCGGTCTCCAGACGGGCCAGGGCCGCCTTCTGCTCCGGGGTGTCCTCCGGCTGGAACATGCCCTGCTGGAGAGCCTCCTGCAGCTGCTCGGGGTTCTGCGGGTCGAACTGGCCGACCACGTCCTCCAGCTTGGCCGTGTCGACCTTGATGCCACGGGCGTAGCCCTCGACGGCGCCGAACAGGTGCGAGCGCAGCCACGGCACGTGCGCGAAGAGGCGCTGGTGGGCGGCCTCGCGCAGGGCCAGGTACAGCCGCACCTCCTCCTGCGGCACACCGAGGTCCTTGCCGAACGACTCGATGTTCACCGGCAGCAGCGCGGCCTTGCCGGCCGGACCGAGCGGCAGGCCCACGTCGGTCGAGCCGACGACCTCACCGGCGAGCACGCCGACGGCCTGCCCGATCTGCGTGCCGAACATGGCGCCGCCCATGGACCGCATCATGCCGATCAGCGGGCCGGCCATGGCCTGCATCTCCTCCGGCAGGACGTCGCCCATGGCGTTGCCGACGCGCTCGGCGACCGGGTCGACCAGCTCGCGCCAGGCGGGCAGGGTCGCCTCGACCCACTCCGCGCGGCTCCAGGCGACCGCGGTGCCCGCGCCCGACGGCAGGGCCGTCGCGTCGTCCAGCCACAGGTCGGCCAGGCGCACGGCCTCCTGGACGGCATTGCGCTCGGCGGGACCGACGCTGGCGTCCTTGCGGCCGTCAGGCGTGCCCTGGGAGACCGTCTGGCGGGCGATCTGCTTGGCCATGTCCCAGTTCACCGGGCCGCCCTCGTAGGAGAGCATCTGGCCCAGCTGCTGGAACGCGGCGCCCAGGTCGTTGGGGTTCATGGAACCGAACATGGCAGCGAACGGGTTGTCCGCGCCGGGGCCGCCCAGGCCTCCGGCTCCGGACATCCCGAAACCGAACGGGTTGGCCGGTCCCTGACCACCGCCGCTCTGCTGGTCCTTCTTCTTGCCTTCGTCGCCGTCGTCCGGCTCCTCCGGCGGAAGGCCGAATCCGAATGGGGTGTCACTCACGGGGTTCCTCGGCTGGTAGGGCCGCCGGTTCTTTCCGGCGGCACGGCTGCCCGACTTCACCACCCAGCGTAGACACCCGAAGCCGTTCGGGCCTCGGTGCTTCGCCGACTGACGGCCTGCGGCAGGATGGATGCCACCTGGTACGCACGCGTCGCTCGCGCTCGTACTGAAGACAACCTCTGGAGACGCCCGGTGAGTTCCCCAGATCCGCAGGTTCGCGCAGCGCGAAACCAGTCAACCAGTTCCGCCCGCCCCGGCGCGCGCGGACCCGTCGTCGCGGTCACCGGTGCCGCGTCCGGGGTCGGGGCCCTGCTCACCGCGCGGCTCGCCGCGTCCGACGAGGTCAGACAGGTCGTGGCCATCGACGAACGGCGCGGGGAGTGCGAGACGGCCGAGTGGCAGATCCTGGACGTACGGGACCCGGCCATCGCCGAGAAACTGCGTGGTGCGGACGTCGTGGTGCACCTGGCACTCGACCTCGACCTGGAGAGCGACGCGGCCGCCCGTACGGCTTACAACGTCCGGGGGACGCAGACCGTGCTGACCGCCGCGGCGGCGGCCGGCGTGCACCGGGTCGTGCTGTGCACCTCCGCGATGGTCTACGGCGCCCTCCCGGACAACGAGCTGCCGCTGTCCGAGGACGCCGAGCTGCGCGCCACGGCCGAGGCCACGGGCGTCGGGGACCTGCTGGAGATCGAGCGGCTCGCGCGGCGCGCACCCCGGGCGCATCCCGGCCTGAACGTGACCGTGGTACGGCCCGCCGTGCTGGTCGGGGGCATGGACACCGCGCTGACCAGGTACTTCGAGTCCCCCCGGCTGCTGGTCGTGGCCGGTTCGCGGCCCGCCTGGCAGTTCTGCCACGTCGACGACCTGTGCAGTGCCCTGGAGTACGCCGTCCTGGAGAAGGCCGACGGTGAGCTGGCCGTCGGGTGCGACGGCTGGCTGGAGCAGGAGGAGGTCGAGGAGCTCAGCGGCATCCGGCGCATGGAGCTGCCCTCCGCGGTCGCGCTCGGCGCGGCGGCCCGGCTGCACCGGATCGGACTGACGCCCTCCCCGGCGGGTGACCTGGCGTACACGATGTACCCCTGGGTCGTGAGCGGCAGCCGCCTGCACGATGCCGGATGGCGTCCCAAGCACACGAACGAGGAGGTCCTGGCGGAGCTGCTGGAGGAGGTCTCGGGGCGGCACACGGTCGCCGGCCGGCGCCTCGGACGCAAGGACGCGACGGCGGCGGGGGCCGCGGGCGCGACGGTGGCGCTGCTGGGCGCGGCCGCGGTGGTGCGCCGCGCGCGCAAGGCCCGGCGCCGCATCTGAGACGGACCCGCCCGGCGGCCTCCGTAGGAGGCTCCAACGCGCCACGCGCGCGTGCCGGGCGATCAAGCTGTTCCGCGCCGTCCGCGGTGTGGGGCACGATGGGCGTATGGCAACCACGAACGACCACCCCGGTGAGCGGGCCGCAGCGGACCCCGTGAAGCTGATCGGCATCCGCGAGACACCCCTGTCCGTGGACGAGGTCTTCCGCGCGGTCGGGGACGACGCCTCGGGCGGCACCGCACTGTTCGTGGGGACCGTACGCAACCACGACGGCGGCACCGACGTCGACCGGCTCGGGTACTCGTGCCACCCGAGCGCCGAGGCCGAGATGCGGCGGATCGCGGAGAAGGTCGTCGCGGAGTACCCCGTACGGGCGCTCGCGGCGCTGCACCGTGTGGGGGACCTGGAGGTCGGGGACCTCGCGGTGGTCGTCGCCGTGTCCTGCCCGCACCGGGGCGAGGCCTTCGACGCCTGCCGGAAGCTGATCGACGACCTGAAGCACGAGGTGCCCATCTGGAAGCACCAGACGTTCTCCGACGGCACCGAGGAATGGGTGGGCGCCTAGCGCCCCGGGCCCTGGTGGCGGACGCGGCGTCGCGGCCGTGGCTCGGGTTGCGTAACCCGCCCCCCGGCGTGAGCGTTGTCACTGCGAATGGTTAATCTGCTGATCAGTCAGTCGCGGACGCTCATGGGGTTGGGAGGTCGGCATGGCAGCGCTTGCGTGGTTGCTCATTCCGCTGGTGGCCGCTGTCGGTGCGGGCCTGTGGGGCAGTTGGGCCAATCGGACCCGCAAGGCGCGCAGCGACGGTCCCGAACTGGACGGGTACGCCCGGTTCCGTGAGGCCATGGAGAAGCCCCGCACGGGTGCCTGACGGCCGCCTCGACGGCCGCCCGGCGGCCGCCCCGCCCTGACGGTGTTCCGACAGCCGCGTCCCGTACTGTCGTGCCATGCCACGCCGCACCGCGACGATGCTCGCCTCCACCCTGATGCTGATCGCGCTTCTGTGCGCGGGTGTGTTCATCCCCGTGCCGTACTCGGAGATGTCACCCGGGCCGACGGTGAACACCCTGGGAGACCACGACGGCGAGCCGGTGCTCCAGATCTCCGGACACAAGACCTACGAGGCGAGCGGTCATCTGAACATGACCACCGTCCGGGTCACCAGCGCCGAGTACAAGATGAACCTCGTGGAGGCCGTCTACGGCTGGCTGGCGCACGACAACAGCGTGGTGCCGCACGACACGCTCTACCCGGACGGCAAGACCGAGGAACAGGCCACCCAGGAGAACGCGGAGGAGTTCAGCCAGTCCCAGGAGACCGCGAAGGTGGCCGCCCTGAAGGCGCTGGACATCCCGGTGAAGTCCTGGGTGGTCGTCTCCGCCGTCGTCAAGGACTCCCCGTCGCAGGGCAGGCTGCACGCCGGTGACGTGATCCAGGCTGTGGACGGCACGACCGTCAAGAAGCCCACGGACGTCTCCGAGCTGGTGACCAAGCACGAGCCGGGCGAGGACACCGTCTTCACGATCGTGCCCGCCAAGGAGCAGGCCGCCGCGGAGAAGGAGGGCCGCACGGCGACGAAGACGCAGAAGATCGCGATCACCACGGAGACCTCGGACGACGCCGGGGAGAAGCGCGCCGTCGTCGGGATCTCCGCCGGAACCGACCACACGTTCCCGTTCGACATCGACATCAAGCTGGCCGACGTCGGCGGTCCGAGCGCCGGTCTGATGTTCGCCCTCGGCATCTACGACAAGCTGACCCCCGGCGACCTCACCGGCGGCAAGTTCGTCGCCGGCACCGGGACGATCGACGACAACGGCAAGGTCGGCCCGATCGGCGGCATCGGCATGAAGACCATCGGCGCGCACGACAAGGGCGCCCAGTACTTCCTGACGCCCGCGGACAACTGCGCGGCGGCCGCCGAGGACACCCCCGACGGGCTCACCCTGGTGAAGGTCGACACCATCGACGACGCCCTCGGCGCGCTCAAGGACATCCGTTCCGGAAAGACCGCCGACCTGCCGAAGTGCACGGAGGGCTGACCCTTCCGGCCCAGCCGTCCGTCCCGGCGGCCGGCGTCCGGCGGGCCTACTCCTCGAAGGTCGCCGTCAGCGCCTCGGCCAGACCCGGCACCAGGTCGGAGCCCGTGAGGACCTCCGTGGCCGTGTCCTTCTCCCGCAGCCGCAGGGCCGAGTCGCGAGCGCCGTCGCGCAGGACCGCGACCGTCATGCGGACCTCCTGACGGTCCGGGTGCTCCGCCACCCACTGCGCGAGCTTCTTCTCGTTGAGGCCCGAGGGCACCTGGGCCTCGGCCGAGGGCGGCAGCATCAACCGCTCCACGGCGAGCGCGCAGCCGACCACGGAGTCGGGCCAGGCGATGGTGCCCAGGAACTCGTCGAGCGCCTGGTCCGTTGGAATCTCGTCCTGCTCGATCGGGGTCAGGCCGGAGGTCTCCGACTCTTCCCGCAGACCGAGCCGGTCCGCGAGGGAGGGCTGCTCGGCGCGCAGCCGTGCGGTGTCGACAAGTGCGAAGAGGCGTGCGGGCTGGTCCCAGCCGAGGCCGGAGACGTACTCGTCGATCTCGAGTACGGCCCGGGTCAGGGGGCTCGCTGCCATGGGGGTGTTGGACATGGTCACAATCCTGCCTCGTTCATGGCCCGAATCGGGAACCGAGTAAACGATGAGTAAGTTGCATAAGTGTGGGCCCGCGATCACGGGGGCGCACGGGGGGCCCGCGAACCCGAGGGCCTGACGGATCAACAGCGAACTTCGAGGTGCGCACCTTGGCTTTCCAGATGCCGGACCGCGGCGGAGGCCCCCCGTCGGGGCCGCGGATCAGAGTGGGCCGCCCGTCCCGGCGTGTCCGAACCCTGCTGCTGACACTTGGTGTCCTAGCCGTGCTCGCCATGGCGTTCACCATGTTCGCGGGATTCTGGACGGACTGGCTCTGGTACCGGTCTGTTCACTACTCGTCGGTGTTCACGACGACCCTGTGGACCAAGATCGGGCTCTTCTTCGTCTTCGGCCTGCTGATGGCGCTCGCCGTAGGGTTCAACATCTGGTTGGCCCACCGCCTGCGCCCGCCGCTGAGCGCCATGTCGATGGAGCAGCAGAACCTCGACCGGTACCGGATGGGCATCGCCCCCTACAAGAAGTGGCTGCTGCTCGGCATCACCGCCCTGGTCGGCCTGATCGCCGGCGCCTCGGCGTCCGGTCAGTGGCGCACCTGGCTGATGTGGGTCAACGGCGTGCCCTTCGGGCAGAAGGACCCCCAGTTCAAGCTGGACGTCTCCTTCTACGCCTTCGACCTGCCCTGGTACCGGTTCCTGCTCGGCTTCGGCTTCGCAGCCGTGATCATTTCCGTGATCGCCGCCGCGCTGACCCACTACCTGTACGGCGGGCTCCGCGTCACCAGCCCCGGCGCGCGCGCCACGGCCGCCGCCACCGGGCACCTGTCGGTGCTCATCGGCGTCTTCGTCGCCCTCAAGGCCGTCGCCTACTGGCTCGACCGGTACGGCCTCGCGGTGAAGTCCAGCGACTTCAAGGCGACCGACAACTGGACGGGCCTCAGGTACGTCGACGCCAACGCCTACCTGCCGGCCAAGACGATCCTCTTCTGCATCGCGGTCATCTGCGCCCTGCTGTTCTTCGCCACCCTGTGGCGGCGCACCTGGCAGCTGCCCGTGATCGGCTTCGGCCTGATGGTGCTCTCCGCGATCCTCATCGGCGGTCTGTACCCGGCGCTGGTCCAGAAGTTCCAGGTCCAGCCCAACGAGCAGGCCAAGGAGGCGCCGTACGTCGAGAAGAACCTCGCGGCCACGCGCGACGCGTACGGTATCGAGGGCACCCAGGTCACCGAGTACCCGGGCAAGAGCGAGACCAAGGACAAGACCAAGCTCCGTGACGACGCGGACGCCGCGGCGTCCGTCCGGATCATGGACCCGAACATCATCTCGCCGACGTTCCAGCAGCTCCAGCAGATGCGTAACTACTACGCGTTCCCGACCAACCTGGACGTCGACCGCTACGCCAAGGACGGCAAGGACCAGGACACGGTCATCGGCCTGCGCGAGCTGAACCTGGCGGGCATCCCGAAGAAGAACTGGATCAACAACCACTTCCGCTACACCCACGGCTACGGCGTGGTCGCGGCGAAGGGCACCCAGGTCGACTCCGAGGGACGCCCGGTCTTCACCGAGTCCAATCTGCCGTCCGAGGGCGACCTCGGGAAGTACGAGCAGCGGGTCTACTACGGCGAGAAGACCACCACCTACTCGATCGTCGGCGGTCCCCAGAAGGAGATCGACTACTCCGACGACACCGGGGAGAAGACGTTCAGCTACAAGGGCGACGGCGGGGTCGACCTGTCCAACCCGATCAACCGGGCGGCGTACGCGGCCGCGTTCAGCGAGCCGCAGATCCTCTACTCCGGTGCCATCGGCGAGGGTTCGCGGATCCTGTACAACCGCACGCCCAAGGAGCGCGTCGAGGCGGTCGCGCCCTGGCTGACCATCGACGGCGACGCCTATCCGGCGGTGGTGGACGGCCGTATCCAGTGGATCGTCGACGCGTACACAACGACGAACGGCTATCCGTACGCCTCCCGTACGACGCTCGGCGACACCACCGCGGACTCGTTGACCGCCAACAACAACTCGCGCGCGGTGGTGGCCCAGCAGAACCAGGTCAACTACATCCGCAACTCCGTGAAGGCGACCGTCGACGCGTACAGCGGTGACGTGAAGCTCTACCAGTGGGACACCCAGGATCCGATCCTGAAGACCTGGATGAAGGCGTTCCCGGACACGGTGCAGGACAAGAGCGAGATCTCCAAGGAGCTGATGGCGCACCTGCGCTATCCGCAGGACCTGTTCAAGGTCCAGCGCGAGCTGCTCACGCGCTACCACGTGAAGGACGCCAACACGTTCCTCAGCGGCAGCGAGGTGTGGCAGGTGCCGGACGACCCGACCAACAAGTCGGGCGACGCGGTGCCGCCGTACTACCTGAGCATGAAGATGCCGGACCAGAAGTCGCAGGCCTTCTCGCTGACGACGACGTTCACACCCAACGGGCGTGACAACCTCAGCGCGTTCATGGCGGTCGACGCCGAGGCGGGCACCAGTGACTACGGCAAGATCAGAATCCTGAAACTGCCGACGAGCACGACCGTCGACGGACCCAAACAGGTGCAGAGCCAGTTCAACTCCGAACAGGACATCGCCGAGTCGATCAGGCTGCTGAGAGGCGGCGACTCGGAGGTGGAGTACGGCAACCTGCTGACGGTGCCGCTCGACGGCGGTCTGTTGTACGTCGAGCCCGTCTACGTGCGCGGTGGCGACCTCAAGTACCCGTTGCTGCGCAAGGTCCTGGTGAGTTACGGGGGCAACACCGCCTTCGAGAACACGCTCGACGCGGCCCTGAACAAGGTCTTCGGAGCCCAGGCCGCCGAGAACGAGCAGCCACCGGACGAGGGCGACGACACCACCGAACCGCCACCGACGTCCACCAACCCCACGGTCCGGGAAGCGCTGAGCGATGCGCAGAAGGCGTTCGACGCCGGGCAGAAGGCCCTGGAGCAGAAGGACCTGGCCGCGTACGCCGAGGCGCAGAAGGACCTCGAGGAGGCGCTCCAGCGGGCCGAGGACGCACAGGCCAAGGCCGACCAGAACGCCGGTGGCAAGAACGGCGACGACAAGAACACCGGCGACAAGAACAGTGGGGACAAGGCCGGAGACGACAAGGCGAGTCCGGACGCGACGCCGACCGGTGACGCCGGGGGAGGCTCGGACACGAGCTGACCGCCGGCCTCGCGCCGGGCGTTCGAGCTGGTCAAGGCCCATCCCGCGCCGTGCTAGGGTTGTGAACACAACGGCGCGGGGTGGAGCAGCTCGGTAGCTCGCTGGGCTCATAACCCAGAGGTCGCAGGTTCAAATCCTGTCCCCGCTACTGAAGTCGTGAGCTACGTGCGAACGACCACGAAGGCCCGGATTCCTCAAGGAATCCGGGCCTTCGTGATGTGCGAACGCATGTCCCGGCGGACACGACGGCCGCGCCGCCAAGGGGAGTTGGGCAGTTCTGTGTTTGACTTGTCTCCCTGTGGGCATGTCGACAAAACGCTGAAGTGACCTCACTGACTGCGGTATACCGGATGTACCGAGGTTGCGGGTGGTGCGACGATGAACGTTATGGGGGACATGGCAAATCTGTTCGGGACAGGGCGTTTTGCGCAGCCGTCCGGTCAGCCGTCGGGTCAGGAGGAAGCCGCGGACGAGGCTCAGGAAGCCGCCGACGAGGCCGCCGAGGAAGTGCGTCTGCGGCTCGCCGTCGACGGAGGCGACGTCGAGGCGATGAGCGTGCTCGGCGCCATGCTGCTGCGTCGTGGCGACTTCGACGGAGCCGAGTCCCACCTGCGTGCCGCCACCGCGGCCGGCGACCGGGCCGCCGCCAACAACCTGGGCGTCCTGCTGCACCAGCGCGGGTACGCCGACGAGGCCGCCGGATGGTGGCGCATCGCCGCCGTCGCCGGGTCGGCCGCCGCCGCGCACGCACTGGGCCGGCACTTCCGCGAACGCGGGGACGAGCCCGCCGCCGAGTACTGGCTGTGCCAGTCCGCGGAGCAGGGCCACGTACTGGGCGCCTACGCGCTCGCCGACCTGCTGGAGCACCGCGGCGACGACACCGGGTCCGAGCGGTGGATGCGGGCCGCGGCCGAGCGCGGACACCGGGAAGCGGCGTACCGGCTGGCGCGGAGGCTGGACCGGCGGGCCGGGCAGGACGGCGACGACAAGGCCGCCGCACTCGCGGCCGACGAGGCCGAGCAGTGGTACCGGCAGGCCGCCGCGCGCGGTCACCGGCGGGCCGCGCTGCACCTCGGGACGATCCTGGAGAAGCGCGGCGAGCTCAAGGAGGCCGGCCGCTGGTACCTCACGTCCGCCAAGGACGGCGAGGCCCGCGCCGCCTGCGCCCTCGGCTTCCTGCTGCGGGACGCCGGGGACACCGAGAGCGCCGCCGTGTGGTGGCTGCGCGCCGCCCAGGACGGCGACGGCAACGCCGCCAACGCCCTGGGCGCGCTGCACGCCGAGCGCGGCGAGACCCAGACCGCCGAGCGCTGGTACCGGGCCGCGATGGACGCCGGTGACGACAACGGGGCGTACAACCTCGGGCTGCTCTGCGCCGAGCAGGGGCGCACCACGCAGGCCGAGCAGTGGTACCGGCGGGCGGCGTACGCCGGACACCGGGAGGCCTCCAACGCGCTGGCCATCCTGCTGCTGCGCGCCGGGGACGAGAGCGGCGCCGAGCCGTGGTTCTCCAAGGCCGCCGAGGCGGGCAGCGTCGACGCCGCCTTCAACCTCGGGATCCTGCACGCGGGGCGGAGCGAGGAACGGGCGGCGCTGCGCTGGTACGAGCGGGCCGCCGCGGCCGGGCACACCGAGGCGGCGCTCCAGGTCGGGATGGCACGGCTGCGCGACGGCGACGAGCGCGAGGCGGAGCGCTTCCTGCGCTGTGCGGCGGGGGGTGGCAGCGCGGAGGCCGCGTACCGGCTGGCGACGGTACTGGACGCGCGCCGGCCGCCCGCACCCGCGCACGAACTGGGCGAGCCGGCGCAGGAGAAGTCCGAGTGCGAGGAGTGGTACGAGCGGGCGGCCTCCCAGGGGCACCGGCGGGCCCAGGTGCGGGTCGGGATGCTCGCCGCGGCGCGCGGGGACGTGGTGGAGGCGGCCCGGTGGTACCGCGAGGCGGCCGAGGCCGGGTCGCGCAACGGCGCCTTCAACCTGGGGCTGCTGCTGGCGCGCGAGGGGAGCGAGCCGGAGGCCGTGGTGTGGTGGCGCCGGGCGGCCGACGCCGGGCACGGGCGGGCGGCGCTGCGGCTGGCGCTGGTGTTCGCGCGGCGGGGAGAGCTGGCGGAGGGGCAGCGGTGGGCGGACCTGGCGGTGTCGCTGGGGCCGGCGGAGGTGGGGGAGCGGGCGGCGCGGTTGCGGGACGCGTTGCGGCAGGAACTGTCGGCGTGACGCTGCGCTGAGCTTCGGTGCCTTTTGAAAGGTGCCCGGGGTTTCGGCTGGGCGGGTGCCGCCCGGCGGCACGACTGCCCGCAGCTATGAGCTATGCACCGAGGGCCGGAACCCTTTCGGATTCCGGCCCTCGGCCTTCAGTAGCGGGGACAGGATTTGAACCTGCGACCTCTGGGTTATGAGCCCAGCGAGCTACCGAGCTGCTCCACCCCGCGTCGATGAATGGAACACTACGTCAGTACGAAGACGAGAAGCAAATCCCGCTCCGCTCACGCCCCCGCGCAGTTCGGGCAGGTGCCGCGGTACGTCACCTCGACGTCCGACACCGTGAAGCCGAAGCGCTCCGAGTCGGGGAGGTCGGCCAGCGGGTTGCCGGTCGGGTGGACGTCGCGGATCGCTCCGCACTGGGCGCAGACCAGGTGGTGGTGCGGCCGGTGCGCGTTCGGGTCGTAGCGCTTGGCGCGCTTGTCCGTCGCCACCTCCAGCACCTCGCCGAGCGAGACCAGCTCGCCCAGGGTGTTGTAGACGGTCGCCCGGGAGATCTCGGGGAGCTTTTCCACGGCCCGGGAATGCACCTCGTCGGCCGTCAGGTGGACGTGCTCGCCGTCGAGGACCTCGGCCACCACCCGACGCTGCGCGGTCATGCGCCAACCGCGCCCGCGCAGCCGTTCCAGAAGGTCACTCATACACATCAGCCTAACAGCAAGGGGACCAGGTCCCGAACAGGTGTGATTTTGGAGTCTTGCTTGATTTAGACATTGTCTATTGTAGGATCGGGGACGACATTAGCCAAGGGACAGAACAAGCAGGATCGCCAGGATTGGCACAGGAGGAGCTCGTGACCCAGGGACCGCTCACTACGGAGACAGGTGCCCCCGTAGCCGACAACCAGAACAGTGAGACGGCGGGCGTCGGCGGCCCCGTGCTCGTCCAGGACCAGCTCCTGCTGGAGAAGCTGGCCCGCTTCAACCGTGAGCGCATCCCGGAGCGCGTCGTGCACGCCCGCGGCGCCGGCGCCTACGGCACCTTCACGGTCACCGCCGACGTCACCCGGTACACGCGGGCGGCCTTCCTCTCCGAGGTGGGCAAGGAGACGGAGACCTTCCTCCGCTTCTCCACCGTGGCCGGCAACCTGGGTGCGGCGGACGCCGTCCGCGACCCGCGCGGCTTCTCGCTGAAGTTCTACACCGAGGAGGGCAACTACGACCTCGTCGGCAACAACACCCCGGTGTTCTTCATCAGGGACGCCATCAAGTTCCCCGACTTCATCCACACCCAGAAGCGCGATCCCTACACGGGTTCGACCGAGATGGACAACGTCTGGGACTTCTGGAGCCTGTCGCCCGAGTCGACGCACCAGGTGACCTGGCTGTTCGGCGACCGCGGCATCCCGGCGTCGTACCGGCACATGGACGGCTTCGGCTCGCACACCTACCAGTGGAACAACGAGGCGGGCGAGGCCTTCTGGGTCAAGTACCACTTCAAGACCGACCAGGGCATCAAGAACCTCACCCAGGCCGAGGCCGACAAGCTCGCCGGTGAGGACCCCGACTCCCACCAGCGCGACCTGCGCGAGGCCATCGAGCGCGGTGACTTCCCGTCCTGGACCGTCGGCGTGCAGATCATGCCCGTCGCGGAGGCGGCGACGTACCGCTTCAACCCGTTCGACCTGACCAAGGTGTGGCCGCACGCGGACCACCCGATCGTCTGGTTCGGCAAGCTGGAGCTCAACCGCAACCCGGAGAACATCTTCGCCGAGGTCGAGCAGTCGATCTTCTCCCCGGCGCACTTCGTGCCCGGGATCGGGCCGTCCCCGGACAAGATGCTCCAGGGCCGCCTCTTCGCCTACGGCGACGCCCACCGCTACCGCGTCGGCATCAACGCCGACCAGCTGCCGGTGAACCGACCGCACGCCACCGTGGCGCGCACCCACTCCCGTGACGGCCGGCTCTACGACGGCCGCCACAAGGGCGCGAAGAACTACGAGCCGAACAGCTTCGGCGGCCCGTTCCAGACGGACCGGCCTCTGTGGCAGCCGGTCGCGGTCTCCGGCGTCACCGGTGAGACCCCGACGCCCTCGCACGCCGAGGACGACGACTTCGTCCAGGCGGGCAACCTCTACCGGCTGATGACGGACGCGGAGAAGGAGCGGCTCATCGGCAACCTGGCCGGCGCCCTGTCCGGCGTCTCGCGCGACGACATCGTCGAGCGCGCGGTCGACAACTTCCGTCAGGCCGACGGTGACTTCGGCAAGCGGCTGGAAGCCGCGGTCCAGGCCCTGCGCGGCTGACATCCAGCACTGGACCGCTTGCCGTTGCGGCGGGCCGGATCCCCGGGGACGGGGGTCCGGCCCGTTCGTCGTTCCGGCCCAACGCGCTCCGGGCCGGCCGGTACCCGCTCGTCCCGTCAGGCGGTCACCACCGGAGCGTTGTGCGCGGCGCGCTCCGGCGCCCAGCGGCGGATGATGTCGCGCACCGAGACGATGCCGACGGGCTCGCCGCCGTCCAGGACGATGAGGTGGCGGAAGCCGCCGTGCGCCATCGCGCCCGCCGCCTCCTCCACGGTCCAGGTCGGGGCGGCGAAGACGACGTCGGTGGTGGTGTGGCCGTGCGCGCGCTCGGTGTCCGGGTCCTGGCCCCGGCCCACGGAGACGAGGACGTCGCGTTCGGTGAGGATCCCGATGCCACCGGCGTCGGGGTCGTGCACCACGGCCGCGCCGACGCGGCGCGCGGACATCAGGGCGGCGGCCTGACGGAGTGTGTGGGCGGGACCGATGGTGAGGACGACCGTGCTCATGACTTCTCGGACGAGCATGGGTGGAGCCACCTCCTGCCGGTGATCCATGAGTTAGTTCATGGATTCACAAGTTCACAAGTGGGGGAACTCATAGAGTGGCAGGTAAAGCACGGGTCAACAAGGGGGCGCGGAGGGCGAGTCGGCGGGCGCTCAGTAGCGCTGGTTGAGATACCCGAGCAGCTCGTCGTGGAGCCGGCCGTTCGACGCGGCCGCGTTCCCGCTGTGCGGGCCGGGGCGGCCGTCGAGGCCGGTGAAGGTGCCCCCGGCCTCCGTGACGATGATCGCGTTGGCGGCCATGTCCCAGAGGGAGAGCTCGGGTTCGGCGCAGATGTCCACCGAACCCTCGGCGACCATCATGTACGGCCAGAAGTCGCCGTACGCGCGCGTGCGCCACACCTCGCGGGTCAGGTCCAGGAAGCCGTCGAGGCGGCCCTGCTCCTCCCAGCCGCTCAGCGAGGAGTACGCGAAGGAGGCGTCGGAGAGCGTGGAGACCTGGGAGACGTGGAGCCGATGGGCCGAGGTCAGGCTGCGGCCGGTGAACGCGCCGTGGTCCTCCACCGCCCACCAGCGGCGGCCGAGGGCGGGCGCCGAGACGAGGCCGACGACCGGCTGGTAGCCGCCCTCCTTCGCCTCCATCAGGGCGATGAGGGTGGCCCACACGGGGACGCCGCGCACGTAGTTCTTGGTGCCGTCGATCGGGTCGACGACCCAGCGCCGGGGCCCGGTGCCCGATACGCCGAACTCCTCGCCGTGGACCGAGTCACGGGGGCGGGCGCGGGCGAGGTGACCGCGGATGAGTTCCTCGGCGGCCTTGTCCGCCTCGCTCACCGGGGTCATGTCCGGCTTCGTCTCGACCTTCAGGTCGAGGGCCTTGAAGCGGTCCATCGTCGCGGCGTCGGCGGCGTCGGCGAGTACGTGGGCGAGGCGGAGGTCGTCGAGGTAATCGGGCATGCCGTCACGCTATCTGCCGCGGGCCGGGCGGGGCTACCAGGGCTTTGGCGGGCGTGGCGTGGGCGGCCGGGCGGTGCGAGGACCCTTGACAGTGCCCCCGTACCCGTCAAATCTGGGCAGCGAGCCGCTCGGTACATCTGGCAGCATTCGCTCGGCCCGAGGGAGGCGAGGGTGCCTGCAGCCCGGGAGTCCCTGCTCGACGCCGCGTACACGGCGCTGGCGCGCCGGCCGTGGTCCGCGGTGCGGATGGTGGACGTGGCGGCTTCCGCCGGGGTGTCCCGGCAGACCCTCTACAACGAGTTCGGCAGCAAGGACGGCCTCGCCCGGGCGCTGGTGCGGCGCGAGGCCGACGGATATCTCGCCGGAGTGGAGCGCGCGCTCTCCGGGCCCCGCGACCCGAGTGAACGGCTCCCCGCAACCGCCGAGTGGATGATGTCGGCGGCCCACGACAACGCGCTGGTCCGGGCCATGCTCACCGGCTGCTGGAGCGAGCGGCTGCCCTCGCCGGCCCTGACGGCGGTGCCCTCCTGCTCCGCCGCGCCGGCCCAGCGGCGGGCCGACGGTCCGCTGCCCTCGCCCGGCGATTTCGTGGGCCTCGTCCGCGACCGTGCCGTGGCCGTCCTGGGCGGCGCAGGGCCGCTTCCGGCGCCGGACGCCGCCGAACTGGCACGCTCCTGCGAACTGGCCGTGCGGCTCGCCCTCTCCTGCGTCGCCGCGCCGCCCGTCGAGGGCGGAGTGGCGGACCTCGTACGCACCGTCCTGCCGCGCCGCTCGACGGCTTAGCGGCGGGCGACGCTGCCCGGGAGGCGTCCTAGTGCGCCGAGCCGGACAGCTGCAGTCCGATCACGCCGATGATGACGAAGCTGATCGAGACGATCTTCAGGGTCGAGACAAGGTCGCCGAGGAAGATCATGCCGTAGATGGCGGTGCCCGCCGCGCCGATGCCGGTCCACACCGCGTACGCGGGGCCGACGTCGAGCTTCTTGAGGGACATCGTCAGCAGGCCGAAACTGCCCAGCGCGAAGGCGCAGAAGGCGACGGTGGGCCAGAGCCGGGTGAAGCCGTGCGACAGCTTCAGACAGACGGCGAAGCCGGTTTCGAGCACTCCTGCCACTATGACCAGCAGCCACGCCATGTCTCGTCCTCCCGTGGTCCCCTACCGCGACCGCTGTGTCGATGTCGATCAGTGGCTTCGTCCGACAGCGACTTCGTCCGGCTTTGCTCAGGCTTGGTTCCGGCTTGGTGCGATTATGCACTCACCGGTTGCACCGCACGGCAAACAACGCGGGGCTCAGTCCCCTTCCTTGCGTTCCCGCGTCGACAGCAGCCGGCGCAGCGAGTACAGCCGGGCCGGATCGGCGTGTCCCTCGGCGACCCAGGCGTCCAGCGCGCAGTCGGGCTCGTCGTGGCTGCACGCCCGCGGACAGCCCTCGGTGCCGGGCACCAGGTCGGGGAAGGCGTTGATCACCCGGGACGGGTCGATGTGCGCCAGCCCGAACGACCGCACGCCCGGGGTGTCGACGACCCAGCCGCCCGCCGCGGAGGACAGCGGCAGGGCGAGGGCGGAGGTCGTGGTGTGCCGGCCGCGGCCCGTCACCGCGTTCACATGCCCTGTCACCCGGCGGCGGTCCTCGGGCACCAGGGTGTTGACCAGGGTCGTCTTGCCGACGCCGGAGTGGCCGACGAAGGCGGTGATCTTCCCGTCCAGGTGCTCGCGCACGAGGTCGGCGGCGGCGCCGTTCTCCAGCTCCTCCCGGCTGGTGACGACGTAGGGGATGTCCAACGCGCCGTACAGCTCCAGGAATTCGTCCGGCGGCGCCAGGTCCGACTTGGTCATCACCAGCAGCGGGGAGAGGCCGCCGTCGAACGCCGCGACCAGGCAGCGGTCGATGAGGCGGGGGCGCGGCTCCGGATCGGCGAGGGCGGTGACGATGGCGAGCTGGTCGGCGTTGGCGACGACCACCCGCTCGTAGGGGTCGTCGTCGTCGGCCGTGCGGCGCAGCACGGAGACGCGCTCCTCGATGCGGACGATCCGCGCGAGCGTGTCCTTCTTGCCGGACAGGTCGCCGACCAGGGCCACCCGGTCGCCGACGACCGCCGCCTTGCGGCCCAGCTCACGTGCCTTCATCGCCATGACGATCCGGTCCTCGACCAGGCAGGTCAGCCGGCCGCGGTCCACGGTGAGGACCAGTCCGTGGGCGGCGTCCTCGTGCTTGGGCCGGATGTGGGTGCGCGGCCGGTTGCCCTTGCGGTTCGGGCGGGAGCGGATGTCGTCCTCGTCGGTGTGCTTGCCGTAGCGGCGCATGGCGAACCGTCCCTACGCCCCGAGCATCCCGGTCCACAGATCGGGGAAGTCGGGCAGGGTCTTGGCGGTCGTCGCCACGTTCTCGATCTGCACGCCCTCGACAGCGAGGCCGAGGACGGCGCCGGCGGTGGCCATCCGGTGGTCCTCGTAGGTGTGGAAGACGCCGCCGTGCAGCCGGCGCGGGCGGATGTGCAGGCCGTCGGCGGTCTCGGTGACGTCGCCGCCGAGTTCGTTGATCTCCTTGGTGAGCGCGGCCAGCCGGTCCGTCTCGTGCAGCCGCAGGTGGGCCACGCCGCGCAGGGTCGAGGGGGAGTCCGCGAGCGCGGCGACGGCCGCGATGCCCGGGGTCAGCTCACCGACCTCGCCGAGGTCGACGTCGATGCCGTGGATCGCACCCGATCCGGTGAAGACCAGTCCGTAGTCGGCCAGTTCGCAGGAACCGCCCATGTCGGTGAAGATCTCGCGCAGCCGGTCGCCGGGCTGGGTGGTGCGGGACGGCCAGTCGGGGATCACCACCTTGCCGCCGGTCACCAGCGCCGCCGCGAGGAAGGGCTGGGCGTTGGACAGGTCGGGCTCGATCGTCAGGTCCCGGCCGAGCAGTGCGCCCGGTGTGACCCGCCAGACGTTCGGCTCGCCGCCGGACTCGGGGGTGTCGACCTGGGCGCCGACCGCGCGCAGCATGTCGACCGTCATGCGGATGTGCGGCATGGACGGCAGCGCGGAACCGGTGTGGCGCACCTCGACGCCCTGGTTGAAGCGCGGTCCGGACAGCAGCAGGGCGCTGACGAACTGCGAGGAGGACGACGCGTCGATCTCGACCGGACCGCCCTCCAGGGCCCCGCCGCCGTGCACGGTCAGCGGCAGCGCGCCGCGCCCGTCGTCGTCGACGCGGGCGCCCAGGACGCGCAGCGCGTCGATCACGCCGTGCAGCGGACGCTCGTAGGACCGCGGGTCGCCGTCGAAGCGGACGGCGCCGTCGGCCAGCGCGGCGACCGGCGGGAGGAAGCGCATGACCGTGCCGGCGTTGCCGACGTCGACCGTGGCCGGGCCGCGCAGGCCGGCCGGGATGACCCGCCAGAACTCGCCGGTGCCCTCGGTACCGACGCCCTCCTCGATCTCGACGCCCATCGTGCGCAGGGCCTCGGCCATCAGCAGGGTGTCCCGCGAGCGCAGCGGGCGGCGCAGCCAGCCGGGCTCGGAGGCGAGGGCGGCCAGCACCAGGGCACGATTGGTGACCGACTTGGACCCGGGCACGTGGACGGTCGCGTCGACGGCCCCGCTCGCGTGCGGGGCGGGCCAGAGGGCGGTGTGCGCGGGGTTCACGGTCATGGGCCCCACTTTAATGGCTGAGGACGATCAGAGATCTTGATCAAAAGCGGCGAAACCTGACCGAAAGAGCAACAGTGCACTTGCCGTGCATATATGCGGAGCCTGCGGAGGATGTCCGGGGCCTCACAGCTCCAGCAGCCAGCGCCCCCCACCGATCAGCGAGCACAGCGACACCGCGTGGAACAGGAAGAACCACACCCCCGCCGGCGCGTGCGTCAGCCGCGCCAGCTGGTCCGCGTCCGAGTCCCCGGCGCCGCCCCGCGACCGCTTGGCCTGCAGCTCGAAGGCCGGGCGCACCCCGCCGAGCAGCAGGAACCACACCACCGCGTACGCGAACGCCGCCTGCACCTGCGGCCCGGCCAGCCAGGACACCAGGACGAACGTGCCGCCGGTGACCACCACAGTCAGCACCCCGTAGGCGTTGCGGACCATCACCAGCAGGGCGACGAGCAGCGCCGTCGCCAGCCACAGCAGCAGGGTGATGCGTCCCGTCGCCAGCAGCGCGGCGCCGCCGAGGCCGAGCAGCGGGGGAGCGGTGTAACCGGCGACCGCGGTGAGGATCATGCCGACGCCGTGCGGCTTGCCCCGGCTCACCGTCAGGCCGCTGGTGTCCGAGTGCAGGGTGATCCCGGTCAGGGTGCGCCCGGTCAGCAGGGCCACCAGGCCGTGGCCGCCCTCGTGGGCGATGGTGATCGCGTTGCGCGCTATCCGCCACGACCCGTGTGTCACGACGACGGCGAGCGCGGCCCCCAGGGTCGCGATCACCACCCACAGGTCGGGATCGGGCTGGGTGCCGGAGACCTCGTCCCACAGGGAGGTGAGTGAGGCCGTCGCGAGGTGGTCCATGTTCGGTGAGGGCTCCTCGTTCGTGCGCGGGGTCTGGCAGTGTGGCACGTATGTGCGGACGGTATCTGAGACGCTGACGTAACAGGGATCGGTCCTGACGGCAAAAGTGCAGGTCACAGCGTTACAGCCCCGGAGTGATCCGGGGCTTTTGTTTTACCCGTGCTGACTTCGTGCTGACCTGTGGACACCTGTGATCACCCCAGGGAACCCGTCCCGTGCTGGGCTGGTGCTGATCTCCTTGCACACGAGGCGCTGATCCGTGAAAGCGAGGCTCGTACCGATTCCCGTGTGCCTTTGTGGGCCGTACGTGGCTGCAGACGCAGCGTGACCAAGGAGGCACTGGTGATCGTTAAATGCCTGGTTCACATGGCGCCTTTCAGAACCCGGTCCGTGAATGGCTCGGGGTCTCCGCCGTGAGCCTGGCGCTGCACTCCTGTTGCCGTGGAGCGCGCCCAGGCTGGTCGCTGGCGGCCCTCAACCTCGATGACGCTCACACCGGGCATGAGCACCGGCGGCATCGGCCTGGCTCGTTGGCAAGACGGTGTCTCACGTGGCGATCTTCTTGTAGCAGGTTTCATGACTGCCGCGAGCCCGAGGAAGGCGAGTAAGTGGTTGCCCTTGTGCTCGTGGCGGATGGTCAGGCGGCGGTATCCGAAGAGCCATGAGATCGCTCTCTGAACCTTCCAGCGGTCCCTTCTGAGGCGTTCGGGGGACTTCACGCCCGGCTTTCGTAGAGACCGACTTCCGCAGTGAGCGAACAGCTACCCAGCGGCGGCACCGGAACGGAAATCGGCACTAACGTCGAATTCGCCGCCCGCGCGGTCGTCGCGTGCAGGGATCTGATCACCCAGGAGCGGGTGGGCGAGGCGGTGGTCGACGCCGTCGAGGGAAGCGACAAGCCGGTCAAGGTCCGTGCCGACCGGCAGCGTGGCATCACCGACGACGGCACGGTGCGGCTGGTGACCATCCGCGGCCAGCAGGCGTCTGTGCGGCGTTCTTTCGACCTGACCGCATGGGACCTGGTCCGGCGACGGGTCTACGGCCCGTGGCCGGCAGGATTACCGTCGGCCACGAGCTCCTGCATGAGCGCTGCCGAACGGCTCTCACGGAACACCGGACGGGCGTCTGTCTCCGGGTACCCGAACCCCCTGAACCCGCCGACCAGGTAGCCGCCGATCACGATGACCGACGCCGCGGCGCCGATGGCGTACGCGAGCCGTTCGCCTTTGGACGCCTGGACGGGGGACCCCGGAGCCGGGGCCGTCCACCGGTAGACGAGCCACGCAAGCATCAGCGCGACGGCGACGACGAATACGGTGAACAGGTCGAACGTGACAGCAGGCAAGGGTGCCGTGACCTGGGAGGCGGCCGCCGATGTGACGCCGTCGATGCTGAACATGAGGGACCTCCGGTGAGTTGGGATCACCACGATGGAGGGAGCGGGGGTTAGCCCCGCAAGTCCTCGTCCTCGTGGAGAGCCCATCGGACCGCAAGCGCCGGATGGCGGGTAGGCAGAAAAGTGGACCCCCGCCCCGTGAGGACGCCTAGCCTCAGGGCGTGAGCCGTGACAACAAGCCACCCCTTGCGTTCCAGCCCGTACGGCAAGCCCTGGACGCTGCTGGCTACGATCCGGATGTCTACAAGGACAAGACGTTCCTTCTCGACTACCGCAAGGGCTTCATCCCGAAGCCGACCGTGGACGCCACCGCCGAGGAGATCGATAACGCAGTGCTGGCCGCCGAACTCTGTGCTCGGGCCCGCATTGTCGGCCAGCTGTGCCCGGGGGTGAAAGGGAGGCTGCTGGCGATGAATCCGGATCCTGGCGCCACCCGCGAACTCCGCACCAGACTACGGAAAGGAGTCGAGAACCTTCTGAAGCGACCTGAGTTCGGACCGGCGCCTCCCAGAATCAACATCTACTCCCAGAAGGCCATCGAGGCGTTGCTTCCTCTTTCACCCAAGCCGGTGCTGGCGATGTTCGTCCACCTCGCCCAGCTTCGCGGGCTCAGCCAGGATCAGATCAACGCCTTCCTGGAGGACGTGGAGCAAGCTCCCGGGGGGAAGCGTGCCTGGAAAACCGGTCTGCGCGACGCATTCGGGGCCATGTGCGTCGAGATGGGACAGCCCCTCAGCCCGCTGAGCCAGAAGGCCCTAGAAGAGGCATTCCTCTCCGCCAACCCTGGGGCGAGACGCCTGCGCGAGCTGATGGAGGCGAAAGGCTACAAGCCGGGGCTCACGCGCGGCGACGGCATGGCCGGCCTGATCGACATGGTCAGCACGGCCAACCTCACGGACACGGAACGGGCGTTGCGTCTGCTCGATGAGAGCAACGACGCTGTCCTACGGCAGAGCGTGTTGCGCGTAGGGCAGGCGCGACGCACGGGGCGCTTCCCGCACGAGGACCACCACATTCAACGTTGTCGGGTGGCGGCCGATTGGGACGCGCTCATCACGTGCCAGATCCTCGACCCGCGCACCTCGGCGTGGTGGAAAGCCGCCTACGGGGACTTCCGCCCCCTCCTCGGCATTGCTACGGAGGTCATGGCCGAAGTCGCCCGGGGTGCCTGGGAGGAGTGAGGGGCGGGCGGTCAGTCCGGCCCGTGGTCCGACGAGGCGGCCTTGGTGCGTGACGCGGTGCGCAATCTGCTCGGCAAGGTGTCCGCGCTCGCCGCTGGGGTCGCCCTCGGCATCGCGGCGCGCAAATGTCCGGCTTGCGTATACCTGTGTTTCGAGGAAGCTCCGACTCGTGTGGGTCCGTGCGGCCTCATTCTCGATTGGCAGCGCCTTTTTGAGCTCGGCATGTACGCGACGGAACCGTCTTGCGTTCCGCCTCCTTGGCTGTAGCGTCTGCCGCTACCTACTGGTCAAGCTTCGCATGACGGATCGCCTGCTTCTTGCGACGGTCAGTCTTGCGTACCTTGACGACGTCGCGAAGATTCTTCAGCCATGGCAGTACCAGCCCCCATGGCTGCGATGCGCCAGGCTGTCATCAGTCCGCCGAGGAACCTGAACGCAGCTCCTGCCGGTAGCTCGACCGGCCTGTGGACCGCATTCCCGTGTTTGTGTCGCGACAGAGTGTAGCTGGCACCTCCGACCCGATTCGATCTATCGTTCCAACGGGCCCGGAGAGCAGCGGTGTTGTCAGTGGTGGCTGTCAGAATGCTCTGTATGGGTGAAGCGCTGTCGCTGGCCGACATCATGGAGAAGAACCCGATCGACCAAGTGGGGGAGCAGTGGTTGGCCGCTGCTGCCACTCTGCTTTATCAGCAGGGCGATACCGAGGCTGCGATTGCCGCCACTGACGTGCTTGCGGTCGATCTGACTCTCTGGAACTCGAACGAGTACGAACCGGACGAGTACATGGTGTACTTCACGGTGGAACCGAACCTGGTTGATCAGTTCACGGAAGCGGTGCTGAGCCGCATCGAGGGTGGGATGCACGCCGTCGTGCCCAGGCGGGCCAGCATGCGCATTGATTCGATCGAGGTCAGTCCGGTTGTCCCGGTTCCTAGCACGGACTGGCGGAAGAAACTCCGCACGGCTAACGGGCCCATGCCGACGAACCAGGCTCGGAGGGTCCGCCTTGAGCCCGAGGATCAGCACCCGATCGAGGATGACCTGCACTTCACCAATGAGTGGGAGCACAGGGTCTACCAAGTGCTGAAGGAACGGCAGGCCACTCTGTCGGACAGCGAAACGATCGGCATCATGCCCCTGGGCAGGATGCGGCTGCTCGGGTCTACACGAGAGCCAGACTTCTTGGTCACTTATAGAGGGCGTGCGGGGGTCATCGAGGTGGATGGCCCTCATCACGGAAAGCCAGGCAGAGCGTCAAGTGATAGCAGCCGGGACAGCCTGATGATCAACGCTGGGGTTGAGTGGGTCAGCCGCCTCGACGTCCGCGATGTGCACTCGAAAGCTGAAGTCGAGAAGTTCGTAGACACATTCCTTGCGAGGCTCGCGCGACGGTAGAGACGCGGCTCAGCAGGGTTCGTGGGCTTCCTGCGCTGCGGATTTCACCCGGGCCAAGAGCTTGGACGGCTTGCGCGTCGCTTGGCTGCCGACAGGGAAGCCCCACGTGGGTGACGTGTGACAGTGAAGTTTGACGGTTTGCTACTGAAGTTTGACCGGCTGCCAGCTGGCCGCGCGTAGAGTGAAAGGGCGGTCGAAGCCAGCTGTAATGGCTTCGACCGCCCTCATTGTGTGGACCGTTCGTCTCGGCTAGACGGTGATGGCGCTGTTCGTCTTAGCGATGAGACCACGGATCATGCCGACGAGGCGATCAGTACCGTAGCGGCCGGTGTACTGCGAGGCGCTTGAGGCAGATCGCCAAAACTCGGCTCCATCAACCTGGTGTTCCTCACCGGTATCCGGGTTGATGACGATCCCAGCGAGTGTGGGCAGATCGGCCAGCAACAGTTCGTACTGCTGCGCGTCAGACAGCCGAGCGCCACGTTGGATCACAATCGGCAGGCAGTCAGCGAGCACGCGATGCATCGTGGTCACGCCCGTAGTCTTGAGTAGCACCCAGTCACCGGGCTGCTCGGTCGGGTCGAACGGGGTAGGCAGCATCCGGGCGACGGCTTCCCAGAATGCATCGATGATCAGTGCCCACTCCTGCGGACTGAGTTCGCGCGGCATCTGCGCGTTCTGCAGCGGCTTCAGGCTGCCGATGAACTGGGACACAGCGATCGAAGTGTCCTTCGAAATCTTCTCGTTCGGCTTGCGGATGCGCGTGAGCCAAGGGCTGCCCTTGCTCACCATCGCGTCGTAGATGGCGGCGCCCGCGAGGAGGCTGCCCTTGCCTTTGCGCTCGCTGAGGTACTCGGCCTCGTGACTGTCCTGCCGGGCCATCCGCTGGAGCAGGTCGGCAGTCAGATCGGTGGGAACGCTCTTCGCCTCCCGGTTGATGTAGTAGAACTGCTTGATCTCCTCGTTGCGGTCAAACCCCAGCATGAGCTTGACCGGCACCGGGAAGTCGTCGCTGAGCCTGTTCCGCTCGCTGAGCATCCGGATTGCGCCGCTCCGGTGCTGCCCATCAACGATCCACGTGATGGTCGCATCATCAAGCGTGATCGTTCCGGCCGCCGTGACGCTGCCACCGCCTTCGATCGCGGCGCGCACCCCTTGGCGGTCTTCGTCGGAGGAGAACTTGATGATCACACCTGCGGGCAGACCGAGCCCCAAGTCATCTGTGGGATCTCCGTCATCAGCTGGCCTGATGTTGGCGATGATCGGGTTGGGCATCAAGCCGTGCCGGTCTTCAAAGACCCGGCCTTGGCGCTTCTCTTCGCCCTCGCCGTAGAAGGAGGCCGCTTGTGCCATGCGAGTAGCTGATCCCCGGCGTTGATAGCCGTTCTCGGGGTCGTTGCCCCGCTCCGGGTCGTAGGCGTCGACGTCTGTTGCGTCGTGCAGTTGGGCTGGCGTGAACGTGGTCGACACCATGGCCCGCCCACGCTGCACCTCGATCAGCGCGGGTCGTTTGATTTCTGCCACTGCAGCATCACTCCTAACTTGAGGAACTGTCAGGTGGACGGTGGCAGACGGAATTCGCCCAACACAAGTCGTCGACAGAAACTGTCGACGCTAACTTGCAGTGGTGATCGTTCTTGATGTTTTGCTGCCGAAATTTGACCGTGATCACGGGGGCGGTGCTGGCATCAATGGGGCGAGCATGTCGTGCAGGTCGACGGGGTCGAGGGCGGCCAGAAGCGTGATCAGGTTGTGGGTGTGGCGCATGGGTCCGCCTGGGTGCTGGTGCTGGTGCTGGAGTGCGATGCGCCGGTCGAGTTTGTAGCGGGTGCTGAGCTGGTGCCGGTGGGTGCCATCCTGGTAGGCGTCGAACAGGAGCGTGACGAGGTTGAGCCTGGTCGGGGAGTCTGTGAGCTGGCGGTCGAGTGCCGTGGAGAAGACGCAGGTCCGAGCCGGGTCGGAGCCAACGCGTCCCGGGGCATCGGGGAAGGCCCGTCGCAGGTTGGTGACGCTCTGTCCGGTGACCTGCGCCACCAGGTCGAGGTCGAGCCGACCGCGATCCCCGCCGGCCGTCGCAACTACTCACCTCTGCCGCCTTTCCGCCCAGACCGGGCTCTCGGCCTGGAGCAGTCCGCCCTCCAGATGCGCGGCTAGGATCCCCGACCACATCAGGTGGAACAGCATGGGCAGCACCAGCAAGCGGTCACCGCCTCCAACTGCCTCTGCCAATAACGCAGTCGGCTCCGCGAAGATGTCCAGCAGCCGCTCGGCGAGATCGGTGCGGCGGCCGCACCGGCGCCTGCGATAGCGCGCGACAGCCACCGGACATTCGCCATGGCTACCGGGTCGGGGACGCCGACGTGGGAGAACTCCCAGCCCACCGCCCGGCAGGCCACTTGGGTCCCGGCGAACAGCTCCGCGGTCGCCTTGTCCATCCGATCACCGGCGCGAACATCGACCACTCGGGCACGGCCGTCCGCGAGCCGTACGAAGTAGTCCGGAGCGTGGCGGCGCAGGCGCTTCCCCTCGCGCCAGTGCAGCCAGAACGGCTGCGACGCGATCCCGATGATCTCCGGATCCCGGTCCACCAGGATCAGCCGGTCCCGCTCCAGCCACGACTCGTAGCCCACGTGGCCACCTGCGGTCACCGAGTAGTACCAGCCGGCGAAACCTTCGGTGTCCTTGGCCCAGTTGAACGTACGGGTCGGGTCGTCTGCCTCGAACCGTGTGCCCCAGGCCCGTCCTAACGGCTCCCGTCGACGCTTACCCGCGTCGTAAAAGTCCAGTTCAAAGGCCGATAACGCGGCATCGCCGTACGCAAGCGCTGGCGCCCCCGCGATGCCCCCTGACCATCAGCAGCTCCACCAGTCAAACTTCGCAGGCAGGAGCCTACCGGTGGTCAAACTTCGGTGGCAATGGATCAATCATCGCTGTCGCAGGTCAGTGGGCGCGGTCGGGTCAAGCTCGGCCTCGACCGAACTCGCCCGGGAAGCTACCAGCCGAATTCCATCTGAATGGGGATCCCGTCCACGATTTCAGTCTGGGCGTGTGGAGCCACTCCGATCGGCACACCGAGTCGAGTGGCGATGGGCGTATACAGGTCGGTGGAGACTTCCGGTGTGCGCAGGGAGATCAGAAGGGCGTAGCTGACGGGCAGGCCCATGCGGTCGTTGCGCCTGTTCGCCTTCCACCAGCCTCCGACGGGGTAGACGGCGAGCGTGCCGCAGTCGGCGAGTTCGATCGCGGACCCGCGCCAGATGTCGGCGTGCAGCGAGCCGAGGTTGCGGGCCCGGGGGCCCACCAGCCACCTGCTGTTGGACTCGAATGCCCTGGGGTTGCCAAGGCCGTCGCCTTCGTGTTCGGCCTGTTCGGCCAGTCGCCTCTGGAAGGAGTCGCTGGATTCGGCGGAGCCCTTGATGGCGAAGCGAAGGCCGTGTGAGGCGTAGCTGTAGCGGCCGAGCATGCCGCGTCGGCCGGGATTGGGCTCGATCATGTAGGCGAGCGTCACGCGCAGGTCGACGGTGGTCTCGGCCAGATCGCGCAATTGTTCCAGGGGCCAGGGCAGCTCGTGCAGTTTGAGTTCGGCCAGACGAGCCTGCCCGCCCTTGACCTTGTACGGCACCAGAGTGTTCTGGATGATCATGGTGACGGCGTTCGAGGCGCTGCTGCGGATGCGCTCGGCAGTGGGCATGCCCCACCCGTACCGGCGGATCACCTGTCGCATCACGTCGCCCTTGGCGAGTTTGGGGGCGCCGGTCTTCTTGAACAGGCCCTGTTCGACCATGGCCGGGGTCCACTGGGCTTCGTGCACGAGAAGGGCGCGAACAGTCTCCGGCCGCAGCCCGGGGTAGGTACTCATCGCCGTGGCGGCGAGCGCAGCCGCCTGGGCCGTGGCAGCGCTCGTGGCGTTCGTCCAGGTCAGCTGACGCGCCGGGTCGTGGTGGGTAGTTGCCACGCTCACTAGATCGTGTGGGTCCAGGATGCTGTCGTCAGGGGCGACGAGCATGTTGCCGCCCTCCAGAACGATGTCGGGCTTGGTGATGGAGCCGTTGGTCAGCGCCACCGATGTCCGGCTGAAGGGGGACAGGGCACCGGGAGCCGCCAGCGGACGGAATCCGCTGAACAGGGCGGAATCGGGGACGGCGTCCATATGCGTGCACGCCCCGACGGTGAGTACGTTGTGTGCCTGGGCGGGTTCCTCGATGCGCGACAGGTCGGAGAGGAGCAGCGGATCGAGCGTGCCGTCGTCGCGACGCATCTGGTGGGGGACAGCGCCGCGTATGTTGCCAGCACTGACGATGATCAGGCGTGAGGCTTCAGGATCGGGCGCTCCGACCAGTTCGATCCGGTCGTCCCGGACGGCGACGTCCGTGCCTGCCGCCAGGGCGTCCAGCGTGGCCGACCACAGGGTCGCTGTGCCGTCTACGCCGTTCTCCCCTTCCCCGGACTCCCGGGTGACAGCCATCGAGAAGACCCGTCCCGAGGGTGCGGGGCCTCCGTTGCCGATCTCAGCGGTCGCGACCGCGTTCGCAGTGGTCTCCGCACAGGTCCGCGGGGACACATCGGGTGTGTGAACATCGTTGAGGATCTTCACGGACTCAAGGCCGTGACCGAGTACGACGGGACCTTGTGATTCAAGGGCTGCGGCGAAGTCCCCGAATAGGGCAAGCCCAGCCATCTGCGTGCCGTGCCCGATCCGGTCGGCCGGCGTGCTGCCGGGGAGCACACTGTAGGCGCGCTCGTGCAGCGCGGGCTTCAGCAGGGCATGCTCCTGGGCTATTCCTGTGTCCAGGATGCATACCGCCGGGGCTTCCGGTGCGGCCGGCTCGATGCGCGTGGCGAGATCCTTGACCAGGTCCACGCGGAATTCGCGGTCGACGGTGTAGAGGCCCTCGGCGAAGGTAGGACTGCGGATCTCAGCAGGGCAGGCGTTCGTGGCCAACAGGAACGCCAGCTCGCTAGCGGTCGTCGCGACGTGAGCCACCAGGCGTTCCCCGACATGGATTGCCCGTTCACTGACTTGCCAGCGACGATCTTCGGCCAGGGAACGCAAGGTGGCAACCGCCGTCGGCGAGATCAGCGGATCGAACCACAACTCCCACCATCGCTCCTCGTCCAGTGGCGGCAGATCCTGCCGCTCCTGCCAGAGGTGCTCCAGCAGAGCCCGTTGCACCTGTTTCATATTGGCCACCAACAGGGCCTGTTTTGGGTTACCGCCGGGGGTGTTGTCCGTGAAATCGGTGATCCGCTGGGTGAACGAGGTGACTTTGTCGAAGGGGATCCAGACCAGGGCGTCCTGCTGAGTGTTCTCGGTCTGCGGGTGGCTACTCATTAGTGTCAGGCCAGATGCGTCCAGGCGCTCTAGGCTCAGAGGATGGTCGCGAGCCGCCTCGATGCGCACCGCGAAACCGTCAGGCTGACGGTCTTCGGGAACCTGTTGTATGAGCTGGGTTGCCTCACGGCGGGCCGTCTCCAGCCCGTCTACCAAAGCGTCGGCATGCCTCTGCCGGTCCGTGTGCTGAACCAGGTCCGGACCGCTCCCGCCGGCGGCCTCGGAGCGCGGCGTGAGGGTGGTGGCCTCCCAGGGCACGATCAGGTGCGGACTGAGCTGTGCGGGAGAGTTGGGCTCAGGCATGGTGGGTGGCGTGCCGCTCGCTCAGGGCTTCCAGCAGCAGTTGCTCGTTCACCATGTCCCGGTCAGCCAGGATGGCTCGTTTGGCCGCTGCTTCCGCCGCTTTGACCAGCTCGGCGTGACTCAGGCCCGATGCACGCTCTGTCACGAGGCCCCACCGTAGTGTGCTTGTGTCCATTCCGGCTAGACGTCGCTGCAGCACCTGTACAGCTTCCTCCCCGGTGGGAAAGCCGTAGGTGGCGATCATGTCGAAGCGGCGGAACAGAGCCTGGTCCAGAAGCTGGTGGTGGTTGGTGCCGGCGACCACGAGACTCTCAGAGGGCGCCTCATCGAGGAACAGCAGGAATGAGTTGAGGATCCTGCGGGCTTCGCCGACGTCGTTGCCTGCTGCCCGTTCGGCTCCCAGAGCGTCGAATTCATCGAACAGGTAGACCGCACGGGTCTGGGCCACGGCGTCGAAGACCAGACGCAGCTTGGCGGCGGTCTCGCCCATGAACCGGCTGATCAGACCGTCCAGACGAATGGTGAACAGGGGCAGTTTCAGCTCTCCCGCCAGCGCCGCTGCCGTCATGCTTTTGCCCGTTCCGGGAGGCCCGGACAGCAGAATGCGGTGCACCGGGGTAAAGCCGAAACGCTCGAGCCGTGCACGCTGCCGCTGTTCGTGCAGCACACGATCCAGCGAGGCGCGCAGTCCGGCGTCCAGAGTCATGTCGTCGAGCTGGGTGTCCGGATAGCCTGCCGTTAGGAGACTGGTCAGCTCACCGCGGGGCTGCACCACCGGAGTAGCGGCACGCTGCTGGGTGGCCGGCTTCCCCTGCCTCTGCTGGGCGGCCTCGACCAGCTCGCGCAGCTCTACGGCGAACTTTCCCTGCCCCTGGCGGGCGGACTTCGCCGCAACTTGTAGAGCGACGCTGTAGAAGAGGTCGTCGTTGGCTTCGGAGTGCGCCCGCACAAGAGCTTTCAGGTGATCGGCGTTCGCCGCCATACGCCTGTCACCCTCCGATGTGGACTGCCTGTAAGAAGAAGAGGTATACCCAAATCAGCGGGTCCCTGCGCCTGCATCGTACGGCCCTGGGATCCGGGCTGCTGCCCGGATCCTCCACTGGCCGTGATGTCCGAATGAGCGGATCGCGGCGCCGGAACCCGCGCAGCCTGCTGGCCTGGGGTATCTGTAACCCAGGCTGCGGCAGGTTTGTCTGCCGGTGATGCCCGAATCATGTAATCCGGGCAAGGGCCGGGTGCAGGCAACCTAGGTGCTCGGCGCCCCTCTCACGCCCCTCCTCCATTCAGTTTCTCAGCCTGCTTCCGGATCGAAGATCTGCCTGCGAGAAGCGAGCGCTCGCTCCGAAGATCCCGTTCGGCCGGCGGCGCTGTGCCACCCGTCGCCCCTCGGATGGGGCGGGAGGCGGATGGTCTCTCCATGGCTGAGTGAAGGGCGCGCCGAAGGGGCACAGGCGGGACATTCCGTTGGCGACGGACCCGGCCGAGGCCGTGGGCGAGCACGTGGTCCGCTGTGGCACCGGTCCGGGCGGTGCCCCTCCTTCAGACGATCGCTGGAACCCTGGTCACCCCCTCGGACTACTCGTCTGTGTTCCGTAAGGTTATGAAGACCCTGGGTTATGACCGGTCGCGGACACTACCTGCGACTTGGTTCGCCTCGCCCGCGCTCGGTAGCGGTCTGTCACTCTTGCACATGTCCCGGTGGCCGGGGCACAAGAGCATCAGGGGGCGGACACGGCACCTTTCGCCGGACGCCACTGGCCGGGCGGTCAAGGGGATGGATGTGACGCTGGCCGGCACCGTGCTGACTTGGTGCTGACTGAACAGATATTTCCGCAGGTCAAAGGGGTTCTCCATATGTGCGGACGGTATGCGGCGAGTCGTCGACCCGAGGATCTCGCGGGAATCTTCGAGATCGAGAAGTGGGAGCCCAAGGAGGGCTTGGAACCCGACTACAACGTGGCCCCCACCAAGGAGGTCTACGCCGTCCTGGACCGTCCCCTGAAAGACGTCGAGGACCCGAAGCCGGTTCGCCAGCTGCGGAAGCTGAAGTGGGGCCTCGTCCCCTCCTGGTCCAAGACGCCCGAGGGCGGCGCCCGGATGATCAACGCCCGCGCGGAGACCGTCCACGAGAAGCCCTCCTACCGCCGCGCCTTCAGCACCCGGCGCTGCATCCTGCCCGCCGACGGCTACTACGAGTGGGTCACCGGCACGCAGGAGCGCGACCTGGAGGTCGAGGGGCGCAGGAAGCGGCCCCGCAAGCAGCCGTACTTCGTGACCCCCGCCGACGGCTCCGTGTTCGCCATGGCAGGGCTCTACGAGTTCTGGCGGGACAAGACGCTCCCCGACGACCACCCGCGGGCCTGGTGGGTGACGTGCTCGGTGATCACCACCGAGGCCGAGACCACGCCGCTCGCGGTCGCCCCGGCCGACGGCCCGCGCGCCCTGGCCGACATCCACCCCCGGATGCCGCTGATGCTGACGCCGGACCGCTGGGACGACTGGCTGGACCCGGCGCGCACCGACCCCGACGAGCTGACCTCCCTGCTGGCGCCGCCGCCCGCCGGGCTGATGCGGGCCTTCCCCGTCTCCACGGCCGTGAGCAACGTCCGCAACAACGGGCCGGAGCTGCTCAAGGAGCTGGAGGCGCCGGAAGAGGGCACACTCTTCTGACGTGACCAGCGACACCAGTGGAACCAGCGAACCCACCGAGACCGTCGACACCGAGGCGGGCCCCGCCCGCATCACCTGGCACCGGGCGAAGCGGCCCCGGCTCGTCCTCGCCGTGAGCCACGGCGCCGGCGGCGGCATCGAGGCGCGCGACCTGAAGGCGCTGGCGGCCGCACTGCCCGCCCACGGGGTGAGCGTCGCCCTCGTCGAGCAGCCCTGGCGGGTGGCCGGCAAGAAGCTGGCGCCCGCGCCGAAGACCCTGGACACCGGCTGGCGTGGCGTGTGGCCCGCGCTCGCCGCGCCGGGCCTGCCGGTGATCTCGGGCGGCCGCAGCGCCGGTGCCCGCGTCGCCTGCCGCACCGCCGGCGAACTGGGCGCCCGCGCGGTCCTCGCCCTCAGCTTCCCGCTGCACCCGCCGGGCCGGCCGGAGAAGTCCCGCGCCGACGAGCTCCTCGTGGCCGGGGTGCCCACCCTCGTCGTCCAGGGCGGCAACGACCCCTTCGGCAGGCCGCGGGAGTTCCCCGAGATGCCCGCGGGGACCTACGACCTGATCGAGGTGCCGTACGGCGACCACGGCTTCGCCGTGCCCAAACGGGCGGAGATCGGCCAGGAGGAGGCGCTGGAGCTGATCACCGACGGCGTCCTGAAGTGGACCGGCTCACTCGGCTGAAACGCCCGGGAATGACCGGCGGGCGGCCACTGTTGTGCCGTGCGTACGTTGCTGAGAATCAGCACCGACGCCGTAGGAGAGGAAGTCCGCCGCATGGGTTCAGCCTTCTGCCCGAGCCGGAGCAGCCGGTCCGACCTCGACTGGACTGTGCTGCACGCGGCGAAGACCGCCCCTATTCGGGCGGCGGGCGGACCGGATCGTCGTCTATCCTCCGATTCGAGTGAGACCGGTCTCGGTTTCACGACATCGCTGGAGGAGGTGGGTCCGGTCACTGGGACCGACGCAGGGACCGAACACGGCCAGGCGGAGCAGCCCGAGGGCCGGGGTACGAGCGCGGAGTCGACCGCGGAGCGCAGCGCGCGCTTCGAGCGGGACGCGCTGGAGTTCCTCGACCAGATGTACTCGGCCGCGCTGCGCATGACACGTAACCCGGCCGACGCCGAGGACCTGGTGCAGGAGACCTACGCCAAGGCGTACGCGTCCTTCCACCAGTTCCGCGAGGGCACCAACCTCAAGGCGTGGCTGTACCGCATCCTCACCAACACCTTCATCAACTCGTACCGCAAGAAGCAGCGCGAACCCCAGCGCAGCGCGGCCGAGGAGATCGAGGACTGGCAGCTCGCGCGTGCCGAGTCGCACATGTCGACGGGTCTGCGCTCCGCGGAGTCGCAGGCGCTCGACCACCTGCCCGACTCGGACGTGAAGCAGGCGCTCCAGGCGATCCCCGAGGAATTCCGTATCGCCGTGTATCTGGCGGACGTCGAGGGCTTTGCCTACAAGGAGATCGCAGACATCATGGGGACACCCATCGGTACGGTGATGTCCCGGCTGCACCGTGGACGCCGTCAGCTGCGCGGCATGCTGGAGGACTACGCCCGCGACCGCGGCCTGGTCCCCGCCGGCGCCGGAGAGTCGAACGAAGCGAAAGGCTCGGGGTCATGAGCTGCGGAGAGCCGCACGAGACGGAGTGCAGCGAAATCCTCGATCATCTCTACGAGTTTCTCGACAAAGAGATGCCGGACTCGGACTGCGTGAAGTTCGAGCACCACTTCGAGGAGTGCTCGCCCTGCCTGGAGAAGTACGGGCTGGAGCAGGCGGTGAAGAAGCTGGTCAAGCGGTGCTGCGGACAGGACGACGTGCCGGGTGACCTGCGCGCCAAGGTCATGGGCCGACTGGACCTGATCCGGTCCGGGCAGTCCGTGCCCGAGCACGACGTCACGGCCGCGCCGTCGTCGGCCCCACAGGAGTCCTGAGCCGGCCCGAGTCACTCGTACGTGCTAATCCGCGGGTTATCTGCCCGCGGCCTCCCGCCGCCGTCCTAGGCTCCGGAGCCTGACAGACGTGGCCAGGGGAGGGGCTCATGGACGCGGTACCGGCGCGGGCACGTGTCTACGTGACCGTCGTCGCCCTCGCCGCCCTGCTGTGCCTGCGCCCGCTTCCATCGGTGCAGGCGCCCTGGTGGGCGGTGCTGCTGCTCGCCGGACTGTACGCGGGCTCCGAACTCGTCGCGCGGTCCCGCTTCGTCGGGACCTGCTATCCCGTCCTGCTCGCCGGTGCCTTCCTGCTGCCGCCGCCCGCCGCGGCACTCGTGGCACTGCCCGGGGCCCTGCTGTCCCCGGTGCCCCGGCGGCCGTTCGGCCTGCGGCGCGTCTGGCGGGCCGCCCAGCTGACTCTCGCCGTGTGGGCCGCCGCCTGCGTCCACTGGCGGCTCGGCGGCCGGGACGCGGTCGTCGAGCCCGCCTTCCCGTACGCCCTGGTGCCGGCCGGGGCCGCCGTACTCGCCTTCTGCCTGGTGCTCGCGGTGCTGGACGGCGGCATCCTCACCCTCGCCGACCACGTGCCGCCGAGCCGGGCGTGGCGGGGGCTGCTCTCCCGGTCGCTCGCGCCGATCGCCGCGCACGGGCTCGCCGGGCTGATGATGGCCGTCCTGTGGCGCAGCCCGTACGGTCCGGTCGCCGCACTGCTCGTCCTGCTGCCGATGTGCGTGGCGTGGTGGGCCTTCGCCCAGTACCACCGCGAGCGGGCCGCGCACCAGGCGACCATCCGCGCCCTGGTGCAGGCCGTCGACATCAAGGACGGCTACACGCGCGGCCACAGTGAACGCGTCGGCCAGGCCTCCATGATGATCGCCCGCGAGCTGGGCATGGACGACGAGCGCGTCGAGACCCTGCGCTTCGCCGGGATCCTGCACGACGTGGGCAAGCTCGGCGTGCCCACCCGGCTGCTGCGCAAGGACGGGCCGCTGACGCCCGAGGAGCGCCGGGTGATCGAACTGCACCCCGAGTACGGGCACGAGATGGTGCGCGGCATCCGTTTCCTGGGAGAGGCCCGCGCCGCGGTCCTCCACCACCACGAACGGCTGGACGGCAGCGGCTACCCCTACGGACTGGCCGGCGACCGGATCCCCGAGTCGGCCCGCGTGGTGGCCGTCGCCGACGCCTTCGACGCGATGACCTCCACGCGCTCCTACAGCAGGGCCCGCCCGGTCGCGGCGGCCCTGGAGGAGCTCCAGCGGTGTGCCGGCGGACAGTTCGACCCGCGGATGGTACGGGCGCTGGTCCGCGCCCTCGGCCGCCACGGCTGGCGCCCGTCGGTGACGGCGGACGGCCCGTCCGGCCTCCCCGCCGGACCGGCACCGGGCCGGGGCGAGGGCGCGCGGGACAGCGTCGGCAGGGGAGCACCGTGACGCCGTTGCAGCCGCCGGCCCAGTACCCGCCGCCGGCAGCCGTTCTCCTCGTACCCGGCTGTGCCGGGCTCCTCGCGCTCGGCTGTCTCGCCTCGGTGCTGGGGTCGGGACCCGTGCAGCGGCCCGTCGCGCTGGCCTTCGGCGGGCTCGTCGTCCTCGGTGAGCTGACCCGGCGGACCGGGACCGAGGCCCGGGAGGCCGCCCCGCTCGGGGCCGCGGGCGCGCTGGCGTACGCGCTGCTGGGAGACGTCGCCGGGCAGCCCGCGCAGCACGGTGTGGCCCAGACCGTCACCGTCGTGCTCGCCGCCTCGCTGCTCGGCAGCGTCCCCTACGTCGCCCGCGGCCGCGGGCCCGTCCTCGACCATCTGGCGCGGCGGGGGCTCACCGTCGGCTTCGCCGCCGTCTGCTTCCGCCCGCTGTCCCACCAGGGCGCCTTCGACGACTGGAGCGGTCCCGCCGACGCGCTGCTGCTGCTCGCGCTGCTCGCCCTGACCACGCTGTGCGACGCCGTGCTCGCCGCGGCACCCGTGCACGCGCGCACCGGGTGGCCCTTCGGACCGCTGCTGCGCGAGGAACTGCGCGGCATGGTCGGGATCACGTCCGCGGTGTGCGCGACCGGCGCGGTGATGGCGCTCGCGGTGAGCGTCGCGGGTCTGTGGGCGCTCCCCGTCTTCTGCGTGCCCCTGCTGCTCGCCCAGCTCTCCTACCGCCGGTACGCGGCCGTCCGGGCCACCTATCGGCAGACCATCGCCTCCCTGGCCCGCGCCACCGAGATCGCCGGGTACACCCCGGCCGGGCACGCCCGCCGCGTCGCCGGACTGGGCGTGGCCGTCGGGCGGGACCTGGGGCTGTCCGGGGCCGAGCTGACCGTGCTGGAGTACGCGGCCCTGATGCACGACATCGGACAGCTGAGCCTGGTCGACCCGGTCCCGGCCGGAGCCACCGCCGACCTGCCCGTCACCGAACAGCGGCGGATCGCGCTGCTCGGCGGGGCCGTCGTCCGCCAGACCGGCGTCGACGCGGCGGTCGCCGTGGTGGTGGAGCGGCAGGCCGACCCCTGCCACGAGCAGCCGGTCGCCGCGCGGATCGTGCGGGTCGTGAACGCCTACGAGGAGAAGGCGCGGGACGCGGGCCCGGGCGGCGTCCTGACGGTGCTGGAGGAGCTGCGCCTGGCCACCGCCGGCGACTACGCTCCCGAGGTGGTGGAAGCACTGGCCCGGGTCCTTGCCCGGAGCAGCCTTACCGAGCCCGCGGCTGGGTAACCCATGGGTAATGAGCGCCTCTACAGCCGTACGTGGTTTGATGCCCGGGAGAGGGTGTCCGGGGGCGCGAAAGGCACAGCCAGCCCACTGAACGGAACTGGCAGGCGGGAATCGTGAGGATCTTCGGCAAGGCACGGCACCGGCCCTCCGCCTCTTGGCGGCAGGCCACCGACCGCGCGTTCACGCTGATCGGCGACGGTCGCTACGAGGACGCGGGGGCGCTGCTGACCCGGGCGGCCGACCTGGAGCCCTGGCTGTCGGAGTCCTGGTTCAACCTGGCGCTGCTGCACAAGTTCCGGCACGACTGGGAGCAGGCCAGGGCGGCCGGCCTGCGCGCCGTAGCGCTGCTCGACCGGGACACCGGCGCCCCCGACTGGTGGAACGTCGGCATCGCCGCGACCGCCCTGCAGGACTGGCCGCTGGCCCGGCGGGCCTGGCAGGCGTACGGGCTGCGCACCCCGGGGGACGCCACGGACGCCGGTGAGCCGCTCGGCATGGACCTCGGCAGCGCGGCCGTACGGCTCTCCCCGGAGGGCGAGGCCGAGGTGGTGTGGGGGCGGCGGCTCGACCCCGCCCGCGTCGAGGTGCTGTCCATCCCGCTGCCGTCCTCGGGCCGGCGCTGGGGCGAGGTCGTCCTGCACGACGGCGTGCCGCACGGGGAGCGGACGACCAGCGCCGGGCACTCCTACCCCGTCTTCGACGAGATCGAGCTGTGGGCGCCCTCGCCCGTGCCCACCTGGGTGGTCCTCCTGGAGGCGGCCACCGAGGCCGACCGCGACGCCCTGGAGCAGCTGGCCGCCGACGCCGGGTTCGCCGCCGAGGACTGGTCGTCCTCCGTGCGGCTGCTGTGCCGGATGTGCTCGGAGTCCCGGATGCCGTCCGACGAGGGCGAGGGTGAGCACCTGGACCCGCACGACCACAGCGAACCCGGGCACCCCGGGCCGCTGGGGCACCGCACCGACGGGCAGCTGTGGGTGCCGGAGCGCGAGTGCGGGGTGGCGGCGCCGGCGGGGCTGGTGAAGGGGTTGCTGGACGGGTGGGTCGCGGACAGCCCGGACTCCCGTGACTGGCGGGACCTGGAAGAGGTCTGCTGAGCGGCCCCGTAGTCTTTGCCAGGACACTCCAGCAGCGTCAGCATCACCTTTGGTTGTACGAGGAAGGCATACGGCGGTCATGGCCCAGCAGGACACCGATCAGCAGCACCCGGGCGTGCTTCCCGTGGACGACGAGGGTTTCGTCGTCGACACCCAGGACTGCGAGGAGCGTGAGGCGGACTGGCGCGGGCGCGGCACCTCGCGCCCGATCACGGTGGTCGGCAACCCGGTGCTGCACAGGGAGTGCGAGGACGTCACCGACTTCGGCGAGGAGTTCCAGCAGCTGGTGGCGGACATGTTCGCCAGCCAGCGCACCGCCGAGGGCGTGGGCCTTGCCGCCAACCAGATCGGCGTCTCCAAGAAGGTCTTCGTCTACGACTGCCCCGACGACGAGGGCGTCCGCCACGTCGGCGTGGTCTGCAACCCCGAGCTGGTCGAGCTGCCGGCCGACCGCCGCCGCCTGGACGACAGCAACGAGGGCTGCCTGTCCGTGCCGACCGCCTACGCGCCGCTCGCCCGCCCCGACTACGCCGAGGTGACCGGGCAGGACGAGAAGGGCAACCCCGTCAAGGTGCGCGGCACCGGGTACTTCGCCCGGTGTTTGCAGCACGAGACGGACCACCTGTACGGGTACCTGTACATCGACCGGCTCTCCAAGCGCGAGCGCAAGGACGCGCTGCGGCAGATGGCCGAGAACGAGCCGCGCTACCCCGTGGTCGCGAACGACTGACACCGCCTCACGGGTCACACATCTCCCTCGCGCACGGCGCCTGTTCGGGTCTTCCCCCGAGCGGGCGCCGTTCGTCTGTGTGCGTCAGTGGAAAGCCGCCACACAACAGGAGAATCCCGGCATCGAGGCGTAGTGAATGAAGCAAATCCGTTCCCAGAACGGTCAGTTGTGGTGCTGAATGGGAACCGCGGGGATACGCAACGGCGCACGCCCCGCTCAGCGAGAGGGGTGCGCCACCGGCGGCTGAGAGGGGTTTGTTCGTGCATGCTTTCCCACACGGCACCACAGCGACACCGACCGCGATCGCAGTACCGCCATCGCTCCGTCTCCCGGTGATCGAGGCGGCATTTCCCCGGCAACTGCACCCGTATTGGCCCAGGCTCCAGGAGACCACCCGCACCTGGCTGCTCGAAAAGCGGCTCATGCCCGCGGACAAGGTCGAGGAATATGCCGACGGCCTGTGCTACACGGACCTCATGGCGGGCTACTACCTGGGCGCCCCCGACGAGGTCATGCAGGCGATAGCGGACTACAGCGCGTGGTTCTTCGTCTGGGACGACCGGCACGACCGTGACATCGTCCACGGCCGTCCCGGCGCCTGGCGGCGACTGCGCGGCCGGCTGCACACGGCACTCGACTCACCCGGGGACCACCTGCACCACGAGGACACGCTGGTGGCCGGGTTCGCCGACAGTGTGCGGAGGCTCTACGCCTTCCTGCCGGCCACCTGGAACGCCCGGTTCGCCCGGCACTTCCACGCGGTGATCGAGGCGTACGACCGGGAATTCCACAACCGCACGCGCGGAATCGTGCCCGGCGTGCAGGAGTACCTCGAACTGCGCCGGCTCACCTTCGCGCACTGGATCTGGACCGACCTGCTGGAGCCGAGTTCGGGCTGCGAACTCCCCGACGCGGTACGGAAACACCCGGCATATCGCCGGGCGGCACTGCTGAGTCAGGAATTCGCCGCCTGGTACAACGACCTCTGCTCGCTGCCCAAGGAAATAGCGGGCGACGAGGTCCACAATCTCGGAATCAGTCTCATCACCCACCATTCACTCACGCTGGAAGAAGCCATCGAAGAAGTCCGGCGACGTGTCGAGGAATGCATCACCGAATTCCTCGACGTGGAGCAGGACGCCTTACGGTTCGCCGACGAACTCGCCGACGGAACCGTACGCGGAAAGGAACTGAGCGGAGCCGTGCGGGCCAACGTCGGCAATATGCGGAACTGGTTCAGTTCCGTCTACTGGTTCCACCACGAGTCCGGCCGGTACATGGTCGACAGCTGGGACGACCGGTCCACGCCCCCGTACGTCAACAACGAAGCGGCAGGTGAGAAATGACCGTCGAGTCCGTCCACCCCGAAACTCGCGCACCGGGGGCACCGGAGCTGCGCGAGCCGCCCGTCGCGGGCGGCGGCGTACCGCTGCTCGGCCACGGCTGGCGGCTGGCCCGCGACCCGCTGGCCTTCATGTCCCAGCTGCGCGACCACGGCGACATCGTGCGCATCAAGCTCGGCCCGAAGACCGTCTACGCGGTCACGAACCCGGAGCTGACCGGCGCCCTCGCCCTGAATCCCGACTACCACATAGCCGGTCCGCTGTGGGAGTCGCTGGAGGGCCTGCTCGGCAAGGAGGGCGTGGCGACCGCCAACGGCCCGCTCCACCGGCGCCAGCGGCGCACCATCCAGCCGGCGTTCCGGCTCGACGCCATCCCCGCCTACGGGCCGATCATGGAGGAGGAGGCGCACGCGCTCACCGAGCGCTGGCAGCCGGGCCGGACCGTGGACGCCACCTCGGAGTCCTTCCGGGTCGCCGTGCGCGTCGCGGCCCGCTGCCTGCTGCGCGGGCAGTACATGGACGAGCGGGCCGAGCGGCTGTGCGTCGCGCTCGCCACCGTCTTCCGGGGCATGTACCGGCGCATGGTGGTCCCGCTCGGACCGCTGTACCGGCTGCCGCTTCCGGCCAACCGTCAATTCAACTCCGCGTTGGCCGATCTGCACCTCCTGGTCGACGAGATCATCGCCGAGCGCCGCGCATCCGGTCAAAAGCCGGACGATTTGCTCACGGCATTGCTGGAGGCGAAGGACGACAATGGCGACCCGATCGGGGAACAGGAGATCCACGACCAGGTGGTCGCGATACTCACTCCCGGCAGTGAAACCATCGCGTCCACGATCATGTGGTTGCTCCAGGCACTTGCCGACCATCCGGAACATGCCGACCGCATACGCGACGAAGTCGAAGCGGTCACCGGCGGGCGGCCCGTGGCATTCGAGGACGTCCGCAGTCTCACGCACACCGGCAATGTCATCGTGGAGGCCATGCGTTTGCGCCCCGCCGTATGGGTATTGACGCGGCGCGCGGTGGCCGAGAGCGAACTCGGTGGCTATCGCATTCCGGCCGGTGCGGACATCATCTACAGTCCGTACGCAATCCAACGCGATCCGAAGTCGTACGAGGACAACCTGGAGTTCGACCCCGACCGGTGGCTCCCGGAACGCGCGAAGAATGTGCCGAAATACGCCATGAAGCCGTTCAGTGCGGGCAAGCGGAAGTGCCCCAGTGACCACTTCTCGATGGCGCAGCTCACGCTGATCACGGCCGCGCTCGCCACCAAGTACCGCTTCGAACAGGTGGCGGGCTCCAACGACGCGGTCCGGGTCGGCATCACGCTGCGCCCGCACGACCTGCTGGTCAGGCCCGTGGCCCGGTGACCCGTCCGGGACGGATCAGGCGGCGGCCTCCGGGCCCCGGAACGTGCGCCGGTAGGCGTGCGGGGTGGTGCCCAGGGCCCTGGTGAACTGGTGCCTCAGGGCCGCCGCCGTGCCGAAACCGGCGCGCCAGGCGATCGTGTCCATCGTCTCGTCCGTCGCCTCGAGGAGACGCTGCGCCAGCAGCACGCGCTGGCGCAGGATCCAGCGGTAGGGGGTCGTCCCCGTCTCCTGCTGGAAGCGGCGGGCGAAGGTGCGCGGGGACATGTGCGCCCGGGCCGCCAGCTGCTCGACGGTGACCTCCTCGTCGAGGTGCTGTTCCATCCAGGCCAGCACCTCGCCGACGGTGTCGCAGGAGGAGCGGGGCAGCGGCCGTTCGATGTACTGCGCCTGCCCGCCGTCCCGGTGCGGCGGCACCACCATGCGCCGGGCGATCCGGTTGGCGACCTCCGGCCCCTGCTCCTTGCGCACGATGTGCAGGCAGGCGTCGATGCCGGCGGCGGTCCCGGCGGAGGTGATCACCGGGTCCTCGTCGACGTAGAGCACGTCCGGCGCGACCTCGGCCCGCGGGTACTGCCGGGACAGCTCGGCCGCGTGGTGCCAGTGCACCGCGCACCGCCGCCCGTCCAGCAGGCCGGCGGCGCCCAGGACGAAGACGCCGGAGCACACGCTCAGTACGCGTGTGCCCCGGTCCGTCGCCCTGCGCAGGGCGTCCAGCAGTTCGGGCGGATACTCCCGGCGGACGAAGTCGCTGCCCGCAGGCACCGCGATCAGGTCGGCCTCCTCCAGCCGCTCCAGACCGAACGGCGTCGAGACGGTCAGCCCGCCGACGTGGGTGCCCAGCGTGGGGCCCTCCGCCGAGACCACCGCGAAGTCGTACCCCGGCAGACCCTCGTCGCTCCGGTCGATGCCGAAGACCTCGCAGATCACGCCGAGTTCGAAGGGATGCGCACCGTCCAGCAGGACGGCGGCCACGTTCCGCAACATGCCGCCAGTGTGCCTCGTCAGTGGCAGGAAATCGAGGCCTTACGGCAGTCCTGCCACTGACGGTAAGGAGTCTCCGGCGCGACAGTGGTGTCATGACCGGAAACCAGATAGAAGGCCTCGTCGGAATGCTCGCGACCTTCGGACTCCTCGTCCTCATGATCCTCCCCTCGGTGATCGGCATCGTGCGCGACCGGCGCATCGACCGCCAGATCAGGGAGGCCCAGGAGGGCCGGGCCCGGGAAGAGGAGACTCGGCAGACGCCTCGGACGACTCAGAAGTCCTCGGACAGGTCGACGGTGCCCTCCACCGCCACCTGGTACGCCGAGGGACGCCGCTCGAAGAAGTTGGTCAACTCCTGAACACCCTGCAGCTCCATGAAGGAGAAGGGGTTCTCGGAGCCGTACACCGGGGCGAAGCCGAGGCGCGTCAGGCGCTGGTCGGCCACGCACTCCAGGTACTGCCGCATCGAGTCGGTGTTCATGCCCGGGAGGCCGTCACCGCACAGGTCGCGCGCGAACTGCAGCTCGGCCTCGACGGCCTCCCGCAGCATGTCGGTGACCTGCTGCCGGAGCTCGTCGTCGAACAGCTCCGGCTCCTCCTTGCGCACGGTGTCGACGACGTCGAACGCGAAGGACATGTGCATCGTCTCGTCCCGGAACACCCAGTTGGTGCCGGTGGCGAGGCCGTGCAGCAGGCCCCGGCTGCGGAACCAGTAGACGTAGGCGAAGGCGCCGTAGAAGAACAGGCCCTCGATGCACGCCGCGAAGCAGATCAGGTTGAGCAGGAAACGGCGGCGGTCGGCCTTGGTCTCCAGGCGGTCGATCGACTCGACCGAGTCCATCCACCGGAAGCAGAACTCGGCCTTCTCCCGGATGGACGGGATGTTCTCCACGGCCGCGAAGGCGGCGGCGCGGTCCTCCGGGTCGGGCAGATAGGTGTCGAGGAGCGTCAGGTAGAACTGGACGTGGACGGCCTCCTCGAAGAGCTGGCGGGACAGGTACAGCCGCGCCTCGGGGGAGTTGATGTGCTTGTAGAGGGTCAGCACCAGGTTGTTCGCGACGATCGAGTCACCGGTGGCGAAGAAGGCCACCAGCCGGCCGATCAGGTGCTGCTCCATGGGGCTGAGCTTCGCGAGGTCGGCCACGTCCGAGTGGAGGTCGACCTCCTCGACGTGCCAGGTGTTCTTGATGGCGTCCCGGTAGCGCTCGTAGAAGTCCGGGTACCGCATGGGGCGCAGGGTCAGCTCGAAGCCCGGGTCGAGCAGGTTCTTGGTGTTCTCGTTCATTACTGGCATGCCTCGCAGGACTCGGGGTTCTCCAGGGAGCAGGCGACCGCTTCGGGGTCCGGGGCCGCCTGCACGGGGACGGCGGCGGCTCGGGCCGCGGCGCGGGCGATCCGGGTCGCCGGGCGCGAGCGCAGGTAGTACGTGGTCTTCAGGCCCTGCCTCCAGGCGTAGGCGTACATCGAGGAGAGCTTCCCGATGGTCGGCGTCTCCAGGAACAGGTTCAGCGACTGGGCCTGGTCGAGGTACGGGGTACGGGCGGCGGCCATGTCGATCAGGGCGCGTTGCGGGATCTCCCAGGCGGTGCGGTACAGCGCGCGCACGTCCTCGGGGACCCAGGAGAAGCCCTGCACCGACCCGTTCGCCTCGCGCAGCGCCTCACGGGTGCGGGCGTCCCACACGCCGAGCCGCTTGAGGTCGTCCACCAGGTAGGAGTTGACCTGGAGGAACTCACCGGACAGCGTCTCGCGCTTGAAGAGGTTGGACACCTGCGGCTCGATGCACTCGTAGACACCGGCGATGGAGGCGATGGTCGCGGTCGGCGCGATGGCCAGGAGCAGGGAGTTGCGCAGACCGGTGGTCGCCATGCGCTCCCGCAGCGCGGCCCAGCGCTCCGGCCAGGCGGGCGCCACGTCGTAGTGGTCCGGGTGCAGCACCCCCTGGGCCGTACGGGTCTTCTCCCAGGCCGGGGCGGGGCCGCTCCGCTCGGCGAGGTCGGCGGAGGCCTCGTACGCGGCGAGCATGATCCGCTCGGCGATGCGGGTGGACAGGGCCTTCGCCTCGGGGGAGTCGAAGGGCAGGCGGAGCTGGAAGAAGACGTCCTGGAGGCCCATCGCGCCGAGACCGACCGGGCGCCAGCGGGCGTTGGAGCGGGCCGCCTGCTCGGTCGGGTAGAAGTTGATGTCGACGACCCGGTCCAGGAAGGTGACGGCGGTGCGGACGGTGGCGTCGAGGCGCTCCCAGTCCATCTCGCCGCTCGCGGGGTCGGCGAACGCGCCGAGGTTGACCGAGCCCAGGTTGCAGACCGCCGTCTCCCCGTCGTCGGTGACCTCCAGGATCTCCGTGCACAGGTTGGAGGAGTGGACGACGTGGCCGGGAGTCGCGGTCTGGTTCGCGGTGCGGTTGGCGGTGTCTTTGAAGGTCATCCAGCCGTTGCCGGTCTGCGCGAGGGTGCGCATCATGCGGCCGTACAGCTCACGCGCGGGCAGCGACTTGCGGGCGAGCCCCGCCTGCTCCGCCCTGCGGTAGGCCGCGTCGAACTCCTCCCCCCACAGGTCGGTCAGCTCCGGCACGTCGGCGGGGGAGAACAGCGACCAGGTCCCGTCGGCGGCCACCCGGCGCATGAACTCGTCCGGCACCCAGTGCGCGAGGTTCAGGTTGTGCGTGCGGCGGGCGTCCTCGCCGGTGTTGTCCCGCAGCTCCAGGAACTCCTCGACGTCCGCGTGCCAGGTCTCCAGGTAGACCGCCGCGGCACCCTTGCGGCGGCCGCCCTGGTTCACGGCGGCGACCGAGGCGTCCAGCGTCTTCAGGAACGGGACGATGCCGTTGGAGTGCCCGTTGGTGCCGCGGATCAGCGAACCCCGGGCGCGGACGCGGGAGTAGGCGATGCCGATGCCCCCGGCGTGCTTGGAGAGGCGGGCGACCTGGTGGAGGCGGTCGTAGAGGGAGTCCAGCTCGTCCCTGGGGGAGTCCAGGAGGTAGCAGGACGACATCTGGGCGTGCCGGGTGCCGGAGTTGAAGAGGGTGGGGGAGGAGGGCAGGTAGTCCAGGCGGCTCATCAGGCCGTACAGGGCAGCGACCTCGTCCACGGCCCGCGTGGTGTCGTCCTCGGCGAGTCCGGAGGCGACCCGCAGCAGGAAGTGCTGGGGCGTCTCGACGGCCTTGCGGGTGATCGGGTGGCGGAGCAGGTAGCGGCTGTACAGGGTGCGCAGCCCGAAGTAGCCGAAGCGGTCGTCGGCGTCCGGATCGACCAGCGCGTCGAGGCGGGCCGCGTGCAGCCGGACGAACGCGGCGGTGCGGTCGGCGATCAGGCCCTCGCGGTGGCCGGTGGCGACCGAGTCGGTGAAGGTGACGACGCCCTGGGAGGCGGCCTCGGCGCGGATGCCGATGGTCAGCAGCCGGGCGGCCAGCCGGGAGTAGACCGGGTCCTCGGAGATCAGACCGGCGGCCGCCTCCGTGGCCAGCTCGCGCAGCTCGGCCTCGTCGGCATGGGCGGACCGGCCCCGCAGCGCGGCGGCGGCCACCCGGCCGGGGTCGGCTCCGGGGAGGTCGGCGGTCAGCCCGGTCAGGGTCCGCAGCAGGGCGGCACCGGGTCCGTCGGGTTCCCCGGTCGCCGTCACCGGGTTCGCTGAAGCCGGATCGGCTGGCGCGATGGTCACGTGGAGCACTCCCTCGCTCGGCACGGGGCCTGGCGGAGGGCAGGGGGGCTCACGAGCGCGCACGGCGTCGCGTCCACCGGCCCACTCCACGAGGCCCGGACGTCATGGCACCCGGACCGGGACGGCCGGGCGCACTGTCGGCAGGTCCTCGGACTGGACAGGCGTGCGCGCACGTGCGAAGACGTACGGATGCACGCAAGTACACCGTTGCGGGACAGTTCCGGATTCGCACCGGATTCCCCTGCGGCGACAGCGAGCACGAGCATACATCTTGTGCCGGGCTCCGCCAGTACCCCCAGATGTTGTGTCCGGATGGAGTGTCAGGGGGCGTCTAGGGTCGGCGTCAGAGCGTCAGAGCGTCAGAGCGTCAGAGCGTCAGTTCGTAGGTGAGCAGCATGATGCCGTCCAGCTCCGGCAAGGGGTTCCAGTCGCGGGCGGGGGTGCGGACGAAGCCCAGCCGTTCGTAGAGGCGGTGGGCGGTGTGCATGGCGCGCTGGGTCGACAGCACGACACCCGTGCAGCCCGCCACGGACCGGGCGCGGTCGACGCAGGCCCGCACGAGGGCCTCGCCGGCCCCGCGGCCGCGTGCCTCGCGGGCGACGGCGAGCATGCGTATCTCGGCCTCGCCGGGACGCGCGATGTCCGCCATGGGGCCGCCGGACGGCACGAAGGTGACGCCGCCGAGCACCCGCCCCTCCGCCGCGGCGACCAGCACCTCGGCGGCCGCCGCCCGCTTGGCCACGTCGCGCAGCTCGTCCAGGTAGGAGTCGCTCTCCCCGAAGTCGAGGAGGCCGTCGCGCAGGTAGGCCTGCGCGGTGATTTCGCCGAGGGTGTCGTACTCCTCGGCCGTCGCCCGTCGGATCACGAAGTCCATGACGCCGAGTGTGCCCGACGGGTACGACAACGGGCCGCCGGATTTCTCCGACGGCCCGCTGAAGTCTGCCGCTAGTGCGAGCTGCCCGCCGTGGCCGGCGGCAGTTCCACCTGGAGGCCGGGGTCGCCGGCGTCCGCCGTGTAGTCGCTCGGCTTGGTCTCGTCGACGCCGTCGGGCGCCTTGACCGCCCTCAGGACGAAGGTCAGGACCACGGTGACCAGGACGTTCAGCACGAAGGCGGTGAGACCGATGTAGCCGATCTCGCCGATGCCGGGGATCTCGTCGGAGGAGCCGCCGAAGTGCTTCTGCGTCGGCGAGGCCACACCGTAGGCGGCGACCGTGCCGTAGACCATGCCGACCGCCCAGCCGCCGAGCAGCGCCCAGCGGTGGAACCAGCGGGTGAACAGGCCGCCGACCAGGGCCGGGAAGGTCTGCAGGATCCAGATGCCGCCCAGCAGCTGGAAGTTGATCGCGACGGTCTTGTCCATGCCCAGGACGAAGATCAGCGCGCCCACCTTCACCAGCAGCGACACCAGCTTGGAGACCTTCGTCTCCTGTGCCGGGGTGGCGTCGGGCTTGATGAAGTCCTTGTAGATGTTGCGGGTGAAGAGATTCGCGGCCGCGATCGACATGATCGCCGCCGGAACCAGGGCGCCGATGCCGATCGCCGCGAAGGCCACGCCCGCGAACCAGTCCGGGAACATGTTCTCGAACAGCTGCGGGATCGCCAGCTGGCCGTTCTTCACCTTGACCCCGGCCGCGATCGCCATGAAGCCGAGGAGCGCGAGCAGGCCCAGCATCAGCGAGTACAGCGGCAGGATCGTGGTGTTGCGGCGGATCACCTCACGGCTGCGCGAGGACAGCGTGGCGGTGATCGAGTGCGGGTACATGAACAGCGCGAGCGCCGAACCGAGCGCCAGGGTCGCGTACGTCCACTGGCCCCCCGCGTTCGGTACCACTCCGCCCGCCCCCGTCTCGGTGAACTTGTCGCTCGCCGACGCGAAGATGTCGTCGAACCCGCCCAGCTTGATCGGGATGTAGATGATCGCCACCGCGATGACGATGTAGATCAGCGTGTCCTTCACGAACGCGATCAGCGCGGGCGCGCGCAGTCCCGACGAGTAGGTGTACGCCGCCAGCACGCCGAAGGCGATCAGCAGCGGCAGGTCCTTGACGAACCAGTTGGTGTCCTCGCCGCCGCCGACGCCCATCACGTCGAGGACGGCCTGGATGCCGACCAGCTGGAGCGCGATGTACGGCATGGTCGCCAGGATGCCGGTGACGGCCACCGCCAGCGACAGGCCCTTGGAGCCGAACCGGCCGCGCACGAAGTCCGAGGTCGTCACGTAGCCGTGCTTGTGCGAGACCGACCACAGGCGGGGCAGGAAGGTGAAGATCAGCGGGTAGACCAGGATCGTGTACGGCACCGCGAAGAAGCCGGACGCGCCCGCCGCGTAGATCGCCGCCGGGACGGCCACGAAGGTGTACGCCGTGTACAGGTCGCCGCCCAGCAGGAACCAGGTGACCCAGGTGCCGAACGAGCGGCCGCCGAGGCCCCACTCGTCGAGGCTGTGCTCGTTCTCGGCCCGGCGCCAGCGGGCGGCCAGGAAGCCCATGGCGGTGACGAGGACGAAGAAGAAGATGAAGACGGCGAGTGCGACGCCGTTCACGCCGTCGTTCATCGCGACTCACCACCCTTCGGGGTGGAGGGGGCGGAGGCGGCGGGGGAGTGGGTGGCGCGTCCGCGCTGGTCGCGCTGCCACAGCTTGTACGCGGTCACCGTCAGCAGGGTGGAGATCAGCACCCAGGCCATCTGGTACCAGTAGAAGAACGGGATGCCGATGAAGGTCGGATCCGTCTTCGCGTACGAACCGACCCACAGCATGGCGACGAACGGTGCGACGAGACAGAGCCCGATGACCACGCGCACCGGCGTCACCACCGGCTCTCTGCTCGCCTCTGTGTCTTCTGGCATGCGCGGCTCCGTCCCCTCGCTGATCACCTCGTGCAGTGCGCACGAAATGTAGGTGACGGTGTCAAGACAGCGGAAGACCTCGTCCGTATATCGGTCCTCAACCGCAACTTCGCGCCCGCGCGCGAGGGGGTATGCCGGGTATGTCCTAGTCCTGGGGCCGCTTGAGGCGGGCCACGAACTTGTAGCGGTCGCCCCGGTACACCGAACGCACCCACTCCACCGGCTGACCGGTGCGGTCCTGCGAGTGCCGGGAGAGCATCAGCATGGGCAGGCCCACGTCGGTGCCGAGCAGGCTGGCCTCGCGCGGGGTGGCCAGGGAGGTCTCGATGGTCTCCTCGGCCTCGGCGAGATGGACGTCGTACACCTCGGCGAGCGCGGTGTAGAGGGACGTGTACTTCACCAGGGAGCGGCGCAGGGCGGGGAAGCGCTTGGCGCTGAGGTGGGTGGTCTCGATCGCCATCGGCTCGCCGTTGGCCATGCGCAGCCGCTCGATGCGCAGCACCCGGCCGCCGGCCGTGATGTCCAGCAGTCCGGCGAGCCGGTCGTCGGCGGTGATGTAGCCGATGTCCAGCAGCTGCGAGGTGGGTTCGAGCCCCTGGGCCCGCATGTCCTCGGTGTACGAGGTGAGTTGCAGCGCCTGCGACACCTTGGGCTTGGCCACGAAGGTGCCCTTGCCCTGGATGCGCTCCAGGCGGCCCTCGACGACCAGCTCCTGCAGGGCCTGGCGCACCGTGGTGCGCGAGGTGTCGAACTCGGCGGCGAGGGTGCGCTCCGGCGGGACCGGTGTGCCCGGTGTCTGGGTCCGGGTCATGTCGAGCAGATGCTTCTTCAGACGGTAGTACTTGGGCACGCGCGCGGTACGGACGGTCGCCCCACCCTCGTTCTCCGCACTGCTGACGTCGGTGCTCATGCTCTGCCTTCCCGGCTCCGGGTGCCGAAGCGACCGCTATCCCTGTCGGCCACGGCTCACATCGTGGCACGGCTTCGTGCCGGGATGGCCCCCGCACGCTCCGTGATCCCTTCTGTATACCCGCGGGAACACCCTTGGTCTAGTCCACAGGCGAGTCGGACGTCGCTGGTACGCGCGTTCGGAGTCGTCTCCGCACCTCATTCGGTGGGGGGTGGTACACCCGGTCCCGGTCCGCCCGATCTGTCGCTTGCGCAATGAAAGGTCCCTGCATATCTCGGTCCCATCACGGACGACGGGACGGAGTTTGAACACCCTTGACAGTCCTATTGGTCTGGGCCAAGCTCCCCGTACTGGTCTACACCATTGGTCCAGGTCCCGGCCCCATGGGCGGTCCGCGTCGACGAGCAACCGCGGGGAGGCAGGGGGGTTGTGTGGCATCCCTGAGGAGGGTTGGCGTGAAGCGCAAGCTTATAGCCGCGATCGGTATCGCGGGCATGATGGTCTCCATCGCCGCATGCGGGGGCGACAGCGACGACGACGGCAAGAAGGCCGGGGCCGACGGTTACGCCGGCGAGACGCTCACCGTCTGGGTGATGGACGGCTCCTCCCCGGACGACTGGCAGGCGGACCTCGCCAAGGAGTTCGAGGCGAAGACCAAGGCCAAGGTCAAGTTCGAGATCCAGAAGTGGAACGGCATCCAGCAGAAGCTGACCACCGCCCTCTCCGAGGAGAACCCCCCCGACGTCTTCGAGATCGGCAACACCCAGACCCCGGCCTACGCCAAGACCGGCGGCCTCGCCGACCTGAGCGACCTCAAGGGCGAGATCGGCACCGACTGGTCCGAGTCCCTCAACAAGTCCGCCGTCTTCGACGGCAAGCAGTACGCGGCCCCGTGGTTCGTGGTCAACCGCGTCGTCGTCTACAACAAGAAGATCTGGGCGGACGCGGGCATCAAGGAACTGCCCAAGACCCGCGACGACTTCTACAACGACCTCAAGACCATCGGCGAGAAGACCGACGCCGAGCCGATCTACCTGCCCGGCCAGAACTGGTACCACTTCGTGGGCCTGGTCATCGGCGAGGGCGGCGAACTGGTCAAGAAGGACGGCGACAAGTACGTCTCCAACCTCTCCGACCCGAAGGTCGCCGCAGCCACCGAGACCTACAAGAAGTTCCAGGCCCTGTCCAAGGCACCCAAGGACAAGGACGAGGCCACCCCGCAGCAGGGTGAGATCTTCGCCAAGGGCAAGACCGGCGCCTTCATCGGCATGGGCTGGGAGGGCGCCACGGCGATCGCCACCAACCCGGCGATCGAGAAGGACCTCGGCTACTTCACCATCCCGGGCCCCACGGCGGACAAGCCCGAGGGTGTCTTCCTCGGCGGCTCCAACCTGGCCGTCGCCGCGGGCAGCAAGAAGCAGGACCTCGCCAAGGAGTTCCTGAAGCTCGCGCTCTCCGACAAGTTCGAGGGCGGGCTGGCCAAGGCCAACGGCGTCATCCCGAACAAGGAGGCGCTGCAGAGCAACCTGAAGGGCAACGCCGCCGCCGAGGCCGCCGCACCCGCCGCCGGGACCGGTGACACCACCCCGCTGATCCCGGAGTGGGCCGCGGTCGAGAACGACCCGAACCCGATCAAGACGTACCTGACGGCCGTCATGAAGGGGAAGTCCCCGGCCGAGGCCGCCAAGCAGGTCGAGGGCGAGTTCAACAAGCGCCTGGCGCAGCAGCAGTAGCACCGGGTGAGCCGGGGCGGGGGCCGGCACACGACGGCCCCCGCCCCGGCGTCGAGGTGAACAGGTCGAGAAGAGAGAGACCCCGAGCATGACCGTGCAGACCGAACGGCCGCCCTCAGGCCCGTCGGACGTCCGCAAGGCGGACGGTGGGGGAAGCGGCGGGCCGAGAGCGAGAGCCGCGTCGCGGGTCGGCGCGCTGGCCCCGTATCTGCTGCTGCTGCCCGCCGCCGCGGCCACCGTGCTGCTGCTCGGCTGGCCGCTGCTGAAGGACGGCCTGCTGTCCTTCCAGAACCTCAACATGGCGCAGCTGATCCAGCACGTCACCGAGTGGACCGGCTTCGACAACTACAAGGAGGTCCTCACCGGCGAGGACTTCTGGCGCGTCACCCTCCGCTCGATCATCTTCACGGCGGTCAACGTCGTCCTCACCATGGTGGTGGGCGGTCTGATCGGCCTGCTGCTCGCCCGCCTCGGCAGGGCGATGCGGTTCGTGCTGATGATCGGCCTGGTACTGGCGTGGGCCATGCCGGTGGTCGCCGCGACCACCGTCTACCAGTGGCTCTTTGCCCAGCGCTTCGGCGTCGTCAACTGGGTGCTCGACAAGCTCGGCTGGCACTCCATGGCCGACTTCAGCTGGACCGGCAGCCAGTTCTCGACCTTCTTCGTCGTCACCGTGCTGATCGTGTGGATGTCCGTCCCGTTCGTCGCGATCAACCTCTACGCGGCGACCACCACCATCTCCGACGAGCTGTACGAGGCGGCCGCCCTCGACGGGGCCGGCGCGTGGCGCAGCTTCACCTCGGTCACCCTGCCGTTCCTGCGCCCGTTCCTCTACGCGACGACGTTCCTGGAGGTCATCTGGATCTTCAAGGCGTTCGTGCAGGTCTACACGTTCAACGGCGGCGGACCGGACCGTCTCACCGAGATCCTGCCCGTCTACGCCTACATCGAGGGCGTCGGCAACCAGCACTACGGCATGGGTGCGGCGATCGCGGTGCTGACCATCCTGATCCTGCTCGGCCTGACCGCGTACTACCTCAGGATCGTGCTCAAGCAAGAGGAGGACGAGCTGTGAAGCGCTCGCTCTTCGGCCGCGTGTGGCCCAACGTCACGGCCGTCGTCCTGTTCATCGGCCTCGTCTTCCCCGTCTACTGGATGTTCGCCACGGCCTTCAAGCCGACCGCGGACATCATCTCGGAGGACCCGGTCTGGTTCCCGACCGACGTCACCTTCGAGCACTTCAAGACCGCGACGGAAGCCGACCACTTCTGGACGTACGTCAGCAACTCGCTCATCGTCACCGTCTGCGCGGTCGTCTTCTCGCTGATCATCGCGCTGGCCGGGTCCTTCGCCCTGGCGCGGATGCGGTTCAAGGGGCGGCGCGGCTTCATCGTCGGCTTCATGCTCGCCCAGATGGCGCCCTGGGAAGTCATGGTCATCGCGATCTACATGATCGTGCGCGACGCCTCGATGCTGAACAGCCTGGTGCCGCTCACGCTCTTCTACATGATGATGATCCTGCCCTTCACCATCCTGACGCTGCGCGGCTTCGTCGCCGCCGTGCCGAAGGAGCTGGAGGAGTCCGCGATGGTCGACGGCTGCACCCGGGTCCAGGCCTTCCGCCGCGTCATCCTGCCGCTGCTCGCCCCGGGCCTGATGTCCACCTCGATGTTCGGCTTCATCACCGCCTGGAACGAGCTCCCCCTCGTCCTGGTCGTCAACAAGGAGGCGGAGTCCCAGACCCTGCCGCTGTGGCTGACCAGCTTCCAGACCGTCTTCGGCGACAACTGGGGTGCGACCATGGCCGCCTCCTCCCTGTTCGCCATCCCGATCCTGATCCTCTTCGTCTACCTCCAGCGCAAGGCCGTCAGCGGCCTGACCGCCGGCGCCGTGAAGGGATAGCACCACCGATGACGACCCTCGCGAGGGCCACCGACACCCTCACGCGCGACGCGCTCACCGTCCTCCAGCCCGGCTTCGCCGGCACCACCGCCCCCGACTGGCTGCTGCGCCGCATCGGCGAAGGGCTGGCGTCCGTCGCCCTGTTCGGGCGCAACGTCACCTCGCCGGAGCAGGTGGCGGCCCTGACCGCGCAGCTGCGCGCCGAGCGCGAGGACCTGCTGGTCGCGATCGACGAGGAGGGCGGCGACGTCACCCGGCTCGAGGTGCGCACCGGCTCCTCCTTCCCCGGCAACCACGCCCTCGGCGCGGTGGACGACGTCGGGCTCACCCGCGCGGTGGCCGCGGAACTGGGCCGCCGGCTCGCCGCCGCGGGCGTCAACTTCAACTGGGCGCCGTCCGCCGACGTGAACTCCAACCCGGACAACCCGGTGATCGGCGTGCGGGCCTTCGGCTCCGACACCGATCTGGTCGCCCGGCACACCGCCGCCTACATCACCGGGATGCAGTCCGCGGGCGTGGCCACCTCCGCCAAGCACTTCCCGGGCCACGGCGACACGGGCATCGACTCCCACCACGCCATGCCGCGCATCGACGTGGGCGCCGACGTGCTGGCCGAACGCGACCTGGTCCCCTTCCGCGCCGCCATCGCGGCCGGCAGCCGCGCGGTGATGAGCGCCCACATCCTGGTCCCGGCCCTGGACCCGGAGCTTCCGGCAACGTTGTCCCGGCGCATCCTGACCGACCTGCTCCGGGGCGAACTGGGCTACGACGGGCTCATCGTCACCGACGGCATCGAGATGAAGGCCATCGCGGGCACGTACGGCATCGAGCGCGGCACCGTCCTGGCCGTCGCCGCCGGTGCCGACGCGATCTGCGTGGGCGGCGGCCTGCACGACGAGGGCACCGTACGGCGGCTGAGCGACGCGCTGGCCGAGGCCGTCCGCGCGGGTGAACTGCCCGAGGAGCGGCTGGCCGACGCGGCGGAACGCGTCCGGTCCCTGTCCCGCTGGGCCGCGGCGAACCGTCCGGCCGACGGGGCTTCGGACGCCGCCGACGGCGACGTGGGCCTGCGCGCGGCCCGCCGCGCGCTGCGCGTCACCGGGGACTTCGCCCCCCTCACCGAGCCGCCGTACGTCGCCGCGCTCACCCCGGTGGCGAACATCGCGGTCGGCGACGAGACGCCCTGGGGCGTGGCCGCCGAGCTGTGCCGCCTGCTGCCGGGCACCGAGACCGGCAGCTTCAACGGGGCCGACGCCGGCCGCGAGGCGCTGGCCGCGGCGGGCCCCCGCCGCATCGTCGCCGTCGTCCGGGACGAGCACCGCCACCCGTGGATGGCGGCGGCCCTCGACGTCCTGCTGGCGGCCCGCCCCGACACGGTCGTCGTCGAGATGGGCGTCCCGCGTGCGGAGCCCCGCGGCGCCGTCCACCTCGCCACCCACGGCGCGGCCCGCGTCTGCGGCCGAGCGGCGGCGGAGGCCCTCGCGGGCGTCTGACCAACCCCCGCCCTCACACCGAAGGCGCCGGACCCGTGACGGGACCGGCGCCTTCGGTGTGAGTGTCGGCGCGGCGGCACGGCACGGGCACGGGCATGGGCGCGGCGGGCCCGGCCCTGACACACGAAGGCGCCGGGTCCCCGTGGGGAACCGGCGCCTTCGCACGTGAGTGACCGTCCCGTGAGGCTCCGCGCGCGGGACGGGGAGAGCCGGGGGGAAACGTCAGATGCCCTGCCAGTCCGGCTTGTGGGCGTAGGTGTGCCGGAAGTAGTCGGCGAGCTTCAGCTTGGACGCGGCGGCCTCGTCGACGACGACCGTGGCGTGCGGGTGCAACTGCAGCGCGGAGGCCGGGCACACGGCCGCGACCGGGCCCTCGACGCTCGCGGCGACCGCGTCGGCCTTGCCCTCACCGGTGGCGAGCAGTACCACGTGCCGGGCCTCCAGGATGGTGCCGATGCCCTGGGTGATCACGTGGTGCGGCACCTGCTCGATGTCGCCGTCGAAGAAGCGCGCGTTGTCGACCCGGGTCTGCTCGGTCAGGGTCTTGATCCGCGTCCGCGAGGCGAGCGAGGAGCACGGCTCGTTGAAACCGATGTGCCCGTCGGTGCCGATGCCCAGCAGCTGGAGGTCGACCCCGCCGGCGCCGCCGAGCGCCCGGTCGTAGGCCTCGCACGCCGCCTGCACGTCCGCGGCCGTCCCGTCGGGGCCCATGAACGCGTCCATGCCGATGCCCAGCGGTTCGAGCACCTCGCGCCGCAGCACCGAGCGGTACGACTCCGGGTGCTCCGCGGCCAGCCCCACGTACTCGTCGAGCTGGGCGATCCGCGCCCGCGCGGTGTCCACGGCACCCGAGCGCACCTTGGCCGCCAGCGCCTCGTACACGGGCAGCGGCGTCGAGCCGGTGGCCACCCCGAGCAGGGCGTCGGGCTTGCGCCGGAGCAGCTGTGCCATGGCTTCGGCTATGAGTTCGCCGCCCGCCTTGGCATCGGGAACGATGACAACTTCCACGCTGGCCTGCCGTTTCGAAGAGAGGACTCACCCGGGGCCCGGGACTGGCTATGTGGTTTAGACCAATCTAACAGAGCAGGCCCGCGCGGTCTCGCTGAAACGGTCAGGCGAGTGGTGGTGTGACGGCGTGTGCGCCGGCGGGGGTGTCAGGTCAGTGAACCTCCCGTGGCGTCCACCCAGCTCCCCGTGACCCATCGGCCCCCGTGCGAGGCGAGGAACGCGACGACGTCGGCCACCTCGGCGGTCGACCCCACCCCGCCGAGTGCGGAGAGCGCGGCGGCCCGCCCCCAGCCGTCCGGGCTCCCGTGCAGCAGCTCGGCCGTGTTGTCCGTGTCGATGATGCCGGGCGCCACCGAGTTCACCGTGATGCCGCGGGCGCCGAGCACCTTGGAGAGGTCGCGCGAGAACACGTCCAGCGCGCCCTTGGTCATCGCGTACGCCATGTTGTCGGGCATCACGGCCGTACGCGCCAGGCCCGACGAGATGTTGACGACCCGGCCGCCGTCGCGCAGCCGGTGCATGCCGTGCTTGAGGATGAAGAACGGCGCCTTCACGTTGACGGTGAAGACCGCGTCGTACTCCGCCTCCCCTATCTCCCCGATGGGGCGCGTGTTGCCGATCCCCGCGTTGTTCACCAGGACGTCCAGGCCGTCGGCGTGTCTGTCGAACTGCTCCCACAGCGCCTCGGCTGCACCCGGAGCGGCCAGGTCGGCCCTGACCGTGAACGCCGAGCCGCCCGCGGCCTCGATCGCGGCGACCGTCTCCCTCGCCGCCGCCTCGCTCCGCCCGTAGTGCACCCCGACCCGCGCGCCGTCGCGGCCCAGCCGCTCCGCGATGCCCCGCCCGATGCCCCTGCTCGCCCCTGTGACGAGTGCCGTCCTGCCCGTCAGCACGCCCATTCCGTCGCCCCCTTCGCATTTACTAGTGGTCGCTACAGAAATGACCGTACAGGTGCCGGGCGGACTTTTTCTAGTGAGCGCTATAAAATGCACCCCATGGTGAGCGGTGAGAAGAGTGAACGGTCCGGGTCGCCTGCTCGGAGCGGTGCGGCCAGGACCCGCGGCCGGCCGCGCTCCTTCGACCGGGCGACGGCGCTGGAGGCCGCGCTGCTGGCGTTCTGGGAGCACGGCTACGAGGCCACGTCCGTCTCCGACCTGACACGGGTCATGGACATCGGCGCCCCGAGTCTCTACGCCGCCTTCGGCGACAAGCGCTCGCTCTTCGAGGAGGTCGTCCAGGAGTACGGCCTGCGGTACGGCTCCTTCGGCGACCGTGCCCTCGCCGAGGAGCCGACCGCGCGCGCGGGTATAGAGAGGATGCTGCGCGAGGCCGCCGCCGAGTACACGGCCCCCGGCCGGCCGCACGGCTGCCTCGTCATCCACGCGGCCGCCAACTGCTCGACCGCCGAGGTCGAGGAGTCCCTGCGGGAGCGGCGCAACGCCAACATCGCCGCCATCGAGCGCCGGATCGACGCCGACGTGGACGAGGGCGTACTGCCGCCGGACACCGACGCCGCCGCCCTCGCCCGGTACACCGGCGCGATGATCCAGGGCATGTCCCAGCAGGCGCGCGACGGCGCGAGCCGGGCGGAGCTGGAGGCACTCGCGGAAATTGCCCTGGCGGTCTGGCCCCGAGGTTGAGCCATCAGGGTTAGGCTTCTGGCGGCTGCCCGGACGGTGGTGCGGGCGGCGGAAGTCACCAACAACAAACAACGTCCACCGCATGGACACGGTTAGTGGTCTAGTCCACAATGGACAGCGAGGCACCGACCGTGTCACTCGCGCAAGGTGATCGTCAGGCTTCCGTCCTCCCCGCACAGGAGGACGGACCGAGGAACCGGAGCTCTCTGCCCTGACTGCCCCGGCTCCTCATCCTTCGGCCGACCGGGACCGCACACCCCACGGCCGATGTTGCTCCGGGCTGCGGTGCCGGGAGGGTTGAGGGTCCCTCTCAGGCGCCGCGGCCCGCGGGTGTTTCCGGGAGTCTGCCGGGCCGCGTCCGGGGGGCGGGGAGCCGTGCGGAGTGGCTGGTTTCGATCACTGTCCGTACCGCCAGGTACGCTCAGCCCGTGCCCTCCATGAACGAACTCGTACGCCAGCACACCGCGCTCGACGACAGCGACCTCGAGTGGCTCCATCTGCTGGTCTCGGAGTGGCAGCTTCTCTCCGACCTCTCCTTCGCCGACCTGGTCCTGTGGGTCCCCACCCGGGACGGCACGCGCTACGTCTCCGTCGCCCAGATGCGGCCCAACACGGGTCCCACCTCCTACCAGGACGACATGGTCGGCCACCTCGTCCCGCGCGGTCGGCGCCCCATGCTGGACGCCGCCCTGGACGAGGGCCGCATCGTGCGCGAGGGCGACCCCGAATGGCGCGAGGAGGTCCCGGTCCGCGTCGAGTCCATCCCGGTACGCCGCCAGGGCCGCGTTCTCGGGGTCATCGCCCGCAACACCAACCTGCTCACCGTGCGCACCCCGAGCCGCCTGGAGCTGACCTACCTGCAGAGCGCCTCGGACCTCGCCCAGATGATCGCGGCCGGCGCCTTCCCGTTCGAGAACCAGCAGGTCGACATGGACGCCTCGCCCCGCGTCGGCGACGGCCTGGTCCGGGTCGACGGCGACGGCATCGTCCAGTACGCCTCGCCGAACGCCCTGTCGGCCTACCACCGCATGGGCCTGGCCGCCGACCTGGTGGGCCAGCACCTGGGCCGCACCACCGCCGAACTCGCCCCCTCCCGCGGCCCGGTGGACGAGGCGCTCGCCAAGGTCGCCAGCGGCTGGGCGCCGCGCGAGTTCGAGATCGAGGCGCACGACGGGGTGATCCAGTTCCGCGCCATCCCGCTCAAGCCCCAGGGCACCCGCATCGGTTCGCTGGTGCTCCTGCGGGACGTGACGGAACTGCGCCGACGTGAACGCGAGTTGATCACCAAGGACGCCACCATCCGGGAGATCCACCACCGGGTGAAGAACAACCTCCAGACCGTGGCGGCCCTGTTGCGCCTCCAGGCCCGGCGCATCGAGTCCGACCGGGGCCGCGAGGCGCTGGAGGAGGCCGTCCGCCGGGTGGGCTCGATCGCGATCGTGCACGAGACGCTCTCCCAGAACCTGGACGAGCGCGTGGAGTTCGACGAGATCGCCGACCGCGTGCTCGCGATGGTGGCGGAGATCTCACCGGGCAAGGTCACCGGCCGGCGCACCGGACGCTTCGGCATCCTCGACGCCGAGGTCGCCACCCCGCTGTCCATGGTCCTGACCGAGGTGCTGCAGAACGCCCTGGAACACGGCTTCCGGGACGGCGACACCGGCACGGTCGAGGTCTCCGCGGTGCGCGGCGGTACGACGAAGGAGGCCCGGCTGCTGGTCACCGTCCAGGACGACGGCGTCGGCCTGCCCGAGGACTTCGACCCGCACCGCTCCGGCAATCTGGGCCTGCAGATCGTCCGCACCCTGGTGGAGGGCGAGCTGGGCGGCACCTTCGACATGGTCCCCGCCTCGGAGCGCGGCACCCGGGTGATCCTCGACATCCCGGTGCCCGCGGAGAAGTAGGCCGCGGAAGCAGCACGGGGCGTAGGGGCGCGGGCACAGCAAAAAGCCCCGGACCGGTGAAGGTCCGAGGCCAGTGCTCGTGCGATACATCGTCCGATGCGCATCGGGGGTACTGCGCGCTGCGGCTCGGGAGCGGGGGATGCGTACTCGCTGTACGCGCCGCCAAGCTGAGGCTGTCAGTAGGGGTGGGTTGTCAGGCGGAGGCCTGACGAGCCCGGTTGCGGGCGGCACGGCGCTTCATTGCGCGGCGCTCGTCCTCGCTGAGACCACCCCAGACGCCGGAGTCCTGGCCGGACTCGAGCGCCCACTGCAGGCACTGCTCCATGACGGGGCAGCGACGGCAGACGGCCTTGGCTTCCTCGATCTGCAGCAGCGCGGGACCGGTGTTGCCGATGGGGAAGAAGAGCTCGGGGTCTTCCTCGCGGCAAACGGCGCGGTGACGCCAGTCCATGGCTGCTACCTCTCCTTGGTATTACATGCTGGGATGCTTGTGAATGTGAACGCTTTCACGAATCCCTCAACAAGGGAAGGGCCTAGCGCCAGGTTCCCTGGCGTGGTCCTGTGGTTTGAAGAGGGGTTCCGGTGATCTGTGGATGCCGGTCCTGCGGGCTGTCCCGATCGCCAAGAAGAGACTCGCAAACCTCGGCGGCGGATACAACCCCTTCCGGAAAGTTTTTTTTGATTCTTCGGTGTCGACTAGGTCACAGCCGTACTTCCATGGGGTGGACCCTGGTCTAAACGTTCGAGTGAAAGGACTTTCGCCCCTTCTGCTCACACAATCACACGCAGTGCACGGCGTACGCCTGTGAACGTCACGCTGGTTCGCAACCCCAGGTGGTCACCGTCCATCTGGAGGGGCAGGGGCACCTTCGAATGCAAGGTGAAGTCGGTCAGATCGTGCAGGGCGACCGCGTGCCGACCGCGCGGCCCGCGCTCGGGGGACGAAGTGAGCAACTGGGTGCCATACCGGGCAACCGAGGCCGTCGACAGCCGGCTGAGGCCGAAGACGTCGAGCGCGGTGTCGAACGACGCCTCGGGGGAGGCGTAGATCGGGCGGTTGCCGAGGAACGTCCACGGGCAGGTGTTCGAAACTATGGAGAGCACCAGATCGGTGACCGGGTCCTCGCCCGCCCGCTCCAGGGTGATCGTCCCGCTGCGGCGGTGCGGCTCGCCGATGAGCTGGCGCACCACCTGGCGGACGTAGAGGGCGTGCGTCGACTTCTTGCCGCGCTCGCGGTGCTGCTCGACGCGGCCGACCACGCCGGCGTCGAACCCCAGACCGGCGTTGAAGGTGAACCAGCGGGCCGGGACCGCCTCGTCCTCCGAGCCCGGCGTACCCGACGCCAGGCCCAGACCGACGGTGCGCTCGCTGCCTTGGCGCAGGGCGTCCAGCAGCGCCCCGGTGGCCTCCACCGCGTGGTTGGGCAGGCCGAGGGCGCGGGCGAAGACGTTGGTGGAACCGCCGGGGACCACCGCGAGGCCGGGCAGGTGCTCGGGGTCGGGTCCCGCGTGCAGCAGGCCGTTGACGACCTCGTTCACCGTGCCGTCGCCGCCGAGGGCCACCACCAGGTCGACGTCGTCGCTCTGTGCCGCCTGCCGGCCGAGGTCGCGGGCGTGGCCGCGGTACTCGGTGGTGACCGCTTCCAGTTTCATCTCGCTCGCCAGCGCGTGGATCAGCACGTCGCGCGTGCGCGCACTCGTGGTGGTTGCCGCCGGATTGACCACGAGAAGTGCACGCATGGTGTGCAGGGTACCTACTGGGTGGTACTCGGCCCAGACCGAGGTGAAGATCCCCACCGCACCCCGTGCGCGTGATACGCCCGACACCCGGGCGGGCGCGCACAGGCCGAGGGCTACCCTTCAGGGGTGAGCAGTGAGCAGACCCCCGCCCCCACCTCCGCGGCCGCCGAAGAGGCCGGCCCCCGCCCCGGCCGGCTGACCGCCGCGGCCGCCGTCGCCGCGCTGGAGGGGCTGGCGCTCGTCGTCGGCGGCGCCTGGATGCTCGTGGAGGGCCTCACCGGGCACCCCGACGACCGGACCGCGGCCGTCACCGGCGGCGTCACCCTGATCGTCCTTGCCCTGCTGCCGCTGCTAGCCGCCCGTGGACTGATCGGCCGGAAGGGCTGGAGCCGGGGGCCCGCCGTGATCACGCAGATCATGGCGCTGCCCGTCGCCTACAACATGGTGCGGGCCGACAGCCTGGCCGTCCCGGCGGGCATCGTGCTCGGAGTGGTGGCCGTCGCCGGGCTGGTGCTGCTCGTCAACCCCACCACCACCCAGGCCCTGGGCATCCGGGGACCGGGCGGCGCCGGGAAGTAGCTCCGGGCGCCCGACGACGGCGCCCGGGCGGTACCCGGCCCGGCGGCTACTCCTCGACCAGCAGCTTCTCCCGCAGCTGTGCCAGCGTGCGGGCCAGCAGCCGGGAGACGTGCATCTGCGAGATCCCGACCTCTTGCGCGATCTGGGACTGGGTCATGTTGCCGAAGAAGCGCAGGAGCAGGATGCGCTTCTCGCGCGGGGGCAGGTCTTCGAGGAGCGGTTTGAGCGACTCCCGGTACTCGACCCCTTCGAGGGCCTCGTCCTCGGCGCCGAGGGTGTCGGCGACCGCCGGGGACTCGTCGTCGGTGTCCGGGACGTCCAGGGACAGCGTGGAGTACGCGTTGGCCGACTCCAGGCCCTCCAGGACCTCCTCCTCCGAGATCGACAGCTTCTCGGCCAGCTCGTGGACCGTGGGGGAGCGGCCGTGCAGCTGGGAGAGCTCAGCCGTGGCCGTCGTCAGGGCCAGCCGCAGCTCCTGGAGGCGGCGCGGGACGCGCACCGCCCAGCCCTTGTCCCGGAAGTGCCGCTTGATCTCGCCGACGACCGTCGGGGTCGCGTAGGTGGAGAACTCCACCCCGCGGTCCGGGTCGAAGCGGTCCACCGACTTGATCAGCCCGATGGTGGCGACCTGGGTGAGGTCGTCCAGGGGCTCACCGCGGTTGCGGAAGCGGCGCGCGAGGTGCTCGACCAGCGGCAGATGCATGCGGACCAGCCGATTGCGCAGCTCCGCGTACTCCGCGCTGTCCTTCGTCAGCGTGCGCAGCTCGGCGAACAGGAGGCGCGCACCGCTGCGGTCCTGCGAGTCGTGCCGGGTGCCCTGTGCGCCCCGTGCGCCCGGCGCGTGGCCCTCGGAGTGTCGCTCGTGCTCGCTCATCGTCCCGCCCGTCGCCCTTTCCCGAGCCCTCGCCTCCGCTCGGACGGGCCGGACCGGGGTCTCCCCGGTCCGCTGCCCGTCGCCCGGAACGACGGCCTCGGGCGAGGTCTCGTCCTCCGGATGCGGCCGGGCCTGCTCGGGGATGCCGTCGATGCCGTCCGCCGTGCGTCGCGCCTCGTTCGGAGAACGTGTGCCCTCGGCCGGCAGCTCCCGTGTACCGCGCTCTTCGTCCCGCACCGGCCCGTCCCCGTCCCTCACGTCGGCCCGGGTCCCGCGCCGCGCTGTTTGTAGAGGCTGATCGAAACGGTTTTGTCCTCGTCCACGGCGGAGGAGACCTTGCCCGCGAGGGCGGAGAGCACCGTCCAGGCGAAGGTGTCCCGCGAGGGGGCGTGGCCGTCCGTGGTCGGCGCCGAGACGGTGACTTCGAGTGAGTCGTCGACGAGGCGGAAGACACAACTGAGCACCGAGCCGGGCACGGCCTGCTGAAGCAGGATCGCGCAGGCCTCGTCGACTGCGATGCGCAGGTCCTCGATCTCGTCGAGGGTGAAGTCCAAACGAGCTGCGAGGCCGGCCGTCGCCGTACGCAGCACCGACAGGTAGGCACCCGCGGCCGGCAGCCGGACTTCGACGAAGTCCTGGGTCGCGGGCTCGCCTGCGATCTGGGACACCCTCACCTCCAAGGTGGTACAAGCGTTACAGGGCCGAGGGACGCCCCTCGGGATAACGCGATACGTGGTTCAGCGGTGACGTTATCGCGCTCCGAAGTTTCCTGTCCCCGAGACCCCAACCCCATGCTGTCACTCATAGTAAACACGCGAACACGCACAGTGGCTAGGGGGTGGGCGGGCTCAAATCGGAAGAGCGCGCGCCGGGTTGACGTACCCAGACGTCAGACGGTCGAACCGTCCCGGGCAGAGGTCACACGAGGACGTGATCGACGAAGCACCAGCGCCAGCTCTCCCCGGGCTCGAAGGTCCGCATCACCGGGTGACCGGTCTCCTTGTAATGCGCCGTCGCGTGCTGCCTGGGCGAGGAGTCGCAGCAGCCGACATGGCCGCAGATGAGACACAGCCTCAGCTGTACCGGGTCCGTGCCCTCGGCCAGGCACTCCGGACAGGTCTCGCCGCACGGCTCGGGTTCCGGGTGCGGCAGCGCGTCGGCGTGCGTGCACTGTTTCATGATTGCCAGGTTACGACGGGCGTGCGGATGACCGCGCGGAGAACGAGGGCGGGCGAGGACCATGGACGTGATGCCGCTGCTGTTGCTGGTGGCGGGCAGCACAGTGATCGCCGCGGCGGGACGGCGCGTGCCGGTGCCGGCGCCGCTGCTGCTGGTCGCGGCGGGCCTGGCGGTGAGCTACCTGCCCGGCGTGCCCGACTACACCCTCGACCCGCACATCGTCCTGCCCCTGCTGCTGCCCCCGCTGCTCCACACGGCGGCCACCGACAGTTCGTACCTGGACCTGCGGGCGCAGGCCCGGCCCGTGGCCCTGCTGTCCGTCGGCTACGTGCTGTTCGCCACCTTCGTCGTCGGCTGCGCCGCCTACGTCATCGTGCCGGGCCTGCCGCTGACCGCGGCCCTGGTGCTCGGCGCGGTGGTGGCGCCCCCGGACGCGGTCGCGGCCACGGCGGTCGCCCGCCGCGTGGGGCTGCCCTCCCGGATCACCACGATCCTCCAGGGCGAGTCCCTGGTGAACGACGCCACCGCCATCACCGCCTTCAAGGTGGCGCTCGCGGCGGCCGTCGGCGAGGGCGCGACCTGGGCCGGCGGGATCGGCGAGTTCCTGATCGCGGCGGTGGGCGGCGTCGGCGTCGGACTGGTCCTGATGGTGCCGCTGCACTGGCTGCGCACCCACCTGAAGGAGGCGCTGCTGCAGAACGCGCTCTCCCTGCTGATCCCGTTCGTCGCCTACGCGGTGGCCGAGCAGGTGCACGCCTCGGGGGTGCTCGCGGTGGTCGTCGTCGCGCTCTACCTCGGGCACCGCGCGTGGGAGGTCGATTTCGCCACCCGGCTCCAGGAGGAGGCGGTGTGGAAGATGGTCGCATTCGTCCTGGAGTCGGCCGTGTTCGCCCTCATCGGACTCCAGCTGCCCGTCGTCCTCAAGGGCTTGGGCGAGTACGAGGGGATCGACGCCGCCTGGTACGCCCTCGCCGTGTTCCTGGTGGTCGCCGTGGCGAGGTTCGTGTGGGTGTACCCGGCGACCTACCTGCCCCGGCTGTCGGCACGGGTACGCGCGCGCGAGGGCGACCTCTCCTGGAAGGGGCCGTTCGTGATCGGCTGGGCCGGGATGCGGGGTGTGGTCTCCCTGGCCATCGCCTTCTCCATCCCGCTCACCGTGCACGGCGGCGAGCCCTTCCCCGAGCGCAACCTCGTCCTGTTCCTCACCTTCACGACCGTCATCGGCACGCTGGTCGTCCAGGGCGTCAGCCTGCCGCCGCTGATCCGGCTGCTGAGGTTCCCGGCGCACGACGTGCAGGCCGAGACGCTGGCGGAGGCCAACGCCCAGGCGCAGGCCTCGCGGGCCGCGGAGCGGCGCCTGGACGAGCTCCTGGCCGACGAGCGCAACGCCCTGCCGACCCCGCTCGCCGACCGCCTGCGCACGGTCCTGGAGCGCCGCCGCAACGCCGTCTGGGAACGGCTCGGCCAGGTCAATCCCGTCACCGGCGAGACCGTCGACGACACCTACCGGCGGCTCTCCAGGGAGATGATCAGCGCCGAGCGCGAGGTCTTCGTCCGGCTGCGGGACGGCCGCTACATCGACGACGAGATGCTCCGGACACTGCTGCGCCGGCTGGACCTGGAGGAGGCGGCGGCCTACCGGGAGACCACCTGAGCGTGCCCACCCGGCGCGGCGGCCGGCGGCCCGCTCAGGGGAACGGGCGGCCGGTGACGACCGCGGCCAGGGTCGTCCCGCGCGGGAAGGCGCCCTCCTCGGTGAGGGCGAGCAGGGCGTACAGCAGCTTCGCCACGTAGACGCGCTCCACGGGCAGGCCGTGGCGGCGTTCGAAGTCCTCGGCGAAGTCGTCCAGCCCGGGCGTCGTGCGGGCGTAGCCGCCGTGGTGGAAGCGGTCGTCCAGGCTCCAGGCGCCGCGCGGCCCGCCGAAAGCGTGTTCCTGGAGCCGCCGTATGTCGCCCGCCAGGAAGTCGCCCCTGAGCACGGGTATGCCGAGGGCTCGCCGCCCCCGGGGAAGTCCGGCGGCCAGCCCGGCGAGGGTGCCGCCGGTGCCGCAGGCGACGGCGGCCACGTCGGCGTGGTCGCCCAGTTCCTCGCCCAGGGCGCGGCAGCCGCGTACGGCCTGCGCGTTGCTGCCGCCCTCGGGGACGACCACGGCGTCCTCGGCGTCCACCGCGCGCAGGAGGGCCGCCAGGGTCTCCGGTTCGGACTTGCGCCGGTACGTCGCGCGGTCGATGAAGTGCAACCGCATCCCGTCGGCGGCGCACCGGGTCAGCGAGGGGTTGAGCGGGCGGCCGGCCAGCTCGTGACCGCGGACCACGCCCACCGTGGGCAGCCCGAGCAGCCGGCCCGCGGCCGCCGCGGCCCGCAGGTGGTTGGAGTAGGCGCCGCCGAACGTGACGACGGCACGGCCGCCCGCCGTGGCGAGAGTCGGCGCCAGTTTGCGCCATTTGTTGCCGACCAGCTCGGGGTGGATCAGATCGTCCCGCTTGAGCAGCAACCGGACACCGTGCCGCTCGAACCGTCCGTCGGCCACCTCGTGCAGGGGCGAGGGCAGACGGGGCCGCAGGGCGGTGAGGTCGGGGGTGTCGGTGCCGGTCACCCCGTCATTGTCGCGCCGCCGCGCGGCGGACACCTCACGTCGTCCGGGCCCTGGCCGCTCGGATCGACCTCCGGTTGCTCGGGCCGGTCCCGGATCATTTCAGCCGGTCCCGGATCCGCTCCCGCATCGCCGCCATGGTGAACCCGCGCGGGTCCACCTTCCCCGGCTGCCACTCCAGGTGACCGATGACGGACCGCTCGTTCCAGCCGTGGTGGCGGCACACCGCCGCGGCGGCCCGCTCGATGGCCTCCAGCTGCGCCGCCGGCCAGGGGTCGTCGCCGTCGCCCAGGTTCTCGCACTCGAAGCCGTAGAAGTGCCGGTTGCCGTCGGTGTTCGCCTCGTTGTCCCGCGGCAGCGCCTTTTCCGCGATCACCGCGCGCAGGACGTCGTCGTCGCCGAGACCGGCGTGATTGGCCCTGCCGTACCCGACCAGGTGGACCTTGCCGTCCTTGGTGACGACGCCGTGACACAGGGGGCCGGGCAGGCTCTCGTGGCCCGTGCGGCAGATGTCCACCGTCCGCCCGCTGCCCCTGGTGACCGTGTGGTGGATCATCACACCGTGCACGGGGCCCCAAGGGCCCTTGTGGTTGCGGTTGTGGTCCCGCCAGTCGCCGACCTCGACGACGGTGAGGCCCTCCGCCTTCAGTGCCTTGAGGAAATTGCTCGCGGACATGGGTGAGGCCACGCTCGGCTCCTTCACGCTGCGTGACGGCCGCCCGATGCCGCCGCCTCGTACGGAGCTTGTACCGAAACGGAGCACCTCCTATTACTTGCTCGGTCCGTGTGCGAATCGTTTCGGCCAATCTCATCCCGGCCAGGGGTGCCCAACAGGGGCCGGACGGAGCCGGACAACACGCCGAGACGCCGGACAAGCCCCCATATCTGCCCCGGCCGCACGTGATCCATTCCCCCTCTTTCGTGTAATAGCACCGGCACGCTCCGTGAGGAAGGCTGGTCCATGCACATCGATGCCGGGCGTAGCCGTCCGGCATGACCGGGAGGGCAATTCCTTATGTCGGTAGGCGAAGAGGTCCGCACCGAGCAGACCAGGCCGCAGCAGAGCCTCGGCACGGCGGCCGCGCGGAACCTGGCCACCACCACCAAGTCCGTTCCCCAGATGCAGGAGATCAGCTCGCGCTGGCTGCTGCGCTCGCTCCCCTGGGTGGACATCCAGGGCGGCACGTACCGGGTCAACCGGCGTCTGACCTTCGCCGTCGGCGACGGTCGCGTGACGTTCGTGAAGACGGGCGACCGCGTCGAGGTCGTCCCCGCGGAGCTGGGCGAGCTGCCGGCCCTGCGGTCGTACGAGGACGACGAGGTCCTGTCGGCACTCGCGCAGCGCTGTGAGCAGCGGGAGTTCGGTCCCGGCGAGGTCATCGCCTCGTTCGGCGGCCGGGCCGACGAGGTCTACCTGCTGGCGCACGGCAAGATCGAGAAGATCGGCACCGGTCCCTACGGCGACGACGCGGTGCTCGGCGTCCTCGCCGACGGCGCCTACTTCGGCGACCAGGCGCTCCTCGACGGGGACGCCATCTGGGAGTTCACCGCCCGCACGGTCACCGCCTGCACGGTGCTGGTGCTGCCCCGCCAGGAGGTGGAGCAGGTCGCGGAGCGGTCGGACTCGCTGCGCGAGCACCTGGAGCAGCGGCGCTCGATCCCGGAGCAGCGCACCAACAAGCACGGCGAGAAGGAGATCGACCTCGCAGCCGGCCACACCGGCGAGCCGGACATCCCGCACACCTTCGTCGACTACGAGGCCCGGCCCCGTGAGTACGAGCTGAGCGTCGCCCAGACCGTGCTGCGCATCCACTCGCGCGTGGCCGACCTGTACAACCAGCCGATGAACCAGACCGAGCAGCAGATCCGGCTGACGGTCGAGGCGCTGAAGGAGCGCCAGGAGCACGAACTCATCAACAACCGTGAGTTCGGCCTGCTGCACAACTGCGAGTACGACCAGCGCATCCAGCCGCACGACGGCGTGCCCGGTCCGGACGACCTCGACGAACTGCTGAGCCGCCGGCGCGGCACCAAGCTGCTCCTCGCCCACCCGCGTGCCATCGCCGCCATCGGCCGCGAGCTCAACAAGCGCGGTCTCGTCCCCGAGACGATCGACGTCGCCGGGAACCGCATCCCGACCTGGCGCGGTGTGCCCATCTACCCGTGCAACAAGATTCCGGTCACCGAGGCCCGTACGTCGTCGATCATCGCGATGCGTACCGGCGAGCAGGACCAGGGTGTCATCGGTCTGCGGGCCACCGGCATCCCGGACGAGATCGAGCCGAGTCTGTCGGTCCGTTTCATGGGCATCAACGAGCAGGCCGTCATCAAATACCTGGTCACGGCCTACTACTCGGCCGCCGTCCTGGTACCGGACGCGCTCGGCGTCCTGGAGAACGTCGAGATCGGCCGCTGGCGGTGACGCCACTGTCCCGAACGCCGTGTCCCCGCCCTCCCGGGCGGGTACACCCCCGGGGTACGGACGGGCCCAGGGGGAAGGTGAGTCCATGACGGAGACCTCGCGCGGCGCCACCGCGACGCGCCGTCCCAGCGAAACGCCGGAAAGGCACACGCCCATCGGCACGCAGCGCGAGAAGGAGCCGAGGGAGCCGTCCGACGGGCAGGGACAGGAGGTGGCCGAAGGGCACGAGGCAGCCGTACTCCTGAGCGAGTCACGGGCGTCGGTCGATCCCGAACTGCGGTCCGCCATCGCATCGCTGCCCGAGTCGATGCGCCGGATCGCGCTCTACCACTTCGGCTGGCAGCACGCGGACGGCACACCGGCGGCGGGCAACGCGGGCAAGGCGATCCGCCCCGCGCTCGTCCTCACCGCGGCGACCGCGCTCGGCGGGCCGGCGGCCCGCGCGGCGGCCGGCCGGGCCGCCGCGGCGGTGGAACTGGTCCACAACTTCACCCTGCTGCACGACGACGTGATGGACCGGGATGCCACCCGGCGGCACCGGCCGACCGCGTGGACCGTGTTCGGCGACGCCGACGCGATCCTCGCCGGGGACGCCCTCCAGGCGCTCGCCCTGCGGCTGCTCGCCGCGGACCCGCACCCGGCGGCCGCGGCGGCGGCCACCCGGCTCGCCGACTGCGTCATGGAGCTGTGCGAGGGCCAGCACGCGGACACGGCCATGGAACGGCGCCCGCCGGGCGAGGTCACGCTCGACGAGACGCTCGCCATGGCCGAGGCCAAGACGGGGGCCCTGCTGGGCTGCGCCTGCGCCCTCGGCGCGCTGTACGCGGGTGCGGCCACGGAGGACGTAGAGGCGCTGGACGCCTTCGGCCGTGAGGCCGGACTGGCCTTCCAGCTCATCGACGACGTCATCGGCATATGGGGCGACCCGAGCCGCACCGGCAAGCCGGCCGGTGCGGACCTGGCCACCCGCAAGAAGTCACTGCCGGTCGTCGCCGCCCTGACCTCCGGCACCCCGGCCGCCGCCGAACTGGCCGAGCTGTACGCGGCGCCGTACGACGAGGGCAAGGAGGACCTGGAGCACACCGCCCTGGCCGTGGAGCGGGCCGGCGGCCGGGACTGGGCGCAGGCCCAGGCGGCCGACCGGATGGCGAGGGCCATGCAGGAGCTGGCCCGTGCCGTGCCCGAGCCAGAGGCGGCCGGCGGCCTGCTCGCGCTGGCCGAGTTCGTGACCCGGCGCAGCACCTGAGCCTCGCCACGCAAGGCCCCGGAGCCCGTGCAGGGCCGTACGGCACCTGACCGACGTACGGCCGCACCGCCGACGGCTCCGGTCCGGCGGGTCCCGCACTTCCCCACGGTGTGCGGGGCCCGCCTCTCTGTCTCTCCCACTGGGGGGGGCGGGCCCAGCCGTTAGGCTCAACCGCCGTACGGGCAAGCGGTGTTGAGTCGGAGGGGCGAGGCATGGGTGTGGTGATCCGGACGGCGGGGGAGGACGACCGGGATCTGGTCGTCCGGTTGCTGGACGAGGCTTTCCAGGACGATCCGGTGAGCGGCTGGGTCTTCCCCGGAGAGGAGTACCGGCGCCGGACGCACCACCGGCTCATGGCCGCGTTCGCCGACGCGGTCTTCGCCGACGGGCGCATAGACCTCACCGAGGACGGTGCCGCCTGCGCGCTGTGGCTGCCCGTTCCGGCGGACGAGCCCGAGGACGCCGAGGGCGGTCCCGCACAGCTCCGCCAGACCGTCGACCCGGAGAACGAGCGCGTGGAGCTGATAGCCCGGCTGACGGGTGGCATCCACCCCGCCGGCCGGGCCCACGAGTACCTGTGGATGATCGGCGTGCTCCCCGGGCGGCAGGGCGAGGGGCTGGGCACCGCGCTGATCGAGAGCGTCCTCGACCGCTGCGACCGCGAGGGGCTGCCCGCCTACCTCGAGGCGAGCAGTGCCCGCGGCAAGGTGCTGTACGAGCGTCTCGGCTTCGAGTTCACCGGCCGGGCCCTGGACCTGCCGGACGGACCCCGTATGTGGCCGATGTGGCGAGAGCCGCAGACCCTGTAATCCGATAATCCACTTCCCACACTACTACGCCTGGAGTACTGTGAACGTAGTGGTCAATGTGAAGGGGAGACCGGTTTGCGCAAACTCACGTACTTCGTCGCCTGCTCGATCGACGGCTTCATCGGCGGCCCGGACGGCGACGCGTCGTTCATGGTCCCGTTCGTCGACGAGGAGTTCTTCGAGTTCCTGAAGTCGGAGTACCCGGAGACACTGCCGACCCACGGCCGTCGGCCGCTCGGCATCGACGACCTGCCGAACAAACGGTTCGACACGGTCGTCCAGGGGAGGGCCAGCTACGACCTGGCCCTCAAGGAGGGCGTCACCAGCCCGTACGCACATCTGCGCGAATACGTCGCCTCGCGCACGCTCACCGGGTCGCCCGACCCGAACGTCGAGATCATCTCGGCGAACCTGGTCGGCAGGGTCAGGGAGTTGAAGGCGGAGGACAGCGCCTTCGACATCTACCTGTGCGGCGGCTCGGCCGTCGCCGGCGAGCTGGTCGACGAGGTCGACGAACTGGTCATCAAGACCTACCCGGTGGTGCTCGGCACCGGCATGCCCATGTTCGCCTCCGGCTTCGAGGTCACCGAGTTCGTGCCGGACTCGGTGCGGACCTTCGGCAACGGCGTCGTGGTGCGGACGTACCAGCGGAAGCGCTGAGCCGCCGCCCTCCCCGACCAACGCCGAAGGGGCCCGGCCATGGTGGCGGCCGGGCCCCTTCGGGCTGTCCTGCGGCCTGCGATGGTGCACCGATCGCCGGCCCCGGGATGCTGACGTTCGTCAGGCCTTCTTGGTCTCCCAGAAGATCTTGTCGATCTGGGCGATGTAGTCCAGGGCCTTCTGACCGGTCGCCGGGTCCTTCGAACCCTTGGCGGCCGACAGGGCCTTCAGGGTGTCGTTGACCAGCTGGTGCAGCTCCGGGTACTTCTCGAAGTGCGGGGGCTTGAAGTAGTCGCTCCACAGCACGGAGACGTGGTGCTTCGCCAGCTCGGCGCGCTGCTCCTTGATGACCGTGGCTCGCGTCTGGAAGTGCGGGTCGTCGTTGCCGGCCATCTTCTCCTGGACGGCCTTCACCGACTCCGCCTCGATGCGGGCCTGGGCCGGGTCGTACACGCCGCAGGGCAGGTCGCAGTGGGCGCTGACCGTGACCTTGGGGGCAAACAGGCGGGAAAGCATGAAGCGTTCCTTCCTCGTGATCGTCTTCTCAGGGGGGACATTACTCCCTGGGAAGCCCGATTTCGCGAGTGCCCCCGTGGGCTTAGGACAAAAGTCCGGGGTGAGACTGAGACTGGTGGAGGAAAGACCGGGGAGGTGCCGGGTGATGCCGGAGCAACTGTCGCAGGAGACCGAGCGTGCCAGAGGGGCGTTGCCCTTCGGGCCGGCCGAGGTGACCGGGCCGTCGATGGTGCCCACGCTGCACCACGGTGACGTGCTGCTCGTGCACTGGGGAGCGCGGGTCCGGCCGGGTGACGTGGTCGTACTGCGGCACCCCTTCCAGCAGGACCTGCTCGTGGTCAAGCGGGCGGCCGAACGGCGCGGGGCCGGCTGGTGGGTGCTCGGGGACAACGCGTTCGCGGGCGGGGACAGCACCGACTACGGGGTGGTCCCGCAGGACCTGGTGCTGGGCAGGGTCCGGTTCCGGTACCGGCCGCCGCGGCCGGGTCAGCGTTCGCCGCTCGCCGTGGTCCGCTGGGCACTGTCGGCGGTCAGGCCGGTGCTGGCCGACCGGTCCGCCTCCAGGCGCTTGCGGGCGCGGTAGGCCGCCACGTTGGCGCGGGTGGCGCAGCGGTCGGAGCAGTAGCGCCGGGAGCGGTTGGTGGAGGTGTCCAGGTAGGCGTTGCGGCAGGGGGCCGCCTCGCACAGGCCCAGCCGGTCCACCCCGTACTCGGTGAGGTGGAAGGCCAGGCCCATCGCCGCGATGGCGGCGAAACCGGCGGTCGCGTTGGAGGGGTGGTCCGCCAGGTGCATGTGCCACAGCGGGGAGCCGTCCTCCGCGCGGTGGTCGTGGCCGGAGATCTGCGGGCTCACCGGGAACTCCAGGAGCAGTGAGTTCAGCAGGTCCACGGCGAGGGTCTCGTCGCCGCCGTCGGCCGCCTCGAAGACCGCGCGCAGCCGTCCCCGGACCGAGCGGAACCGGGTCACGTCGGCGTCGGACGCGCGGCGGGCCGCCGACTGGTTGGTGCCGAAGAGCTCACGGACGGCCTCCACCGAGGTCAGGGAGTCCTGGCCCCGCGACGGTTCCTCGGTGTTGACGAGACGTACGGCGTAATCCGAGTAATAGGCCAGTTCCACTTGTAGTCCTTACGAAGGGGCTCTAGGGTCGTGCCTGCGGTCAGGTAACAGCTGATCGTGCTTCCAGGGTATTACGCGACGCAGCACGGAGGGGCTCGATGACGAACGCGGACACCACCACGGCGACCACGACCACCACGACCACCGCGGCGGGTGCCGACTGGCAGGCCTGGCAGCAGAGCTGGGACCGGCAGCAGGAGTGGTACATGCCGGACCGGGAGGAACGGTTCCGGATCATGCTCGACATGGTCGAGGCGCTCGTCGGGCCCACGCCCCGCGTGCTGGACCTGGCCTGCGGCACCGGCACCATCACGGCCCGGCTGCTCGACCGGTTCCCGCAGGCCACGAGCACCGGCGTGGACCTCGACCCCGCGCTCCTCGCCATCGCCGAGGGCACCTTCGCGGGCGACGAGCGGGTCTCCTTCGTCACCGCCGACCTCAAGGACCCCGACTGGCCGTCGAAGCTGCCGTACGACTCGTACGACGCCGTGCTGACCGCGACGGCCCTGCACTGGTTCCACGCCGAACCCCTCGCGGATCTCTACGGGCGGGTCGCGGAGCTGGTCCGCGACGGTGGCGTCTTCATGAACGCGGACCACATGATCGACGACACGACGCCCAGGATCAACGCGGCCGAGCGCGCCCAGCGGCACACGCGGATGGACGCCGCCAAGGGCGAGGGCGCGCTGGACTGGTCCGAGTGGTGGCAGCTCGCCGCCAAGGACCCGGCGCTCGCCGAACCCACCGCCCGCCGCTTCGAGATCTACGGCGAGCACGCCGACGGCGAGATGCCCTCGGCGGCCTGGCACGCGCGCGTGCTGCGCGAGAAGGGCTTCGGCGAGGCGCGGCCGGTGTGGTGCTCGCCGTCGGACACCCTGCTGCTGGCGGTCAAGTAGGACCACACGCCGAAGGGGCGGTACGGAGATCCGTACCGCCCCTGGCCTCTCGCCCGGTCTCAGAGGACCTTGGACAGGAACGCCTTCGTCCTCTCGTGCTGCGGGTCGGTCAGGACGTCGCGCGGGTTGCCCGACTCGACCACCACGCCGTTGTCCATGAAGACCAGGCTGTCGCCGACCTCGCGGGCGAAGCCCATCTCATGGGTGACGACGACCATCGTCATGCCGGACTCCGCGAGGTCGCGCATGACGTCGAGGACGTCGCCGACCAGCTCGGGGTCGAGCGCCGAGGTCGGCTCGTCGAACAGCATCAGCTTCGGGTCCATGGCCAGGGCCCGTGCGATGGCGACGCGCTGCTGCTGGCCGCCGGAGAGCTGCGAGGGGTAGTTGCCGGCCTTGTCGGCCAGGCCCACGCGCTCCAGGAGGGCCCGTGCGCGGTCCCTGGCCTGGCCCCGGCTCATGCCCTTGACCTGGACCGGCGCCTCCATGACGTTCTCCACGGCCGTCATGTGCGGGAACAGGTTGAAGCGCTGGAAGACCATGCCGATGTCCCGGCGCTTGAGGGCGACCTCGCTGTCCTTCAGCTCGTAGAGCTTGTCACCCTTCTGGCGGTAGCCGACCAGCTCGCCGTCGACGTACAGACGCCCGGCGTTGATCTTCTCGAGGTGGTTGATACACCTGAGGAAGGTGGACTTGCCGGAGCCGGAGGGGCCGATGAGGCAGAACACCTCGCCCTGCTTCACCTCCAGGTCGATGCCCTTGAGGACCTCGACGGCGCCGAAGGACTTGTGCACGCCCTCGGCCTTGACCATGGCGGTCATGCCGCACCTCCCGTCGTGCTGGAGCGGTTCGACAGGGAGAACAGGTTCGCCCTGATCTTCTGCAGCGGGGTGGGCGGCAGACTGCGGCTGGAGCCGCGGGCGTAGTAGCGCTCCAGGTAGTACTGGCCGACACTGAAGACCGAGGTCAGCAGCAGGTACCAGGCCGCCGCCAGGAACAGCATCTCGGCCGGGGCGCCCGAGGTCTGGCCGATGTCCTGGGCGACCCGGAACAACTCGGCGTACTGGACGACCGACACCAGGGAGGTCGTCTTCAGCATGTTGATGACCTCGTTGCCCGTCGGCGGCACGATCACGCGCATCGCCTGCGGGACCACGATCCGGCGCAGCGTCTTGGCGTGGCTCATGCCGAGCGCGTGCGCCGCCTCGGTCTGGCCCTCGTCGACCGCGAGCAGACCGGCCCGGCAGATCTCCGCCATGTACGCGGCCTCGTTGAGTCCGAGACCGAGCAGCGCCGTCAGGAACGGCGTCATGAAGTCCGACCACTCGTCGCGGTAGAACGGGCCGAGGTTGATGTACTCGAAGACCAGGCCGAGGTTGAACCAGACGACGAGCTGCACCAGGACCGGCGTGCCGCGGAAGAACCAGATGTAGAACCACGAGATGGACGAGGTCACCGGGTTCTTCGAGAGCCGCATCACGGCGAGCAGGATGCCGCCGACGATGCCGATCAGCATCGCGAGGACGGTGATCAGCAGCGTCTTGCCCATGCCGGTCAGGACGCGGTCGTCGAAGAAGTAGTCCGGGATCGCAGCCCAGTTGATCTTGCCCTGGGAGAACGCGTAGACGACCGCGGCCAGCAGCGCGATCGCGACGACCGCGGAGACGTACCGCCCGTAGTGCCGGACCGGGATGGCCTTGATGGCCTCCGGCGGGGTCGGCGGGGTGCCGGACGGGCCGCCCGGCGTCTTGTCGATGTCAACAGTCACGGATGTTGCCTTTCAGTGCCCGCCGCGCGGTCACTTGCCGCCGTTGACGGTGGCCTGGGTGACGGCGCCTTCCGCCACGCCCCACTTGTCCATGATCTTCTTGTACTCGCCGTTGGCGATCACCGCGTCCAGCGCCGCCTTCAGGGCGTCACGCAGCCGCGCGTTGTCCTTGGCGACCGCGATGCCGTACGGCGCGGCCTCGACCTGCTCGCCGACGAGCTCGAAGTCCTTGCCGCCGCCCGAGGTCTTCACCGCGTACGCCGCCACCGGGAAGTCGGAGGAGCCGGCGTCCGCGCCGCCCGCGCGCAGGCGGGTCTGGGCCTGCTGGTCGTTGTCGAAGGCCTCCATGGAGATCTTCTTGCCGGCCGGGCACTTCTCGTTCTCGGCCTTGGCGAGGTCCTCGGAGACCGTGCCGCGCTGGAGCACGAGCTTCTTGCCGCACAGGTCGGACCAGGTCTTGATGCCCTGGTCGTCGCCCTTCTTGGTGTAGATCGAGACACCGGCGGTGAAGTAGTCGACGAAGTCGACGCCCTGGCCGACCTTCTTGCCGGTGTCGGAGTCGATGCCCTCCTGGCGGTCCTTGGTGTCGGTCATCGCGGACATCGCGATGTCGTACCGCTTGGAGCGCAGACCGGTGATCAGGGTGTCGAAGGTGCCGTTCTCGAACTCGAACTTCACCCCGAGCTGCTTGCCCAGGGCGTCCGCGAGGTCCGGGTCGATACCGGCGGTCTTGCCGGAGTCGTCCTTGAACTCGACCGGGGCGTACGCGATGTCGGAGCCGACCTTGATGGTGCCCTTGTCGCGGATCGACTGCGGCAGCTTGTCGGCCAGCGGAGCACCGCTCGCGGACTGGTTGTCGCTGCCGCCGGAGTCGCTGTTCTCGGTCTGGTCGCCGCATCCGGTGAGCAGCAGAGCGCCTGCGACCGCGATCGCACCGACCGCTGCTAGCCGGGAGTGCGCGGCGGTCGTACGACGGGTGGAGCGTGCGGTCATGGTGGTTCCTCCGGCGGATGAGGGAGTTGCCGATGGGACGGGACGCCGGCCGGGGACCGGCCGGTGCCGTGGGTCGACGAGAGCACACACCTTCGAGTGCCGCGACCTCGTGCGATTACGGCATCTTGCCATTCGGACTCGGCCGTTCAGGGGGGCCGTCATGTCAAAATCGGATAACGGGTCGGCCCCCGAACCGCACCAGGTCGGTACATCACGACCGAACCTTTACGGGAATCTGCCCCTCCGGCCGGAAGATCTGCGGAATTTCTCGTTATCCGAGCATGGATCGCGGGTGGGCGGGGTCGTCGAGGGTGGCGTCCGCGGCTCTGTCAAGAGGCGCCGGGAGGTTGTCCGGAACCTCGGCTATGAGCCATGTCACCGACATGCGGCGTTCGGGGTCCGGCATGTGAGCTTGCGCTTATCGGACTCGTCGCGGGAGGCGTCCGTCGGGTAAGAAGGTTCTTTACACCCCTCATCAGGGGCTCAGGGCGCGTGTGCGGCGCGCCCGTCGCGCAGGGGCCCGCGTGGCCCAGACAGCCATCTCCCTGTGCGGTGCCCGCCCATTCCTCACCAGGAGTGGACAAACCCTCAAACCATGAACTCTTAAGGGGTAAGACAAAGTGGCAGCGGAGATCGTCAATCCTCGCAGCGACAGCGAAGCCGGTGCGGACCAGGGGGAGGGCGCCGAGCCGCTCGACTCCTTCGACCCCGCGTTCGCGCTGCACCGCGGCGGCAAGATGGCCGTGCAGGCCACCGTGCCGGTCCGCGACAAGGACGACCTGTCCCTGGCGTACACGCCCGGCGTCGCGAAAGTGTGCAGCGCGATCGCCGAGCAGCCCGACCTCGTCCACGACTACACCTGGAAGTCGTCGGTCGTCGCGGTCGTGACGGACGGCACGGCGGTGCTGGGACTCGGCGACATCGGGCCCGAGGCGTCCCTTCCCGTGATGGAGGGGAAGGCCATCCTCTTCAAGCAGTTCGGCGGAGTGGACGCGGTCCCGATCGCCCTGGACTGCACGGACGCCGACGAGATCGTCGAGACCGTGGTCCGGCTCGCACCCTCGTTCGGCGGCGTCAACCTGGAGGACATCTCGGCGCCGCGGTGCTTCGAGATCGAGCGCAAGCTCCAGGAGCGCCTGGACATCCCGGTCTTCCACGACGACCAGCACGGCACGGCCGTCGTGACGCTGGCCGCCCTGCGGAACGCGGCGCGGCTGAGCAAGCGGACGCTGGGTGAGCTGCGGGCGGTGATCTCGGGTGCGGGCGCGGCCGGGGTCGCCATCGCCAAGATGCTGGTGGAGGCCGGTATCGGGGACGTCGCGGTCGCCGACCGCAAGGGCGTGGTCTCGGCCGACCGGGACGACCTGACCCCGGTCAAGCAGGAGCTGGCCTCCTTCACCAACAAGGCCGGGCTGTCCGGCCCGCTGGAGGCGGCCCTCGCGGGTGCCGACGTCTTCATCGGCGTCTCCGGCGGTACGGTGCCGGAGCCGGCGGTGGCCTCGATGGCCGAGGGCGCCTTCGTCTTCGCGATGGCCAACCCGAACCCCGAGGTGCATCCGGAGGTCGCCCACAAGTACGCGGCGGTCGTCGCGACGGGGCGCTCGGACTTCCCGAACCAGATCAACAACGTGCTGGCGTTCCCGGGCATCTTCGCGGGCGCGCTGCAGGTGCGGGCGTCGCGGATCACCGAGGGCATGAAGCTCGCGGCGGCCGAGGCGCTGGCCTCCGTGGTGGGGGACGACCTCGCCGCGGACTACGTCATTCCGTCGCCGTTCGACGAGCGGGTCGCGCCGGCCGTCACGGCGGCGGTGGCGGCGGCGGCCCGGGCGGAGGGGGTCGCGCGCCGGTGACGGTGTGAGCCCTGTGTGTGGCGTGTGGTGAGCGGCCTCGTCCTTGGTGGACGGGGCCGCTTGTCCTTGGGTGCGGGTGCGGGTGCGGGTGCGGGTGCGGGTGCGGGTGCGCTCGTGCTGGGCGGGGGTGGGGGCGCGGGCCGGCGCCGGCCGGGTGCCGCTGCGCCCACCCTCCCCCACTCTCGGCTTCGCACGAGCGGGGGGACCCCCATCGCCCCAGCGGCACGACTGCCCGCAGCTACGGGGCACGACTGCCCGCAGCTACGGGGGTGCGCAAGAGGGGGTGTGTCACATGGGGCTGTGGTTCCGGTTGGGCGGTGGGGAACCTATCGTCAAGGTCATGTTCGCTGTCTACGCCGCCCGAATCGACCGCGACCAGCCGCTGGCCGGCCTGGAGTTGGGAGAGCTTCCGGCTCCCGAGGCCCGGCCCGGCTGGAGTGTCGTCGATGTCAGGGCCGCCTCCCTCAACCACCACGACCTGTGGTCCCTGCGCGGCGTCGGCCTCCCCGAGGACCGGCTGCCGATGATCCTCGGCTGCGACGCGGCCGGGATCGACGCCGACGGCAACGAGGTCGTCCTGCACTCCGTGATCGGCCAGACCGGCCACGGGGTCGGCCCCAAGGAGCCCCGCTCCATCCTCACCGAGCGCTACCCGGGGACGTTCGCCGAGCAGGTCGCCGTGCCGACCTGGAACGTCCTCCCCAAGCCCAAGGAGCTCTCCTTCGAGGAGGCCGCCTGTCTGCCCACCGCCTGGCTGACGGCGTACCGGATGCTGTTCACCAACGCCGGGGTGCGTCCCGGTGACTCGGTCCTGGTGCAGGGCGCCGGCGGTGGGGTCGCCACGGCCGCGATCGTGCTCGGCAAGGCGGCGGGGCTGCGGGTCTTCGCGACCAGCCGGGACGAGGCCAAGCGCAAGCGGGCCCTGGAGCTCGGTGCGGTGGAGGCCGTCGAGCCCGGTGCGCGGCTGCCGCAGCGGGTGGACGCCGTGATCGAGACCGTGGGCGCCGCCACCTGGTCGCACTCGATCAAGTCGCTCCGGCCGGGCGGCACGCTGGTCATCTCCGGTGCCACCAGCGGCGACCGGCCCTCCCACGCCGAGCTGACCCGGATCTTCTTCCTGGAGCTCAAGGTCGTCGGCTCCACGATGGGCTCCAAGGACGAGCTGGAGGACCTGCTGTCCTTCTGCGCTGCCACCGGAGTGCGGCCCGTCCTCGACGAGGTGCTTCCGATGGACCGGGCGCGTGAGGGGTTCGAGCGGATGGCCTCCGGCGGTCAGTTCGGCAAGATCGTGCTCAGCAACTCCTGACGGGTTACCTCACTTGCGGCGGGTCCGGTTCCCCGGGCCCGCCGTTCGCGTTCGCCGTGGGCCTTCATGTGTCAACTAGGGTTGACATTCACTGGATGTCAACTTACGTTGACAGTATGAGCGAAGCAACGGATCTCGCCACGCGTGCGGGTGACCGCGATCCCCGGATCGGGCTGCGAGCCGTCGCCGCCCTGCGGAAGCTGGTGGAGCAGCTGGAGGCCGTACAGGTGCGCAGCGCGCGGCAGCAGGGGTGGTCGTGGCAGGAGATCGCCACGGAACTCGGGGTCAGCAGGCAGGCCGTGCACAAGAAGTACGGGAGGCATTGATGTTCGAGCGATTCACCAAGGACGCCCGCGCGGTCGTGCAGGGGGCGGTCGGACACGCCGAGGAGGCGCGGGCGGGGACCGTCGAGCCCGAGCACCTGCTGCTCGCCCTGCTGGACCGGGAGGGCAGTCGCGCCTCCTTCGCGCTGGCGGCACTCGGCGCCGGCGAGCACCGGGAGGCGGTACGTCAGGCGCTGCGGGACGCGCGGCGCCGTGCCGGTCTGTCGCAGTCCGAGACGGAGGCCCTCGCCGGACTGGGGATCGACGTCACGGAGATCGTCGCCAGGGTGGAGGAGGCCCACGGCGTGGGGGCGATGTCCGCCGACGACCGGAAGGCCGGGCGCCGGTGGTCCGGACACCGGAGCTTCAGCCGGGGCGCCAAGGAGGTCCTGGAGAAGGCGCTGCGGGTCGCCGTCGCCCGTCGCGACCGGCACATCGGGGACGAGCATCTTCTCCTCGCCCTGGCCCTGCGCCCCGGTGTGTCCGCCGAGGTGCTCGCCGACCACGGGGTGACCCACGCCTCGCTGACCAGGGTGCTGGGCGACGGCGCCGGGGAGGCCTGCGCCTGACCGGCGCCTCCCCGGTCGCGCGCGGCGCCCCTGAGGGGATGGCGGGGCGCCGTGTCGAACCCGGCCGGGCTCAGGCCCTCGGTGTGCGCAGGATCGCCCCGATGTGGGCCGCCGCCTCCGACAGGCGGCGGCGGGTGTCGCGCAACTGGTCGGCCGTCACACCGTGGTCCCGGGCCGCGTCGCGAATGTCGTCCCTGAAGCGGTCGAGCAGCCGGTCCAGGTCACGGGCCGGGTCGCCGGTCGACTCCGCGGCGTCCTCGTGCGCCCAGCTCGGGGCGTATCCGGCGGGGAAGTCCTCGGGCGTGACGGAGTACTCGGGGCGGTGGGAGGTGCTCCCGGTGTCGGTGCGGCCGAAGCCCCAGTCCTTGCCGAACTCCTTCCCGAAGTCCTTGCCGAAGTCGCCGACCTCCTTGGCCAGTTCGCTCAGCCCCTCGCGCAGTCCCGTCGGCCAGTCGCCCCGCGAGAAGTGGTCCTGCACCTGTTCCTGCACGCGCTGGGCGATGCGCTGGACCTCCTCCTGCGCCTGGGCGCGGGCCCGCTCCTGGGCCTCCTTGGCCTGGCGCCGGGCCCGCTGTGCCTCGTCGCGGGCGCGACGGCTCTCGTCCTTGGCGCGGCGGGCCTGCTCCTTCCACTCCTGCTTGACCCGCCGCATCTCCTCCTTGGCGGCCCGCCAGGCCTCCTTCTCCTCGGCGTCCCCGGCACCGCCGGCGGAGTCGGGGCCCTCGTCGTGCGCTCCGGAGGCGCCCCGACGGGCCGCGGTGGCCGCGGCCCGCATCTCACGCCGCAGATCGCCGGCCGCGCCCCGCACGTCGGCCCGGATCTCGGCGGCCAGCTCGGCGACCGACTCGCGGATCTCCAGCTCCAGATCGGCCAGCTCACCGCTGCGGTCGGCCAGCTCGGCGCGCCCGGCGTCGGTGATGGCGTACACCTTGCGGCCGCCCTCGGTGGTGTGGGTGACCAGGCCCTCCGCCTCCAGCTTGGCCAGGCGCGGATACACCGTGCCCGCGGACGGGGCGTACAGGCCCTGGAAGCGTTCTTCGAGGAGCCGGATCACCTCGTACCCGTGGCGCGGGGCCTCGTCCAGAAGCTTGAGGAGGTAGAGGCGGAGGCGGCCGTGGGCGAAGACGGGGGGCATGTCAGAGCACCTTCTTGTCGGTCGTGCCGTCGGAAGGGGCGTCGGTGGCGCCCTGGTCCCGGACGGAAGCGGAATTGTCCCCCGAGTCGCCCTGCGTCCGGCCCGCCGGGTCGGAGTCCTCGGGCTCCCGCTCCCACGGTGTGTCCTCGGCCGCCGGACGGCGGAGCAGGGCGATCGAGCCGGAGACCGTGGTGGCCTTCAGCCGACCGTTGCCCGCGCCGAGCCGGCCGGTGATGCGCTTGGCCCCCCACTGGCCGCCCACCCGGAGGTCCTCGAAGGCGCTGCTGACCATGCCGCTGGCCGTGTTCGCCTCGACCTGGGCGTCCGCCGGCTGGGGCAGCCGGATGGCGATCTCGCCCGAGACGCTGTTCAGGCTGATGTCGGTGGGGCCACCGGCCGGGTGCAGGTCGACGATCATCGACCCGCTGACCGAGTCGGCCCGCACGGAGGAGCCTGCCTCGACCACCGTCAGGTCGCCGGAGACGGAGTTGAAGCGGAGGTCGCCGGTGAGGGCCTGGGCCTCCACGTTCCCCGAGACGGTGTCCGCGCGGACGGGGCCCGCGAGGCTCACCAGGGTGGTGTCCCCGGAGACGCCCTTGACCTCGGCGGGTCCGTCGAGGCCCGAGACCACGGCCGCGGCGCTGACCGCGCCCACCTCCACCCGGGTGCCGGTCGGCACCGCGAGGGAGACCACCGCACTGCGGCGCCAGCCCTTGCGGTCCAGCCACTTGAGGAAGCCCTTCCAGGGCAGGTCCTCGTAGGCCACCGTGAGCACGCCGTCCCGGTGGGTCACGACGAGAGGTGGGCCCTCGATCTCGGAGACCTCCAAGCGGGCGGAACCTTCGTCCGTGCCCACCACGTTCACCGTTCCGCTGGCAATGCGTACGTGGAGCCGGCTCACGGACTCGTCGAAGGTGAGCTTCCTGGGCTCCGCGACGGACCACTCGGACATGGTGCAGACCTCCTCGACCGAACGCGCCATATCGCGTCCCTCGCAATTCACGATATATCGCGGACACGGAAAGTCAAGGCACCCGTTCTGGTGATCAACGATCGGCCGGGCAGGCCGACCTGCCCTAACTTGTCACTATGTCGACGGAAGAGTCCGTGTCCGCTCCCGCTCCCGGCGCCCTGCTGCTCTGCCGCGCCGAGCCGGACTCCGTCGCCGTCGTCGCGCCCCTGCTGGGCGAACCGATGCCGCTGGTCCGGGCCGGTGACGGGTGGAGCGTGCTCGTGCCGGAGGGCGGGCCCTGGCGGGACGGGGGAGAGCCGGTCGACCGCGTCGTGACCGGCTGGGCGGCGGCGCTCGCCGTCGGAGCCCCCTGGCCCGTACTCGCCCTGTGGTGGGACGCCGACCGGGCCGGATACACCCTCGCGTCCGGATTCCGCCGGCCGGTGGGCTACGTGTGGCTCGCGAACGGCACGCCGGCCGGCGAGGACGAGGCGATGCGCACCTTCGCCGCCCGGCTGGGCCTGGACCCGGTCCTGGACGCGCAGTCGCTGGACCGGCTGACCCGGACCGATCCGGACGCCGGTCGCGAACCCGGGGCGGCCCGGGCCGGTGCCGGCGCCCGGGCCAGGCTGCGCGGACTGCTCGCGGTGCTCACACGCGCGGGGGTCACCCTCCCCGCCGGGCTCGACCCCGGCGAAGGCGCCGACCACCTCGGCGCGGCCGCCCGCGCCGTGCCCGGAGTGCGTTGGACCGAGGCCGCCGGACGCCGCCCCGCCGCCGACGGGTGCCGTCCGGCCGCCTGGATGCCCTGGCCGGGCGGCCCGGGGGCCCGCGCCCTGGCCGTGGCCCAGATGGTGACGGGCCTGCCGCTCACCGTCTGGGGTCTGCGGCGCCGCAGCGGAGGCTGGATCGCGGCGGGGGCGCTGCTGGTCGGGCACGGCGCGCTCGGCGCGGCCCACGGGCTCTCCAGGCGCCCCTGACGGTCCGCCCCGACGGTCCGGCGGGCCCCGCCGTGCCGCCGAGGCGCCCCGAGGGCCGGCCGTGCCTACGTGCTCCTCTCGGCGCCCGTGCGCCCCTGCCCGTCCTCGTCTCCCGGTGTCCTACTCGTCCTCGTCCTCGTCCTCGTCGTCCAGCCGTGCCAGCCACGTGGCCAGGCGCTCCACCGGTACTTCGAAGTCCGGGTTCAGGTCGACGAACGTGCGCAGCTGCTCGGCGAGCCACTCGAAGGTGATCTCCTCCTCGCCGCGCCGCTTCGCCAGCTCCTCGATGCCGCGGTCGGTGAAGTACATGGATCGTGCTCCGTCGGGTCTTTGCAGGGTTGAGAGCCTCCCGTGCGGGAAGAAACCTGTGCCTGCGGGGTGGAGAGATGGGGTCTGTCCGTCGGTTGTGAAGAGACAGCACAAGGATAGGCGTCCACAGGGCCGTGCCTTCCGGGGCCGTCGAGGGGGCGCGGGGACGGGGGAATCGCATGGGAGAGGAAGCGACGCGCGTCACGCGCATCGTGCTGCCGGACGGAACACCGGTCTGGGCCCGGATCTCGGGCGCGGCGGAGCTGCCGGTGCCCTCCGGGCAGCTGTCGTTCAGCGACACCGGCTTCGGCGAGCGGATCGAGGCGAGCGTCGAGAGTCTGAACGCGCTCGTGACCGGTGTCGCGCACTCGCTGGCGGAACCGTTGCGCGCGGTGCGGCCGGACGAGGTGAGCGTCCAGTTCGGCATCGAGCTGACGGCCAAGGCCGGCAAGGTCGTGGGCCTGCTCGCCGACGGTGAGGCCAAGGCGGGCATCTCGGTCACCCTCACCTGGCACGGCGGCCCGCCGGCCCCGCCCGCGCCCGACGCCCGCGCCCCGGGTGGTGAGCCCCCCGGCGCCGGCGCGGACGCGTCCGCCCGCGCTCCGGGGCACGGTGGGACCGGTGACGCCGCTTCCGGGAGCGGGGCGTGACGCACGGACGCGCCCCCGGCGCACCGGGGGCCCACGACGCGGCCCGCCGTGCGCTGCGTGGCCTCGTCATGGCGGCGACCGTTCGCATTCATCGGCCGGACGCCGGGTATGCCCTCGACGAACCCGGGACGTTCCTCGGCAGCGGCTACTTCGTCGCGCCGAGCTGGGTTCTGACCTGCGCACACGTGGCATGCGGCGGTGAGGGGGGCGAGGTCGTGGTGGTGTACGAGCCCGCACCGGGCCGCGGCATGTCCGCGGTCTCTGGCCACGTGGCGGCGGCGCTGCCCGAAGGGTTCGGACCCGTGCCCGGCAACTGGCCCGCCCCCGACCTCGCGCTGGTGCGGTTGAGCGAGCCGGTCGACCACGAGTGCGTGTACCTCTCCGAGCGCCCCGCGGCCTACTTCGGCGAGGGCAAGGTCCTGTACGCGGGTTGGACGGTGGTCGACGGGCGGCTGAGCCTGCTCGACGGCACCCTCACCGTGCAGGGCACCATCGGCGGCTGGACCACGGACGTCCAGATGCGGCTCGGGGACAACGACCTGCCGGACGGTGTCTCCGGCGGCCCCGTGATCGATCCGGAGCGCGGCGAGGTCATCGGCGTACTGAAGTCGCGCTCCGACCACGCGCGCGGGGGCACGTCCACCGGGCTCGAACAACTGCGGACGCTGCCCGTGCCCGCCGGGGAGCTGAAGGCGGAAGCAGACGATCTGTACCAGGCGGTGGTGCACGCCCACGACCGGTACCACCGTGACCGGCAGCGCCATCCGGACGCGCGCCGTCACACCTGGGCCGACGTGCAGAGCCGGCTCGGCGCCCGGCCCGGTCAGACGCTGAGCCCCGACGAGCGCGTCCAGTTGCTCGGCCGTCTCGCGGACCTGCCGCCCCCGGCCAGCACCCGTGACCTGCTGGACCTCCTCGACTCGCTGCAGGACTTCGAGGCCCCCGCTCCGCTGCCCGCCCCGCGCGGCTGGCGGGACGGACTCGGTGCCCTGTACGAGTACGCGCGCGACGACGGCGCCCTCTACCTGGTGCTCGACTACGCGGTGCACGCCATGACCGCCGACCGCCCGTTCCTCGCGCCCAGTACGCCGGCCGCCGAGGAGGCCCTGTGGGCCGGGGTGTGGCAGGCTGCCCAGCGGCTCGGCCCCGGCCGCCGGACCGCCCTCGTCCAACGGCGGAAGGCCAGGATGGAGGCGCGCAGGCCCGCCCCGGTGGTGGGCGCCCGGCGGACCGCGCTGTCCGCCGGTGATCGGGGACGGGCCGCGACCGGACAGTCGTCCGTGCTGGTCGAGATCGTGCGGCGGGGCTGGGAGCCGGACCGCTGCGACTGGTCGGTCTTCGTCGTGCGCTCCGACGGAGAGGCGAAGCGCCTCAAGGAGGTCCAGCGAGTCCCGCTCGCCGACCTCGCCACCCATCTGTCCGCACCGCTCAAGGAGGCGTTCCGGCAGTGCGACACGCCGGGCCGGCCGGCGGTCCTGCAGGTGGCGACGGAGCACTCGCTGCTGGCACTCGACGTGGACGAATGGAAGCTCGGCCCCGAGGACGAGCGGCTCGGCACCCAGCGCCCGGTCGTCCTGCGCTGCTCCGACCGCGACCAGCTGACAGAGAACGCCGAGCAGGCCGAGTACGCGGAGTACGGCGAGCCCGGGGAAAGCTGCGGAATCGGCGGGAGGCACGGGACCGGCGGAGGCGGCGAGCAGTCCGCGGCCGCCTTGGACGGTGACTACCGGCTGGACATCGACGAGGAACGCAGGGCCCGCTGGCGCTGGCTGCACGCACACCCGGTGACGGCCGCGGTCCTCGACTGCGACGACGGCCTGCGCAAACCGGTGCCGCCCGTCGAGGAGTTGCGGGGCCTGTCGCACGGCACGGTCCCGGTGCTGTGCCGCTTCGACGGCCACGGCCGCGAGGCCGACACGGAGGCGCTCGCCCGGCTCGTGCGCGGCGGTTTCGGCGTGGCGCTGTGGCGCCGTCGGCATGTGCTGCCCGAGACGGTCTGCGGCGAGTTCCACCGCGGCACCCTGGACCAGATCGCGGGCCCGACCGGCGCCCACCGGTTGCCCGAGGCCGTGCGCGACCTGCGCTTCAGACTGCGATCGGGACGGCCCGAGACCTTCTGGGCCCACGGCATAGCGCTGCTGTACGACGATCCGCACCAGCCCCTGCCCGGCGCGGGCGACCTGCTGGAGGCACCGTGACCGCGGCCCGCGCGTGCCCGGGTCGATCATGCGCCCCGGTGTTTCAAGTCCCTTTGCCAAGGGACCCGTTGGGTGATGTGCCTCTTACCAGTCCCGTTCAGGATCGATACCGTGATGGACGCCCCCACGACGACAGCGCCCCCGGACGAGTGACGACGAGGATTGGATCATGACCGAATCCAGCGAGTGGCTCATCTACCGGGGCGCCGGCGAACCCCACGACGGCCTCGACCGGCTTCCCGACCCGCCTCCGTGGCGGGACTTCACCAGCCGGGACGCGGCGGGCTCCGGCGACGGGTCCCAGGACCGCAGGCTCGGCGCCCACCGGCACCTGGCCGAACTGCACCGGCCGGGCGCCGAGGAACTCGAGATGATCAACGCCGCGCTGTACCTGCGCCGGCCGCTCCTGGTCACCGGCAGCCCCGGCGCGGGCAAGAGCACCCTGGCCCACTCGGTGGCGTACGAACTGGGCCTGGGCAACGTACTGCGCTGGTCCATCGTCAGCCGCTCCGAACTCCAGGACGGCCTGTACCACTACGACGCCATCGCGCGCCTGCAGGACGTGCAGATCGCCGCGCAGGCGGACAACGGCCCCGGGTCCGGGACGCCGGGCGCGGTCGACGGTATCGGCGGCTACATCCGGCTCGGCCCCCTCGGCACCGCCCTGCTGCCCTCCGACAAGCCGCGTGTCCTGCTCATCGACGAGCTGGACAAGAGCGACATCGACCTGCCCAACGACCTCCTGAACGTCCTGGAGGAGGGCGAGTTCGCCATCCCCGAGCTGGAACGCATCGCGGACCGGCTGCCGGACCGCACGGCCGAGGTGCTCACCGCGGACGGCGTGAAAGTGCCGGTGCGCGACGGCCGCGTGCGCTGCCGCGCCTTCCCGTTCGTGGTGCTCACCAGCAACGGCGAACGCGACTTCCCGGCCCCGCTGATGCGGCGCTGCATCCACCTGGAGCTCGGCCGCCCCGACCACAACCGGCTCGCCACCTTCGTACGGGCCCACCTGGGCGACGAGGCGGCCCGCGCGGGCGACGACCTCGTCACCCGGTTCCTGGAGCGGTCCCGCAGCGAGCTGCTGGCGACGGACCAGTTGCTCAACGCGATCTACCTCACCGACGCCGCCGCCACGCCCAGCCGCGACCGCCTGGCCGACCTGCTCATCCAGCGGCTCGATCGCCCGAGGTGACGCGATGCCCGACGAGACGGCGCGTCACGGTCCCGGCCACCACGGCGCCCCCGGCGCCGAGGGTTCCGAAACAGGGCGCACCGACGTGCCCGCCGACGACCCGCTCGCCCGACTCGTCCTGAGGCTGCGGGAGATCGGCCTGGACCCGGACGCCGAGCAGCTCTGCGACGCGCTCTGGCTGGCCCGGTGGACCCGGTCCGCCGACGCCGCGGACGCTCCGCCCGACCCCGGTGCCCCCTCCGCGCCCCCGGCGGCCCGCCCGTCCGCCCGGCCCGTGGTGCTGCCGGACGACACCCGGCCGCCCGCGCCCGAGCCCCCCGACGCTCCGCCCGCCCGGCGCGTGGCCCTCTACCCGCCGCCCCCCGGCCAAGGACCCGGGGTGCGCGGAGCCGGCCGGGCCGGCGCGCTGCCGGTGGGCGTGCCCGCCGCCCCCGTGCTGCCCGCGCCGCTCGAACTCCAGCGAGCCCTGCGCCCCTTGCAGGGCTACCGGAGCCCGGCCACACCGCTGCGGTCCGAACTCGACGAGGTCGGCACCGCGGAGACGAGCGCCCGGGCCGGCGGACTGATCCTGCCCGTCCGCCGGTACCTGTCCCGCGGCGACGCCCGGCTGCAACTGGTGCTCGACGCCTCCACCTCGATGCGCGTGTGGGGCCGGCTGTTCGCCGAACTGGCCCAGATCTTCAGCCGGCTGGGAGCCTTCTCGGACGTCCAGGTCAGCCACCTGCACCAAGGGCCGGACGGGGGCCCGGCCGTCAGCCGCAGCGCCGACCCGCACGGTGCGCCGCTGCACGCCGCCGACCGGCTCAGCGATCCGACCGGACGCCGGATCGTCGTCCTGGTCAGCGACTGCGCCGGCCCGCTGTGGCACAGCGGCCACGCCCACCGGCTGCTCCACCACCTGTCCCGGCAGGGCCCCGTCGCCGTGCTCCAGCCGCTGCCGCAGCGCATGTGGAACCGCACCCGGCTGCCCGTCACCTTCGGTGGCCTCTCGCGCGGTGACACCCTGGGCGGCGGCGCCGCGCTGCGGGTGCGCACCACCTCCGGCACCTCCACCGAGGCCCGCCGGGGCGCGCTGGCCGTCCCCGTACTGCCGCCGGAGCCCGTGGCCCTCGGTTCGTGGGCGCGCCTGCTGTCGGGCTCCGGGCCGGTCCCGGGCGCCGTGGGCTGGGTGCGTGCCGACCAGCCGGCCGCCCCGGCGGCCCGCCCGGCCCGCCGCCGCACGCCGTTGGAACGGGTCAGCAGGTTCAGCGCCGGAGCGTCTCCGGCCGCCGCGCGCCTGGCCGTCTATCTCGCGGCGACCCCGCTCTGCCTCCCGGTGATGCAGCTGGTCCAGCGGACGATGCTGCCCGGGTCCGGCCCGTCCGAACTCGCCGAGGTACTCGTCGGCGGCCTGGTCACCCGGGCCCGCGCGGACCACGGCGAGGACGGCTCCCAGTGGTACGACATCGACCCCGAGATACGCGAGGCCCTGCTGTCCCGGCTCGGGCGGGACGAGGCCATGCTGGTGCTCAAGCACTGCTCGGAGTACATCGAGCAGCACTTCGGCAAGGGCGGCCCCAACTTCCCGGCGCTCGCGCTCGCCCAGCTCGGCGACGACGGTCCCGGACACCCGCACCCGCACACCTCCGGCGCCGAACCCGGGTACCCGGGCGAGAACGGCGGCGACGGCGGGGCCGCCCCGGTCCCGCAGCCCTTCGCGGAGGTCGCCGCCCGGATCCTGGAGCGGTTCATGCCGTTGCCCGAGCAGTTCGCGACGTACGACAGCCGGACCGGCCCGCGGATCACCGCGGAGCGGCCCACGCACCGGGCGGTCGTCCGGGCGCGCGCCCTGCTCTCCCGGTTCGACGGCGAGGGCATGGTCCAGGACCTCATCGACGCCGTACAGCTGCTGCGCGGCGCCACCGAGCAGGAACGGCCCGCCGGCGCCGACCCCGAGCTGTGGGGCGAGTACGCGCGCTGCACCCTGCGGCTGTGGGAGGTGCAGGGCGGTGCCGCGCTGCTGAAGGAGGCCACCCGGGCCGCCGAGCGGGCCGCCGCGCCCCCGCACGCCCTGCGCGAACGCGCCGTCCTCGCGCGCGTGCTGCACGCCGCCGCCACCGACGCGCGACGGCGCGGAGACCGGTCCGGCGCGCTCGACCTGCTGCGCCGCGCCGACCGGGAGTACGCGGTCGCGTGCGCGGCACCCGGCCTGGACGAGGAGGAGGCGCTGCGGCTCACCCTGGAACGGGTCGCCTCCCTGGAGACCCAGTGGCGCCTGGGCGGCGACAGCGCTCTCCTGCAGAGTGCCGTCGGCATGCTGGAGGCGTTCGCCGACGCCTGGCCCGACCGGAGCGACCGCCCCTCCGAACTGCTGCTGGCCCACGGCCGCACCCTGCTGCGTCTGGCCGAGGTGACGGCGGACCCGGTGCAGGTCCGGCTGTACGCGGAGCAGTCGGCGCGGTCGCTGCGCCGCGGACTGGAGGCCGGTCCGGAACAGGACACCGCCGAGGCCGTCCGTGACCGGGTGCGGGTGCTCATCGACCTGGTCGACGCGCTGCTGGCGGCGGGCGGCCCGCTGGACGAGGCCCAGGCCCGGACCGACGAGGCCCTCGGCCGCGTACGCGAGCAGGCCCAGCGCGCGGCGTTGCTGGTCCGCGCGGGGCGGGTGGCGGTCGCACGCTACGCCGAGTCGGGGGAGCCGCCCGAACTGCACGGGGCCGCCGACCGTTTCGCGCAGGCGGCGCACTGGATGTCCCGGGACGCGCCCGCGCACGCGGACGTGCTCGCCGAGTGGGGGAGCGTACTGCTCCGGCTGGCCGCCCTGGAGCCCGCCCACCGGCGTCAGGAGCAGGTGTCCGGAGCGATCCGAGTGCTGCGGGACTGCCGGATGGAGACCCCGGCGGGCAGCCGGCGGGTCGCCCACCGGCTGCTGCTCCTCGGACAGGCGCTCATGCTCCGGTACCAGGCGCGCGGCGACCGGGTCGATCTCAGGGAGGCGGAGCATCTCTTCGGGCTCGCCGCGGCCGACGCGGAGGACCCGTTGCTGGCGGCGCGCTGCCGACTGGAGCTGGGGCAGGCCCAGTTCGAGGCGTTCCAGAGTCTCGGCCGCGCGGCGCGCCTGGACGTGGCGGTGGACGCCTTCCGGGCGGCCGCCGAGTCGGCCCGCCGGGCGGAGGAGGAGGCCGAAACGGAGCGCCGGCGCCAGGAGGCCGTGGAACTCGCCGCACAGGCGCACCACTGGCGGGGTATGTCCTTCGAGGCGGCCGTCCGGCCCCGCGCGGCCCGGGACGCCTACGCGGCGGCGCGGGCGCAGTGGGACCGGTTGCCGGACGACCGTCTGGCCACGGGGGAACCGACCGCGCGGCAGACGGCGCAGCGGCTCGCCGACCTGGAGTGAGGGCGGAGGCAGGAAAGCCGGACGCGGGAGGCCTCAGACCTGGCCCGAAGGGGCAGCGGGGCAGCGGAGCGGAGGAGAGGAACGGACATGGACACACAGGACGGGGCCGGGGCGGAGCAGGTGCTTCCGGATGCCGGGGAGCCACTGCCGGACCTGCTGGAACTGGACCTCGCACAGCTGGGCACCCTCGATCACCCGGTGCTGCGCGAGGTGCTGGGCGAACTGAGGGCGCGGGCGGCGGAGCCGAGCGAGATGCTGTGGGGTTTCGACAACTCCTTCTGACCAGTGGCCGCGGTCATCCTGGGGCCTGAAGACATGTGAACAGGACAACTTCTGCGGCGTCGAGTTTCGGGCACCCGCCGCGCCGGGAATGCGGCTCCGTGCGGCACGGGGCCGTGGCGCCGACTCGCGGCGGCACCGGCCGGATCGTTACGGCATGGGGGGTGCTGGAGTGTCGGAACAGGCCATGACCGGCCCGGCTCCCGTCGTTCCGGGTCCGCGGAGCGGTCCCGAAGGCCCCTTTCCCTTCCGCCAGTTCATCGTCAAGATGCACGGCCGCTGCAACCTCGCGTGCACCTACTGCTACCTCTACGAAGGTCCCGACAGCAGTTGGCGCGACCGCCCCGCCGCCGCCTCCGCCGCCGTCCTGGAGCGCACCGCCACCCGCATCGCCGAGCACGCCGCCCGGCACGCGCTGCGTGACCTCGCCCTGGTGCTGCACGGAGGCGAACCGCTGCTCGCGGGGGCCGGGCCGCTCGCCGCGGTCGCCGGGCGGGTGCGGGAGCTGGTCCCGCCGGGGTGTCAGATCCACGCCACCGTGCAGACCAACGCCACCCTGCTCACCGAGAAGCGCCTCGCCGTACTGGCCGACGCCGGCGTCCGTGTCGGCATCAGCCTCGACGGAGGCGCCGCCGCCCACAACCGACGCCGGGTGGACCACGCGGGCCGTCCGTCCTGGCCCGCCGCGGCACGGGGGGCCCGTCTGGTCGCCGAGCGTTTCCCGGAGGCGTACGCGGGTCTGCTGACCGTCGTCGACCCGACGCTGGACCCGGTCGAGACGTACGAGTCGCTGCTCGACCTGCGCCCGCCCGCGCTGGACCTCCTGCTGCCGCACGGCAACTGGTCGGCGCCGCCGCCGGGCCTGACCGGCGTGCGGTACGGCGACTGGCTGTGCGCCGTCTTCGACCGCTGGTGGGCCGCCGGGCGGCGTGAGGTCCGGGTGCGGCTCTTCGAGGAGTGCGTGGCGCTCCTGCTGGGTCTGCCCGCGGCCACCGAGGCGCTGGGGCTCGCGCCGTTCGACGCGGTCGTGGTGGAGACCGACGGGTCGATCGAGCAGGTCGACTCGCTCAAGTCGGCCTATCCCGGCGCCGCGCGGACCGGCCTCGACGTGTTCCGTCATTCGTTCGACGAGGCGCTGCGGCACCCGGGCGTGGCCGCCCGGCAGGCGGGCACCGCGTCGCTCGCGGGGCAGTGCCGGGCCTGCCCGCTGCTGCGGGTGTGCGGAGGCGGGCACTACGCGCACCGCTACCGCGCCGGGCACGGCTTCCGGAACCCCTCCGTGTACTGCGCGGACCTCCAGCGCTTCATCCGCCATGTGTCCTCGCGTCTCACCGCCGCCGCGAGCGCAGGGGCCTCGGGCGGCTCGTCCGTGGGCGGTTCGTCCGCGGCCGGCTCATCTGCGGCCGGTTCGGCGTCGGCCGGTTCGGCCGCGGTTGGTTCGTCCGCGCCCGGCCCGTCCGTGACCGGCTCGTCTGTCGCCGGTCCGTCTGTGGCCGGTCCGGCCGCGACCGGCTCGTCCGTGGCCGGTCCGCCGTCGGCAGGTCCGTCCGCGACCGGCCCCGCGGCGACCGGCTCGGGCAGTTCGGCAGGCCCGGCTTCGGCCGGTGCGGGGGGTTCGGCTGGCCACGCCTCGGCCGCTTCGGCTTCGACCTGGCCGGTCGCGGCCGGAGGGGGCGCTTCGTGATGTTTCCGGTGGTCCCCGAACGGGCCCTTCTCGAACTCGCCCGCACCGAGGGCGGACCCGACACCCTGGCGCTCCTCGTGCGGGACCAGGACACGCGGCGGTTGCTGCTGCTGCGAGCCGTGCTCGACGCGGCCGAAGCGGCCGAGCGGTCCGTCTGCACCGCCGCGCAGAAGGCGAGACTGCGCGAGGACTGGGCGCTGCTGACCGAGGCGGACCGGCTCCCGGCGGCGGACGCGCCGGGCCCGGAGCGCCGGCCCGGCCACGCGACAACGGGCGGCGCCCAAGATGCCCCGCACGGCTCGCGAACTACCCCCACTGCCGCCGATGCCCTGCCCGGCGCACGGGGTGCCCGCGTCGCCGCCGACGCTCCGCCCGGCGCACGGGGTGCCCGCGTCGCCGCAGACGCCCTGACCCGCGCCGGGGCCGGCGCGTCCCCCTCCGCCGCCCGCGCGCCGTTCGCCAACCCGGCGCGGGCCCGCCTCTTCCACCCGCTCACCGGACCCTGGGCACGCTCCTGTCTGCGCGGCCTCGACGCCGCCCCCGGCCCGGCGGACGGAGAGCGGGCGCGGCGGCTGCGGCGCGACCTCGCGCACTTCAGCGCGATCGCCGCGGTCGTCGCGGCCGGGGCGGGCATCCCCTTCAGCACCCGGCTCACGGCCCGCGCCGGGGTCCTCGCCCTCCCGTCGCTCGGCGTCCTGCACACCGCACGGTCCGGGGACGTACCCGTCGACGTCACCTGCACCGAGGGCCGACTGGTCCTGCGTCAGGCCGACGCCCCCGACGTGACCGTCCACCTGGAGAGCGGCGTCGGCGCCTGGTCCGGCGCCCTCGCCTGGACGCCCGCGCACGCCCTCCCCGGCCTCACCCCGACCGCCCCGCCGCTGCCGCTGGACGACCTCGACCCGTACCGCGAACTGCCCGACGGACCCGGCCACGGGAACCTGCGCACCCCGCTCGCACTCGACGACGCGGAACGCAAGCGGTGGCTCCAGGCCTGGTCCGGCACGGCCCTCGCGCTCCGCTCGGGCGGGCGGCAGCGCCTCACCGAGGCGGACGCGCTGCTGCGCTGCCTCGTCCCGCTGGAGACGCCGCCCGATGTCGGCACCGGCCGCGGCAGTTGCAGCGCCACGCGCCGTGAGGCGTTCGGCGCCCTCCTCAGCAGCACCCCGCCCGACTCCGTGACGCTCGCCGCCACCCTCGTCCACGAACTGCAGCACGCCAAGCTCGCGGCCCTCAGCGACCTGGTGACGCTGCACCGGGCCGGTCCCGAGGCGCGGTACTTCGCCCCCTGGCGCACCGATCCCCGGCCCTACGACGGTCTGCTCCAGGGCACGTACTCCCACCTCGCGATGGCCGCGTTCTACCAGCGCCGGGCGCTCGTCAGTGGGCTGCCGGACCGGGACTGGGCGTGGGCCCAGCACGCGCGCTACCGCGCCCAGGTCGGAGCCGCCCTGCCCGCCCTCGTCGGCTCGCCCGACCTCACGGTGCGAGGGCGCCGGTTCGTCGACGAAATGGCCGCCGCCCACGAACGGATGGCCGAACACCCCGCACCCAGGGGCCACGTCGCACGCGCACAGGCGTACGTGGCCTCCGCGCGCGCACTGTGGACCCGGCGTCACGCATCCGCGCTCCCGCCCTCTAACGGATGAATGCCCACGCACCGCGGTCCGGGTACGGAAAGATCGTCCGTACAGGGGGTGTTGCCGTCGGTCGGCGGACTTACGCGCGACGCTCCGGAGTCCTAGGATTTTGCGGTACTACGTGCTGGAGGCCACTGCATGTCTGGAGCTCGCAAACCGGTCGAGACGGCCGAGAGGGGGACCGCCAGGCAGACGGTCACGATCCACTTCGCAGGCTTCAACCGGGCCTGGGCGGCCTGGATCGGGGACCGGCTGGAGCGGCGTGGCGTACGGGTGGTGCCGCTGCGCTGGGACTCCCCGGCCGATGTCCCGCTGGTGGACCTGCTGCGCGACCTGACGCTCGCCGAGGGCCGGGTCCTCATCATCGTCAGCGAGTGGTACTTCCAGCTCGGACCGCGCACCCACGAGGAGTGGAACGCGGCCCTGCGCGAGATCGTCGCCCCCGACCCGTCCCGTTTCGCCGCCGTGTCGGTCACCACGGCGGCGGTCCCGGCCGCCGCGGCCGTACTGGCACCGGTCGCCCTGACCAACATGGGCGCCGAGGAGGCGGAGCGCCGCCTGCTCGACCGGCTCGACCTGTCGCCCGAGGCGCCCGCCGAGTCCCCGGCGGAGCAACGGCGCGGGCCGCGGTTCCCGGCGGCGATGCCGGACGTGTGGGGCGTGGTGCCACGGCGCAACACCCGCTTCACCGGCCGCGAGCCGCTGTTCAACGAGGCCTACCACCTCCTGCAGAGCGCCGACCCCGGCGCCGGCGTGCTGACCCTGCACGGCATGTCCGGTGTGGGCAAGACCCAGTTCGCGGCCGAGTACGCGCACCGGTTCGGTTCGGAGTACGACGTGGTCTGGTGGGTGAACGCCGAGAAGCGCGTCACCTACCGGCGGCAACTGGCCGAGCTGGCACCGAAACTCAACCTGCGGACCGGTCAGGAGTACGGCGAGCGGCTGCGTGCCGTACGCGACGCGCTCCGCCGCGGGGAGCCGTACTCGAGGTGGCTGCTGGTCCTCGACGGGGCGGACGAGCCGGAACAGATCTGGGACCTGCTGCCGACCGGCCCCGGACACGTCATCGTCACCTCGCGGAACCCCGAGTGGAGCGAGCACAACAGCAAGCTGCTCGAAGTCCGGGTCTATCCCCGCGACGAGTCGGTGGCGTTCATCCGCCGCCGCGCCCCCCGCCTGTCGGAGGCGGACGCCGACCAACTGGCGGAGGCGCTGGGCGACCTGCCGCTGCTGCTCGACCAGACGGCGGGCTGGCTGAACGACTCCGACCTGTCGGTCGACGAGTACATCGCCCTGCTGGAGGGCGGTATCGACAGCGATGTGGTGAAGGTGTCGGCGGACTTCCCGCTGGCCTTCCAGACCGCCTGGTCGATACTGCTGAACAAACTCCGCGAGACCGTCCCGGAGTCCGTCGACCTCCTGCGCCTGTGCACCTTCTTCGCGCCGGGTTTCATCCCCGTACGCCTGCTGAAGGAGATGCCCGTCGACGAGCTGCCCGAGCAGCTCGCCGGACTGCTCAACGACCCGCTGCTGTGGAACAAGGCGGTCAACCAGCTGCGCACCTACTCGGTGGTCCGGCTGGAGTCCCACGAGGCGTCCCTGGACGAACCGGTCTCCGCCGGGGAGTCGCTCTACCTGCACCGCATGGTCCACCAGATCGTGCACAAGGACATGCCGGACACCGACCGGAGCGAGTTCATCGACGTCGTACGGCGGGCCCTCGCGGCCGCCGACCCGGGACGCCCGACCGAGACCCGGCTGTGGCCCGGCTACGCCGAGATCGTGCCGCACCTCAAGTACGCGGACGTCCTCAAGAGCAAGGACGCGAAGGTCCAGCGCATGGTCCTGAACTGCCTGCGCTACATGTACTTCTCCGGCGAGTACCGGGCCGGCATCAAACTCGGCGAGCGCGCCCTCACCGCCTGGCGCCGCCTCCTGGGTCCGACCCACGCGCGGATCTGGGAGCTGACCTACCACTACACCAACCTGCTGCGCGCCATGGGCGACTACGCCCGCACCGAGTCCCTCAGCCGCGACGCCGTCGAGCACCTCAGGGAGGAACGCGGACCGCAGGACCTGGACCACCTGCGCGCCGCCGCGGGCCTGGGCGGCGACCTGCGCGGCCTGGCCCGCTACGACGAGGCCCTGGAACTCTCCCAATGGGTCCTGGCGGCCTACCGCGAACTCCTCGGCGACCAGGACTCCAGGACCCTGAACGCGCAGAACAACCTGGCCACCTCGCTGCGCCTGCTCGGCCGCTACGGGGAAACGCTGGAAGCGGACCGGCGCACCATGGAGGCGCGCCGTCTGCTACTGCGTGCGCGCCATCCGTGGGCGCTCAGTTCGGAGATCAACTACGCCGTTGACCTGCGCCTGTTGGGCCGCTACTCCGAGGCGGAGTCCATCCAGGTGAAGAACGTCCGCGAGAACCGCCTCGTGATGGGCCCCGACAATCCGCAGACCCTCAAGGCGGAGTACAACCTCGCGCTGTGCCGGTACCGCACCGGTGAACAGGTCCCTCGTGGTGAGGAGCCGGGCCCGATGCTCGCGAGTGTCCTGGAGCGCGGTGAGCGTGTCCTCGGCGAGAGCCACCCGCTCACGCTGATCTTCGCGACGGGCCAGAGCTGCTACGCCCGCGAGCACGGCGACATCGACCAGGCGCGTGAAGTCAGCGAGGCCGTGGTCGCGCGCTACGAGATGATGCTCGCCGAGGGGCACCCGTTCATCGCCGGGTCCCGTGCCAACCAGGCCCTGATCCTGCGCAACGTCGGCGAGCGCGAGCACGGCCACGTCCTCGTCGAGCAGGCGCTGGCCGAGATGACGCAGGCCGTCGGTGAGAACCACCCCTGGACACTCGGCTGCGCCCTGAACGCCTCCGCGCTGCGGAACCTGGTGGGCGACACCGAGGGGGCCGCCGAACTCAGCCGGGACACGGCGGCGCGGGCCATCGAGTCGCTCGGTCGTACCCACCCGCTCACGCTGTCCACCCGGATCGCGTACGCGGCGGACCTGCGCGGCCTGCGGGACCGCCGGCAGGCGGAGAAGGTCGAGCAGGAGGCGCTGTCCGACCTGGACGCGACACTGGGGACCAAGCACACGCACACCCTCTCGGCCCGCTCCCGCAACCGTCCCTACTGGGACTTCGAACCTCAGATCACCTGACGGCTGTCGGCACGGCGGCCAACAGCCACGCCCGACCCTCCCGGGGCGCATAACCCCCAGCGCCCCGGGGAAGAACACGGGTCCACTCAACACACCTGTAACACACACCAGTTGGGCCAGGGGGAGCGTGTGGTGATCTTATGGGGACCCGTGCCGGCGGGCGCGGACGGGCCCATACCGGTCGAGGTCGACGCACAGGTCGACCCGTCCGTCGTCGACGGGCTCGACCTCGTCTACGGAGGCGAGGTGACCCGGGACGGCGCCGGACAGCGGGTCGTCCGGGTGGCACGGGACGTCTACACCGACGGACTGGACCTCGCCCGCAGGTGCGCCGCCCAGGCCGTACGGCGCTTCGGCGAGCTGCCGGAGGGGCTGCGGCCGGACGAGATCGAGATGCAGCTCGCGATCAAGATCGACGCCGGGGTGGCCACCCTCGTCAAGAGCGGGGCCGAGGCCCAGCTGCAGATCACGCTCCGCTGGCAGACCGCCCCGGCCCCGGACCCGGCTCCCGCCCCCGACGGCCAGGGGCCCGGCACCGCTGACGGAGCCGGTTCGTGAACCGCGCCGTGCCGGGCCCGCGCATCCTGCCGTACTCCCGCGTCGTGGCCCAGGAGGAACTCAAGCTGGCGCTGGAGCTCCACCACGTCGTCCCGCGCATCGGCGGTGTGCTCATGGCCGGACCGCGCGGCACGGCCAAGTCGACCCTCGTGCGGGCCTTCGCTCTGATGGCCCACGGCGAGCTGCCGGTCACCCTGCCCATCAACGCGACCGACGACCGCGTCGTCGGCGGCTGGGACCTGGAGGCGCTCGTCCGCGGCGAGCCCCGGCCGCAACCCGGGCTGCTGGAGGACGCGGCGGACAAGGGGCTGCTCTACGTCGACGAGGTCAACCTCCTCGACGACCACCTCGTCGACATCATCCTGGACGTCGCCGCCACCGGTGTCCTGTCCGTGCAGCGCGAGGGACTGGACACCGCCAAGTACCTGTCGTTCGGGCTGGTCGGCACCATGAACCCCGAAGAGGGCGGGCTGCGCCCCCAGCTGCTCGACCGCTTCGGACTGATGGTCACCGCCGAGACGCTGGACGCGACCGCCCGGCACCTGCTGCTGCGCACGGTGCTCGACTTCGAGCAGGAGCTGGAACGCGAGGACTCCGCCTGGCTGTCCGCCGCACGGCGGGACGACACGCGCACCCGGGACCGGCTGACGGCGGCCCGGCGCAGGGTCGGCGACGTCGACGTCCCCGACCAGGTCCTGGAGCTGTGCGCCCGGGCCGCGGAACGGACCGAGGCGGTGGGCCAGCGGGGGGAGATCGTGGCCGTGCTGGCGGCCCGGGCACTGGCCGCCCTGGAGGGCGCGGACCGGGTGACCCCCGGGCATCTGCGGCAGGTCCTGCCGATGGCCCTGCGGCACCGGCGGCCCGAAGCGGTGCACGGCGACACCTTCGACTGGGAGCCGGACGACGAGGCCCGCCTCCAGGACCTCTTCGAGGCCTGACCGAGATGGCAGCCGTCCCGTACGACGATCCGGCGCACCGGCTGGGCCTCGCCCTGGTCTGCGCGGCGGCCGAGCCCGCCCTCTCCGGGGTGCTGCTCCTCGACCTGGACCCCCGGCTGGTCGATCCGGTCGCCCGGCTGTTCGGCGCCGTGCTCGCCGGAGCCGACGGACCGGCGCGCCCGCCGCTCGTGCTGGGCGCCGCGGACCGGGACGAGGACCTGTGGACCCGCACCAGGATCCGCGGCGGCGAGCACGGCATCACCGTCCGCACCGAGCCCGGCCCCCTGGCCGAGGGGGACGACGCCGACGGGGTGCCGCCGTTGGTCGTGGTGCCCGACCTCGCGCGGACGGGCGTCGCCGGGATGCGCGCCGCGGTGCAACTGCTCGGTGCCGACGTCGTGACCGTCGAACGCGGTGGACCGCGCCGGACGGTCCGGCCCCGGGCCCGCTGGCTGGCCGCCTGCCGCGGCGCCGACGTGGCGCGGGTGAGCCGGCACCTGCTGGACCGGTTCGCCGTACGGCTGTCGGTGGCGGGGCTGCGGCTGCCCGGTCCGGGCGAGGCACTCGCGGAACCGGAGGCGGGTGAGGCACGGGAGGCGCTGTTCGCGGGGCTCCCGGCCGCCTGGCGTTCGGCGGCACACCGAGGCATCCGCCCGGTGCCCGTCGACGACGCGGCGATCGGCCGGGCGCGGGAGCTGCTCGGGCCCGGCGCCGGGGTCCGCCGGGAGCTGGCCCTCGTGCGGCTCGCCCGTACCCTCGCGGCGCTGGACGGCCGCCCCTCGGCCTCCGCCGAGCACAGCGACGCCGCGGCCCGGCTCATCGGCGTGGCCGTGCCGCGGAGCGCCCCGGACCGCCCGGACAGCGATCCGGAGCCGCCCGATCCGGTACCGGGGCCGGCGGGCCCGCCCGGCACCCTCCCGGAACGTCGGGGTGCCGGCGGGCACCGCGGGCCCCGGACGCGTGACGGCGACCGGGGGCTGCTGGACACCGGACCCGCCGAGGGAATCGGCACCGCACCCGGCGCCCCACCCTCCCCGGCCGCGGGAAACCCGTACCCGGAGGACGAACCGGCCGCGGTGCGGGACACCGTGCCGCTGCGCGGTCCCCGACGGCGCACCACCGGGCCCGTCTCCACCCGGGGCACCGTGATCGGCACCCGCCGGGCCACGGACCTGCGGGACATCGCTCACGTCCGCACGGTGCGCGAGGCCGCCGTGCACCAACGCGCCCGGCGCACCGAACGGTTCACCGTCTCGCCCGTCGACCTGCACAGCAACGTGCGCGCCGCCGCCCCCGAGCGGGTGCTGATGCTGCTGCTGGACCACACCTGCCGGAGCGGGGCCGGGGACGGAGACTGGCAGGAGGTCCTCGCCCCCTTCCTGCAGTGGGCGTACACGAGCCGGGCCACGGTCCAGGTGATCGAGGTCGGCGCGGCGGACGCGGCCGACGAACTGCGCGCGGGGACCTTCACCGCCCGCAGCGTCCTCGACCCCCGGGTGCCGGGAGCGCTGTACCGGCGGGCCGGCCGGGCGACGCCGCTCGCCCACGGCGTCGAACTCGCGGCGCAGGCGCTGCGCCGGCTGTTCCGCCGCCAGGGGACCGGACCGACGGAGGCGTGGCTGGTGGTCGTGACCGACGGCCGCGGCAACGTCCCGCTGCGGGTCAGCCACACCGGACGGCCCACGGGGGAGGTGGCCGCCACGGGGGTCGAGGACGCGGTGGAGGCCGCCGCCCGGATCGGAGCCATGGACCGGACGCGGCTGCACGTGGCGGTCGTCGACCCGGGCCGGGAACCGTACGGCGACCTGCCGTACGTCCTCGCCGACCGGCTCGGGGCGATCGTCGTCGACGGCCGCCACGGGCCCGGGGCGGAGGCCGCCGGTGAGTGAGCCGCGCCGTGGGCCCCGCAGACTCCCGGGCAACGGCACCGCCGGGCTCCGTGCGGCCCTGCCGGGGCTGAAGGCGGTGGCCCGCCGCCCCACCGCGTCGGTGTCGAACCTGCGGCGCGCGCAGGAGCCGCCCGCCGGGCTCGGCGGAACCGACGCACGGCCCGGCGCGCGCCTGGAGGACGGCTTCGCCGTGCTGCGCGTCCTGCGCGCCGACGGGGCCGACGGACGGCCGGGCTACCGGCTGCAGGGCTGGTGCGGCGACCTGACGGTGACCTGCGCGGCCGGGCCCACCCGCCGCCCCGCTCCCGCCGTCAGCCTCGCCCGGCTGCGGCAGGACGGCGACGGGCACTACCCCTCGGAGGTGCTGCGGGGCATTCTCCTGTGGTCGGAGAACCAGTACGAACTCGCCCACTGGATCAACCGGATCCGCGCCCGGCACGGCGACGGCCTGCACCTGGTCGTGTGGGACGACACCGGGTACGACCTGCCCTGGGAGCTGCTCCTGCTCCCCGGGGACGCCGCGCTGGGCCTGGCGGGCGGCCCGCTGGGCGCGTTGATCGCCGTCGCCCGCTGGACCACCGTGCGCGATCCGAGCCAGGGCGGGCTGCCCGCCGACTCCGGCGACTGCCACGGCCGGGTGCTCGGCTACCTCCACCAGGACATGGCGGACGACGGCCGTCTCTTCACGTCGTACGCGCACCGGCTGCACCGGCGCATGACCCCCTTCCTCAGCGACCTCGACACCCAGGACGACCGAACCGGACTGGTCTACCTGGGCTGTCACGGCACCTACGGCGACGCCGTGCCGGGCCTCACGCTCGGCGACCGCACCTGGGCCGAGCTGAACGGCGAGCCGATGTCGGTGCTGCGCCGGGACGGCTCGCTGGTCTGCCTCAACGCCTGCGACTCCGGCCGGTTCGTCGACAACCGGGCCCAGGGGGAGGAGGCGTTGCGCGGATTCGCGGAGCTCTTCCTGCGCAAGGGCGCGGGCGGCTGCATCGTCAGCGCCGGGAAGGTCGGCGACCTGGAGGCGCGGGCGATGGCGCGGCGCCTGGTGCGCGAGGTCGCCCAACACCCGCGCCGCCCGGTGGTGCGGACGCTGCGGGCCTTCCGGGTGCGGGCCCTGGAGGAGTTCGGCCCCCTGGCCCAGATGCCGCGGGTCCGCAACGATGACGGACAGGTCGACGTCGTGGGCCAGAAACGGGTCCTGCGGCTCCTGTACGCGTTCATGTTCCACTACTACGGGCATCCGAGGACGGCGCTGCGGCTCACCGCGGTGGACGCGCTCGGCACCGAGCAGGGAGGCGGCCGGTGAGCGCCGCCGGACGGCCGTCCGGGCAACCGCTGCTGATCGAGCCCGTCGTCGCGTGGCCCCGGCAGGCGGAGGCGGGGGGCGACTACCTCGTCACCGTCGACCTGCGCGGCCCCCTTCCCTCCCCGGACGGCACACCGGCCCAGTGGCCCTACTCCGAGGAGGAGTTCACCTTCACCGTCACCCTGGACGGCGCCCCGCACTTCGACTGCTCCGCCCTGGGCGAACCGAACCTCGTCCTGCACCGCTTCGGCGGCACCTACGGACCCGCGCGGTTCCGGGTCTCCGCGGGCACGGACCACGGACCCGCCTCGCTCTGGCTGACCGTCAGCAACCAGTGGGGCGTGCCGGTCCGCAAGGCGGAACTGCGCTGCGAGATACGCCCGGCCACCGCCGACGCGGCGGTACGGCTCCCGGGCGGACCCACGCCGCCGTCCGTCCCACGGGTGCCCCCGCGGCACCGGCGCCCGGCCACCGTGCGACCCGACCCGGACCGGCGGACGGTCACGATCAGCTTCGCCGGACTCGACCGGGCCTGGGCGGCCTGGATCCGGGACCGGCTGGAGCGGCGCGGGGTGCGGGTGGCGCCGCTGCGCCGGGGCTCCCCGGCCGATGTCCCACCGGCGGCCCTGCTGCGCGACCTGACCCTCGCGCCCGGACGCGTCCTGCTGGTCCTGGACGCCCCCTACTTCGGCCACGGCACACACCCGCCCGAGGAGTGGAACGCGGCCCTGCGCGAGGTCGTCGCCCCCGACCCGTCCCGGTTCGCGGCCGTGTCGGTCACCGGGGCCGCGCTTCCGTCGGAGGTCTCCCTGCTGGCGCCCGCCGCACTGCACGGCCTGCGGGCCGAGGAAGCCGAGCGGCGTCTGCTGGACCGGCTCGGCCTGCCGTCCGAGCCGGTGACGGAGGACACGGCGCGGGCCCCGGCCGGGCCGCGGTTCCCGGCGGACCCGCCGGGCGTGTGGGGGGCCGTACCGCGCCGCAACACCCGGTTCACCGGCCGTGAGGCACTGCTGGACGAGATGCACGACCTGCTGGGCGGTCCGGGGCTGGACACGGGGATGCTGACGCTGCACGGCATGTCCGGGGTGGGCAAGACGCAGCTCGCCGCCGAGTACGCGCACCGGCTCGGCCCCGAGTACGACGTGGTGTGGTGGGTCAACGCGCGGGACCGGGCCGACTGCCGCCGTCAGCTGGCCGAACTCGCCCCCCGACTGGGCCTGCGGACCGGTCAGGAGTACGGCGAACGGCTGCGCGCGGTGCGGGACGCGCTGCGCCGCGGCGAGCCGTACTCCCGGTGGCTGCTGGTCCTGGACGGTGCCGACGAGCCCGAGGAGATCGAGAACCTGGTGCCGACGGGCCCGGGGCACGTCCTCGTCACCTCGCGGAACCCGGAGTGGGGCCGCTACGGCGGCGGGCTGCTGGAAGTGCCCGTGTACACCCGTGACGAGTCGATCGCGTTCATCCGCCGCCGCGCGTCCGGCCCGACCCCGGCCGAGGCCGACCGGCTCGCCGAGGCGCTCGGCGACCTGCCGCTGCTGCTCGCCCAGACGGTGGGCTGGCTGAGCGACTCGGACCGCTCGGTGGACGAGTACCTGGCCCTGCTGGCGGACGGCACCGACGGCGACGCGCGGAACGTGTCGGAGGACTTCCCGCCGGCCTTCCGGACGGCCTGGTCGATCCTCCTGGCCGAGCTCCGCGAGACCGCGCCCGAGTCCGTCGTCCTGCTCCGGCTGTGCAGCTTCTTCGCCCCCGGCCTCGTCCCCGTCCACCTGCTGAGGAGCATGCCGCACGACGGGCTGCCCGACTCCGTGGCCGGCCTGCTGACCGACCCCCGGCTGTGGGACCGGGCCGTCGGTCACCTGCGACGGCACTCCGTCGTCCGGGTGGAGCCGGACCCGGAGGAACCGGAGCGCGAGAACCTGTACGTGCACCGGGCCGTCCACCAGATGGCGCACAAGGCCATGCCGGAAGAGGTCCGGCGCGAACTCGTCGACGTCGTACGGCGGGCGCTGGCGGCGGCGGACCGCGGCCGGCCCTCGGCCCCCGAACAGTGGCCCAGGTACGCCGAGATCGTGCCGCACCTCAAGTACGCCGATGTCCTCGCGACCACCGACGAGGCCGTGCAGACGCTCGTCCTCGACTGCCTGCGCTACCTGTACCTGTCGGGCGAGTACGGAGCGGGCGTCCGGCTCGGCGGCCACGCCACGCGGATCTGGCGTTCGCTCCTCGGTGACCAGCACCCCCTCGTCTGGGAGCTGGCCCACCACTACGCCAACCTGCTGCGCGCGGCCGGCGACTTCCACCGGACGATGGAGATCGAGCGGGCGGCCGTCCGGCACCTGAGCGCGCAGCGCGGGGAACGCGACCCCGTCCTGCTGCGGGCCCTCGGCGGACTGGCCGCGGACCTGCGCGGCCTCGGGCACTACGCGGAGGCACTGGAGATCTCGCGGCGGGTGCACGGCACGTACCGCGAACTCCTCGGCGACCAGGACACCCGCACCCTGAACGCACAGAACAACGTGGGCGTCTCACTGCGGCTGCTGGGCCGCTACGAGGACGCCCTGAACGTCGATCTGCCCACCCTCCGGGAGCGCCGCCGGGTGCTCGGCGACCGGCACCCGTGGACGCTGGGCTCGGAGACCAGCTGCGCCGTCGACCTCCGGCTGCTCGGCCGTTACGCGGAGGCCCTGTCGAGACAGGACGCCAACCGGCGGCTGGTGCGCGAGACGCTGGGCGCCCACAACCGGCTGACCCTGCTCGCCGCGCACAACCTCGCGCTGTGCCGCTACGCCGTGGGCGACACCGACGAGGCGGCACACCACGTCGGCCGGGCGCTGGAGCTGGCGGAGCGGGTGCTCGGCGACAGCGATCCCCTGGTGCTGATGCTCATCGCGAGCCGGAGCTGCCTCGCCCGGGAGCACGGCGACCTCGACCTGGCCCGTGAGCTGAGCGAGCGCGTCGTCGGCCGCTACGAGGAGACGCTCACCGCCGGCCATCCCTACGCGGCGGGGGCCCGCGCCAACCACGCCCTGCTGCTGCACCGGGCGGGCGAGGGCGACCGCGCACCGGCCCTCGCCGACGCCGCGCTGGCCGACATGGACGCCGCCGTGGGGCACGACCACCCCTGGACGCTGGGCTGCGCGCTCAACGCGGCGATCCTGCACGCGGACGCCTCAGACGCGGACCGGGCCCTCGCCCTGAGCCGGGACACGGCCGGCACGGCGGCGCGCGTCCTCGGCGCCACCCATCCGTTCACGCTCTTCGCGGGGGTGGCCCTCGCGGCCGAGCTGCGCGTGCGGGGGCGGCGTGGGCAGGCCGACGCGCTGGAGAGCCAGGCCCTGGAGGGACTGGTCGCCGTCCTCGGCCCCCGGCATCCCCGCACCCTGTCGGCCCGCGCCCGGCGCGTCCCGTTCTGGGACTTCGAACCCCAGCGCACCTGACCGGGCACCCGCGCGCCGGGAACGCCGAAGGGCCCGGCTCCGGAAAGTCTCCGGAGCCGGGCCCTTCACGGCGCGGCCGTGGTCGGCGTCAGTGGCTCACGCCTCGAACACCTCACGCACCAGCTGCTCCTGCTCGGCCTGGTGCCGCTTGGCCGAGCCGACGGCCGGGGACGATCCGTGCGGCCGCGAGATGCGGCGCAGGCGCTCGCCGTGCGGGACGTCGGCGCCGACCGCCAGGTCCAGGTGGTCGATCAGGTTGAGCGCGATGAACGGCCAGGCACCCTGGTTCGCCGGCTCCTCCTGGGCCCACAGGTACTTCTCGGCGTTCGGGTACTTGGCGATCTCCGCCTGGAGCTCGGCACCCGGCAGCGGGTACAGGCGCTCGATGCGGATGATCGCCGTGTCCGTCACGCCGCGCTTCTTCCGCTCGGCGTCGAGGTCGTAGTAGACCTTGCCGGCGCAGAAGACGACCTTCTTGACGGCAGCCGCGTCGACCGAGTCGTCGCCGATGACCGGGCGGAACTGGCCCGTCGTGAACTCCTCCGCCTTCGAGGCCGCCGCCTTCAGGCGCAGCATCGACTTCGGGGTGAAGACCACCAGCGGCTTGTGGTGCGGGTTGTGCACCTGCCACCGCAGGAGGTGGAAGTAGTTCGACGGCAGGGTCGGCATCGCGACCGTCATGTTGTTCTGCGCGCACAGCTGGAGGAAGCGCTCGGGGCGGGCCGAGGAGTGGTCCGGGCCCTGGCCCTCGTAGCCGTGCGGGAGCAGCAGCGTCACACCGCTCGTCTGGTTCCACTTCTGCTCGGCCGACGAGATGAACTCGTCCACGACCGTCTGCGCGCCGTTGACGAAGTCGCCGAACTGCGCCTCCCACATCACCAGCGCGTCCGGGCGGGCCAGCGAGTAGCCGTACTCGAAGCCCATCACCGCGTACTCGGAGAGCAGGGAGTTGTAGACGTTGTACCGGGCCTGGTCCTCGGACAGGTACAGCAGCGGGGTGAACTCGTCGCCCGTCTCACGGTCGATGACGACCGCGTGGCGCTGGCCGAAGGTGCCGCGCTGCGAGTCCTGGCCGGTGAGCCGGACCGGCACGCCGTCCAGGAGGAGGGAGCCGACGGCGAGCGTCTCGCCCATGCCCCAGTCGATCGTGCCGTCCTCGACCATCGCCGCGCGGCGCTGCAGCTGCGGCAGCAGCCGCGGGTGCACGGTGATGTGGTCGGGGATGTTGACCTGGGACTCGGCGATGCGCTTGACGGTCTCCGCGCTGATCGCGGTGTTCACCGCGACCGGGAACTCCGCCTGCGGCTCCGAGGGCTCCGCGGACGCCGGCTGCGAGACGGCCTCGCGGACCTCCGTGAAGACCTTCTCCAGCTGGCCCTGGTAGTCCTGGAGCGCCTGCTCGGCCTCTTCCAGGGTGATGTCGCCGCGACCGATGAGGGACTCGGTGTACAGCTTGCGCACCGAGCGCTTCTTGTCGATCAGGTCGTACATCAGCGGCTGGGTGAAGGCCGGGTTGTCGGTCTCGTTGTGACCGCGGCGGCGGTAGCAGATGAGGTCGATCACCACGTCCTTGTTGAACGCCTGGCGGAACTCGAAGGCGAGCCGCGCCACGCGGACGCAGGCCTCCGGGTCGTCGCCGTTCACGTGGAAGATCGGGGCCTCGATCATGCGGGCCACGTCGGTGGCGTACATCGAGGAGCGCGAGGACTCCGGGGCGGCGGTGAAGCCGACCTGGTTGTTGATGACGACGTGGACCGTGCCGCCGGTGCGGTAGCCGCGCAGCTGCGACATGTTCAGGGTCTCGGCCACCACGCCCTGGCCCGCGAAGGCCGCGTCGCCGTGGATCGCCACCGGCAGGACGGTGAAGTCCGTGCCGCCCTTGTTGATGATGTCCTGCTTGGCGCGCGAGACGCCCTCCAGGACCGGGTCCACCGCCTCCAGGTGCGAGGGGTTGGCGACCAGCGAGACCGCGATCTGCTCGCCGTCCAGGCCGGTGAAGGTGCCCTCGGCGCCCAGGTGGTACTTCACGTCGCCGGAGCCGTGCATCGACTTCGGGTCGAGGTTGCCCTCGAACTCGCGGAAGATCTGCGCGTACGACTTGCCGACCACGTTGGCCAGCACGTTCAGCCGGCCGCGGTGGGCCATGCCGATGACGACCTCGTCCAGGCGGGATTCGGCCGCCGAGTCGATGACCGCGTCGAGCAGCGGGATGACGGACTCGCCGCCCTCCAGGGAGAACCGCTTCTGGCCGACGTACTTGGTCTGCAGGAACGTCTCGAACGCCTCGGCGGCGTTCAGGCGGCGCAGGATGCGCAGCTGCTCCTCGCGCTCCGGCTTGGTGTGCGAGCGCTCGATGCGGTCCTGGATCCACTTGCGCTGCTTCGGGTCCTGGATGTGCATGAACTCGATGCCGGTGGTGCGGCAGTACGAGTCGCGCAGCACGCCGAGGATGTCGCGCAGCTTCATCAGGGACTTGCCGGCGAAGCCGCCGACCGCGAACTCGCGCTCCAGGTCCCACAGGGTGAGCCCGTGCTCGGTGATGTCCAGGTCGGGGTGCTTGCGCTGCTGGTACTCCAGCGGGTCGGTGTCGGCCATGACGTGGCCGCGGACCCGGTAGGAGTGGATCAGCTCGAAGACGCGGGCGGCCTTGGTGACGTCGTCGTCGTGCGAGGCGTCGATGTCCTTGAGCCAGCGGACCGGCTCGTAGGGGATGCGCAGCGCCTTGAAGATCTCGTCGTAGAAGCCGTTCTCGCCCAGCAGCAGGTTGGCGACCTGGCGGAGGAACTCGCCGGAGGCGGCGCCCTGGATGACCCGGTGGTCGTAGGTCGACGTGAGCGTCATGACCTTCGAGATGCCGAGCTTGTTCAGGGTGTCCTGGCTGGTGCCCTGGAACTCCGCCGGGTAGTCCATCGAGCCGACGCCCAGGATGACCGACTGGCCGGGCATCAGGCGCGGCACGGAGTGGACGGTGCCGAGGCCGCCGGGGTTGGTCAGGGAGACCGTGACACCGGTGAAGTCGTCCATCGTCAGCTTGTTGTCGCGGGCGCGACGGACGATGTCCTCGTAGGCCTGCCAGAACTCGAAGAAGTTCAGCGTCTCGGCCTTCTTGATCGCCGCGACGACCAGCTGGCGGTCGCCGTTGGGCTTGACCAGGTCGATGGCGAGGCCGAGGTTGATGTGGGCCGGCTTGACCAGGGTCGGCTTGCCGTCCTTCTCGCCGAACGAGTGGTTCATCGACGGCATGGCCTTGATGGCCTGCACCATCGCGTACCCGATCAGGTGCGTGAAGGAGATCTTCCCGCCCCGGGCGCGCTTGAGGTGATTGTTGATGACGATGCGGTTGTCGAACAGCAGCTTCACCGGGACCGCGCGCACGGACGTGGCCGTGGGCAGCTCCAGCGAGGCGTTCATGTTCTTCGCGACCGCGGCGGCCGGGCCGCGCAGGGTCACCAGCTCGGGGCCCTCGGCGGCGGCGCCGGCGTCCTTGGCGGGCGCGGCGGCCTTCGTCTGCGGCTTGGCGGCGGGCTTGGCCGGCGCGGGTGCGGCGGCGGGCTTCGCGGCCGGAGCGGCGGGGGCGGGCGCGGCGGGCTGCGCGGGAGCGGGCGCCGCCGCCTTCGGCTGGGCCGGAGCGGGGGCCTGCGCCTGCGGGGCGGGAGCGGCCTGCGGCGTGCTGGCGGAGTCCGTGGTCACCGCGTCCGACGCGGGCTGCGCCGCCGCTCCGGGCTTGTAGTCGGCGAAGAAGTCCCACCAGGCTCGGTCCACGGAGTTCGGATCCTGGAGGTACTGCTGATAGATCTCGTCGACGAGCCACTCATTGGCACCGAACGCGGCCGCGGGGTTCTTTCCCGCGCCTGCTTGGTCGGTGTCGGTCGAGATGCTCGAGTTACTGGGGGACTGTGGCGACACGGCGAGAACCGCCCTCTTCCGCTTCTTCACAAGATGGTGGACAGCGGGAATCAAGGCTACGCCTACCGGCCCCCGAAGGTCAGGCTGGGCCCGTTCATCGTCGCGTAAGTCACATCACAGACTGCGTTTCGGCGCTGGAAGTGGCGGGAAACAAGCGAGGTTCTGCTACGTGCGGGATCGGGAGACCGGGACCCGGCGCCTCGAAAAGGCGGGTCCGTGCCTGATCACACGTGTCCGCCAGGGCGGACGCAGTGGATCTTGACGCTCCGCTTCGAACCCTACGTCAACCGGACGTCGACGGCAGGCCCGGAAGAGTGATGAGGATCCGGCAGCCCCGCTCGGATTCGGCCACGCCGATCCGGCCGCCGTGCAGATCCACCGCCCAGCGCGCGATCGCGAGGCCCAGACCGGTGCCGCCGTCGCTGCCCGGGCCGTGCGGACGGGACACCGAACCGCGGTTGAACCGCTCGAACACCCGGCGCCACTCCGAGCGCGGAATGCCGGGGCCCTCGTCGAGCACCTCCAGCTCCAGGGACTCGGGCAGCTCCCCGCGCCGCGCCCTGACCGTCACCCGGCCGTGCGGCGGGCTGTGCTTGACGGCGTTGTCGATGAGGTTGGCGACGACCTGGTGGATGCGCTCGGGGTCGGCGTGCGCGGTCAGGTCGGACGGGAAGACGTCCAGGGCCAGGTGCACGTCGGTGCGGGTGTGGCTGCCGGAACCGGAGGCGATGCCCGCGCGCGCGGAGGCGACCATGTTGGCCTCCTTCAGCACGCCCGACAGATACGGCCACACCTCGAAGCGCCGCTTGCGCAGCGGTATGACGCCGTTGTCCAGGCGGGAGAGGTCCAGCAGCGTCTCCACCAGCCGGCCGAGCCGCTCGGTCTGGCCGAGCGCCGTGCGCATGGTCTCCGGGTCGGCCTCGGTGACGCCGTCGACGATGTTCTCCAGCACCGCGCGCAGACCCGCGATCGGGGTGCGCAGCTCGTGCGAGACGTTCGCCACCAGCTCCTTGCGCTGGAGGTCCTGCGCCTCCAGGTCGTCGGCCATGCGGTTGATGGTGACGGCCAGGTCGCCCAGCTCGTCGCGGCGGTTCTCGCGCACCCGGCGGGTGTAGTCGCCGTGCGAGATGGACCGGGCCACCGCGTTCATCTCGTCCAGCGGCGCGGTCAGCGAGTGCGCCACGAACTGCGTGATCAGCAGGGTGGCGATCATCGAGAACACCGTGATGAAGCGCAGCTCCGTCTTGGTGTGCACCGCGATCACCGACAGGCCGGTGGTGATCAGTACCGACGTGACGACGAGCGCGCCCAGCTTGGTCTTGATCGAGAACGGGCGTACGCCGCCCCAGGGCTCCCCGGGGTGCCGAGAGCCGGGGCTCCTCCGTGCGGCTTCCCGTCCTCGGCTCATGGCGTCGGCGTCTCCAGCGCGTAGCCCACGCCGTGCACGGTGCGGATGCGCTCGGCGCCGATCTTCCGGCGCAGCGCCTTGATGTGGCTGTCCACGGTCCGGGTGCCGGAGGCGTCCGCCCAGTCCCACACCTCGGCGAGCAGCTGCTCGCGGGAGAGCACCGCGCGGGGGGTGTTCGCCAGGCAGACCAGCAGGTCGAACTCGGTCGGCGTGAGGTGGACGTCCTCACTGCGCACCCGCACCCGGCGCTGCGCGTGGTCGATCTCCAGTTCGCCCAGGCGCAGGATGCCGCTGCGCGGCGTCGAGGCGGCCACCACGGCCCGCTCGACCCGCCGCAGCAGCACGTGCACGCGGGCGGCCAGCTCGCGCATCGAGAACGGCTTGGTCATGTAGTCGTCGGCGCCCACGCCGAGGCCGACCAGCATGTCCGTCTCGTCGTCGCGCGCGGTGAGCATCAGGACCGGCACCGGCCGCTGGGCCTGCACGCGCCGGCAGACCTCCAGGCCGTCGAAGCCGGGCAGCATGATGTCGAGGATCAGCAGGTCCGGCTGCCATGCCTCGGCCGTGTCGACGGCGGACGGACCGTCGCCCGCCGTTTGCACCAGGAACCCCTCGGCGCGCAGGCGGGTCGCGATGGCGTCCACGATCGTCTGATCGTCCTCGACCACCAGCACCCGACGCTGGGCGCCCTGGGTGGCCGTGCCGTTGTGGGAGGTCTGTGTCTGCTCCATCGCCCGCCCCTGAGGTGTGCTTTCCGGAATCCGTGGGGTGATCCCATGACTGCGTTTGACGCTTGAATGATCCGCGTCAGGGCAGCAGCGTACGGGGAGTCACCGCGCCTTTGCTATCCAGGCCCGACGCCGATGTGCACGACGTCCGGAACGCCCCGGGCAACGGGGATCTCTTCGGTACGCACCTGTTGGAAACCGGCATTACGCAAGGTTTCTTCGAATTCCGGAGAGGGCTGCGCGGACCATACGGCGAGCACCCCGCCGGGCCTCAACAGGCGTGCGCAGCCCGCCAGTCCGGCCGGCGCGTACAGTCCGTCGTTGCCCTCGGTGACGGTCCAGCCGGGGCCGTTGTCGATGTCCAGGCACAGCGCGTCGTACGTGTCGGATGTCTCATTGACGTACGCGACCAGATCCGCCTCGACGATCTCCGTACGGGGATCGGCCAGCGCGTCGGCGGAGAGTGCGGCCAGCGGTCCGGTGCGGTGCCAGTCGATGATGGCGCCCTCGCGTTCGACGACCGCGATCCGGCCCCAGCGGGGGTCGGCGGCCGCGTGTGCGAGGGAGAAGCCGACGCCGAGTCCGCCGATGAGCAGGTGCGGTGCGCTCCGCCCGCCGGAGGCGGCCAGCGCGTCGGCCGCCGCGTCGACCAGGCGCCGCTCCGAACGCCCGTCGGAGGTGTCCATCAGGAAGCAGCCGTTCGCGATGATCTGCAGCAGCGTCCCGTGCCGGCGCAGGACCACCTCGCCGTACGGACCCTCGCGGCGGTCCAGCACCTCGGGGGCCTCGGGGGAGTCGTGGGTAGTGAGGGGCATTGGCCCATCCTGGCACCGCCCCGCGGAGGAATGCCGACCGGTTCGACGGTGCTGTCCCCAGAAGCGGGACGGGCCCAGGAGCTTGATCGCTGAGAGCGAACATCCCTTGGGGAACAATCCGGGGCTCCCTTTCATTGAGTCGATGTAACTCAACTTGACTGCCGAAGGGGAGATCATGGCTGCTGAGTCCGCCGCCTTCACACCGCTCACCCTGCCCGTGCTGCCGCTCGACGACGAAGTGGTCCTGCCCGGAATGGTCGTCCCCCTGGACCTGAGCGACGCCGAGGTACGGGCCGCGGTGGAGGCCGCCCAGGCCGCCGCCGGGTCCGAACCCGGCAAGCCCCGGGTCCTCCTCGTCCCGCGCATCGACGGCACCCACGCCGCCACCGGCGTGCTCGGCACGGTCGAGCAGGTCGGCCGCCTGGCCGACGGCGACCCCGGCGCCCTGATCCGCGGCCGTGACCGGGTGCGCATCGGCGCCGGCACCACCGGCCCGGGCGCCGCGCTCTGGGTCGAGGGCACCCGGGTCGAGGAGACCGTTCCCGATCCGCTGCCCGGCCAGGTCACCGAGCTGGTGAAGGAGTACAAGGCACTCGCCACCGCGTGGCTGCGCAAGCGCGGCGCCTGGCAGGTCGTCGACCGGGTCCAGGCCATCGACGACGTGTCCGCGCTCGCCGACAACTCCGGTTACTCGCCGTTCCTGACCACCGAGCAGAAGGTCGAGCTGCTCGAGACCACCGACCCGGTCGCCCGCCTGAAGCTCGCCACCCAGCAGCTGCGCGACCACCTCGCCGAGCAGGACGTCGCCGAGACCATCGCCAAGGACGTCCAGGAGGGCGTCGACAAGCAGCAGCGAGAGTTCCTGCTGCGCCGCCAGCTCGAAGCGGTCCGCAAGGAGCTGCGCGAGATCAACGGCGAGGCAGGCAAGGACGCTGCCGAGGAGTCCGACGACTACCGCGCCCGGGTCGAGGCCGCCGACCTGCCCGAGAAGGTCCGCGAGGCCGCCCTCAAGGAGGTCGACAAGCTGGAGCGGTCCTCCGACCAGTCGCCCGAGGGCTCCTGGATCCGCACCTGGCTCGACACGGTCCTGGAGATGCCGTGGAGCGTGCGCACCGAGGACGCCTACGACATCCGGGGCGCCCAGGCCGTGCTCGACGCCGAGCATGCGGGCCTGGAGGACGTGAAGGAGCGGATCACCGAGTACCTGGCCGTGCGCAAGCGGCGCGACGACCGCGGTCTCGGCGTGGTCGGCGGCCGGCGCGGCGGTGCCGTCCTGGCCCTGGTCGGCCCGCCCGGCGTCGGCAAGACCAGCCTCGGCGAGTCCGTCGCCCACGCGATGGGCCGCAAGTTCGTCCGCGTCGCCCTCGGCGGCGTGCGCGACGAGGCCGAGATCCGCGGCCACCGGCGTACGTACGTCGGCGCGCTGCCCGGCCGCATCGTGCGGGCGATCAAGGAGGCGGGGTCCATGAACCCGGTCGTCCTGCTCGACGAGATCGACAAGGTGGGCTCCGACTTCCGGGGCGACCCGGCCGCCGCCCTGCTGGAGGTCCTGGACCCGGCCCAGAACCACACCTTCCGGGACCACTACCTGGAGGTCGAGCTGGACCTGTCCGACGTGGTCTTCCTCGCCACCGCCAACGTCCTGGAGGCCATCCCGGAGGCCCTGCTCGACCGCATGGAGCTGGTCCGCCTCGACGGCTACACCGAGGACGAGAAGGTCGTCATCGCCCGTGACCACCTGCTCCCGCGCCAGCTGGAGCGGGCCGGACTGGACGCCGACGAGGTCACCGTCGACGAGGGCGCGCTGCGCAAGCTGGCGGGCGAGTACACCCGCGAGGCGGGCGTGCGCACCCTGGAGCGGTCCATCGCGCGGCTGCTGCGCAAGGTGGCGGCCCAGCACGAACTGGGCCGGCGCGAGCTGCCGTTCACCGTCACCGACGGCGACCTGCGCGAGCTGATCGGCCGGCCGCACCACGTGCCCGAGTCCGCCCAGGACCCGGCCGAGCGGCGCACCGCGGTGCCCGGCGTGGCCACCGGCCTGGCGGTCACCGGCGCGGGTGGCGATGTCCTGTACGTCGAGGCGTCGCTGGCCGACCCGGAGACGGGCGCGGCGGGTCTGACCCTGACCGGTCAGCTGGGCGACGTGATGAAGGAGTCGGCGCAGATCGCGCTGAGCTTCCTGCGCAGCCACGGCGCCGAGCTGGAACTGCCGGTGGGCGACCTCAAGGACCGGGGAGCGCACATCCACTTCCCGGCGGGCGCGGTCCCCAAGGACGGCCCGAGCGCCGGCGTCACCATGACCACGGCCCTCGCCTCGCTGCTCTCGGGCCGGCTGGTCCGCACCGACGTGGCGATGACCGGCGAGGTCTCGCTGACCGGGCGCGTGCTGCCGATCGGCGGGGTCAAGCAGAAGCTGCTCGCCGCGCACCGGGCGGGGATCACCACGGTGATCATCCCCAAGCGCAACGAGCCCGACCTGGACGACGTCCCGGCGGAGGTGCTGGACAAGCTCGACGTCCACGCCGTCACCGACGTCCGCCAGGTCCTGGAACTGGCGCTCGCACCGGCGACCAACGGTGCGGAGCGTGAGGTTCCGGTCGCGGCGTGACGGACGCGCACCGGATGAGGTGAGGGCCCGGGTCCCGTGAGGGGGCCCGGGCCCTCACCCTTGCCGGTGGGGGCCGTCAGCCGTTGGCGAGGGCCTGGACGCGGTCCAGCGCGCCGTTGAACTTGTTGTGGTCGCCGACCGTCGGTCCTGACGACGTGTACTGCCACATCGTGTAGTAGCCCCAGCCGGCCGGGAGGGTGCCCACCGTCGAGGCGTACCGGGCGATCCACAGCGGGTTGTACGCGGCGAAGCCGCCGTAGTTGCCGGTGCACTGGGTCCACCAGCTGGTGGCCGTGTAGATGACGGCGTCCCGGCCGGTGCGGGCCTTGTACGTGTTCAGGAAGTCGCGGATCCAGGAGACCATCGCGCTCTGCGACTTGCCGTAGCAGGCGGCGCCGTACGGGTTCCACTCGATGTCGAGCGCGCCCGGGAGCGTCCTGCCGTCCCTGGACCAGCCGCCGCCGTGGTCGACGAAGTAGTTGGCCTGGGTGGCGCCGCTCGTGGTGTCCGGGGTGGCGAAGTGGTACGCCCCCCGGATCATGCCGACGTTGTAGGAGCCGTTGTACTGCTGGGCGAAGTAGGGGTTGGTGTAGTACGTCCCCTCGGTGGCCTTGGCGTAGGCCCATTTGACGCCGCTGTTCCACAGGGTCGACCAGGCCACGTTGCCCTGGTGGCTGGAGACGTCGACGCCCTCCGTCTGGGCGGCGCGGCCCGGGACGGGGGTGCCGTGTTCGCCGTCGTGGGCCGCGACGCCCATGCCCATGTGGGCGGAGCCGCGCGGCGGGACGTCCGCGGACGACGAGGCGTCGGCGGGAAGGGTGAAGACGAGGGAGAACGCGGCGAGCAGGATCCCGGTGACGGCGAACCGCCGTCCGCGGGCCGATCCGGATCTGTGCACGAGCATGACGTGCCTCCGCTGGCTCGGTGGTGCCCGGTGGGGGATGCGCGAGTGGGGAGAACCCCTGGATGGCGTGCGCATGCCATCCGGAGGTCCGGTGAAAACTCTACGCACGTAGAAACGGCGGGTGGAAGAGGACCGGGAACCGCCGTTGGTCTAAGCCTGCGAAATACTTGGCGAGCTGCGGCGATGGCGGCCCGTGGCGGAAACTTTCAGGACCGGAAAATCAAGGCAGGGGCTGACGTGCACGAAGACGGGAACGGCGGCGGTCGCGGAGGCGAAGCCCGCCTGTCCGGCGGTGGTGTGAACCAACCCGAGTTCCTCGCCCTGGAACGGGAGTTGACCGTCCTGCTGCGACGGGCACGGGCCAACCAGGGGGAGATGGCCCGGGAGGTCCACCCCGACCTGGAGTCGTCCGCGTACGGCCTGCTCGTCCGGCTCGGCGAGTGCGGCGGCCAGCGCGCCACCGACCTCGCCGCCTTCATCGGCGTCGGGAAGGCGACGATGTCCCGCCAGCTGCGCGCCCTGGAGGAACTCGGACTCGTCGCCCGCGAGCCGGACCCCGCGGACGGCCGGGCCTGGCTGGTCACCCTGACCCCGGAGGGCCAGGAACGCGTCGGCCGCGTCCGGGAGGCCCGCCGTGCCCGGTACGCCCGCCGGCTCGCCGACTGGGACCCGCGCGAGGTGACGGAACTGGCCCGGCTGCTGCACGAACTCAACCGGGGGATGGAGAAGTAGCACCGGCGCCGGCCGTCCGTCCCGCAACCCGGCTCACAACTCGGCGTAGACCACCGTCGCGTCGTCGTGCGTCTTGCTGCGCCCGAGGAACGCCCGGTCACCCGCCGCGTCCGCGCGCTCCAGCTCCCGCACCCGGTCCACCAGTGCCTGCGCGCCCTGCTTGCGCACCAGCGCCAGGCAGTCCGCCCAGTCGCCCTCCCCGAACCTCTCCACCCACCGCGCGGCCCCGTCCGTCAGCGCCGCCAGCGTCCGCACCCCCTCACGCGGCAGCACCCCCGTCACGGCGCGCGCCGCCACCTCCGGGTCGGCCGCGGCAGTGAAGAAGCCGCCCTCCTTGTTCCGCAGTCCGGCGTCGACCACCGCGTCGCTCACGAGTGCCGAGCGGGGCAGCCGGGACAGCCGGTCGTCCAGGACGGCGGTGAGGGTGCCGTCCGGGGCCTCGACCAGCAGGGCCGAATCGGACAGGACCAGGTACTCGACCGCGGCCGGGGACCAGCGGGCGAGAACCACGGTTGCCTGCGGAGTGCGCGGGTGAGAAAGGTCACAGGTTTCCGCGTGCGCCGCCGCGGTACGAGCGAGGGCGCGGGACAGGACGTCGGCGAGGGGAAGATCCGGGAGTGAAACGGTCAGTTCGGTCAGCGCCCCACCCAGGCGCGCCGTGAACCACGGCACGGAATGCAGGCAGCCCGTCGCGGTCCGTGGCGGCGTCACACCGTCCAGCACGACGAGTGAGCCGCCCTGTCCCGAGGCCGGTAGCGCGACGCTCGCGAAGTCCTCGTTGGGCTGGTCGGCGAGGCCTGGTTCCGAGACGAGTTCCGTACGCATCCGGCCAGTCTGCACGACCCCTTCACGGCATTCGCACAAGGCTGGCATCTTCCTCGGGATCTCCCGGAATCGAAGCGCCGACGCAGGTCAGGCGCCGGATTTGGGATGGAATTCCAGCCTCCGGCGGCGCGTGGCGGCACATAGTGCCACCGCCCGTCGCAGACGTCCAACCGGCTCGCCGGACACCCGTGCGGCACGAGCCGGGGGAACTTGCTCCTCAACTCCCCTCCGGGGTTCACTCCTTCGGGTGGCGGGTCGGATGATGCGCGCTCACCGCCCACCGGCACTGGGAGGGTCGGGAACCGGTGGGGGGCCTGCCCCGCTCACGCGGTCTCCCCGCCCGACGCGCTGCCGGCGGCGGGGGAACAGCCCAGCGCCCGGCGGAGGGTGCACGCGCCCCCGACCGGCCAGTTGACGGAGCGCCACCCGGACCCCCGGGTACACGAGTCAGGAATGCGAGCACCGGTGCAGAAGACGCGGCCTCGTCGCACAGGCAAGCAGACGGCCCCCGTGGGGAGCGCGGAGCGCACCCCCGGCACCTCCACCCCTCCGCAGCCGCCGGCGGCCCCCGTCGGCAAGGGCCGTCCCACCCACGTACGCAACCGCCTCATCGTCGCGGTGGCGGTCGTCGCAGCCGCCGTCGCCGGAGCCGGAGCCCCGTCGGTCGTGGCCGCCTCCGGGCAACTGCACGACTCCCAGGAACTGGTGACGCTCGCCGAGCAGACCCAGGGCGCGCTGACCCTCGCCCACTCCCTCGCCGACGAGCGCGACGAGGTCACCCCGTACATCGCGGCCGGCCGCCCCAAGTCCAAGGCGCCCTCCGAGCAGCGCAGCGCCCGCGTCGACCGCCAGGTGGAGGAGCTGCGCGCCGACCCCGACACGCCCGCCTCCCTGCGCGAGGACCTCGACGCCGTCGCCGCGCTGCGCCGCGCCGCCCTCACCGGCAAGAGCACCGCGCTCCAGGCCCACGAGGCGTACTCGGAGGCGATCACCGAACTCCACGCCCTCGCCGAGAAGCTGGGCGAGGAGATGCCGCCCCGCGCGGGCTCCGGCGCGTACGCCCTCGCCGAGCTGGACACCGCCGTCCAGCAGGCCGCCGCCACCCGCGGGCTGCTGCTGGCGGCCCTGAACGTGCCGAGCACCACCGAGACCGTCATCGACCCGGTGACCGGCCTGCCGACCGAGACGACCAGCACCTCGGACGCCGACACCGAGCAGCGCGACGCCCTCGCCGCCGCCGCGCAGCAGGCCCGGGTCCGCTCCGACGCGGCCCTCGCCGACTTCCGCGAGGGCGCCCCCAAGGAGGCGCGGAACAGCTTCGACGCCACCGTCGCCGGGCCCGAGGTCAACTCGGCCGAGAAGTACCTCGCCGGCCTCACCGACCAGCCGACGCTCTCCGACGGCGACCTGCGCACCAGCACCAAGCGGCTGGACGCCGCGCTCTCCGCCCGCGTCGACGCGATGCGCGGCGCCGAGTCCGCCCTGTACGAGAAGCGCGTCCAGGCGCTGGAGCAGCTGCGCGACGACGACGTGACCGCGCTGGAGATCCGGATCGCCGTCCTCGGCGCCCTGATCCTGCTCGCCGTCGGTATCGCCACCGCCCTGGCCCGCACCCTCACCCGTCCGCTGTCGGTGCTGCGCCGCGGCTCGGCCCGGCTGGCCGAGGCGGAGGACCCGACGGCCCAGGAGCCGGTCGCCTTCACCGGCCGCAACGACGAGTTCGCGCAGGTGGTCCGCTCCGTCAACGCCCTGCACGCGCAGGCCGCCACGCTCGCCGGGCGGGTCGCCACGCTGGAGTCCGACCGCAAGCACCTGGTCGGGCAGCGGCAGAAGATGGCCGACGCCCGGGAGGAGCTGCGCGCCGAACTCGCCGAGTCCGCCGCCCAGCTGGAGGTGGTGCGCAAGAGCATCGGCTCCACCTTCGTCAACCTCGCGCTGCGCACCCTCGGCCTGGTCGAGCGGCAACTGGCCGTCATCGAGAGCCTGGAGGAGCGCGAGCAGGACCCGGACCGCCTCGCCACCCTGTTCAAGCTCGACCACTTCGCCACGGTCATGCGCCGGCACAGCGAGAACCTCCTCGTCCTCGCCGGTACCGAGCACGTCCAGCACAGCGCCTCCCCGGTGCCGCTGGTCGACGTGGTCCGGGCCGCGGTCAGCGAGATCGAGCGGTACGAGCGGGTGCGCATCGCCGCGCTGCCGCCGCACGCGCACGTGGCCGGGTTCGCCGCCGACGACCTCTCCCACCTGCTGGCCGAGCTGATGGAGAACGCCACCTCCTTCTCGCCGCCCGACCTGCCCGTCGAGGTCTCCGGCTGGCTCCTGGAGAACGGCGAGGTGATGCTCTCCGTCCAGGACGAGGGCATCGGCATGGCCACCGAACGCCTCCAGCGGCTCAACGCCCGCCTCACCGACTTCGACCCGGACGCGCCGTACGACCAGGAGGGCGAGGACGGTCTCGGGCTCGGCCTCTACGTCGTCGCCCGGCTCGCCCACCGGCACGGGGCGCGGGTACGGCTGCGGGAGCAGAAGCAGGGCGGCGTCGCGGCCGTCGTCGTCCTCCCGAGCCCCCTGCTCGCGGCGGCCCCTCCGGCCGCGCTGGCCCCGACCGTGCCGGTGTCCGACGGCACCGGCTCCTTCTCCCTGCCCGGCGCCGACGCGGAGGCCAACTCCAACGTCCTGCACGGCCGCGCGGAGAAGGGCACGCAGGAGAGCGCCGACCCCCTGGTGGCCTCGGCGGAACGAGCCGTACGCCGAGCGGAGTCCGAGACGGACTCCGGGGCCGACGTCGCCTCCGGGTCCGAGACGGGCTTCGAGTCCGACGCGGATCCGGGGTCCGAGGCGAGCTTCGAGTCCGACGCGGGTCCCGGGTCCGACGCGGCCTCCGGGGTCGACCCGGACTCCCGGCCCGAGGCAGGTTCTGGACCCGTGACGGGCTCCGGTTCCGAGGCGGGCGCTGGGCCCGAGGTGGGCTTTGAGGCCGACCCGGACTCCCGGTCCGAGGCGGTCACCGAGATCGGCGCGGGATCCGAGTCCGCCCCCTGGCGGCCCGACGCGGGCACTGCGGCCGACCCGGGTTCCCGGACCGGGGCAGGCTCCGGGCCTGTGGCAGGCACCGGAGCCGAGGTCGGCCCCGGGTCCGAGGCGCTCGCCGCGTCCCACCCGGGCTCCGGGCCCGAGGCGCGCTCCGGGGCCGACGCAGGCCCCGGAGTCGAGACGGGCTCCGAGTCCGCCGCGGCCGGCGAGGTGGAGGGCACGGAGCCGGTCGCCGCCGCCACCTCCGCCCCGGCCTCCGTGACACCCCCGGCCCCCGGGACCACCCGGGACACCGAGGCGGACGCCGTCCCGGCCCCCGGCACCGCCCCGGAGCGGTCGTCGCGGGCGGCTGCCGGCCAGGCACCCGACACGGGCGCGGACACGGGCACCCACGCGGACCCGCGCCCCGGCACGAACACCGCGGCGGATCAGGAGCCCGGAGAGGAGACGTCGTCCCGCGAGGCGGCGAAGGCCCCCGGCCACGACCTCCCCGACGACGCCACGATGGCGCTCCTGCTGCCCCCGGCGCCCCCGGACCCGTCGTCCGAGGCACCGGCACCGGAACAGCCCGCGCCGGAGCCCGACGCCCCCCGCATCCCCGGCCCCCGTGCGGCCGGCCCCTACGCCCTCGGCCCCGACTCCCACGACCGCACCCCGGACGAGGGCGCCGGACGGGCCGGGGACGCCGAGCCCGTCACCGAGAAGGGGCTGCCCAAGCGGACCCCGAAGCTCACCACGCCCGCGGCGGCCCCACGGCCGCGCACGCCGGGTTCCGTCGACGCCGACGCGCTCCGCCGCCGCCTGGGCGGATTCCGCCGGGGGGCGGAGGCGGGCCGCCGCGACGTCGAGGCGGAGATCGCGGACCGCACCGGGCCGCACCAGGCGCCGGTCGACGCGGACACAACCGAAGAAGCCACGGGGGGCACTGTCGAGGAGGCAAGCAGTTGACCGCGCCCAGTACCTTCGGACTGAGCAGTGAAGCCCGCAATCTCCACTGGCTGCTGACCAACCTCGTCGAGGAGGTGCCCGGCATCCAGTCGGTCGCCGTGGTCTCCTCCGACGGGCTCCTGCTCCTGTCCTCCGATCCCGGCCGCAACGAGGAGGCCCGGCAGGTCCGCGAGACGCCCCGGGCGGGCCCGCGCGGCTCCGCCGCCGACCTCGCCACCGTCGTCTCCGGGGTGGGCAGCCTGACCATCGGCGCCGCCCGGCTGATGGACTTCGGCACCGTGAAGCACACGATGGTCGCCATGGACGAGGGCAGCCTGTTCGTGATGTCGATCAGCGACGGCTCCCTGCTCGGCGTCCACGGCTCCGCGGACTGCGACATGAGCGTCGTGGCGTACCACATGGCGCTCTTCGTCGGCCGCGCCGGCCACGTCCTGACCCCCGAACTCCGCACCGAGCTGCGGAAATCCCTGGAGTCCGAGTCGACGGGGAGCGCCCGATGAGCAGTAGTCCCACCAAGAACGGCCGGGGGCACCTCCCCGTGCGCGGGGCCGACCGCAAACCCGCCCGGGTACGCCCCTACTCGCTCACCGGCGGCCGGACCCGCTTCGGCCACGTCCTGCTGGTCGAGACGTTCGTCGGCGCCACGGCCGGCACCGCCGCGCTCGAAGCCGCCGAGGAGCGCAAGGAACTGACGAACGGCGGCCTCACCTCCCGCGTGATGCCGGAGATGCGGGCCATCGTCGAACTGTGCCGCCGGATGCGTACGGTGGCCGAGATCGCCGCGCTGCTGAAGATGCCGCTCGGCGTGGTCCGCGTGCTCCTCAGCGACCTGGCGGACCAGGGAAAGATCCGTGTGTACGGCACCGGGACCGGCCACGGCACGGGCCGCCCGGACCGCGCTCTGCTCGAAAGGGTGCTCAGTGGACTCCGTCGTCTCTGACGCCGCCGCGTTCGGCGTCCCCCCGCTCGTCGACACCGACGGGCCCGTGCAGCCCTGGCAGACGGATCCCACCCGCGCGCCGATCGCCACGAAGATCGTCGTCGCGGGAGGTTTCGGTGTCGGCAAGACCACACTGGTCACCGCCGTCTCGGAGATCACGCCCCTGCAGACCGAGGCGCTGATGACCGAGGCGAGCGAGGAGACCGACGACCTCACCGCCACCCCGGGCAAGCTCACCACCACCGTGGCCATGGACTTCGGCCGCATCACGCTCGACGACGACCTGGTGCTCTACCTGTTCGGCACCCCGGGCCAGCAGCGCTTCTGGTTCATGTGGGACGACCTGGTGCGCGGCGCGATCGGTGCCGTGGTGCTGGCCGACACCCGCCGTCTGAAGGACTGCTTCCCGGCGCTGGACTACTTCGAGAGCTGCGGACTGCCGTACGTCGTCGCGGTCAACCACTTCGACGGCAGCGAGCTGTTCGAGGCGGAGGACGTGCGGGAGGCGTTGACGATCCCGGCGCACATACCTGTAATGATCATGGATGCGCGCCGTCGGATCTCGGCCATCGAGACCCTCTTGTCCCTCGTGGGCCACGCGCTCGACGAAACACCCGAGTAGACGAACCCCGAGCAGGAGAAGGAAAGAACCGCATGCGGAAGATACTCGTCGTCGGAGCCGGCCAGTCCGGTCTCCAGCTCGCCCTCGGCCTGCAGTCGCACGGCTACGAGGTCACCCTGATGTCCAACCGGACCGCGGACGAGATCCGCACCGGCCGGGTCATGTCGACGCAGTGCATGTTCCACACGGCACTCCAGCACGAGCGTGATCTCCAGCTGAACTTCTGGGAGTCCCAGGCCCCGAAGATCGAGGGGCTCGGCGTCTCGGTGGCGGCTCCCGGCTCCTTCGACCCGGGCCCCTCGCAGCGCGCGATCGACTGGCTGGGGCACCTGGACGGCTACGCGCAGTCGGTCGACCAGCGGGTGAAGATGGCAGGCTGGATGGAGACCTTCGCGCAGCGCGGCGGCCAGCTGGTCATCCACGGCGCGGCCGTCGGCGACCTGGACTACTTCTCCCGCGCCTACGACCTCGTCCTGGTCTCGGCGGGCAAGGGCGAGCTGGTCCAGATGTTCGGCCGCGACGCCTCCCGCTCCCCGTACAGCGAGCCGCAGCGCGCCCTCGCCGTCGCCTACGTCCACGGGATGGGCCCCCGCCCCGAGCACCCGGAGACGGAGGCCGTGCGCTGCAACCTGGTGCCGGGCGTCGGCGAGATGTTCATCATGCCGACGTTCACCACCTCGGGCCGCGCCGACATCCTCTTCTGGGAGGGCATACCCGGCGGCCCGCTCGACGCCTTCAAGGACGTCAAGGACCCCGCGGAGCACCTCTCCCTGACCCTGGAACTCATGGAGAAGTTCCTGCCCTGGGAGTACGCGCGGGCCACCAAGGTCGAACTGACCGACGCCGGCGGCACCCTGGCCGGACGCTACGCCCCGACCGTCCGCAACCCGATCGGCCGCCTCCCCGGCGGCGGTCTCGTCCTCGGCGTGGCCGACGTGGTCGTCGCCAACGACCCGATCACCGGCCAGGGCTCCAACTCCGCGTCCAAGTGCGCCGCCTCCTACCTCGCCTCCATCCTGGAGCAGGGGGAGAAGGAGTTCGACGAGGCCTGGATGCAGCAGACCTTCGACCGCTACTGGCAGACGGCCCAGCACGTCACCAAGTGGACCAACGCCATGCTGGCCCCGCCGCCGGAGCACGTCCTGAACCTGATCGGCGCCGCCGGCCAGCTCCAGCCGGTCGCCGACCGCTTCGCCAACGGCTTCAACGACCCGGCCGACTTCGAGAACTTCTTCTACGACCCGGCGAAGACCGAGGGCTACCTGATGGAGGTCTCGGGCGCGTCCGGCGCGTAAGCGTCCGCGTATCCCTCGTCCGACCCGTCCGTCGCCCCCGCGGGGAGCCTCGGCGGGGTGTAGCTCCGTACGGGCTCCCCGCCGGGGTCGGGGCGTACGGCGCCCAGGACCGGGTTGGCGGCGATCGGCGACACCTTGACGTCGGCCCCGGGGCGGGGCGCCTGGACCACCATGCCGTCGCCGAGGTACATCGCCACATGGGTGGCCTCGGGGAAGTACACGACCAGGTCACCGGGGCGCAGTTCGTCCAGCGGCACATGGTCGAGGCGCGCCCACTGCTCCTGGCTGGTCCGCGGGATCGGCGTCCCGGCCCGCTCCCAGGCCACCGAGGTCAGTCCGGAGCAGTCGTACGACGCCGGGCCCTCGGCGCCCCACTCGTACGGCTTGCCGAGCTGCTCCATCGCGAAGCGCACCGCCCGGTCGCCCTCGGCGGACGGCTTGGCGTCGTCGCCCAGCGAGCCGGACGCCAGGAACCGCTCCTGCTCCTCGTCGACCCCGCTCTTCTCCAGCTCCGCCAGGGCGGCCAGTTGCTCGGGGGTGAGGGAGGCGAGCATCTTCTCGACGGCGCGCAGGCGCTCGCGCACGGCGTCCCGCTCCTTCTCCTGGCGTGCGGCGAGGGCCGCCTGCGCGTCCAGGGCCGCACGGGCCCGCCCGGCCAGCTCGGCGGCCTTCTTGGTGTCGCCGGTGAGCCGCCCCACCGTCTCGGCCCGCTCCTTGGAGAGCCGGCCGATCACATGCCCCTGGTCGAGGGCGTGCTGCGGATCGCGGGCCAGCAGCAGCCGCAGATAGGGGGAGAGGTTGCTGCTGCTCTGGTACTGCTGCCGGGCCAGCCGTCCGGCCGCGCCGCGGCTGTCCCGCAGCGACAGCCGGGTCCGGGTCAGCTCGGCGTTCAGCCGCAGCACCCGGGCGCGCTGCCTCTTCAGCCGCTCCTCGGTGCCGTTGTAGGTCTCGGTGGCCTTCTCCGCCTCGCGGTACAGCCGCTGAAGGTCCGTCAGCAGACCGGCCACGGTACGGTCGCCGGTCGCCCCCTCGGCCGGGCCGGGTCCGGGTTCGGCCGCGGCGGGCACGGGCGCAAGGACGATCCCGGTCGCCACCACCGCCGTACACGCCAGACGCAGGAGCCTTCCTGACACGCCATCACCTCCGCTGCGGGGCGGCGGGTCCGCTCCGCACCGTGAGCATGGGGCGGGACGGCGGGCTTCGCGCGCCGAGTGTGCGCGGATCGGCGCAAGGGGGTCACCCGTCCGCGTCGTCCGGCTTGCCGCGCGGCGTGGCGTCTGGATCGGCGGCTGCCGGGCGGTCCGGTTTCGACCACGGCCACTTCCGGCCGGAGCCCCGCTTGCCCGAGGGGTCGTACGCGTACTTCCACCGGGCGAACCCCGTCCCGCCCCGCGAGTGGCGGGGCACGCGCCGGTACACCAGCACGGTGGGCGGGCCGCCGTCCGGGTCCGGGACGGGGATGCGGTAGGTCTTCGGCGGGTGCCCGGTCATCCCGACCAGGACGGGCAGCACGCGTCCGTCCATGGGGCCGCCCTCGAAGGGGGTGTCTTCGCTCTTCACGGCACCAGTGTCGGTGATCCGCGCACCGGTGCCGGAGGCCGGCGCACGGTCAGAGGTCCGCCGCCAGCGCCTCGACCAGCGTCGCCGTCTGCGGGTCGCGGCGGGCGGTGACCGTCAGCACCGCGAGGAACTGCTCCACCAGCCAGTCCCGCAGCTCGTCCACGGGCGGCTGCTTCTCCTCGTCCAGCCAGATCAGCGAGGCCGCCTCCACCGCCGTGATCCACATCCGGACGGTCATCCGCAGCCGGGGGCCGGGCTCGGTGACGTCCAGGTGGCGCATGATGTGGTCGGCGGCGGCCCGGCGCACACCGTCCACGATGCCCGAGGTCTGCGAGGTCTCGACCACGCTGCCGCCGCGCAGCAGGGCGCTGAAGCCGGTGTCGTGCTGGTCGACGAAGGTGAGGTAGCGGTCCAGGGCGCGGGAGAGCCGGGCCAGCAGCGGGCCCTCGCGGGGCTCGTCGAAGCAGAGCCGCAGCTCGTCGGCGGCGGACCTGAGCGCGGCCTCGTACAGCTGCTGCTTGCCGCCGGGGAAGTAGCGGTAGACCAGCGGCCGCGAGACCCCGGCCTGCTCGGCCACGTCGTCCAGGGAGACCTCCTCCGGCGGCCGGTGCGCGAAGAGGGCGAGCGCCGCCTCCAGCAACTGGACGCGGCGCTCCTCGACACTGAGTCGGCGGTAGGCGGGGGTGGGGGCCTGCGGGGTCATGAACCGCAGCGTAACCCGCACGAACCGGGGCCCACCCACGTCGGCGGACTGGACCGGCCGGACTACGCCAGCAGTCCCGACGACCGCCACAGCTTCCGGCCGGCACCGCGCAGTACGCCGATGTCGTCCAGGAAGTCGGTGAGGCGCTTCGCGCCGGTCTGCATGATCTCCTTGCGGTGGCCGCTGGCCTGGACCTGGGCCAGGGCCTCCCGCTTGTCCAGGCCGACGTTCGTGTAGACCTCGGGGTTGATGAAGGCCTTGGAGAAGACGCGGGCGAACTCGCCGGAGGTCACCCGGGTGAACTCCTGCGACCACTTCGGGGCCGTCACCATCTGCCGGCGCAGCTCCTCACGGGCGTAGCGCACGTGCCGGGCCTCCTCCACGACGTGGATGCGCGTGACGCCCCGGATCAGCGGCTGGACCCGCTCGTCCGGGAAGGTCAGCCGCTGCATCCAGTCCAGGACCTCCTCGCCGAGCAGCGTGGCGGTGAAGGAGCCGGGCGTGGTGGAGATCGTCTTGAACAGGCGCCCCAGGTGCTGGTGGACCGGGCTCACCGGGTACCACGGGGTCTCGCCGCGGGATATCAGCCGGGCGAACATCTTCGAGTGCCGGCACTCGTCCTCGATCTCGGTGAGCGCGTAGCGCACGTGGGCGCTCGTCGCGGCCTTGTCGTAGACGTGCCGGACCAGGAGCTGCATCAGGATCAGCTCGAACCAGATGCCGAGCGAGGCGAGCGCGGCGGCCTCGTGCTGGGAGAGCAGGATGCGCTGCTCCTCGCTCATCCGCTGCCACATCGGCGTGTCGTACAGCGACACCAGCTCCGGCGGCCAGAACCACTTCCCGTCCTCGAACGGCGCGTCCCAGTCCAGCTCCTTGTCGGGGTCGAAGGAGTGCTTGGCGGACGAGTCCAGCAGCCGTTCGGCCACCTGCTCCCGGTCCTTGAGCAGGCCGAGCGCGTCGCGCAGGCCCTCGAGCGCGTCGGCTTCCGTCAGGGTCGTCATGGCTGTGTCCCACCTCGTCGAACAGATCGTGTTACCCGCGGTCACTCCAGCTTGCTGCGTCTTATGAGACTGCGTGTCAGCAAGCTCGTCAATCCCCTGCGCGGAAGTTGTTGACCGCGAGTAAAGAAGTGAGGCGTGTTCAGGTTCCTACACCGAGCAGCCCAGCCCCTCCGGCACCTCGCCGGGCACCGGCACCGACGCCCCGGCCGGGTAGGATGTCCGCAGGGTGAAGGCGTACGGCGTCGGTCCGTGGGTGCGCAGGTGGAGCAGCCGGGACTCCGCCTCCGCGACCGTGGGGCGGTGGCCCGCCGGGACCCACCACAGGGTCGTGACGGCCTCCGCCAGCCGCTCGAACCACTCGCGTCGCCGCGCCAGCATCTCCCGGTGCCGCCCCTGGTACATGAACGCCGTCAGGGCGTCGGTGTCCCGCCAGACCGTCAGGTTGACGATCAGCCAGGAATCCCCGAAAACGGGGATGTCGGTCGCGTCCCCGCCCTCGCTCTGCAGGCGCCACACGAATCCGTCCGCCGCGTCGGCGGACGCGTTCACCGGATCGAGGGCGTCCACGAAGTCCTTCAACTGCGGTGAGTCCAGAGGGGCCTTGAGGCGGGCGATGTTGACCTGGGCGAGTTCGTACACGGCGTCGTCAGTCATGGACCGAACGTTAGGTCGGTCGCTCCGGGAGGCGGTACCCCCGTCTCATCCAGCGAGCACCGCCTCCATCACCCCCCGGGCGATCGGCGCCGCCAGGCCGCCCCCGCTGACGGTCCCGCGGTCCGCCGCCGAGCCCTCGACCACCACCGCGACCGCGACCTTCGGCTCCACGTCCCCGTCGCCCCGCGCCCAGGAGATGAACCACGCGTACGGTGTCCCCGAGTTGCCGACGCCGTGCTGGGCCGTGCCGGTCTTGCCGCCGACCGTGGCACCGGGGATCGCCGCCTTCGCGCCGGTGCCCTGGTCCACCACCCCGGTCATCAGCTTCTTGAGCAGCGCCGCCGTCGAGGGGCGCATCACCTCCCGGGAGGGACGCGACCCGGCCGCCGCCACCAGGCTGCCGCCCGCCCGCAGCGTCCGTTCCACCAGGTACGGCGAGCGCACCTGACCGCCGCCCGCCACCGCGGCCGCCACCATCGCCATCTGCAGCGGCGTCGCCCGCGTGTTGTACTGGCCGATCGACGACAGGCCGAGCTGCGCCCGGTCCACCGAGGTGTCGAAGGTGCTTCGCGCGACGGGGAAGGGAATCCGCAGTCCGTCGTCGTTGAAGCCGAAGGCGTCCGCCATCGCCGTCATGCCGGACACGCCCACGTCCACGCCGAGCTTGGCGAACACCGTGTTGCAGGACCACTCGAACGCCTCCCGCAGCGAGGCGTCGCGGCACCCGTCGGCCTCGTTGGTGAGCTTCGTCCGCGTCCCGGGCAGGGTGTACGGGTCGGGGGAGCGGGTCGGCGCGTCCAGGTCGCGGACCACACCCGCGTCCAGCGCCGCCGCCGCGGTGACGACCTTGAACGTCGAACCCGGCGGATAGGTGCGGCTCACCGCCCGGTTGAGCATCGGCTTGTCCGGGTCGTCGTTCAGCCGGTGCCAGGTCCGGGTGGCGGCCGCGCTGTTGCCGGACAGCGACTGGGGGTCGTAGGAGGGCGTGGAGACCAGGGCCAGGATGCGGCCGGTGGCCGGCTCGATCGCGGCCACCGCCCCCTTGCGCCCGCCGAGCCCCTCGAACGCCGCCCGCTGCGCGGCCCCGTCGATCGTCGTCACCACGTCGCCGCCCGGGTTGTGGGCGCCCGTGACGTCGTTCCACAGGGGCAGCGGCGCGAGCATCGGGTCGGCGCCGGACAGCAGTCCGTCCTCGGCGTGTTCGAGCAGCGTCGTGCCGTACGCCTGCGAGGCGAAGCCGGTGATCGGCGCGTACATCGGCCCGTTCGCGTAGGTCCGCTCGAAGCGCAGGTGCTCGCCGGTGTCCCGGGAGCCGGTGACCGCCTCGCCACCGACCAGGATGTCGCCGCGCGGCTGCTGGTAGCGGGCGATGTCGGGGCGGCGGTTGGCCGGGTTGCCGTCGTACTCCGGCTTCTGGACGATCTGCACCCGGGCCGCGTTGACCACCAGGGCGACCAGCAGCAGGGCGCAGAAGACGGCCGCGTGCCGGATGTTCCGGGTCACGAGGGCGTCCCGCGCCGGGCCGCGTGGCTGACCCGGATCAGCAGCGCCACGATCGCCCAGTTGGTGACGACCGAGGACCCGCCCTGCGCCAGGAACGGCATCGCCATGCCGGTCAGCGGGATCAGGCCGGTCACCCCGCCCGCGATGACGAACACCTGGAGCGCCACGATCGAGGAGAGGCCGACCGCGAGCAGCCGGCCGAACGGGTCGCGGGCGGCCAGGCCCGCCCGGTAGCCCCGCTCCACCAGCAGCCCGTACAGCAGGAAGACGGCGGTCAGGCCGAGGAAGCCCAGCTCCTCCCCGGCCGTCGCCAGGATGAAGTCCGACTTGACGGCGAAGCCGATCAGCACCGAGTGGCCGAGGCCGAGACCGGTGCCGGTCACCCCGCCCGCCGCGAAGGCGAAGAGTGACTGGGCCAGTTGGTTCGGGCCGGCGCCCGCCTCGATGGACGCGAAGGGGTGCAGCCAGTCCTCCACCCTGCCGTGCACGTGCGGCTCCAGCCAGCCCACGGCGACCGCGCCCAGCGAGGCCAGCAGCAGCCCGACGGCGATCCAGCCGGTGCGGCCGGTGGCGACGTACAGCAGGACCACGAACAGGCCGAAGAACAGCAGCGAGGTGCCGAGGTCCCGCTCCAGGACCAGGACGCCGACGCTGACCAGCCACACCGCGAGGATCGGGCCGAGCACCCGGCCGGTGGGCAGTTGCAGCCGCCACACCCGGCGGCCCGCGTACGCCAGCGCGCTGCGGTTGGCGGCCAGGTAGGCGGCGAAGAACACCGCGAGCAGCACCTTCGCGAACTCGCCGGGCTGGATGGAGAAGTCCTCGATCCGGATCCAGATCCGGGCGCCGTTCACCGCCGGGAAGAAGATCGGCACGGTGAGCAGGGCGAGCGCCGCGGCGACGCACACATAGGCGTAGCGCTGCAGGACCCGGTGGTCGCGCAGGAGCAGGACGACCACGATGAACAGCGCGACACCCAGCGTCGACCACACCAGCTGGGCCGGGGCCGCCCGGTCGCCCGGCGTCTCCAGGTCGAGCCGGTAGATCAGCACCAGGCCGAGGCCGTTGAGCAGCACCCCGATGGGCAGCAGCAGCGGGTCGGCGTACGGGGCGCGCAGCCGCACCGCCAGGTGGGCGAGGAGCGCGAGCACACCGAGCCCGGCGCCGTAACCTGCGGCGCCGGGCGGAAGGGCGTCGTGCTGGGCGAGGCCGACGTTGCAGTAGCCGAAGACCGACAGCAGGACGGCCATCACGATGAGCGCGAGTTCGATGCCCCGGCGCCGGGGGAGCCGGGCGACGGGAGCGGGTGTGTCCGCCTGTGCCACGGTGATCCCGGTTCCGGTTCCGGCCTTGGTCATGTCCGGAACTTACCCAAATGGTGGGGTGCGCGCGGCGTTCGGCTCAGCACCAGCGCGGCGCGGGGCCGATGTTGTCGATGTATCGGGCCGCGCCCCAGGCCCAGGTGCCGTCCGTGAGGAGGTACCAGAGGGGGTTGCCCTGCACCCGGTCGCCGGGCGTCTTGCAGTAGATGGAGACGACCTCGCCCCGGCGGGCGTACCGGATGACGTCCGAACCGCGGGTCGGCGAGGTGCGCAGGGCGAGCCGCTGGGCCGTCACGACGCCCCGGTAGCGGCCCTGCTCCTGGCGGCCGTCGCCCCGCTCGTCGCCGCCGTTCCCGCCGCGGTTCCCGCCGTCGGTGACGGCGGACGTGGAGCCGGTGTCCCCGCTCCGCCCGTCGTTCGCGACGGCGGGCGTGACGGCGACGGCGGTGGCGAGCGCGCCGGCCGCGAGGGCGGTGGCGAGGCCGCGGACCAGGGGTGAACGCGAGGCCGGTGCGGACAGTGGCGACATGGGAGTACCTCCCGGGAGCGAACGGTTCTTCAGGTGACTAACCGCCACATTAGGAGCGCCCCGTGCCCCCCGCCCACCGCACTGGGCCATCGGGGAAGGCGCCGTGGTCAGGACTGCTGAGGCAGTGTCAGCCGCGCCAGCGCCCCGCCGTCCGGCGGGTTGGTGAACTCCAGCCGCGCCCCGAGCACCTCGGCCTGCCCCAGCGCGATCGTCAGCCCCAGGCCGTGCCCCTTCGTCCCGCCCTCGGTGCGAAAACGCTGCGGCCCGTGCGCCAGGAGGTACTCCGGATAGCCGTCCCCGTGGTCCCGTACGGTGATCACCGCGCCGTCCACGGTCAGCACCACCGGCCCCCGCCCGTGCCGGTGCGCGTTCGCCACCAGGTTGCCCAGCACCCGCTCCAGGCGCCGCCGGTCGGTCTCCACCCACGCGTCCCGTACGACGTCCACGCGCGTGCCGGTGCCCGAGCCCCGCACCACCCGCCGCACCAGCGCGCCCAGCTCCTCCGGCTCCGTCGCGGGCTGCTCCCGCCCGCTCTCCAGCCGGGAGATCTCCAGCAGGTCCTCGGTGAGGGTGCGCAGCGCCGCCACCCGGTCCCGCACCAACTCGGTGGGGCGGCTCGGCGGCAGCAGCTCGGCCGCCGCGTGCAGGCCGGTGAGCGGGGTGCGCAGCTCGTGCGCCACGTCCGCGGTGAAGCGCTGCTCGGCGAGCAGCTTGGCCTGCAGCGACGACGCCATGGAGTCCAGCGCGGCGGCGACCGACGCCACCTCGTCCTGCGGGCGCGTCGGATCCTGCGCGCGCGGATCGCCGACCCGGGCGTCGAGGTCGCCGGCGCTGATCCGCCGCGCCACCCGCGCCGTGGCGTGCAGCCGCCGCGTCACCCGCGTCACCGCGAACGCGCCGACCAGCAGCGTCGCCCCGATCGCCAGTGCCGAGGACCACACGATCGCGCCGTCCAGGCCGTCGATGGTGGCCTGGCCCTGGGAGTGGTCGACGCGCACCGCCAGCACCCGGCCGCCGTCGGCGGGGCCCGCCGCCCACATCGTCGGGCGCCCCGCGTACTCGGCGACCATCGTGCCGCGCCGCCCCGACACGGCCAGCTCACGCAGCCGCCGCGGCAGCCCCGGCGGATCGACGCCGGCCCCGCGCCGCAGCGGGTCCCCCGCCTCGTAGGACTCCGTGGCGTCCCGCAGCCGGGACAGGGCGACGCCACGCGCCTGGCCGACGGTCTGATCGGTCACCGAGACGTGCACCAGGACGCCGAGCAGCGCGGCGAGCCCGCAGCACATCACGGTGATGAAGACGGCCGCCTTCACCGCGAGCGGTCCGGCCCACCGGGGGAGCGCGAGCCTCACCGGGCGCTCGCCGAGGACGATGCGGAGGGCGAGGGCGAGGGCGAGGCGGACGGGCGCTTCGTGTGCTGTCCCCCGTCGTCGGTGCGCAGCATCTCGTCGCTGGTCAGCAGCATGGCCCGCTGGTCCGCGTCCCAGGTCCACTGCAGGCGGTACTCGTACCCGGCGACCTCCGAGGGCGAGCGGACGATCACCGTCCGCCCGGCCAGCTCGACCGCGCTCACGGCGTCCTCGTACGACATGACCCGCACGAGCCGGTCCTTCTCGACGGTGTACACGCGCACCGCGGTCAGCTTGTCCGGCAGCAGCCGGAAACCCAGCGTCATCTCGGGCCGCCCGTCACCGGTCAGGTCGCGGTAGTACGGCCGCAGCACCGGGCAGCCGCCCTCACCGGCGCCGTCCGTGCCGCAGTCCGCCATCCGCACCGACGTCTCGTGGTACCGCGCCTTCGCGCCCGCGTAGTCGTCCGGGTGGGCGGCGATCTCGGCCCGCACCGCGGCCACCGGGTCCGCCCTGCGGATGTCGCCGCCGGGCACCGCGACGCCCTTCACCGGCGCGTGCTCCACCTCGCCGATGTCGTACGCCGGACTCGACGCCGGGGTCAGGCCGGGCCAGAGCCGGGCCGGATCGCGCGCGGCGGCCGTCGCCCCGGCGTCCTCGAGCCCGCCGGTGTCCCCGCAGGCCGCCAGCGCGCCGGCCGCCGCGGCCGCCAGGAGCAGCGCGAGGGCGGCGGGGACGCGGGCGGGGTGCCCGCGGCGGATCGGGAGCACTGCACTCCTGGGGTTCGGTGTCGGCGTCGGCGGTCCCGCACGGCCGCGGGCGGCACCGCGGACGCCGCGGCACCGTACGCGTCGCCGTACGGAAGGCCATTTTGCTTGCGCACGGTCCCACCGGGCTACTCGGCCAGCTCCTCCAGCAGCCGCACGGTGGCCAGACCGGCCCGGAGATAGGCCACGAACAGGTCGTTGTGCAGCGCCCACGGCGAGCGCCGGGCCCGGATCAGCCGGATCGCCTCCTCGGCGCTGCCGCCCCGGCGCATCAGCGCGTGCGCCACGACGAGACCGGAGCGGTTGTACCCGTGGTAGCAGCGGACGAGGACCTTCCGGCCTCCGTCCAGCGCCTCGCCCGCGGCCTGGGCCAGCCGGATCACCCCGGCGAGCTGCGTGCCGTCCAGGGGGCCGTCCGGGATCGGCCAGACATGGTGCTCGACACCCTCGTCCGGCCCGTGTCCGGGCAACCGCAGCAGCGTCTGCACGAGGTCGAACTCGTCCCGCACCACGGCGAACTCCAGCCGCCCGCCGGGCCGCCGGAACTCGTGCCCGCCCATCCACAGCCCCGGCACGATCTCGTCCCACGGCCGATCCGGGGCCGGCACGTCGGGGCCTTTCCCACGGGTACGCACAGGCGCCTCCCCAGTCCCGCCCAGGGCCTGCCCAACTCCTCCCAAAGGTAACCGGGTTCTTGCCCCGGCAGCACCCCTCCTGGTCCCATGGACGGGGGGTGATGGCATGGACGGACTGCGCGTCGTGCCGACCTGGCGCCACGGCCGGGAACGGCTCTACGTCTGCCTTCCGGACGGCGGGAACGTCGCCTGGTACGACCGGGAGGCGGCCCGCGTCAACCTGCTGAGCGACGACCGCAGGGACGAGGTCCTCCAGGCCCTCGGCCCCTTCGTCACCGGCCCGGTCACGGTCGGCCCGCCCCCGGTGCCGACCCCTGCCGAACTGGCCCGGCTCACCCTCCACCCGGACGACGACCTCGCCCCCAACCGGCCCGGCGAGGCCCTCCTGATCGCCCTGGAGCGCGAGCCCGCACCGGCGCACCGGCTGCGCCCCGACCCGCGCCGCCGGGAGCTGGCCGCCGAGCAGGCGACGGGGGCGGCCCTCGACCGTCTCGACGGCACCGGCCGGCACACCCTGCACTCCCTCCCGCTGCCCGGCGGCGACCGCGTCCACCACCTGCTGATCGGACCCGGCGGGCTCTTCGCCCTCCACGTGCTGCCCGCCCGCGGACAGCGGGTGCGGGTCGCCGACCCGCTGGTGGCGCTGGGCCGCCGCGCACCCCGCCCCCTGCTGCGCCGGGTCCGCGCGGACGCCGACCGGGCCTCCCACGCCCTGACGGCGGAGGTCCACCCCGTCCTCGTCCTCGTCGGGCCGGCGCAGGTCTCCGTCACCGCTCCGCCCCGCTCGGTGCGCGTCCTCACGGACCGGGAGCTGCCGGACCTGGGCCGCGCGGGAGGGGTGCTGAAACCGGCGGACGTGGAGGCCCTGCACGCCATGGCTCGAGACCGGGCCACCTGGCAGCGCCTCTGAGGTCCGGCTCAGGGCAGCGTCGCCGCCCGGCGCCGCTCGAACAGCGGCGCCAGCAGGTCGCCGTGGTCCCGCACCCGGGGCCCGACGTCCGGCGCCAGGAAGACGAACTGCTCCGCCCGCCCGCACCCGGCGACCTCGTCCCACGTCACCGGCGTGGAGACCGCCGGCACGTCGCGGGCGCGCACGGTGTACGGGGCGGCCGTGGTCTTGCGCGCGGCGTTCTGGCTCCAGTCCACGAACACCTTCCCCGGCCGCAGGCTGCGCGTCATCCGGTGCACCACCAGCTTCGGCAGCGCCCGCTCCGCCTCCACCGCGAGCGCCTTCGCGTAGTCCGACACCCGCTCCGAGGACGAGCCCCGCACCCCCGCCAGCAGATGCAGCCCCTTGGCCCCGGAGGTCTTGGCGTACGCCTCGATCCCGTCCGCCGCCAGCCGCTCCCGCAGCCACAGCGCGACCTCGCAGCACTGCACCACCGTCGCGGGCGGCCCCGGGTCCAGGTCGAACACCAGCCGGTCGGCCTCGCCGGGGTCGTCCGCGGTCCACTGGTGGGTGTGGAACTCGGTCACCAGGTTCGCCGCCCACATCAGGCTCGGCAGGTCCTGCACCAGCACCATCCGGGCCGGGCCCTCCGAGCGGGGCACCTCGGCCGTGGTGACCCAGTCGGGGGTACCCGGCGGCACGTTCTTGGTGAAGAACACCTGGCCGTCGGGACCGTCCGGATACCGCAGGAAGGAGACCGGGCGGTCCCGCAGGTGCGGCAGCAGCACCTGAGCGGTCGTGGCGTAGTAGTGCAGCAGCTCGCCCTTGGTGAGACCGGTCGCGGGATACAGCACCTTGTCCAGGTTGCTGAGGGCCACCCGCCGCCCCTCCACTTCCGTCATCGGCGCCATACCATGAGAATCTCATAGAAAATGGGCAAAACACTTGAAAGCGCCCGAAAGGAACGGTGCTGCACGTGCGATCCATCTGGAACGGCGCCATCTCCTTCGGCCTGGTCAGCATCCCGATCAAACTGGTGAACGCGACCGAGAGCCACTCGGTCTCCTTCCGCCAGATCCACACGGAGGACGGCGGCCGGATCCGCTACCGCAAGGTGTGCGAACTGGAGGACCGCGAGGTCACCCAGGCCGAGATCGGCAAGGCCTACGAGGACGCCGACGGCTCGATGATCCCGATCACCGACGAGGACCTGTCCCAGCTGCCGATCCCGACGGCCCGCACGATCGAGATCGTGGCCTTCGTCCCGGAGGACCGCATCGATCCGCTCCAGATGGGCTCGGCCTACTACCTCGTGGCGAGCGGCGCCCCGGCCGCCAAGCCGTACACCCTGCTGCGCGAGGCGCTCAAGCGCAGCAACCGGGTCGCGATCGCCAAGTTCGCGCTGCGCGGCCGCGAGCGCCTCGGCATGCTCCGGGTCGTCGGCGACGCCATCGCGATGCACGGCCTGCTGTGGCCGGACGAGGTGCGCGCTCCCGAGGGCGTCGCCCCGGAGGGCGGTGTCACCGTGCGCGAGCAGGAACTGGACCTCGCGGACGCGCTCATGGACACCCTCGGCGAGATCGACCTGGACGACCTGCACGACGAGTACCAGGAGGCCGTCGAGGAGGTCATCGCCGCCAAGGCCGCCGGTGAGCGGCCCCCGGAGGCTCCCGCGGAGGCGGCGCCGGGGAAGGTGCTGGACCTGATGGCCGCGCTGGAGAGCAGCGTGCGGGCGGCGCGGGAGTCCCGGCACGGCGAGGAGGCCGAGGACGCGGAGGTCAGATCCCTGCCGCAGCGCGAGTCCTCCGCCCGGCGGGCCCCCAAGGAGACCGGCGGCAAGAAGTCGACGTCGACGGCGGCGAAGAAGGCGGCGGCCAAGAAGGCGGAGCCGAAGAAGTCGACGGCGAGGTCGTCCGCCGGGTCCGCGAAGAAGACGGCGGCCAAGAGTGCCGCCAAGAAGGCCACGGCGAAGAGCACCACCAGGAGCGGCGACAAGGCCTCGGCCAAGAGCACCGCCAAGAGCACCGCCAAGAAGACGGCGTCCCGCAGGCGCAGCGCCTGACGGGCGGCGCGGGCGCTCACCCCGGTCGGCGGGTGCGCTCCAGGGGCGCGCAGGCGTTCAGTCGACCGTCCAGGCGGACGCGGACGCCCGGGGTATCGCGGACGGCGCGGGCTCGAAGACGGCGGGGCCCGCCGCGGCGGACTCCGCCGGCGCGAGAGAGGCCGGCGCGAGGGAGGCCGGTGTGGGCAGGGCGGGGCTCTCCTCCAGGCGCCGCCCGATGGTCTCGGCCGGTCCGCCGCCCGGGGTGGCCGGACCGGTGGACAGGTGCGACCACGCGGTCAGGGCGAGGGCCACCGCGGCGGCCGTCCCGGCCACCCGGCCCATCCGCCGCAGCCGGGCCCGGCCGTCCAGCTCGCGCCAGGCCGGTCCGGCCCAGGTCTCCTCCCGGCGCCACGCCTCGCCGACCGTGCCGCGCGCGCGGTCGGACGTCCCGGACTGATCGGGGAGATCGGAGTGATCGGCGGGGGGCTCCTCCGGTCGCCATCCGGGGGTCCGGTCGCGTGCGGAGGGCTCCCTGGGGGCGGAGGCGCGGATGGCGCGCTCGTCGTCCTCCAGGAACAGCCGCCAGACGTACTCGGGCACGACCGGCGCACCGTCCGGCTCACCCGGTGTGTCGCCGCTGCCCGGCCCGGAAGCGGTCATGGTCCCGCTCTTCTCGTCGTCGGCCCCGGACGGACGCGGGCGGGAGGGAGGGTCGGCCCGCCCACCACCGGGTCCGGCACCGGATGGTCATGGCCCGGCGGACTCCGTCGGCCGCCACTCCCTGAGAACGTGCGCGACCGGCGGCCCGTTCCCCGCGCCCCCGGTCGTGACGAGGTCGTGATCGTGCCGCGCCCCGGCGCTCAGGGGGCCGCCGGGGACGGAGTGGGCGTCGGGGAGGCGGTGTTCACGTTCAGGTCGGGGCGCGGCTTGAGCACCAGCACCTGCTCGCCCGGCTGCGGCGGGGGCGGGGTCACCTTCTCCCTCGGCAGCTTCGCCGGGCCGGTCTGCTGGAAGGTGACCTGGTCGTACTCGACCAGCCCGGTCTTCTCCAGCACCGTGATGTGGTCGAGGACGGTGTCGTTGGCCAGGTCCGCCAGCTGCCGCACGAGGGTGTTCTTGGTGGAGGCCCGGATCTTGGCGATCGCCGGGAAGATCTGACCGTGGGTCACCCGCATGATGTTGACCGCCGACGAGTCGAACTCCCTGCCGGTCTTCGCGTCCACCGTGGCCACGAAGCCCTCCTGCTGCGGGGAGGCCCGGTTGGGCAGCGTGATGCCCAACTCCGGGGAGATCTCGCGGCACATCGCGTCGAGTCCGGCGTGCCCGACGACCAGGTGCTCACCGGCCGTCTTCATCGCCTTCGTCGTACCGCGTTCCATCACCATCTCGCCCAGCGGGTACTCCCACAGCCCGGCGGCGCGGACCTTGACCACGAAGTCGCGGTCGGCCTCGGTGAGCGGACCGAACTTGGTACTGGCCACCACCCGGTTCTGGTTGCCGTCGGCCTTGTCCAGACCGAGCACGGCCGGGAAGGCCAGCGCGGTGAGGGTCAGGGTCATCGCACCGAACAGGACGACGACTCCGATCCTGCTGCGGGACAGGCGCATGATGCCTCCAGGGGCGACGCGGGCTACGCGCACGCGTGGCCACGTGCGTGCTCGTACGGGTACGCCAGGAGATACGCGAACGGCGGGCGGATCCTTCACCGCTCCGGCACCCAACTTGCGGAGCGCGCGGGGGCCCGCACCCGCGCGCTCCGCTTCAGCCGATGTCGGCGCCGTACACCCGCTCGACCGTGAGGGTGAGCAGCACCCGGCGGTCGGACACCATCGTCGACCGGTACTCGTCCCAGTCCGGGTGCTCCCCGGCCGCGGCGCGGTAGTACTCCACCAGCGCGTCGACCTCCGGTCCGTGCGGGTCGGTGCCCGGCCCGGTGAGGGTGGCGACGCCCTCGGCGGTGGCCCAGGACCTGCCGTCCGGGGCGGTCACCTCCAGCGCGGCCCGCGGGTCCCGGCGCAGGTTCGCCGTCTTGGCGAGGCCCTCGCGGGTGGACACGCGGATGACGCCCGCGTCGGGGTCGTAGGCGGGCATGACGGGCGAGAGCTGCGGGCGGCCGTCCGACTTGATCGTCGCCAGTACGCCGAGCCGGCTCTCGGCCAGCAGGGCACGGGGGTCGAAGCCAGGTGTGGTGGTCATGGTCCGATCCTCACCCCCCGCCCCGCGTCCTGTCCCGCGAACCGTCCGCCGAACGTGCCGTGCCAGGGGCGCTCAGGGCACCGAGGGGCCGCCCAGGTAGGCGCCGTCCTCGTCGTAGGGCCAGGCGTTGGCCACACACCCCTTGAGGCCCTTGATCTGCTGCATCATCGCCGGAGCGGGCCGGCCGGCGCCGGGGCAGGTCTCGTGGCCGTGGCCGATGCGGTGCCCGACCTCGTGGTTGACGATCAGCGCCCGGTACTCGTGGATCGGGCCGTCGAACTCCGGGGAGCCCAGCACCCAGCGCTTGAGGTTCACCACGACGTCCGTGCCGACGCTGCAGTTGACCTCGCCCCGGGTGAGCAGGCCCGCTGCGCCGCAGATCTCGTCGACGGTGCCCGGCGTGGCGATCTTCACCACGAAGTCGTACGAACCGCTGCTGACCAGCCGGAAGGAGTCGGTGCCGTCCCGGGTCCAGCCGCGGCGGTCGGCGAGCACTGCGGATATCTCGGCGGCGGCGGCGCTCGGCCGGACGTCGACGCCCTCCTCGACCAGGACCTTGTAGCGGCGTACGCGGCTGCCGGTGCCCACGGTCGAGCCGTCGGCCCGGGCGGTGACGAAGGTGCCGGGTCCGGTCGCCGGAATGGCGATGGTGCCGGGGGAGGGCGAGGCCGAGGGCGACGGGGAGGTCTTCGGGGACGGTGACGCCGAAGCGGAGCGGGACGGGGACGGCGTGCGGGTGGAGGCGTCCAGGGCGTCCTTGACGTCGGCCACCTGGTCGTCCGTCACCGGCGGCCGGATCTCCCGCCAGTACGCGACGGCGGCGCCCGCGGTGAGCAGGACGGCCCCGAGGGCGACGAAGGCCAGGACCGCGCGGGCGGGACCGCGGCGTCTGAGTCTGCGGGAGCGGGATCTGTCCCCGGCACCGTCCGGCCCGGGTCTCCGGCCGGACCGGCGGGCGGTGGTTCGGCCCACGTCGGGCGTCCTCTCTGCTGGTCGTCGGGGCGCGCACAGCGGACTCCGGTGTGCTGTCGCACCCCCAAGATCCAAGCGGACGGACGCGCGAAAACGTCACGGTTTCCGCAGTGTCCCTTCTCACGCGGACATCCGGCCCGTGCGTGCAACCGTTCGACGCACGGCAACGTCTTCGTCCAGAACGTTCACGTCGGGGCCGCCCGGCGGAGACCGGGCGACCCCGACGCATGGGGCTCTTCGAGGACGGGGTGCCGTCAGCCGGCGGGGGTCCGCTCCCAGCGGTAGAAGCAGCGCGCCATCGCGTCCTTCGGACCGCGCCAGGTCGCCGGGTCGTACGCCGAGACGTACGGCTCGAGCCGCTCGCTGACCTGGCGGAACTCCGGATGTCCGGTCAGCCTGCCGATGGTGGGGGCCGGGTCCTCGTCGCTCTCGATGAGGTGCAGGTACACGCCGTCACCGAACTCGAAGAGGCTGCGCCGGTTGACGCCGACCAGGTGCGGCAGTTCGCCGCTGTCGGACTCCGCGAACACCTTCGCGATGTCCGGTGCCGCGCCGGGTGCCATCCGGGCGACGATCAGTGTGTGGTGCATGGGGTGCTGCCCTTCGCCGAGGTCGGTGGGTGTCAGTCGGCGAGCACCGAAGCGGTCCGCCGCTCGCCCGCCGCCTGCTCGATCCGGTCCCGGATCAGCGCCATCTGCGTACGGGAGTTGCGGTTGATGTTGTCCGTCATCCAGGCGTCGTCCACGGGCGCGTCCGGCTTCATCGCGAAGTCCTGCGTCCAGCGCATGACGACTCCCTCGGCGGTCTCCGCGTACTCCCAGACGATGTTCATGTACTGGAAGGGGCCGGTCTCCACCCGCTGGGCGCGGACCGTGCGGGTGACGGGGTCCGCGACCCGCTCGGAGACCCAGCTCCACACCTTGCCGTCGGCGTCCGGGTGCATGGTGAGCCGGAACGTGACGCGGTCCTCGTCGCGGTCGAGCACCTCGACGGAGGCGTACTCGCTGAACAGCCGGGGCCAGTTCTCGATGTCGTTGGTCATGTTCCAGACCAGCTCCATCGGGGCGGCGATGGTGATCTCGTTGTCGGTGTGCCCTGTCATGTCACACTCCCGTCTTCAGGGCGCCGTTGACCAGCGCGAGGAAATCCGCGGGCGTCTTGCAGCGCTCCGCCTGCTCGGGCAGGCCGAGTCCGTACCGCTTCTCCAGCTCGGCCACGATGCCCAGCAGGCCGAGGGAGTCCAGGCCGAAGGTGTCGAAACCGTCGTCGGCCTGCTGCCGGAGGGTGATCGGGTCGACGTGCACGCCGGCGGTGCGCTTCATCAGCTCCGACAGCTCCTCGACGGTCACCTGGTAGTCCAGCTGGTCGGTCATGGGTGTGCTCCTTGACTCGGGTTGGTCGGTCACGGGTGTCCCCGTGGCCGTCGGTCGTAGGTCGTCGGTCAGCGGTCCTCGGCCGGGACGGCGCCCCGTCGCAGGACGAGCGCCGAGTTGGACCCCATGAGCCCGCGCGCGAGGACCAGGGCGGTGCGCGGCTCGGCGGGGCGGGCCCGCCCGGTCACCAGGTCCAGGTCGTGGCACACGTCGAAGACGTGCGGGGTCGGCGGGAGCAGCCCGTGCTCCATCGCGAGCACCGCCGTCGCCACGTCCAGCACCGGCGCCGCGCAGTACGCCCGCCCGGTCCCGGTCTTGGGCGCGGTGACCGGCACCCGCGCGGCGTGCGGGCCCAGCGCGTCGGCAAGGGCCAGCGCCTCGGCCCGGTCGGCCTCCGGGACCCCGAGGGCGTCCGCGAAGACCACGTCGACGTCCTCGGGCCGGCAGCCCGCCTCGGCCAGGGCGCCCCCGATCGCGCGGGCCAGGCCCTCCCGGGACTCGGCCCAGCGGCCGGGCCCGGTGAAGGTCGCCGCGTGCCCGGCCACCGTCGCCCGCACGTCCGCCCCGCGCTCCCGGGCCGCCGCCTCCTCCTCCACGACGAGTACGGCACCGCCCTCGGCCGGTGCGAACCCGCAGGCCGCGTCGGTGAACGGGCGGTAGGCGCGGTCGGGTTCGGCGGCCCGGCTCAGCTCGGGGTAGCCCAGCTGGCAGACGATCGAGTACGGGGCCAGCGGCGCCTCCGTCGCGCCGCAGACCACCGTGTCGGTGCCGTTGCGCACGGCCAGTGCCGCGTGCGCCAGGGCGTCCAGGCCGCCCGCCTCGTCGGCGGCCACGACTCCGCAGGGGCCCTTGAAGTCGTTGCGTATGGAGACCTGGCCGGTGCTGGCCGCGTAGAACCAGGCGATCGACTGGTAGGGGCCGACATGGCGCGAGCTCTGGCCCCACAGGTTCTGCAGCTCCCGCTGCCCGAACTCGCCGCCGCCGGAGCCGGCCGCGGTGACCACGCCGACCGAGTACGGCGAGGCGATGTCGGCCCGGCCGAACCGGGCGTCGGCCAGCGCGTGCTGGGTGGCGGCCAGCGCGAAGTGCGTGAACCGGTCGGTCTGGACCAGGAAGCGGTCCTCGACCGTCTCGGCCGCGTCGAAGCCGCGCACCTCGCCCGCGACCCGCAGCGGCAGGTCCACGCAGCCCTCCCGGGTGACGGGCCCGAGGCTGCTGGTGCCGTCGGCGACCGCCTTCCAGTGCGCCTCGACACCGGTGCCGTGCGGCGACACCACGCCGAGGCCGGTGACGACCGCGCGCCGGCTCCCACCGCCGGTGCCGGTCCGTTGGGGTCCGCTCATCGCAGCCCTCCTTCACTGCCGCTCAGTACGACCGCGGACTGGAAGCCGCCGAAGCCGCTGCCCACCGACAGCACGTGCCGCAGCGTCCGCTCGCGTGCCTCGCGCGGCACGTAGTCCAGGTCGCACTCGGGGTCGGGGGTGGTGTAGTTGGCCGTGGGCGGCACCACCTGGTGGGCCATCGCCAGCACGCACGCGGCCAGTTCGATCGAGCCGATGGCGCCGAGCGAGTGGCCCACCATGGACTTGATGGAGCTCATCGGCGTCGCGTAGGCGTGCTCGCCCAGCGAGCGCTTGACGGCCGCGGTCTCGTGCCGGTCGTTCTGCTGGGTGCCGGAGCCGTGCGCGTTGACGTAGTCGATCGCGGAGCCGTCGAGGCGGGCCATGTCCAGGGCCGTGTCGATGGCCCGCGCCATCTCCAGGCCCTCCTTGGTGAGCCCGGTCATGTGGTACGCGTTGCCGAAGGTGGCGTAGCCGGAGATCTCGCAGTACACGTCCGCGCCCCGGGCCCGGGCGTGCTCCAGGTCCTCCAGGACCAGCACCGCCGCGCCCTCGCCCATGACGAAGCCGTTGCGGTCGGCGTCGAAGGGGCGGGAGGCGTGCGCCGGGTCGTCGTTGTTCGGCGAGGTCGCCTTGATGGCGTCGAAGCAGGCCATCGTGATCGGCGATATCGGCGAGTCCGCCGCGCCCGCCAGGCACACGTCGACCCGCCCCTCGGCGACCGCGTGATAGGCGTACCCGACGGCGTCGAGGCCCGAGGTGCACCCGGTGGAGACCGTCTGCACCGGCCCGCGCACCCCGAACTCCTCGGCGACCGCGGAGGAGAGGGTGGCGGGGGTGAAGGCGCGCTCCAGGTGCGGCTCGGCCCGCCGGTCGTCGACGTCCCAGCGCGTGCCGCGCTCGCTGACCAGGACGTAGTCGTGCTCCAGCCGGGTGGTGCCGCCGACCGCCGTGCCGAGGGTGGCACCGGCCCGCCAGGGGTCCTCGCGGTTCATGTCGAGGTTCGCGTCCCGCACCGCCTCCGAGGCGGCCACCAGCGCGAACTGCACGTACCGGTCGCAGCGCTGGGCGGTGGCGAGGCCGAGCCCGTGGTCGGAGGGCTCGAAGTCGCACTCGGCGGCGATCTGCGAGCGCAGCCCGGCCGGGTCGAACAGGGAGATCCGGCGCGTCGCCGTACGGCCTTCGGACAGCAGTCCCCAGAACTGGGGCGCGCCGATCCCGCCCGGGGCGACGACGCCTATGCCCGTGACGGCGACCCGGCGCCGGGTCATGACACCACCTCGGCCGCCGCGGCGGGCCGCTCGTGCCCGGCGTGACCCGCGTGCGCCCCGTCGCACGGGAGCGCGTTGCCCTCGGCGTCCTCGGTGTCGACGTGGCCCAGTTCCGGGCGCGGGGCCAGCGGCCCCAGGTGGAACACCAGCCGCGCCTCGACGTCCCCCGCGTTGCGGAAGCGGTGGCGCATGTCCTGCGGGATCAGCAGCCCCTGGCCGGTGGCGAGCGAGTGCGGCACCCCGTCCAGGTCCACTTCGAGGGCGCCCTCCGTGACGTACACGAACTCCTCGGAGTACGGGTGGTAGTGCTCGGCGATGCGGTCGCCGGGCTGCACGATGGCCACGCCCATGAAACCGCTGGTCGACCCGGCGGTGGTGGGCGTGAGAAGGGCGCGGAGGTCTCCGCCGCGGCGGCGGTTCGGGGCGATGTCGCCGAGGGAGACGATGCGTACCTGCTGGTCTGTCATGTCGTTCACTCCGGGGTGACGGGAGGAAGGGGGAGAAGCGGGTGAGCAGGTGAAACGGGGGAACGGGGTGAAGCGGTGCGGGTTCACGCGGACCGGTGGGCGGGCACGCCGTCGGGCCCGGCCGGTCGCGCGGTCGCGGGGAGCGGGGTTCAGGAACCGGCCGAACGCCGGTCGGTCAGGGGCGTCATCCGGACCCGGGTCAGCAGCCGGGCCAGCGTGCCGGCCTCGGCCGGCGGCCCTTCGACGCCGACCGCGGCGGTGTCGAGCAGCCGCTCGGCGGCCTCGGCACCCTCGGACCCGTGCAGGCCCAGGACGGCGGCGGGCGCGGCCCCGGGATCGCCGTCCACGTCGACGAGCCGTACGACGAGGTCGTCGCGGTGGAAGACGGTGGCCGCGAGCACCGGGCTGTCCGGGGCCTGCGCGGTGGCCGCGTCCTGGCGGGCCAGCAGCCGGGCCAGTTCGCCACCGGCGCCGGCGCGCACCGGGTAGAGCAGCGCGAGCCGCTCGATGCGCGCGCCGGCCCGGCCGGGGGAGGAGGCGTGGTGGACGGCCGGCATGGCGGCCCGGGTGAAGAAGCGCCGGGCCGACTGCGGGTCGGCGAGGTCCCGGTCCTGCTCCAGGTACGGGTTGAGGGCCTCCTCCACGGCCCGCACCCCGGGCTGCCGGGCCACGTGGCGCAGCGCGGTCTGCAGGTCGCCGCGCACCTCCACGGCCCGCACGATCCGGTTGCCGGACATGAACAGCGAGGTGCGCAGCAGCCGCGTGGAGCCGTCCACGTGCGCGTCGGGCGACACGTACTCGGACAGCAGCCGGGCGGTCTCGGCCTCGGTGCCGGGCCGCACGGTGAAGGTCAGGGCGTGGCGTACGACGTTGCCCCCGATCCGGGGCGCCGAGCGCGGCTCACCGGGTGCGGGCCGGGCGCCGTCGGTCTCCCGCAGGACGCTGTAGCGCAGCGAGTGGGTGTCACGGACGCAGGTCGCCAGCGGTTCGACGGTGTCCAGGTGCTCGTCGCTGTTGACCCAGGCCAGGAAGGGCGCGGCGCTCTCCCACTCGCTGGTCAGCAGCCACTGGGTCGGGTTCTCCAGGGACTGGCACAGCTGGTCGCTGACGTGGCCCGGAACGGCGGCGACCCGGTCGCGGATGCGCTCGTAGGCGTCCAGGAACTCCTGCTGCATTCCGTCGTGGACGTCCAGCATCAGGACGACCCGCACGCGGGATCCGTCGAACGCGGATATCGACACGCCACCCGCGTCCGTCGCCACGGCGGGCGACGACGCCGTGCCCGACGCCGCAGTGGCATCCGTCGCGTCCGTGCTCGGGGCATCCGTCGCTACGACGGGAGAGACCGTCATCCGGCCCACCTCTTCTCCGGGAACTTCCTCGTGGACTGGGGCGATCGTCGGCGGCGCCCGCCAGGCAGGCGGGGTGCGACGGTCGCGTAAGCACGATCGTGGGCCGTGCCCGCGGGGTCCGCGAACCAGGAGGGTTAAGCGGGTGAAGCCTGCGCCGCCGCGGGCCTCGCCGGGCCGTACGGGGCATGCATGAAGGCCCCGGCGCACCCCTGTCGGACCCACTCGCACGTCTGTCGCACGTCAGTCGCACCCCTGTCGCACAACGGAGGACGAACCATGAACGAAAGAGCCGACCGGTCCGGCGGCGCCGCCCCCGGGGGCGACCGGACCCACCGCGTCCCGGTCCTCGTCGTCGGCGGCTCCCTGGTGGGCCTGTCGACGTCGGTGTTCCTGGGACGGCTGGGCGTCCGGCACACCCTGGTGGAGCGGCACGCGGGCACCTCCATCCATCCCCGCGGGCGCGGCAACAACGTGCGCACGATGGAGATCTTCCGGGTGGCGGGCGCCGAGCCGGACATCCGCCGGGCCGCCGCCACCCTGGCCGACAACCACGGCATCCTGCAGGCGCCCACCCTGGTCGGCGACGCGGGGGAGTGGCTGTTCAAGCAGATCGACCCCGGCAACGGGCTGGCCCGCTTCAGCCCCAGCTCATGGTGCCTGTGCAGCCAGAACGACCTGGAGCCCGAACTCCTCACCCACGCCGCGAACCTCGGCGGCGACCTGCGCTTCGGCACCGAAATGCTCTCCTTCGAGGCCGACACCGAGGGCGTCACGGCGATCGTGAAGAGCCGGGAGACCGGCGAGCACACCACCATCCGCGCGGACTACCTGGTCGCCGCCGACGGCCCCCGCAGCCCCGTCCGCGAGCAGCTCGGCATCGGCCAGAGCGGACCCGGTGACCTCTTCCACAACGTCAGCATCACCTTCCGCTCCCGTCGCCTCGCCGACGTGGTGGGCGACCGCCGCTTCATTGTCTGCTACCTGACGGACGAGAACGCCGACGGCGCCCTCCTGCCCGTCGACAACCGCGAGAACTGGGTCTTCCACGCCCCCTGGCATCCCGATCAGGGCGAAACCGTCGAGGACTTCACCGACGAGCGCTGCGCCGCCCACATCCGCCGCGCGATCGGCGACCCGGACCTGGACGTCGAGATCACCGGCAAGGCTCCCTGGCACGCCGCCCAGCGCGTCGCCCGCAGCTACCGCTCCGGCCGCGTCCTGCTGGCCGGCGACTCGGCCCACGAGATGTCCCCCACCGGCGCCTTCGGCTCCAACACCGGCATCCAGGACGCCCACAACCTCGCCTGGAAGCTGGCCGCGGTCCTCGAGGGCTGGGCGGGCGAGGGCCTCCTGGACACCTACGACATGGAACGGCGCCCGGTCGCGGAGGCCACCAGCGCGCGGGCCGCCCACCGCTCGGTCGAGCACAGCCACCCGGGGTTCGCGCCGCCGCCGGTCATGGGCGGTGGCGGGGCGGGCGGCCCCGGCGGTTCCGGTGGCCCGGGAGGCGCGCCCGGTGGACCGGGAGGCGTGCCCGGAGGTTCCGGCGGTACGGACGGTACGGGCGGTCCGGGCCGTCCCGGTGGTGCGCCCGGTGGCGGCGGTCCCGGTGGGGGCCCGCAGCGCGGCATCCTCAACGTCGCCCTCGGCTACCGCTACCCCCGGGGCGCGGTGGTCGGCGCCGACCCGGCGACCCCGGTGGTCCCCGAGGGCCTCGACCTCACCGGCGCGCCCGGCAGCCGGGCCCCCCACCTCTGGCTCCGCCGAGGCGAGGAGCGCCTGTCGACCCTGGACCTCTACGAGGACTCCCTCGTCCTGCTCAGCGACGCGGCCCAGCCCACCGGCTGGCACGAGGCTGCCGCCGAGGTGGCCGCCGGGATGCGGGTCCCGCTGAAGGCGTACCGCGTGGGCGGGACGCCCGGGGCCGACCTGACCCCGGACGACGAGGAGACCGACTGGGCGCGCGCCCACGGCGTGACCCGCGGCGGCGCGGTCCTGGTCCGCCCCGACGGCTTCGTGGCCTGGCGCTCCCCGGGGCCCGCTCCCGACCCGGCGGCGATGCTGCGCCAGGTGGTGGGTTCGGTACTGGCCCGCACCTGAGGCGACCGAGCACCCCAACCGTGGACCACTCCCCGCTTACCTGCTAGCGTCTCGCTCCAGCGGTAAACGGGGAGTGCTCCCCGGTATGGAGAGGGGTGGACGTGGCGGATACGGCACTGGTGCTGGGCGGGGGCGGCCTGACCGCGTACGGATGGCAGATCGGCGTCCTGGCCGGACTCGCCGAGGCCGGGGTGGACCTCACGGACGCCGACGTTCTGGCGGGCACGTCGGCGGGTTCCCTGCTGGCTCTTGACCTGGCCAGGGGATCGGCCCCGGCCGACCTCTACAAGGAGCAGCTCAACGGCGAACGCGCCATGCTGGAGGTGGACTTCACCTTCGGCATGACGGTCAGGTACCTGTGGGCCGCGCTCGGTTCCCGGGATCCGGAGAGGGTGGTCAAGCGCCTCTGCCGCCTCGCGCTCTCCGTGCGCGACGTGCCGGAGTCCGCGGTCTTCGACGCCATCGGCCCCCAACTCCCCGTACGCGACTGGCCCGACCGAACCGTCCGGATGTTCGCCGTCGACGCGCTCACCGGCGAACCGGCCGCCTTCGACGCCGGCAGTGGGACCGACCTGCTGCACGCCATGTCGGCCACCTGCGCACTGCCGCCCCTCTTCCCGCCGATCAGCATCGGTCCGGGCCGCTGGATGGACGGCGGCGTCCGCTCCACGACCAACGCCGACCTGGTCGACGACTGCGCGCGCGTCGTCGTGCTGGCCCCGATCCCCAAGGGGGCGGGAGCGAGCCCGAGCGCACGGAGCCAGGCCGAGACCCTCTCCTCGCGCGGTGCCCGGGTCGCCCTGCTGACCCCCGACCGGGAGGCCCGCCGCGCCTTCGGCCGCAACCCCCTGGACGCCTCCCGCATCCCCGGGGCGGCGCGCGAGGGACGACGCCAGGGCACGGCCCACGCGGAACGCATCGGGGAGATCTGGCGGGGCTGAGCGGGGAGTCAGCCCCGGGGCTCCGACAGACCGGACACCTCGCCGACCAGGGGCTGGACGCGGTAGGGGACGACCGCGCTCAGCGCGATGACCGTCGCACTGCGCCGCACCCCCGGCACCTGCTGCACATGCTGGTTGCTCGTACCCGCGATACGGCACCAGATGTCACCGGGGCCGGTCACGACGTGCGCCTCCCGGATCTGCGGCACGGCCCGCAGCCGCGCGGCGATGGCCGCGCGGGCCGGCCGGTCCACCTCGAACGTCGTGAACGCCTGGACCACGTGCCCGAGGGCGGCGACGTCCATGTCCGGCCCGTAACCGGTCACCACGCCAGGAGATCCGTGAGGCCCAGCCGTGGAAGTTCGCCGTGATCGGCGACGCCGAGACCAAACACCGCATCCGGGTCGCCGCCGAGGAGGAGGAACGGGTCAACTACGACGGCGGACGCATCCCGCCCGAGTGGCGCGCCGCGCTCGCCCGCCTCGAAACGGACTCAGACAAGGGCTTCCTCGACGCCGTACCGTGGATCGTGGCCTGCTTCGCCGAGAAGAGCACCGCGATGCTGGAAGGTTCGCTGCGCAAGAACTACTACGTGAACGAGAGCGTCGGCATCGCCTGCGGCCTCTTCATCACCGCCCTGCACACGATGGGCCTGAGCACCCTCACCCACACCCCCAACCCCATGGCGTTCCTCACCAGAATCTGCGAACGCCCCGCCAACGAACGCCCCTACATCCTCCTCCCCGTCGGCTACGCGTCCCCCGACTGCGAGGTCCCGGCCCTGCCCGCAAGCCCCTGACAGAGGCACTCACCGAGCCCCCGCACGGGCGCTGACGCTCCCGGACGGAACGGGTGCCCGCGGCGCATCAGTGGATCGAACCGGGAGACAGCCCGAGATCCTGTCCACGAATAGCCCACGGACCCCGACAGCCACTACGAATGGCATCCACCTACCCATACACGAAGACCCCGGCCTCAGCGTTTCCGCTGGTGACGGGGTCTTTGGGCACCTCATGATGGGTGCCCCCGGCAGGATTCGAACCTGCGCACACGGCTCCGGAGGCCGTTGCTCTATCCCCTGAGCTACGGGGGCGTGTCCGTCGCGTTCGGTGTTGCTCGCGGCGACGGGTAGAACACTACCAGCTCGCCCGGGGTGGTCATGAACGGGTTTTGGCGGGTCGGGACGGTGCCCGTGCAGGGTGTTGTCCCCCGCGGGGGGTGGAAGTGGGCAAAACCCGGACGCGGTGGCCGGGGGCGACCTACTCTCGAGTGGTGCCTAGGGCGTCCGGCCGGATTCTTGTTGTGGACGACAACAAGGTCATCCGGCAGCTGATCAGGGTCAACCTCGAGCTGGAGGGCTTCGAGGTCGTGACCGCGGGCGATGGTGTCGAGTGTCTGGAAGTCGTCCATCAGGTGCGGCCCGACGCCGTGACACTGGACGTGGTCATGCCCCGGCTGGACGGGCTCAGGACCGCTGCCCGCCTGCGTGCCGATCCGCGTACCCGGGACCTGCCGATCGCGATCGTCAGTGCCTGTACGCAGTACGAGGTCGACGCCGGGTTCGCCGCGGGGGCCGACGCCTTTCTGTCCAAGCCCTTCGAGCCCGCCGAGCTGGTCGGTCTCGTACGGCAGTTGGCCGAGCGGAAGGTCAGTGGGTCCGTCGTCAACCGGGCGTCCGGGCCGGGCTCCGGGGCCGGGGCCTCCGTGCCGCGGGTGCGCGGGCTCGCCGGGGGAGAGTGAGGCGTCCGCTCCGGCGTGAGTGGAAGGGCGGGTGCCGCTGGGCCGCCCCCGGCCCGCGTCCATATCCCGGGACTGCCGCACATCGGTTCGCCTCCTCACCCCCCTCCTCCCATACGCTTGTCCCGTGACCCCCGTCGAACTCTCCCGCACCGTGCTGCACGCGGTACGTCGCGCCGTCGACGCGGGGGAGCTGAGCGTGGCCGTGCCGACGCGTGCCGTGGTCACGCCGCCGGGGCCCGGAGGGTGCGGGGACTACGCCACCGGCATCGCCCTCCAGCTGGCCCGGCCGGCCGGACAGCCGCCCTTGAAGGTCGCCGAGGTGCTGCGGCCCCACCTCCTCGGGGCCGACGGGATCACCGACGTCGTCCTCACCGGGCCTGGATTCATCAACATCAGCCTCGACGGTGCCTCCTCCGTCGCCGGGATCGTCGGTGAGGTCCTGCGCCGCGGGGAGCGGTACGGGTACGCCGACCACGCCGACGGGCGCGTCGTGCAGCTGCACTGTCCGCACGACCTGCGTGCCGTCGTCGTCGCTGAAGTATCCGCGCGGCTGCTGCGGGCCCAGGGGGCGCTGGTGCGGGTGAGCGCCGAGGGATTCGAGCCCGCGTGGGCCTCCGTCCTCGGGGTCAGCGTCGACGCCGTCGGTCACGCCCCCGCAGAGCTCCCCGTCAACGTCCGGCCCGTCCCCGCCTCCGAGACCGCCGACCCGATGTCCCTCGGCCGCGACGCCGGTCGCTGGGCCCTGCTCCACCCCGCGGCCCACGACCGGCCCCGGACCGGTGACGAGCACCTCGTCCAGCGTGAGAGCAACCCCCTCTTCCGCGTGCGGTACGCCCACGCCCGCGCCCGTGCCGCCGGCCGCAACGCCGCCGACCTCGGGTTCACCGCCGCACCGGGCCCCCTCGGCGAGAGCACCGAGCAGGAAATCCTCGCCGCTCTCGCCGACCACCCCCGTGTCCTCGCCGCCTCCGCGGACCACCGCGCCCCCGACCGGCTCGCCCGGCATCTCGTCACCGTCGCCGACGCCGCGCTGCCGTTCCTGCCCACCGTGCTGCCGCGCGGCGGGGAGAAACCCTCGGCCGCCCACCGTGCCCGGCTGGCGCTCGCCGAAGCCGTCGGGGCGGTGCTGGCCGGCGGCCTGGCCCTCCTCGGTATCGACGCACCCGACCACCTCTGAGAGAGCACCGAAGACGCCATGAGCCGTTCCGCACACCCCGCCGGGCCCCGTCACGCCGATGTTCTGCCCGAAGGGCACTACTCCGCTCCCGCGGACGATCTGAACGCCCTCGATCCCAAGGTCTGGGCCCACACCGTGGGGCGGGACGCGGACGGTGTCGTCACCGTCGGCGGACTGCCCGTCACCCAGCTCGCCGAGGAGTACGGCACGCCCGCCTACATCCTCGACGAGGCCGACTTCCGGGACCGGGCGCGGGCCTGGCGCACCGCCTTCGGGGCCGACGCCGACGTCTTCTACGCCGGGAAGGCCTTCCTGTCGCGCGCCGTCGTGCGGTGGTTGCACGAAGAAGGGCTCAACCTCGACGTGTGTTCCGGGGGCGAGCTGGCCACCGCGCTCGCCGCCGGGATGCCCGCCGAGCGGATCGCCTTCCACGGCAACAACAAGTCGCCGGAGGAGATCGAGCGCGCCGTCCGCGCCGGGGTCGGGCGGATCGTGCTCGACTCCTTCCAGGAGATCGTGCGGGTCGCGCACACCGCCCAGTCCCTCGGCAAGCGGCAGCGGGTGCAGATCCGGATCACCGTCGGGGTCGAGGCGCACACGCACGAGTTCATCGCCACCGCCCACGAGGACCAGAAGTTCGGGATTCCGCTGGCCGGCGGGCAGGCCGCCGAAGCCGTGCGGCGGGCCCTGCAGCTCGACGGGCTCGAGGTGATCGGGATCCACTCGCACATCGGGTCGCAGATCTTCGACATGTCGGGGTTCGAGGTCGCCGCGCACCGGGTCGTGGGGCTGCTCAAGGACATCCGGGACGAGCACGGGGTCGAACTGCCCGAGATCGATCTCGGGGGCGGCCTCGGGATCGCGTACACCAGTGACGACGACCCCCGCGAGCCGCACGAGATCGCCAAGGCGCTCACCGAGATCGTGACGAGGGAGTGCGAGTCCGCCCGGCTCGCCACCCCTCGCATCTCCGTCGAGCCCGGCCGGGCCATCGTCGGGCCCACCGCCTTCACGCTGTACGAGGTCGGCACCGTCAAGCCGCTCGACGGGCTGCGGACGTACGTCTCCGTGGACGGCGGGATGTCGGACAACATCCGCACCGCGCTCTACGACGCCGAGTACAGCGTCGCCCTCGTCTCCCGCACCTCGGACGCCGAGCCGATGCTCGTGCGCGTGGTCGGCAAGCACTGCGAGAGCGGGGACATCGTGGTCAAGGACGCCTTCCTGCCGGGGGACCTGGCACCCGGTGACCTGGTCGCCGTACCGGCGACGGGGGCGTACTGCCGCTCCATGGCCAGCAACTACAACCACGCGCTGCGCCCGCCGGTCGTCTCCGTGCGGGACGGCGCGGCCCGGGTCATCGTGCGGCGGGAGACCGAGGAGGATCTGCTGCGTCTCGACGTCGGGTGACGCCCCGCGGTGGAGGAGCCCCTGAGGGAGGAGGGGGCGGGTGAAGATCTTCCGGTCCGCGACCCCTCCGAAAATGAAATAAACGTCTCACGATCCGGACGAAAGGCAGAAAATCCCGTCCGGTGCGTGAGACTGGTCCCACCGTAGACGGTAAGAGGAAACGAGGTCGGATGATGCGTACGCGTCCGCTGAAGGTGGCGCTGCTGGGCTGTGGAGTGGTCGGCTCAGAGGTGGCGCGCATCATGACGACGCACGCCGCCGACCTCGCCGCCCGGATCGGGGCCCCGGTGGAGCTCGCGGGTGTCGCCGTACGGCGGCCCGACAAGGTGCGCGAGGGCATCGACCCGGCCCTCGTGACCACCGACGCCACCGCCCTCGTCAAGCGGGGGGACATCGACGTCGTCGTCGAGGTCATCGGCGGGATCGAGCCCGCGCGGACGCTCATCACCACCGCCTTCGCCCACGGCGCCTCCGTGGTCTCCGCCAACAAGGCGCTCATCGCCCAGGACGGCGCCGCCCTGCACGCCGCCGCCGACGAGCACGGCAGGGACCTGTACTACGAGGCCGCCGTCGCCGGTGCCATCCCGCTGATCCGGCCGCTGCGCGAGTCCCTCGCCGGCGACAAGGTCAACCGGGTGCTCGGCATCGTGAACGGGACGACCAACTTCATCCTCGACGCCATGGACACGACCGGGGCGGGTTATCAGGAGGCCCTCGACGAGGCCACCGCCCTCGGGTACGCGGAGGCCGACCCGACCGCCGACGTCGAGGGCTTCGACGCCGCCGCCAAGGCCGCCATCCTCGCCGGGATCGCCTTCCACACGCGCGTGCGCCTCGACGACGTCTACCGCGAGGGCATGACCGAGGTCACCGCGGCCGACTTCGCCTCCGCCAGGGAGATGGGCTGCACCATCAAGCTGCTCGCCATCTGCGAGCGGGCGGCGGACGGGGGATCGGTCACCGCGCGCGTGCATCCCGCGATGATCCCGCTCAGCCACCCGCTGGCCAACGTGCGCGAGGCCTACAACGCCGTGTTCGTGGAGTCCGAGGCCGCCGGACAGCTCATGTTCTACGGGCCCGGCGCCGGCGGCTCCCCGACCGCCTCCGCCGTGCTCGGCGACCTCGTCGCCGTGTGCCGCAACCGGATCGGCGGAGCCACCGGACCCGGCGAGTCCGCGTACGCGGCGCTGCCCGTCTCCCCGATGGGCGATGTCGTCACGCGCTACCACATCAGCCTCGACGTGGCCGACAAACCGGGCGTGCTCGCCCAGGTCGCGACCGTGTTCGCGGAGCACGGTGTCTCCATCGACACCGTGCGGCAGTCCGGCAAGGACGGCGAGGCATCCCTCGTCGTCGTCACCCATCGCGCGTCCGACGCCGCCCTCGGCGGTACGGTCGAGGCGCTGCGCAAGCTCGACACCGTGCGGGGTGTCGCCAGCATCATGCGGGTTGAAGGAGAGTAACCAGCAATGACCCACCAGTGGCGCGGAATCATCGAGGAGTACCGGGACCGGCTGCCCGTCTCCGACAGCACGCCCGTCGTGACGCTCCGCGAGGGCGGCACCCCGCTCGTGCCCGCGCAGGTGCTCTCCGAGCGCACGGGCTGCGAGGTCCACCTCAAGGTCGAGGGGGCGAACCCGACCGGGTCCTTCAAGGACCGCGGCATGACCATGGCCATCAGCAAGGCCAAGGAGGAGGGTGCGCAGGCCGTCATCTGCGCCTCCACCGGCAACACCTCCGCCTCCGCCGCCGCCTACGGCGTGCGCGCGGGCATGGTCTCCGCCGTGCTCGTACCGCAGGGCAAGATCGCGCTCGGCAAGATGGGCCAGGCCCTCGTGCACGGTGCGAAGATCCTCCAGGTCGACGGCAACTTCGACGACTGCCTCACGCTGGCCCGTGCGCTCAGCGACAACTACCCGGTGGCACTGGTCAATTCGGTCAACCCGGTGCGTATCGAGGGGCAGAAGACGGCCGCCTTCGAGATCGTGGACATGCTCGGCGACGCGCCCGACATCCACGTCCTGCCGGTGGGCAACGCGGGCAACATCACCGCGTACTGGAAGGGTTACCAGGAGTACGCCGCCGACAAGGTCAGCACGAAGCGGCCCCGCATGTGGGGGTTCCAGGCCTCCGGCAGTGCCCCGATCGTGCGCGGCGAGGTCGTCAAGGACCCGTCGACCATCGCCACCGCCATCCGGATCGGCAACCCCGCCTCGTGGGACTTCGCGCTCGCCGCGCGCGACGAGTCGGGCGGCGCCATCGACGAGGTGACGGACCGTGAGATCCTGCGCGCCTACCGGCTGTTGGCCTCCCAGGAGGGCGTCTTCGTGGAGCCCGCGTCCGCCGCGTCGGTGGCCGGTCTGCTGAAGGCCGCCGAGCAGGGCAAGGTCGACCCGGGGCAGCGCATCGTGTGCACCGTCACCGGCAACGGGCTGAAGGACCCGGACTGGGCCGTCGCGGGCGCCCCGCAGCCGGTCACCGTCCCGGTCGACGCGGCGACCGCGGCCGAGCGGCTCGGCCTGGTCTGAGCGGTTCGGCCCGCTCCGAGCGCCGTACCCGTGCGACGCGACCGGCGTAAGAGGGCGTAAGCGACGCCCGGCCGGGAATGCCACCGACAGGGGGTGCACAGGGGGCTTACGACACGCATCGTGCGCCTCCTGTGCGCCCTATGTCGCCACAGAACCTTCCTTCGATAGGCTGTACCTAACCCGCCTGCCGCATATGCCGCGGTGCCGCGCCGTCCCCACGTCGCGCCCAGGGTTCGGTACGTCACCGTCATCGAATGTCATTCGACAGTCACGCCAGTTCTCGACAGTCACGCAGCTCAAGGAGAGTCATCGAGCGATGGCCGGTCCAGCCTTCCGCGCCGCCGCCGTCAGGGTGCGCGTCCCCGCCACCAGCGCCAATCTCGGCCCGGGCTTCGACGCCCTCGGCCTCGCGCTGGGTCTCTACGACGACGTGGTCGTCCGGGTGGCCGACTCCGGGCTGCACATCGACATCGCCGGTGAGGGCAGCGAGACCCTCCCGCGCGACGAGAAGCACCTCCTCGTCCGCTCCCTGCGCACCGCCTTCGACCTGCTCGGCGGACAGCCGCGCGGCCTGGAGATCGTCTGCGCCAACCGCATCCCGCACGGCCGCGGCCTCGGTTCCTCCTCCGCGGCCATCTGCGCCGGCATCGTCGCCGCGCGCGCGGTGACCATAGGCGGCGAGGCCCGCCTCGACGACGCCGCGCTGCTCGACCTCGCCACCGAGATCGAGGGCCACCCCGACAACGTGGCGGCCTGTCTGCTGGGCGGTTTCACCCTGTCCTGGATGGAGTCCGGCGCCGCCCGGGCGATCAGGATGGAGCCCGCCGATTCCATCGTTCCGGTGGTTTTCGTGCCCGGGAAGCCGGTCCTGACCCAGACCGCGCGCGGACTGCTCCCGCGCAGCGTCCCGCACGTCGACGCCGCCGCCAACGCCGGCCGCGCCGCGCTGCTCGTCGAGGCCCTCACCCGGCGCCCCGAGCTGCTGCTGCCGGCCACCGAGGACCGCCTGCACCAGGAGTACCGGGCACCGGCCATGCCGGAGAGCGCGGCGCTGGTGGAAAGGCTGCGTGGTGACGGCATCCCCGCGGTGATCTCGGGCGCCGGACCCACGGTGATGGCACTGGCCGACGCCGACACGGCCGACAAGGTCGAGGCGCTGGCCGGAACGGACTGGGCGGCCAACCGGCTCGGCCTGGACCAGCAGGGCGCGATCGTCCTGCCCCTGGCGACCGCCAGTGACACCTGACGCGGACGGTTGCCGGATTTCGAGAGGGGGAATGTTTGTTGGATCCGGTAGTGTTAACCTCAAGTCTGCACCCGACCCCACCATGGCGAGGTGCCTCGTGTCCCCGTCCGGGACAGACATTCTTCCGGGAGCCCCCCAAGCCGCATTGTGCAGTGGATGTCGTACGTGATCAGTACGGCCATCACGGGCATTGAGCGGCCCGTCAGAGGGGGTTACCCCCTCTGGGGGAGTTTCGGAACCGGTGCGACCACGCCGCCTGACACAGACACCGGGTGCCACGGCTAGGGGAAGCGCCATCACCAGATATCTCTTCCGCCGTTCAGGCGGACCACCGCCCCGGCACGGTTCGCACAGCAAGGACCGAAGCCGGACAGCACAACCGGTCGCCGAGCCAGACAGGCCGACGTCCGCTCCAGGGAAGGACCCTTCGTGAGCGACACCACCGATCTGATGGGCGCACGTGTCGAGGAGACCGCTGCCGCGCCCGCCACGGACGCCTCCGCGCCTGCCACCGGTGCCGGCTCCCGGCGGCGCCGCGGTACCGGCCTCGAGGGCATGGTGCTGGCCGAGCTGCAGCAGGTCGCATCCGGCCTCGGCATCAGGGGCACCGCGCGTATGCGCAAGAGCCAGCTGATCGAGGTCATCAAGGAGGCGCAGGCCGCGGGGGGAGCCCCCGCCAAGGCCGCGCCCGCCGCGGACACCGCCGGCGAGACCAAGCCGAAGCGCCGCAGCACCTCCCGGACCCGTACGGGCGACGAGGCACCCGCCGAGAAGGCGGAGAAGGCCGGCAAGGCCGACAAGAAGGCGGACAAGGCGGCCGCCGACAAGGCCGCCCAGCAGCAGATCGACATCCCCGGTCAGCCGTCCCCCAAGGTCAACGCCTCGGCCGAGCAGGCCGCCCCCGCCGACGACGCCCCCTCCGAGCGCCGTCGTCGCCGGGCCACTGCCGACGCGGGCAGCCCGTCCGGCGGCACCGACACGGTGGCCGTCGAGACCCGCGCCGAGCCGAAGGCCGACGCCTCCGCCGCGCAGCAGCAGACGCAGGGCCACCAGGGCCAGGGCGACGCCCGTTCCGACGGCGAGGGCGGCGAGGGCCGCCGTCGCGACCGCCGTGACCGCGGTGAGCGTGGCGACCGCGGCGGCCGCGACCGGCGCAACAAGGGCGACGACCAGCAGAACCAGGGCGGCGGCCGCCAGGACCGTCAGCAGCAGGGCGGCGGCGGACGCCAGGACCGCCAGCAGCACGACGACGGTTACGACGACGACGGCAGCGGCCGCCGCGGACGCCGCGGGCGCTACCGGGACCGCCGGGGCCGTCGTGGACGCGACGACATCCAGCAGGAGCCGCAGATCAACGAGGACGACGTCCTCATCCCGGTCGCCGGCATCCTCGACATCCTCGACAACTACGCGTTCATCCGGACCTCCGGCTACCTGCCCGGTCCCAACGACGTGTACGTCTCCCTCGCCCAGGTCCGCAAGAACGGCCTGCGCAAGGGCGACCACCTCACCGGTGCCGTGCGCCAGCCCAAGGAGGGCGAGCGCCGCGAGAAGTTCAACGCGCTGGTGCGCCTGGACTCCGTCAACGGCATGGCCCCCGAACACGGCCGCGGCCGGCCGGAGTTCAACAAGCTGACGCCGCTGTACCCGCAGGACCGCCTCCGCCTGGAGACGGACCCGGGCGTCCTCACCACCCGCATCATCGACCTGGTCGCGCCGATCGGCAAGGGCCAGCGCGGTCTGATCGTGGCCCCGCCGAAGACCGGCAAGACCATGATCATGCAGGCGATCGCCAACGCGATCACGCACAACAACCCCGAGTGCCACCTGATGGTCGTCCTGGTCGACGAGCGTCCGGAAGAGGTCACCGACATGCAGCGGTCGGTGAAGGGCGAGGTCATCTCCTCGACCTTCGACCGCCCGGCCGAGGACCACACCACGGTCGCCGAGCTGGCCATCGAGCGCGCCAAGCGCCTGGTGGAGCTGGGTCACGACGTCGTCGTGCTGCTCGACTCGATCACGCGTCTGGGCCGTGCGTACAACCTCGCCGCCCCGGCCTCCGGCCGTATCCTGTCCGGTGGTGTCGACTCGACCGCCCTGTACCCGCCGAAGCGCTTCTTCGGTGCGGCCCGCAACATCGAGGACGGCGGTTCGCTGACCATCCTCGCCACCGCGCTGGTGGACACCGGGTCCCGCATGGACGAGGTCATCTTCGAGGAGTTCAAGGGCACCGGCAACGCCGAGCTCAAGCTCGACCGGAAGCTCGCCGACAAGCGCATCTTCCCCGCGGTGGACGTGGACGCGTCCGGTACCCGTAAGGAAGAGATCCTGCTCGGCAGCGACGAACTCGCCATCACCTGGAAGCTGCGCCGGGTGCTGCACGCCCTGGACCAGCAGCAGGCGATCGAGCTGCTCCTCGACAAGATGAAGCAGACGAAGTCGAACGCCGAGTTCCTGATGCAGATCCAGAAGACGACTCCGACGCCCGGCAACGGCGACTGAGTCACCGCCGGCCCGACAGCCGTACGGAAGTCCCGCTTCGTCACACCGGTGACGGGGCGGGACTTCCGGCTTGTCGGGCTTGTAGGATCAGCGCACTGCAGTGGGGGGGGAACGTATTTTCGGATACGCCCACAGGGTGATCAGTGCTGCCTTCACGCGCCCGCACCCGGGGGCCGTTCTCTCCTGCCTGCGTCTACCGCGACAGGAGACCTGAGTGACATCTACCCCTCGAAGAGCCCGGCTGGCTCTTCCCGCGGCCACCGCCGCACTCGCCCTGTCGGGCGCGGTCCTCGCGGCCGTCCCCGCCCAGGCGTCCGGCGGGACCCCCGTCCCGCCCCGGCCGGCCGTCACCGAACGGCCCGCCACCGCGTCCCCCGCCGAGCTGGCGCAGCGCGCCATGGACTCCGGGGCCGCCCTCAAGAACGGCACCGCGACCGCTCCCGGCGCGCAGCCGGAGGCCACCGCGAGCACCGGGGCCCCGTCCGGCCGGGTCGACCCGAAGATCATCGGCGGCAAGGACGCGTCGATCTCCGAGGCGCCGTGGATGGTGCAGCTGCACTACTACGACGACAAGGGCAACGACGACCCCGCCGACGACGAGGGCTACTTCTGCGGCGGCACCCTGGTGGCCCCGGCGAAGGTCCTGACCGCCGCGCACTGCGTGTACGGCCTGGACTGGACGGAAAACGGGACCATCGTCGCCGGCACCGCCCAGCTCCCCGACGACACGGGCCTGCACGGCGGCCGGCCCGTCGGCGTATGGCGCCAATGGGTCAACCCCACGTACCGGCCGAGCACCACCTCGGGCGGCGACCTGGCGGTGCTCACGCTGACCGAGGCGCTGCCGTACAAGACTCTGCGGCCCACGACGAGCGGCGACACCGCCTCCTACGCCAACGGCACCCCGGCGACGGTCTACGGCTGGGGGCGCACCAGCTCCACCAGCCAGGACATCTCGCCGACGCTGAGGAAGGCGACCGTGCCGATGCGCCCGGACGCCTCCTGCACCTCGTTCTGGGGCTCCGACTTCGTGCCCGGCCAGATGGCCTGCGCCGGTGACGCGGCCTCGGGGCAGGACGCCGGTACGGTCTCCCCGTGCAACGGCGACTCCGGCGGCCCGCTCGTGGTCAACGGCCGGATCGCCGGAGTGGTGTCCTGGGGCGTCGAGGACTGCGTCGCATCGGGCGCCTACGCCGTCTACGCCAAGGTCAGCTCCTACGTCGGCGAGGTCAACTCCCGCGTCGACGACACCGACCTCGACTTCGACGGCCTGGCGGACCTGTTCGCACGCACCCCCGGCGGGGAGGCGTACGAGTACTACTCCGTCGGCGACGGAGCGCCCTACCTGGCCAACCGACTCTCGCTCGGCGACTGGGGCGGGGTGAACCTGGTGCGCCAGGGCGACCTGGACCGCGACTTCTACCAGGACTACGTGTACCGCGCCTCGGACGGCGTGCTGTACACCCTCGCCTTCGACGGGGTCGACAGCTACGAGTCGATCCGGGTCGGCGGCGGCTGGAACGCGATGAAGGACCTCCGCGTCCCGGGCGACCTCTCCGGCGACGCCCTGCCCGACCTGGTCGCCAAGGACAAGGACGGCGTCCTGTGGCTCTACCCCGGCAAGGGCGACGGCACCTTCGGCAGCCGTGTCCGGATCGGCGGCGGCTGGGCCTCGTTCACGATCACCGGCAAGGGCGACTACAACCGCGACGGCAGGTCCGACCTGCTGGCGCGGGACGGCTCGGGCGTCCTGTGGCTGTACCCGGGCACCGGGAAGGCCGCGCCGGCGCTCGGCAGCCGGGTCAAGGTCGGCGGCGGCTGGAGCGCCTACAGTGCCCTCGCCACCGCCGGTGACACCACCGGGGACGGCAGGCCCGACCTGCTGGCCCGCGACAGCTCCGGTGTGATGTGGCTGTACAAGGGCACCGGCGCCTCGGGCACGGCCACGTTCAAGACCCGGGTCCGGGTCGGCGGCGGCTGGAACGCGTTCAACCTCTTCGGCTGAGCGGACGATCCCCGCGGGGCCGCCTCCCCTCCGGGGGCGGCCCCTTCGCCGTTCGGCCGGGCCGCGGCTGCGACCTTCGCCACACGCGCCGGCCCGGAGCCCGTCCCCGGCAGTACGGACCGGTGCCCGCGGAATCCCAGGTCAGCGCTGCGGGCCCCGGAGCACCGGACACGCTCCGTCACCGTTTCCCCACCGGGTCGCCACAGACCGTTGTGCAACCCTGTCCCGAGTTCCGCCGTCTGAGCTACGGAGGGACCATGGTGAGGTACCGGCGCCGAATCCGCGGAGCCGACCGACCCGACCCTGAGCGCAGGGGGTAACCGACCGGACGAACACCGAGGAGCCCATGTCCGCCGAGAGCACGCCGGATCCCGCGATACCCGGCCCCGGCCAGTCCCGCACCCCCGGCCACGGCCGCCGGGGCAAGGGCCGCCGCCGCAAGCCCACGGCCAAGCGGCGCAAGGCCCTGCTCGTCGCGGCCTGGAGCGCCGCGGGCATCGTGGTCCTGGGCGGCACCGGAGCCGGAGTCCTGTACTTCAAGCTCAACGGCAACCTCACGAGCGTCGACATCGACCAGGCGCTCGGCGCCGACCGGCCCGAGAAGGCCGACAACGGCTCGGAGAACATCCTGGTCCTGGGCTCCGACACCCGTTCCGGCGGCAACAAGAAGCTCGGCGGCGGCACCGACGACGGCACCGCCCGCTCGGACACGGCGATGATCGTGCACGTCTACAAGGGCCACAAGAAGGCCAGCGTGGTCTCCATCCCGCGCGACACCCTCATCGACCGGCCCGACTGCACCGACACCGACGGCGCCGAGCACCCCGCCGCCGACGGCGTGATGTTCAACTCCGCCTACTCCACCGGCGGCGCCGCCTGCGCCGTCAAGACCGTCGAGTCGATCAGCGGCCTGCGCATGGACCACTACCTGGAGGTCGACTTCAGCGGCTTCCAGAACCTCATCGACGACCTCGGCGGCGTCCAGGTCACCACCACCGCGGACATCAAGGACCCCGACAGCCACCTCGACCTCACGGCCGGCACCCACCGGCTCGACGGCGAGCAGGCCCTCGGCCTGGTCCGCACCCGGCACGGCGTCGGCGACGGCTCCGACCTCGGCCGCATCCAGCTCCAGCAGGCCTTCGTCAAGGCCCTCGTCCACCAGGTCAAGGACATCGGCCTGCTCGGCAACCCCAAGAAGCTGTACGACATCGCCGACACCGCCACCAAGACCGTCACCACCGACTCCGACCTGGGCTCGGTGAACTCCCTGATGTCCTTCGCGAGCGGCCTGAAGGGCATCGGCCCGGACAAGATGCACATGGTCACCATGCCGGTGATCTACGACCCCGCCGACGCCAACCGCGTCCTGGTCGAGAAGGACAAGGCCCAGCAGGTCTGGACGGCCCTGCGGAACGACCGCCCGATCCCGAAGTCGGCCACGGAGGGCACGGCCACGGGTGAAGCGAAGGGCGTGGTGAACAGCGCCCCGTAAGGGGCGCGGGGAACTGCGCGACCAGCCCCCACCGGCCCGCGGGGAATAGACAACCGCAACCCCCGGTTTTGGGGGATGGCGCCAGTCCTGGCAGACTGGTACGTCGGCTCCGGTTCACGCTTCCGCATCCCGCGGCTGCGACCCGGCGCCCTCCCGGAACAGTAGGAGACACCTTGAAGCGCGACATCCACCCCGAGTACGTCGAGACGCAGGTCAGCTGCACCTGTGGCGCGTCGTTCACCACCCGCAGCACCATCGAGTCCGGCACCATCCGGGCCGAGGTCTGCTCCGAGTGCCACCCGTTCTACACGGGCAAGCAGAAGATCCTCGACACCGGTGGCCGCGTGGCCCGCTTCGAGGCCCGCTTCGGCAAGGCTGCCGGCTCCAAGAAGTAGCGAGCCTCCAACCGCCGGTCCACGGCCGCATCCCCTCCGCGGGGAGCGCCGGGACCGGCGTTTTTGGTCGCCCGCCTTCCCCTTCCCAAGCAGTAAGCAGGAGCCCAAGATGTTCGAGGCCGTCGAGGATCTCGTCGCCGAGCACGCCGACCTGGAGAAGAAGCTCGCCGACCCGTCGGTCCACTCCGACCAGGCCAACGCGCGCAAGCTGAACAAGCGGTACGCCGAGCTGACCCCGATCGTCGCCACGTTCCGCTCCTGGAAGCAGACCGGCGACGACATCGAGACCGCGCGCGAGTTCGCCGCCGACGACCCCGACTTCGCCGCCGAGGTCAAGGAGCTGGACAAGCAGCGCGAGGAACTCACCGAGAAGCTGCGCCTGCTGCTGGTCCCGCGCGACCCCAGCGACGACAAGGACGTCATCCTCGAGATCAAGGCCGGCGCCGGCGGCGACGAGTCGGCGCTCTTCGCCGGCGACCTGCTGCGCATGTACCTGCGGTACGCCGAGCGGGTCGGCTGGAAGACCGAGATCATCGACTCCACCGAGTCCGAGCTGGGCGGCTACAAGGACGTCCAGGTCGCCGTGAAGACCAAGGGCGGCCAGGGCGCCACCGAGCCCGGCCAGGGCGTCTGGGCGCGGCTGAAGTACGAGGGCGGCGTGCACCGCGTGCAGCGGGTGCCGGCCACCGAGTCACAGGGCCGCATCCACACCTCCGCGGCGGGTGTCCTCGTGACCCCCGAGGCCGAGGAGATCGACGTCGAGATCAACCCCAACGACCTCCGCATCGACGTCTACCGGTCGTCGGGGCCCGGCGGCCAGTCCGTCAACACCACCGACTCCGCCGTGCGCATCACGCACATCCCGACCGGAGTCGTCGCCTCCTGCCAGAACGAGAAGAGCCAGCTGCAGAACAAGGAGCAGGCGATGCGTATCCTGCGCTCCAGGCTGCTCGCGGCGGCGCAGGAGGAGGCGGAGAAGGAGGCCGCGGACGCCCGGCGCAGCCAGGTCCGCACCGTCGACCGCTCCGAGAAGATCCGCACGTACAACTTCCCGGAGAACCGCATCTCGGACCACCGCGTCGGCTTCAAGGCGTACAACCTGGACCAGGTCCTGGACGGCGACCTCGACTCGGTGATCCAGGCCTGCGTCGACGCGGACTCGGCGGCCAAGCTCGCCGCCGCCTGAGCGTCGCCGCACCACCCGCACCGGACCACAGCTCAGCCCCGGAGGACCAGCGTGAACCTGCTGCTCATGGAGGTGGCCCAGGCCACCCAGCGGCTGGCCGACGCCGGCGTGCCCTCGCCGCGCACCGACGCGGAGGAACTCGCCGCGTATCTGCACGGCGTCAAGCGGGGCGAGCTGCACACCGTGCCGGACGCGGAGTTCGACGCCCGGTACTGGGAGGTCGTCGCCCGGCGTGAGGCGCGTGAGCCCCTCCAGCACATCACCGGCCGCGCCTACTTCCGCTACCTGGAACTCCAGGTCGGCCCCGGCGTCTTCGTGCCCCGCCCCGAGACCGAGTCGGTCGTCGGCTGGGCCATAGACGCGGTGCGCGCCATGGACGTCGTCGAGCCGTGCATCGTCGACCTGTGCACCGGCTCCGGCGCCATCGCGCTCGCGCTCGCCCAGGAGGTGCCGCGCTCCCGCGTGCACGCCGTGGAGCTGTCCGAGGACGCCCTCAGATGGACGCGCAAGAACATGGAGGGGTCCAGGGTCGACCTGCGCCAGGGAGACGCCCTGACCGCCTTCCCCGACCTCGACGGCCAGGTCGACCTGGTCGTCTCCAACCCGCCGTACATCCCGCTCACCGAGTGGGAGTACGTCGCCCCCGAGGCCCGCGACCACGATCCCGAGCTGGCCCTGTTCTCCGGCGAGGACGGCCTCGACCTGATCCGCGGCCTGGAACGCACCGCGCACCGCCTGCTGCGCCCCGGCGGCGTGGTCGTCGTCGAGCACGCCGACACCCAGGGCGGCCAGGTGCCGTGGATCTTCACCGAGGAGCGGGGCTGGGCCGACGCGGCCGACCACCCCGACCTCAACAACCGGCCCAGGTTCGCGACCGCCCGCAAGGCACTGCCGTGAGCGACCGCACCCCGCTGACTTCGATCCCGCAGTACGTGTACGAGGAGGCCCGCTAAATGGCACGGCGATACGACACCAACGACTCGACCGACCGAGTGACCGGTCTGCGCGAGGCAGCGTCCGCCGTCCGCCGTGGCGAGCTCGTGGTGCTGCCGACGGACACCGTGTACGGCATCGGCGCGGACGCCTTCGCCCCGGAGGCCGTCGGCGACCTGCTGGAGGCCAAGGGCCGCGGACGCAACATGCCCTCGCCCGTCCTCATCGGCTCGCCGAACACCCTGCACGGCCTGGTCACTGACTTCTCCGAGATGGCCTGGGAACTGGTCGACGCCTTCTGGCCCGGCGCGCTGACCCTGGTCGCCAAGCACCAGCCGTCGCTGCAGTGGGACCTCGGCGAGACCCGCGGCACGGTCGCCGTGCGGATGCCGCTGCACCCCGTCGCCATCGAGCTGCTCACCGAGGTCGGCCCGATGGCCGTCTCCTCCGCCAACCTGACCGGCCACCCGGCCCCCGAGGACTGCGACGCCGCCCAGCAGATGCTCGGCGACTCCGTCTCCGTCTACCTCGACGGCGGGCCCACGCCCGGCATCGTCCCGTCGTCCATCGTCGACGTCACCCGCGAGGTGCCCGTCCTGCTGCGTGCGGGCGCGCTGTCGGCGGAGGAGCTGCGCAAGGTGGTACCCGACCTCGAGGTGGCGAATTGACGGCCCCTGAGACGGGGCGTGGCATAGGCAACGGGGAACGCGCCGCGGAGATCACGACCACGTTCGTCGGACTCCCGCGCGACAGCTTCCGCATCCTCCACGTCAGCACCGGAAACGTCTGCCGCTCGCCCATCACCGAGCGGCTGACCCGGCACGCGGTGCAGGAGCGGCTCGGCGTGCTGGGCGGCGGCCTGATCGTGGAGAGCGCCGGCACCTGGGGCCACGAAGGCGCCCCCATGGAGGCGAACGCCGAGACGGTCCTCACGGACTTCGGCGCCGACCCCGCCGGCTTCACCGGCCGCGAGCTGCTCGACGAGCACGTGATCCGCGCCGACCTGGTGCTCACCGCGACCCGCGACCACCGGGCCCAGGTCATCTCCATGGGCCACTCGGCGGGCCTGCGCACCTTCACCCTGAAGGAGTTCACCCGTCTGGTGAACGCCATCGACCCGGCGACGCTCCCTCCCCTGGAGGACGGCGTGGTCACCCGCGCCCGCGCCCTGGTCCGCGCGGCCGCCGCGCTGCGCGGGTGGCTCCTGGCCCCCACGGTGGAGGCGGACGAGGTGTACGACCCGTACGGCGCCCCGCTGCCCTTCTTCCGGTCGATCGGCGAGGAGATACACCAGGCACTCGAACCCGTGGTGACGGCTCTGACGGGGGTTCCGGCGCGGGCGTGAGGCGGGGTGGGGCTTGCGGGCCTACATTGGTCGTACGTCACCGTCGACGCATGCCCGGAGCGCACCATGTCGGTCACCCACGACATCCTCGAGGCCGATGACAGCTCGCTCGGCGTCCTGCTGCGCCAGGACCCCGAGCTGGCCGAGATCCTGTTCGCCGAAGGCCGCCGGCAGTCGACGACCCTCCAGCTGATCGCCGCCGAGAACTTCACGTCCCCCGCCGTGCTGGCCGCCCTCGGCTCGCCGCTGGCCAACAAGTACGCCGAGGGCTACCCGGGCGCCCGCCACCACGGCGGCTGCGAGATCGTCGACGTCGCCGAGCGGCTCGCCGCGGAGCGGGCCCAGGCGCTGTTCGGCGCCGACCACGCCAACGTGCAGCCGCACTCCGGCTCCTCCGCCGTGCTGGCCGCCTACGCCGCACTGCTGCGCCCCGGCGACACCGTGCTCGCCCTGGGCCTGCCGTACGGCGGCCACCTCACCCACGGCTCGCCGGGGAACTTCTCCGGCCGCTGGTTCGACTTCGTCGGCTACGGCGTGGACGCGGAGACCGGGCTGATCGACTACGACCAGGTGCGCACCCTGGCCCGCAGCCACCGCCCCAAGGCGATCGTGTGCGGCTCCATCGCCTACCCCCGCCACCTCGACCACGCCGCCTTCCGCGCCATCGCCGACGAGGTGGGCGCCTACCTCATCGCGGACGCCGCGCACCCGATCGGCCTGGTCGCCGGGGGAGCGGCGCCCAGCCCGGTGCCGTACGCCGACATCGTGTGCGCCACCACGCACAAGGTGCTGCGCGGACCTCGCGGCGGCATGATCCTGTGCGGAAGCGAACTGTCCGAGCGGGTCGACCGGGCCGTCTTCCCCTTCACCCAGGGCGGCGCCCAGATGCACACCATCGCCGCCAAGGCCGTCGCCTTCGGGGAGGCCGCCACCCCCGCCTTCGCCGCGTACGCCCACCAGGTGGTCGCCAACGCGCGGACCCTCGCGGCCCACCTGGCCGCCGAGGGACTGCTCGTCACCACCGGCGGTACGGACACCCACCTGCTCACCGTCGACCCCGCCCCGCTCGGCGTCGACGGGAAGGCGGCGCGGGGACGGCTGGCGGCGGCCGGGATCGTCCTGGACTGCTGCGCGCTGCCGCACGGCGACGCCCGTGGGCTGCGCCTGGGCACGGCGGCGGTGACCACGCAGGGCATGGGGGAGCGGGAGATGCGGGCGGTGGCCACGCTGCTCGCCGGGGTGCTCAGGGGCGACACCGAGGCCGCCGCGGCACGGGACGACGTACGGGATCTGGTCACGGAGTTTCCCCCGTATCCGGAATGAGGCAGGGTAGGCGCACACGCGTGCACAGCCGCACGTGCAACCATCGTCGCTACCCGGAAGTCCTCATCCATATGCCTGCATCGCTAGGCTGTGAGGCCGGGAATGGCCAGCGAGACCTGTGGGGAAGCCCGTGCGTGAATACCTGCTGACGCTCTGCGTCACGGCCGCGGTGACGTATCTGCTGACCGGGCCGGTACGGAAGTTCGCGATCGTGGCGGGAGCGATGCCGGAGATCCGGGCACGTGACGTGCACCGGGAACCCACCCCGCGGCTCGGCGGGATCGCCATGTTCTTCGGGCTGTGCGCGGGTCTGCTGGTCGCCGACCACCTGACCAATCTCCACCAGGTCTTCGAGAAGTCCAACGAACCGCGGGCGCTGCTCTCCGGCGCCGCCCTGATCTGGCTGATCGGCGTCCTGGACGACAAGTTCGAGATCGACGCCCTGATCAAGCTGGGCAGTCAGATGATCGCCGCCGGTGTGATGGTGGTGCAGGGTCTGACGATCCTGTGGCTTCCCATCCCGACCGTGGGCACGGTCGCGCTGACCCAGTGGCAGGGAACGCTCCTCACGGTGGCGCTGGTCGTCGTGACCATCAACGCGGTCAACTTCGTGGACGGCCTCGACGGTCTCGCGGCCGGCGTGGTGTGCATCGCGGCGGCCGCGTTCTTCATGTACGCCTACCGGATCTGGTACTCGTACGGAATCGAGGCCGCGGCGCCCGCCTCGCTGTTCGCGGCCATCCTGATGGGCATGTGCCTGGGCTTCCTGCCGCACAACATCCACCCCGCGCGCATCTTCATGGGCGACTCGGGCTCGATGCTGATCGGCCTGGTGCTGGCGGCGAGCGCGATCTCCATCACCGGCCAGGTGGACCCGGACAGCCTCTTCGGCGGTTCCGAGCGCAACACCGTGCACCAGATGGTGCCGGTCTACATCCCGCTGCTGATGCCGCTGACCATCATCGCCATCCCGGCCGCCGACCTGATCCTGGCGATCGTGCGGCGCACCTGGCGCGGCCAGTCGCCGTTCGCCGCGGACCGGGGGCACCTGCACCACCGCCTGCTGGAGATCGGCCACTCGCACAGCCGCGCGGTGCTGATCATGTACTTCTTCTCGGCGCTGATCGCGTTCGGCGCGCTCGCCTACTCGGTGAACGCGGCGTCGATGTGGATCGTGCTGGGCGTCGTCTTCCTCAGCGCGATCGGTCTGGTCCTGCTCCTGCTGCCGCGCTTCACGCCGCGCGCCCCCCGCTGGGCCGAGGGCTTCGTGCCGCCGCGCTACCGGCGGCGTCGCCGGACGGCCGCCGCCAACGCGGGCGAGGGCGAGGACGGGGCCGAGGGCGCCGCGGACGAGGAACGCGTTCCCGTCACCGTGGGCGTCTCGGGCGTCAACGGAGCGACCGCCGTCGGGTCTCGCACGCGTACAAGGTGAGCGTGAAAAATGCCGCATTACCAGACAAGTTGGCCTCGTAACTGCACAGACGCGCACGGTCACTCTCACGTGTGACAGCAAGCACACCCAGAGGTAAAGACCTCATCAAATAGTTTGTGATACGGTTCACGAGTATCCCCCGGGTAGAGCCCAAGGACCGTAGTGCGACGGTCTCTTGTAAGTCAGGACCTCGTCCGGCTCGGGGCTACGCTCGTCCATGACGACACCTGCCCCCTGTGTGTTGAAAGCGGAGTTGCCGCCATGCCGTCCAATGACGTCCGGATCCTGCTTCAGGCTGCCGTGCCCACGGCTGCCGTCGGCGCTGTAGCCGCCGTCGTCAGCGCCGTGGTCGCCGGTGGCAAGGGCGCGGTCGGAGCCGTCGTCGCGACCGTGGTTGCGATGCTCTTCATGGGGATCGGCCTCTACGTCCTGCAGCGCACCGCCAAATCGCTTCCGCACCTTTTCCAGGCGATGGGCCTGATGCTCTACGCGGCACAGATCCTGCTGCTGTTCGTCTTCCTCGCCGCGTTCAAGAACACGACGCTGTTCAACCCCCGGTCCTTCGCGATCACTCTGGTCGCCGTCACGCTCGCGTGGATCGCCGCGCAGACGCGGGCGCACATGAAGGCCAAGATCCTCTACGTCGAGCCCGAACCGAAGGGCGAAAAGCCCGAAAAGACGGGCCACTCGTCGTGAGGGGTAGGGCCGGGATAAAGAGGCATGTGAAGTCCTGCTATCGTCCGGTGCCAACTGCGGCATCGCGGGCGCGGGCATCTCGGCTGACGCCTGCTGAATCGCGAGGCGAGATGCCCCACAGCCGCCCCCACACCCGTAACACCAGTCCCGTGCCGAACAGCGGCCCTGCGCCGCGCCGACACAACGAGGTTGCCGTATCCATGCGCCACGCTGAAGGAGCCCGCGGTGAGTGCTGACCCGACGCAGGTGCTCGCCTTCGAGACCGACTGCCACATCTTCGACGGCTGTGGCTTCCCGGCTCCCGGCCTGCACTCGTTCCTGTTCGAACCCCTCTGGGGTGACGCGGACAGCAGCGTCTACTTCAACAAGACGATGCTGCTGGCGCTGCTCGGCTCGATCGTCATCGTCGCGTTCTTCTGGGCGGCCTTCCGCAAGCCGAAGGTTGTCCCGGGCAAGCTCCAGATGGTCGCCGAGGCCGGCTACGACTTCATCCGACGTGGTGTCGTGTACGAGACCATCGGCAAGAAGGAGGGTGAGAAGTACGTCCCGCTGGTCGTCGCGCTCTTCTTCTTCGTCTGGATGATGAATCTCTGGTCGATCATCCCGGTCGCCCAGTTCCCGGTCACCGGCATCATTTCGTATCCGCTGGTGCTGGCCCTGATCGTCTACATCCTGTGGGTCTCGCTCACCTTCAAGCGTCACGGATTCGTCGGCTTCTTCAAGAACGTCACGGGCTACGACAAGTCGCTCGGCGCCGTGCTGCCGCTCTCCATGACCATCGAGTTCTTCTCGAACCTGCTGGTCCGTCCGTTCACGCACGCCGTGCGGCTGTTCGCCAACATGTTCGCAGGCCACACGCTGCTGCTGCTCTTCACGATCGCCAGCTGGTACCTGCTGAACGGCATCGGCTTCGCCTACGCCGGTGTCTCGTTCATCATGACGATCGTGATGACGGCCTTCGAGCTCTTCATCCAGGCACTGCAGGCCTACGTCTTCGTTCTCCTGACCTGCACCTACATCCAGGGCGCCCTCGCCGAGCACCACTGAGCGTCCCGCACCCCCAACACCTGGTCGTCCGGTGGCCAACCCCCACCGGTCCGTAAAGAAAAGGAAGAACTGGCATGTCCCAGACCCTTGCCGCTGTCACCGGTGACCTGAAGGCCCTCGGCTCCATCGGTTACGGCCTCGCTGCCATCGGCCCCGGCGTCGGCGTCGGCATCATCTTCGGTAACGGCACCCAGGCCCTCGCCCGTCAGCCCGAGGCGGCCGGCCTGATCCGCGCCAACCAGATCCTCGGCTTCGCCTTCTGTGAGGCGCTCGCCCTGATCGGTCTGGTCATGCCGTTCGTTTACGGCTCCTGATCTCAGGCAGACCACAAGCCACTTAGACGAAAGGCACTGATGTGAACCCCATGGTTCAGCTCGCGGCGGAGACGGAGAACCCTCTCGTTCCGCCGATCCCCGAGCTCATCATCGGTCTGATCGCCTTCGTCATCGTCTTCGGCTTCCTCGCCTGGAAGCTCCTCCCGAACATCAACAAGGTTCTGGAAGAGCGCCGCGAGGCCATCGAGGGCGGTATCGAGAAGGCCGAGGCCGCGCAGACCGAGGCCCAGAGCGTCCTCGAGCAGTACAAGGCCCAGCTCGCCGAGGCCCGGCACGAGGCCGCGCGACTGCGTCAGGAGGCGCAGGAGCAGGGCGCCACGCTCATCGCCGAGATGCGCGCGGAAGGCCAGCGGCAGCGTGAGGAGATCATCGCCGCCGGTCACGCCCAGATCCAGGCCGACCGCAAGGCCGCCGCGTCCGCGCTGCGCCAGGACGTCGGCAAGCTGGCCACCGAGCTGGCCGGCAAGCTGGTCGGCGAGTCCCTCGAGGACCACGCCCGCCAGAGCCGGGTGATCGACCGCTTCCTGGACGAGCTGGACGACAAGGCGACGACGGCAGAGGCAGCCCGATGAGTGGGATGCACGGAGCGAGCCGCGAGGCCCTGGCCGCCGCACGCGAGCGTCTCGACGCGCTGACGGACTCCACGTCCGTGGACGCCGGCTCGCTCGCCGACGAGCTGGCCTCCGTCACCGCGCTGCTCCACCGCGAGGTGTCGCTGCGTCGGGTCCTCACCGACCCGGCGCAGGCCGGCGAGGCCAAGGCCGAACTCGCCCAGCGTCTCCTCGGCACCCAGGTCAGCGGCCCGGCCGTCGACCTGGTGGCCGGCATGGTGCGCTCCCGCTGGTCGCAGTCCCGCGACCTGGTGGACGCGCTGGAGGAGCTGGCGAACACCGCCGACCTCACCGCCGCCCAGAAGCAGGGCCGGCTCGACAACGTCGAGGACGAGCTGTTCCGGTTCGGCCGGATCATCTCCTCCAACACCGAGCTGCGCGCCGCGCTCACCAACCGGTCGGCCACCACCGCGGCCAAGGGCGAGCTGCTGCGCGACCTGCTCGGCGGCCGGGCGGAGCGGACCACCGAGCGTCTGGTGACGCGCCTTGTCACCGCACCGCGGGGACGTAGCCTGGAGTCGGGACTTGAGTCCCTGTCCAAGCTCGCCGCCGACCGGCGGGACCGGATGGTCGCCGTGGTCACCTCGGCGGTGCCGCTGAGCGACACGCAGAAGCAGCGCCTCGGCGCGGCCCTCGCGAAGGTCTACGGCCGTCCGATGCACCTCAACCTCGACGTGGACCCCGAGGTCCTCGGCGGGATCCGGGTGCAGGTCGGTGACGAGGTCATCAACGGCTCCATCGCGGACCGCCTGGAGGACGCCGGCCGCCGACTGGCGAGCTGACGCCCACGCGCGACAACAGCAAAAGCAGTAACAGAGCAGTAGCAGTACGTACTTACGACGGCCCTGGTTGGGCCGTGCAGAGGATTCACCTCTCATTGGGGGGAGTCCCGACTCGTGGAATACCCCCCAAGTGAAACTTCGGGCCCAACAAGGAGAGCAGGGAACTCAGATGGCGGAGCTCACGATCCGGCCGGAGGAGATCCGGGACGCACTGGAGAACTTCGTCCAGTCGTACAAGCCGGACGCGGCCTCGCGCGAGGAGGTCGGTACGGTCACCCTTGCCGGCGACGGCATCGCGAAGGTCGAGGGCCTGCCCTCGGCCATGGCCAACGAACTGCTGAAGTTCGAGGACGGCACCCTCGGCCTCGCCCTCAACCTCGAGGAGCGCGAGATCGGTTGCGTCGTCCTCGGTGAGTTCAGCGGCATCGAGGAGGGGCAGCCGGTCTCGCGTACCGGTGAGGTCCTCTCCGTGGCCGTCGGCGAGGGCTACCTCGGCCGCGTCGTCGACCCCCTCGGCAACCCGATCGACGGCCTCGGCGAGATCGAGACCAGCGGTCGCCGCGCCCTCGAACTGCAGGCCCCCACGGTCATGCAGCGCAAGTCGGTGCACGAGCCGATGGAGACGGGCTACAAGGCCGTCGACGCCATGACCCCGATCGGCCGCGGCCAGCGCCAGCTGATCATCGGCGACCGCCAGACCGGCAAGACCGCCCTGGCCGTCGACACGATCATCAACCAGCGCGACAACTGGCGCACCGGCGACCCGAACAAGCAGGTCCGCTGCATCTACGTCGCCATCGGCCAGAAGGGCTCCACCATCGCGTCCGTGCGCGGCGCGCTGGAGGAGAACGGCGCGCTGGAGTACACGACCATCGTGGCCGCCCCGGCGTCCGACCCGGCCGGCTTCAAGTACCTGGCGCCGTACACCGGCTCGGCCATCGGCCAGCAGTGGATGTACGAGGGCAAGCACGTCCTGATCATCTTCGACGACCTGTCGAAGCAGGCCGACGCCTACCGCGCCGTGTCGCTGCTGCTGCGCCGCCCGCCGGGCCGCGAGGCCTACCCGGGTGACGTCTTCTACCTGCACTCCCGTCTGCTGGAGCGTTGCGCGAAGCTCTCCGACGCCGAGGGCGCCGGCTCGATGACCGGTCTGCCGATCGTCGAGACCAAGGCCAACGACGTGTCGGCGTTCATCCCGACCAACGTCATCTCCATCACCGACGGCCAGTGCTTCCTGGAGTCCGACCTGTTCAACGCCGGTCAGCGTCCGGCCCTGAACGTCGGTATCTCGGTCTCCCGCGTCGGTGGCTCCGCCCAGCACAAGGCCATGAAGCAGGTCTCCGGCCGCCTCCGCGTCGACCTGGCCCAGTTCCGCGAGCTGGAGGCGTTCGCCGCCTTCGGTTCCGACCTGGACGCCGCGTCGAAGTCGCAGCTGGAGCGCGGTCAGCGCATGGTCGAGCTGCTGAAGCAGAACCAGTACCAGCCGATGGCCACCGAGGACCAGGTCGTCTCCGTCTGGGCCGGCACCACCGGCAAGATGGACGAGGTGCCCGTCACCGACATCCGCCGCTTCGAGAAGGAGCTGCTCGAGTACCTGCACCGCCAGGAGCAGGGCCTCATGACCTCCATCCGCGAGGGCGGCAAGATGTCCGACGACACCCTGCAGGCCGTCGCCGACGCGATCGCGGCGTTCAAGAAGCAGTTCGAGACCTCGGACGGCAAGCTGCTCGGCGAGGACGCCCCGTCCGTCGCCAAGTGACGTAAGGAAGGGACCTGACTCATGGGAGCCCAGCTCCGGGTCTACAAGCGTCGCATCCGATCCGTCACCGCGACCAAGAAGATCACCAAGGCGATGGAGATGATCGCCGCCTCGCGCGTCGTCAAGGCGCAGCGCAAGGTGGCGGCCTCCACGCCGTACGCGCAGGAGCTCACCCGCGCGGTCACGGCGGTCGGTACCGGGTCGAACACCAAGCACCCGCTCACCACGGAGGCGGACAGCCCGAGCCGTGCCGCGGTCCTGCTCCTCACGAGCGACCGCGGTCTGGCCGGTGCCTTCAACTCCAACGCCATCAAGGCGGCGGAGCAGCTGACCGAGCGCCTCGAGCGTGAGGGCCGCCAGGTCGACACGTACATCGTCGGCCGGCGCGGTCTGGCCCACTACAACTTCCGCGAGCGCAAGGTCGTGGAGTCGTTCTCGGGCTTCACCGACGAGCCGACGTACGCGGACGCCAAGAAGGTCGCGGCGCCGCTCATCGAGGCCATCGAGAAGGACACGGCCGAGGGCGGCGTGGACGAGCTCCACATCGTCTACACCGAGTTCGTCTCGATGATGACGCAGACGGCGGTCGGCTCCCGGCTGCTGCCGCTGAGCCTCGACGAGGTGGCCGCCGAGTCGGGCGCGAAGGACGAGATCCTTCCGCTGTACGACTTCGAGCCGTCGGCGGAGGACGTCCTCGACGCCCTGCTGCCTCGCTACGTCGAAAGCCGCATCTACAACGCGCTGCTGCAGTCGGCCGCTTCCAAGCACGCCGCCACCCGGCGCGCGATGAAGTCGGCCACCGACAACGCGGGCGAGCTGATCAACACGCTCTCCCGTCTTGCCAACGCGGCCCGCCAGGCCGAAATCACCCAGGAAATCAGCGAGATCGTCGGTGGCGCCAGTGCCCTGGCCGACGCGAACGCGGGGAGTGACAACTAATGACCACCACTGTTGAGACCGCGACGGCCACGGGCCGCGTCGCCCGGGTCATCGGCCCGGTCGTCGACGTGGAGTTCCCCGTCGACGCGATGCCGGAGATCTACAACGCCCTCCACGTCGAGGTCGCCGACCCGGCGCAGGCGGGCGAGCTGAAGACGCTGACCCTGGAGGTCGCCCAGCACCTGGGTGACGGCCTGGTCCGCACCATCTCCATGCAGCCCACCGACGGCCTGGTCCGCCAGGCCCCGGTGACCGACACGGGCGCGGCCATCTCCGTCCCCGTCGGCGACTTCACCAAGGGCAAGGTGTTCAACACCCTCGGCGAGGTGCTGAACGTCGACGAGCAGTACACCGGTGAGCGCTGGCCGATCCACCGCAAGGCCCCGAACTTCGACGAGCTCGAGTCGAAGACCGAGATGTTCGAGACCGGCGTCAAGGTCATCGACCTGCTGACCCCGTACGTCAAGGGCGGCAAGATCGGTCTGTTCGGCGGTGCCGGCGTCGGCAAGACGGTGCTCATCCAGGAGATGATCTACCGCGTCGCCAACAACCACGACGGTGTCTCCGTGTTCGCCGGTGTCGGTGAGCGCACCCGTGAGGGCAACGACCTCATCGACGAGATGAGCGAGTCCGGCGTCATCGACAAGACCGCGCTCGTCTTCGGTCAGATGGACGAGCCGCCGGGCACCCGTCTGCGCGTCGCGCTGGCCGGCCTGACCATGGCCGAGTACTTCCGCGACGTCCAGAAGCAGGACGTGCTGTTCTTCATCGACAACATTTTCCGCTTCACCCAGGCGGGCTCCGAGGTGTCGACCCTGCTCGGCCGCATGCCCTCCGCGGTGGGCTACCAGCCGAACCTGGCCGACGAGATGGGTCTCCTCCAGGAGCGCATCACCTCGACCCGTGGTCACTCGATCACCTCGATGCAGGCGATCTACGTCCCCGCGGACGACCTGACCGACCCGGCCCCGGCCACCACCTTCGCCCACCTCGACGCGACGACGGTGCTCTCCCGTCCGATCTCCGAGAAGGGCATCTACCCGGCCGTGGACCCGCTGGACTCGACGTCCCGCATCCTCGACCCGCGGTACATCGCGGCGGACCACTACCAGGCCGCGATGCGCGTGAAGAGCATCCTGCAGAAGTACAAGGACCTGCAGGACATCATCGCGATCCTCGGTATCGACGAGCTGGGCGAAGAGGACAAGCTCGTCGTCCACCGCGCCCGTCGTGTGGAGCGCTTCCTGTCCCAGAACACCCACGTCGCCAAGCAGTTCACCGGCGTCGACGGGTCGGACGTCCCGCTGGACGAGTCGATCGCGGCCTTCAACGCGATCTGCGACGGCGAGTACGACCACTTCCCGGAGCAGGCGTTCTTCATGTGCGGTGGCATCGAGGACCTGAAGAACAACGCCAAGGAGCTGGGCGTCTCCTGAGCCCCGGCTCGCGGTGAGCCGCACGGTTCACCACCCGGAGGGGGCGGGCGCGTCCCGTCCCCTCCGGCACGCCCCTTAGACTTGTAACCAACACCCGGCTCTCCCGCCGGGTGGTGACCCGAGGAGCCACCTTGGCTGCTGAGCTGCACGTCGCGCTGGTCGCGGCCGACCGAGAGGTCTGGTCCGGCGAGGCCACCCTGGTCGTCGCGCGCACCACGTCCGGCGACATCGGCGTCATGCCCGGTCACCAGCCGCTGCTCGGTGTGCTGGAGTCGGGCCCGGTGACCATTCGTACGAGTGACGGCGGGACGGTCGTCGCCGCGGTGCACGGCGGTTTCATCTCGTTCGCCGACAACAAGCTGTCGCTGCTGGCCGAGATCGCCGAGCTGTCGGACGAGATCGACGTCCACCGCGCCGAGCGGAAGCTCGAACAGGCGAAGGCGGAGGGCGACGCCCACGCCGAGCGTCGCGCGGACGTCCGACTGCGCGCGGCGGCGGGACGCTGATCCACAGCACAGTGCGATAGCGTCGTGCCATGACGTCACTCAGCCGCGGCTGGGACCGGAGCCATCCGGACCCGGCCGCGGCTGAGGCAGATCCGGGTGTTTTTTCCGTTCCGTTACCTAGGAGACGAGGAGGTCGGTGTCGATGGCCCTCGCTCTGACTGTGTGCGGAATCGTCGTGGCCGTGGTGGTGATCGGCCTCTTCGTCTTCGGTCTGCGCCGCCGGCTGATCCAGCGCTCGGGCGGCACCTTCGACTGCTCCCTGCGCTGGGACGCCCCCAAGGAGGGCGACCACGCCGACGGCAAGGGCTGGGCCTACGGGGTGGCCCGCTACAACGGCGACCGGGTCGAGTGGTACCGCGTCTTCTCGTACTCCCCCCGCCCGCGCCGCGTGCTGGAGCGCTCCGCGATCGAGGTGGCCGGCCGCCGGGTACCGGACGGGGAGGAGGAGCTGGCGTTGCTCTCCGACGCCGTGGTCCTGGCCTGTCTGCACCGGGGCACACGGCTTGAACTGGCGATGAGCGATGACGCGCTGACCGGATTCCTCGCGTGGCTGGAAGCAGCCCCGCCCGGTCAGCGAGTGAACGTGGCGTAGCCACGTCCACTCGCTGGGTGGGGGTCCCCCGGACGAAGTCTGGGGGAGCGTCAACGTCGCTTAGGGCCCTGGTGACCCAGGGCCGTTGAGGACTACTTCAGGCCGCTGTCGATGGCGCTCACCAGTTCGCCGTTCGTGGTGTCGCCGCTGAACTCCCAGAAGAAGGCGCCGCCGAGGCCCTGCTGCTCGGCCCAGTCCATCTTCGACTTGATGGTGGCCGGGGTGTCGTAGGACCACCAGTTGGAGCCGCAGTGGGCGTACGCGGTGCCCGCGACGGTGCCGGTGGCCGGGCAGCTGTTCTTGAGGACCTTGTAGTCCTCGATGCCCGCCTCGTACGTGCCGGTCGCCGGTCCGGTGGCGGTGCCGCCGGGCGCGGACTGGGTGACGCCGGTCCAGCCGCGGCCGTAGAAGCCGATGCCGATCAGCAGCTTGTCGGCCGGGACGCCCTTGGACTTGAACTTCGCCATCGCGTCGGCGGTGTTGAAGCCCTGCTGCGGGATGCCGTCGTACGCGGTCAGCGGCGAGTGCGGAGCGGTCGGGCCGTTCTTCGCCCAGGCGCCGAAGAAGTCGTACGTCATCACGTTGTACCAGTCGATGTACTTCGAGGCCTCGCCGTAGTCGGCGGCGTCGATCTTGCCGCCGTCCGATCCGTCGGCGGTGACGGCCGCGGTGATCAGGTAGTCCTGGCCGAACTCGGCGCGCATGGCCTTCATCATGCTGCTGAAGGCGTTCGGGGCGCTGGTCTCGTCACAGCTGAGACCGCAGGCGTTCGGGTACTCCCAGTCCAGGTCGATGCCGTCGAAGACGTCGGCCCAGCGCGGGTCCTCGACCAGGTCGTGACAGGACTTGGCGAACGCGGCCGGGTTCTTCACGGCGTCCGGGAAGCCGCCGGACCAGGTCCAGCCGCCGAAGGAGTAGAGGATCTTGATGTTCGGGTACTTGGCCTTCAGCTTGCGCAGCTGGTTGAAGTTGCCGCGCAGCGGCTGGTCCCAGGTGTCGGCGACGCCGTCGACGGACTGGTCGGCGGTGTACGCCTTGTCGTAGTCGGCGTAGGAGTCGCCGATCGTGCACTTGCCGCCCTGGACGTTGCCGAAGGCGTAGTTGATGTGCGTGATCTTGGCGGCGGAGCCGGAGGTGACCAGGTTCTTCACGTGGTAGTTGCGCCCGTAGACGCCCCAGTTGGTGAAGTAGCCCATCTTGACCTCGTCACCGGTGCCGGGGTTGCCGCCGTCCCCGCCGGTGGTGGTGACCTTCACGGAGCCGCTGGCCGGTCCGGTCTGGTCGGCGGTGTCGCGTGCCTTGACGCTGTACGAGTAGGCGGTGCCCTTGGTGAGGCCGTTGTCCGTGTAGGTGGTGCCGGTGACGGTGGCGACCTTCGCGCCGTCCCGCAGGACGTCGTAGTTCTTGACGCCCTTGTCGTCGGTGGCCGCCGACCAGGACAGCTTCACCGAGGTGTCGGTGATGTTCGAGGCGGTGGGCGTGCCGGGCGCGGAGGGGGCCGCGTCGCCGGGGACGGACGTGCCGTCGCAGCTGCCGCCGTTGAGCTTGCAGTTGGACGGGGAGCCGGGGCCGCTGCCGTTGAAGCCGAAGGAGACCGAGGCGCCGGGGGCGAGCGTCCCGTTCCAGCCGACGTTCTTGGCGGTCCAGTGGTCGCCGGAGTTGGTGACGGTGGCGTCCCAGGCGGAGGTGACCTTCGTGCCGGTGGGGAAGTCCCACTCGACGGTCCAGGAGCTGAGGGAGGTGGTGCCGGTGTTCTTCACCGTCCAGCTGCCGCCGAAGCCCGTGCCCCAGTCCGAGGTCTTGGCGAAGGTGGCCGTCGCGCTCGACGCGGCCTGGGCCGGGCTCGCGAGGCCGACCAGGCCGGCGAGGGGAAGCGCCAGGGTCGCTGCGAGTGCCGCGGCTTTGTGTCTGAAGCGCATGTGCGCCTCCTTATATGGGGTTGTCGTTGTGGGCATGACTGAGCCTCATGCCCGCAGTGCCGCGAGAATAGAAAGGTCTGGACCATAGGTCAATAGGTCTGGACCAATGCGGCGGCCGGTGGTTGAGCCCGTGATGGAGAGGGAAAACTAGATGCCCAACTCCTGCGCCAGCACCGCCGCTTGCACCCGGCTGCGCAGCCCCAGCTTCCCCAGCAGCCGGCTCACGTGCGTCTTCACCGTGGCCTCCGCCATCTCAAGACGCTCGGCGACCGCCGCGTTGGACAGGCCCTCGCCGAGACAGGACAGCACCTCGCGCTCACGCCGGGTCAGGTCCCGCAGCACCGCGGGGTCCGCGGCAGGCTCCCGCACCGGACTCGCGGCGAACTCGGCGATCAGCCGCCGGGTGACGGCCGGGGCCACGATGCCCTCGCCGCCCGCCACCGTGCGCACGGCCGCGATCAGGTCCTTGGCCTCGGTGTTCTTCAGCAGAAACCCGGCGGCGCCCGCCCGCAGCGCCCCGAAGACGTACTCGTCCAGGTCGAAGGTGGTCAGCACCAGCACGTCGGCGAGACCTTCCCCGACCACGATCCGGGTCGCCGTCACGCCGTCCAGGCGCGGCATCTGCACGTCCATCAGCACCAGGTCGGGACGGAGCTCGCGGGCCAGCGCCACCGCCTGCTCGCCGTCCGCGGCCTCGCCGGCCACCTCGATGTCCGGTGCGCTGCCCAGGATCAGCACCAGTCCCGCGCGGACGGCGGACTGGTCCTCGGCGATCAGGACGCGGATCATGCGAGGTCTCCTTCGGTCAGGGGCAGGATGGCGCGCACGGCCCAGATCTTGCCGCCCGCCGAGCCGGGGTCCGCCACCGCCCCGGCCTCGAACGCGCCGTGCAGCAGCGCGGTCCGCTCCCGCATCCCGACCAGACCGGCACCGGAACCGGGGACGCGCGGGGTGTCCCGGTCGCCGTACGGGCTGGTCACCTCGACCCGCAGGGCGTCGTCGTGCCGGGTGAGCCGGACCCGGACGGTGCCCCGCGAGGCGTGCTTGAGCGCGTTGGTGAGCGACTCCTGCACGATCCGGTACGCGGCCAGCTCGACCGGCGCGGGCAGGTGGTCGCCGGGTGCCGCATCCAGGGCGACGTCGAGGCCGTTGGCGCGGGCGCCGTCGACCAGCGCGCCGAGCCCGCCGAGGGTGGGGGCGGGGGCCGGTTCGGTGTCCCCGCCGCTGTCCCGCAGGATGCCGATGAGGCGGCGCATCTCGGCCAGTCCCGCCACGCTGTTCTCGCGGATCACACCGAGCGCCTGCCGGGTGGTCGCCGCGTCGTCCAGGGAGAGCGCGGCCGTGGAGTGGATGGCGATCGCGGAGAGGTGGTTGGCGACCATGTCGTGCAGCTCGCGGGCCATCCGGGAACGTTCCGCCGTCACCGCCTGGACCCGGTCCATCTCGGCGAGCAGCGCGGTCTGCTCGGCCCGCAGCAGGGCGGCGTCGGCGGCCTCGCGGTGGTTGCGGACGATGAGCCCGGTGGAGGCAGGCGCGAAGGACACGACGCCGACGGCGACACCGATGAGCAGCGCCTCGGGCACCCGCCACAGCGCGAACGGCACGACGGTTCCCGCCACCGTGAGCAGCCCGGTGATCCACGGGATGCGCCGGGCCGAGGCGGGCGGGCCGTACAGCACGGCGGCGTACATCAGGTCGGTGTACATGATCACCGTGACCAGGCTGCCCTGGGTGAGCGTGTCCGCGACCAGCGCGGCGGTGCCGGTCAGCAGGCCGGTGCGCGGCGCGGACCGGCGCAGCAGCTCGCAGCCCGCCATGACGGTGAGCGGGACCAGCAGCGGCCAGCGGCCGTCGAACAGCACGATCGGCTCGTCGGCCGGCCGCACGCCCAGGCCGATGCCCCACAGCAGCAGCCCGCCGAGCAGACCGGCCGACGCGGCGTACACGTCGAAGCGGCGCGGGCGGGGGAGTCGTGCGGCCATGCCACCATCCAACACGGCTCGCGCCCCGCCCGCCTGATCCCCGGGAAGGGTCCCGCACTGCATCCTTCGATGTACCGGAGGTTCGTCACCGCCGACGACGAACGCGGCGGATTCCCACGGGAGCCTGGAAGGGTGAACGAAGGGAGTGTGCCGTGGTCGTCGCTTTGATCATCGCCTGCGAGGTCGGCTTCTGGGTGCTGCTGGTCCTCGGGCTCGGCGCCCGCTACCTGGTGAAGTGGCGGCGCACCAGCGTGTTCCTGCTGCTGTGCGAGCCGGTGCTGGAACTGGTGCTGTTCGCCGTGACGGCGTGGGACCTGAAGAACGGCGCCGAGCCCGGCTGGGAACACGGCCTGGCCGCGCTGTACATCGGCTACACCGTCGCCTACGGCCACTACACGATCCGCCGGCTCGACGGCCACGCCGCCCACCGCCTGGCCGGCGGCCCGCCCCCGGCCAGGCCCCCGCGCCACGGCATGCCCCGGGCGCGCCACGAGGTCCGGCTGTGGCTGCGCACCCTGCTGGGCGTGGTCGTGGCCTGCGCACTGCTCCAGGGCGCGGTCTGGTACGTCGGCGACGAGGGCGACATCTCGTCGCTGCGCGCCTTCCAGTGGACGGCGATCCGGGTCCTCGGCATCCACGGCCTGATCGCCCTCACGTACCTGATCTGGCCGAAGAAGGCCCCGGCGGGTACGTCGCCGACCGAGGCTGATGGATGGAGGCAGGCGTCGGCTGGGAAGCGCCTCGAAGGGGCGCGGGGAACTGCGCGACCAGCCACGACGGAGCCGCAGACGTACGACGGCACTGATCTGCGGAGTACCCGGCGGAGCGTTTAGCGTTCCCCGCCCGGCACCCACAGCACGTCGCCGACCTCCTTGTTGGCCACCCGGGCCAGGATGAACAGGAGGTCGGAGAGCCGGTTCAAATAGGTCGCGGTGAGCGGGTTCATCGTCTCGCCGTATGCCTCCAGCGCCGCCCACGTGGAGCGCTCGGCCCGGCGGACCACCGTGCACGCCTGGTGCAGCAGCGCCGCGCCGGGGGTGCCGCCGGGGAGGATGAAGGAGCGGAGCTTCTCCACCTCGGCCAGGAAGCGGTCGCAGTCCGCCTCCAGCTTGTCGACGTAGAACTGCTCGACCCTCAGCGGCGGGTACTCCGGGTTCTCCACCACCGGCGTCGACAGGTCCGCGCCCACGTCGAACAGGTCGTTCTGGACGCGGACGAGGACCTTGACGACCTCCTCGGGCAGACCGCCCAGGGCGATGGCGGAGCCGATCACCGCGTTCGCCTCGTTTGCGTCGGCGTACGCGGAGATCCTGAGGTCGGTCTTGGGGACCCGGCTCATGTCACCGAGGGCGGTGGTGCCCTGGTCGCCGGTCCGGGTGTAGATGCGCGTCAGGTTGACCATGGGGCCAGCGTAGTTACGCCCCGGCGGTCCGGAAGACGCGTGTGCCCACTGTCACGGCCAGCGCGGTGAAGGCCAGGGCGACCAGGACGCCGTACAGCATGTGCGCCGTCGCGTAGGAGCCGACGTACGCGTCGCGCACCGCGTCCACCAGATAGCGGAACGGCATCAGGTGCGACAGCACGTCCAGCCACGCCGGGCCCAGGGTCATCGGCAGCATCAGGCCGGACAGCAGCATCGAGGGCATGGTGAGGGCGTTGATCGTGGGCCCGAACTCCTGCGGCGTCCGCACCTTCATCGCCAGCGCGTACGACAGTGAGGCCAGCGAGACCGTCAGCAGGGCGACGAAGGCGAAGCCGATCAGCACGCCGGGCAGCGGCGCGCGCAGGCCCATCACCACGGCCGCCAGTACCAGCAGCACCGCCTGGAAGGCGAAGACCGTCGCGTCCCGCAGCACCCGCCCCAGGAGCAGCGCCAGGCGGCTGACGGGTGTGACGCGCATCCGCTCGACCACCCCCTGACCGTTCTCGATGATGATCGAGAACCCGGCGAAGGAGGCGCCGAACAGGCCCAGTTGCAGCAGCAGGCCGGGGACCAGCACCTGCCAGGAGCTGCCCTGCCCGCCAAGCGGCAGGTCGGTCAGCAGCGGGCCGAAGAAGAGCAGGTACAGCAGCGGCATCAGCACGCCGAACAGCAGCGCGAAGCGGGAGCGCAGCGACTGGCGCAGATAGCGGCCGTAGACGAGGCCGGTGTCGTGGAGCAGCATCGGTGTTCCCTGGGGTGTCAGACGGCTACGGGGGTGGTGTCGGCCGGAGCGGCGCTGCGGCCGGTGACGGCCAGGAAGGTGTCCTGGAGCGAGGCGTCGGGCGCGCCGCCGAACTCGAGCTTCAGGGCGGCCGGGGTGCCCTCGGCGACCACCACACCGCCGTCCACGACCACCAGACGGTCGGAGAGGGCGTCGGCCTCGTCGAGGTAGTGGGTGGTCAGGAAGACCGTGGTGCCGTGCTCGTCGCGCAGGCGGCGGACCAGGTCCCACAGGTCGGCGCGGGCGCCCGGGTCCAGGCCGGTGGTCGGCTCGTCCAGGAAGAGCACCTTCGGGCGGTGCGTCAGCGCCATCGCGATGTCCAGCCGGCGCCGCTGCCCGCCGGACAGCGCGCCGCACTTGCGGTCGAGCAGCTCGGTGAGGCCCAGGTCGCGGGCCAGCTCGTCGGCGCGCTCGACGGCCCGCGCCCTGGTCAGCCGGTACAGGCGGCCCTGGGTGACCAGCTCCTCCCGCACGGTGATCTGGGTGTCCACCCCGCCCGACTGCGCCACGTACCCGCAGGCCGCGCGCACCCCGGCCGGGTCGGTCGCCAGGTCGTGGCCGGCGACGGTGGCCGCGCCGCCGGTGGGGGCGAGCAGGGTCGTGAGCATCCGCAGCGTGGTGGTCTTGCCGGCGCCGTTGGGGCCGAGAAAGCCGAGGATTTCCCCCTCGCGGACGGTGAGGTCGATGCCGCGCACCGCCTCGACCGGACCGCGCTTCGTGGTGAAGGTCCGGGCCAGCCGGGCCGCACTGATGATTGCCATGCGCTCCAGAAAAACAGAGTCACTGAAATTTTGCAATGACCCCAAGTTTTCAACGGCCCCAGGGAGTGACGTCGGCGCGGCTAGGATTGCGGACATGGCCGAGGGACTCAGGGAACGGAAGAAGCGGCAGACCCGGCAGTACATCTCGGATGTCGCCACGGGGCTGTTCCTGGAGCGCGGCTTCGAGGCCGTGACGGTGGCGGAGGTCGCGGACGCCGCGAACGTCTCCGTCAACACGGTCTACAACTACTTCCCGGCCAAGGAGGACCTCTTCCTCGACCGCTCCAAGGGGGTGATCGACCGGCTGTCGCGCTGGGTGCGGGGCCGGCGTGACGGGGAGTCGGCGGCGCGGGCCGTCCTGCGCGAACTGCGCGAGGAGGTCGAGACCGTCTCGCCCCGCGTCGGTCTGATGGACGGCTACGCGAAGTTCATGAGGGTCATCCAGGACTCGCCCGCCCTGCGCTCACGGATGTGGGCGATCGGCCAGGAGGTGCTCCTGAACCTGGAGCAGACCCTGCGCGAGGAGACCGGAGGCGCGGCCGACGACACGACGTCCGCCCTGATGGCCGGTCAGATCAACTGGCTGCACGGCACCGTCCTCGCGGCCATCGGGCAGCGCATGCTCGCAGGCGGCAAGCCCTCCGAGGTCTCCCGCGAGGTGCTCCTGCTGCTGGACGAGATGGAGGACCTGTTGAGCGAGAAGGTTCTCAACTACGCCGTACGGGGCGCCGAGTGACACCCGGACGGCACCCCTCGGTGTGACGTCCGTCATTTGAGACGTGACGCGCGTTACTAACCGGTCACACAGCGCCTCACGCCCGCTAATCTCCGGCCGAGAGACGAGAATCAGCGCGTATCAGGGGAGTCGCACAGTGGCACGGAAGCTCGCCGTCATCGGAGCCGGTCTCATGGGGTCCGGCATCGCCCAGGTCTCCGCGCAGGCGGGCTGGGACGTCGTCCTGCGCGACGTCACCGACGAGGCGCTGCGGCGCGGCACCGACGGCATCAGGGCCTCCTACGACAAGTTCGTCGCCAAGGGGAAGCTCACCGCCGACGACGCCGAGGCCGCCCTCGGGCACATCACCGCGACCACCGACCTGGACGCCGCCGCCGACGCGGACGTCGTCGTCGAGGCCGTCTTCGAGAAACTGGAAGTCAAGCACGAGATCTTCCGTACCCTGGACAAGCTGGTGAAGGACGGGGCGATCCTCGCGTCCAACACCTCCGCCATCCCGATCACCAAGATCGCGGCCGTGACGGAGCGCCCCGAGCGGGTCGTCGGCACGCACTTCTTCTCGCCGGTCCCGATGATGCAGCTGTGCGAGCTGGTGCGGGGCTACAAGACCAGTGACGAAACGCTCGCCACCGCACGGGAGTTCGCCGAGTCCACCGGCAAGACCTGCATCGTCGTCAACCGCGACGTCGCCGGCTTCGTGACCACCCGGCTCATCTCCGCCCTCGTCGTCGAGGCCGCGAAGCTGTACGAGTCGGGCGTCGCCACCGCCGAGGACATCGACCTCGCCTGCAAGCTGGGCTTCGGCCACGCCATGGGACCGCTGGCCACCGCCGACCTGACGGGCGTCGACATCCTGCTGCACGCCACGGGCAACATCTACACCGAGTCCCAGGACGAGAAGTTCGCCCCGCCGGAGCTGATGCGCCGGATGGTGGACGCCGGTGACATCGGCCGCAAGAGCGGGCAGGGCTTCTACAAGCACTGAGGTCACATCAGCCGCGGCAGACGTCACACGCCGGGGTGAATTCGGTATCGGTTCGCTTACAGGCGGCAACCTCCGGTCGTTTCGGCCAGTCAGAGGGTGCAACGCCTGATATCGCCGAGAGACCACGCACGGAACGCAACGCCAAGACGAAGAAGACGACGAAGAAGACGCACGCCGGGGAGCGCATATGCACATCAGGGGCGACCACGTCGAGCTGGTCGTCGGGGGCCGCCTCGACGTCCGCAGCGCGGCGGACGCCCGTACGGTCCTGCACTCGGCCGTCGACGACGGAGTCGGCGACCTGGTGCTGGACCTGTCCGAACTGGACTCCTGGGACGCCACCGGACTCGGCGTCATCATGGGAGCCCACCGGCGGGCCGGGCGCTGCGGGCGGCGACTGGTGCTGCGCGACGTACCGCCGCAGATGCAGCGCCTGCTGGTGGCCACCCGGCTGCACCGGATCCTCGCCATCGAGGGCGGCATCGGTGTGGAGACCCTGCCCCGCGTGTAAGTGAAGGTTCACACCTCCGACACACGCAATCCTCACGAGACCGTGACCTCTCGGGCCGTCCGGCACCCCGGACTGTCGGCGATACTGGGCGAAGGTTTAGGGTCTGGCTGCCCGCTGCCTTAGCAAACCCGCCGGCGGGCCCGGACCAGAAGCGACAGCGCGGTGTGCGGCAAGGCCGGGAGGATGGTCCCGACCGGGGCCCTGCACACGACGCTTTTGGGGGGCTTGAACCAATGGACCCGACCAACCGGGGCCCTGAGGAGTACGGCCAGGACGGCGACCACCAGGCGCCGCGCCCGCGCCCGCACAGGGACCCCCTCACCTCCGACTTCGGACAGCACGCGCCCGCCCTCGCCCGCACGGTGCAGCTGGTGTCCGGCGACTTCCTGCTCACCGTCAACCCCGTCGACGGCAGCGAGATCGAGGTCTGCCCGCCCGCGGAGCGGCCCGCCCGGCCCGAGAAGCTCACCGCGGCCGAACGCGCCGAGGCGGAGCGCGCCGCGCGGCCGTCCGTACCCCCGGGACCGGTCCGCACCGTCCTGGGCCTGCTGGCCCGCGAGGACGAACGCGAACGCCTGGTGCGGCTGCTCGCCCGCGGCCGCTCCGTCCGCCTCACCGGCCCCGCCGGCTCCGGCCGCACCAGCCTCCTCGACCTCGTCGCCGAGGACTGCGCGGGCCTCGCGCCCGACGGCGTCGTCCGGCTCAACGGCCACCACCGCACCGCCGACGACCTGCTCCACGACCTCTTCTACGCCGTCCACCGCGCGCCCCTGCACCGTCCGGGCCGCACGGAGCTCCTCGGGTACCTCCGCGAGGTGGGCGCGGTCGTCGTCCTGGACGATGTCGAGTTCGGCGGCACCGCCCTCGACGAGCTCCTCGACGCCACCCCCGAGTGCGCCTACCTCTTCGGCGCGACCCCGGAGGTGGCCGCACCCTCCGCCGACTCGGCCGTCGAGGAGGTCTTCCTCACCGGCCTGGACCGCTCGGACGGCGTGGAGCTGCTGGAGCGCGCCGCCGGGCGCCCCCTCACCGAGGAGGAGGCCAACTGGGCCGGCGACCTCTGGTTCGAGTCCGAGGGCCTGCCGCTGCGCTTCGTCCAGGCCGGTGCCCTGCTGCGCCGCCGGGACCGGGAGCGGGCCGGTGCCGACGCCGTCGACGAGTTCGGCGTCTTCGCCGACGCCCGCCCGGCCGACGACACCCCCTACGAGGCCACCGAGGCCGACGACGTACCCCTGCCGTCCCTCGGCGAGGCCGCCGCGCCCGCACCGCTGCTCGCCTCCCGGCTGAGCGCCTCCGCCCGCGCCACCCTGGAGTTCGCCGTCGCGCTCGGCGGCGAGGTGCCGCACCAGGCGCACCTGCCCGCCCTGGTCGGCGACACCCACGCGGACGCCGCCCTCGGCGAGCTGACCGACTGCGGACTGGTCTCCCCGGTCGGCTCCCGCTACCGGCTGGCCGCCGGGGTGCTCACCCAGCTGGAGAGCGCCGGCTACGCCGACGCCGTACGGGAGCGGGCACTGGCCGCCGCCCAGCACTACGCCTGGTGGGCCGGGCACCCCTCGGTCACCCCGGAGCGGGTCTGCGCCGAGGCCGACGCCGTCCTGGCCGCCCTTGCCGTGCTGGTGCCGACGACGACCCCGCCCGCGGGCGACGCGGACAGCCCCGCCGTCCAGTTGGCCCGCACCGCGGCGCCCGCGTTCGCCGCCGGACTGCACTGGAGCGCCTGGCAGCGGGCGCTGCGCTCCGGCACCGAGGCCTCCCGGCTCGCCGGTGACGTCGCCGAACAGGCCTACTTCCACCACGAGCTGGGCGTCCTCGCGCTGTGCGAGGACCAGCTGGACCGGGCGCGCGCCGAGCTGGAGGCCTCCATCGGGCTGCGCGGCGCGCTCTCCGACAAGCGCGGCGCCGTGGCGGGCCGCCGCGCCCTCGCGCTGGTCGCCGACCGCACCGGGGACACCCCGGGCCTGGGCAGCGGCGCGGGCGCGTTCGGCGCGGCGGCGCCCGTCGCCGGGTTCGGCGTCGTCGGCGCCGGGCTCGGTCCGACGGTGGGGGAGGAGGTGCCCGACGCCCGCAACGAGGAGTCGGTGTCGCCGTCCGCGGGTGTCCCCGCGCCCTTCCCGCCGCTCCAGCCGCCTCCCCAGTCCCCGACCCTCGTCACCCGCCGCGAACCCGAGGAGGAGCCGTCCCGCACGGTCGCGGGCGGCATCAAGGGCTTCGCCCGGCGGAACCTGGTGGCCGCCGGAGCCGGCGCGCTGCTCGTCGCCGTGCTCGGCACGGTGGTGACCCTGGGGGCCACGTCGGAGAACGACCCCGGTGACCCCTCCAACGAGGTCGGCGTCAACCCGTCGGCGAGCCAGGGCATCGACGACGGCAGTCTGGACGCGGACCGGCCCTCGGACGACGGCAAGGACCAGGAGACGCCCGGCGGCCCGACCGACTCGGGCCCGGACGGCACCCCGGGCACGTCGGACGACCCGACACCGACGGAGTCGGGGCGGCCCTCCGGCGGGCCCAGCAGCACCGGCGACGCCACCGACCCCGGTGACGACGAGAGCCCGGACGACCCCGGGTCGCCGGACGAGCCGAGCAAGTCGCCGAGCGCGCCGACGACGAAGCCGACGTCGCCGAAGCCGACGGACACCGAGCCGACGGACCCCGGGACGCCCACCGAGTCCGACGACCCCACCACACCCGCCCCCACCGACACGGACACGCCGCCGCCCTCGACTCCGGAGACCTCCGACACGGCGAGCCGCGAGTCGACCCCCACCGCCGCCGGTTCCCCCGCGGACACCGCGACCGCCACGCAGAGCGGCGCGGCGACCGGTGGACCGGGCACGGTGACGGGCCCGGTCATCTGACCCCGCGGGACGGGCGACAGTGCGGGAGGGCCGGGTCCGCCGCACGGACCCGGCCCTCCTCCGCGTCGTACCCGACGCCCTCTTAGAACAGCCGCAGCTTGTCGTCCTCGATGCCCCGCAGTGCGTTGTAGTCCAGCACCTGGCAGCCGATGCCGCGGTCCGTGGCCAGCACGCGGGCCTGCGGCTTGATCTCCTGGGCGGCGAACACGCCGCGCACCGGGGCGAGATGCGGGTCGCGATTCAACAGCTCCAGATAGCGCGTGAGTTGCTCCACGCCGTCGATCTCGCCGCGCCGCTTGATCTCGACCGCGACGGTCCCGCCCTGGGCGTCCCGGCACAGGATGTCGACCGGGCCGATGGCGGTCATGTACTCACGGCGGATCAGGGTGTAGCCCTCGCCCAGGGTGTCGATGCGGTCGGCCAGCAGCTCCTGGAGGTGTGCTTCCACGCCGTCCTTGATCAGGCCCGGATCGACGCCCAGTTCGTGCGAGGAGTCGTGGAGGATCTCCTCCATCGTGATGATGAGCTTCTCGCCCGCCTTGTTGACGACGGTCCAGACGCCCTCCTCCTCGCCCGTGCCCTCCTTCAGGGTGCAGGGCGGCGACATCCAGTTGAGGGGCTTGTAGGCCCGGTCGTCGGCGTGGATCGAGACGCTGCCGTCCGCCTTGACCAGGATCAGCCGGGGGGCCGAGGGCAGGTGGGCGGTGAGCCGTCCGGCGTAGTCGACGGAGCAGCGGGCAATGACGAGACGCATGGTCGGCAACGCTACTCGACGGGCCCGGCCCGACGCGATTCGCCCGGACCCGGTCGCCGCGCGCTGTCCCACTTCTCCCATTGGCCCCGTCTTGCGCACTGGCCGATTGTGGGCCTACCGGATGGTGTCCATCTGGGCATTCTCCTGGTGCGGTCACGATCGGTTGCTTACGGTATTGAACGGGAGGTCGCGAACTGTGTACGCAGCGTGTTCGGAATCGCGTACTCCCTTCACTGTCCGGCAACCCCTGCTGGTCGGGGGTGCGAGAGGAGAACCCATGTCGCTCGACGTCTCACCGGCCCTACTCGAACAGGCCGAGCGAGGCGAGGTCGACGAAGCAGACTTCGTCGACTGCGTCCGGACCTCCCTGCCCTACGCATGGGAGATGATCAGCTCCCTGGTGGCACAGCTGAAGGTCGACGGCGGAGCGTTCGCCGACAACCAGACGCCCCCGCCGGACGAGCAGGCGCGCGGTCAGCTCCTGCGTGCGCTCGCGAGTGACGCCATACGCGGTGCACTGCAGCGGCACTTCGGGGTGCGGCTGGCCTTCCAGAACTGCCACCGGGTGGCGGTGTTCCCGTTGGACTCCTCTGTCGACGAGACGCTGACCAAGTTCACGTCGGTGCGCAGCCAGTTGCTGAACCAGTCGCCGGAACTGCGCGACTGCTGACGGCCCCTAGAGCGCCCGCTTGCCGCTCCGTACGCGGGAGGTGCAGTTCTGTACCGGAGCGGCAAGCTCCCCGCCCGCCGGCTCAGCGGAGCTGGGGGAGTACCTCGGCCCCGAGCCGGCGTACGTTCTCCTCGGTCGCCGCCAGGTCTCCGGAGCCCTCGACGAGCAGCGCGAAGCGGGAGATGCCGGTCCGCTCGCCGGTCGCCGCGAGCCGGTCCGCGCACAGCCGGGGCGTGCCCACCGGGTGCAGCCCGCAGAGCAGTTCGGTGTACGCGTGCGGGTCGCGCATCTGCCGGGCCCGGCCGTCCACCGTGACATGGGCGCCCAGCCCCTGCCGCAGCCACCCCGGCATCGCCTTGAGCAGGGTCTCCGCCGCGTCCGTGCGCCGGTCCGCGATCTGGCAGACGCCGGCCGAGACGTGCGCCGCGCCGTGGACCTCCGCGGCCGGCCGGCCGGCCGCGCGGGCGTGACGGCGCCACAGGGCGACCATCTCCGCCTTCTCCTCGTCGCCGACGTGCATCCCGAGGAGCATCGGCAGCCCCCGCTCGGCCGCCAGGCGCACGCTCGACGGCGAGGTGCAGGCGACGACGACCTCCGGACCCGGCTCCTCGGAGAGGGACTCCGACGGCCGCGGCACGACCGGCACCTCGCGGAAGCGGTAGCGGTCCCCCGAGGCGCCGACGGACGGTTCGCGCAGCCAGCGCAGCAGCAGGTCGAGCGACTCCGGAAAACCCTTCTCGTACGCCTCCAGACCCGCGCCGAACACCTCCAGGTCCACCCACGGACCGCCGCGCCCCACGCCCAGCGAGAAGCGGCCGCCGCTTGTGACGTGCAGCAGCGCGGCCTGCTCGGCGAGCGCCACGGGATGGACGGTGGGCAGCACACTGACCGCGGTGCCGACCCTCAGGCGCCGGGTGCGGCCCAGCAGCAGGGCGGCCAGGGTCACGGCCGACGGACACGTGCCGTACGGCACGAAGTGGTGTTCGGCCAGCCAGACGGTGTCGAGCCCGGCCTCCTCGGCGACCTCGGCCGAGCGGACCGCGCGGTGCAGCGCTTCCCCCTGGCCCTGGCCCGGGAACTGGGCCCCCAACACGAAACTTCCTACGCGCATTGCCTTTTCCTGCTTCCTCGGCCCCGACGTGGAGCTCCCCCTGCACGGCATAACCGCCTGACACGTGCCGAGGACACGGCAGGACTAAGGGATTTGCGGATTGTCTGCAGAATCGGCCGTTGTGGGACGGCGCACGGGCCCGGACGGGAACCCCGAGCGGGGGACTTGCGGTGTTCCGCGCCGTACGCGTACCCGTGTCCGTGCCGCGTAGGCTGGATGCCGCCCTGCTTCCTGTATAGCTCCGTGAGGTGTCCCGTGTCCCCGCGTCGCAACCGACCCAAGGGAGCCGGCCCGTCCGGCCGGAGCGCCGAGGAGGACGGCTCCGGCCGTTACGGCGGCTGGCAGTCCTCGGAGAGCTGGCAGGGCGAGGAGTGGAGCGTACGGCACGTGGCGGGCGCGAGCGCGCAGGGCAAGTCGTACCGCTGCCCGGGATGCGACCAGCTCATCCCCGACGGCGTCCCGCACGTGGTGTCCTGGCCCGCCCACTCGGGCGTCGACGACCGCCGGCACTGGCACAAGGCGTGCTGGAACGCGAAGGACCGCCGCACCACGCGGGTGCAGCGGTCCCGTAACGCGCCGAGGTTCTGACCGCCGCTCTACACGTCCCGCTTCTCCAGCAGGGTGAAGGCGGCGGCGAGCGCGGCCGCCGTCACACCGAGCACGATCCACAGCGGGTCCCAGCCCGAGGGCCCGGACTCGGAGAGCGAGTTGGCGTAGAAAATGCTCATCTGGTTCGGGATCGAGTACTCGAACAGCGCCTGCTGCACGTCCTTGAGCGACTCCGAGAACATGAACAGCGCGATCACCAGGGGCGCGAGCAGGATGCCGATCATGATGGTGATGGCGCCCGCCGAGTGCCGGATGATCGAGCCCATGGCCAGCGAGAGCAGCCCCAGCAGCGCGACGTAGAGCGAGACGCCGACGGTGCCCTTCAGCCACTCCGCGCCGGTCGGGTTCTGCGCGCCGTTGCCCTCCAGCATGGACACGTGGGCCAGCCCGACCAGCGTCGCGGAGACCAGCGTCACCACGAACGCCACCAGGAAGAACACGATGCCCTTGGCCGCCAGCACCCGGCCGCGGCTGGGGCAGGCGGTCATGGTCGTGCGGATCATGCCCGTGCCGTACTCCGAGGCGGTGGTCAGCACGCCGAGCGTGATCACGCACATGCTGCCGAGCAGCAGCCCGAAGAAACCGAGGCTCAGCGCGCTCTCGCCGGCCAGGTCGGAGTCCGAGCTCGCCACCACCGCGCCGGTCAGCAGCCCGATGCCGAGGACCAGCAGGACGAACACGCCCAGCGTCCACATCGTCGAACGCACCGACTTGATCTTCGTCCACTCCGAGGCCAGCGCGTGCACGAGGGTCGTGCGCACCACCGGGATCGGCGACGTGTAGGTCGGGTACGGCGAACCGGGCGCCGCGTGCCAGTCGGGCGCGGCCTGCTGCGTCGGGGGCTGGGGCGTGCTCATCGGGCGTCCTCGGGCTTGGTCGGGTCGGTGACGGGCGCGGCCGCGGGCGGCGCCGGTGCCGCGGCGGGCGCCTGGGGCATCGGCGGGGCCTGGGGCGCCTGCCGCGCCGCGTACGGGTTGGCCGGCGGACCGCCCGGCACCGTCCCGGGCGCCACCGGTGCGCCGTACGGGCCCGCGGCGGCCTGACCCGGCGCGCCCTGCGGCGCGGCGAAGGGCTGGCCGCCCTGCTGGGGCGGCGGCGGGGCGTACCAGCCGGGCTGGCCCTGTCCCGGTACCGGCATCGGCGGCTGCGCGCCGGGCGGCAGGGGCTGCTGGAGCCCGGCCTTCTGGTCGGCGGTCGACCGGTAGTCCACGGCGCCCTGCGTCATCCGCATGTACGCCTCCTCCAGCGAGGCCTGGTGCGGCGACAGCTCCCACAGCCGTACGTCGGTGTCGTGCGCGATGTCGCTGATCCGGGGGAGGGCGAGCCCGGTCACGCGCAGCGCGCCGTCCTGCTCGGGCAGCACGTGCCCGCCCGCCTCGGTCAGCGCCGAGGTCAGCTTCTCGCGCAGCTGCGGATCGGTGTCCGGCGTCCGCACGCGGGCGAAGTCGGCGGAGTTGGCCGAGATGAAGTCCGTCACGCTCATGTCGGCGAGCAGCTGGCCCCGTCCGATGACGATCAGGTGGTCGGCGGTCAGCGCCATCTCGCTCATCAGGTGCGAGGAGACGAAGACGGTGCGGCCCTCCGCCGCGAGCGCCTTCATCAGGTTGCGCACCCAGTGGATGCCCTCCGGGTCGAGGCCGTTGACCGGCTCGTCGAAGAGCAGCACCTGGGGGTCGCCGAGGAGCGCGGCGGCGATGCCGAGCCGCTGGCCCATGCCGAGCGAGAAGCCCTTGGAACGCCGCTTGGCCACGTCCTGGAGGCCCACCACGCCGAGCACCTCGTCCACCCGGCGGGCCGGGATCCCGGACAGCTGGGCGAGGCTCAGCAGATGGTTGCGGGCGGCCCGGCCGCCGTGCACCGCCTTGGCGTCGAGCAGCGCGCCGACGTGCCGCGCGGCGTTCGGCAGCCTGCGGTACGGGTGGCCGCCGATCGTCACGTGCCCCGCGGTGGGGTTGTCCAGGCCGAGGATCATCCGCATCGTCGTCGACTTGCCGGAGCCGTTCGGCCCCAGGAAGCCGGTGACGGCACCGGGCCGCACCTGGAAGGAGAGGTTGTACACGGCGGTCTTGTCGCCGTATCGCTTGGTCAGGCCGACAGCCTCGATCATGCTCCGCACCCATCGGAAGGTTCAGGGACAGCAGGGCACACGCCCCCGTAAGGGTTAGGAGGATATCCAGGCGCTGACGGTTCCGTTCAAGCGCGGGCAAAATCCGACGCCGTACGAAGACCGGACGGAGGGGGTCAGGCGTCCCTCCGCTTCAGCACCGCGTACCCGCCCACGAGCGCCGCGATCACCCACAGTGCCATGATCCCGAGGCCGCCCCAGGGTCCGTACGGGACGTCGTCGTCGATCGGCGTGACCACCTGCATGATCTTGCTGCCGGCCTGGTCCGGCAGGAACCGGCCGACCTTCTCCGTCGCGGGGACGTTGCCCAGGATGTTGGAGATGAGGAAGAAGAACGGCATCAGGATGCCCAGCGACAGCATCGGTGAGCGCAGCATCGCCGCGACGCCCATCGAGAACATCGCGATGAGGGTCATGTAGAGGCCGCCGCCGAACACCGCGCGCAGCACGCCCGGGTCGCCGATCGACGCCTTGAGGTCGCCGAGCATCGCCTGGCCCAGGAAGAACGTGGCGAAACTGGTGACCATGGCCACCACGAGTGCGAGGGCGGTGGCCACCGCGATCTTGCTGAACAGGAAGGTGCCGCGCCGCGGCACGGCGGCCAGCGAGGTGCGGATCATCCCGGAGCTGTACTCGTTGCCCACGACCAGCACCCCGAACACGATCATCGCCAGCTGGCCGAGGCTGGTGCCGGCGAAGCTGATGAAGGTCGGGTCGAAGGAGAGCTGGTCCCGCCGGCTCATGTCGCCGAACTCGTTCTTCGACAGGGCCGAGATCAGCATGCCGAGGGCGATGGTGACGACCACGGCGAGGCCCAGCGTCCACACCGTGGACGCGACCGACCGGATCTTGGTCCACTCGGACCGGACGACCTGTGTCGCCGCCATGCTCAACCCCTCTTCCAGTCGCTGCCCCACGGCTGCTGCGGAGGCTGCCCCGATGGCTGTTGCTGCTGCGGAACCGCGCCGGGCGGCTGCCCGTCGTGCGCGTGGTACTCCACGGACTCCGCGGTCAGCTGCATGAACGCCTCCTCCAGCGAGGCCCGCTGCGGGCTCAGCTCGTGCAGCACGATCTGCTGCCGCGCCGCCAGCTCGCCGACCGCCTCCGACTTGTCGCCGTCCACCTCCAGGACCCCGTCGGCCGCCTCGACGACCGTGACCCCGGCACCGTGCAGCGCGTCGAGCAGCTGCTCGCGCTGCGGGGTGCGGATCCGCACGTAGCTGCGCGAGTTCTCCGCGATGAACTCGGCCATCGAGGTGTCCGCAAGCAGCCTGCCCTGGCCGATGACCACCAGGTGGTCGGCGGTCAGCGCCATCTCGCTCATCAGGTGGGAGGAGACGAAGACCGTACGGCCCTGGGAGGCCAGGGTCTTCATCAGATTGCGGATCCAGTGGATGCCCTCGGGGTCCAGACCGTTGACCGGCTCGTCGAACATCAGGATCCGCGGGTCGCCGAGCAGCGCGCCGGCGATGCCCAGCCGCTGCCCCATGCCGAGGGAGAAGCCCTTGGTCTTCTTCCTGGCGACCGCCGAGAGCCCGACCGTGTCCAGGACCTCACGCACCCGGCTCGCCGGGATGCCGTTGCTCTGCGCGAGGCACAGCAGGTGGTTGTAGGCGCTGCGCCCGCCGTGCCAGGCCTTGGCCTCGAGGAGCGCGCCGATGTACGTCAGCGGGTCCTTCAGCTGCTCGTAGTGCTTGCCGTCGATCCGCACGTCCCCGGCGGTCGGCCGGTCCAGGCCCAGCACCATCCGCATGGTCGTCGACTTGCCCGCGCCGTTGGGGCCGAGGAAGCCCGTGATGATGCCGGGTCTGACGGTGAATGAGAGATTGTTGACCGCCACCTTCTCGCCGTACCGCTTGGTCAGCCCCTCGAGCTCGATCATGGCGCCCACGCTAGAACGGGACGAGGCCCACTGCCACCCCAGTGACAGAAGGCCTCGTCTTGTTCGTACGTATTCAGCAGGTGCGCGCCCCCGTGCGGGCCGAGCCGCCTCAGCGGGACTGCTGGGCCGGCACCCCGCGGGAGACCGACTCGTCCTCGACCGACGGCGCGGCGGCCACCGCGGCACCCGTGAGGGACGCCAGCATCTCGCGCACGTTGGTCAGCTGCGCGTTGATGGAGTCGCGGCGGTTGGTGAGGGCGGCCAGCTCGCGCTCCGACTCCGAACGGATCCGGTCGGCCTTGGCGTTGGCGTCGGCCACGATGTCCTCGGACTGGCGCTGCGCCGTCTCCACGGTCTGGCGGGCCCGGCGCTCGGCGTCCGTGCGCAGCTTCTCCGCCTCCAGGCGCAGCTGCTCCGCGCGGTGCTCGATCTCCGCGAGCCGCTTCTCGGCCTTGGCCTGACGGGAGGCCAGGTCCCGCTCGGACTGCTCGCGGCGCTTGGCGAGGTTCGTCTCGAAGTCGGCGGCGGCCTGCGCGGCCTTGGCGCGGGTCTCCTCGAAGAGGGCGTCGGCCTCGTCGCGCTTGGACTGCGCGTCCTTCTGCGCCTCGGAGCGCAGCTGGGAGGCGTCGCTCTTGGCCTTCTCGACGATCCGGACGCCCTCGTCCTCGGCCTTGGCCTTGCGCTCGGCGGCGTACGACTCCGCGTCGTTGCGCACCTGCTGGGCGGCCGACTCGGCCAGCTCGCGGTGCTGCTCGGCCGCGCGCCGGGCCTCCTCGCGCAGGTCCTTCGCCTCTTCCTCGGCGAGCCGCAGGATCTTCTCGACCCGGGCACCGAGACCGGCGTACGACGGCTCGGCGTCGTTGACCTGGGCCTGGGCGTTCTGGGTCTCGAGGTGGAGCTCCTCGATGCGCTTTTCCAGAGCGGTGATGCGGGCGAGAGCACTGTCACGGTCGGAGACGAGCTTGGAGATACGTTCGTCCACCTGAGCGCGGTCGTACCCACGCCGCACAAGCTCGAAGCCGTAGGGGGAAGTGTCGCTCATGGGGTTCCTGTCGAAAGAGACCGGGTGAGGTGATAGAGGGAATCCTAGGCGCCAATGCGGTGTGTCATCGAGCGGATGCACGTTTGATACGGAGAATGACACCTCTTTTGAGTGGCTGACCCTCGGATGGCTTGCCAAAGCCTCGGGCAGGGGTCCCGTCGGGACTCGGCCAAAGATCTCCAGCAGACACCCAAATCACCCCGAATGCTAGCCGTCTGACGACTTGCCACCCGAACGTGGGGCGCCCACCGTCGCACCGGCCTTCACGCCGTTGTCCTTCGCGCCCCCGGGCGCCTCGAACGACTCCAGTGCCTCCAGCACGTCCTGCACCCGGGAGATCTCCGCGTTGATGTCCTCGCGGCGCCGGACCAGCACCTCCAGCTCGCGCTTGCCCTCGTCGACCGTGGCCCGGGCCTCGCGGACCGCCTCGGCCTTCAGCTCCTCGGCCTCGCGGACCAGGGTGGCCTTCTTCTGCTCGGCCTCCTTGAGCAGCCCCTCGGCCTTCTTGACGGCGGCGATGCGCACCTTGCCCGCCTCGGAGTTGGCCTCCGACACCAGCTCCTTGGCCTTCGCCTCCGCCTTGGCCAGCTGCTCCTCGGCGGCCTTGATGAGCGCGTCGCAGCGGTCGCCGGCCGACTTCATCGTTTCGGCGGCCTCGCGGCGGGCCCGCTCGTGCAGCTCCTCGATCTCGGACGTGAGACGCTCGCGCAGCTCCTCCGCGCGCTCCCTGATGGCGGTCGCGTCCCGACGGGCGCCGACCAGCAGCTCGTCCGCGTCCGTACGGGCCTTCTCCACCCGGGTGTTGCCCTCGACCGTCGCCTCCTGGACGATCCGGTCGGCCTCCGTGCGGGCCGCGCCGACCATCGTGTCGGCCTGCGACTCGGCGTCCGCGGTGGTCTTCTGCGCCTGCTGCTGCGCCTCGGTGAGCAGCTTGTCGGCCTCGGCGGTGGTCTCCGTGATGAGCGTGTCGACCTGCTCGGCGGCCTCCGAGCGCCGCTTGTTGGCGTCCTTGCGGGCCTCGTCGAGGGTCCGCTCGGCCTCCTCGCGGGCCGCCGTGGTGACCCGCTCGGCCTCCGCGGCCGCCTCGCGGCGGACCCGGTCCGCCTCGGTGCGGATCCGCTCGGCGTGCTGCTGCGCGGACCCGACGGTGTCGGCGGCCTCGGCCCGCAGCCGCTCCGCCTCCCCGGTGGCGTCCGAGACCAACTGCTCGGCCCGTGCACTCGCCTCGGCCCGTACCCGCTCGGCCTCGGCGATCGTCTCGGTGCGCAGCCGCTCCGCCTCGGTGGCCGCCTCGGTCCTGACCCGCTCGGCCTCGCTCGCCGCCTCGACGGTGACGCGCTCCGCCTCCGCGAGCGTCTGGGTCCGGATCCGGTCGGTCTCGGCCGCCGTCTCGGTGGTGAGCCGCTCCGCCTCGGAACGTGCCTCGGTGATCAGGGTGTCCGCCTGCGTCGCCGCGTCGGACCGGATGCGGTTGGCGTCCTCGCGGGCGTCCGCCCGGGTGCGGGACGCGGACTGCTCGGCCTCGGCGATGGCGTCGGAGGCCTCGGTGCGCACCCGCTGGGCGTGCTCGGAGACGTCCGCGCGGATCCGGTCGGCCTCCGTGATGGCCTCGGACACGGTCCGCTCGGCCAGCGTCTTGGCGGCCTCGGTCTCCTCCTGCGCCTCGCGCCGCAGCCGTCCGGCGTCCTCGCTGGCCCGCTCCCGCTCGGCGTAGGCGTCGGCGCGGACCCGGTCCGCCTCCTCCTGGGCCTCGTGCCGGGTGCGCTCCGCGGCGTGCTCGGCGGCGCTGCGCAGCCCGGTGATCTCCTCCTGGGCCTGCTCGTGCAGCCCGGCGACCGACTCGCGCACCTGCGTCGCGTGCTGCTCGGCGGCCGACACCATCTCGGTGGCGCGCCGGTCGGCCTCCTCGACCAGCCGCACCGCCTCGGCCTGCGCCTCCTCCACCCGGTTGCGCGCCGAGGCCAGCAGCTCCTCGCTCTGCTCGCGGGCCCGCTCGCGCTCCTGGTCGGCCTCCTGCCGGGCCGAGCCGAGCAGCTCCTCCGCCTCGCGGCGGCGCCGGGCGGCCTCCTCCTGAGCGGCGGCCAGCGCCTCCGACGCCTCGGCCGCGATGCGCTCGGCGGCACTCTGCGCCTCCGCCCGCACCCGGTCGGCGCTCTCCTGCGCCTCCGACTTCAGCCGCTCCGCCTCGCTCGCGGCCTCGGCGCGCAGCCGTACGGCGACGGCCTCGCCCTCCGCGCGGGAGGCGGACGCGTCCGCGGCGGCCTCGGTGCGCAGCCGCTCGGCCTCCGTCTCGGCCTGCTGCTGGAGCGTACGGATACGCTCCGCGGCCTCGGTGCGCAGCCGCTCGCTCTCCTCGGCGGCCTCGCGGCGGATCCGCTCGCCCTCCTCGCGGGCCTCGCTCAGCGCCTCCTCGGCGGCGGTGCGGCGCTCCTCGGCCTCGGTGTGCAGCCGCGTCAGCTCCTCGGCGGCCTCCGCCTGCCGGGCCTCGACAGCGCGCTCGGTCTCCTCGCGCAGCTCGCGGGCGGCCCGCTCGGCCTCCGCCTGGAGCTCCGCCACCCGCTCGGCGGCCTCCGCGCGGTGCCGCTCGGCCTCCGCGCGGGTGCGCTCCAGGGTCTCCTCGGCCTGCCGGCGCAGGGTCGTCGCCCGCTCGATGGCCTCGGTGCGGACCTTCTCGCTGTCCGCCGTCGCGGACTGCCGCAGCTCGTCCGCGTCCGCCTTGGCCTTGGCGAGCAGCTCCTCGGCGGTCTTCGCCGCCTCCTCGATCTGCGCCACGGCCTCCTTGCGGGCCTCGGCGCGGATCTTCTCGCCCTCGGCGACCGCGTCCGCCCGCAGCTGCTCGGCCTCGCCGCGCAGCCGGCGCGCCTCCTCCTGCAGCTCGACGGTCTTGGCGCGGTACTCCTTGGTGTCGTCCTTCGCCGCGCCCTTGAGCTGCTCGGCGATGTCGTGCGCCTCGGCGCGCAGCCGGTCCGCCTCGGCCTCGGCCTCGGTGCGGATCCGCTCGGCCTCCTCGGTGGCGGCCTTCGTGGTGCGCTTGGCGTCCTCGGACGCCTTGTTCAGCACGTCCTCGGCGGTCTTGGCCGCCTTGGACAGCTGGGTGGCCGACTCCTCGGCGGTGATCGTGCGGGCCTTCTCGGCCGCCTCGGCGACGATCCGCTCGGCCTCGGCACGGGCGTCCGCGACCACCTGCTCGGCCTCGGACCTGGTGTTCTCCGCGTCCTTGGTGGCCTCGCCGACCAGCCGGGCGACCTGCTCCTTGGCGGTGCGGGTGCGCTGCTCGTTGGTGGCCTCGGCGCTCGACAGCGCCTTGGCCGCGGCCTCCTGGGCCTCGGCGACCACCTTCTCGGCCTCGGCCTGGGCCTTGCGCAGCGCCTCCTCGGCCTGCGACATGCGCTGCTCGGCGGCCCGGCTCAGCTCCTGGACCTCGCGGCGGGTGGACTCCGACTCGCTGGCGGTGGAGCTGCGCAGCTGCTCGGCGTGGTCGGTGGCCTCCTGCGCCTGCGTGGAGGCGGCGTTCAGCAGCCGCTCGGCGTCGGTACGGGCCCGGCGCAGGATTTGATCGGCCTCGGCACGCGCGCTCTCCGCGTCGCTGCGCAGCCGCTGACGGGCCTCGGCGGTCAGCCGCTCCGCCTCCGCGCGGGCCGCGGCCATCGCCTGCTCGGCCTCGGCACGGGACTCGTCGAGCAGGCGCCGGGCCTGCTGCTCGGTGCGGGCGCGCAGCTGCTCGGCCCAGGCCACGTTCTCGTTGACGTGCGACTCGACGGTCTGCCGGCGCTCGGCCAGCTCCTGGTCCAGCTGCTGGCGGCGGGTCACCGCCTCCTGGTGCAGCTCCGCCTGGAGCCGGGCGGCCTGCTCGGCGTGCTCCTGGAGGATCCGCTGGGTCTGCGCCCGCGCCTGGCTCAGCTCCCGCTCCGCGTCGGCGCGCAGCTGGTCGGCCTGCGTCTGCGCGTTGCGCAGCAACTGCTCGGCCTGGTACCCGATGTCGCCGCCGTCGAAGGCGGGCCGGGACATGATGGTGCGCCGCGCCTCGTGCAGCTTGGCGCGCAGCACCTCGACCTGGTAGCCGAGGTCCTCGGCGTGCTGGATCGCCTTTTCCCGCTCGGTCTTCAGCCGCTTCATCTCGGCCTCGAACCGAGAGAGGTGGTCGACGTCAGCCGCCGGCTCTCGCTCCTGGCTCTCGTAGCCCCGCACTGCGCGGTCCCATCCGTCCCCTGGTCGCAAATCTTCCCGAACGGGCTCCGTCCGTCCGCCGGACGGGGCCCCCGGGGAATGGTGTCAGATCAACGGCGGAGCATGTGCTGCTGCCCCGTCGCCGACCCCCCGAAACACGACCCCGGCGGTCCCGTCGTCGCACGATGACAGGACCGGGTCACCCTGGACTGAGCGGCGACCGCACCCAACCCTACCGGCCCCTATGTACGAGGGTCAGTGCTCAGGTGACTCAACGGCCGCCGATGTGACCAGTTCTGTCAGTACGCCATGGCAGTCCTTGGGGTGCAAGAAGGTGATCCGCGACCCCATGCTCCCGCGCCGGGGCTCGTCGTACAGCACGCGTACGCCCTTGCCCCGGATGTCCGCGGCGTCCGCGTCCACGTCCGCCGTGCCGAAGGCGATGTGGTGGACGCCCTCGCCGTTCTTGGCGAGCCACTTGCCGACCGCGGAGTCCTCGCGAGTGGGCTCCAGGAGCTGGAGGTACGAGGCGCCCCCGTCCGACGTATCGTTGATCTTGAGCATGGCCTCGCGCACCCCCTGTTCCTCGTTGACCTCGGTGTGGAACACCTCGAAGCCGTAGGTGGCACGGTAGAAGTCGACGGTCGCGTCGAGGTCGTGGCAGGCGATTCCGATGTGGTCGATTCGCGTCAGCATGGTTTCAGTGCAGCGCTCCGGAGGTGGTTACGCAACGTGCGCGCGATCACACCGACAGCCCGGTGACGGGCGGGATACCGCTCAGTACATTCGAGTAAACCCTCGTTCACTCCTCGGCCTGTGCGGGCCGGAAAAGGGGATCGCAGCCCATGTCTTCTGCATCGAACGGCACGACTTCCGTCATCGTCGCGGGTGCCCGCACCCCGATGGGGCGGCTGCTCGGCTCCCTGAAGTCCTTCTCCGGGGCCGACCTCGGCGGATTCGCGATCAAGGCCGCCCTCGACCGCGCGGGGATCGGCGGCGACCAGGTCCAGTACGTGATCATGGGGCAGGTGCTCCAGGCCGGCGCCGGGCAGATCCCCGCCCGCCAGGCCGCCGTCAAGGCCGGCATCCCCATGAGCGTCCCGGCGCTCACGGTCAACAAGGTCTGCCTCTCCGGCCTCGACGCCATCGCACTCGCCGACCAGCTCATTCGCGCGGGTGAATTCGACGTGATCGTCGCCGGCGGCCAGGAGTCCATGACCAACGCCCCGCACCTGCTGCCCAAGTCCCGCGAGGGCTACAAGTACGGCGCGGTCCAGATGATCGACGCCATGGCCTACGACGGTCTGACCGACTCCTTCGAGAACATCGCCATGGGCGAGTCCACGGAGAAGCACAACACCCGGCTCGGCATCGAGCGCGCCGCCCAGGACGAGATCGCCGCCCTGTCCCACCAGCGCGCCGCCGCCGCCCAGAAGAACGGCGTCTTCGACGCCGAGATCACCCCGGTCGAGATCCCGCAGCGCAAGGGCGACCCGGTGCTGTTCGGCAAGGACGAGGGCATCCGCGGCGACACCACCGCCGAGTCGCTCGGCAAGCTCCGTCCGGCCTTCGCCAAGGACGGCACCATCACCGCCGGCTCCTCCTCGCAGATCTCCGACGGCGCGGCGGCCGTGGTCGTCATGAGCCGGGCCAAGGCCGAGGAGCTGGGCCTGGAGTGGATCGCGGAGATCGGCGCCCACGGCAATGTCGCGGGCCCGGACAACTCTTTGCAGTCGCAGCCGTCGAACGCGATCCGGCACGCCCTGAAGAAGGAGGGCCTGGAGGTCGGCGACCTGGACCTCATCGAGATCAACGAGGCCTTCGCGGCCGTCGCCGTCCAGTCAATGAAGGACCTCGGTGTGTCCACCGAAAAGGTGAACGTCAACGGTGGTGCCATCGCCCTGGGGCACCCGATCGGCATGTCCGGCGCCCGGCTGGTGCTGCACCTCGCCCTGGAACTGAAGCGGCGCGGCGGCGGGATCGGCGCGGCGGCGCTGTGCGGCGGCGGCGGTCAGGGCGACGCGCTGATCGTGCGGGTGCCCGGGGCCTGACCCCGCGGCCACGACCTTCCGAACGGAGCTGAACGGAGCTGTGATGCAGGACGTCTCCTCACTGGTGGCCCAGGCCCGAGAAGGCCGGCCGCGGGCCGTGGCCCGGCTGATCTCCCTGGTGGAGGGGGCGTCCCCGCAGCTCAGGGAGGTCATGGCGGCGCTCGCGCCGCTCACGGGCAACGCCTACGTGGTCGGTCTGACCGGCTCCCCGGGCGTCGGCAAGTCGACGTCCACCTCGGCGCTGGTGACGGCGTACCGCAAGCAGGGCAAGCGGGTCGGCGTGCTCGCCGTCGACCCGTCCTCTCCCTTCTCCGGCGGCGCCCTGCTCGGTGACCGGGTGCGGATGTCGGAGCACGCCTCCGACCCGGGCGTCTACATCCGCTCGATGGCGACCCGCGGCCACCTCGGCGGCCTCGCCTGGGCCGCGCCGCAGGCCATCCGGGTGCTGGACGCGGCCGGCTGCGACGTGATCCTGGTCGAGACGGTGGGCGTCGGCCAGTCGGAGGTCGAGATCGCCTCCCAGGCCGACACCTCCGTCGTCCTGCTCGCCCCCGGCATGGGCGACGGCATCCAGGCGGCCAAGGCCGGGATCCTGGAGATCGGCGACGTCTACGTCGTCAACAAGGCCGACCGCGACGGCGCCGACGCGACCGCCCGCGAGCTGAACCACATGCTGGGCCTCGGCGAGGCCCGCGCCGCCGGAGACTGGCGCCCGCCCATCGTCAAGACGGTCGCCGCGCGCGGCGAGGGCGTCGACGAGGTCGTCGAGGCGCTGGAGAAGCACCGCGCGTGGATGGAGGAGCGGGACGTCCTCGGCGAACGCCGTCGCGCCCGCGCCGCCCGCGAGGTCGAGACGATCGCCGTCACGACCCTGCGCGAACGCATCGGGGACCTGCACGGCGACCGGCGGCTCGGGGCGCTCGCGGAGCGCATCGTCGCGGGGGAGCTGGATCCGTACCGGGCGGCGGACGAACTGGTGGCGGGGCTGACCCAGGGCTGAGCGGTGCGGGGCGGCTTACCTGGGGCTTCTTTCGCCCCCGCCGCCCCTTCCCTGGGGGCTGCGCCCCCCAGACCCCCCTCTTTTCCGGCCTGAACGGCCTCGTCCTCAAACGCCGGACGGGCTAGAATCCCCCGCGTGTTCCTCCTCTTGGCCTAGGGCCCGCCCCGCGCGCGACCGCCGCATCCGGCCGTCGCGCGCATCGGCGTCCCCTCGTTGCCTTCCTGCTGAGGAACCCTTCGCGTGTCCACGCCTCTTCCGCGGCCCTCGTACGCCGCCGTACTCCGCGTCCCCCATGCCCGCCGCACCTTCGCCGCCGCCCTCGTCGGGCGGCTGTCGTACGGCACGGTCTCCCTCGCGCTGATGCTCTCCCTGACCCGGGCCACCGGGTCGTACGCCGTGGCCGGGCTGGTCATGGCGCTCTTCGGCGCCACGGGTGTCTTCCTGTCCCCCTACCGTGCCTCCCTCGTCGACCGGCACGGTCCGCGCCGGGCCCTGCTGCCCATGGCTCTGCTCTACGCCGTCCTGCTCTGTGTGCTGGCGGCGGTCTGCCGGCGCCCGGGCACCTCCGAGGCCGTCCTCGCGGTGACCGCCGCGTTCGCGGGCGCCTGCACGCCCCCGCTCGGCCCCACGATGCGCGCGGTGTGGGCCCAACTGCTGCCCGACCGGGCCCTTTTGCAGCGCGCCTACAGCCTGGACGGCGTCGCCGAGGAACTGCTCTTCGTCTCCGGCCCGCTCCTGGTCGGCGGCATCGTCGCCGTCGCCCCGCCGGTGGTCGGCGTCGTGCTCAGCGCGGTGCTGGTGGCGGTCGGCACCCTCGCCTTCGTCACCTCACCGGCGACCGCCGCGCCGCGTCCGACGGGACGGGAGAAGAAGGCCGGCCCCGCACCCGGGGACGGCGCCACGGGACAGGCCCGGGCCCTGCTGCAGCCCGTCGTCGTCGCGGCGGCCGTCGGCGTCTCGGTGAGCGCCGTCGACCTCCTCGTCGTGGCCTTCGCGGGGGAGCACGGCCTCGGGGACGGCGCGGTCGCCTGGGTGCTCGCGGCGCTGTCGGTGGGGAGCGCGGTCGGCGGTCTCGTCAACGGCGCCGTCGCCTGGGGCTCGCCCACCCGGGCGCGGCTCCCGTTCTTCACGGCCGGTGTCGGCCTCTGCCTCGCCGCCGCGGGCCTCGCGCCCGGACTCGGCACGCTGGTCCCGGCCGTCATGTGCGCGGGGCTGTTCGTGGCCCCGGCGCTCACCACGGCGTACCTGATCGCCGACGAGAGCGCGGCGCCCGGGTTCCGGGTCCGGGCGGGCGCCTGGTGCAACACCGCCGTGAACGCCGGGATGTCGGTCGGCGCCGCCGCGGTGGGGCTGCTGGTGGAACGGCTGCCGCTGCCGGTGTGCTTCGCGGTGTCCGGCGCGGTCGCCGCGGCGGCGGCCCTGGTGCCGGGGTACCGCCGCGGTGGTTCCGCCCGGCGGGCGGGGCCGATCAGCCGTCGTCGGAGTCGCGCGAGTCGTCGGCGTCGTCCGAGTCGTGCGAGCGGTCGGCCGTGACCTTGCCGGTCTTCGGGTCGACCCGCCAGTCCTGCCCGCCCTTGCCGGAGGCGTGCGTCTCGACCTCCCAGGCGGGCTTGCCGTCACCGCGGTAGCCGTCCTCGTCCAGTTCGACGGAGGTGACGGTCCCGCGGCCCGCCGCCGCCTTCGCGGCCTCGGCGGCGTCGACGGAGGTCCCCTTGAGGGCCGTGCGCACCTCGGCGGTGTCGTCCTCGTCGTCGTCCCGCTCCGAGCCCAGCACCTTGCCGGTGGCCGGGTCGACCCGGACGCTGTACCAGGTGCCGTCGCCGGAGAGGACGTCGACCTCCCAGGCCGCGCGCTCCCGGCGGTCGTCGCCGTCGTCCCCGGAGTCGTCCCCGTCGTCGTCCTCGTCGTCCAGTTCGGCGGAGACGGCGGTGCCCGGAGTGTCCGCGAGGGCGGAGGCGACGGCGTCGGCCGCCGTCACCTTCGCGGAGGCGGCGCCGGCGTCCTCGCGCCGGTCGTCGTCGCGGTCGTCGGCCTCGTCCCGTACCCCGCCGTCGTCCGACACGCTCACGTCCGCGCGGGGCGCCGTGTCCCGGTCGTCGTCCCCCGTCGTCGCCAGGGCCGTCGCCGTACCGCCCCCGACCAGTGCGGCGGCGGTGACGGCGGCGATCACGATGTTGCGCTTCATGAGGTTTCCTCCGAGTCGTCCAGAGTCCAGCGGAATTCGGTGACTTCACTGTCGCGGACCGACGCTGAGGCCAGGCTGAAGCCGCCTGAAGGGATCTTCAGCTCGGCTTTGCCACTCTTTACGCATGCGCCTGTTGATCGTGGAGGACGAGAAGCGCCTCGCCGTGTCGCTCGCCAAGGGCCTCACCGCGGAGGGATACGCCGTGGACGTCGTCCACGACGGCCTGGAGGGACTGCACAGGGCGGGCGAGGGCGTGTACGACCTCGTCATCCTCGACATCATGCTGCCCGGCCTCAACGGCTACCGGGTCTGCGCCGCCCTGCGCGCCGCCGGGCACGACGTGCCGATCCTGATGCTCACCGCCAAGGACGGCGAGTACGACGAGGCCGAGGGACTGGACACCGGCGCGGACGACTACCTCACCAAGCCCTTCTCGTACGTCGTCCTGGTCGCCCGCGTGAAGGCCCTGCTGCGGCGCCGGGGACAGGGCGCCGGCGCCTCTCCCGTGCACGTCCACGGCGACCTCAGGGTCGACACCGCCGCCCGCAGGGTCTTCCTCGGCGAGGACGAGGTCACCCTCACCGCCAAGGAGTTCGCCGTCCTGGAGCAGCTCGTGGTGCGGGCCGGAGAGGTGGTGTCCAAGGCGGAGATCCTGGAGCACGTCTGGGACTTCGCCTACGACGGCGACCCGAACATCGTCGAGGTGTACGTCAGCGCGCTGCGGCGCAAGCTGCGCGCCGGGCTCATCCGGACCGTGCGCGGCGCCGGCTACCGGCTGGAGACCGGGCGGTGAGCCGCCTCTTCGGCTCGGTGCGGGCCCGCGCCACACTCGCCGCGACCCTCGTGGTCGCCGTCGCCCTCGTCGCGGCCGGCACGGCCGTCCTGCTGTCCCTGCGCTCCAACCTGCTCGGCGAGGCGGGCACCCAGGCGGAGCGCTCGGCACGGGAGGTGGCGACGGAGCTGGCCGTCGGGACGCCGTACGCGGACCTGTCGCTGGACGTGGACGACCGGCCGGTGCAGGTCGTCGACGACGACGGTGCGCTGGTCGCCGCGAGCGAGGACCTGGAACGGATCAGCGGCACCGGCGTCGACACGGTGAAGCCGCGGCCCGCCGCATCCCCGGGCGGGGAGGACCAGGACACCGACGACGATGACGACTCCGGCGAGTCCCTCGACCCCGGGGAGATCGGCGGACGGATCACCGTCAGCGACGGCTCGGCGACCATCGACGGGGACACGGAGGACTACCGCTTCGCCGCCGTCCCGGTGAAGACCGACGACCGGGGCACGCTCACCGTCTACGCCGGCGCCCCGCTCTCCGCCGAACACGGCGCCGTGAACACCGCGCTGACCGTGATGCTGATCGGCTTCCCGCTGCTGCTCGCGGTCGTGGCGTGGGTGACCTGGCTGGTCACCCGGCGCGCGCTGCGCCCGGTGGAGGGCATCCGGCGCGAGATGGCCGCGATCACCGCCAGCGAGGACCTGGCCCGCCGCGTCCCGGTGCCGGACACCCACGACGAGGTGGCCAGGCTCGCCTCGACCACCAACGAGACGCTGGCCGCGCTGGAGTCCTCGGTGGAGCGGCAGCGCGGCTTCGTCGCGGACGCCTCGCACGAGCTGCGCAGCCCGATCGCGTCGCTGCGCACCCAGCTGGAGGTGGCCGCCGCCCATCCGGAACTGCTGGACCTGGACGGCGCCGTGGCGGACACCGTACGGCTCCAGCGGCTCGCCGCCGATCTGTTGCTGCTGGCCAGGCTGGACGCGGGGGAGCGGCCCGCGGAAGCCCGGGTCGACCTTGCGGCGCTCGCGCGGGAGGCGGCCGAGGGCCGGACCGGGGTGAGCGTGCGGGGCGAGGGCGCGGTGCGGGTGGCCGGATCACGGGGGCAGCTGGGGCGGGTACTGGCCAATCTGCTGGACAACGCCCAGCGGCACGCCCGCGTGGCGGTGGAGGTGTCCGTGCGGCGGGACGGGGACGCGGTGGTGGTCGCCGTGGCCGACGACGGCGAGGGCGTGCCGGCGGCCGACCGGGAGCGGATCTTCGAGCGCTTCGTACGGCTCGACGCCGCCCGCAGCCGTGACGACGGGGGCGCCGGTCTCGGGCTGGCCATCGCCCGTGACGTCGCCGTACGGCACGGCGGCACGCTCACGGTGCACGACGCACCGGCAGGCGGCGCCCTGTTCGAGCTCCGCCTGCCGGGTGCCTAGGCCGTCGCGGCCGCCGAGAACGCGATCAGGGACGCCCCCGCTGCCCGCGCAGGTGTTCCGCGATGGGCTTGAGGGCCTTGTCCAGCTCCGTCAGGTCCTCCGGGGCCAGCAGGTCGATGAAGTGCCTGCGGACGGAGGCCACGTGGTGCGGCGCGACCTTCCGCATCGTCTCCAGGCCGTGCTCGGTGAGGACGGCGAAGAGCCCGCGCCGGTCGGACTCGCAGTTCTCCCGCCGGACCAGGTTCGCGTTCTCCATGCGGGTGATCTGGTGGGAGAGGCGGCTCTTGGACTGCATCGTGGCGGTGGCCAGGTCGCTCATCCGCATGCGGTCGCCCTCCGACTCGGAGAGGTTCACCAGGATCTCGTAGTCGTTCATTGTCAGGCCGAACGGCTGCAGGTCCTTCTCGAGCTGGTGCGTCAACAGCCTGTTGACCTCCAGGTGGGTGCGCCAAGCACACTGCTCCGTATCGGTCAGCCAGCGAGTGGCCGTCTCGGTCTCCATGAATGAAGTCTACCTAAAAGGTTGAAAGGCGAACTAGTGAGGGGTTGTCCGTGACGGTGACGGTGCGCACGCGTTCGATGTCACACTCCGCAGATTACCGCTCACAGCCCGAAGCGGCGCTGGAGGTCCCCCAGCTGTCCGGGAAGCCCCGGTACCCCCGACCGGCCTCCCGGCGCTCCGGAGGCGCCGCCGCCGGGCACCCCCGCCTGCTGCGGAGGAGCCCCCACGGCCTGCTCCGCCATCAGCGCCTCGCTCGACTGCAGCAGCACCGTGCCGGCCCCCACGAACTCGAACTGGTGCTCCTCGCCGGAGGCCCCGCCGAGCCCCGTCATCGCACGTAGACCGCCCAGTAGGCCGGTCATGTACCCGTGGTCGTAGTGGTGGCACGGGGACGGGCAGTCGGCCCAGCCGACCAGGGCCTGCGGGTCGACCCGGACCGGCGGTTCGACGAACACCACCGGACCGTTCGACGCGGCCACGAACTTTCCGGTTCCGATCAGCGTCAGGAAGCCCGGCACGATCGACTGCTTGAGCGCGAGGCTTGGCTGAAAAGCGAGCAGGTTGCCCGAGCGAATGGTCAGGTTGCCGTCTTCCAGATCGTATGAATTCACGTCGAAGGCCCGGTCGGCGAGGAGCATCTTGCCCGAGCCCTCCGCCACGACCCAGTCGCTCGCGTGCAGAGGCGAATGGAACGACGTCCGCACCAGACGGTCCAGCCGGCCGTGCCCGATGCCGTTGAAATCGATCGTCCCGTAGTAGGCGATCATCTTCCCCTTCTGCAGGAACCACTGGCTCCCCTTGAGCTCCACGCAGAAGGTGTACGCGTTGACGTTGTCGTCGGCCGGCAGCGACGCCGGGTCGTGGTGGACCGTGCTCACAGCTTCTCCTCCGACGCCTGGACGAACACCGTGCCGCTGCCGCTCAGCTCCAGCTGGAACGCCTCGCCGGAGCCGCGTCCCACCATGTCCCGCCAGCCCAGCGCCGTGGACAGTTTGTTGCGCACGTCGCCGTGGTGGGCGACGTAGGCCTGCGGGTCGACGCGCACCGGGCGCTGCGGGGTGATGGGCACCTCGAAGACCCCGCCGTGGGCCATCACCGCCACCGAGCCGTGGCCCTTGAGGGACGTGGTGAACAGCCCCTGCCCGCTCACCTGACCCCGCACCATGCCCATGACGCCGCCCTGCGAGCCGAGGAAGACCGTGCTCTGCTCCAGGGTGCCCTCGAAGGCGAGGAGGCGGTCCGCCTCGACGTACAGGGTGTCGCCCGCGAGGTTGATCACCTGGACGTGGTGGCCGCCGTGCCCGAAGAACACGGTGCCGCTGCCCTCGACGGTCATCAGCGGCGTGTCCTCGTTGGCCACCCGGCGTCCGATCATCGACATGACCCCGCCCTGGCCGCCGCGGAGATTCGGGGTGAAGGACACCTCGCCCCGGTAGGCGAGCATGGCGCCGCGCTGACTGAACAGCCGCTGCCCGGGTGCGACGGTCGCCTGGACCATCTTGGAGTTGATCTCCTGGAAGGCCATCTCAGACATCCCCCGCGATCGTGTTCCGCTCGCTCGGCTGCACGTACACCAGACCGTCGCCCTCGAAGCGGATCTGGAAGGCCTCCCCGCCGCCCTCCCCGAGCAGCGTGCGGAAGGTCACACCCGACTGGAAGGACTGCCGCAGGTTCCCCTGGTGCGCCACGTACGCCCCCGGGTCGACGGTCAGCGGGTACTGCGCGCTGACCCGCAGCACCACCGCGGGGCCGTCGGACATGATCGCCGCCTGCCCGTGCCCCTCGATCGTGGTGGTGAACAGCCCGTTGCCCTGGGAGGCGCCGCGGGTGCCCGTGAAACTGGTGCCGGTGCGCAGCCCGGCGTCGGCCGCCAGGAAGTTGCTCGACTCGACGTACAGCTTGTCGCCCCGGAGACCCACCAGGGTGATCTCCGAGGCCCGGTCCGCGAACCAGCAGGTCCCCTGCCCCCTCACCTCCATCACCGTCATCTGCTCGCCGGTGATCCGCCGGGTCACCATCCCCCGGATGCCCTCACCGCCGCCGCTCAGCTTCTTGAAGGCCATCTCCCCGTCGTACGCGACCATCGAGCCGTTCTTCGCCTTGACGGCGTCCGAGGTCATGTCGACGGCGAGGACCTTGCTGCTTTGAAGTCGGAACATCGCCACGCTGCGAAAGTAGCCCCGCCACGGGTGGACAGAACAGGGCCCACGGGTGGAGACCGACCCTGAGTCCATCCCTTGGGGCATTGTTTGCCACAATGGGCGAACGATTGTGCTTCCGTTCACAAGGCGGAGCGCACGCCGCCCGCGCCGTCAGCGACTCTCTCCCTCCCGAAGGTGACCCGTGGACCTCAAGACCGCCACCGCCCTCCGCCGCCTCCGCCTGGTCTCGGCCCCCGAGGCGATCTCGTTCCTCCTCCTGCTCGTCTGCTCCGTCCTGAAGCGGACCACCGACTTCAACGCGGTGCCGGCGATGGGCATGATCCACGGTGTCCTCTTCGTGCTGTACGTGATCTTCTGGGCGGACGCCTGGAACCGCGCCAAGTGGCCGCTGAAGACCGCCGCCCTCTACTTCGTCCTCTCGGTCCTGCCGACCGGCGGCTTCTTCGCCGAGCGCAAGCTCAAGCGCGAGGCCGAGACCGCGGTCATCGCCTCCCGCGCCCGCCAGGAAGGGATCGTCAACGCATGATCGTCGCCTTCTCCGTGACGCCGCTCGGCGTCGGCGAGGACGTGGGGGAGTACGTCGCCGACGCCGTCCGGGTGGTCCGCGAGTCCGGGCTGCCGAACCGCACCGACGCCATGTTCACCTCCGTCGAGGGCGAGTGGGACGAGGTCATGGACGTCGTCCGGCGGGCCGTGGCCGCCGTCGAGGCCCGGGCGCCGCGGGTCTCCCTGGTCCTCAAGGCGGACATCCGCCCCGGTGTGACGGACGGCCTCACGTCGAAGGTCGAGACGGTCGAGCGCCACCTCGCCGGATGAGCCCCGGCGAGCACCCTCGCGCGGGCGGTGGTATCGAAAGGCGAGACGGGGCTGACCGGCATGTGACCGGCCGGTAAGGTCTCTTGCCGTGCCGAAGCCCCTCAGTCTCTCCTTCGATCCCATCGCCCGAGCCGACGAACTCTGGGCACAGCGCTGGGGCGGTGTGCCCTCGATGGCCGCGATCACCTCGATCATGCGGGCCCAGCAGATCCTGCTGGGCGAGGTCGACGCCGTGGTCAAGCCGTACGGGCTGACGTTCGCGCGGTACGAGGCGCTGGTGCTGCTCACCTTCTCCAAGTCGGGCGAACTGCCGATGTCCAAGATCGGCGAGCGTCTGATGGTGCACCCCACCTCCGTGACGAACACCGTCGACCGGCTGGTGCGCTCCGGACTGGTGGCCAAGCGCCCCAACCCCAACGACGGCCGCGGCACGCTGGCCACCATCACCGACAAGGGCCGCGAGGTCGTCGAGGCGGCCACCCGCGACCTGATGGCGATGGACTTCGGCCTGGGCGCGTACGACGCCGAGGAGTGCGGCGAGATCTTCGCGATGCTCCGCCCGCTGCGGGTCGCCGCGGGCGACTTCAAGGAGGACTGAGCGAGGGGGGCCGGGCGGGTCGGCCGAGCCCGGCGAGTCGCCCGACCCGGTCGAAGATCGCGCGAAACGGGCGGTTACGCTCGGAGCCATGAAAAAGAGCGTGCTGACCCGCTACCGGGTCATGGCGTACGTCACCGGAGTGCTGCTGATCGCGCTGTGCCTCGGCATGATCGCGAAGTACGTCCTGGATCTGGGCGGCGCCGCCGACTTCACCCAGGTCGTCAGCATCGCCCACGGCTGGCTGTACGTCATCTACCTCGTCTTCGCCTTCGACCTGGGGTCCAAGGCGAAGTGGCCGGTGAAGAAGCAGCTCTGGGTGCTGCTCGCGGGGACCGTGCCGACGGCCGCCTTCTTCGTGGAGCGGCGGATCAGCCGGGAGCTGGACGCGAAGGTCGCCGCCACCGAGGCGCCCGCCCCCGTCAAGGCGTAACCGGCTCCTCACGAGCCGTCCCACCGCCGTACGGACACCCGTACGGCGGTACCCCATCGACATGTACTTGGACGTCCTAGTAAATTCGAGGGTATGGACGCTCACGCCATAGAAGAGGGCCGCCTTCGCTGGCAGGCCCGGTACGACGCGGCGCGCAAGCGCGACGCGGACTTCACCACGCTCTCCGGAGACCCCGTGGAGCCGGTGTACGGGCCCCGGCCGGGGGACGAGTACGAGGGCTTCGAGCGGATCGGCTGGCCGGGTGAGTACCCCTTCACCCGCGGCCTGTATCCGACCGGGTACCGGGGGCGTACGTGGACCATCCGGCAGTTCGCCGGGTTCGGCAATGCCGAGCAGACCAACGAGCGCTACAAGATGATCCTCCGCAACGGCGGCGGCGGGCTCTCGGTCGCCTTCGACATGCCGACGCTGATGGGCCGCGACTCCGACGACCCGCGCTCGCTGGGCGAGGTCGGGCACTGCGGGGTGGCCATCGACTCGGCCGCCGACATGGAGGTCCTGTTCAAGGACATCCCGCTCGGCGACGTGACGACCTCCATGACGATCAGCGGGCCCGCCGTGCCCGTGTTCTGCATGTACCTGGTCGCCGCCGAGCGGCAGGGCGTCGACGCGTCCGTGCTCAACGGCACGCTGCAGACCGACATCTTCAAGGAGTACATCGCGCAGAAGGAGTGGCTCTTCCAGCCGGAGCCCCACCTGCGCCTGATCGGCGACCTGATGGAGTACTGCGCGGCCGGCATCCCCGCGTACAAGCCGCTGTCGGTCTCCGGCTACCACATCCGCGAGGCCGGGGCGACGGCCGCGCAGGAGCTGGCGTACACGCTGGCCGACGGCTTCGGGTACGTGGAGCTGGGGCTGTCGCGGGGGCTGGACGTCGACGTCTTCGCCCCCGGCCTCTCCTTCTTCTTCGACGCGCACCTCGACTTCTTCGAGGAGATCGCCAAGTTCCGCGCCGCGCGCAGGATCTGGGCCCGCTGGATGCGGGACGTGTACGGGGCGCAGACCGACAAGGCGCAGTGGCTGCGGTTCCACACCCAGACCGCCGGGGTCTCGCTGACCGCGCAGCAGCCGTACAACAACGTCGTACGGACCGCCGTGGAGGCGTTGGCCGCCGTGCTCGGCGGGACCAACTCGCTGCACACCAACGCGCTCGACGAGACCCTCGCCCTGCCCAGCGAGCAGGCCGCCGAGATCGCCCTGCGCACCCAGCAGGTGCTGATGGAGGAGACCGGCGTCGCCAACGTCGCCGACCCGCTGGGCGGTTCCTGGTTCATCGAGCAGTTGACGGACCGCATCGAGGCCGACGCGGAGAAGATCTTCGAGCAGATCAAGGAGCGGGGGCTGCGGGCCCACCCGGACGGGCAGCACCCCGTCGGCCCGATCACCTCCGGCCTCCTGCGCGGTATCGAGGACGGCTGGTTCACCGGGGAGATCGCCGAGTCGGCCTTCCGCTACCAGCAGGCTCTGGAGAAGGGCGACAAGAAGGTGGTCGGCGTCAACGTCCACACCGGCTCCGTCACCGGCGACCTGGAGATCCTGCGGGTCAGTCACGAGGTCGAGCGCGAGCAGGTGCGGGTCCTGGGTGAGCGCAAGGCCGCCCGCGACGACGCGGCCGTGCGCGGGGCGCTGGACGCGATGCTCGCCGCGGCGCGGTCCGGGGGGAACATGATCGAGCCGATGCTGGACGCGGTGCGGGCGGAGGCGACGCTGGGGGAGATCTGCGGGGTGCTGCGGGACGAGTGGGGGGTGTACACCGAGCCGGCGGGGTTCTAGGCGCCGGCGCCGTAGTGGCCGTTCCAGGGGGCTCCGCCCCCTGGACCCCCGGGCCTATGCCCACCCACCACCCGACTCGGTCGGTCTAGAGGTCACCCGCCACCCGTCACCCGCTCCCCGTCGTCCGACTCCGGCGGCCGGGAGGCGAGCCCCCACAGCAACACCTGGGTGAAGCCGCGTACCCAGTCCGCGTTGGCGGCCTGCGCGCTGACCAGGGTGCGGTGCACCACCGCTCCCGCGACCATGTCGAAGATCAGGTCCACGGTACGGGCCGCCTCCGCGGCGTCCGGCTCCGGCGGCAGCTCGCCCCGGGTCTGGGCCCGCGCCCTGCCCTCCAGCACCAGGCGCTTCTGCCGCTCGACGATCGAGGTGCGGATGCGCTCGCGCAGCGCGTCGTCCCGCGTGGACTCCGCGACCACCGCCATCAGACCGCTCCTGGCCTCCGGGCGCGCCAGGATCGCCGCGAACTGGAGCACCACGCCCTCGATGTCGGCGGCGAGGGAGCCGCGGTCGGGCAGTTCCAGCTCGTCGAAGAGCTCCGCCACCGCGTCCACGACCAGTTCGTTCTTGCCCGCCCAGCGGCGGTAGAGCGTCGTCTTGGCAACCCCGGCCCGCGTGGCGACGTCTCCCAGGGTGAGCTTCGACCAGCCGAGGTCGACCAGCGCGGCCCGCGTCGCGGCCAGGATCGCGGTGTCCGCCGCGGCACTGCGCGGGCGCCCGGCACGGCCGGCGGGGGTGCTGCTCTGCATCCCCCGACCTTAACCGGCGGGTAACACGCGGTCGGTGGTGAGACAGATCACCGCGGCGGGGTGTTCCGGCGGGCCGTCCTGGCATTACGCTACGAGTCGTAGCGAAAGCGCGGGTCCGCCCGCGCCCCAGCGACGACCACGGGCGTGGGGTGGGGACCCGGCGCCGAACAGGCCACACACCGAACAGCACACATCCGGGCGGGCTTTCGACCCGGTTTTCACACGCGCGCGCCGTACGGGGGAGGATAGACCCATGCAGCCACGGAACATGTCCATGAGCGGGGTCGTCGACCTCGCCGCGGTGAAGCAGGCCCAGGAGGCCAAGGCGAAGGCGGAGCAGGCGCGCGCCCAGGCGGCCCGTCAGGGCGGTACGGGAGCCGTCTCCCCGGCCGACCTCGTCATCGACGTCGACGAGGCCGGTTTCGAGAGCGAGGTCCTGCAGCGGTCCACCGAGGTCCCGGTCGTCATCGACTTCTGGGCCGAGTGGTGCGAGCCCTGCAAGCAGTTGAGCCCGGTCCTGGAACGGCTCGCCGTCGAGTACAACGGGCGCTTCCTCCTCGCCAAGATCGACGTCGACGCCAACCAGATGTTGATGCAGCAGTTCGGCGTCCAGGGCATCCCCGCCGTGTTCGCGGTCGTCGCCGGACAGGCGCTGCCGCTCTTCCAGGGGGCCGCCGGTGAGGCGCAGATCCGCCAGACCCTGGACCAGCTGGTGCAGGTCGGCGAGGAGCGCTTCGGCCTGACCGGTCTCGTCGTCGACCCCGAGGCGGAGCCGGGCGCCGAGCGGCCCGCCGCCCCGGAGCGCCCCGCCGGACCGCACGACGCGGCTCTCGACGCCGCCGTGCAGGCGATGGACGCGGGTGACCTGGGCGGTGCCGTCCGGGCGTACAAGAACGTGCTGGCCGAGGAGCCGGGCAACACCGAGGCCAAACTGGGCCTGGCCCAGGCCGAGTTGCTCCAGCGGGTGCAGGACGCCGATCCTCAGAAGGTCCGTCGGGAAGCGGCCGACAAGCCGGGCGACGCCCAGGCGCAGATCGCCGCCGCCGACCTGGATCTGGTGGGCGGTCACGTGGAGGACGCCTTCGGTCGCCTCATCGACACGGTGCGCGTCACGGCCGGCGACGACCGGGACGCCGTACGGCTGCGGCTGCTGGAGCTGTTCGAGGTGGTCGGTGCCGACGACCCGCGGGTGACCGCGGCGCGCCGGGCACTCGCCCGCGCCCTGTTCTAGTCCGCGTTCCAGTCCGCGTCGGGGTCTGCGTTCTAAACGCCATCGACGTGTGGCGGGTGTGAAGGACCTGTCGAAGGGGCGTCACTGCGGCCGCGCTTTACCAAAACTTGGTAATCGCGACCGCTGTTACTGCCAGTAAGTCAGCAGCGTCGATCTGTCGGACTCTGTCCATCGATCAACAGTTTTGTTCTGCCCTCATGGCACACCCAGCGTCGCCGTTCGGGACCGGTGTGTCGTCCCGCCGTTACCCGGCCGCTACTAGCCAGTAACGAACCCCCTTGTGTCGACGGCGAGAATGCACCACGATCGGCGACGCTCGGTCCATTCCCGTACCCCGACAGCCGGTCGGGTGGCGGGGGTTCCTGGGTCCCCACCGAGCAGGGTCGGCGACAGTGACGCCGGCCCTTGGGCAGGGGGGTCTTCGCTCATCCGGCGAAGCCTGTCCAGCAGGGTTGTGCGTGATGCGTGTCAGGCGCGACCAGTGGTTGTCGCTCGGGGGTGATCGCCGGTTATTCGGGCGCGTTGTACGTGCCGCCGAGTGCGGGCGCTCTCCTTCCCGAGGACGTAGCACTTCTCCCATCCCTGCCAGACCGCGCCGCCGAACCGGCGGCCGGCCGAGGCCAGGAGATGTACGTCCGAGAAGGAGGAAATATGGAGTCCCAGGTGCGTGGCGGGACCAGATGGAAGCGGTTCGCTGTGGTCATGGTGCCCAGCGTTGCCGCCACGGCTGCGATAGGTGTCGCCCTCGCGCAGGGCGCTCTCGCGGCGTCGTTCAGCGTTTCCGGCCAGTCGTTCAAGGTGACGGCGGACCAGCTCGACGGCACGGGCTTCTCCCAGTACGGGGCGATCGATTCGGGCTACACGCTGAAGGGCGAGAAGACGGCTCACCCCGTCGCCGTCTCGGCGTTCAAGTCCGCGTCGATCAGGAACATGTGCCAGTCCGTGGTCACCCCGGACATCCCGCTCATCGGCTCGGTCAGCCTCATGCTGAAGGCGGGCGGCGGTGAGAAGCCGGTCGAGGCCGAGAACCTGTACATCGACGTCGAGGACCTCTCGGCCGATGCCACGTTCCGCGGCATCGACATCGGTGTGGCGGCCAAGGACGCCAGCAAGGGTCCCGGCATCAAGAAGGGCGACACGGCGAACCCGTACGGGTTCGCGCAGCAGGCCGACTCGGCCACGCTGAAGAACGTGAAGCAGACGGCGTGGGCGACCACCGCCGGAACCTTCAAGCTCAGCGGTCTGAAGATGTCGCTGTCCAAGGGTGTCAAGGAGTGCTACTAAGCACTCGCTGACGGGCGGGGGAGCCGGTGGCGCCCCCGCCCGTCCACTCTCCGGCCGTGCCTTCACGTGCGGCCCACATCTCCACCACAGCAAAGCCGTACCAGGGAGCTGTTTTCCATGAGCGCCGAGACTCCTGCAGCAGCCGGCCAGTTCACCCGCCGTAGGCTGCAGTTCCGTGCCTGGCGAGGCGGGCGGCCGTTCTGGGCCGGCCTGTTCATCGCGCTCGGCGGACTCCCCATCGCCTACTTCCCGTACGCCAACCTCCAGATCGGTCACCTGACCCTCGCGATGGCCACCACCGCGGGCTCCGGGTCCCTGATCATCGGTGTGCTGCTGGTCGTCCTGGGCGTCAGCCTGTGGTTCCAGAAGCACATCCGCGTCTTCGCGGGTGTGGCGGCGATTCTGCTGGCGCTGGTCTCCATCCCCGTGTCCAACCTCGGCGGCTTCCTCATCGGCTTCCTGCTCGCGCTGGTCGGCGGAGCGATGGCCGTGTCGTGGGTGCCGGGCGAACCGCCCCAGGCCGAGCCGCCGCTGGAGGGCAAGGGCACGGACGGCGCCCCCGAGGGCGCGGTCCCGGGTACCGCGGCCGACGACACCGCGTTCCCCGGCTTCCCGGGGCCCGGAACCCAGGCGTCCGGCCCCGCGGTGCCGGGGCCGCGGGGCGGGATGGACGACGGGGAGCCCTCCCAGGCCTTCAGGGCACCGGGGGCGCACGATCTGTCAGGAACGAGCCCGGCCAACGGGGCGAACGGGAGGCACAGTGCCGGCTGACGAGGTGACCCGCGGGACTGACGTGGAGTCGTCCCGTGTGAGAACCGGGCCGCGCCACGCGGCACCCAAGAAGCCGTTGTTCACCAGGTTTCACATGCCGGCCGGCAAGGCGATAGCCATCGCGGCGATGCCCACGGCCGTCCTCATGGGGATGGGGTTCACGCCGACGCTCGCCCTCGCCGACGGCAACGACGCGGCGCCGCCCTCCAACAGCCTGACGGCCGACGAGTACAAGGACTGCGTGGCGGCCCTGGAGGACGCCGAGAAGGACCCGTCGGCCTCGCCCACCCCCTCGCCCTCGGCGACCGACGGGGCCGACGACGGCAAGGACGACACGAAGGAGCCCGACCCCGCGGCCTCCACCGGGGACCGGGGCACGGACGCCGGTTCGGACAAGGACGACTCCTCTTCGCCGGATTCAGGTTCCGACGACAAGGGCGCCAAGGACGAGCAGGACGCCCCCGCCCCGAGCCCCTCCGCGGCGCAGAGCCAGGAGGCGTCCGGTTCGGACGGCACCGAGCCGTCCCCCTCCGAGTCGGAGGACAAGGGCGGGCTGCTGGACGGCCTCGGCGACGCCATCGAGGGCATCTTCACCGGCGGCAAGAAGGCCGAGGAGAGCCCGAGCCCCACGCCGACCCCGTCGGCGTCCCAGGGCGCGGGCGACGCGTCCGACGCGCTGAAGGACACGACCGACACGGTCACCGACACCGCGAAGGACGCCGTCGAGGGTGTGACCGACACGGCGTCGAAGGCGGCCGAGGACACCGCGGACACGGTGGACAAGGCGGCCGAGGCGGCCAAGAAGGCGGCGGACAAGGCCAAGGAGGACGCGGAGAAGGCCAAGGAGGACGCGGAGAAGGCCAAGGAGGACGCGACCGCCACGCCCGACCCCAGCGCCTCCGAGAGCGCCGACGAGGCCGGCAAGGACGCCGAGGACTGCCCGGTCGCCACCGACGAGGAGGGCGGAGTCGACAACAAGGCGCCGCTGCCCGACGACCCGTGGTACCTCAACGCCAGCTCGCTGCTGCTGAAGGGCGCCTCCTACAAGGGCGTCGTCGAGGTGAGGACGGCCAACGGCACCACCAAGAAGGTGCTGAAGTACGTCATCTCCAACGGCACCGACATCGGCGACCTCCACCAGACGGTGAAGGACGAGCAGGCCGGCAAGACCTACCACGTGCAGGCGGCCAAGGGCTCCACGTCCACGATCCGCGACGGCGAGACGGTGATGTACACCGAGAGCATCTCGGGCAACCTGCTCGGGCTGATCCCGATCACCTTCGACCCGGAGAACCCGCCGCCGCTGGACATCCCGCTGATCTACTTCACCAAGGTGACGGTCGTCCAGGCCGGCCAGTTCGGCGGCACGCTGCACGTCCCGGGGCTGCACCAGTACACGACCGACTGAGCACGCCCGCACCACGCCCGAGGGCGCCCCCTGTCGCAGGGGGCGCCCTCGGCGCGTACGACGGGTGAGGGGGCGGTCAGCCGCGCCGCGTCTCGCCCAGGTGCAGGACCCGGACCATGTTGGTGGTGCCGGGCACGCCGGGGGGCGAACCGGCGGTGATCACGACGACGTCGCCGTCGTTGAACCGGCCCAGGCGGGCCGTCTCCTGGTCCACCAGGTCGACCATCTCGTCGGTGGTGTTCACGAACGGCACCACGTGCGGCTCCACGCCCCAGCTGAGCGCCAGCTGGTTGCGGGTGGACTCGTCGGTGGTGAAGGCGAGGATCGGCTGGCAGGCGCGGTAGCGCGAGAGCCGGCGGGCGGTGTCACCGGACTGGGTGAAGGCCACCAGGCCCTTGCCGCCGAGGAAGTCGGCGATCTCGGCGGCGGCCCGGGCCACCGAACCGCCCTGCGTACGCGGCTTCTTGCCCGGCACCAGCGGCTGGAGGCCCTTGGAGAGCAGCTCCTGCTCGGCGGCGGTGACGATCTTCGACATCGTCTTGACGGTCTCGATCGGGTACGCGCCCACGCTCGACTCGGCGGACAGCATGACCGCGTCGGCGCCGTCCAGGATCGCGTTGGCCACGTCGGAGGCCTCGGCGCGGGTCGGACGGGAGTTGGTGATCATCGACTCCATCATCTGGGTCGCCACGATCACCGGCTTGGCGTTGCGCCGGCACAGCTCGATGAGGCGCTTCTGCACCATGGGGACCTTCTCGAGCGGGTACTCGACGGCCAGGTCGCCACGGGCGACCATCACGCCGTCGAACGCCATCACGACGTCCTCCATGTTCTCGACCGCCTGGGGCTTCTCCACCTTGGCGATCACGGGGACGCGGCGGCCCTCCTCGTCCATGACGCGGTGCACGTCGGCGACGTCCTTGGCGTCCCGGACGAAGGAGAGGGCGACCATGTCGCAGCCCATGCGCAGCGCGAAGCGGAGGTCCTCGACGTCCTTCTCGCTCAGCGCGGGGACGTTGACCGCCGTGCCGGGCAGGTTGATGCCCTTGTGGTCGGAGATGACGCCGCCCTCGATGACGATCGTCTTCACCCGGGGGCCCTCGACCTCGGTGACCTTCAGCTCGACGTTGCCGTCGTTGATGAGCACCTGGTCGCCCTTGGTGACGTCACCGGGCAGGCCCTTGTACGTCGTGCCGCAGATCGTCCGGTCGCCGGGGACGTCGTCGGTGGTGATGGTGAACTCGTCACCGCGCACCAGCTCGACGGGGCCCTCCGCGAAGGTCTCCAGGCGGATCTTCGGGCCCTGGAGGTCGGCGAGGACACCGATGGCCCGGCCCGTCTCCTTGGCGGCGGCCCGCACCCGGTCGTAACGACCCTGGTGCTCGGCGTGGGTGCCGTGGCTGAAGTTGAAGCGGGCCACGTTCATGCCGGCTTCGATCAGCGTGACGAGCTGCTCGTGGGAGTCGACCGCGGGGCCGAGGGTACAGACGATTTTCGAACGGCGCATGGGTGCCATCCTATCGGTTTGTTTCGGCGCGGAATATTCCGTCTGGCGGAAAATACAAAAGGGCGGGATGCCGCTCAGGTGAGATGGGGATTCCCCGATTCATTTACCAGCGCGTAGGTCTGTGTCGCGATCTCCATTTCCTCGTCCGTCGGTACCACCGCCACCGCCACCCGCGCCCCCGCGGGCGAGATCAGCCGGGCCTCGTCGCCGCGTACGGCGTTCAGCCCGCCGTCGACCGCCAAACCCAGCCCCTCCAGGCCCGCCACGGCCGCCTCCCGCACCGGCGCCGAGTTCTCCCCGACCCCGGCCGTGAACGCCACGGCGTCCACGCGTCCGAGAACGGCGTAATAGGCGCCGATGTACTTCTTGAGCCGGTGAATGTAGATGTCGAAGGCCAGCCGCGCCCGTTCGTCGCCGGCGTCGACACGGCGGCGGATCTCCCGCATGTCGTTGTCGCCGCACAGTCCGATCAGACCGCTCCTCTTGTTGAGGAGAGTGTCGATCTCGTCGGCGGACATTCCCCCAACACGCATCAAATGGAAGATGACGGCCGGGTCCATGTCTCCCGAGCGCGTACCCATCACGAGCCCCTCCAAAGGCGTCAGTCCCATGGAGGTGTCCACGCACCGCCCGCCCCGCACCGCCGAGGCGGACGCCCCGTTGCCCAGGTGCAGCACGATGACGTTCACGTCCTCGGGTGCCTTGCCCAGCAGCCGCGCGGTCTCGCGGGAGACGTACGCGTGCGAGGTGCCGTGGAAGCCGTAGCGCCTGATGCGGTGCGCGTCGGCGGTCTCGACGTCGATCGCGTAGCGGGCCGCGGACTCCGGCATCGTCGTGTGGAAGGCCGTGTCGAAGACGGCGACCTGCGGCAGGTCGGGGCGCAGCGCCTGCGCGGTCCGGATGCCGGTGAGGTTGGCCGGGTTGTGCAGCGGGGCGACCGGCACCAGCCGCTCGATCTCGGCGAGCACGGCGTCGTCCACGACGGTCGGCTCGGTGAACTTCAGTCCGCCGTGCACCACCCGGTGTCCGATCGCGGCCAGCTCCGGCGAGTCCAGGCCGAGGCCGTCCTTGGCCAGCTCGGCCGCCACGGCCTTCAGCGCCGCCTCGTGGTCCGGGACGGCCCCGCTCCACTCACGGCCGCCGCCGGCGGCCGGCGTGTGCTTCAGCCGCGAGGTCTCCTCGCCGATCCGCTCGACGAGGCCCACGGCGAGGCGCTCGCCGCCGCGCATGTCGATCAGCTGGTACTTCACCGACGACGAGCCGGAGTTGAGAACGAGGACACGGGTGCCGGTCACTGGTCGGACGCCTTCTCACTGGGGGACTGCTGGGCCTGGATCGCCGTGATGGCGACGGTGTTGACGATGTCCTGCACGAGCGCGCCCCGGGACAGGTCGTTGACCGGCTTGCGCAGGCCCTGGAGGACCGGGCCGACCGCGATGGCGCCGGCCGAGCGCTGCACCGCCTTGTAGGTGTTGTTGCCGGTGTTCAGGTCGGGGAAGATCAGCACGCTGGCCTGCCCGGCGACCGCCGAGCCGGGCAGCTTGGTCGCGGCCACCGACGGCTCGACCGCGGCGTCGTACTGGATCGGGCCCTCGATGCTGAGGTCCGGGCGGCGCGAGCGGACCAGCTCGGTGGCCTCGCGCACCTTGTCGACGTCCGCGCCGGAACCGGACGTGCCCGTCGAGTACGACAGCATCGCGATCCGGGGCTCCACGCCGAACTGCGCCGCCGTCGACGCGGACTGGGCGGCGATGTCCGCGAGCTGTTCCGCGTCCGGGTCCGGATTGACCGCGCAGTCGCCGTAGACCAGCACCTTGTCGGCCAGGCACATGAAGAAGACGGAGGACACGATGGCGGCGTCCGGCTTGGTCTTGATGATCTCGAAGGCCGGGCGGATGGTCGCCGCCGTCGAGTGCACGGACCCCGACACCATGCCGTCGGCGAACCCTTCCTGCACCATCAGCGTCCCGAAGTAGTTCACGTCGGAGACCACGTCGTAGGCCAGCTCCACGGTCACGCCCTTGTGGGCGCGCAGGGCGGCGTACTTCTCGGCGAAGGAGTCGCGCAACTCGCTGGCGGCCGGGTCGATCAGCTGGGCGCCGCCGAGGTCGATGCCGAGGTCGGCGGCCTTCTTGCGGATCTGCTCGACCGGGCCGAGCAGCGTCAGCTCGCACACGCCCCGGCGCAGCAGCACCTCCGCCGCGTGCAGCACCCGCTCCTCGGTGCCCTCCGGCAGGACGACCCGGCGCAGGTCGGAGCGGGCCTGTTCGAGCAGCTTGTGCTCGAACATCATCGGCGTGACGCGGTCGCTGCTCGGGGCGGAGACCCGCCGGTTCAGCTCGGCGGTGTCCACATACCGCTCGAAGAGGCCGAGGGCGGTCTCCGCCTTGCGCGGGGAGGCCGCGCTCAGCTTGCCCTCCAGGGAGAACAGCCGCTCGGCGGTGGGGAAGCTGTTGCCGGTCACCGACAGCACCGGCGTGCCGGGGGCCAGCCGGGCGGCGAGGGTGAGGATGCCCTCCCCCGGCACCTCGTTCAGGGTCAGCAGGACGCCGGCTATCGGCGGGGTGCCGGCGCTGTGCGCGGCCAGCGTGCCGATCACCAGGTCGGCGCGGTCGCCGGGGGTGATGACCAGGCAGCCCGGGGTCAGGGCGCCGAGCAGGTTGGGCAGCATGGCCCCGCCGAAGACGAAGTCCAGCGCGTCGCGGGCGAGCCCGGAGTCGTCGCCGAGGACCACCCGGGCGCCCAGGGCGTGCGCGATCTGGGAGACCGTCGGCGCGGACAGGGCGGGCTCGTCCGGCACCACCCAGCACGGCACCGGCAGCCGGTGCGCCAGCCGCTCGGCGATCTCGTCCCGGTCCTCGCGCGCCACCCGGTTGGTCACCATGGCCAGCACGTCGCAGCCGAGGCCGTCGTAGGCGCGGAAGGCGTTGTGGGTCTCCGCGAGCACGGACTCGGCGCTCTGCTTGCGGCCGCCGACGACGGGGAGGACCGAGGCGCCGAACTCGTTGGCGAGCCGCGCGTTCAGCGACAGCTCGTCCGGGAACTGGGTGTCGGCGTAGTCGGTGCCGAGCACGAGCACGACGTCGTAGTCCCGCGCGACCAGGTGGAAGCGGTCGACCAGCGCGGACACCAGCTCGTCCACGCCCTGTTCGGCCTGGAGGAGGGAGGCCTCCTGGTAGTCCATGCCGTAGACCGTGGCGGGGTCCTGCGCGAGCCGGTAGCGGGCGCGCAGCAGCTCGAAGAGCCGGTCGGGCCCGTCGTGCACCAGGGGACGGAAGACGCCGACCCGGTCGACCTGCCGGGTCAGGAGCTCCATGACCCCCAGCTCGACGACCTGGCGGCCGTCGCCGCGGTCGATACCGGTCACGTACACGCTGCGCGTCACGCGTGCTCTCCGTTTCGTCGGGGTGAGCGTTTTTCGTCGGGCTGAGCGGGTGGGCGGAACCCTCTTGACAGTACCTCTGGCGACGGTTAAGGCGCCCGTCAGCGTCCACCGCCGTCCGGGCCGTGAAACAATTGAATCGGCTCACCGGTGTCAACAGCGAGCAGGAGACACAGCACGATGCGTATCGGAGTTCTCACCGCAGGCGGCGACTGCCCCGGCCTGAACGCAGTGATCCGGTCGGTCGTGCACCGAGCGGTCGACAACTACGGCGACGAGGTCATCGGCTTCGAGGACGGCTACGCCGGACTGCTGGACGGCCGGTACCGCACCCTGGACCTCAACGCGGTCAGCGGCATCCTGGCCCGCGGCGGCACCATCCTCGGCTCCTCCCGCCTGGAGCGCGACCGGCTCCGCGAGGCCTGCGAGAACGCCTCGGACATGATCCAGAACTTCGGCATCGACGCCCTGATCCCGATCGGCGGCGAGGGCACGCTCACGGCCGCCCGGATGCTGTCCGACGCCGGCCTCCCCGTCGTCGGCGTGCCGAAGACCATCGACAACGACATCTCCTCCACCGACCGCACCTTCGGCTTCGACACGGCGGTCGGCGTCGCGACCGAGGCGATGGACCGCCTCAAGACCACCGCCGAGTCCCACCAGCGCGTGATGGTCGTCGAGGTCATGGGCCGGCACGCCGGCTGGATCGCCCTGGAGTCCGGCATGGCGGCCGGCGCCCACGGCATCTGCCTGCCCGAGCGCCCCTTCGACCCCGCCGACCTGGTCAAGATGGTCGAGGAGCGCTTCGCCCGCGGCAAGAAGTTCGCCGTCGTCTGCGTCGCCGAGGGCGCTCACCCCGCCGAGGGCTCCATGGACTACGGCAAGGGCGCCATCGACAAGTTCGGCCACGAGCGCTTCCAGGGCATCGGCACCGCGCTCGCCTTCGAACTGGAGCGCAGGCTCGGCAAGGAGGCCAAGCCGGTCATCCTCGGCCACGTCCAGCGCGGCGGCGTGCCCACCGCGTACGACAGGGTGCTCGCCACCCGTTTCGGCTGGCACGCGGTGGAGGCCGCGCACCGGGGCGACTTCGGCCGGATGACGGCGCTGCGCGGCACGGAGGTCGTGATGGTGCCGCTGGCGGAGGCGGTCACCGAGCTGAAGACGGTCCCGAAGGACCGGATGGACGAGGCGGAGTCGGTCTTCTAGACCCCGGCCGTCCTCCCGCCGGCCGTGCCTTCGGGTGCCTACGGGTGTCTCTCGACCGCCGACCAGAAGTGCTCCACGATCCGGTCCAGGAAGTCCCGGCCCCCGGCACTCGAGTCGGGGGCGCCGCCGCCCCAGCTGAGGGTGGCGGTCATGCGCCCCTGGTAGTCCTGGTGCAGCACCTGGAGGACGTTCTCCAGGACGCGCCGGTCCAGTGGCGCCAGCTTGGCGATCGGGCGCACACAGCCCTGCCAGCGGGTGGTCACCGCACTCGTCAGCAGGTCGGCCAGCTTCTCCTCGCGCCCGGTGACGGTCACGAAGTCGGGCAGCGTCAGACCGAGCACGTCGGCGAGCTGGGCCGACTGACGGTCGGTGCCGCGCCAGTCGTCCGCATCCTCCATCCGCAGGTAGGCCGGGAGCCCGAGCCCGACCGCACGTGCCACGTCCTCGGGCGCCAGGCCGCGGGCCACGCGGTGCTCGCGCAGGGACTGCGGCCGGCCGATCAGCTCACCGGGCGAGCACCACAGCACCCCGGCGAGCGCGGTCAGCTCGGGGCCTTCGGGGGACGCCGTCCCCCGCTCCCAGGCGATGACGAGGTCGGGGCCGACGTACGGCAGGCCGTACGAGACCCGTATGCCGTGGGCGACGTGCTCGGGCCCCATGTTGAGGGCGGCACGCAGCCGACGGGCGGCGAGGGCGTTGAACGGGGGGCCCGACTGGCTCGGGCCGGGTGAGGGTCGGCGCACGCGCCACACCGTAGGGGGCCGAGGCGGTGCTGACTACGGGCTGTTCGGCCAGCGATACGGATTGTAGGAACGTACGGACCGGGGAGCGCTCACCCCTTCACCGCCCCGCCCAGCGCGAAGCCGCCGCCCAGCCGCCGGGAGATCAGCACGTAGAGCAGCACGACCGGCGTCGAGTAGACGATCGAGAACGCCGCCAGCTGCCCGTACGCCACCATGCCCCGGTTGCCGAAGAAGTCGTTGATACTGACCGAGGCCGGCATCTGGTCCGGGGAGAGCAGCAGCATGAAGGGGACGAAGAAGTTCCCCCACATCATCACGAACGAGAACACCGTCACCACCGCCACCCCGGGCCCCATCAGCGGCAGCACGATCCGCAGCAGCGACTGGAACGACGACGCCCCGTCCGTCCACGCCGCCTCCTCCAGTTCCTTTGGCACGCCGTCCATGAAGTTCTTCATGAGCCAGATGGCGAACGGCAGTTGCGAGGCGGCGAAGAAGAAGATCGTCCCCTGCATGGTGTCGATCATGTTGACCCGCACGAACAGGGCGTAGACGGGCACCATGATCGCCGTGATGGGGAGGCTGGTCGCGAACAGGATGCCGAGCAGGAACGGCCGGTTCAGCCGGGACCGGAAACGGGAGAGCGGATACGCCGCGAGCGCCGCGCACACCACCGTCAGCAGGGTCGCGCCGCCGCACAGGATCAGGCTGTTGAGCAGCGGGGTGAAGGTGATCTCCGGGGTGAGGATCGCGTCGAAGTTCTCCAGCGTCACCCCGTCGGGCACCTTCACGCGCAGGCTCGCGTGCGGGTCGAGGGCGGACAGCACCACCCAGGCCAGCGGCAGCACGAAGGCCGCGGCCACCACCAGCAGCCCGGCGTCGGCGGCCGCCCGCCGCCGGTTGCGCCGGGAGGAGGGGGTGCGGCGGGATGTACGGGACGTGACCGTGGACGCCATGTCAGACCTCCGTGCGCAGCAGGCGCAGGTACACGACCGAGAACAGCGAGCCGATCAGCAACAGCAGCAGCGCCACCGCCGTGCCGTACCCGATCAGGCTGTTCTGGAAGGCCTGCTCGTACATGAACAGCGGCAGCGTCTGGCTCTTGCCGCTCGGCCCGCCCCGCGTCATCACCCAGATCAGCCCGAAGACCGACAGGGTCTGCAGGGTGTTGAGCATGAGGTTGGTGCCGATGGAGCGCCGGATCATCGGCAGCGTGATGTGCCACATCCGGCGCCAGCCGCTCGCGCCGTCGACCTCGGCGGCCTCGGTGACCTCCTTGGGGATCTCGTTCAGCGCGGCCGAGTACACCAGCATCGAGAACGCCGTGCCCCGCCACACGTTGGCGAAGGACACCGCCAGGATCGGCAGCGTGAACAGCCAGTTCTGCGAGGGCAGATGGAGCCAGTCCAGGATGGCGTTGAGGGTGCCCTCGCGCCGGAAGAAGGCGTAGAGCAGGAAGCCCGCCACCACCTCCGGCAGCACCCAGGCCGTGACAACGATGCCACCGGTGAGCGTGCGGACCGGCTTCGAGGCCCGCTGCATCAGCGAGGCCAGGGCGAGCCCCAGGGTGTTCTGCCCGATCAGCGAGGACAGCACGGTGAACACCAGGGTCAGCCATACGGCGTTGAGGAACGCCTCGTCCTTGAAGGCACGGGTGAAGTTGTCGAACCCGACGAAGGACTCCTGGGCCTGACCGGTGAGCTGGAGGTCGGTGAAGGCGATGACCACGCAGTAGACGATCGGGCCGGCGAGGAAGAGCAGCAGCAGGACGACGGCGGGGGAGAGGGGCAGGGCGCGGAAGAGGGAACGGCGGACGCCGCCGGACCGGCCGCCGGAGACGGCCGGGGACACCGGGGCCTTGCGGACCCCGCGCTCCGCCTGCTCCGGCGGGGCCGCCGTCACTTGCTCACCACCTGGTTGTCGGTGGCCTCCTTGAGCGCCTCGTCGTAACCGCGCGCCGCCTCCTCGACCGACATGTCGCCGGTCGTCACGCCCTCCATCGCCTCCTGGATGGCGACGGACACCTTCGGGTACGCCGGGTAGGCGGGCCGGTAGTGGGTGTCGGCGACGAGGTCGGTGAAGAACTTGATGCCGGGCTGGGCGTCGACGTACGCGGGATCCTTCGCGACGTCCGCACGGACCGAGATGCCGGAGTTGGCGACGTACCACTTCTGGGCGTTGGCCTTGGTCTGCATCGTCTTGATGAAGTCGAAGGCCAGGTCGGGGTTGCCCGCCTTGGCCGGGATGGACCAGGTCCACCCGCCGGACATGCTCACCCTGCCGGGAGCCTGCCCGTTCTGCGTGGGCATGGCGGCGAGACCCAGCTCTTTCGACCACTCGGGCCACTCGTGCCCGCTGCCCTCCAGCCAGTCCTGCGGCAGCCAGGAGCCGTCGAGCGCGATCCCGAGCTTGCCCTGCGGCAGCAGCTCACCGCGCACCTTGGTGCCGAAGTTGGGGTCGAGTGCGTCGGAGACCTCGGGACCGAGCTTCTCCTTGTACACGGTCTCGACGAAGGAGAGGGAGTCCTCGAACCCCTGCCCCGCCGTGATCCACTTCTTGCTCCCCTTGTCGTACAGCGGATCGGAGCCGCCGTCCCCCGCGCCCGTGCCGTACAGCAGCATCTCGAAGCCCTGCATGGTGGCCGCCTCGCCGGCGGGCTTGCCCGTGTAGACGTTGATCGGCGTGACGCCCGGCACCTTCTCCTTGATGGTGCGGGCGGCGTCGAGGACCTCGTCCCAGGTCTTCGGCTGCCAGTCGGCGGGCAGCCCGGCCTTGGCGAACACTTCCTTGCTGAACCACAGGCCCCGGGTGTCCGTCCCGTCCGGAACGCCGTACGTCTTCCCGTCCTCGCCCTTCGCGGCGGCCTTCGCCGTGCCGATGAACTGGTCCCAGTCCTTCCACTCGGCCAGGTAGTCGTCGAGCGGTTTCAAGTACCCGCTGGTGATGTCCGAGTTGATGAGGAACGTGTCCTCGTAGACCAGGTCGGGGGCGGTCTTGGGGGAGCGGAGCATCTGCTGGAGCTTGGTGTAGTACTCCGAGTCCGGCGCCTTGATCGGCACCAGCTCGACCTTCTTCCCCGGGTTGGCCTTCTCGAACTGCTTCTTGATGTCGCCGAGGTAGGTGTCCATCACCTTGATGGAGTTGTCCGTCGACTGCTTGAAAGAGACCTTCACCGTGTCCGGATCACTGCCGGAGCCGCTCCCGCAGGCGGCGAGCGAGGTGGAGGCGAGCGCGGTGAGGGTGAACAGGGCGGTGAACCGGACGGTGGGGCGCACGGGCATGACCTCCTACGGGCACACGACGCTGTGGCCTGGACGGCTGCGTGGCGAACGTAAGAGGAGTGGTCTAGTCAGGTCAATGCGTGTGCGCAGGATTGCCCCCGGAGGGGGTGATCGGCCTGCCGGCCAGGACGTCCCGGACGAGGGCGTGGAGCGCTCCGCCCGTGTCGGTGAGGCAGCGGTCCTCCTGTCCGGCGACGGCGATACGGTGTTACGAATCCAGGTACACCCCTTTCCACTCAAGTGTGGCGGTACAGGAGTCGGTGTCGACGCGTCGTGCGGCGAGCACCACCTGCTTGGTCTTTTCCGGCAAAGGGGCAGAGTGTTCTACCGGGGTGTCCTCAATGGTCCGATCGTCCGCGGCCACCCGGGTCGAATCAGCGGAAAGAGACCACTCTACGGCAGCCCCGCAACTGTCCTTTAGTTGAATCTTCCCCACGAGGTCTCGATCGGACTTAGGCGATTCGAATCTAAACGTCGCCCTTATCGACTTGCCGGGGGGCAGTTGCCAAGCCCAAGTGGCCTTGTGGCATTGCTCTCCGGTGCCGCCACCGTAGCTGATGCCATAGCATCCGCCCTCGTCACCCTCCGGTTTGTCGCCCCCTTGGTATCGAAGGTCTCCATAGCTTTTGCCCGGCATGAGCATCGCGGCCACGAGAAGGCCTGCGAGAAGAAGAATCACCCCGCCCCCGAGTACCGCAGTGCCCACCGGCTTTTCGATCCATGCCGCCAATCCCCTGCGCGGGGATCTCTGAGAGGTGTCGGAAGGTGCTTCCGGCTTTCGGTCCTGCTGTAGATCTTCCCGGCGAAGACTTCCGTCGTCAGCACGGAAGGAGGTGACGCCCGCCAGGGCGCCCGACCCGGCCGTGACACCGGACCGCGGGACTGTTCGCAGTGATCCGCCCCTCGGTCCCGTATCCGCCGCAGGACGTGGGCGACCGGCCCAGCGGTTGCGGAACAGGGTGATCCGATGCCCGTCGTTTCCCGCACGCTTCTGCGGCTTTGGCAGCCCTCTTGCGATCAGTTCGTGGCGGACATGCCGGAAAAGGGACTCCATGTCCAGCAGGCTGTCGGCGTCGGGGACGCCTTCATCGATAGCCTTCACCAACTCGCCGGTGAAGGTCGTGAACTTCTCCCCGACCGGGGCCATGGCCGGTTTTCCCTTGGGGGACGCGGTGATCACATACGTCCCGTCCACTGCCGTCTGATCCGCGACAGTGTCTTGGGTGCCCATGCCGGCCAGTGCGTTCCCACTGTTGCAGCAGTCCAGAATGACGACCTTGCTCCATGCGCGGCACTCCAGGACCTCCGAGCGAAGAGCGTCGTAGGCAACGCCCCGGTACATCCGTCTACCTGGCTCGGACCCCGACAGGGCAAGCTGCAGCTCCAAGTTCTGGGACAGCAGTCCGTGGCCCGCAAAGTACACGACAAAAGCCTCACGGGCCTCGGAGGCTGCCTCGTGGACCGCGTCGAGAACCCTCTCGGACGAGGGAGGATTGTGAAGCAGAACGCAGTGATCCTTTGGCAGGCCCCAGACCTCGGGTTTCCTCAACAGCGCGGCAAGTCTCTTGAGGTTGTTACTCACCGCGGGTAAATCGTCGAGGTGACGATAGCTGTCCACTCCGATCAGTACCGCCCGAGATCTGGTGGGGTCCGGCAGACTCATCCGGCATCCCCGGACGCGGACTGTCCCTGTTGCTGTCCAGCGCTGCCGTCGTCCGTAGACGTCGCGGGCGATGCAGACCGCAGCAGACTCACGATACGGCGCACTTCCTCCTCCGAAGAGCTTTGCGTCGTTACCGACACATCATCAACGGTGATCGTTGTCGGAGGGGCCGCCGGACGTCCGGCACGCCATGTGGCATAGCTCAGTACTAGAGTCGCCAAGTCAAAGCCGTGGCTGAGGACCATGTCGATGGTCTCGGCCGCTCCCATGGTGCCGCTCGTCTGCGACGGCCGCAGCCGCATCTCCGCGTGACGCCAAATATCGTCGTCTTGACGGAACCAGTAGTACAAGTCATGAATGACCGTACTGTCGTTCGCTGCGACCGCGATCTCGATGTGCATGACGGCTCCCTACTGTCCCTACCGGGGTTGCGAGAGAGAAGGCGAGTGGCATGACGCTCGTGTGGTTGGTCCGTTCATCTGCATACCCCGTGTCATCAGGGACAGGGTAGGGGGCCGCGCTTGGCCGACATGACTGTTTTGCAAGCATGCCCGGGACCACCAGGGCGTCCAGTCGGCCGGCTCGGACCGAGGGACTGCCGGGGAGCCGGCCCTTCTCGACGCGGGTGCCCGGCATAGTCATGAGCCACCGCTGGGAGAAGGGATTCGAGTGCCGGAACGGGACGTCACGGTCGGGCAGTTGCTGCTCGCCGAGTACGAGAGCGTGAAGAGCGAGCAGAGGGCGAGGATCGGGTTCCGGGACAACCTCCTCTACGTGACGCTCGCCGTCGTGGCCGCCGTCATCGCGGCCACGGCACAGGCCGAGCAGCCCTCGATGCTCCTCGCGCTGCCGCCGGTGTGCCTCGTCCTCGGGTGGACCTACCTCGTCAACGACGAGAAGATCTCGGCGATCGGGCTCTACGTCCGGGACGACCTGGGGCCCAAGCTGGCCGAACTCGCGGCGCACGGCGGCGGGTTCGCGACCTTCGGGTGGGAGGCGTACCACCGGACCGACACCCGGCGCCGGTCCCGGAAGACGATCCAGACCGTGATCGACCTGACGGCGTTCTGCGCGGTACCGCTGGCGGCGTTGGCCGTCTTCTGGGCGAACGGGGACGCCGGTGCCCTGCTCGTCGCACTCTCGGTGCTGGAGGCGCTCGCCGTGGCGGGGCTCGCCGCGCAGGTCGTGTGGTACGCGAAGGCGGCGTGAGCGCCCCGCAGGCGGGAGGCCGTACGCACGGGGTGGCACGGTGGAAGGGGTGGAAGCCGTGACGGGGCCGTACCCGACCCGGCCGGAGACGCCGAGCAGGCCCGCAGGCCCGCAGGGCGGCACGGCTCACCGGCCCCGCGCCCACCGGTACACCAGCTCCGGGCGCCCCACCTGCCCGTACTGCGGGCTCCGGCCCGCCCGGCCCGCGTCGACCAGGTGCTCCAGGTAACGGCGGGCCGTGATGCGGGAGATGCCCACCACCTCGGCGACCCCGGCCGCCGTGAGGCCCTCGGCCGAGCCGCGCAGCGCGCCCGTCACCCGTTCCAGGGTCGGGCCGCTCAGGCCCTTGGGCAGGGCCGCCGGGCCGGGGGCGCGCAGGGTGGCCAGGGCGCGGTCCACCTCGTCCTGGCCGCTGGCCTCTCCGGCCGTGCCCCGGAACTCCGCGTAGCGCACCAGCCGGTCGCGCAGGGTGGCGAAGGTGAACGGCTTCAGCACGTACTGGACGACGCCCAGCGACACCCCCTCGCGCACCATCGTCAGGTCCCGCGCCGACGTCACCGCTATCACGTCGGTGTGATGCCCCGCCGCCCGCAGCGAACGGGCAAGCTGGAGACCGTGCACGTCCGGCAGGTGCAGGTCGAGCAGGAGCAGGTCCACCGGCGTACGGTCCAGCATCCGCCGGGCCTCCGCGCCCGTGTGGGCCTTGCCGACGGCGATGAACCCGGGCACCCGGCCGACGTACATGACGTGCGCGTCCGCGGCGACCGGGTCGTCCTCGACGACCAGGACCCGGATGGGCTGCTCGGCGGTGCTCATACGGCGCCCCCGGCGCCCGGTCTGCCCGCCGTGGTGGCCGGTGTCGCCCCGCGCCCCCCGGCGTCGCCCAGCGGCAGCCGTGCCTCGAAGCGAGCGCCGCCGGCCTCCGCCTCCGCCACGGTCAGGCTGCCGCCGTGCCGCCGTACCGCCTGCCGGACCAGCGCGAGGCCCAGGCCGCGTCCGCCCTCGCCGGCCGGCTTGGTCGAGAAGCCCCGCTGGAAGACCAGGTCGGCATGGGCGGGATCGACCCCGGCGCCGGTGTCCGACACCCGCAGCACCAGCTCGGAGCCGCCGGCACCGGAGGCCTCCGTGTACGCCGCCACCGTCACCCGCGACGGCGCCGCCCCCTGCGCCGCGTCCACCGCGTTGTCCACCAGGTTGCCCAGGATCGTCACCAGGTCCCGGGCGGGCAGCGACGGCGGCAGCAGTCCGTCGTCCAGTCGGCTGTCCTGCGACACCACCAGCTCCACTCCCCGCTCGTTGGCCTGCGCCGTCTTGCCCAGCAGCAGCGCCGCGAGCACCGGCTCGCTCACCGCCGCCACCACCTGGTCGGTGAGGGCCTGCGCCAGCTCCAGCTCCGCCGTCGCGAACTCCACGGCCTCCTCCGCCCGCCCCAGCTCGATCAGCGAGACGACCGTGTGCAGCCGGTTCGCCGCCTCGTGCGCCTGGGACCGCAACGCCTGCGTGAAACCGCGCTCCGAGTTCAGCTCGCCCGTCAGCGACTGCAGCTCGGTCACGTCCCGCAGCGTCACCACCGTGCCCCGGTGCTCACCGCCGGAGACCGGCGAGGTGTTCACCACCAGCACCCGCTCCGCCGCCAGGTGCACCTCGTCCACCCGCGGCTCCGACGCCAGCAGCGCCCCCGTCAGCTGCGAGGGCAGCCCCAGGTCCGCGACCGAGGCGCCGACCACGTCACCGCGCACGCCGAGCAACTCCCGTCCGCCGTCGTTGATCAGCGCGACCCGGTACTGCCCGTCCAGCATCAGCAGCCCCTCCCGCACCGCGTGCAGCGCCGCCTGATGGTAGTCGTGCATCCGGCTCAGCTCGTCCGCGTTCATCCCGTGCGTGTGCCGGCGCAGCCGCGCGTTGATCACGTACGTACCGACCGCCCCGAGCAGCAGCGCCCCGGCCGCCACCCCCGTCAGGGCCGTGAGCTGCTCCCGCGCCCGCTTGCTGATCTCCTCGACCTTGATCCCGGCGGAGACGAGGCCGACGATCCGGCCGTCGTCCGTGATCGGTGCGACCGCCCGTACCGAGGGGCCGAGCGTGCCCGTGTAGGTCTCGGTGAAGGTCTCGCCCCGCTGCGCGCGCTCGATGTGGCCCTGGAAGGGATGGCCGATTTGGTTCGGCTTGGGGTGGGTCCAGCGGATGCCCTGCGGGTTCATGATCGTCACGAAGTCCACGTCGGTGTCCCGCATGACCCGCACCGCGTACGGCTGGAGACGCGCCGTCGGGTCCGGGGTGCGGATCGCCTCCGCCACGGACGGCGAGTCGGCGATCGCCAGCGACACCGCCCTGGCCTGGCGCCCGGCCGCCTCCTCCGCCTGCCCCCGGTCGCTGATGTAGCTGAACAGCGCGTAGCCGACCACGACGACCGCTATCAGTACGGCCTGCATGGCGAAGAGCTGCCCGGCCAGGCTCCGGGGTCTCGGGACACGGAGGTGCATGCCGCCAGTCTCCCTCGTGGCTGGATTGTGAACTAAATGAACGCAAGGGTGACCGCGCTCACACGCCGGGAGATAGTCACCGCATCCCCGATACAAACCCCCGGACGTGAGCCGCACGCCGGTGAGTACCGACGACGCCGTCAAGGAGGGCAGCCGTGACCAGCAACGCCGCTACGGCACCTGCCGCACCCAAAGCCAAGCGCGACCGCACGCACTATCTCTACATCGCCGTGATCATCGCGGTCGCCCTCGGTATCGCCGTCGGTCTGATCGCCCCGGACTTCGCCACCGAGCTGAAGCCGCTCGGCACCGGCTTCGTGAACCTGATCAAGATGATGATCTCGCCGATCATCTTCTGCACGATCGTGCTGGGCATCGGCTCGGTCCGCAAGGCCGCCAAGGTCGGCGCGGTCGGGGGCATCGCCCTCGTCTACTTCCTGGTGATGTCGCTGGTGGCGCTCGCCATCGGCCTGATCGTCGGCAACATCCTGGACCCCGGCACGGGCCTCGCGGTCACCGACGCCGTCAAGGAGACCGGCCAGGCACAGGTCGACGCGGAGGCCAAGGGCACCGTCGACTTCCTGATCGGCATCATCCCGACGACGATCGTCTCGGCGTTCACCGCGGGCGAGGTCCTGCAGACCCTGCTGGTCGCCCTGCTCTGCGGCTTCGCGCTGCAGGCCATGGGCAACGCCGGCCAGCCCGTGCTGCGCGGCATCGAGCACATCCAGCGGCTGGTCTTCCGCGTCCTGGCGATGATCATGTGGGCGGCCCCGGTCGGTGCCTTCGGCGCCATCGCCGCCGTCACCGGCTCGGCCGGCGTCGACGCGCTCAAGAGCCTGGCCGTGCTGATGCTCGGCTTCTACGTCACCTGTTTCCTCTTCCTCTTCCTGGTGCTGGGCACGGTGCTGCGCGTCGTGGCCGGGATCAACGTCTTCTCGCTCTTCAAGTACCTGGGCCGCGAGTTCCTGCTGATCCTGTCCACCTCCTCGTCGGAGTCGGCGCTGCCGCGCCTCATCGCGAAGATGGAGCACCTGGGTGTCAGCAAGCCGGTGGTCGGCATCACCGTCCCGACCGGCTACTCGTTCAACCTCGACGGCACCATGATCTACATGACCATGGCCTCGCTGTTCATCTCGGACGCCATGGGTACGCCGATGTCGATCGGCGAGCAGATCCCGCTGCTGCTCTTCCTGCTGGTGGCCTCCAAGGGCGCCGCCGGTGTCTCCGGCGCCGGTCTCGCCACGCTGGCCGGCGGCCTGCAGTCGCACAAGCCCGCCCTGGTGGACGGCATCGGCCTGATCGTCGGCATCGACCGCTTCATGAGCGAGGCCCGCGCCCTGACCAACTTCGGCGGCAACGCCGTCGCCACCGTCCTCATCGGCACCTGGACCAAGGAGATCGACAAGGACCGGGTGAACGAGGTGCTCGCCGGCCGGGCCCCGTTCGACGAGAAGACGCTGCTCGACGACGGCCACGGCACCGCCGGCGGCGAGGACGCGCCGGACCACCTGCCCGAGCAGGGCGGCGAGAAGGAGCTGGCGAAGGCCTGACGTCCGTACGACGCCCCCGTACGCCGGGCGGCTGAGGTGCTCCCCCCGTTGCTCAGCCGCCCGGCCCCCCGAAGAAGCCCCGCGCCCTCCCCCCGGCGCGGGGCTTCTTGCCTTGACGTCCGGGTCAAGGCTTACGTTCGTCGGCATGCGAATCGGCGAGCTGGCCGCACGGGCCGGGACCACCACGCGGACGCTGCGGTACTACGAGTCGCGGGGCCTGCTGCCCGCGCGGCGGGGCGACAACGGCTACCGCACCTACGACGAGGACGACCTGAAGCTGCTGCGGCAGATCAGGACCCTCCAGGACTTCGGGTTCGACCTGGAGGAGACCCGCCCCTTCGTGGAGTGCCTGCGCGCCGGGCACCCCGAGGGCGACTCCTGCCCGGCGTCCCTGGTGGTCTACCGGCGCAAGCTGGGCGAGCTGGACACGCTGATCGAGCAGCTCACGTCGGTGCGCGCGCAGGTCGCCGCGCAGCTGACGCGGGCCGAGGCGGCGGCTCCGGGGGGTCCGGAGCCCAAGTGCGAACTGGGAGGACACGGATGAAGACCAGCGGGGTGCCCGAGGTGACGGACGCGGACTTCGCGACGGAGGTGATCGGGTCGGACCTGCCCGTGCTGGTGGAGTTCACCGCCGACTGGTGCCCGCCCTGCCGGCAGATGGCGCCGGTGCTCGGCGCGCTGGCCGAGGAGGAGGGCGACCGGCTGAGGGTGGTGCAGCTGAACGTCGACCGGAACCCGGCGACCACGAACGCGTACAAGGTGCTGTCGATGCCGACGTTCATGGTGTTCCGCGGAGGCGAGCCGGTGAAGTCGATGGTCGGCTCCCGGCCCAAGCGGCGGCTCCTGGAGGAACTGGCCGACGTGCTCTGACCGGGCCCGGCAGACCGGTCGGCACCCGTCGGCACACGAAAAAATCCCCCGAGCAATTGCGCTCGGGGGATTTCTCTGCGTATATTCATTGATTCGTGACTTCAGAAAAATGAGGTCGCGAAGAAGTTCAGTAGGCACAGTATATGCGGCCGGGAGTGGAATTGTCAAACACCGAATTTCCGGACGATGAATTGCTGCACGAGCAGGAATTCATCGACGGACTGTACGCGCGCGTGGACGCGCTGCGCGGCGACGCCGAGGACTCCGTCACCGACGCGCTCGCGCAGGGCAACACCCCCCAGCAGGCCCGCCTGGAGCGGGACATCCTGGTCGCCGAGCGCTCCGGGCTGCTCGCCGCGCTCAACGCGGTGGACGGCTCCCTCTGCTTCGGCCGGATCGACCTCACCTCCGGGCAGGCCCACCACATCGGCCGCATCGGACTCCGCGCCGACGACGCCGAACGCACCCCGGTCCTCATCGACTGGCGGGCCGGTGTCGCCCGCCCCTTCTACCTGGCCACCGGCCACACCCCGATGGGGCTGCGCCGCCGCCGGCACATCACCAGCGAGGGCCGTACGGTCACCGCGCTGCACGACGAGATCCTCGACCTCGGCGACGAGAGGCGCACCGGCCACGAGGACCCCTCCGGCGACGCCGTGCTGCTCGCCGCGCTGAACTCCGCGCGCACCGGCCGCATGGGCGACATCGTGCAGACCATCCAGGCCGACCAGGACCGCATCATCCGCGCCCCGCACCGCGGCGTCCTGGTCGTCGAGGGCGGCCCCGGCACCGGCAAGACCGCCGTCGCCCTGCACCGCGCCGCCTACCTCCTCTACGAGCACCGTGAACTGCTCGCCAAGCGCGCCGTCCTCATCGTCGGCCCCAACCCGGCCTTCCTCGGCTACATCGGCGAGGTGCTGCCCTCGCTCGGCGAGACCGGCGTGCTCCTCGCCACCGTCGGCGAGCTGTTCCCCGGCGTGAAGGCCACCGCCGCGGACACCCCCGAGGCGGCGGCCGTGAAGGGCCGGGCCGGCATGGCCGACGTGCTCGCCGAGGCGGTCCGCGACCGGCAGGCGCTGCCCGACCCGGTCATCGCGATCGAGCACGACCGCGAGATCCTCATGCTGGACGACGACCTGGTCAACGTCGCCCGCGAGCGCACCCGGGCCGCGAAGCTGCCGCACAACGCGGCCCGCGAGCACTTCGAGGGCCACATCCTCAACACCCTGACCGACATGGTCGCCGAGCGCATCGGCACCGACCCCTACGACGGCGGCAATCTCCTCGACCCCAGCGACATCACCCAGATCCGCGACGAACTCGCCGAGAACCCCGAGGTCTGGTCCGCCATCGACCGGCTGTGGCCCAGGCTCACCCCGCAGCGCCTGGTCGCCGACCTCCTCGCCGCCCCCGAGGCATTCCTTCCCGCCGAGGACGCCGCCGCCGTCCGCCGCCCGGTCACCCGGCGCTGGACCGTCGCCGACGTGCCCCTGCTGGACGAGGCGGCCGAACTGCTCGGCGTGGACGACCGGATCGCCCGCTCCCGCGCCGAACGCGAGCGCGAGGAGCAGATCGCCTACGCGCAGGGCGTGCTGGACGTGTCGTACGCGTCCCGGACCTACGAGTTCGAGGACAAGGACGAGGAGGACGCCGAGGTCCTGTCCGCGCACGACATCATCGACGCCGAGCGGTTCGCCGAGCGCCAGGAGGAGGACGACCACCGCAGCGCCGCCGAGCGCGCGGCGGCCGACCGCACCTGGGCCTTCGGGCACATCATCGTGGACGAGGCGCAGGAGCTGTCCCCGATGGCCTGGCGGCTGCTGATGCGCCGCTGCCCGACCCGCTCCATGACCCTGGTCGGCGACCCGGCGCAGACCGCGGAGGCCGCCGGTGTCGGCTCCTGGTCGAAGATCCTCGCCCCCTACGTCGAGGACCGCTGGGAGCACACCCGCCTGGGCGTCAACTACCGCACCCCGGCCGAGATCATGGACCTGGCGGCGGCCGTGGTCCGTGCCGAGGACCCGGAGTTCACGCCGCCGAGTTCGGTGCGCTCGACGGGCGTACGCCCCTGGGTCCGGGCCACCGGCGACCTCCCGGCCGCCGTCGCCGAGGCGGCCCGGGAACTGGCCCCTGAGGAGGGTCGCCTCGCCGTCATCGCCCCGCGCGAGCTGCACCGGGCTCTCGCGTCCCGGCTCGACGGCGTGACGGCGGGCGCCGAGCCGGATCTGACGCGGAAGACGGTCCTCCTGGACCCGCGCCAGTCCAAGGGCCTGGAGTTCGACTCCGTCCTGGTCGTCGAGCCCGGCCGCTACGGCACCAGCGACCTGTACGTCGCCCTCACCCGCGCCACCCAGCGCCTCGCCGTCCTGCACAGCGAGCCGCTGCCGAAGGGGCTGGTGGACGCGGGCGACGCGGGCTGACGGTCAGGCCGGGCGCAGCCACACCGTCGCCAGGGGCGGCAGGGTCAGGCGGATGCTCGCCGGGCGGCCGTGCCACCCCTGCGCCTCCGGCTTGACCGGGTCCGGGTTGACCACGTCGCCGCCGCCGTACCGGGCGGCGTCGGTGTTGAGCACCTCGTGCCAGGCCGGGACGTCGTCGGGAACGCCGAGGCGGTAGCCGGAGCGGACCACCGGGGCGAAGTTCGACACCGCGAGCAGCGGGGTGCCGTCGGCGTCCAGGCGCAGGAAGGCCAGTACGTCGTCCTCGGCGGCGTCCCCGGCCACCCAGGCGAACCCGGAGGGATGGGTGTCGCGCCGCCACAGCGCGGGCGTGGCCCGGTAGACGGTGTTCAGGTCCCGCACCAGGTCGCGCACGCCCCGGTGGTCCGCCGCCGCCCCGTACTCCGGGTCCAGCAGCCACCAGTCGGGGCCGTGCGCCTCCGACCACTCCGCGCCCTGGGCGAACTCCTGTCCCATGAACAGCAGTTGCTTGCCGGGGTGGGCCCACATGTAGCCCAGGTACGCCCGTTCGTTGGCACGCTGCTGCCACCAGTCACCGGGCATCTTCGACACCAGCGACTTCTTGCCGTGCACCACCTCGTCGTGCGATATCGGCAGCACGTAGTTCTCGCTGTACGCGTACACCATGGAGAAGGTCAGCTCGCCGTGGTGGTACTTGCGGTGCACCGGCTCGCGGCTCATGTACTCGAGCGAGTCGTGCATCCACCCCATGTTCCACTTCAGCCCGAAGCCCAGTCCGCCGAAGCCGCTCGGCCCCTGGTGGTGCGTGGCCCGCGTGACCCCGTCCCAGGCCGTCGACTCCTCCGCCACCGTCACGACGCCGGGCACCCGCCGGTACAGCGTCGCGTTCATCTCCTGGAGGAACGCCACCGCGTCCAGGTTCTCCCGGCCGCCGTGCTCGTTCGGCGTCCACTGGCCCGGCTCGCGCGAGTAGTCCAGGTACAGCATCGAGGCGACGGCGTCCACGCGGAGGCCGTCGATGTGGAACTCCTCGCACCAGTACACGGCGTTGGCCACCAGGAAGTTGCGCACCTCCCGGCGGCCGAAGTCGAACTCCAGCGTTCCCCAGTCCGGATGCGCCGCCCGCAGCGGGTCGGAGTGCTCGTACAGCGGGCGCCCGTCGAACTGGGCCAGCGCCCAGTCGTCGCGCGGGAAGTGCGCCGGCACCCAGTCCATCAGCACACCGATCCCGGCCCGGTGCAGCCGGTCGACCAGGTACTTGAAGTCGTCGGGGTCGCCGAGCCGGGCCGTGGGCGCGTAGAAGCCGGTGACCTGGTAGCCCCAGGAGCCGCCGAAGGGGTGCTCGGCGACCGGCATCAGCTCGACGTGGGTGAAGCCCAGGTCCGCGACGTAGGCGGGGAGCTGCTCCGCCAGCTCGCGGTAGGTCAGGCCGGGACGCCAGGACGGCAGGTGGACCTCGTACACCGACATCGGCGCCTCGTGCGCGGGCGCGTCCGCGCGGTGGGCCAGCCACTCCTCGTCGCCCCACGTGTAGTCCGAGGCGTGCACGACGGAGGACGTGGCGGGCGGCACCTCCGTACGGCGGGCCAGCGGGTCCGCGCGGAAGGTGCGGGAGCCGTCGGGCCGGGTGATCTCGAACTTGTACAGCTCGCCCGCGCCGACGCCGGGCAGGAACAGCTCCCACACCCCGGTCGGGCCGAGGGAGCGCATCGGGTGGCCGGTACCGTCCCAGAAGTTGAAGCCGCCGGCCACCCGGACCCCGCGCGCGTTCGGTGCCCACACCGCGAACCGGGTGCCCGCCACCCCGTCCCGCGTCGTCGGGTGCGCGCCGAGCGCCCGCCACAGCTGCTCGTGCCGCCCCTCGCCGATCAGGTGCAGGTCCAGCTCGCCCAGGGTGGGCAGGAAGCGGTACGGGTCCTCGGCCTCCTGGACCGTCCCCTCGTACGTCACGAGCAGCCGGTGGACCGGGACCTCGTCCAGCGGCACGAGACCGGAGAAGAACCCGTCACCGTCGTCGTGCAGCTCGACCCGCAGCTCCCCGGACAGCACGGTCACCGCCAGGGCGTACGGCCGGAACGCGCGGAACGCGACCCCGCCGGGCACCCGGTGGGCGCCGAGCACCGCGTGCGGATCGTGGTGCGTGCCGGAGAGCAGCCGCTCCCGGTCGCCGGCGTCCAGCGCGGGGGAGACGGCGCCCTCGGTCTCGGGGGAGGCGACGGCGGCTGCCGACCCCGCCCCGGGCGCGGTCTTCGTCGGGGCCGCCTTCTTGAGGGCCGTCTTCTTGGCGACGGCCTTCTTCGTGACTGCCTTCTTGGTGACTGCCTTCTTCGCGGCCTTGGCCGTCTCCTTCCCGGCTGTCTTCTTCCCGGTCGTCTTCTTCGGGTCGGGGCCGCTGGACGAGGGGCGGGGGGTCACGGGCGGGGCCTCCTGGGCGAAGTGGGAGCGGGCGTGGGCGTCATGCGGGCTCGGGCACGGACAGGCGGCGCACCGCCGCCAGGGGCACGGGGAGCCAGTCGGGACGGTGCCGGGCCTCGTACAGGACCTCGTAGACCGCCTTGTCCGTCTCGTAGGCGCGCAGCAGCACCGGATCGGTGCGCGGGTCCCGGCCGCCGGCCTCCGCGTACCCGGTGCAGTACGCGGCCCGGCAGGACTCGGCCCAGCCCGGCACGCGTACCTCGGCCGAGTGGGCGGCGTAGTCGAAGGAGCGCAGCATCCCGGCGACGTCCCGCGCCGCCGGCTGCGGCAGCCGGCGCTCGGCCAGGGGTTTCGCCGGCTCGCCCTCGAAGTCGATCAGCGACCACTCCCCGTCGGGCGAGCGCAGGCACTGGCCGAGGTGCAGGTCGCCGTGGACGCGCTGCGCGGTCCAGGTGCGGCCCTCCGCGGCCAGGTCGGCCAGCGCGGTGAACGCCGTCCGCAGCGCGGGTGCGTACGACCGCAGCAGGGGTACCGCCTGCGCGGCCTCCTCCAGCCGCTCGATCATGCCGTCGGAGAGCTGCCGCGCCTGGGTGTGGCCGAGGGTGACGGTCGGCAGCGCGCGGGCCAGCGCGGTGTGCACCTCGGCGGTGGCCCGCCCCAGCGCCCGGGCCTCGGCGACGAAGTCCTCGCCCTTGGCCAGCTCGCGCAGCGCCAGCTCCCAGCCGTCGGTCGCACCCTGCAGATAGGGCTGGAGCACGCCCAGCACCCAGGACCCGTCGGCCAGGTCGGCCATCATCCATCCCGCCGGGGCCGGCACCCGGGGGCAGCCCTCCCGGGCCAGGGCCAGCGGCAGCTCCAGGTCGGGATTGACGCCGGGCACGATCCGCCGCAGCAGCTTGAGAATGAACGTATCTCCGTACACGACCGACGAGTTGGACTGCTCGGCGGTCATCAGCCGCGGCACCAGCCCGCCGCGTATCCCGCCCGTGCGCATCTCCTGTCCCGGCTCCGGCTCCCCGCGCTCGAAGCGCAGAGCGCCGATACGGGCCCGCGTGCGCAGCGCCTCCAGCAGCACCTCGGCGGGGCGGGTGTCGTACAGGGCGTCGTAGGCGGTGCGTCCGGCCGCCGGGCCCTCGGTCACATGCCCGATCAGCGCGGGCGCGAGCCGGGGCGGCAACGCCTCGCGCGTGCCGATCAGGAGCTGGTAGCAATCGCCGGGCTCCTCGGCCGCGCCACCGGCGGGCGTGTGCGGCTGGTGGGCGCGGACCAGCACGTGGTGGAGGCCGAGGCGAGAGTCGGCCGGGAGCAGTTCGGTGGCCGCGACCAGCGAGAAGCCGGTGACCGGGCGCCCCTTGCCGGCGAACCAGCGCTGCCGCGGCAGCCACTCCCGCAGCAGCGGATCAAGTGACGCAAGGAGGCCCGGAGGGCTCGTATCGGTGCGTATGACGGCTTCCGACATGGCGTCGCGTCCTTTCCCCGGGATCGTCGGGGTGGTTACTGATGCGTGCCCCGGGCGGAACGGTGGAAACCGCCTCGCCCGGGGACGGGGCCGGTATCTAGACGGCGTCCTTGCGCAGCCGGAACCAGTAGAAGCCGTGACCGCCCAGGGTCAGCAGGTACGGCAGGTCACCGACGGCCGGGAAGCGGACCCCGCCGAACAGCTCGACCGGATGGCGTCCGCCGAAGGCGCTGAGGTCCAGCTCCGTGGGCTGTGCGAACCGGGAGAAGTTGTGGACGCACAGCACCAGGTCGTCCCCGTACTCCCGCAGGAAGGCAAGGACCGCCGGGTTGGAGGAGGGCAGCTCGGTGTAGGTGCCCAGGCCGAAGGCCACGTTCTGCTTGCGGATCTCGATCATGCGGCGGGTCCAGTGCAGCAGGGACGAGGGCGAGGCCATGGACGCCTCGACGTTCGTCACCTGGAAGCCGTAGACCGGGTCCATGATCGTGGGCAGGAACAGGCGCCCCGGATCGGACGAGGAGAAGCCCGCGTTGCGGTCGGGCGTCCACTGCATCGGGGTGCGGACCGCGTCGCGGTCGCCGAGCCAGATGTTGTCCCCCATGCCGATCTCGTCACCGTAGTAGAGGATCGGCGAGCCCGGCAGGGACAGCAGCAGGGCGGTGAACAGCTCGATCTGGTTGCGGTCGTTGTCGAGCAGCGGGGCCAGGCGCCGGCGGATGCCGATGTTGGCGCGCATGCGCGGGTCCTTGGCGTACTCCGCGTACATGTAGTCGCGCTCTTCGTCGGTGACCATTTCCAGGGTCAGCTCGTCGTGGTTGCGCAGGAAGATGCCCCACTGGCAGCCGGACGGGATCGCGGGGGTCTTGGCGAGGATCTCGGAGACCGGGTAGCGCGACTCCCTTCTGACCGCCATGAAGATGCGGGGCATGACCGGGAAGTGGAAGGCCATGTGGCACTCGTCGCCGCCGGCCGCGAAGTCGCCGAAGTAGTCGACCACGTCCTCCGGCCACTGGTTGGCCTCCGCCAGTACCACCGTGTCCGGATACTGCGCGTCGATCTCCTTGCGCACCCGCTTCAGGAAGGCGTGCGTGGCCGGGAGGTTCTCGCAGTTGGTGCCCTCCTCCTGGTAGAGGTACGGCACCGCGTCCAGGCGGAACCCGTCGATGCCCAGGTCCAGCCAGAACTTCAGCGCGGAGATCATCTCCTCCTGCACGGCCGGGTTCTCGTAGTTGAGGTCCGGCTGGTGGGAGAAGAAGCGGTGCCAGTAGTACTGCTTGCGCACCGGGTCGTAGGTCCAGTTGGACGCCTCGGTGTCGACGAAGATGATCCGCGCGTCCTGGAACTGCTTGTCGTCGTCGGCCCAGACGTAGTAGTCGCCGTAGGGGCCGTCCGGGTTGGTGCGGGACTCCTGGAACCACGGGTGCTGGTCGCTGGTGTGGTTCATGACGAAGTCGATGATCACGCGCATGCCGCGCTGGTGGGCGGCGTCCACGAACTCCACGAAGTCGGCCAGGTCGCCGAACTCGGGCAGGACGGCGGTGTAGTCGGAGACGTCGTAGCCGCCGTCGCGCAGCGGCGACTTGAAGAAGGGCGGGAGCCACAGGCAGTCCACGCCCAGCCATTGCAGGTAGTCCAGCTTGGCGGTCAGGCCCTTGAGGTCGCCGACGCCGTCGCCGTTGCTGTCCTGGAAGGAGCGGACGAGGACCTCGTAGAAGACGGCTCGTTTGAACCAGTCCGGGTCGCGGTCCTTGGCGGGGGTGTCCTCGAAGGTGTCCGGCACGGGCTCGTTGACGATCATGTGATGGGTGACCCTCCGATCTGCGGGTGGGACGGTCGCAGAACCGTGCAGACGTGCGCGGGCGTACGGCCCGGCTCCAGGCGCACATAGTTGGCCCTGCCCCAGTGGTAGGTCTCGCCGGTCAGCTCGTCGCGCACCGGCACCGACTCGTGCCAGTCCAGGCCGAGTTGCGGCATGTCCAACGAGACCGTGGCCTCCTGGGTGTGGCGGGGGTCGAGGTTCACGACCACCAGAACCGTGTTCGATCCCTGCCGCTTCGAGTAGGCGATCACCTCCTCCTTGTCCGTGGGGTGGAAGTGCAGATCGCGCAGCTGGCGGAGAGCCGGGTTCTCGCGCCGGATGGTGTTGAGGCGGGTGATGAGGGGGGCGATGGTGGTGCCCTCGCGGGCGGCGGTGGCCCAGTCGCGGGGTTTGAGCTGGTACTTCTCCGAGTCGAGGTATTCCTCGCTGCCTTCGCGCAGGGGGGTGTTCTCGCAGAGTTCGTAGCCGCTGTAGATGCCCCAGGTGGGGGAGAGGGTGGCGGCGAGGACGGCGCGGACCTCGAAGGCGGGGCGGTGGCCGTGCTGGAGGTAGGCGTGCAGGATGTCGGGGGTGTTGGTGAAGAGGTTGGGCCGCATGTAGGCGGCGGCCTCCCCCGACAGTTCGGTGAGGTACTCGGTGAGTTCCTGCTTGGTGTTGCGCCAGGTGAAGTAGGTGTAGGACTGCTGGAAGCCGATCTGGGCGAGGGTGTGCATCATCGCGGGGCGGGTGAAGGCCTCGGCCAGGAAGATGACGTCGGGGTCGGAGCCGTTGACGTCGGCGATGACGCGTTCCCAGAAGGCGACGGGTTTGGTGTGGGGGTTGTCGACGCGGAAGATCCGCACGCCGTGGTCCATCCACAGGCGCAGGATGCGCACGGTTTCGGCGTGGAGTCCTTCGGGGTCGGCGTCGAAGGCGATGGGGTAGATGTCCTGGTACTTCTTGGGCGGGTTCTCGGCGTGGGCGATCGAGCCGTCGGGGCGGTGGTGGAACCAGTCGGGGTGTTTGTGGACCCAGGGGTGGTCGGGGGAGCACTGGAGGGCGAAGTCGAGGGCGATCTCCAGGCCG